>JBBRWN010000111.1:0-1011 GCA_038249155.1 Burkholderiales bacterium | reverse complement strand
GGGTGTGAGACAAAATTCTTCCTTCAGGCTGCGAGCGGCAGGGTGTCGTTGCGCGCGGCGTGGTGGTTGAGTCTGTATTTCCAGAAGTTTTCCAGGCTCCGGCTGCTGTGAAGGCAGCGCAGGGCGAGGATGTTTTCGGCTCCGGACTTCGACCAGAACATGCCGGATTGTTTGCATCGCCCCCCGATGACGGTCTTGCAACCCGCTTCCACCACCCCGGAACCGATGAACCAGCCCGCCGCGCGCAACGTGCCGGATTGCATCCGGTTCACGTTGCGCACGAAGGAACCCAAGGCCTGCTCCACCGCCGCTGCCTGCGGTGTGCCCGCGCAGTGTTGGCGCGTCTCCTGGATCAAGGCCTGGACCTTGTCTTTGAGCAGCCGTTTGGCCCAACGGCGCAGCCGCTTCTGGTAATCGGGATGGCTTTTGCCGAGCCACGCCTCCAACACCTGGCCGGCGTGTTCCATCGCGTGGTAGAAGTCCACGATTTGCACGCAGTCCTTGAAGCACAGCCGGCCCATGTTTTCCAGCCCCGCCGCGCCGTCAATCAGCAACACCACCTGGCCGGCGCGGCCCATCCCGCGGCCAATGGCTTCCTGCCGCAACAACGGCCCGAACTCATCAATGGGCTTGAAGCTCGAAACATAGGTTGTGGATTCATAGTCCCGCACCGGACGGCCCTGCTCCTCGGTCCGGTGCTGGGTGAAGACGCAGCCCCGATAAACCTGGCGGGTTTTGGCCGTGCCGTCGGCCTGCTGGCCGCGTCGGCCCTTTAACTCCGGGGCCGCCATCGGCACGCCCGTGCCGTCGGCGCTGACATACAGGACCGGCGCGGCGCACTCGCCGGGTGGGCGCTCGCGTTCCTGCCACTGTTGAGCGCTGCCGCCGACCCGTTGCACGACCCGCTGAATTTGCCGCGCCGAAACGGCAATGCCGCCGGTCTGTTCCAGATGCCGCTCGGCTTTCAGGTAGGTTGGCTCGTCGGCGCCTTCCAGACAGATCAGCCTGGCC
>JBBRWN010000110.1:0-1016 GCA_038249155.1 Burkholderiales bacterium | reverse complement strand
TGATAGCGGGTCAAATCAACCAGATCACCTAAAGCGTTTTTGAAGTCGGCAGTTTTATGCGCTTCCAGTTTGGCGTTCAGGGCCGTGGTGTCAAAACGGATGCCGTTTTCATCAATCACCAGCGCAATGCTGTCCAGGTAGGGCTTGAGCCGGGTCTGCGTCGCCAGCGCGCTATAAACGCTCTCGCGCAAAGCCTGATAAGCATTGTTCAGTAGCGCTGTTTGCTCGCTGCTCGGCGCAACCGTGCAAGAGCTACCCGTGTCTTGAACCATCCGGTTCATCACGGTGCTGCCATTAAACTGCTCCAGCGCCAACCATCGTGCATAGTCATCTGGATGCGAGCTTGCAAAGGACTCGATGTCTGTAATCTCAGAACATGAGGAATATCTCCTCCATACACCAGTTGAATCGCAGGCATACCAAACCGCAGTCCAGGAAGGCCTCCTATCTATGTCAATGCTGGTTGACATGCTGGAGGTGCCGCCCCAGCGGGCAATCACTTCATCCACCGCAGCCTGCTGCGCGTCTCGCGTCGTTCCGCTTGCAAAGTTTTGCACGGCCTGCTGCAAGGCGGCTGCCTGTTCAGTGCCCCCGCTCATGGCCTCGCGCAAATCGCGCACCATGCCGCTGCCCTGCATTTGCGGCAGGGCCTGCACTTCGGTGGTCACAACAGGGTCATCGGTGAACTGGCGGTAAAAGTTGTTGCCCGCCAGCAGCACGCTGGCGGCCAGGGCGTCCGTGCCGTCGCTGCGGGTAAAGCTGCCGCTCAGGGCCTGGGTGTTGCCCCCGCCCAGATCAACACTGCCAGCCGCGCCGGCGACGCTGATGCTTTGCACGCCCAGCTCGGCAAAGGTGTGCAGCTCGCCGGCCTGGCTCACGCCGTCCTGGTTGGCGTCCTGCCACAGGTACACGCTGGCGAAAGCGGCGTCGCTGCTGTCGAACTTGCCGTTGCCGTCGCTGTCGAGATCGGCCAGGGCTTCAAAGCCGTTGGCCGCTGTCTGGCCCGCTTTGGTGCC
>JBBRWN010000109.1:0-1016 GCA_038249155.1 Burkholderiales bacterium | reverse complement strand
TGGTGAAGACGTACAGCGCGCTGGCAAACGGGCTCAGGCCCAGTTCAAGCTCGACCAGCACGCTCAAGCCGTCGATCTGCTTTCTGAAATCAATCGGCTCGCGGCACAAATACACCTGCTCGATCGGGCAACCCGGGTGCATCAGCGCGCTTCCTGCGCGGCACGCCCCAGGGCGGCCAGCCACTGCGGTGCAGGCAACTGCGTCAACTCCAGGCGCATGCCAGGGGCTAGCACCAGCGTGCAACTGCACGCTGGCGGCGCCTCAACAACGGCCGGGACAACGCGTAAGGCCACGAATTTGCCCAATGGAGGGCTCGGGGCGCGCACGCCGCTCGGCGCCTTCAGCTTGCGCTGCCAGTAATACAGAGCCGTCACCGAAATCCCATGCTGCTTGGCATAGGCACTGGCCAAAGCGCCTTGCAGTTTGGCCGCGGCTACATGCTGCGTCCAAAATTCCATTCCCATCTTCATGCTTGCTCCCTTTCAATTGAGATGCCCCAAGCATGCGCAAATCAGGACCCGCCGACAAGGCTGGGCTTTATGGAGCGCTTAGGATAGACCAGCTCACGCACGAGATGGCCGTTCTCAAGCGCTGGCGGTTTGGCAAAAGCTGCGAGCAGCTCGATGCCGCGCAGCTCAGCTTGCTCGATGAAACGCTGGACGCCGACATGGCCGCCATCGAGATCGAGCTGGAGCAGCTGGCGCCCACGCCCCGGGCACCGGCCCAGGCCGACAAGCCCAAACGTGCCCGGCTGCCGCCCGGGCTGCCCCGCGTGGAGATTACCCACGAGCCCGAGTCAACCGTCTGCACCACCCCGGGCTGCGGCTGCGCCTTGAAGCGTATCGGGGAAGATATCAGCGAAAAACTCGACTATACACCAGGCGTGTTCACGGTGGAGCGCCACATCCGGGGCAAATGGGCCTGCGCCCGCTGCCAGACCTTGACCCAGGCGCCGGTGCCCGCGCAGGTCATCGACAAGGGCCTGCCCACGGCCGGGCTGCTGGCCCAGGTGCTG
>JBBRWN010000108.1:0-1071 GCA_038249155.1 Burkholderiales bacterium | reverse complement strand
CAAGCCCGATGTGGTGCTGGCCCCATACCTGAAGCGGCGCATTCCCGAAACCGTTTGGGCCCGCACGGTGTGCCTGGTGGTGCACCCGGGCATCCCCGGCGACCGGGGCCCGAGCGCGCTGGACTGGATGCTGATGCGCAGCGACACACAGTGGGGCGTGACGGTGCTGCAAGCCAGCGCCGAACTGGATGCCGGTGCGGTCTGGGCGTGGCAGCCGTTTGCGGTGCGCCCCGGTTGCACCAAGTCCAGCGTTTACCGGCGCGAGGTCACGCAGGCTGCCGTGGTGGCCGTGCTGCGCGCCTTGCAAGGTTTTACGCCTGACACCATGGTGGCAGAAAATATTGAACAAATTGGCCTGCAGCCCTTATCAGATAAGTGGATGCCACTATTAAAACAAGAGTTACGCCGGATTGACTGGCAAATGGATGACACGGCCACGGTGTTGCGAAAGATCGCTGCCGCAGACGGTTACCCCGGTGTGCTGGATGCCCTGTGGTGCCAACCCTGCCGTTTGTTTGACGCGCACCCTGCCAGTGCCGCCGCGCTGCAGCCCTTTGCGGCCAGCACCTCGGGTGAGTTGCTGGCGCGCCGCGGCCCGGCCTTGCTCAGGCGCACGGTGGACGGTGCGGTGTGGATCGGCCATGTGCGCCTGGACGACGGCCTGCCAGCGCAAGCTGACGGCGCACAAGGCCTCAAACTCGCGGCCACCCGGGTGTTTGCCGCGCAGGCAGCTGCCTTGCCAGAGTCCAGCGTGCCGCTGATACGTGCTGGCGCTGCACAGCCTGCCGAGTCAGACGAATGGGATGAGCTGGGTTACCGCGAATTCGGCCCTGCGGGTGCCTGTGTCGGCTGGCTCAGCTTTGACTTTCACAACGGCGCCATGTCCACACGCCAATGTGAGCGCCTGCGTGACGCCTTGCAGTGGGCCCGCAGCCGGGCGACCCAGGTGCTGGTGCTGGCCGGTGGTGCCGAATTTTTCTCCAACGGCATCCATTTACACGACATTGAAGCCGCCCAGCGCGTGCCCGGTGACAGCGCGGCCGATGCCTCGCTGCGCAACATCACAGCCAT
>JBBRWN010000107.1:0-1086 GCA_038249155.1 Burkholderiales bacterium | reverse complement strand
GGCGGCGGGCGCTCCCCAGCGCGGGCATTCGCCCGCTTTTCCCCCTTGCGCCGGACGCCCCCGGCCATTGGCTGCTTCCCCGTCTTTCTTTTAGCTGCTTTATGATCGAGGGGGCTGGCGCGTTGGTCGGCCGCCGAGGACGGCGGCGGCCTTCCCTGGACGGCATGCGATCAAGCCGGTCATCCGGCTCCAAGTATTCGCCGAAAGCCCAGCTTCATCGCAAGCCGATTTGATTTAGTGCGGCGCGCCGGTCGCCGCATCCGGAGTACCCTTCGGCAAGCTCAGGGCAAGCCGGAAGCAGCCACCGTCACACCGCAGGGGAGCTTCGCGCCGGGTTGGCCAACCATGGGCAAGGCAACTGAAAGAAGAAAATCAGCTTTGATGGGAAGAGCTGGCGAAGGCGAAAACACGATCTGAAACGTTTCAGATCGTGTTTTATGATTTGGGCGGCCTATGCGTTGACGGTCATGCGTTGCGCGGAGAGCATGTCCTCGACGACGCCTAGGATCCGTTGCTGTCGTTTGCGCGGCAATCGGCTGACTTCGTCGAAAACGCGACGGGCCTTACCGATTGGGCCGCCCTTGCGGTCTAGTCCCTCGTTGCCGGTAAAGAGCGTGTCTATGGAAACGCTGAGAATTTTTGCAAGCTGTTCTACTTGATCGGGACGCAAGGCAACAGGCTTGCGTTCCCAGCACGCATAAGCGTTCTGAGACATTCCCAATTGCTCTGCTACTTGTGCCTGGGAGAGGCCGCGCGCTTCGCGTGCGGCATGCAGTCGCTGGCCAAAAGCCGTGCGTGGTTGTGAAGCTGGTCTGCCCGTATTCATGACGACATCATACGGGCTGGGAATGAAAGTTATCCTTTTCGCTTGCATTGTTATCCATAATGCAGATAACTTGAGGCCATGTCAAAACGAAAGAAAATCGGCTTGACGGTATTTTGAAGGAAAACGGCCAGCCGCCCATATCTTGGCAGAAGGAAGCGGCTGACCTCACAAACAGAACCGAAGTCCTGTTGCTGGCGGGAAACCTACCAGACAGCGGGCCTGGGTTCAACCCTACTGCGCTCGGCGCTTGCGCTTGAGCT
>JBBRWN010000106.1:0-1093 GCA_038249155.1 Burkholderiales bacterium | reverse complement strand
GTTGGTGATGACGGCCACCAGGTTGCCCCGGCTGGTGTACTTGAAGGCGGCGTTCGGGTCCTTGACGATTTCTTCGCAGGGCGCCGCCACGCCGGGCGAGTAGGCCAGCGACAGGTCGCGCTGGTTGGTCAGCTGCTTGGTGGGGGCGATGGCAATCTTGCCGGGGGTGGGGAATTCGTGGTATTCCAGAGCGGCGCGGTGCAGTTCGGCGCGTTTTTCGTTGCGCTCCGTTTCAAGATCGTGGGGCGTCGCAGCGGATGGGGTGAGCATTGAGAAGGTCTCCAGCTAAAACGGTCAGTGCGGCCGTCAACTTTTTTTGTACGGTCTGCGATTGTAGGCCGCACAAATGACAGCGCCAGCATGGAAAGCCGTATTCCAGGGCGGGGTGCTTTTGACTTTTTCGCACAGATGAACGCCTTTTCGGGTGGGCGCTTCATGCCATCCCAGAGGTACGGGATAAGAGGGTTAACCCGTATTCCGTTCGGGTTGCACCTTTTATAAAATTGGTTGCACTTACTTTGTAAAAAAGGTGCAACCCATGTCCACAGTCACGCTCGGCCTCAAGGTTGATGAAACGCTTCGAACCCGTATCCGGGAGGCCGCTGCCCAGCAGGGCCGGGCGCCGCACTGGCTGATCAAGCAAGCGGTCTTGCAGTATGTCGAAAGCATAGAACGGGGCCTGTCGCCCCTGGGTGCAACCTCAGGTGCAACCGGTCTGGTTGAAATGGCCGAGCCTGACGAGGCCGATGAGCTGGCGCCGCCGGCCAGCGTGACGCATTCCGCGCAGCCCTTCCTCGACTGGGCACAAAACGTGTTGCCGCAGACCGACCTGCGCGCCGCGATCACCGCCGCCTGGCACCGGCCCGAGGACGAATGCCTGCCGCTGCTGGTGCAACTGGCGCACACGACCGATGCCGCGCAGCGCGCTGCCATTGAAGCGGTGGCCACGCGCCTGGTGGAAGGCCTGCGCGGCAAGAAGGATGCCGGCGGCGTCGAGGCGCTGGTGCAGGAATTCTCGCTGTCCAGCCAGGAAGGCGTGGCGCTGATGTGCCTGGCCGAGGCGCTGCTGCGCATTCCCGACAACGCCACGCGC
>JBBRWN010000105.1:0-1093 GCA_038249155.1 Burkholderiales bacterium | reverse complement strand
CTGACGTAGGCCAGCGTCGAGTGCAGCCGAGTCCGGTTGTACCAGAGCAGCCAGTCGATAACTTCGTCCTTGGCCTGGCGCCTGGTTTCGAACTTCTGCCCATACAGCCGCTCGACCTTCAGCGAGCCGAACAGCGTCTCGCTGCAGGCGTTGTCCCAGCAGTCCCCGCGCCGGCTCATCGACGCCGTGATGCCGTACTCCTTGAGCACGTCGCGGAAGTCGTTGCTCGCGTACTGGCTGCCCCGGTCGCTGTGGAACATCAGCCCACCCGTCTTGCTCGGGTGCCGCTTGAACCAAGCCATGCGCAGGGCGTCGATGACGATGTCGCGCGTCATATCCTCACGCAGGCTCCAGCCCACCACCTGGCGGCTGAACAGGTCGATCACCACGGCCAGGAACAGCCAGCCTTCGCCGGTGTGGATGTAGGTGATGTCGCCCGCCCACACCTTGTCCGGCTCGGCCACCGCGAACTGCCTGTCCAGCAAGTTCGGTGCAATCGGCAGGTCATGGTTGCTGTCCGTGGTGACCTTGAAGCGGCGCTTGCCCTTGGCGCGGATGCCATGCAGTTGCATGAGCTTCTGAACCCGCTCCTTGCCCACCCGGATGCCGCGCGCCAGCAGTTCCTTCCACGTGCGCGGCCAGCCGTAGCCGCCGTGTGTTTCAGCGTGGATGACCTTGATGTGCACCAGCAGCGCGTCGTCGCTCAGGTGGCGCCGCTGTGCCGTGCTTGCAAGGCGTACGAAGTGCTCGTGATACCCGGCCACGCTGGCCTCCAGCACCCGGCACTGCACCGAGATCGGCCATACCTTGCGATGGCGATTGATGAAGGCGTACTTCAACTCTGCGCTTTCGCGAAGTACGCCGTCGCTTTTCCCAGGATGTCGCGCTCCATCTTCACGCGCGCCAGCTCGGCCCGCAGCCGGCTGATCTCCATCTGCTCGGCACTCACGACCTTGCTCTTACTGTCAGCGCCTTGGACCTTGCCCTGCCGCTTGGCTTTGACCCAGTTGAACAGCGTCTGCTCCACTACGCCCAACGATCTGGCTGCCGCCGCGATGCTCTGCCCACCCTCGACCAGCCGCACCGCTTCCTG
>JBBRWN010000104.1:0-1189 GCA_038249155.1 Burkholderiales bacterium | reverse complement strand
CGTCAAACGTCCGGGTTTGCGGAAAGTTGTAGCCGTTCGGGTCTTTCCACGGGCCGAACACCATGTAGTTCAGGATCAAGCCGGCCACATAGACCAGCATCAGGCTGACCAGGATTTCATTGGCGTTGAAGCGGTCGCGCAAAAAGGCGGTGATGCCCGCCCAGGCCATGCCGCCCAGCACGCCCGCCAGCAAAATCGCCGGAATGATCCACGGCCCGGTGGTCTTGTCAGCCAGCAGCGCGATGCCGCCCGCCGCCAGCGCGCCCATCACGAACTGCCCTTCGGCGCCGATGTTCCAGACATTCGAGCGAAAGCACACCGCCAGCCCGAGCGCAATGATCAGCAGCGGCGTCGCCTTGACCAGCAACTCGCCAATCGCATACGGCGACCTGACGGGTTCCCAGAAAAACACCTGCAGGCCCTTGACCGGGTCCTTGCCCAGCGCGATAAAAAGACCGATGCCGATGGCCACGGTCAGCAGCAGCGCCAGGATGGGCGAGGCATAGCTCCAGAACGACGACGGCTGGGGCCGGATTTCGAGCTTCATGCCGCACTCCCTGCAGCAGGCGCCCACAGGCCGCTCATCCACAGGCCGACCTTTTCCACCGTGGCCTCGGCGCGTGGCAGCGAGGGCGACAACTGGCCCTTGGCCATGACATACAGCCGGTCGCAGATCTCGAACAGCTCGTCGAGTTCCTCGCTGACCACCAGCACCGCGCAGCCGGCGCCGGCCAGCTTGAGCAGTTCGCCGCGAATCTGGCTGGACGCGCCCACATCGACGCCCCAGGTCGGCTGCGAGACGATGAGCAGCGCCGGGCCGGCGTCGATCTCGCGGCCCATGATGAATTTTTGCAGGTTGCCGCCCGACAGCGACTTGGCCGCCGCCTGCGGTCCGCCGCACTTGACCTTGTAGCGTTCAATCGTCTGCCGGGCCTGCGCCAGCAGCTTGCCGCCGCTGATCCAGCCGCTGGACGACACTGCGTCCTTGCGCGTGAGCAGCAGGTTGCGCGCCAGCGACAAGGTCGGCACCGCACCGCGCCCCAGCCGTTCTTCGGGAACAAAATGCAGGCCCAGCCGGCGGCGGCGCGCCGGGCTCATCCGGCCGGCGCTTTGCCCCCGGACGGTGATCGCGTCGCTGGCGGCGCGCGTGTCCTCGCCCGACAGCGCATACAGCAACTCCTTCTGGCCG
>JBBRWN010000103.1:0-1203 GCA_038249155.1 Burkholderiales bacterium | reverse complement strand
GAGGTAGTGCAACATTCGTTCTGTAATTTCCCCGACCATTGAAGCTGAACCTTTATGGAAGTTTCTGGTTTTGGGATTTTTTCAATCAGGCCCCTGCCAGGCCGCCGGAGGCCCCCCCCCTCGACAGCACGGACTGGCAAGCCTGGACTGAAACAGAAAGAACGTTTTCACATGGCCCAACGAACCCAACTCGATGACTGCAATCACCCTCTGCACGAAGCCTACGCCTGCCTGCTCGCCAATGGCCTGGACGGCGCCGGCGAAGCCTTGCGCATCCTGGTCAATGAAGCGTCCCGCATTGAGCGCGCCCAACACCTTCAGGCCACGCCGTATGAGCGCTCCGCCCAGCGCCTGGATTACGCCAACGGCTACAAGGAAAAAACCGTCCTGACCCGCATGGGCGAAGTCACCTTCGAGGTGCCGCAGGTGCGCTCGGGCGGCTTTTACCCCAGCGCCCTGGAGCGCGGCAGTCGCTCGGAGCAGGCCATGAATCTGGCGCTCGCCGAGATGTATGTGCAGGGCGTCTCCACGCGCAAAGTCATCGAAGTGCTGCAAAAGCTGGTGGGCCCGGAGGTGAGCATCTCCAGCACGCAAATCAGCCGCTGCACGGCGCTGCTGGACACGGGCCTGCACGCTTGGCGTACGCGGCCTCTGGATGAGACGCCGTACCTGATTCTGGACGCCCGGTATGAACGCGTGCGCGAAGCGGGCCGGGTGGTGGACTGTGCCGTTTTGGTGGCCATCGGCGTGACCGCATCGGGCCACCGCCGGGTGCTGGGGGTCTCGGTGGCGCTATCAGAAGCCGAGGTGCATTGGCGCGCCTTTCTGGACAGCCTGATTGAACGCGGCCTGCGCGGGGTCAAGTTTCTCGCCAGTGACAACCATGCGGGCCTGAAGGCCGCGCGCAAGGCGATGTTTCCCGGCGTGCCCTGGCAGCGCTGCCAGTTTCACCTCCAACGCAATGCGCAGGGCTACGTCAGCCGACTCGACCAGCGTACGCCGGTGGCCCGGCAAATACGCGGCATCTTCAATGCGAGCGATGCGATTGAAGCCCAGCGACTGCTCAACGCGGCACTCAAGGACTGGCGGGTCAGCCACCCGCAACTGGCCGCCTGGGCCGAAAACAACCTGCCGGAGGGCTTTGCCGTCTTCGACTTGCCTGAGGCCCACCGGGTGCGCATGCGCACGACCAACGGCCTGGAG
>JBBRWN010000102.1:0-1222 GCA_038249155.1 Burkholderiales bacterium | reverse complement strand
TGACGAGTATCTCCAAGCCTTTCGGCTGCCGGGTTTCAGGAGATGAGGCCGGCGATGGCGCCCGCGTAAGCGGGCATGGGCGATGCGGTGACGGGCATCAGCCGGGCTGACTCAGCCAGTGGGGAATTGAACGGGGCCGATGCTGCGCCAATTTCACGCGTCTTGCAACAGCAGTAGTGTTCTCGCCATTTGCCTGATGAGCGATTGACGGCGTGTTCGCGCCAGTGCTGTCAGCACGGCTGACAGCGGGCCCCGGCGTTGTCGAGCCAGGCGGCTTACCCACCGCCGCGCGCGTCTTGCGTGAGAGGCGCCGATCACGCGGCCGTGGATAAGCGTTTTCGGCTTTCTTGGTCGGTCGCCTGCTTTGCGCGGGCGTGGATAAGCGCCGTCCCGGATCAATGGATAGATCGTGCCGGGGACGCCATCGCGCAAGGGCCGCCACCGCATGGCCGGGGGCGGGCGCTGCCGGGCAAGGCACTGCGCCGCTGCTGGGCCGTTGCCGTGGCGATGGGAGGTGGTGATCCTCACAAAGGCGGATGCATTGGCCCGCGCGCCCTGAGAAGCTGCACCATCCCAGATTCCAAATGCCCAGCGCGTGCAAGCCAACGCCACTCACCAGACCGGGAGGGCGCATTGCGATGGCGCCCCGGTCCACTACGAGCGCCACCGCCCCGAGCAGACCACGCTGTACCGCTTGGTGCAGCAGCACGCCGCCACTTTCTTCGCCCAGGCCGAAGACGCTGCCGGCGCTGACCTGCCGCAGTTCGTCAAGGACGAGTTCGACGCCTTCCTGGAATGCGGCATCCTGGCCCACGGGTTCCTGAGGCTGCGCTGTGGAGATTGCGGGCACGACAAGCTGCTGGCCTTCAGTTGCAAGCGCCGCGGGTTCTGCCCGTCATGCGGTGCCCGGCGCATGTCGCAGACCGCGGCCCACCTGGTGGATCGCGTCATACCGCGCGTGCCGGTACGCCAGTGGGTGCTGTCGCTGCCCATCCCGCTGCGTTTGCTGCTGGCCGCGCAGCCCGAGTTGGTCACACCGGTGCTGCAGGTGGTGCAGCGCGTGGTCACGCGCCATCTGCTCGATGGCGTTGGACTCAAAGGCGAAGAGGGCCACGGCGGCGCCGTCACGCTGATCCAGCGTTTTGGCTCAGCGGCCAACCTCAACATACATCTGCACTGCCTGGTGCTGGACGGGGTGTACCGATGCGGCGCCGATGGCGCG
>JBBRWN010000101.1:0-1229 GCA_038249155.1 Burkholderiales bacterium | reverse complement strand
GTCCAGGGGCAGGTTGATCGCGCCCTGCACATGGCCTGAGGCATATTCGCCGGGCGAGCGAACGTCGATCACCAGGGCGTTGCCGGGCAAGGGGGCGGCGGCCGGTTCAGTGGCGCTGCGCATTCTGGAGAACCAGTTCATGGGTTTCTTTCAGGATCAAAGAATCAGGGATCAACGCTCCAGCCGCTCGATGCCCAGCGCCTTGAGCAGGTATTTTTCATAGATCGGCTCGGAGGTGCCGTTCTTCATTTTGTAGAGAAAATATTTCTCGAAGCCGACCTTGGCCACATGCACCCACTTGCCTTTCTTGAACCAGTTGACGTTGCGCGGCGGGATTTGCGGCAGCGCCACGAAGGCCGCGCCGGTGTCGCCCATGTCGGCCAGGCAGATGGCGTTCCAGCTGGCCTTGGCGGTGGCGCTCTGGCCGGCCAGGTCGGCGGCGATGTTGTGCACGATGGCCGTCACCATGGTCTCGATCATGTAGCCGGTCTTGGGCGCGCCGGTCGGCACGGGCGTGACCTCGACCGGCGGAATCGCCACGCACACGCCGGCCGAGAAGATGTTGCGGTATTTCTTGCTGCGCTGGTATTCGTCGATCAGCACAAAGCCGCGCGGGTTGCACAGTCCTTCAACAGCGGCCACCGGGTCCACGCCCTTGAAGGCCGGCAGCATCATGCTGAACTTGAAAGGCAGCTCATGCTCTTTCTTGAGCTGGCCGCTGTCGTCCATCTCGCTGACGAACATCTTGCCGGCCTCGACTTTGGTGACTTTGGCGTTGGTGATCCACTTGATGTCGTGGTTGCGAAACTCGCTCTCCAGCATCGACTTGGAGTCGCCCACGCCGCCCAGGCCCATGTGGCCGACATAGGGCTCGGGGCTGATGTAGGTGATGGGCACCTTGTTGCGCAGCTTGCGGCGCTGCAAGTCCTTGTTGAAGATGAACGCAAACTCATAGGCCGGGCCGAAGCAAGAAGCGCCCGGCATGGCGCCGATGATTGCCGGCCCCGGCGCTTTCAGGAACTCCTGGTAATCCGCCCAGGTCTTCTCGGCATGGTCGATGGTGCAGATCGAATGCGTGTGGCCCGCCGGTCCGGCGCCGGGTACTTCGTCAAACGACAGCTTGGGGCCGGTGGTGATGACCAGGTAGTCATAGTCCAGGCGGCTGCGGTCGTTCAGCTCCAGCGCGTTGTGCTCGGCGTCAATCCGCTTGACTGGCTGCGCGACAAAGC
>JBBRWN010000100.1:0-1248 GCA_038249155.1 Burkholderiales bacterium | reverse complement strand
GCTGCTGGTCAATTCGCTGGTGGCATCAGGGCAGCTGGCGCAGGCCGACCAGGAAGCGACGGCATTTCTGGCCGCGTCGCCCGGTAACGATGGCGAAATGCTGGCCCTGCGCAGCCGGGTGCGCCAGCGCCAAGGGCAGGAATCGCTGGCCGTGCTCGATGCCGAGCAGGCGCTGCGCAGCGGCAGCGTTTCCGCGGCCGGCGAAACGGGCCTGCTGGTGCAGCTCAATCGCAAGAAGGAAGCGCGCGAGCGTTTCAATACGGCGCTTCGCGAAGGGGCTTTTGCCGGTCAGCCCGAAGTCGATACCGCTTACCTGGCCGTCCAGGCCGGAGACGATGAGGCAGCGCTGGCAGCGTTCGACCGCGCTTCCAGTGCCAACGCGCTGCCCGATCCGGCGCTTCAGGATGCGGCCTACGCGGCTGGCCGGCTGGGGCGCAACGAGGAGTCGCTGGGCTATTTCAGGCGCGCCATCGATGTCGCCGAATCCGGACAGCCGCCTCTGACGCCGCCGCAGCTGTTCTCTGTACGCCGCTCGGTCGCCGACCGTACACGCAAGGCCGGGGTCTATGGCTCGCTGAGCTACCGGGGCGCTGCCGTTTCCGGCCTGTCGCTCACGCCGGGCGCGGCCGATGACACCCTGCAAGGCGGGCTGGAAGCCTACTGGCGGCCGTTCGGCTACGGTGACGGGCGCCTGCTGGAGCTGTATGGCGGTCTGGCGGGCACGCTATACAGCAAGGCCGATCTGCCCACGGGCGCGTCCACGGTTCAGGGCGCACTGGGTGCCCGGGTGAAGCCTTTTTCGGAGAGCAACCTGATTCTGGCCGTGGAGCGGCGCCTGAAAATTGGCAGCAAGTCCCAGACCGACTGGCTGGTCCGGGCGGGGTATTCCTGGGGCGTGGGGCAGGATCTGCTCGTGGACAGGCCCGACTGGTGGACTGCGCAGGTCTATGCCGAGGTGGGCCGCTTCATCAAGCTCAAGCAGGACTATGCGAATTTTGAAGGCCAGGCCGGGCGCAGCTTCCGGCTGGACGCCATCCATCCCAAGCTGGTCGTTTTTCCGCATGTGGTGCTGGGGGCTGACCGCAATGAAGGCTATGCCCAGGGACACGAAAAGGCCGTTGGCGCCGGCGTGGGTGCCGGCTTGCGCTACTGGTTCAACGAAGACAAATACACCGCACCACGCTCCTACTGGGATGCGTCGCTGCAGTACCGCGGCCGCATCAGTGGCGACGACCGGGCCAAGGGTGT
>JBBRWN010000099.1:0-1251 GCA_038249155.1 Burkholderiales bacterium | reverse complement strand
CCGCCTCGCACAGCCCGCGCCGTCGTCCGGCAGTAGCCGTCCTCCGTCACGGTCTGTGCTTCCGCCGTAAACAAAAGTTTTTTTATGCGTTCGTTCGTCGCAGGCTCCTCACACATGTCCTTGCGCTGGGCTGACGCCCTTGACCGCGCAAGGCCACGTCGCATGAAAAAAGTCTTTTGTTCCCGGCTTGTCGGCGGGCGCTCCCGTGCGCGGGCATTCGCCCGCTTGACCCCCTTGCGCCGGACGCCCCCGGCAGTTGCTTTTTCCCCGTCTTTCTTTTAGCTGCTTTGTGGTCCAGGGGGCTGGCGCGTTGGTCGGCCCGCCTGTCGGGGCGGGCCTTCAAGGACGGCATGCGGTCAAACCGGTCATCCGGCTCCAAGTATTCGCCGGAAGCCCAGCTTCACCGCAAGCCGATTTGATTTAGCGCGGTGCGCCGGTCGCCGCATCCGGATTACCCTTCGGCAAGCTCAGGGCAAGCCGGAAACGGCCACCGTCACACCGCAGGGGAGCTTCGCGCCGGGTTGGCCAACCATGGGCAAGGCAACTGAAAGAAGAAAATCAGCTTTGATGGGAAGAGCTGGCGAAGGCGATCCCGCTGAAGGTGTTCAATGCCCGCTGGCGTGCTGCAGGATGAACGGTTCCAGAACGGCGGCGATCTTCTGTTGCTGGCTTCGCGGGAGTTGAGAAGCGGCATCAAATAACTGCCGCATCTTTCCGGCGGGGCCACCCTTGCGGGCGATCATCTTAGCCTTGCCTGTAAGAACCTCTTCCACCGTCGTGCCCAGGACTTCAGACAATTTCGGCAACACCTTGGAAGATGGCGGGGTGCTGGTTCGTTCCCAGAACCCGATGTTCGCCAGAGGGACACCGACCCGCGCGGCCAGTTCCTGTTGAGAGAGGCCTGCTTGAATACGGAGGTCGGTCAATCTGGCCCCCACGCCTTGTCGTTGCACACTGCATCTTTTCATGCCCGCATCATATACGGGCATTTCGCCATCTGTGATAAATCTGAAACTTTCCGCTTGCATGACAACTAGTAAACTAGCAATATGCCGACAGTTCAACCAGAAAGTTGTTTTTTGTTTTTCTGGCTTGACGGCGTTTTGAAAAGAAAACGGCCAGCCGCCCATATCTTGGCAGAAGGAAGCGGCTGACCTCACAAACAGAACCGAAGTCCTGTTGCTGGCGGGAAACCTACCAGACAGCGGGCCTGGGTTCAACCCTACTGCGCTCGGCGCTTGCGCTTGAGCT
>JBBRWN010000098.1:0-1261 GCA_038249155.1 Burkholderiales bacterium | reverse complement strand
GCGCCAGATCCTGGCCCTGGCCGAGTTGCACGGGCGTGATGCAGTGGCACGCGCCATCGACGACGGGCTGGAGCTGCAGGCCTTCAGCGCCGACTACATCGCCAACATCCTGGCCGCCCGCCAGCGCATCGGCCCCGAGCCAGCGGCCCTGCAACTCACCCGCGGTGCCGATCTGCTCGAGCTTGAGATCCCCGAGCCCGACCTGTCCATCTACGACCGCCCGTGACGATCAGTGACGGTCAACCCCAAGGAGCTACCCATGCGCGAGCGCCATGCCCATCCCCGCTCTCACCCCGACACCCTGTCGATGCAGGCCAAGCTCACCGCGCTGAACCTGCCGTTCATGCGCGAGAACTGCCAGCCGCTGGCCAAGTCTGCTGCCGACAAGCACTGGTCGCACCTCGACTACTTCACCGAGCTGCTCAACGGCGAGGCCGCCGCCCGCGAGGATCGACGCGTCCAGCGCTGCATCAATCAGGCCCGCTTCCCGGTGCTCAAGACCATCGACCAGTTCGACTGGCACTGGCCCACCAAGATCAACCGCCCACAGATCCAAAACCTCTTCCACCTGGACTTCGTCGCCAAGCGCGCCAACATCGTTTTTATCTCCGGCACCGGCCTGGGCAAGAGCCATCTGATGACCGCACTGGGCTACGCGGCATGCCAGCGCGGGCACTCGGTGCTGTTTACCGGCGCCATCGACATCATCAACACACTGGCCGCCGCCCAGGCCACGGGCGGCCTCAAGCGGGCGCTGGCCGCCTACGTCAAACCCGAGCTGCTGTGCATCGACGAACTGGGCTACCTGCCAATCGACAAGTTCGGCGCCGACTGCCTGTTCCAGATCATCAGCCACCGCTACGAGCGGGGCGCCACGATGCTGACGACCAACCGGGTGTTCAAGCAGTGGGCCGGCATCTTCAACAACGACGCCGTCCTCACCTCGGCCCTGCTGGACCGCCTGCTGCACCACGCCGAGACCGTCCTCATCGAGGGCAAGAGCTACCGCGCCAACGCCCAGGTCGAGGTCTGAGGCGCCGCCGCCCAACCGGCGCCGGCCAGCGAATCACGCCTTTGCCGCCGCAAATCTGGCGGCATTTTCAAACCGGCCAAAAACCAGCATGTTCGTGCCGGCGCCCGCACAGGCGTCACGTCCGCCAGCAACATCGCCGTGGGTGCCTTGTGCAGCCGCGTCTGGGCGAAGTCCAGGAACAGCAAGAACGCATCCCGGTAGGCCGCCACGGTGCGCGCACTCAATGCG
>JBBRWN010000097.1:0-1283 GCA_038249155.1 Burkholderiales bacterium | reverse complement strand
GGGTTGTAACCGCCGCGTGCGGCCAGTTCGAGTCCGACCAGGTCGGCATCGCTTTCGTCGTCGCGGCTGAAACGCAGCGTAAGCAGTTCGGTGCCGACATTGGCCGCCACGTTGCCCAACTCGCCCAGCCCCAGCAATTGCGCGCCCAGTGACAGCAATGTGCCGGTGCCCTGGCTTTTGGCAATGCGGGCACGGGCATGCTCGCGCAGGGCGTGGGCCATCTCGTGGCCCATGATCATGGCCGCCTCGTCGTCGGTGAGCTTTAACTGATCGAGGATGCCGGTGTAAAAAGCGATCTTTCCGCCGGGCATGCAGAACGCATTGACCTGCTTGCTGCCAATCAGGTTGATTTCCCAGCGCCATTGTTTGGCGCGTTCGTTCCATTGGGCCGCGTGCGGAATCAGCCGCCTGGAAATGGTGGTCAGCCGCTGAAGCTGTGCATTGCCCGGTGGCGCCAGTGCGCCTTGCGACTTGGCTTCGGCCAGGAGTTTTGCATATTGCTGGACAGAGGCGGCTTCAAGCTCTTCGGCAGGCACCAGGTTGCGCAGGCTCGACGACTGGCCCACGTCCACCTGGGCCAGCAAAGGCGCGGAAACCAGCGTGGCCGCTGATCCGGCAGCCGCCAATAAAAAGCCGCGCCGACCCGGCCAGGAAGAGTGTTTGACATCGCATAGAAAGCACATGCAGGAATAATAGCCACAAACTGCAATCCACATGTCAGACAAAACCTTTTCACCTCCTCTCTCCACGTCGCCATCTTCTGCAACGGCCGGCCCTGCGCAAAGCGCGCCTGCGCCCGTCCCCAAGCCCAGCTGGCGCGAGGTCTGGCGCGTCTATTCGGAAGCGGCCACGCTGCGCATGCTGCTGCTGGGTTTTTCGGCCGGGCTGCCGCTGCTGCTGGTGTTTGGCACGCTGAGCTTCTGGCTGCGCGAAGCGGGCATCGACCGCACCACGATTGGCTACCTGAGCTGGGTCGGCCTGGCTTACGGCTTCAAATGGGCCTGGGCGCCGCTGGTGGACCGGCTGCCGATTCCGCTGCTGACCCGCTGGCTGGGGCGGCGGCGCAGCTGGCTGCTGCTGTCGCAGGCGGTCATCATGACGGCGCTGGTCTGCATGGCGCTGACCGACCCCAAGCTGGCGCTGCTGCCGGTGGTGTGGTGCGCGCTGGCCGTGGCCTTTGGCTCGGCCACGCAGGACATTGCGCTGGACGCCTACCGCATCGAATCGGCCGACACCCAGCGCCAGGCCGCACTGGCCGCCGCCTACCAGACCGGCTACCGGCT
>JBBRWN010000096.1:0-1300 GCA_038249155.1 Burkholderiales bacterium | reverse complement strand
GTAGTTGTTGCCGGCCATGTGGTAAATGCTGGAGACGGTCTGCGCGTTGTGGGTGGCGAACTGCGGATAGACCGCATCGGGCGCGGCCAGCAGCTTGCGCGCGCAGGCCAGGTAGGACACGTCGGTGTGCACCTTGCGCGTGAACACCGGGTAGCCCTCGTGGCCGTCCAGCTGGGCGCGCTTGATCTCGCTGTCCCAATAGGCGCCCTTGACCAGCCGGATCATCAGCCGGTGGCTGCTGCGCCGGGCCAGGTCGATGAGGTAGTCGATCACATAGGGGCAGCGCTTCTGGTAAGCCTGCACCACGAAGCCGATGCCGTTCCAGCCCTTGAGTGACGGCTCAAAGCACAGGCTTTCGAGCAGGTCGAGCGAGAGTTCGAGCCGGTCGGCCTCCTCGGCGTCGATGTTCAGGCCGATGTCGTACTGGCGCGCCAGCAGCGTGAGCTTGAGCAGGCGCGGCAGCAACTCGCCCATCACGCGGTCACGCTGGGCACGGCTGTAGCGCGGATGCAGCGCCGACAGCTTGACCGAAATGCCCGGCCCTTCATGAATGCCGCGCCCGTGCGACGCCTTGCCAATCGCGTGGATCGCCTGCTCGTAAGACGCCAGGTAGCGCTCGGCGTCCTGCTCGGTGATGGCGGCTTCGCCCAGCATGTCGTAGGAATAGCGAAAGCCGGCTTTTTCCAGTGCGCGGCTGTTGGCCAGCGCTTCGGAGATGGTCTGGCCGGTGACGAATTGCTCGCCCATGAGCTTCATGGCGCGGTGCACGCCCTGGCGGATCAGCGGCTCGCCGCCCTTGCCGATCAGCCGGGTCAGCGAGGAACCGAGGCTTTTCTCGCTGCTGGTCGAGGTCAGCTTGCCGGTCAGCATCAGGCCCCAGACGGCGGCGTTGACGAACATCGACGGCGAGTTGCCCAGGTGCGCATGCCAGTCGCCCCGGCTGATCTTGTCGCGGATCAGCGCGTCGCGCGTGGCGTTGTCGGGAATGCGCAGCAGCGCCTCGGCCAGGCACATCAGCGCCACGCCTTCCTGGCTGGACAGCGAGAATTCCTGCACCAGCGCCTCGACGCCGCCGGCGTCCTTCTTGCCACGCAGGCCTTCCACCAGGCGCGTGGCGACCGCTTCGATGGCGGCGCGCTGCGCGGCATCGGTCGTGTGCGCCAGTTGCACCAGCAGCGGCAGGCATTCCTCCTCGGGCCGGTGCCAGGCGGCGGTGATCGCGGCGCGCAGGTCGGTCTGCGGCAACACGTTTTGTGCCCAGTCGAGGAAGGGCTGCGCGGAATGCGTCACGCTGGCCGGC
>JBBRWN010000095.1:0-1303 GCA_038249155.1 Burkholderiales bacterium | reverse complement strand
CGCAAACGCCTCGTTGATGCAGCGCAGGTACTCCTTGACCGTGGCCGCATAACCCAGTTCCAGCGCGTCGGCAATCAGCGCATGGCCGATGGAGACTTCGAGCACGCCGGGAACCGCGCGCAGGAATTCAGCCAGGTTGTCACGGTTCAGGTCGTGTCCGGCATTCACTCCCAGATTGATAGCGATCGCTGCCCGCGCCGTCTGCGCAAAGTGGTCTAAAGCCTTGTTTTTTTCCGGGCCGGACCAGTTGCGGGCATAGCTTTCGGTGTACAGCTCGACCCGGTCGGCGCCGATGCCTTTGGCGGCGGCCATGGCCTCGGGAACCGGGTCCATAAACAGGCTGACCCGAACGCCGCGCGCATGCGCATATTCGATGTGCGGCCGCAGACGTTCGGCATCCTGCGGAAAGCTCCAGCCATGGTCGCTGGTGAACTGGTCTTCGCTGTCGGGCACGAAGGTGCACTGGTGCAGCGGCAGGCCCCGGGCCGACAGGTCACGCACAAAATGCATCAGGTTTTGCAGCGGATTGCCTTCGATGTTGAACTCGCAGTGCGGCCAGTCCTTCATCATCGCGGCGATTTCATACACATCGTCGGCACGGACATGGCGCTCGTCGGGCCGGGGATGCACCGTGATGCCGTGCGCGCCGGCCTGCAGGCACAACTCGGCGGCGCGCAGCACGCTCGGAATGTCCAGGTGCCGGGTATTTCGAAGCAGCGCCACCTTGTTGACATTGACCGACAGCACGGTTTTCAGGGTGCCGGGCGGATGGGGCAGGTGCGAACGGGGGCCGGAATGGAATAAGGCGATCATGGCGACATCAATCGAATAAATCGTTAAAGGGCTTGCAGGTCCATCATCATCTGCCGGGTTTTCAAAACCCTGACGCCGCAATGGTAGTGCAGCAAGGCGCGCAGCTGTATTTTGAGTTCATTGGCGGCCGGCACGCAGGCCCGCAGCGTGTCGGAAAACAGCGCCTGGTCGCCCAGCGACTGCTGCAGCGCCTGCCAGTGTTCGCCGCTCAAGCTGAAGCGGTCATCGTCATGTGCGGGCCGCAGGCCGGCTTCGGCAACCAGCAGATACCGCTGCTGGGCGGCCAGCGGCGCCAGCGTCGCGGTTTCGACGTCCAGCCGGGGCAGCAAGCCAATGCCCTGCAGCAAGCGCAGCTCGAAGGCGCGCAGTGCCAGCTGAAGCGTATCGGCATTCTGGCTGGCGAGCAGCTGGACCGTGGCGGCATAGGCGTCAAACAGCAGCGGATGCGGGTCGTCCCGGGCCAGCAGGCGCATCAGCAATTCATTGAGGT
>JBBRWN010000094.1:0-1316 GCA_038249155.1 Burkholderiales bacterium | reverse complement strand
GTCTGACCCTGGAGGACAACGGTCCGGACGGCTGTCTGGTGCTGGCGCATATCCAGCACAGCAAGGGCAGGGCCACTTTTTCAACCCCTTGCTGATTCAGGCACGGGAATAAAATACTCCTGAATTCATAGCTGCATGCGCCCGACTGGCGTGCGCAACAGGCCTTTTTACTTAAAAATCATGACTCCAGCAGACATCCTGGCCCAGTATGGCCCCCGAGAATCGATGGACTACGACGTGGTCGTGGTCGGCGGCGGGCCGGCCGGCCTGTCAGCGGCCATTCGCCTGAAGCAGCTTGCGGCCGAGCAAGGCACGGAACTTTCCGTGGTCGTGCTCGAAAAGGGCTCCGAGCCCGGCGCGCACATCCTCTCGGGCGCGGTCATGGACCCTAGAGCCCTCACCGAGCTGATCCCCGACTGGAAGGCGCTGGGCGCGCCACTGAACCAGCCCGTCACCGCCGACGAGGTGCTGTTCCTCAGCGAGACCGGCTCGACCAAGACCCCGGCCTGGCTGGTGCCCGACTGCTTTCACAACGAGGGCAACTTCGTCATCAGCCTGGGCAATGTCACGCGCTGGCTCGCCAGTCAGGCCGAAGCCCTGGGCGTGGATATCTTCCCCGGCTTTGCCGCCGCCGAGGTGCTGTACACCGAATCCGGTGCGGTCAAGGGCGTGGCCACTGGCAACCTCGGCGTGGGCAAGGACGGCGAGCCCACGGACAATTTCCAGTTGGGCATGGAACTGCACGGCAAATACACGGTGTTTGCCGAAGGCGCGCGCGGCCACCTGGGCCGCCAGCTGATTGCCCGCTTCAAGCTCGATGAGGGAAAAGACCCGCAGGCCTATGCGCTGGGCGTCAAGGAGTTGTGGGAGATCGACCCGGCCCAGCACCAGAGCGGCCTGGTGGTGCATACCGCCGGCTGGCCAATGGACGGCGACACCTACGGCGGCGGCTTTTTGTATCACCTCGAAGGCAACCAGGTCACGCTGGGCTTTGTCACCGGACTGGACTACAGCAACCCCTACCTGAGCCCGTTCGAGGAAATGCAGCGCTGGAAGACGCACCCGGCGATTCGTCACTACCTCGAAGGCGGCAAGCGCATTGGCTACGGCGCGCGGGCGATCACGGTCGGCGGCGCCTTGAGCCTGCCCAAGACGGTGTTTCCCGGCGGCGCGCTGGTCGGCTGCGAGGCGGGCTATCTGAACGCCAGCCGCATCAAGGGCAGCCATGCGGCGATCAAGACCGGCATGCTGGCGGCTGAAGCGGCGTATGAAGCGGTGAGCGCCGGGCGCGAGCACGACGAGCTAGATGCCTACCC
>JBBRWN010000093.1:0-1332 GCA_038249155.1 Burkholderiales bacterium | reverse complement strand
GGCGCGTCGCCCTTGTCCTCGCGCCAGCCGCGCTTGAACAGCGGCTCGCCCGAGGTGTCGATGTACACCGTCACCGTGTCGGTGGTCAGGTGGACATACACGCGCACGTCGGGCCAGCGCGTATCGACGCTCGGGCGCACGTCGTTGAACTTGTGGCGGAAGCGGTCGGCAATGGCGTCCTTGATCTTCAGCGCGGCAAAGTTCAGGCTTTGCAGCGGGCTGTGCTGGGCGGTGATCTCGACCTTGAAGGTCTGCGCGGGCGTGAACCAGATTTCCCAGGCCACGCTGGCCGCCGCGTTGTACAGGTCCTGCTCGCTGCGGTAGGGGCCGTGCTGCAGCTCGATCAGCACGCGCTGGGCCAGGCGGCTGTGCAGGTTGAGCTTCAGGGCGTCGCGCCAGGAGCCTTGCAGTTGCACGCCGGCGCGCCAGGCCTTGCCGGCCGTACCGGTGATGCGCTGGACTTCGGCGGCCAGCAGGTTCTCGACGCCGGCGGCGCAGGGGAGGAAGAGTTGGAGTTGGTTCATGACTGGCTTTAATGTTGCGTGATGCCTGGCCATTCGCGCCGGGCGTTGGTCACAAGGCTTTGCGCAGGTTGGTTGGCGCGATGCGCAGCGCCTCACGGTACTTGGCCACTGTGCGGCGCGCGCATTCAATGCCCTGCTCCTTGAGCATTTCGGAAATCTGGTTGTCGCTAAGCGGCTTTTTTGGGCTTTCGGACGCCACGAACTGCTTGATGAGCGCGCGCACGGCGGTGCTGGACGCATTGCCGCCGCTTTCGGTGCCCAGCCCGGAGCCAAAGAAATACTTCAGCTCGAAGGTGCCAAACGGCGTGCTCATGTATTTGGCGGTGGTGACGCGCGAAATCGTCGATTCGTGCAGGCCCAGCTCGTCGGCAATCTCGCGCAGCACCAGCGGCCGCATGGCGAGTTCGCCGTGGGTGAAAAAATTTTTCTGCCGCTCGACAATGGCATTGCTGACGCGCAGGATGGTGTCGAAACGCTGCTGGATGTTCTTGATGAACCAGCGCGCCTCCTGCAGCCGCTGCTGCAACGCCTGGCCGCCGCCCCTGCCGCCATGCTGGCGCAGTGCACTGGCGTAGATGTCGTGGACCCGCAGCCGGGGCATGACGTCGCTGTTCAGCGTGACCTTGAAGCCCCGGCCGGCCTTGACGACGATGACGTCGGGAACGACCAGATTGCGTTCGACATTGGCAAAGCGCCGGCCCGGCTTGGGGTCGAGCCGGGCGATCAGGCCTATCGCGCCCTTGATGGCGTCTTCGGTGCATTTGCACAGGTTCGACAGGCGCTTGACATCGCGCTTGGCGAGCAGCTC
>JBBRWN010000092.1:0-1364 GCA_038249155.1 Burkholderiales bacterium | reverse complement strand
CCATTGGCGGCCAGGACTTCAAGCGCGTCATCGAACGCTGGCTTTGAGAGTGCGTGCGTGTCCACACCGATGAACAACGGGCCGTCGATGCCTTTGCCCTTGCGGTACTCGCACAGGGCCTGCGTGATCGCCAGGACATGCCACGCATTGAAGCTGCCTTCGAATGAGGTGCCGCGATGACCCGAGGTACCGAATGCCACGCGCTGCGACGGCACGGCGGGGTCGGGCTGCAGATCGGCGTACGCGGCCAGCAGGCCTTGTATGTTGACGAGCTTCGCTGCCGGAAGTGGCTTGCCGGCGAGTGGGCTGATGATCTGGCTCATGTGCCGATGGCCGACGCAGCGGGAGCGGGCTTGAGCGCACCCGATTTTTCGGCGATTCGCTGCATGAGTTGCTGCCACGACTTAACAAAAGACTGCGCCCCGTCTTGCTGGAGTTTGGCGGCCAGTGCAGGGACATCCACGCCCGCTCGGGTGATCTGCGACAGCACCGCATCGGCGTCACCCCCGTCGGTCGGCATCACGCCCTGCAGTTGGCCGTGGTCGGCGAATGCATGCAAGGTCTTTTCAGGAAGGGTGTTGATGGTGTCGGGTGCGGCCAGCGCGCTGACGTACAGCGTGTCGGATGCAGAAGGGTCTTTGGTGCCGGTGCTGGCCCACAACAAGCGCTGAGGCTTCGCACCGGCAGCGGCGAGTTTCTGCCAGCGCGTCGAAGCCAGCAGGTCGCGGTAGGCCCGGTAGGTTTGCTGGGCCACCGCGATGCCGAGCTTGTGCTGCAGTTCGTTGGACAGTTGCGCGTTGCCAGCCACGTCCCAGCGGCTGATGAACAGCGAGGCGACCGAGCCTACGCGCAGATCGAGTCCCGCCGCGAGGCGCCGTTCGATGCCACGCAGATAGGCTTCTGCAGCGGCCTGGTAGTGGGCGCAGGAAAACAGCAGCGTCACATTGATGGGGATGCCGAGAAAGATCGCTTGCTCGATCGCTGGCACCCCTTGTGGCGTGCCAGGAATCTTCACGAACAGGTTGGCGCGCTGGGCTTGGTCGTGGATCTGGCGGGCTGCCGCGATGGAGCCCGCGGTGTCAGCGGCCAGCAGCGGCGAGATCTCCATCGAGACCCAGCCATCGGCCTGATCGGTGGCCTCGAACACCGGACGGAACAGGTCGGCCGCGCGGCGCAGGTCTTCCAGCGCCAATTCGGTAAACAGCGCTTCACCGGCCAGCCCAGCCAGCGTCTTGGCGTGGATGGCCGCGTCGTAGGCTTCGCCGCCGCCGATGGCGGCATCGAAGATGCTGGGGTTGGAGGTCAGGCCGGTGATCGAATCCTCGGCGATGTAGCGCGCCAGCGTGCCGTCGTCGAGCAGTGTG
>JBBRWN010000091.1:0-1387 GCA_038249155.1 Burkholderiales bacterium | reverse complement strand
TCAATTTCCCGTGGAATGCCGCTCATGAAACCCTCCAGGATCCAGACTGCCAGCGGCACATTGAACAGCAGATGCGCCAGCGCCACGGCGATGTGCGTGTCCATCAGCCCCACGGTGGTGTAGAGCTGGAAAAATGGCAGCAAAAACACCGCCGGCGGCGTCATGCGGTTGGTCAGGAGCCAAAAGAAAACATGCTTGTCGCCCAGAAAGCTGTAGCGTGAAAACGCATAGGCTGCCGGCAAGGCCACGCTGACGGAAATCACGGTATTGATGGCGACATAAATCAGGCTGTTGATGTAGCCCGAATACCAGGACGGATCGGTGAAGATGGTCTTGTAGTTGTCCCAGGTGAAGTGCTGCGGAAAAAACGAAAAGCTCGACAAAATTTCGGCATTCGTCTTGAAACTCATGTTGACCATCCAGTAGATGGGCAGCAGCGCGAACACAATGTAGGCCAGCAAAAACAGCGTGCGCGCCTGGAATTTCGGCTTAGACATGATGCCCCCACGCTTCCCACTTCGTGTGGTTCGCTGCCCCCCGAGGGGGCCGCCCCGCCTGCGGCCCGGCAAAGCCGGTTCCGCGACGGGAACTTGCAACAGACTGCGCCAGTGCTGGTTTCCGCTTTCGGTTCGCTGCCCCCCGAAGGGGCGGTGCTGCGCTCATGGTTCACCTTCTTTCTCTTGGGTGCCGACGCGCTGCATCCAGTTGTAGAGAATGAAGCACAGCAGCAGGATGATCAAAAAGTAGATCAGCGAAAAGGCAGCGGCCGGGCCCAGGTCAAACTGGCCGACGGCTTTTTGCGTCAGGTATTGCGACAGGAAAGTCGTCGAATTGCCGGGACCGCCGCCCGTCAGCACAAACGGCTCGGTGTAAATCATGAAGCTGTCCATGAAGCGCAGCAGCACGGCAATCATCAGCACGCCGCGCATCTTGGGCAGCTGGATATAGCGAAACACGGCAAACTTGCTGGCCCCGTCGATGCGCGCTGCCTGGTAATACGCATCGGGAATGGAGCGCAGGCCGGCATAACACAGCAGGGCGACCAGCGGCGTCCAGTGCCAGACATCCATCAGCAGCACCGTCAACCAGGCATGGGTGGCATTGCTGGTGTAGCTGTAGTCAAAGCCCATTTTTTGCAGCATGGCGCCCAGCAGGCCGATGTCGGCGCGGCCGTAGATCTGCCAGATGGTTCCGACCACATTCCAGGGAATCAGCAGCGACAAGGCCACCAGCACCAGCACCAGCGATGCTTTCCAGCCCTGCGCCGGCATCGACAGCGCCAGCGCAATGCCCAGCGGAACCTCGACAGCCAGCACCGCCAGCGAAAAGCGCAGCTGCCGACCGAGTGCGGCATGCAGGTCCTGGTCGCGCATCACGGCGGCAAACC
>JBBRWN010000090.1:0-1399 GCA_038249155.1 Burkholderiales bacterium | reverse complement strand
TGCAGCGCGAACTCGACGCGATCTGCGCTGAGAGAAATGCCCAAGCAACACCGGTGCGATGGCAATTCAACTTGAGCAAGGCCCGCAAAAAGATGGCGTGGGCCTATTCTGAAATCCTTAAAGAATCAACTTGACTATCTACTACTTTTTATATTTTGGTAGTATATCTATTTTTGCGACGTTCTCTTGTGAGAAAGGCAGCTTTTCAGGACTGAGTCACCCGGCTGACCGCCTTGGCGGTCCAGCGCCCCCCGCGCATCGTGGGCATGTTTGAAGCGTTCAGCTGTGCGGCAATGGCGTTCATGGACAGCCCGCCATCCTTGAGCCGCCCGACCAGAGGCATGACCCGGCTGGCAAAAGCGGCGGATGCGCCCCGGTTGCCGGCGCGCCCCTTGGCCTGGGCCTCAGCCAGGTTCGATTTGTTACCCAGCCGGCCCGTGCCCACCATCGGCGCCAGGGCATCTTTGGTGCGCTGGGAGATGAGCTGGCGCTCTTTCTGGCCCAGCGCGGCGAACAGGTGTAGCACGAACGGGTCCACGTCGGCGCCCAGCTCGGCCACGATGAACGGCACACCCCTGGCCATCAGGCCGCTGATGAAAGCCACATCGCGGCTGAGCCGATCTAACTTGCTGACAATCACCGGGCACTTCAGGCGCGCAGCCCTGGCAAGCGCGGCGCCCAGGCCGGGGCGGCCATCGAGCCCGAGCTTGCCGCTACCCACATCATCGAAGCTGGCGACCACCTCGAAACCCTCGGCAGAGCAGAACCGGGCCATGGCGCTGGCCTGCGCCTCCAGGCCCAGGCCGGACTTTCCTTGCTCGCTGGTGCTGACGCGGCGGTAGATGACGACGGGTTTCACGGGTTTTTCCTTCAATTTGTCAACACTATATGACCGTTTAGTATTGACAAGGTTGGGAAATTCTCAGAAATAAGCCTGATCGCTGTTCAACCAACCCAAGCACCGGGTTAAAGCGCCGCA
Organism: Burkholderiales bacterium; assembly: GCA_038249155.1. GTDB lineage: Bacteria > Pseudomonadota > Gammaproteobacteria > Burkholderiales > Burkholderiaceae_C > Polaromonas. The sequence goes on along the minus strand of JBBRWN010000090.1, from coordinate 420 downwards.
GGCCTCACACGCAGGCAAACGGCGCAGCCGGCTTGCCGTCGCCCGGCCGGGCGTGACCCCGCCCCCTGAATTCATTAAAAAGATAGCGTTAACATAACGTTATTTAAAGAGGTAATACTATGGCACTTGTGAATTTTGAAAATGTTGCAGCTGCCGCCGAGGCTCTGCAGGTTTCTGGCCAGCGGGCCAGTGTGCGGGCTGTCATTGCGACTCTGTCGGCGATCCACTCTTCGGCTGCATTGGGTTTTTTAGGCATTTGATCATTGTAGTAAATTGCGTGATAAGTCGGTAATAATAAATTAACTGCACTTTTAATTAAGTGCTAAAATGGCAATAATTATTCAACACTGACAGACATGAAAGTTCAACCTTTTACCCTTTCTGACGAAGAAAAAATCAGACTTCGAAATATTGAAAAAT
>JBBRWN010000089.1:0-1413 GCA_038249155.1 Burkholderiales bacterium | reverse complement strand
CCGTCTCACCCGGCGGCTGGCCCGCGCCGAGGCCATCATCGAGGTCCAAAAAAAAGTGGCGGAGTTGCTGGGCCTGCCGCTGGCGCCGACCGACGACGGGCAGTGACCGCAGCGCTCGTCGACTGCCCGCCGGCCCGCGGCTTGGGGAGCGCGGTCTGCGGCGCGATGGGCGTCTCGCGCGCCAGCCTGCAACGCCACCGCGCCCGGCGCGCCGCACCGCCCGGCATCCCCCGTCAGCGCGCAAAACCCCCCAGGGCCCTCACCGCGCCGCAGCAGCAGGCTGTCCTCGACCTGCTGCACGCGCCCCGCTTCGCCGACCAGGCGCCCGCCGAAATCTACGCCAGCCTGCTGGACGAGGATCTCTACCTCTGCTCGATCCGAACCATGTACCGTATCCTCGGACAGCACGGCGAAATCCGCGAACGCCGCGCCCAACTCCGCCACCCCGCCTATCAGAAGCCCGAACTGCTGGCCGAACGACCCAACCAGGTCTGGTCCTGGGACATCACGAAGCTGATGGGGCCCGCAAAATGGTCCTACTTCTACCTCTACGTCATCCTCGACATCTTCAGCCGCCGCGTGGTCGGCTGGTGCATCGCCGATGTCGAAAGTGCCGCCCTCTTCAAGCCGCTGCTGAAGGACGCCCTCGCCCAGCACCAGATCGCACCCGGCCAACTCACCCTGCATGCCGATCGCGGCGCGCCAATGAAGGCCAAGGCCACCGCCTTTCTGCTCGCCGATCTGGGCGTCACACGCTCGCACAACCGGCCGCATACCTCAAACGACAACCCGTTCTCCGAAAGCCACTTCAAGACCCTGAAGTACCAGCCGCGCTTTCCACGCCGCTTTGGCTGCAGCGCGGATGCCAAGGCCTTCTGCCGGCAGTTCTTCGACTGGTACAACCAGGACCACCACCACAGCGGCATCGGCCTCATGACGCCAGACCAGGTCCATTATGGCCAAGCTGATGCCGTTCACGCTGCCCGGCAAAACACTCTCGATCGGGCCTGCCGAAACAACCCAGAGCGCTTCGTCAACAAGCCACCAACACCGCCAGCAAAGCCAACCGCCGCATGGATCAATCCACCCAGCCGTAGCGCTGAGAGCCAAGCCTAAATTTCAGAAACAGGTGCGTCAAAGTCGTTGACACGTTCCGTATTGCCGCGCCACCGCCGAGGCCGACGCGCCTGGCGCCAGCGATGCCGCGACGATCTCGCGCTTGAGCGCCTCGGGCCACAACCTGCGCCGCCGCCTGATGCGCAAACTTGTGTCCATTTTTTCCATTGTGGACACTTCCTGACCAACCGGCGTTGCGAAGACCCCAAGCGTCAGTCAGATCGAACGGAAAAGGTAGGCGGCCTACGCCGGAGGGATACTGCTCTAGCAGCCTGTCGGGGTGGCGTCGTCGGGATG
>JBBRWN010000088.1:0-1430 GCA_038249155.1 Burkholderiales bacterium | reverse complement strand
GGCCACGTCCGCGCCGTTGCGGATGCCGCCGGAGACGATGAGCTGAACCTTGCGGTGCATGCCCAGATCCTGCAGCGCCTGCACCGCCGGGCGGATGGCCGCCAGAATCGGGATGCCCACATGCTCGATGAACACTTCCTGCGTCGCCGCCGTGCCGCCCTGCATGCCGTCGAGCACCACCACGTCGGCCCCGGCCTTCACGGCCAGCGCCACGTCGTAATACGGGCGTGTGGCGCCGATTTTCACGTAAATGGGTTTTTCCCAGTCCGTGATCTCGCGCAGCTCCAGAATCTTGATTTCCAGATCGTCCGGACCGGTCCAGTCCGGGTGGCGGCAAGCCGAACGCTGGTCAACGCCCTCGGGCAGGCAACGCATCTTGGCCACACGCGGGGTGATCTTCTGGCCCAGCAGCATGCCGCCGCCGCCCGGCTTGGCGCCCTGTCCGATCACGATTTCAATCGCATCGGCTTTGCGCAGGTCATCCGGGTTCATGCCGTAGCGCGACGGCAGGTATTGGTACACCAGCGTCTGCGAACTGGTGCGCTCCTCGGGCGTCATGCCGCCGTCGCCGGTCGTGGTGCTGGTTCCGGCCAGGGTGGCGCCGCGCCCGAGCGCTTCCTTGGCATTGGCCGACAGGGAGCCAAAGCTCATGCCCGCAATGGTGACCGGCGTTTTAAGGTGAATCGGTTTTTTGGCAAAGCGTGATCCGAGGATCACGTCGGTGCCGCATTTCTCGCGGTAGCCTTCGAGCGGGTAGCGGCTGATCGAGGCGCCCAAAAACAGCAGGTCATCGAAGTGCGGCAGCTTGCGCTTGGTGCCTGCGCCGCGAATGTCGTAGATGCCCGTGGCGGCGGCGCGGCGGATTTCCGCCAGCGTGTGCGGATCGAACGTGGCAGAGAAGCGCGGCAGGGTCTGTCCCAGGCTGGTCGGTGCGTGGGGATGGTCGGTAGGTGCGTTCATCTCAGTAAGCTCCTGCGTTGTCAACATGGAAGTTATAAAGCGTGCGGGCAGAGCCGTACACCTTGAAAGTGGCGGGATCAATGTCGGTGTGGCCAGCCTGGACCAGCAGCCCGGCCAGAATTTCCAGCGCCTCGGCGTCCATGATTTTTTCCTCGCAGTCCGAGCCCAGGCTCTTGACCTGGCCGCGCACAAAAATACGTGCCTCGTAGAGCGAATCACCCAGCGCCTCGCCAGCGTCGCCCAGCACGACCAGGTTCCCAGCCTGCGCCATGAAGGCCGAAAAGCTGCCCACCGAGCCGCCGACGACGATGTCGGCGCCCTTGAGCGAAATGCCGCAGCGCAGGCCCGCGTCGCCGTCGATCACCAGCAGGCCGCCTTGCGCGGTGGCGCCCGCTGCATTGGACGCAAATCCCTTCACATGGATCTTGCCGCTCATCATGTTCTGGCCAACGCCGGTGCCGGCGCTGCCG
>JBBRWN010000087.1:0-1498 GCA_038249155.1 Burkholderiales bacterium | reverse complement strand
TAAGGTAGCATGGCTGTCAATAGAGCGGTATATATACCGCTCTATGGCCGATACTCCCTTCTTCCCCTCCTGGCGCGGCTGGTTTCACCGCCGCCCGGGCCGCGGGCTCCCCGCCACCTTCGCCAGCCTGCGCCGCTGCACGCTCGACAAGCTCGAGGATCGGCTCGGCCCGCTTCTGGCCGGGCTCGACGCCCTGGACCCGGCCCAGGCCAGCGCACGCGAACGGCCCTATTCGGTGCGCCGCACCTGGTGGTGTTTCCTGTGGCAGATGCTCCAGCTCAACGTCTCGTGCCGGTCGGTCGTGCGGCAGCTCCAGGCCATGTTCGTCCTCGAAGGCCGGCCGACCGTGGACGAAGGCACCAGCGCCTATTGCCAGGCGCGCGCGCGGCTGCCGGAGCCCTTGTTCGCCGCGGCGCTCCAGCTCAGCGCGCAGCTCGCCGACCAGCGCGTCGCCCCAGACCCGGCTTTGCAGGGCCGTCCCGTCAAGGTCTTCGACGGCACCACGCTGAGCCTGCCCGACACCCCGGAAAATCAAAAAGACTATCCCCAGACTTCCTCGCAAAAACCGGGTTGCGGTTTTCCGGTCCTGCACCTGCTGGTGGTGTGGAGCGCCCGCGGCGGCGGCGTGCTCGACCATGCCAGGGGCGACTACCACCACAGCGAGATGCGTTTGTTCCACCAGCTGCTGCCCACCCTCAAGCCCAAGGACATCGCGATCTACGATCGGGCCGCCGGGCACTACGTGGCTTGCGCGCTCTCGCGCCAGCACGACACCGATCTCATCAGCCGGGTGAAGGTGCGCAAAATCGACTGGCGCCGCGGCCAGCGGCTCGGGCCCAACGAGCGGCTCGTCGTCTGGAAAAAGGGCCGGCAAAAGCCCCAGTATCTCACGGCGGAGGAGTGGGCCGCACTGCCGGCGGAGATCACCGTGCGGGTGATTCGCCAGCGCGTGCAGCAAAAAGGCTTTCGCACCCGCGCGCTGACGCTGGTGACCACGCTGCTCGATGCGGTGGCTTATCCGGCCAAGGAGATCGCCGCGGCATATCTGCGGCGCTGGCGGCTGGAAATGTGCCTGGACGATCTAAAGACCACCCTCGGTCTGGACGCGCTGCGCTGTAAGAGTCCCGCCATGGTGCAGCGCGAACTCCTGGCGCTGCTCATCGCGCACAACCTGGCGCGCGCCGTGATGGCCGAGGCCGCCCGCGAGCATGCCGTGCCACTGGAGCGGCTCAGCTTCACCGGCACGCTCGATACCCTGCGCAGCTTTTGCGGAGCCAGCGCGCAGGCCCCGCGCGCGGCCTTGCGCAAGCTGCTCTGGGCCGAAATGCTGCGGGGCATCGCCGCCGATCTGGTACCTCTGCGGCCCGACCGATGGGAACCCAGAGCGGTGAAGCGCCGACCCAAGAAGTATCCCTTGCTCAACCGGCCGCGCCACGACTTCCGCCAAGTCCGCCATGGCAGCCACTTCCGCCGCCAGGTAAAAACTTAAGCGCCATTC
>JBBRWN010000086.1:0-1521 GCA_038249155.1 Burkholderiales bacterium | reverse complement strand
GACGCGCCCTGCTATGAGTAGTGTCAAGGCTGGGGTGAGGCGTCGGGCTGGTTTTTGTTTCCTGTTTTTTTCTCAACAGATCTTTTTCGGGTTTTCCTTTCCGGCTTGGACTCGCACGTTCAGCGAAACGTCTTCCCGGCGGGCGAGCAGCGTTTGTCCGTTGCTCCACCTGCTATCCGTGCGTGGCCGCCAGTTCACCCCGGCGGACAGCACCTGTTGACTCATCCGGTCACGGCCAGGAAACGAGCGCGCCCCATCTACCTTGCGGGTCGTTCCCGACCCAAGGGCGCGTCCGGGCGCGCGCCGTTTCAAATCGCTGCAGTCTGCCTTCATCATTTGTTTCCAGGCGAAAGTTTCCTCCGTGCTCAGGCCAGCATCACCCAGCCCAGGGTCTCGGGCTGGACGCGTCCGGTGCGCCAGCGCCACAGGTCCACCGCCATCTGCCGCGCCACCGCCACGATGGCTTTCTTGCGGGCGGCCTTGGTCGCCCGCGGGTTGCCCAGCACCCGCCACCATTTCTTCACCAGCTTGCAGTCGGGCTGCCACAGCACCAGCCGCCAGGCCATCTCCACCAGCGCGGTGCGCAGGCGCGCGTTGCCGTGCTTGGTGATGGAAAGCAGGTGGTGGCTTTTCCCGCTCGCGCTTACCCCGCCGCACAGCCCGGTGTAGCTGCCCACCTCCCGCCGGTTATGAAAACGCCCCCAGTCGCCCACTTCGCGTTCCAGCGTTTCATAGGTCAGGCCACCCAGGCCTTTGGGCCGCACCGCCGGCGCCGCCGCACTCACCGCCCGGGTCGCCGCCGCCAATTCGGTGGTCAGGGTGGCCAGCACGCGCCGGAAGGTCTCCAGCCGCGCCACCAGCCACGCCGGCAGCCGCGGTCGCAGTCCTTCCCACCGGGCGGACTGCCACCACTTGTTCTTCTCGTGCCAGCCTTGCGAGAGGAGCAGACTGCGCCCTTGCGCGGCCACGCGTTGCACCTCGCGTTTGAGTTGTTCGCGCTGCCGGCTCTCGATGCGCTTCTGTTCCTCGGCCTCGCTGGGCACGCGCACGATGGCCAGGGCCTGGGGGTTGCCCGCCACCCGCCGGTCCAGCCGCGCCAGCAGAGCCAGGGCGTCGCTCCCGTCGTGATTCACTTTCTTGTGCTGCTCATCCAGGCAGACCGGCTGCGCCACGACGTTCTGGACGCCCAACGCCACAAGCTGGCGGTGCAGCCCGAAGCCAAACGCGCCCGCCTCGTAGCAGGAGTGGACCACGTCGGCCAAGCCCACCTGCGTCTTGACCCACGCCAGAAACTTGGCCGGGGTGAACTTCTGCGGCGGCTGCGGCGCGCTGTGGTCGATCTGGCGCGCCACCACGATGGACTCGGCATGCACGTCCAGCCCCAGTTTGATGTTTTGATGCGGCTTGCTCGCGGCTTGCTCCGCGCGAACTTCGGAGTTATTGACGGTCGGTTGTTTCATACGTTGGTGGGTGTAGCGCCTCCGGCGCTCGCCCGCCAACTACTCATGTCATCTACCCGTG
>JBBRWN010000085.1:0-1529 GCA_038249155.1 Burkholderiales bacterium | reverse complement strand
GCGGGGCAACTGCAGCCGGGTGACGAAATCCTCCTGCACGACCACCGCGCGCTGGGCGGCTGGGATGGCATCGGCACCGAGGCCGAAGGCTATCTGCTTGGCCTGCTGGTGGGCGACGGCACGCTCAAAAGCGACAAGGCGGTGATTTCCGTGTGGGCGCCTGAACTCAAAGCCGTGGGCAATGGCGCGATGGCTTACGCGTTAACCGGGGCTGCCGGTATCGTGCGGGCGGCTGAAGCGGCGGCGGCCACGCTGGCGCATCGGGTAGATTTTGCCGGTTTCCAGCGCCCAATCGCCGGGCGAGGCGAGGCGCGCATGGCTTCTGGCGCGGTGCGGCGTTTGGCGCATGAAATGGGGATGAGACCCGGACACAAAACGCTCACGCCTGCGATGGAAAAAGCCTCTTCTGCTTTTGCTGCAGGGTTGTTGCGTGGGCTGTTTGACGCAGATGGCTCAGTGCAGGGCACTCAGGAAAACGGCGTCAACGTGCGTCTATCCCAAAGTGATTTGCCTTTGTTGCAAACGGCGCAGCGCATGCTGCTGCGCCTGGGCATTACCTCGGCAATCCACCAAAACCGCCGGTTGGCTCAGGAGCGCCTTTTGCCCGACGGGCGCGGTGGCCTCAAGCTCTACCAGACGCAGGCACAGCACGAACTGATCATCAGCGGTGACAACCTGCGCATCTATGCTGAATGCATCGGCTTTGCCGACACCGCCAAGGCCGAGCGGCTGGCGCAAGCCTTGGGCAGCTACCAGCGCAGCCTGAACCGCGACCGCTTCACCGCCACCGTCGAGTCATTGAGCGAAGACGGTTTTGAAGAAGTGTTCGATGTCACCGTGGCCGATGTCCATGCCTTCGACGCAAATGGTTTGTATGTACACAATTGTGGCGAGCAGCCACTTCCGCCCTACGGCTGCTGCGACCTCGGCCCCATCATCCTCACACGTTTCGTGCGCCACCCGTTCGGCTTCGACGGCGAGCCCGAGTTTGATTTCGAGGCCTTTGAAGCCTCCGTCGCCACGCAGGTGCGCGCGCTCGACAACGTGCTGGAAGTGACCTTCTGGCCGCTGCCGCAGCAGCAGGCTGAGTCGAGCGCCAAGCGCCGCATCGGCGTCGGTTTCACCGGCCTGGGCAATGCGCTGACGATGCTGCGCCTGCGCTACGATGCGCCAGAAGGCCGCAATATGGCCGCCCGCATCGCCGAACGCCTGCGCGATGCCGCTTATGCCGCGTCGGTGGCGCTGGCAAAGGAAAAGGGCGCGTTTGCCAAGTTCGATGCCGACGGCTACCTGGCCACCGGCACCTTTGCCAGCCGCTTGCCAGCCGAACTGCAGCAAGCCATTCGCGCCGGTGGCATCCGCAACAGCCACCTGTTGTCGATTGCGCCGACCGGCACCGTCAGCCTGGCGTTTGCCGACAATGCCTCCAACGGCATCGAGCCGGCGTTTTCGTGGATGTACAAGCGCAAGAAGCGCGAGTCCGACGGCAGCACCACCGAATATGCGGTCGAGGACCACGCCTGGCGCCT
>JBBRWN010000084.1:0-1531 GCA_038249155.1 Burkholderiales bacterium | reverse complement strand
GTGACATAAATCAGCGTGAGCTTGAGCTCGTGGTGAATCTGCTTGAGCTTGCGCCGCAACTTCCATTTCAGGTGCGGATCAATCACCGTCAGCGGCTCGTCAAACAGCACCGCCGACACGTCGGGGCGCACCAGCCCGCGGCCCAGCGAGATTTTCTGCTTGGCATCGGCCGCCAGGCCGGATGCGCGCTGGTTCAGCTGGCCACTCAGGTCCAGCATTTCGGCAATCTCGCCAACGCGTTTTTTAACCTGATCTTCGGGCACCTTGCGGTTGCGCAGCGGAAACGCCAGGTTCTGGGCCACCGTCATGGTGTCGTAAATCACCGGGAACTGAAACACCTGCGCGATGTTGCGCTGCTGCGGCGTTGCCCCGGTCAGGTCCACGCCATCGAAGCTGACGCTGCCTTGCGACGGCGTCACCAGGCCTGAAATGATGTTGAGCAAGGTGGTCTTGCCGCAGCCGGAAGGCCCGAGCAGGGCGTAGGCCCCGCCATCGCGAAAACGCAGGGTCAGAGGCAGCAGCGCATAGTCGCTGTCTTCACGCGGGTCGGGGCGGTAGGCATGGGCCAAATCGAGGTCAATACGGGCCATCGTCAGGCACCTCCCCCGCGCTGCGGTGCGGTCAGCAGCGCCCCCCCGGCATCAAACACATACACCTGGGCGGGATCAAGGTACAGGTTGATGGACGCCCCCAGCTCAAAATGATGCACGCCCGTCAGCTGGGCCACCAGTTCACCGACCGCTGTTGCCACATGGACAAACGTGTCCGAGCCGGAAATCTCGGCCAGTTCGACCGTGCCGGTCAGCAATGCGTCGCCAGCCCGCGACTGAACCCGCAGCGCACTGGCACGAACGCCTGCGGTGAGCGAAGCCAGGCGCTGTTCGGGCGCTGCTGGCAGGGTCATTGTCAGGACGGGTCCGGCCACCAGCTGCACACCCCCAGCGGCTGGCAGGGCGGCTATCAGATTCATCGGCGGGTCGCTGAAGGCCCGCGCGACCCGCAGCGACTGGGGCGAATGAAACACTTGCGAAGTCGGCCCGTACTGCAGCAGTTCACCCGCATCGATCACAGCGGTGTAGCCGCCCAACAGCAAGGCCTCGCCTGGCTCGGTGGTGGCATAGATGACGGTCGAGTCGCCGGCGGCGAACAGGCCGGTCAACTCTTCGCGCAGTTCTTCCCGCAGCTTGTAATCCAGATTGACCAGCGGTTCGTCGAGCAGCATCAGCGGCGCGCCCTTGGCCAGCGCCCGGGCGAGCGCCACGCGCTGCTGCTGTCCGCCTGACAGTTCAGCCGGATAGCGGTCCAGAAACATGTCGATATGCAGCCGCGCGGCCAGGGTGCGCACTTTTTCGCCGATGTTTTTCTCTCCCCGCAATTTCAAAGGCGAGCCAATGTTGTCAGCCACCCTGAGCGACGGGTAGTTGATGAACTGCTGGTAAACCATGGCGACATTGCGTTCGCGCACCGCCGTACCCGTGACATCCTGGCCATTGACCAGCACCCGGCCCTGCGTGGGGACATCCAGACCCGC
>JBBRWN010000083.1:0-1533 GCA_038249155.1 Burkholderiales bacterium | reverse complement strand
GCGGCGTGGGGAGCGCGGCGGGAGGCGCGGCGTGCCGGCAACCGGCGCCGCAGGCTCCTGCCGGCCAGGCCAGACAGGATTCCTCCAGCCCCGGCGGGCCTCGGGCGCAAGTCTCCCGGTGTCGCCGCACGCGCCACCCCCAGACCGCCTTGGGTCGCGGCGTCTTCATCGCCTCAACTCCGCCAACGCCGCGGCGAAGGTCATCTGCCGGCAGCGTGACTTGGCGCTCGGCGCTCGGGCTTGTCCCCGCTCGCTCGCCAGTTCATGGACTCCCAGCGCCACGTTACGCAGCGCCGCCAGCACTTGGGCCGCACCCCGGTGCGACACGCCGCTGGCGTCCTCCCCCAAGCTCACGTCGCGGCGATGGTGCGCGCCGTTTTCGATGGCGCTCCAGTGATCGCGAATCGCCTGGAGCAGTTCGGCGTCGCTGAGTTGGGCCGCGCCCAGGCTGGTGGCGTAGTGGCCAATCTCGTCGCTGGGCGGTTTGGCTTTCCGGCCCAGTTCGACCCGCTCGCGCCGCACCGCGATGACCTGCCAGCAACCGCACAGGCCGATTTCTTCCGGGGTCACCGTCACGCGTTTGAGCCGGCGGCGGTCGAGCCGGTGGTGGGCTTTCTCCCACGACACCGACTCATCAGGGGGGAAGGCCTGCCGGGCCAGCAGGCGTTCGGCGCGTTCCAGGACGCCACTTTGGTTGCCCTTTAACCCGAACAAGTAATCGCCGCCCAACTCCTGGGTGATGACGCGCGCGCTTTCTTGCTGGCAGTGCAGCGCAGCGGCGGTGCTGAGCGTGCCGACCAGCGGTGGCAACGAGCGCAAGAGCGGCGGCAGAGCGGGGATCTCATTGCTCTTCTCCGCAATCGGCACTTGCGCCAGCGTCAGACGCAGGCGGTGGCTGACGGCGGAGAAGAGTTGCAAGGGCTTGCCATCGCTGCGTCCGCTGCCGCGCAGCACCTTGCCATCGACGGCCAAACGTTCCAACACCGAGACCTCCTGCTCCAAGAGCCACGCCCCGACCACCGACTCGAAGTGGGCCGCGTCGAGCCGGGTGAGCACGCGCAAGAAGGTGCTGTCGCTCGGCGCGGCGTAGCGGCCCTGCTCGTCCTGCTGGCAGCCCAGAGCCCGGAGCTGGCGCTGGGTGAATTTTTTGCAGGCGTCCTCGAAGGCCTGGTAGCCGCTGCCACCCATCAGGGTGGCGACGGCGGCGCAGGCCAGCACGAAGGGTTGGCGATGACGCAGCCCGTGGCCACAGCGCGCCTCGCGCAGGACGCGGAAACGGTCCAGGAGCGAACCCAGTTCACCGGCCCGGAAGGGGCACGGTCCGGCGATCTTCTCCTCGTGCTCGGCCAGCTCGGACGGCAGGCGGCCGCGACGCAACAGGGCGCGGGCGCGGGGCCGCAGTTCGCGCAAGTAAAGTTGCTTGGGCTGGCCGTGCTCGTGATAGAAGTCGCGGCTGGCCCGGCCAAAGCCCCCGGTTAAACCGACAGCCTCAAACCCGCAGGCGCGGTAACAGGTGCCGCGATAGCGCGTCTC
>JBBRWN010000082.1:0-1539 GCA_038249155.1 Burkholderiales bacterium | reverse complement strand
CGTTTTGCGAAAAGCTGGTGTAGGGAAAGGTGTTGAAGATGCCGCCAATCAGCGTGCCCAGGCCGTCGGTGCGCAGGCCTGCGGCCATCTCGGCCTGGCTGATCTTCTTGCCCGTCAGGTCCGACAGCGCCAGGAACATGCCGACCGACTCGATCATCACCACGACCATCACCAGCGTCATGGTCAGGATCATCACGATGTCGAAGGTTGGCGGGCCAAATGCAAACGGCGTGACCACATCGAACCAGTGCGCCTTGCCGACCTTGTCGAAGTTCATCTTGCCCAGCGAGAGGGCCAGCACGCAGCCGGCGGCCATCCCCAGCAGCACCGAAATATTGGCCACGAAGCCGCGCATGTACTTGACCAGCAGCAGGATGATCACCAGCACGAAGGCGGCAATTGCCAGGTTGTCCAGCGCGCCGTAGGCCAGGTTGTCGAGCATGGGGATCGGCCCGGGCAGCTTGAGTGCCGGCGCAGCCGCGCCCGCTGGCGCCGAGGCTGCAGCCGTGGCGGCCGCTGCCTTGGCGCTGTCGACCATGGCCACCAGCTTGGGCACATCGACCGTTTGCGCCATGGGTGCCGGCCCGCCCACTGCCCAGCCCACGCCAACCCGCATCAGGCTGATGCCGATGATGGCAATGATGGTGCCAGTGACCACCGGCGGAAAAAAGCGCAGCAGCCGGCTGATCATGGGCGCGATCAGCATGGACAGCACGCCCGCCCCGATGATGGCGCCAAAGATGGCGCGCGCGCCCTCGACACCGGGCATGGCATTGGCAAAGGCCACCATCGGCCCGACGGCGGCAAAGGTCACGCCCATCATCACTGGCATCCGGATGCCGAAGTAGCGGCCAAAGCCGAGCGACTGGATCAGCGTGACGATGCCGCAGGCAAACAGGTCGGCCGAGATCAGCATGGCCACCTGCTCGGGCGAGAGCTTCAGGGCGCGGCCGATGATCAGCGGCACGGCGATGGCGCCGGCATACATCACCATCACATGCTGCAGGCCCAGCGCGGTGAGTTTTCCGATGGGCAGCTTTTCATCTACCGGATGGACGGTATCAGTGGTCATGCTTGTCTCCTTGAGGGGTCGTCTTGGGGGGCTAAAAAGAGGCCCGTTTACGCCACGGGCCGAGGGCGATGTCTGCCTGGAATGCGGCGCTGGATGCGGTGCGCCAGCCGGTCTAGTTGACCGGGGCGCCGGCTTCAAACCAGCGCTTGAGCACGGCGCGCTCGTCGTCGGTGATCTGCGTGGCATTGTTCATGGGCATGAGCTTGAGCACGACCGCCTGCTGGTACAGCGCCTGGGCGTGCTGCTTGACCAGCTCGGGCGTGTGCAGCGCAATGCCCTTGTTTTGCAACTGGGCGTTGTGGCACAGGACGCAGCGCTGGTCGATGACAACCTTGACTTCGGCGAAATTGACCGGCTTGCCCGCGGCCGCAATGGCGGCAGCAGACGGCGGCGGCGGGGCCATCCACACCACCAGCCCGGCCAGCATGGCCACGCCCAGACCCGCATATTCCCAGGGTGCGCGCTTG
>JBBRWN010000081.1:0-1552 GCA_038249155.1 Burkholderiales bacterium | reverse complement strand
CGTTATCAGCATTGCCAGCGAGCTCAACATGTCTGCCGGCACGCTCAGGAAGTGGCTGCAAAGCGCAAGCAAGAAAACCGGCACGATAGCCCACCGGGTGCCCGCTGCAACTGCTGCACTGGACGGCCCAGCGTCTGCCTGGTCGCCCGCACAGCGTTTGATGGCGCTGCAGCAGAGCTATGCACTGGACGACATGGCCCTGGCCGGCTGGTGCCGCGAGCATGGCGTGTTCGAGCATCAGCTGGTGCAGTGGCACCAGGAGTTTTGCACCCCAGCCGTGCCCGCCTCGCGCGAGGCGAGCGGCGCCTTTCGCGAGCTGCAGCGCCAGCATGATCAGTTGCAGCGCGAACTCAGGCGCAAGGAAAAGGCGCTGGCCGAGGTGGCTGCCTTGCTGGTGTTGCAAAAAAATTTCCAGGCGCTGCTGGAGGGCGCGGACAAATGACGTCCGTCCAGCAGCGCCAAAAGTTGCTCGGCCTGATTGACAAGGCCTGCGCCGACGGGGCGCGCCTGCAACCGGCTTGCCGTCAGATCGGCCTGTCCAGCCGCAGCGTGCAGCGTTGGCTGCGCATGGATGGCGTCGATGGTGACCAGCGCCCATCGGGCAAGCGGCGCTACACGCGCCCGGCCAACAAGCTGCTTGAAGAAGAGCGCCAGGCCGTGATGGCCACGCTCAACAGCGAAGCGTTCAAGGACTTGCCGCCGAGTCAAATCGTGCCTCGCCTGGCCGACACAGGCGTCTATGTGGCCTCGGAGTCCACGATGTATCGCCTGCTGCGCCAAGAGGGTCAGCTGGCCCATCGGCGCGCAGAGCGAGCAGCGCAAAAGCGCAGCCGCCCGCGCGCCCTGGCCGCGACCGGACCCGATCAGGTGTTCTGCTGGGACATCACCTATTTACCAACCCAGGTGCGCGGCCAGCACTTTTACCTGTACCTGTTCGAGGACCTGTTCAGCCGCAAGATCGTTGGCTGGCAGGTGTTTGACTGCGAGAGTGCCGAACTGGCCGGCCAGTTGTTGCGCGACATCTGCACGCGCCAGGACATCGCTCCAGGCCAGCTGACGGTGCATTCGGACAATGGCGCGCCCATGAAGGGCGAAACCATGCTCGCCACCATGCAGCGCCTGGGTGTGGCCCACACGCGCAGTCGGCCATCCGTGAGCAATGACAATCCATACGTCGAATCAGCGTTCAGAACGCTGAAGTACCGCCCCCAGTTGCCCGTCAAGCCGTTTGAAAACCTGCTGGCCGCGCGGCGCTGGGTCACCGAGCTGGCCCATTGGTATAACCACGAGCATCGTCACAGCGCCATCGGCTTCGTGACACCGGCGCAGCGCCATGCCGGCTTGGACCGGGCCTTGCTTGAAAAGCGCTCGCTCGTCTATGAACAGGCCCGCCAGGAAAATCCCCAGCGCTGGTCAGGGCAGCCTCGCCAGTGGGCGCATGTCGATACCGTTCACCTCAACCCAGAAACCTCACACGTCAAGGAGCCTCAAAACACGCAAAAAACAGCCTGACTCACTTCACTTCAGGCGACAACTTCCTTGACAGCCACCG
>JBBRWN010000080.1:0-1566 GCA_038249155.1 Burkholderiales bacterium | reverse complement strand
GCGGTGGATGTCAAGCTAGTTGTCGCCTATGAGTGTTGAATTTAAGCGGTTTTTCTGAACTTCTGGTTTTCCTCCTTTTTGTGATTTTTCTGCTCCACAGGCTGATCGGGATTGAGGTACACCTCGCGCACGGGCTGCCAGTTGCGTGTGGCGCCGCTCCAGCGCTGGGGATTGGCCGCCTTGGCCGCTTCATAGACCTGAGCGCGCTTGGCCAGCAGTGCGCTGTCCTGGCCGCCATGGCGCTCGTGTGGGGTGACAAAGCGCGTGGCGCTGTGGCGGTGCTCGTGGTTGTACCACTGCACAAATGTCTCCACCCAGCGGCGCGCGGCCAGCAGGCTCTCGAACGCGCGGCCAGGGTACTCGGGCCGGTATTTCAATGTCCTGAAGAGCGACTCCGAGTACGGGTTGTCGTTGCTGACGGCCGGGCGGCTGAGCGAGGGCATCACGCCCAGCGCCTGCAGGGTAGCGAGCATCGCCGCGCCCTTCATCGGGCTGCCGTTGTCCGAATGCAGCACCACCTGGCCGGGCGCGATGCTTTCCCGCAGGCAGATGTCGCGCATGACCTCGCTGGCCAGCTCGCTGCTCTCGGTTTCATAGACCTGCCAGCCGACGATCTTGCGGCTGAAGATATCGAGGAACAGGTACAGGTAAAAATAGCGCCCCGTCACCAGCGTGGGCAGGTAGGTGATGTCCCAGCTGAACAACTGGTTGGGCGCGCTGGCGCACAGCGCGCGCGGCTTATTACGCGGCTGGCCGGGGCGTTGGGCGCTGCGGTGGCCCAGCTGCCTGGCGGCCCTGAGTACGCGGTAAAAGGTCGATTCTGAGGCGACGTACTCCCCACGGTCAGCCAGTCGGGGCACGATCTGGCTGGGCGCCAGGTGGCCGAATTCGGGCGAATTGGCCACGGCCAGAACGGCCTGGCGCTCGGGCTCGCTGAGCCGGTTTTTGGGCGCCTGCACCCGCGCCGGGCGCCGGTCGGCCCGGCACTGGTCGCGCTGCCAGCGCTGCAGAGTGCGCTCGCTCAGGCCGATGGCCCAGCAGGCGCGCTCCTGGCAGGCGCCCGCTTGCACCGCCTCGGCCACCAGCGCCATGACTTCGCGGCGCTGCGAGAGACAGGTCATTTGACCTCGTCCTCCCACAGCGCCCGGAACTTTTTTTGCAGCATCAGCAACGCCGCCGCCTCCGACAAAGCCTTTTCCTTGCGCACCAGCTCGCGCCTGAGCTGCTCGTTTTCATCCTTGAGACCGCGCCATGCCGCCGTATCCACCGCCGCCTTGGCGGGCGTGCAAAAAGCCGTTTTCCAACTCGCCAGGTGGTGGGCAAACAAGCCGTGCTCGCGGCACCACGCCTGCAGGGCCTGGCCGGACAGGGCGTGACTTTCCTGCAAGGCCTCAAGCTGCTCCGCAGCGCTCCAGTCCTGCGGGCGCTTTTCTTTTTCCCCGGCAGCGACGGCTTTGTTGGCACTGCCTTTTTTGACCCAGTTCCTGGCCGTGTGGTAGTTCACGTTCAGCTCCAGGGCCACTTCGCGGATCGTGCGCTTTCCACGCGCCAGCAGCTTGATGACGG
>JBBRWN010000079.1:0-1607 GCA_038249155.1 Burkholderiales bacterium | reverse complement strand
CTGCGCCTGCTGTGCCTGCAGGAAGACGGCGCCGAGCGCGTGGTGGACATGGTCAAGCACGCCATGCGCGAATGGGTCATGGGCAACCCCGACCGCATGCACACCGACGTCGGCCCGGTGATTGACGAAGACGCCCGCGTCCAGATCGAGCAGCACATTGCGCAGATGCAGGCCGAAGGCCAGGGCGTTACCCGCATGGCGCGCGATGAAAGCGGCGGCCAGGGCCATTTCGTCATGCCCGCGCTGATCGAGATTGACAGCATCGGGCGCCTCAAGCGCGAGGTGTTCGGCCCGGTGCTGCATGTGCTGCGCTACCGCCGCGAGCAGCTCGGCGAGGTGCTTGACGCGATCAACGCCACCGGCTACGGCCTGACCTTCGGCGTGCACAGCCGCATCGACGAAACCATTGCCCAGGTGACGCAAAAGGTGCAGGCCGGCAATATTTACGTCAACCGCAACGTGATTGGCGCGGTCGTCGGTGTGCAGCCTTTCGGCGGCATGGGCCTGTCCGGGACCGGCCCCAAGGCGGGCGGCCCGCTGTACCTGTACCGCCTGCTGCAGGCCGGTCCGGCGCTGGGCAACCTGGCGCTGACGTCGCTTGCAGTCATGCCGGTCAGCCGCACGGCCCCTGTCATGGCGCGCAACCCGTCCGAGCTGCCTGGCCTGCGCGCCTTGCAAAGCCTGGGCGCTGCGCTGCAAGGCCCGTCCTTTGCCGCGCTGGTGGGCTGGCAGAGCAGTGGCGATGCGGCACGCGCCGTGGCGGCCTGCGAAGGCTACCGTGCCAGCAGCGTGCTGGGCCAGCTGTTCACGCTGCCCGGACCGACCGGCGAATCGAACCGCTACCAGTTGCTGCCGCGCGGCGCCGTCTGGGCCGCGCCGCAAACCGCGCTCGGCCTGGTGCACCACGTTGCGGCGGCACTGGCCAGCGGCAACCCGTGCTGGCTGGAGACGCCCCGGCCGCACAGCCCCGTGGCCGATGCGCTGGCCGCGCTGCCGACCGAGGCACGGGCTTTCGTGCACAGCCGCAGCAGCGACCAGCTGCTGGCTGAAACGCAGCTGAGCGCCATGCTGTTCGAGGGCGACGGCGATGCCCTGCAGGCCTTGTTGCCGCGCGTCGCGCAGCGCCCGGGGGCCATCATCCGTATTGAAAACCTGACGCCCGCGCAACTGGCCGCCGGCGCCGTGTACGACGTCAGCGCGCTGATGCACGAGCAAAGCATCAGCACCAATACCGCTGCTGCCGGCGGCAACGCGCAGCTCATGACGATGGGCTGAGCACTCGGGATGCTGTCAAAAACAACGGTCCTGCGTCATGCCCGCGCAAGCGGGTTTCCACACGCGCTGGAGCGCTTCAGCCCGTGTCACTGGATTCCTGCCTTCGCGGGAATGACGGACGGGACGTTGTTGATTTTCAAATCCTGATTTCCTCCTTCGTTTTTCATCCGATTTCCTTTCCCCAAGACGGCCGCCCTGACATCCCGGGGTGAGCCGGCGCCATCTGCCTACCGGCAGGGACCGCGCGCATTTTTTGATTCATCACATCCCACTTTGAGGAGACATTCATGAACTTCACCGATCCCACCGTGATCACCTTCGGCATCTACCTG
>JBBRWN010000078.1:0-1612 GCA_038249155.1 Burkholderiales bacterium | reverse complement strand
TGGTTTTTTACCGTCTTGAGGTTTTTCTCGCAGGAATACCACGAGTCTCCCGTCGTGAACGCCGGCCGCAGTCCCCACGCCAATACTTCGGCCAGCATGTCCTGGAAGTAGTCGTTCTTGGTTTTGCCGTCGGCCTTGTCATACACCCGGTAGTTCACCGGCAGGCTGCGGCCTGTGACATCGGTGTAATACAGCGTCACCAGGCTCAAGCCCTTGACCACCCGGTGGTGCTTGCCGGACCAAAAATGCGCCACCAACTCCATCTTCTGGCTGTACGGCTTGTCCAGCGTGGTGTCATCCACATTGAGTGTGCCGCCCACCATGTCGAGCAGCTTTTGCGCCTCGTTGAACAGGTCTTTCGGCTCGTACGATTCACGCAGCAAAAACCGGTTCGCGCTGTCATGCGAGATGCCCGTGACTTGAGACAGCCGCGTGCAGGTGGTTGATTGGGGTTCACTCATCAAAAATCCCATGTACATCGGCAAGGTGCATTTGGCTGTCGGCGGGCGGGTCAGTATTCTCATCAGCCCTTGAGTTTGACCGCAAATCAACCCTCCCGCCAACAGAATTCGCCGCGCGCATCAATGCGTAAGTCCTAGAGTAAATCTGGTCGGGGTGAGAAGATTCGAACTTCCGGTCTCTACGTCCCGAACGTAGCGCTTTACCAGACTAAGCTACGCCCCGACTGGCGTCGATCCTCAGGAGCGCCGCACCAGCAGTTGCGAGGCAAGTTGCGCCAAGGCATGACTGTAAGGGTTTTGGGGCAGGGTTTGCAAGGCATTCAGCGCACGCAGCGCTTCTCCGGCAGCCGCATCCCGGGTGGCCTGCAGGGCGCCGGTCTGCTGGACAATGGCAATGATCTCTGCCATCTGCCCGGTGCCGCCGGCTTCAATCGCCTGACGCAGGGTCAGGCGCTCGGCTTCGGTGCCTCGCTGCATGGCGATGATCAGCGGCAGCGTGACCTTGCCTTCGCGCAAATCATCGCCCAGGTTCTTGCCCATTTCCAGCACGTCGCCGTCATAGTCGAGCACATCGTCGATCACCTGGAAAGCCGTGCCCAGCGCCTGCCCGTACTCGGCGCAATGCTGCTCAACTGCAGGTGAAGACCCGGCCAGCAAGGCCGCCAGCCGGGCGCTGGCTTCAAACAGCTTGGCGGTCTTGGAGCGGATGACGCGCAGGTAGCCTTCTTCGGTCAGGCCGGCATCATGCATGTTCATGAGTTGCAGCACCTCGCCCTCGGCAATCACATTGGTGGCTTCTGCCAGCGTCTGCATGATGCGCATCTCGCCGGCTTCGACCATCATCTGGAAGGCCCGCGAATACAGGAAGTCGCCCACCAGCACGCTTGCCGGGTTGCCAAACACCTCGTTGGCGGTCGAGCGGCCCCGGCGCAGCGTGGATTCATCGACGACATCGTCATGCAGCAAGGTGGCGGTGTGAATGAATTCCACCACGGCGGCCAGGTTCAGGCGCTGGGGGCCGCGGTAGCCTAAGGCGCCCGACATCAGCAGCACCAGGGCGGGCCGCAAGCGCTTGCCACCGGCGGCAATGATGTATTGCGACACCTGGCCGACCAGGGGCACGTCGGATTCAAGGCGGAGGGCAATGATGG
>JBBRWN010000077.1:0-1623 GCA_038249155.1 Burkholderiales bacterium | reverse complement strand
GCGCATCTGGTGGACCACGTCATCCCGCGCGTGCCGGTGCGCCAGTGGGTACTGTCACTGCCGATCCCGCTGCGTCTGCTGCTGGCCGCACAACCCAAGCTGGTGACGCCCGTGCTGCAAGTCGTACACCGCGCCATCACGCGCTTCCTGCTGGATCAGGCCGGGCTGAAGGCCGAGCAGGCCGACAGCGGCGCGGTCACGCTGATCCAGCGTTTTGGTTCAGCGGCCAACTTGATGAAGCAGCCACAATACCCCCGTTATGCAAGTGATTGATTTTCTTAGAACAGGTGTGCCTGTTCGGCCGACGGATCCCCTGTCAGCACCAGCCTGCCAGTGCTCTTCAGGTGCTCGATGATGCTCGCTACCGGCCCGGTGTCGAGGTCCACGCGCTTGATCTCCAGCGGCGCGTAGGGCGCGACCTGCTGCACCGCAAGTAAATTGGCTCGGATCAGCCGCATCAGGGTCGTATCGCTGACGCCGGTGTGCTTCTGCGCTTGCGCCAGATTGAGGATGTCAGGATCGAACGCAGCCGGTGCAGCAATGTGGTGCTTGCGCCGCACGGTGGCCACGCGCGCTTGGGTCCAGCGATTGCCTTTGCCGGTGTGCCGACCGAGTTTGCTCAGCACCCGTGCGATCTCATCGTCGCCATAGCGCAGCGCCATGCGCTTGATGAGCTCGACGTCTTCTATCGCGGTCTTGTGTACGACGGCGCCTGACATGGGCTTCTTCATGCTGAAGGCGGTGTGGCAGCCGCCGTGCCAGTGAATGACCATGTTGAGTTGCTGCGCGGCATCGATGTCGACCACGATCTCGTTGATCAGCGTGCGGGCGATGCGCTTCTTCAAGGTCATCGCACAGGCGTGGCTGTTCCAGACCTCGGCGAAGTGCTTGCCGAGCTCGCGCAACGTCAACTCGTCGGCCGGCGTCAACGCAGCGGCTGCGTCCTTCAGCGCGTCGAGATCTTGCGCGATGCGTTTCTGAACTTCAAGCTTGGTATTCCAGCGTTGCTCGAGAACTTCGGACACCAGGCGATTGCCGGGTTCCACTTGGTCGTATTGCGCAAAGGCGCGCTCGGCTTCGTAGCGCGCCTGCTGCAACTGCCGCTCGAGCGCTGAGCGCTTGTCGCTGCCTTCGCCGCGTGATTGCTCTATAGCCACCAGACTCGCCTCGACACCCTGCGGCGAGATCACGCCCAGGATGACCTCGCCCAGGCGCCGATCGACGGTGGCGCCACCGAAGCCCAGGCAATACGAGCCACCGGTGTCGAAGTCGCCGCTGCACAGGTAGCGCGCCGCGGTGCCGTGCTTGCCCCAGTAGCGGATGTGCAACTTGCGCCCACAGCGCGCACAGCGCAGCAAACCCGTCAGCAGCCCATGGCCGCTTCGTACCGCGAGCGCTGCATCGTCTTGCACGAAGTTGCCGCCGTTGCCGCGCATGGTGTGTAAGCGTTCCGCCAACCCACCCTTGCGCCGTCGACGGCGACGTGCTGAGGTGTGGCCGCCTATGCGAACGCTGGTGAGACGGCGTTGGGCACGGTGGTGGCTGGCCGGGCAGTCCACAAGTGCGGCAGAAGCAGGTGCAGGTCGGCGTTTTTCAGCGTCGGCAGCCGCTCGAACACGTCCT
>JBBRWN010000076.1:0-1657 GCA_038249155.1 Burkholderiales bacterium | reverse complement strand
GGTCAGCCATGCAGTGACCCGCTCGACATTCATGGCCACGGCTGTCGCCACATGCTGCAGGCTCGTTTTGGCCAATCCCCGGTAACGCGTGCGGCGCAACCCGAATGCACGCACGGCCTGCGACAAGGTACCCTCGATGCCGGCTCGGCGCGCATACAACGTCCACCCTTCCTCGCTGCCCAGACGTTGCCGCGCCGCGGACAGCGCTTCATGTTGCGCCTGCGGATGCAACGAGAGTTGGCGCGGCGCATGCGTGGCTTGGGTGCACAGCGCCCGGGCGTGACAAGCGCTGCACGCGGCCTTTGGAAAGCGGACCCGGTGATACGGCTTGCCCTCCTCATCGCGGCAGTCGTACCAGGCGGCGGATGCCACGCCCTGAGGGCAGTGAACCCCCCTGTGTCAGACTTGTTGTCGCATCCGATTCTTTGATGGCTAACTGCCCGACAGCTTCATTCATGACCCGAACACCGCATTCACATCACTCTCCCGAATTCAAAGAGCAGGCACTGCTCAAAGCCAGGCATCGCGGTACGCGTTCCGTTATCAGCATTGCCAGCGAGCTCAGCATGTCCGCCGGCACCCTCAGGAAGTGGCTGCAAAGCGCAAGCAAGAAAGCCGGCACGACAGCCTACCGGGTGCCCGCTGCAACTGCTGCACTGGACGGCCCGGCGTCTGCCTGGTCGCCCGCACAGCGTTTGATGGCGCTGCAGCAGAGCTACGCACTGGACGACATGGCCCGCTCCGGCTGGTGCCGCGAGCGCGGCGTGTTCGAGCATCAGCTGGCGCAGTGGCACCAGGAGTTTTGCACGCCTGCCGTGCCCGCCTCACGTGAGGCGAGCGGGGCCTTTCGCGAGCTGCAGCGCCAGCACGACCAACTCCAGCGTGAGCTCAGGCGCAAGGAAAAGGCATTGGCCGAGGTGGCAGCCTTGCTGGTGCTGCAAAAAAACTTCCAGGCGCTGCTGGAGGGCGCGGACAAATGACGTCCGTCCAGCAGCGCCAAAAGTTGCTATGTTTGATCGATCAAGCCTGCGCCGACGGCGCCCGCCTGGCGCCGGCATGCCGTCAGGTGGGTCTGTCGTGCCGCAGTGTGCAGCGCTGGCAACGCTCTGGTGTGGCCGAGGGCGACCAGCGCCTGTCAGGCAAGCGGCGCTATGCACGCCCGGCCAACAAGCTGCTTGAAGAAGACCGCCAGGCCGTGATGGCCACGCTCAACAGCGAAGCCTTCAAGGACCTGCCACCCAGCCAGATCGTGCCTCGCCTGGCCGACACAGGCGTGTATGTGGCGTCCGAGTCCACGATGTACCGGCTGCTGCGACAAGAGGGCCAACTGGCCCACCGCCGATCGGAGCGTGCAGCGCAAAAGCGCAGCCGCCCATGAAAGTAGGTTACCCGGATCACTGGAAAGACATGAGCAGTGTCAGTATCGACCGAAGCTCGTATCTTCATAATGTAGCGAGTGCCTCACAATGGAACTTTAACCACATGATTGCAAAATACGGTAAACCCGTTGATCGCTCGGAATGGGGCATGGAGCCGCAAACTTATAATGCCTATTACAATCCATCGAATAACGAAATCTGTGTGCCGGGCTGCAATATCCTGGTTCCGGGTTATGAGCATGTGCTTGCTGATGATGCCATTCTCTATTCCATCATTG
>JBBRWN010000075.1:0-1661 GCA_038249155.1 Burkholderiales bacterium | reverse complement strand
GAGCTTGGCAAAGCTTTGCTCGATCGGGTTGAGGTCCGGGCTGTACGGCGGCAAGTACCGCAGCGCAGCGCCCGCGCCCTCGATGGCCGCCTTGACGCCGGCGACCTTGTGCGAGCCCAGGTTGTCCATCACCACGGTGTCGCCAGCGCGCAGCTCGGGCACGAGGAACTGCTCTACCCAGGCCACGAAGGCATTGCCGTTGATCGGCCCGTCAAGCACCAAAGGTGCCAGCAAACCTTGCGCGCTCAGCGCGCAGACAAATGTCGTCGTGTGCCAGTGGCCAAAAGGCGCATACCCCAGGCAACGCTCGCCCCTGGGTGAGCGCCCCCGGGTGGGCGTCATGTTGGTAGTGGCCCACGTTTCATCGAGAAAGATCAGCTGCCCGGCGGTCATCGAGGGTTGTTCGGCTTTCCAGTCCGCCCGCGCCTGGGCGACATCGGGGCGCTGCTGCTCGCTGGCATAAATCGTCTTTTTTTTTAGCGTCAGCCCAAACCGGATCAAGGTTTTACCCATCGTCGTCGGCCCCACCGCAATGCCGTGCTCGGCCTGGACCCACTGGCACAGCTGAACGAGCGTCTGCTCAGGCGCCAAGGCCACTTGCGCCAGCAGCGGCGCCTTCAATGCGGCCAGGCGCAGCGGGACATGATTGCACTGTGCGCCCGGGCTGGCCTGGCCAAGCCGCTGGCAGCGTGAACGCGCTCGTGACACATAGGACTGGCTCACCTCAAAGCGCTCAGCGACTTCCCGAAGCAACCCCGTTGCCAGCAACACCCGATCGCGCAGATCCCGCGCATATGCCTTGCCTCTTCGCCAAAACATGATGATCACCTCCAAATCCCGCTTTGATCCCGACTTTCTCGCTCAGGTTCCTTCGCGCTTTTTGTCAGTCAGGGTGATACCGCTCTAACGAACGGAGCCCCTGGCGCGCGTCTTTCATCAGGGTCCGCTGCACTGAATACGGCAATAAATGACCGCTTGTAGTTTCGCCGTCCACATGCCTTGCACTCAAAAGACAACGACAGATGTATCGGGGTGAAGGACGACCGAGAAACCGGGTTCCCTGGTTGAAAATCTATTTGACAAAGATGGGGAAGCCCTTGCAGGTGACATCGCCTTTTTCTTTGGCGGGTATGAAAGGGTGGATGCAAGAGGATTTCCAGGAATCAGACTCACCTTTGCGCCATTGGGCATTTGCATGATCTGCAACTGCCTGCATCACGCCACCCAAAACCTGCCCTGTCAGGTATCCGGGCGAAATCCCCTCTCGGGCGGACGGGGTTAAAGTTGCATGCAGTCCAAAACCGCTGGCCATCGCTGCTATAAATGGGAAGTCTGGGCATGAATCGTGCGTCCGGAGCAATCGTCCAGTTTCCAGCGATACGGCCCAGTCCGCGTCTCATCCTCATTCACCGAAAGGCACCCTCAATGGCCATCCGTGTTGCGCTGCACCACAAAACCAGCTACCACTACGATCGCCTGGTCGCACTGTCACCACATGAGGTGCGCCTGCGGCCAGCGCCCCATGCGCGCACCCCGATTCTTTCGTATTCGTTGACCGTTACCCCGGAAGACCATTTCATCAACTGGCAGCAAGACCCCTACGGCAATTACATCGGCCGCTACGTATTCCCTGAAAAATCAGACAAGCTCGAATTCACGGT
>JBBRWN010000074.1:0-1671 GCA_038249155.1 Burkholderiales bacterium | reverse complement strand
GTAGGTCGCTTTCATCTTGCCGTTGCCGGCCTGCCCAGCCTTGACGGGAACCTCGTCCATCGTGATGACGTGGCCCGAGCAGATCGAGGCCAGTTGGGCGTCGAAGATGGGTTCGAGCAACTGCGAGCCCTGCTGCACGAGCTGCGTCAGCCAGGGCCGGCTTAGCGTGAACCCCGAATCGAGCAGGCGCTGGTGTTGGCGATACAGCGGCAGGTGGTAGCGGAACTTGTCGACCAGCAGCCCGACGATGAAGCTCACATCGGCGCGGCTGCCCTCGATGACGCCCACCGGCGCCGGTGCGCAGTGCAGGGTCTGGGTGTCGCGGCGCTTGATGACGGGGCGCACATACTTGAGGACGACGAAGCTGCCCGGGCGCTGCGCCAGCCGGTGGCTGACCTTCTCGCCGATGACCTCGTACTGCTCGGGCGCAAGACCCTGTGCCTCGGGGTTGGGCACTGCGATGGTCTGCACCGGCACCTTGGATGCGTCGAAGAACGGTGCGTCGCGGGTCTCGTCGGCGAAGTCGCTGCGGGTCTTGCGGCGCGTGTGTGCTGGCACGGTGCTGCCGGCCTGGGGCTGTTCGGGGGGCACGGCAAGAGCGTCCAGAATCTGCCCGAGGTGCATTTGCTGCGGGTCGGGCTCGGGGGCGAAACGCTCGCTCTTCTTGCCGAACAACTGACGCTTGAACCAATCGAGCTGGTGCTGCAGCGTGGCGATGGTTGCGGCCTTGGACTGCAGCAGCTGCGCGACGTGCTGCAGCGACATCGAGGCCACCGCTTGCTCGGTGAAAACCTGTTGTGCATTGGCCGCCGACATGTCGATATCTTGCCCGCCAATGACGCCCATTAAAACGGTAATTAGCCCAATTGAAATTCATCTCCGTTACCCCGTTGAATTGAGCCGGTAGCGTTTGAATTGGCGCCCCACTTCAATGCCCTCGAGCATCAGCTTGAGCGCGGTGCAGTCGATCTCCCCGTTGCGTGTGTCAAGCCAGTTGCGCACGAACTTGCCGGCCTCCAATCTCTTGCCCCACAGGCACCAGCCACTGCGGTCGAAGTACAGCACCTTGATTTGCGTGGCGCGCCGATTGGCGAACACGAACAGGTGCCCGGCCAGCGGGTCGGCCTCGAAGCTCTGGCGGGCCAGTGCGTACAGGCCGTCATAGGATTTGCGCATGTCGGCGGGCTGGCCGTACAGGAACACGCGGATGCGGCTCTCGGGGAAGAACATCAGCGGCGCACCAGGTGCAGGCTGAGCCCGCCGCCCAATTCGATGCGCAGATTCAGCCCGGCGTGCTCGGCTGCAGCAGGTGTGGCGCCGCCCAGCAGGCCCAGATCCACGAACGACGGCTTGGACGGGAGCGCTGCTGACTTGGCAGCCGATTTGGCCCCTGCAGGTGCAGGAGTGCACTGCGGGTCGGCCCGCAGCCGCGAGCGCCAGAGGAAGAAACTGCTCCGCGTCAAACCCTCACGCAGACAGAATTCCTTCACCGTCATCGCCGCGCCGTCAAACCTCTCCAGCAGGACCCGCCAGGAATGCTCATCCAACCGTCGACGAATCTGCCGGGGCTTGCTGTCTTCCATGATTCGCGCTCCTCATGCTGTGTTGATGAGGAGCATTCTTCGGGTATGACCAGCTGTTGGGAAGAACGCCGCAGGCTTACCGCTTACG
>JBBRWN010000073.1:0-1726 GCA_038249155.1 Burkholderiales bacterium | reverse complement strand
CGCTGCTCCAGCACGGTGCTGACGGCGCGGGCGCGGCGCTCATGGCCGGCGAACAGCAGCGTCTCGTCGGGCAGGGTGAACACGCGCTGCGTCACGCTGTCCCACAGGGCTTCGGGCTGGGCGGGGAGAGGCTGGTGCGGGCAGGCATCGACCGCCAGCAGGCCACCGCAAAACAGCCGGTCGCGCCAGGCAAAGCTCAGGCATCCGGCGGTATGGCCCGGCGTGGCCAGCACGCGAACCAACTCATGGCCGAAGGGCAGCACGTCGCCATCTCTAGCCAGGCGCAGGTTTTCACCGGCAGCGCCCTGCACCAGCGGCACGCCCAGGCGGGCCAGTTGCGCCGGCTCGCGGATTTGCAGGTGATCGTGCTGATGCGTGCGCAACACCCAGCGCAGACGCAACTCGCGCTCGGCCAGCAAGGCGGCGAGCACCGGCAGGTCGCGCCCGCGCGGGTCCACCAGCACGGCCTCGCGGGTGTCCTGGTCGGCCAGCAGGTAGGTCAACTCGCCGCTGGCCTCGTCATGCAGGATGCGAAAGTACATATCCATATCCATCTTCAGGCCGTGCCGAGGTCATCCTCGCCGATCAGCAATTTGCTGTCGGCCAGGTACTTGTGCGGCGGCACTTCCAGGTTGGTGGGCGCGGGCTTGTTCAAAAACACCCGGCCCGCCAGATCAAAGGTGGAGCCGTGGCAGGGGCAGAAAAAGCCGCCTTTCCAGTCGTCGCCCACGCTGGGGTTGCTGCTGCCTGCGGGCACCCGGCTGGGCGAGCAGCCCAGGTGGGTGCAGATGCCCACGCCGACAAACACCTCGGGCCGGATCGAGCGCTGCGCATTGCGCGCGTAGTCGGGTTGCTGATCCCTCAAAGAAGCCGGGTCGGCCAGGCGGGCGTCAAGCGTTGGCAACAGCGCCAGCATCTCGGGCGTGCGGCGCATGATCCACACCGGTTTGCCTCGCCACTCCACGGTTTTAAGGCCACCGGGCGCAAGGTCCGAGATGTCAACTTCCACACTCGCCCCCGAAGCACGGGCGCGCTCGCTGGGGGCAAAGCTCGACACAAAAGGCACGGCGACAGCGCCCAGGCCTGCGCTGGCCGTGGCGGCCGTGAGCAGGATCATGCGGCGGCGCTCGGCGTCATGTTCGTGCGCAGCGCTGGCAATGGCCGGGAACGCTGAAAGGGCAGCAGTTGGAGTCATGGAGTTTCCTTCGATAAGGTGGCCGCGCAGACCGTTGCGCAAGCGGCAGGGATCGGAGCGTTTTTTGACGGGAGGATTTTTCAGGCGGGGCATGACCATCAAAACGCGCATGCGCTCTGTATTCCAAGAACCGTGCCACAGCGTAAAAATAATAAATATCGTTTAACTTCAATGTGTTACGACATTGAATAAGGTCGGCATCAGGCAGCAGAAGGAAATTGACCGCCATATTTGGCAGATACTGCCAATTCAGGCATAGACTGCGTGTCAGTCCAACCGAGGAGCCTCCGTGAAGCCATTGCCCGAATTGACGTCCTACCTGGAGGGCTTGAGCGAGCCGCACATCCTGTTTGACACCCAATACCGCATCCTGGCGGCCAACGCGGCTTACCGGCAGCAGTTCAGCCCGGTGCAAAGCGTGGTGGGGCGCACCTGCTATGAGGTGTCGCACCACTTCAACGTGCCGTGCGACCAGGCCGGTGAATCGTGCCCGCTGGCGCAATCACGCGCTTCCGGCCAGCGCGAACGGGT
>JBBRWN010000072.1:0-1813 GCA_038249155.1 Burkholderiales bacterium | reverse complement strand
CAGCCAGCGCACGCCAAAAAAGGTCAGTGCCGACTCGGCCACGCTTTGCACCAGCAGCATCGGGTTGTGGCGAAACCAGCGCAGCGAAATGCGCCCGCCGGCCTCGAACAGCACCACTGCCACGCCCAGTTCGAGCAGGAACAGGCCGGTTCCCTGCAGTGGCCAGGCCGCGCCGGTGAAGCCGGCCAGGCCGGCAAAGGCGCCGATGGCCGAATAGCCGATGACCTTGGGCAGGCCGGTGTAGCGGTTGACGAGGTGGCCGGCAGCCGCCGCCAGCGCCAGCAGGATGGACCATTGCACGGTGGGCAGCCCGGCCGAAGGCTTGATCCATTCGGCCCAGATGGCCATGAG
The DNA here is from genome assembly GCA_038249155.1 of Burkholderiales bacterium. Lineage (GTDB taxonomy): Bacteria > Pseudomonadota > Gammaproteobacteria > Burkholderiales > Burkholderiaceae_C > Polaromonas. The sequence continues at coordinate 1,462 of JBBRWN010000072.1, read as the reverse complement.
TTCATTCATAGGGTAGTGTCTCCACGCGAGGATTGGGGGCTGAACTGCCCGGGCTGGGCGGGTGCCCCGACGGCAGGCCCAGCCTGGAAAAGGCCTCAAACCGGTCAGGAAAACCGGCGTGCGCCAAGGGGGAAAAACAACAATGTTTCTTAAATTTACAGTCCTTGTCCGAGTCTTCCTGTAGGACAAGTGCGAAACGCCTATGTTAACGGGGGATGAAAAAGCTCAGGGGATGGCGGCGCCAGCGCGCCAGAATAGCCGCCCGGATGCGGGAACGGTCCAGCTTGCTGACGTTGTGCGCCTGCAGCGCCAGCCGGAAGGCAAAGTAAAAACTCACGCCCAGGTTGAGCGCGCCAATCAGCGGGATCGCTGCCATGCTCCACCAGAACGCCGCCTGCCGGAACACTTCCAGCCCGAGCGACGCGCCGGCGGCGGCCAGCTGCCCGGTCGAGAGTGTCACATGGCGCAATTCGAGTTCGAAGCCAAAGAAACCGGTGAAGGCCGGAATCAGGCCTAGCATGAAGCCCAGGGAAATATTCGAGGCAAAGCCGGAAATATGCTCGCGCATGAAAACCGACCAGCGCGCCGCGCGCTCGCTGCCCAGCACGGCGGTGAAGCGCGGGTTGTGCCGCATCGCCGAGTCCAGGTGGTGCAGCACGAACCCGTTCTCGACCCAGCCGGCAATCATGCTCGAAGAAAACAGCACCACGCCGGTGAAGGCCGCCCAGAGCAGCGTCGGGCCGAGCAGCGTGAGCGATTCCAGCACATGCCGGGCACTGTCCGCGCCGATCATCGGGCGGCCCAGCGCCAGTTCGATCGCCGCATTCACCAGCAGCACCGCCGGCACCACCATGAAGACGTTGCCAAACACCGCCGCCACCTGCGAGCGCACCAGGTGCGTGACCTCGTCGACGAAGTCTTCCAGCGTCGCAGTCGATTCGTCCGAATCGATGTTCTTGAGCTTGGCGGCCATAGCCGGCGCGGTCATGGCCGGCTGCTTGGTGGCCAGCGTGAAATGCAGCAGCTGGATCAGGATGAACGAGGCGGCATAGGCCACGCCCGACCAGAAGCCGCTCCAAAACGCCGACAGGCCGATGGCCACGACCATGAACTTGAGCAGCGTCGTCAGCGCGGTGACGGCGCCGCCGCCCATTGCCTTGCCGAGCATTTCCTTGTAGTCGGCGCGGTTGCGGGTGATGTAGTGCTCGCCGGTTTCAGCGCTGCGCTCGGCCATCTTGGCCGACAGCAGGGTCGAATTGGCGCTGATCAGGGCGACGATGCTCTTGCTCTCCTGCGCGATCGTGACCCGGCGCGCCAGCAGCTTGAGCGCGGCCATCGCCGGTTTGGCCGACAGCAGGGCGTCGAGCAGTTCGCGCTGGCGCAGCATGCGGGCGCGCAGCTGGCGCAGGCGGAACACCATGCCCAGGGAAATGCCGTTTTCCTCCAGATGCGCATAGATGCT
>JBBRWN010000071.1:0-1849 GCA_038249155.1 Burkholderiales bacterium | reverse complement strand
GGGGGAGCGTGGATTGGAACCAGGGTGTGACGCGCGTGCGGAGCGTCGAAGCTATGCGTTGTTGAACAAGCCCGGTGAACCGCCCCAACGCTTCCCTGCCCTTGCGGTTTTCTTTTGGGCGTCTTCCTTCAGGGCGCGGGCGTGGGAGGGTTTCGGACATCGGGGCGCGCATCCTTTCGCGGCGCGCCCGGGCTGAGGCACCGGTCGCGGGGCTGTTGCCGCCCCGTTTTGCGGGCACCAGGGGCCTCCGCAAGGGGCCGGCGCCGGGGCGCAAGCGCAGTCCGCCCTCAGCGTCCGCGCGCTTTTTCGCGCGGCGCCTGGCGGGATGGGTGCTGTGGCATGGGTCTTCATCCTAGGGCGGGCGCAGCGGCCAGCGGGCGAGCGAACCCACGCGCTGCATCGGCTGGCCGCAGCACGGGCAGCGCATCACCCACGGCGCGCGCTTCGGCGGCCGTGCGCAAGGGCTCCAGTCCAGCAGGGCCAGCACGCGGGCCCACTTCTCCTTCGCCGCGGGGCTCCACCAGCCATAGTAGCGCACGCGATGAAAGCCCGCCGGCAGCACGTGCTGGAGGAAGCGGCGCAGGAACTCGGGCGTGTCCAGGGTCAATAGTTTCCAGCGCCCGGTGTCGCTCTGGCGATACTTGAAGGTGGTGCGCCCGTTCTCCTCCTTCAGGATGCGCTGGGAGCTGAGCGCGGTGCGCTGGACATAGGCGCCCAGGTAGCCCAGCGCTTTTTCGCCCGTGCCGGCGGGCTGGGTGTTCACGATCCATTCCTTGCGCCACGCGGCGGCGGGCACCTGGGCGAAGAGTTCGGGCCGCGCCTGCAACGCCGTGCGAAACAAACTGCGCGCGCGCCGGCCCAGCACGCGCTGGGGCAGCAGGAACTGCGGGTCCTTCAGCCGGATCCAGCGCAGCCGGTTTTCGGACAGGAACCCGCCGGGCACGACATAGTGGATGTGGGGGTGGAAGATGAGCTGGCGGCTCCAGGTGTGGAGCACGCCCAGGGCCGCCGGTTCGCCGCCCAGTTTGGAGAGGGCCACATCGCGCAGGGCCTGCGAGGTCACGGCGAAGAGCAGGTCATAACAGAGTTTGGGCTGGGCCTTGAAGAGGGCGCGCAGTTCCTCCGGGATGGTGAAGGTGAGCAGGAAATAGGGCACGGGCAGGAGGCGCAGCTTGCGTTGCTCCAGCCAGTCGGATGCCTGGAGTCCGCCACAGTTGGGACAGGCGCGGTGCTGGCAGGAGTGGTAGGCAAACTCGATTTTTCCGCACGGCCCGCAGCGGTAGAGGTGCCCGCCCCGCGCCGCGGTGCGGCAGGAGAGGATGGCGCGCACGGCGCGGCGTTGCTCGGGCGAACGCGCCGCGCCGGGATGCGCGTGCAGGAGTTGCGTCAGCATGGGGGGAGTAATCAGCAGGTTAGTGGGTCAGTGCGGCCATATCTCGACGCACTGCTTCACTGATTACTGCTTCACTGATTACTGCTTCACTGCTTGCCCCCTCCCGCCATCAGGCGATCGAGGGCGGCGCGGGCCTGGCCTTCATTGGTCGCGGTCAGGTGGGTGTAGATCACCGTCACATCGAGCGAGGCGTGGCCCAGATACTGGGAGATGAGCCGCAGGGAGATGCCTTCCTCCAGCAGGTGCGTGGCATAACAATGGCGCAGCGTATGGACACAGGACTGCGGATGAATGCCGCTCTGGGCCCGGGCCAGGCGAAACGCGTTCTGCACCGCGCTGACACTCATGAAGGTGGTGGCCCGGCCCAGAACAACGTTGCGATCCTCGCTGCGCTCGCGCCACGCGCGGCCCGGCGAGGGAAAGAGCCAGACGGGGTTGCGATGGGTTTTCCAGAAG
>JBBRWN010000070.1:0-1875 GCA_038249155.1 Burkholderiales bacterium | reverse complement strand
CAGGGTCCTGGACCGCTCGGCGGATCGAGCGCGCTGGCGTAACGACATAGAGATTTTGCTGGCCAAATGCCTGGCGGAGTGCCATGCGAGGATGGATGAACTTTGCCCTGCTGACGGAAACGCTGCCCGAACATGCGCTGCGAGAGGTGACCCTGCGCGCGGCGCAGCCCGACGAACTCCCGGCCGCCTACGCCGCCCTCGACGCCGAGCATTATCTTGGCGCGCCCAAACCCGCCGAGTGCGACGTGGTGCAGCTCGCCCAGCGCGGGGAGCAGGTACTCGCCGTGCTGGTGTGGACGCGCGGGTCGCAGAAACTCGCCGCGCGCGACGCGTGGCTCGAGTGGGATCCGCGCACCCGGGCCCGCCGCGTGCCGCTGGTGGTGCAGAACAACCGCTGCCTGGTGCTGTCGCGCCCGCGCCAGCCCAACCTGGCCAGCCGCGTCCTCGGCCTCGCCGTCGCGGCACTGCCCGCCCAGTGGCAGCAGCGCCGCGGGGTCACCCCGCTGCTGGCCGAGACCTTCGTCGATCCCGAGCGTTATCAAGGCACCTGTTACAAGGCGGCCGGCTGGATCGAAGTGGGGAAAACCGCCGGCTGTGGCCGGCACGGCGACGACTACTACGTGCGCCACGACCAACCCAAGCGCCTCTGGCTGCGCCCGCTGGTGGACGATGCGCCCCGGCGGCTGCGCGACCCACTCGTGCCCCTGCCAGGGGAGAAGCCGCGGGCCTTCGGCCAGTCTCCCGTGCCGGTGAAGACCGCCACCAGCCTCGCTGACGCGCTCTACACCGTGACGGATCCGCGGCGCGCCCAAGGCCTGCAATTCCCGCTGCACGCGATGCTCGCGGCGGCCGTGCTCGGAGTCGCCTGCGGCGTCACCACGGTGGCCGGGCTGTTTCGTTTCGTGCAGGAGCTCAGCCCCGCCCAGCGCCGCGCGTTGCGCTTCCGCTCTTCCCCCTCCCACCGCGACCTGGTGCCCCCACCCGGTGAAAGCTGCTGGCGCGATGTCCTGCAACGGCTCGACCCCACCGCACTCGCCCGCGCCATCGTGCAATGGCAGTTGCGCCAGACCAAGTTGCCGCCGCTGTTGGCCATCGACGGCAAGACGCTGCACCGCGGGCTGGCCACGCTGGTCACCCTCTGCGATGCCCAGACCGGCGAGCCGCTGGTGCAACTCGCCCAGGCCGGCCCCGGCCACGAGAAAACCCTCGCGCACGCGCTGGTCGAATCGCTGCCGCCCGGCACGCTCGACGGCAGCATCGTCGGCGGCGACGCGCTTTACGCCGACCCGGCGCTGGTACGCCCGCTCGTGCAAAACCAAGGCGCCCTCACGCTCATGCAGCTCAAGGCCAACCAGCCCACGGCCGTCGCCGGCGCCGCCGCCGCGCTCGACCAAGGCACGCCTTTTTTTTTCGACGCCGCCCGAGACCGGCCACGGCCGCGTCGACCAACGGCACGTGCGCACCGCGAGCGTGACGTCCGAACAGCTCGGCTTTCCCCATGCCGCCCAAGTGGTGGAGATCACCCGCGAGAGCACGCGCAAGAAAACCGGTGCGACCACCACGGGTCGCCGCCTCTTCGTGTTGAGCGAACCGCTCAGCGCGCGGGATTGTTTGCTGGCCTGCCGCGGGCGCTGGGGCGTGGAGAACAAGAACCACCACCCCCGCGATGCCACGTGGCTGGAGGACAAGACCCGCGCGGCGGCCGGCCACACCGCCGCGAACTTGACGCTGTTGCGCGGACTGGTGCTGGTCTGGTGGCGCAAAGGCCACCCGCTGCTCAGTGGTCCGCAGTTCATGGAGCGCAACCAAGCCCGGCGCCACACCGCCCTAACCGAGCTTTTTCAACCACTTAAGTGTTAGCAGTGCGGGACCCTG
>JBBRWN010000069.1:0-1922 GCA_038249155.1 Burkholderiales bacterium | reverse complement strand
CCCGAGTTCGACACCAAACGCCGTAAGTGGTTGATTTGCATAGAGCAGGCCCTTCAGGCTGCCACTACAACAGCGACATTTGAGGGTCGACGGCGGGTTTCTTGACGTTCAGTGCGGCCAGCACGCTGGCTTGTTTGTCGTTGATGGTGGACACACCCGTCACGGGTGCGGCGCGGTTGATGCTGACGCTGTGGCGCTGGATGCGGCGCAACTGCGCCAGGGCCTGATCGGGGCTGAGGTCGCTCTTGGCCTGCTTCAGTCGGTGGCGCATCACCCGGTGCACGATCAGCGCCAGGAAGCACAGCATGGCGTGCGCGCGGATGCGCTGCGGCAGGCGGTGATAGACCGGCGCGATGTCGATCTCTGACTTCAGCACCCGGAAGCCGCGCTCGATGTCCGCCAGCGCTTTGTAGCGGCTGACCACCTCTTGCGGCTTGAGGTCCGCCACGTTCGTCACCAGCAGCAGCTTGCCGTCCATCAGCTCGGCCTGCGCCTTGGCCTTGTCGTCGACCGTGTAGGCGAACAGCTCGCCCTTCAAATCGACCTTCACGATCTTGGCCAGATGGGCCTCGCACACCGCGTGGTACAGCCGCGCCTTGGCCCCGCTGTCCGAGAGCTTGCGCCCCTTGGCCTTGACGCCAGCATCTTGGCCGTCGAGCTTGCCCGCCCACGCTTGCGCCTGCTCGTGCAGTGCTGCGATGCGCTCGTTGCGCAGCAGCGTTTGCTCCGCCGCCCGTTGCGGGTGATGCGCTACCACCAGGCGCAGGTCCTGCCAGCGCGTCTCTTCGATGATTTCTTGGGTCGCAGCGCTTGCCTTGGCCTGGATGGCCTGCAGCACTTCGGTGAACTCGCCGTAGCGCCGGCCCGGCACGGCCAGGATGAACTCCAACGCGCGCTGGCCTGGCAATTGGATCTTGCCCAGCTCTTCCAGGTTGTCCAGCGACAGCAAGCCGCGGTCAGCCACCACGATCAGCCGGCGGATGTGCGGGAAGCGCTGCAGCACCTTGCGCAACGTGGGCAGCAAGGTGGGCCCTTCAGCCTGATTGCCGTCGAAGACCTCGTGGTAGATCGGCAAGCCCTCGGCTGTCTGCACCACACCCAGCATGAACTGGCGGGCAATGACGCCTTCCTTGGCCATGCCGTACTGGCGCACATCGCCTTGCTGCTCGCTCAGGCCCGCGGCCCGGATGGTCGTCAGGTCGTAGAACACCAGCGACATGTCCTGGTCGACCATCGGCCGCAGCAAGCCCGCCACCACGGCGTCCACATCGGCGTGGTGGTCCATCAGCGCGTCCATGCTGCGCAGCAGTTGCTGGTGCGTCAGCGCCGCGGTGTCGATCTGCGGCATGTAGACCGTCTGCAGCCAGCGCAGCACGCCCAGCTTGGAGTCGGCGTCACACAGGCGGTTGAAGACCATCACGCGCAGCGCGTGCTCCACCGCGGTGGTGAAGCGGGCCTTGCGGAACACACCGGCCAGCGCGTCGAAGCCGAGCTCGCACCAGATTTGATCGAGTGCGCAGACATCGCCGAAGGACAAGGCAGCCTCGAACTCCAGCAGCGGCGGCAATGCGGCCGAAGCTGTTGTGGCCGGCAGACCCTTGTGGCGCAGCAACCCGGCCAGCAGCGAATCTACGCCGCCACCGATCTCATCGAGTCGGCCCAGCGACGCCACCGTGCGCTGCCGAGGTTGGCCCGCCTCATTGCGGTAGGACTCCACCAACTGCAAGTAAGTGTGGCCGCCGGACTTGGTGGGCTTGAGGAACATGGCTGCAAGTGTATCGGATCGCCGAATACTTGCCAGCACCTATGATCCATAGGATTGCCACTACGTGATCTTCTGTCGCTAGCGCCAAGTCCTTGATTTCATTGAGTACGTCACCGAAAATTCTTGCGAAAACAGTGGTTGGTGTCGAACTCGGGTG
>JBBRWN010000068.1:0-1923 GCA_038249155.1 Burkholderiales bacterium | reverse complement strand
TGGCCGAGATGCCCGAGGTCTCGGCCGACTTCACGCGCTTCGTGTTCCGGCTGCAACCTGGCATCCACTTCGCCGACGACCCGGTGTTCCAGGGCCGCACGCGCGAGTTGACTGCCGCCGACTGCGTGCACTCGGTCAAGCGGCTGTTCGACCCGAAGGTGCGCAGCCCCAACCTGTTCCAGTTCGAGGCCGTGCGCCTGTTGGGCAAGGACGCATTGCGGCGCGACGCGCTGGCCGGCGACCGGCCCTTCGACTACGACCGCGAGGTGCCGGGGCTGCGCGCGCTGGACCGCTACCGCTTCGAGGTCCGCACCCAGCAGCCGGTGCCGCGGCTGCTGCACCTGTTCGCCAATGTCTCGCTGTCAGGCGCAGTGGCGCGCGAGGTGGTGCAGGCCCAGGGCACCCCAACTGGCAACGGGCACCGGCCCCGATATAGGCCTGACCTTTAATCACGCTGGACACGCGGAACGTTTTTCGTTACTCTTGCCGCATGCATGTAGCGGAACGCGAGTTCACCGACGAGATTCTTGAGCGCATCAGCCAGACGGTTCGCGAGACAGCGGACCTGACTCGGTGCGCCTTGTCGCGACTCGTGTGCGGCTGGATGAACTGGAAGGACGCTGCTGGACGAGCCAAGGAGTCGAGTTGCCGGGCCCTGCTGGTCAAGCTCGAGCGACGCGGGTTGATCGAGTTGCCCGCTGCCCGGCCGGTGAGCTTCGAGTCCGGTGAGCGGACGAGCAAGCTGCCTGAAGAGCAGTGGCTGGCGCTGAAGACGACACTGCGGGGGTTGGGCAAGATCGAACTCGTGGTGGTCAACGGAGCACGTGCGCATTCGCGCACGTGGCGCTCGATGATGAACACGCACCACCCACTGGGCGGCGGACCGCTGTGCGGCGCGCAACTGCGCTACCTGATCCGCAGCGAGCAGGGCTGGCTGGGCGGGCTGAGCTTCAGTTCGCCGGCCTGGCGACTGGGTGTGCGCGACGCGTGGATCGGCTGGACCGAGGCCACGCGCGGCGCGCGCCTGTCCAGGATCGCATTGAACAGCCGCTTCCTGATCCTGCCTACGGTACAGGTGCCCCACTTGGCTTCGCACGTGCTGGGGCTGGCGACGCGGCAATTGGTCGGCGATTGGCGACAGCGCTATGGCCAGGCGCCCGTCTTGGTCGAGACATTTGTGGACAGCAGCCGCTACCGGGGCACGTGCTACCGGGCGGCCAACTGGATCGATCTGGGGCTGACCGAAGGACGGGGCCGACAGGACCGGGACCGGCAGCAGGAAGTGGCGCGCAAGCACGTGCTGGTGTATCCGCTGCAGCGCAATTGGCGCGAGATCCTGTGCGCACCGCTGGAGTTGGAGCGCCTGCTGCCGACCCAGCGAACGCGCGCGCCGGTGGACTGGGCCGAAGAGGAATTCGGCCGCTGCCGCCTGAGCGCCCCCCTGACGCAGCGCCTGATGACGATGGCGCGTGATTTTTGGGCCCGCCCGATGGCCGGCATTCCCGAAGCCTGTGAGAGCGTGACCAAGATGCAAGCTGCCTACCGCTTCCTGTCCAACGACGACGTGGAGTTCGAGACCTTGTTGCAGCCGCACTATGCGGCCACCGAAGAGCGCATCAGCGACGTGGGCAAGGGCTCGGTCGTGCTGGTGGCGCAAGACACCACCAGCGTGAACTACAGCGCGCTGGAGAGCACCGACGGCCTGGGGCCTATTGGCACCACGGTCGACGGGGCGCAGGGCCTGCACCTGCACTCCGGCCTGGCGATGACCGCGCAAGGCGTGCCGCTGGGGTTCATCGACGCTCAGTGCTGGGCGCGCGACCCGCAGGAGTTTGGCAAAAAGGCCCTGCGTTCGGCCTTGCCGATCGAGGACAAGGAGAGCTGGCGCTGGATCAAGGGCTATCAGGCGGTGGCGGCGGTGCA
>JBBRWN010000067.1:0-1948 GCA_038249155.1 Burkholderiales bacterium | reverse complement strand
TACGGAACTGTATTGTTGAAACTAACTACCAGGTTCAAGTTCTGTCTTGCGGGGTTTGGCAGGCAGCATGCCGCAGGCCGCAGCAAACAGACTTCAGCGCTGCCGTCAGGTGCCGATGAGTGTTCGGAACGTGTCAATGACTTTTCTGCACCTGGGATCATGAATTTACTGCGCCGGGCTGTGTTGTTGTTGGTGGTGTGGCGGTCTCCGATGGTGGCGGGTTGATCCAGGCGGCAGTGGGCAGCACTGGGGGTTGAGGGCGGCGGCCCTTAAATCGCTTTGGAGAGGCCAGGAATGCGGCATCGAGCGCGGCCTGGCGCACCTCGCGCAGCGCCTGCGCGTGGCCGTAGTGCACGCTGTGGGGTGTCATGAAGCCGATGCCCGAGTGGCGGTGGTGGTTGTTGTACCAATCGAAGAAGGCTTGACAGTGGGCGCGGGCGTCCTCGATGCAGCCGAAGCGCGCGGGGAAGTCGGGCCGGTACTTCATGGTCTTGAACTGCGACTCCGAGTACGGGTTGTCGTCCGAAACATAGGGCCGGCTGTGGCTCTTGGTGATGTCGAGATCAACCAGCAAGGCAGCCACCGGTTTGGAGCGCATGGCCGCACCGCGGTCGGCGTGCAGGGTTAGCGTGGCGGGCTCAATGTCGTGGCGGGCCACGCTGTCGGCGATGAGTTGCTGGGCCAGCTCGGCGCTCTCGTGGTCAGCGATCAGCCAACCCACGACATGGCGGCTGAAGATGTCGAGAATCACGTAGAGGTGGAAGCAAGTCCACTTTGCCGGGCCCTTGAGCTTGGTGATATCCCAGGACCACACCTGGTTGGGCTTGAGCGCCAGCAGCTCGGGTTTGACGTAAGCCGGATGGGTAAGCTGGTTGCGCCGCTCGTGCACACCGCCGTTGGTCGCCAGCAGCCGGTACATGGTGCGCACCGATCCGAGGTAGCGGCCCTCGTCGAGCAGCGTGGCGTGCACGGCCGCCGGGGCGGTGTCGGCGAAGCGTTCGCTGTTGAGGGTGTCGAGCAGCGCTTGGCTCTCCACTGGGTCCAGAGCCAGCGGTGGACGCGGCCGTGGGGCAGCAGGCGGCAGGGGCGGGCCGACCCAGGCGGCACGACGCGCCTGGGCTTGCGCTCGGGCGGGGGTGCCGCGTGGCAGGCCCAGGGCGCGGCAAGCCGCGACCGCGCCCAGCGTAGGGGTGAGCTCATGCATGGCGGCGATCACGGCTGCTCGGCGCTGCCGTCCATCGAGTTGCCCAGCAAGGCTGCAAGTTTTTTTTGGACGTCGATGACCAGCAGGGCTTTGTTCAAGCGGCTCTGCAGGTTGTCACGCTCACGCGTGAGCTGGGCGATGTGCAGCGTCTCGGCGCGATGCGGGTCGATCTTGGGGCCGCGCTTTTGCGGTGCCAGGGCGGCCAGATCGGCGGCCTCGCGCTGGCGCCGCCAGGTGCTCAGGGACGACGAGTACACGCCCTCGCGGCGCATCAGTGCGCCGATCTCCCCGGGCTTGGTGCAGCGGTCGGCGGCCTCGAGAATGCGCCGCTTGTCGGCGTTGGAGAACTGTCGGCGCCGGGCGTGGGCAACGACCTCGGCGTCTGCGCGGTGGGGGGCTGACCTGGCAGCCGATCCGGGCGCATCTTCAGTCGCCCTGCGGGCTCCTTGCGATGCGCCCGGATCGGACACGCTCTTGACGGTTTGCATTGCTGCCTTGGGTTCATGATTGACTGTCATACCTACCTCGTTGCTCACTGAATTGTCAGGGGGTAGGTGCAGCAGGTCATATTGGCACGGGGGGATGCCTGCGGGCAGCGTTTGGCAATGACCTCCAGGTACGGGCGCCACATGTCCGAGCAGACGAACTCGATCTTGCCGGCCAGCTGCTCGCCGATGAGGGTAAAGAACTTCTCGAAGCTTTGCTTGGTGCGCGCCTGGCCCACCCACAGCAGCCGGGTGCAAC
>JBBRWN010000066.1:0-1969 GCA_038249155.1 Burkholderiales bacterium | reverse complement strand
CCGGCCGTGGGCAGGCCCTTGTCGATGACCTGCGCGGGCACCGGCGCCTGGGTCAAGGTCTGGCAGCGGGCGCAGGCCCATTTGCCCCGGATGTGGCGCTCCACCGTGAACACGCCTGGTGTGTAGTCGAGTTTTTCGCTGATATCTTCCCCGATACGCTTCAAGGCGCAGCCGCAGCCCGGGGTGGTGCAGACGGTGGACTCGGGCTCGTGGGTAATCTCCACGCGGGGCAGCCCGGGCGGCAGCCGGGCACGTTTGGGCTTGTCGGCCTGGGCCGGTGCCCGGGGCGTGGGCGCCAGCTGCGCCAGCTCGATCTCTATGGCGGCCATGTCGGCGTCCAGCGTTTCATCGAGCAAGCTGAGCTGCGCGGCATCGAGCTGCTCGCAGCTTTTGCCAAACCGCCAGCGCTTGAGAACGGCCATCTCGTGCGTGAGCTGGTCTATCTTGGCCTGGCGGTATTTCAGCTCGCGGTCCTTGCCGGCGAGCAACTCCTCGCGGCTGGTTACCTGATCGATCAACGCCCGGGCCAGCGCGCGCAGTTGCCCGGCGCTCAGGCTGTCGAGTTGCTCTGCATTGACCATGGGCAGCAGTTTGCCCAGCCTTTTATCGCCCGGCCATTGGCAGATGCCCCAATTGCACGACCATGCCCGGCCGGGCTACGGGGGCGCTTTCAGGTGATGGTGATGATGCCCGCCTGGCCAATGCGCGCCCAGGGCAGGCCCAGCACCAGCGCATCCAACTGGGCGCGCTCCAGCCTGCAATTGGCACTGTTCCCCGAAGGCCAGACGAAGTGGCCCTGGTGCAGGCGCCGCGCGGCCAGCCAGATGCCAATGCCATCAATCACCAGCACCTTCATGCGGTTGGCGCGTTTGTTGGCAAACAGGTACGCCGTGTGCGGGTGGGCGCTGCCGAAGACCTTCACGACACGGGCCAGCGCCGTGTCAAGGCCCGCGCGCATGTCCAGCGGTTCTGTAGCGAGCCACACGGCATCAATGCGGATCATTTGAGCCACTCGCGCAGCCAGGCCGCGCAAGCGGCGCCGCCCTGCAGCGGCCACTTCACGACAATGCTGGCGTTGGCGCGCTGCACCTCGACCCGGATGTCCGGCTCTGCGGGTGCTGGCATCTGCGGCGGGGGCATGGCCAGCGCGATGAATTCACTCTGCGCAGGCGCTTGCTGCGTGCCGCGCGCTTTGCGACGCCACTTGTGCACGAGATTGGCGTTCAGGCCATGAGCCAGCGCGATGCCCGCTACAGAGGCGCCTGCCTGGGCGCATTCGCTCAGCACCTGCGCCCTGAGAGCCTCGCTGTGACGCCGCCGGGCGGGTAGTTGGGAGAGTATTCCATGGTGTCCACTTGTGTTCTTGGTGGACACCATCGTCGCCGTGCTCCTCGACGGATTCAATATGTGTTGCCCAGGCGCATACGTCGCGCATTCGAAAACGCCAGAATACAGGATGTCGTGCGTCACACCTTCAGGGTAACTCTTGAGCCAATGTCGGTCCATAAACACTCCTTGCTGCGGACCATTGTGAAGGCCTGGCTCCGAAGCTCCATCGGGCTTGTCCTAATGCGCCCCATCGGCTGCCAGCAAATGACTCAATTTAGTCGCACAGGCGATATCGCCGTCGTCGAACAGGGCGCGTATCCATTCGGATTCGCGCTGTCGGACCAGCGTCAGAAATTCTTCCGCGCCGTCCATCTGCGCAAAGGCGTCGAAGCCGGTTTCCAGAAACTGCTGAAGCGCGTCCAAGCCTGCGGCGGCGGCCGGGCGGCGCATCATCCTGAGCAGGGTGCGCAGCCCGCGTGCGCGGGTCAGGCGGTCAAGTTCCTGCCCCAGTTGCAGCACTACGTGAAGCTGATGCTGGCGCGCCGCCCGGTCGCCCGACTGGCGCCAGCAACGGACATAGCGGGCAGGCTCGCCATCTTGCGGCGCTGCCAGGCTGTCTGCGCGCCAGGCGTGCGCCATG
>JBBRWN010000065.1:0-1993 GCA_038249155.1 Burkholderiales bacterium | reverse complement strand
CCTCCACCACACGGTTTGAAATATCAATCCGCGCGCCATGTTCGTCGGCAATTTTCTTGACCACTGCCAGGCCCAGGCCGGTGCCTTTGACCTTGGTGGTGACGTAAGGCTCGAAGGCACGCTTGAGGATGTATTCCGGAAAACCCGCCCCATTGTCACGTACCGTCAGGCGTACCCGGTGCGAGCTGTCGGAATAGTCGGTCTTGAGGGTGACCAGGGCATGTTCCCTGCCTTCCTGTGCATCCTGCGCGTTTTGCAGCAGGTTGTGGATGACCTGGCGCAACAACTGGGCATCGCCCCGGATGGGTGGCGCGCGGGGATCGAGCTCGGCCACCACGGGCACCACCGGACCGGCCGCATCGCCGTGGTAGAGCTGCAGCACGTCGCCCACCAGCGCATTCAGGTCCACCGCCACCAGCTCGGCGGCCGGCAGGCGGGCATAGTCGCGGAACTCGTTGACCAGCCGCTTCATGGCGTCCACCTGGTCAACAATGGTCTTGACCGACTTGGTCAGCAGCGCCTGTTCGACCGGCGCCAGTTTTCCATTGAGTTTCATTTCCAGCCGTTCGGCCGACAGCTGGATGGGCGTGAGCGGGTTCTTGATCTCGTGCGCCAGGCGGCGTGCCACCTCGCCCCAGGCCTGCGCACGCTGCGCCGACACCATGTCGGAAATATCGTCGAACACCAGCAGGTATTCCTCGGTGCCGGGCATCTTGGCGCCGCGCGCAATCAGCGTGATGGCGTTGTCGCTGGCGCCGTGTCCCGCGCCATGCAGTTCAAACGACTGCTGCCAGTGGGCCAGCGTCTGGGCCGCATTGCTGAGGTAGTCGGCAAACTGCGCCAAAACATCCTTGGCGAAGATTTCCATCCCCGGAACCTGCCCGAGCGGCTGGCCCTGGTAGTCGTGCAGGGGGGCGCGCAGGATGCGGGTGGCGCCCGGATTGCTGGACTGGATACGGCCCTGCACATCGAGCACGATGACGCCGGCGGTGAGGTTGTCCAGGATGGTCTGCAAATTGGCGCGCGAGGCGTCCACCTGGCTCATGCTGTGCTGCACCGCCGACCGCGCATCGGCCAGCTGCTGCGTCATGTCGGCAAACGAGCGCGTCAGCCCGCCCAGCTCGTCCTTGCCCTTGAGCGCGGCCTTGGGCGTCAGGTCGCCCTGGGCCACCTGCTTGACACCTTCGGCAAGCAGCAGCAGCGGCTTGGCCAGCTGGTTGCCCAGAATGACGGCCAGCAGCACCGCGCTGAACACCGCCAGGAACAGGCTGAGCGTCAGCGTGCCGATGTACATTTTCTGCAGCCCGCCGCGCGCCAGCGCCCGCTCCTGGTACTGGCGGTTGGCCTCCTGCACGGCGATCGCATTGGCCACCAGGCTGGCGGGCAGCACCGTGGTGATCTGCAGGAAACGCGATTGCCCGAGCACATTCAGGCTCGGGTTGTTGACGACGGCAATCGCCTTGACCCGGGCCGCCGTGGTGACGCCGGGTGCCGGCGGACCGGTGCTGGCGCCCAGTTCGCCATTGCCGCCCGGCACGACTTCATCCAGCCCTTCGATCTGGGTCGTCACCTGCTGGCTCCGCGCGCTGCGCAACTGCTGCACCGACGGCCGTTCAGGCTGGATCAGGAAGCGCGATTCGCCGGCATTGGCAATCAGCTGGCCGGAGGCGCTCCAGAGCACCACGTCGCTGGCGCCAAGCTGCTCACGCAGGCGCTCCAGCGCCAGGCCGACCGTCGCGTCCGGCGTTTCTGCCAGTTGCGTGGCGGCCTGGCGCGTCTTGTTTCCCGTGTCTGCAGCGAGGGTGTCGAGGGTTGCCCGCCCCAGGTTCAGGCCGGCTGCAAGCGCCGACTCCACCTCGACATCGAACCAGCTTTCAATCGAACGCGAAACGAACTGATAGGACACCACATAGATCATCAGGCCCGGCATCAGGCCGACCAGCGCAAAGATGGCGGCCAGCTTGACCAGCAGGCGGCTGCCAAAACGCCCCTG
>JBBRWN010000064.1:0-2025 GCA_038249155.1 Burkholderiales bacterium | reverse complement strand
TGCCGTGGCGCCCGAAGCGCGCGCCAGCAGCACGCTGGTGGCCAACGGCCGCAACTGGACCAGCAGCGTCATCGGCAGCACCAACGCCTGGCTGGACGCGGGCAACTGGAAGCTCGGCGATGGCCGGATATTTTCCGGCGACGAGCTGCGCGCCGGCGCGGCGGTCTGCCTGATCGGCGAAACCGTGCGGCGCGAGCTGTTCGGCACGCGTCCGGCCATCGGCGAGCCGCTGCGCGTCAAGCAGATTTCCTGCGAGATCATCGGCGTGCTGGCATCCAAGGGCCAGGGCGCTTTCGGCAACGACCAGGACGACACCGTGCTGCTGCCGATCAAGACGCTGCAGCGCCGCATCACCGGCAACACCCGCGTCAACACGCTGCTGGTGTCGATGAAGGAAGGCAGCGACGCCAACCGCGTCAAAGCCAGCCTGAGCCAGCTGCTGCGCGAGCGCCGCAAGCTGGCCGACAGCGACGAGGACAACTTCAACGTGCTCGACACCAAGCAGCTGGCCGACACGCTGTCGGGTACGACAAAAGTCCTGACCATGCTGCTCGGCGCGGTGGCCGCCGTGAGCCTGCTGGTGGGCGGCATCGGCATCATGAACATCATGCTGGTCAGCGTGACCGAGCGCACCCGCGAAATCGGCCTGCGACTGGCGATCGGCGCGCTGGAGCGCGAGGTGCTGCTGCAGTTTTTGATAGAAGCGGTGGCGCTGGCGGCGCTGGGCGGCATCATCGGCATCATTCTGGCAACGGGCGCATCGCTCGGGCTGGCCAGCCTGATGAGCGTGCCCTATCTGTTCAACCCGACCGTGAATGTCGTTTCATTCCTGTTTTCGGCCGGCATCGGCGTACTGTTCGGTTATTTCCCGGCCCGGCGCGCGGCGCGCATGGACCCGATCGAGGCGCTGCGCCATGAGTGAGGCGGAGGACGCCTCCAGACAGCTATCAAAAGAGTAGCTGCTTGCGCTTACCCATATTGCGCCAGAGCCTGATTCAGCATCAAATCTCGATCACAGGGCCGCTCCCGCCCGCTTCGCGAACCCGGGAACAGGCCTTGGTCAATAATGCAGCAAAACACCTCTTTTCGAGAACCCATGCCCACCCCTTCCCCGCTCATCCACCTCACCGAGCAAAGCCATGATGTCCTCATCGACCTCATGTATGCCGGCAAAAACAATTTCACCGGCCAGGCCATCTACGACCATGCGCTGTGCTATTTGCATCCGCAGGCTGAAGCCGGTCTGCGCAAGGCCATCGCGGCGGCGCGGGGGTTTGGGTTTCGGCTCAAGCTGCTCGATGCCTTCCGGCCCCAGGAGGCGCAGGAAGCGCTGTGGGCGGTGGCGCCCAACCCGGACTACATCGCCGATCCGGCCAAGGGCTCCAACCACACCCGGGGCGTGGCCGTTGACCTGACGCTGGTCGGCGCGGACGGGCTGGCGCTGGACATGGGCACGCCGGTGGACACCATGAGCGCGGCCTCGCACCACTTCCACGCCGCGCATCCGGCGCCAATCCAGGTCAACCGCATGCGCCTGCTGACGGTGATGCTGGAAGCCGGTTTTCAGCACCATCCGCGTGAATGGTGGCACTACCAGCTGCCGGACGCGCAGCAGTTCCCGCTGATCGACAGCCACGCCTTCATGACCTGTGTGCACGCCAGCCGTCCGGCGATCCACGCCTGAACCCCTGCCATGAACTGCCCGACCCAGGCCGGAATGCGCATGAGGCTGCATTGCGCCGCTGGATTCCCGCGCATTCCCGCGCTGCGCTGAAGCGGCTGCAGCCCTCAGTTTCTGATCCAAGAAGTAGGAAAATCACCCGATGCTTGATTTCCCAAAATTTCTTCCGTCCGCACCTGTCGCCGCTGCACCGTTCAAGGGCGTGTCCATCGAAGCGCTCAACAGCGAGTGCTTCTGCATCAGCCTTGACGCCGACGCGCTTCGCCATTCCCTGAAATCGGAAATTGGCCAGCCGGACCTGTTTGAGCTGGTGCGTGAGCGCTGCCCCTACCTGTTCGCGGCAC
>JBBRWN010000063.1:0-2034 GCA_038249155.1 Burkholderiales bacterium | reverse complement strand
CGCCAATGGCTGACACGCCCGTGTCAAACGCCCCCAGATGCTGCAGCGAATAAGACCAGCGGTCGCGCTCGCGCAGCTTGTCGCCGGGCATGATGTTGGCGCGCAACTGGCCTTTGTAGGTGGGTTCGAGGTAGCGGAATTCGCCAGCCAGATCGACGCCGCGCTTGCTCATGACGGCCGGAGAAAAGGTCGCATCCCGGTTCGGCGCGATGTCGAAATAATAGGGCTGGCGAATCTCCAGGCCGTTGACCGAACCCAGGCCCAGCGTGGGCGGCAACAGGCCTGATTTGCGCTTGTCGCTCAGGGGAAAGCTGAACTTGGGAAAGGCCAGAATCGGCACCTCCTTGAAGCGCACGACGGCGCCAGTCGCAATGCCGACGTCCTGGTCCAGGTCAAAGTCAACGCGCTGGGCGGTCAACTCCCACGCCGGCTTCCAGCTCTCTTCGTTGTCGCGCTCGCAGGTGGTGTAGGTCGCGCGGTGCGCGGTCAGGTGCTTGTCGTCAATGAAATCGATCCGATCGGCCTGGCCATTGCCGCCAGTGGCCAGAAAACGGTAGCGCGGGGTGGTGAAAAAGCCTTCAAAACGGTCCAGCTTGAGCTCCAGCGCGGGGCCTTCAAAGCGGTTGCCGGCGTTGTTGATGCGCACATTGCCGGTACTTTTGAGCTGGTCGTCGGGCTGGTAGTACTCGATGCGGTCGGCGCGCATGGACGTGGCGCCGCGGCGCAGTTCGGCATTGCCCTCAATCACCGTCTCCAGGTCAGGCCGGCCTGAAACCCGGTCGCCAAACACAAACGTCGGCCCCTCGTCGCCCGGCGCCTTGGAGACGCCCTCGGCCAGCATGGGCGAGCTTTTGAGCGTCAGCGGCGGAGCTGGAACAGCGTTTTGCGTTTCGAGCGGCGCCTGCGCATGGCCTGGCCCGGCCACGGCGATTCCGAGCGTGGCGAACATCGCCAGCCGGGAGACCGCATGGGCTACCGGGGAAAGAATAAAGAAGGGGCGGGATGCGTGGCGCATCGTTTGTATGAGATAAACCCGTTTGTAAAATCAGGCCTGATTATCCATGACCCTCTTGCCAGCCGTCGCCAGGCTGCCGCAGCGTCCAAAGACCCGAAAGAAAACATGACCGCCTCCTCCCTGGACTGGGCCGACAGCCACCGCGCCAGCGCTTTTGCACAGTGGCTGGCCGCTGTGGCGCCGCAACACGCCTTACAAATCGATACCGTCCGGCTGGCCTCGGCCGATGCCAGCTTTCGCCGCTATTTCCGCGTCGATGCCGCCAGCGGCACGGCCAGCTTCATCATCATGGACGCACCGCCAGCACAGGAAGACTGCGCGCCTTTTGTCAAGGTCGCCGCGCTGATGGCCCAAGCCGGCTTGAGAGCGCCGCGCGTGCTGGCCTGGGACGAGGCGCTGGGTTTCATGCTGCTGAGCGACCTGGGCGCGCAGACGATGATGGACGTGATCGCGCCGCCCGCCGCTGTCGATGCCCGCATCGAGGCGACGCCAGCGCACTTCGAGCTCTACATGCAGGCGGTGGACCTGCTGGTGCAGTGGCAGCTCGCATCCAAACCCGGCGTGCTGCCGCCTTACGACGACGCGCTGCTGTCGCGCGAGCTGGCGCTGTTCCCCGAGTGGTATGTGGGCAAGCACCGGGGTTTTGCGCTGGACGCCACACTGATGGGCAAGCTCGACCCGCTGTTTGCGCAGATCAAGGCCAGCTGCCTGAATTCGCTGGACGGCGCGCGCGTCTATGTCCACCGCGACTTCATGCCGCGCAACCTGATGGTCTCGTCCGCAGGCGAAAACCGGCACGAACCAGGCGATCAGACTGGATTTCTTTCCCAGCAGGGGCCGCAGGACCGGCTTCGCCGGACCGCAGGCGCAGCGGCCCCCTCGGGGGGCAGCGCAGTACGCGAAGCGACAAGCGTGGGGGCCATCCCCTACCAGCCCGGGCCGCGGGACTGGCTTTGCCAGACCGCAGGCGCAGCGGCCCCCTCGGGGGGCAGGAAGCCACACGAAGTGGGCGACCGTGG
>JBBRWN010000062.1:0-2062 GCA_038249155.1 Burkholderiales bacterium | reverse complement strand
GTAAGCGTCTGGGCGCGGCATCTTGAGCTGACGGAAGTAGCGCCAGACCATTGCGTGCATGAAGAACGTGGTGGCGATGACCGGCAGGGCTGCGATGACGCGACTCGCGCGGTGGCTGCGCGCCGGAGCCCTGGTCGCCTGCATCGGCCAGCGCCTGGCCGCGTTGTTCACACGGCGTGTTGGCGCGGCCTGGTGGACCTCAGTCGGCGCGCTGCCACCGGTGCGGCAGCAACTCCTCGATCCGGCTGTTCAACAGTGTGGGCAGTCGCGTGAGCACGTCTTTCAAGTAGGCCCAAGGATCGTGCCCATTGAGCTTGGCCGACTGCAGCAGGCTCATCACTACCGCGGCGCGCTCGCCGGCCAGCTGGCTGCCGATGAACAGCCAGTTTTTTCGTCCGAGCGCCCAAGGCCGCATCTGGTTTTCGATGTGGTTGTTGTCGATCGGCACAGCGCCGTCGTGCAGGAACCGCGACAGCCCCGCCCAGTGGTTCAGGCTGTAGTCGATGGCCTTGGCGATGGCGCTGCCGTCGGGCACTCTTGTGCGCTCGAGCTGCAGCCACATGTGCAGCTCCTCCCACAGCGGCTTGGACCGCTCCGCCCGCATCTGCAGCCGCTGTTCGGAGGTCAACCCCCTGGCGTCAGCCTCGACGCGGTACAGCCAGGCGATGCGCTGAATCGCCTGCTTGGCCACCTCGCTGGCATTGGCCTTGACCAATTCGTCGAACTTCCTGCGCGCGTGAGCCAAGCAGTGCGCAGTGCTGCGCCCGTCCAGCGACAGCGTGGCGTCATAGCCGCTGTAGGCGTCCACCACCAGCGTGCCCGACCAGTCCTTGAGGAACGCATGGGGATATTTGCCCCCACGCCCAGCGCAGAAGTCATAGACCACGCCAGGCTCAGCCTCGTAGGCACCTCTTGCGTAGGCCCACATGTACGCCTTCTTCGTCTTGCCTCCGCCCGGGTCCAGCATGCCGATGGGGGTCTCGTCGGCATGAACCACCGGGCTGCCGAGCACGAAGACCCGCTGCGCAACAAACAGCGGCATCAACTGCGCGCCGGTCTGCCCGTTCCAGCCCGACAGCGTCGAGCGCGGCGTGTGCACGCCAGAGCGCGCGTTAATCTGCTCTTGCCGGTAGTAGGGGATGTGATCGACGAAGCGGCTGACCATCGTGTAGGCCTGCAGGCCAGGCGTTGGCAGCGCGCCCGCGAAGACCTGCGGAGCGGCCGGCTCCTGCACCATCAGCTGACAGCACCGGCAGGCCCACTTGCCCCGGATCTGGCGCTGCACGAAGAACTGCGCCGGGATGATATCCAGCCGCTCGCTGATATCTTCGCCCACGCGCACCATCGGCTTGCCGCACTCTGGCGTCGGGCAGTTCGTGTTCTCGGGCTCCACGCGCTGGTCCACGCGCGGCAGGTGTGCCGGCAGGGCTTCGCGCTTGGGTTGGCGCTTGGCTGGCTGCTCTGGCTGCTGCTCGGGTGCGGTATCGCCAACGGCAGCGGGCTGCAGCGCGGCGAGCTGCGCCTCCAGACTGGCCTGGTCGGCAGCACAGGTCTCCTCGAAGAGCGCGCGCTGCTCGGCGTTCATAGCCTCGGTCTTGGCGCCGAACTTCCAGGCCTTGAAGCGCGCCAGCTGGAACGTGATGCTCTCGATCTTCGCGTCACGCCACTTGATGGCCTGGGCCTGCGAATCGATGCGCTTGCTCTGCTCGCCGATATATTTGCTCTGCTCGCCGATGTGTCTGCTCTGCTCACCGATGTGAGCCAACATTTGCTCGGCCACAGCGGCTAATGCATCAGGGCTCAGACCGCGCAGGTCTTGGGCTTTGAAGGCACGCACATCAAGCATGCGCACAGTGTGCCCGCACCACGGTGATGAGGCCATTCGGACATGCGCCAATTGCCTTTTACGGGTCTTGCAATGTTCTGATTAGCAAGGAGCCTCAGGTAGCTCACTCGGTGAGCCACAGCAGGTGCACGATGGGGTCTCCACCAACGGAGATCCGTGATGCCGATCGATCGTGTGCAGTTCCAACCGGGTTTGTCGATGTTCGAGTTCATGCAG
>JBBRWN010000061.1:0-2069 GCA_038249155.1 Burkholderiales bacterium | reverse complement strand
TCCAATGGCAAGGGCGTGCTGGCCAAGGTGGCTGCCGCGCTTGCCAGCGCCGAGGTGGACATCACCCATGTGGACATGGGGCATGAGCCGGCAAACGGCGCCACTGACCTGAGGTTCAGCGTGGCGGTGCGCGACCGCGTTCACCTGGCCGCAGCAATGCGCAACGTCAGGCACGCCCCGTCAGTGCTTCGGGTTCAGCGCTTCAAGGCCAGCGCCTGAAGGGCGCGGCCTTTGCTTTTGTGCATGGAACGGCTCAGGCTTGCCCGGCCGGCGTGCCTGCCTTCGGATAGTCCACTTTCAGCACTTCCAGCAACTGCGTTCCCTGGGGTGTGACCAGGGTCACTTCGTCGCCTGTCCGCGCTTTTAGCAACGCACGGGCCACCGGTGAAATCCAGCTGATCTGCCCCATGGCACTGACGGCTTCGTCAACGCCCAGAATGGTCACGGTTCTTTCGTTCCCTTGGTCATCGGCATAGGTGACCGTGGCGCCAAAAAACACCTGGTCGTTGCCGTGGTGGATGCCGGGGTCGCTGATTTCAGCGATTTCCAGCCGCTGCGTCAAAAAGCGGATGCGCCGGTCAATCTCTCGAAGGCGCTTCTTGCCGTACAGGTAATCGCCGTTTTCCGACCGGTCCCCATTGCTTGCCGCCCAGTGCACGATATCGACAACCTTGGGCCGCTCGTTGTCGATCAGATCGAGCAATTCCGACCGCAAGCGCTCATAGCCCTGGGGCGTGATGTAGTTCTTGCCGCTGGCCGGCAGGCTGGGTACGACAAGTTCGTCCTCTTCGTCAGCGTCGGTTTCTTTGGTGAAGGCTTTGTTCATGCTGTCACCAGAATAGCATTCGCCCGCGGCCGTTGCCAGCGTCGAAACGCTCAAGATGAAAAAGCTGCAACTTTCGTTACCAGCATTTCATTTGCACCACGCATCGCACTGCACCTTGCGCTCTGAAAGTCCTTCTTCACATCGGCAATACGCTACGTTTTTAATAGCTGGCTGTGCAAACGGAGCATGCGCTGGGGTCCTTTTTCACAAAGATAACGTAACTACTCAGCTCACCCAGTCCATTGCGGCTGAATAGGCTGGCCCTTGAAAGCGCTGACGAGGCATTCAAAGAGGCAGGCGCGCTGTTTGCGCATGGTGGCCAGGTAGGAGCGAATGGTGAAGAAGGTGCCCGCGCCCGCATCGGTGCGAAAGCAGCCCGAGACCTTCTGGCGCACTTTGGACATGCGCAGGGCCTGCTCGGCCAAGTTGTTGGTAAAGGGCACGCCCGCGTGCGTCATGAAGCGCCAGACATCCTGGCGATACTCGCGCAGCCGCCTGAGCAAATTGAACTCCTTGCTCTGCTTGCGCCGGCCCTGTTTTGCCTGGGCATAGCCCTCGGGCTTGACTTCAGGATGAAAGGCTTCGCCGCATTCGAGCAAGCGCGTCCACTGCGACTCAAACCACGCCTGGCGCCCGGGCGCCAGCGGGCCGGCGGCTTGCTTGACTTCCTCGTTGGCCTGCACCAGCAGCGCTTTCATCTCTTTGGCCCAGCCGTTGAAAGCCTTGTCCGCGCACTGCTCGTGCACAAATGTCAGCTCGCGCAGGTGGTGCGCATTACACAGGCTGTGCGCGCACTCCAGCGCCCGGTAGCCCGCCAGGCCGTCATGCACCAGCGTGCCGCGCACCCCGGCCAGCAGCCCCAGCGCCTCGAACGCTTCGTGGCCGCGCTTGGCGTGGTGCCCCAGCCAACTCAAGCTGGGCGTGACCAGGCAGTGCAGCCAGTGCAGCTTGCCCTCGATGCGGATGCCCGTCTCGTCAGCATGCACCACCGCTGCGGACTGCACCGCCAGGCCGATTTGCGCCACCGTGGGCGCCAGCGCCAGCGCGGCCTGGCTGTTAAACGCCAGCACGCTGCCTTGGGAGAGCGGCAGGTTAAAAATATCTTGCATCAACTCACAGGTGCGCCCCAAGGGCACCAAGTGGTGCTGGTTCAAATGCACCACCAACGCCCGGGCGCGCTCGCCGTACTGGGCCGGGGCGTTCACGCCGCCCGGCCAGCGCCCCTCATGCACCGCCCCGCAGC
>JBBRWN010000060.1:0-2153 GCA_038249155.1 Burkholderiales bacterium | reverse complement strand
GCCCTCGGCTCCGCTGCGTCTTTGGCGCCAGACGGCGCCAAAAAAACCCCACCGCCGAGTAAGGCAGGCCCAGAGGGTCGGAGCCAGTGCATGAAACAGTGAAATACCATCAAAGGTAAGCCGGCGCAGTGGTGAGGTTTAATTGTCGCCGTGGCGAAGAATAGTTGTCGTTGACCAGTCCGTCAACCGCAAACGGCGTCCATGGGACTTTGCGCAGGACGCGCCTTTTCACTTTGATAAGCGCCAGCCCGCCGGGGATTTGGCAAAGATCAAGGCATTCAGTCGCTCGGGGCCGCCGTCGCGCCGCGCGAACTGCGTTTGGAACCGCCGCACGCTGAAGCGGGTCTGGCGCGTCTGCACCGCCGCCAGCCACGCCTGGGCGCAACTGACCCCCAGGCGCCGGAACATCCCCAAGACCAGCGCCGCGTTCGCCTGGCGCACCCGGCTGCGATCCTCCTCCAGCGACACGTCGAGCGGATGGTGCCGCCGGCTTTCAATGATCCAGTAGTCCCGTTTGAGTTTGAGCCCGCCCGCCGCCCGGAGTTCCTCCAAGGGCAGGCTGCTGATCAGGGAGACGATCTCCGTGGTCTTTTTGCCCTTGCGCCGCACCCGCTGGCGCAGCCGCGCGATGAGCCGCGCGCCCGGAAAGCCCGCCTGCGCCGGGGTCACCTCGCGGCAGTCCAGCACGCGGATCTCCCGCCGGCCACAGTGGCGTTCCCGCGTGCAGGCATGGGTCTGCGGCGTGGGCCGAGGGGGAAAAAGACTGTTCGCGCAACAGTCCTTCCAAGGTTGCCACCAGCCCTGGCTGGTTGCCTTTGACGGTCAACAGATAGTCTGCGCCGCCCTCGTAGAGGATTTGTTGCGCGGTCTCCGTCTGCGTGTGCAACGCGTCGGCCAGCACCCGTTGGCCGGTCACGTCCAGCTTGGCCAGCAGGGTGCGCGCGGCCGGGATTTCGTTGCTCCCCCCGGCCACGGCCACGGTGCCCAGCCAGCGCCCGCTCCCGCTGACCGCGCTGACCAGTTCGACCTTGGCGTGGCGGATTTCCTTGCCGTCCACGATCACCAGCCGGTCCTGCCCCGGCCCCAGCACCTGCTCCTGCCAGAGCAGGAGCGCCCGCTCCACCGCGACGGCGTCCACCGCGGCCAGCACCCGCTCGAAGGTGGTGCGCTCCGGACAGCGCACGCGCGCCGTGCCCGGATGGCAGCGAAAACGCAGCGCCCGCAACTGCCCCTGCGAGAGCGTGGCCGCGTAGTCGGCCAGGTCCTGCGGCCCGCGGCGCACGCCGCTGAACATCGCCAGCGCGATCAGCGCCAGCAATCCGGCCAGCGGATAGGCCCGCGACTCCCTGCGCCGGAACTCGGGCACTTCGGCACGCAAATGTTCGACCAGACTGCGCATCGCTTGCGCCCGGGCCGTGCAGCGCGGGGCGACCGCCGCCTCCACCGGCGCCCGCAGACGCGCCCCGGCCCGCTTCTCCAGTTCGCGCACCCACACCTGCTTGGGCCGGCCGTGCTTTTCATAGAAGTCGTCCGCGCTGCGTTTCCAACCGGCGGTCTGGCCCAGGCGACTCCACCCGCTGACCTTGTAGGCGGTGCCTTGGAACTCCTGCGGATCGACGAACGTCTCCGCCAGCACCACCGGATGCCCCCAGGCCGTCTGCCAGTCGGCACCGAGCCGGCCAAGCATGAGCTTCATCATGCGGCTGATGAGATTGGGGTAATGGCAGGCCGGCAGCACGCACAAGCGCGCGTTGTTCACCACCAGCGCCAGGCGGCGGCGGCGCTGCTCCTCGGTCCAGCCGATGCAGGCGTCGCGCGCCTTGAGGTGGAGGGCGGGGGCGCTCCAGGTGGCCAGGGCCAGCCATTGGCCGCGGCAAGTGGCCACGTAGCGCAGATGCTTGCCGACCACGCGGGCGTTCTTGAGGTAATGCTCCGTGGCGATGAGGGCGTCGTAGCGGGGCACTTCGTGGGGCTGCACCAGACGCAACGTGAACTGTTCGAGAACGTGTTGTTCGTCCGGCGTGGGCCGGCGGAAACGGCCGCGGGTCTGTGGTGCCATGCCCGCCAGCGTAAAAAGTGGGAGGCGGTTGTCCCGCCAAATCGGTTAACGCCCTGCCCGGCAATCTATTGCCGCCGAGAAAACGCGCGGCCTG
>JBBRWN010000059.1:0-2181 GCA_038249155.1 Burkholderiales bacterium | reverse complement strand
CGGTCAACGCCAATTCCGAAACCGTGTTCATCGAGCTGGCCAAGCAGTTGTTCAACCCCTGGGTCGCCGGCGTGCTGCTGGCCGCCATCCTGGGCGCGGTGATGAGCACGCTGTCGTGCCAGCTGCTGGTCTGCTCCAGCGCGCTGACCGAAGACATCTACCGCACCTTTTTGCGCAAGAACGCCGGCCAGACCGAACTGGTGTGGGTCGGCCGGGCCATGGTGATGGTCATTTCGCTGGTGGCCATCGGCATTGCCAGCAACCCCGAAGCCAAGGTGCTGGGCATGGTCAGCTACGCCTGGGCGGGTTTTGGCGCAGCCTTTGGCCCGGTCATTATCCTGTCGCTGTTCTGGTCACGCATGACGCGCAACGGCGCCCTGGCCGGCATTCTGGTCGGCGCCGTGACGGTGGTGGTCTGGAAGCAGAACGGCTGGTTCGGCCTGTATGAAATCGTTCCCGGCTTCATCCTGGCCTGGCTCGCCACCGTGGTGGTCAGCCGCCTGGGCCAGCCTTCGGTCACCATGCTGCAGAGCCACCAGGCGGTGGAAACGGAACTGCGCACGGTCCAGACCTGAGGCTTGTGGCGCACCCGCGCTGGCTACAGGACCACGCGTTTTGATTCGGCCATGCGCTGCGCGGTGCGGCTGCCCGACAGCACAAAACCGCGCTGCACGCCGGCCTCGTCCAGCCACTGCCAGAGGCCCGCTTCCGGCGCATGCCACTGGCCGGCCGTTCCCGGGCTGGGCGGGGCCACCACCAGCGGCAGGGCCGGCGTCTTGATCGACACCGGCATCAGCGGGAAAACCGCGTCGCTCGGCGTTCCGGCCAGCGTGGCGGCCAGCGCCCGGGCCGCCGTCATGATGGGCATGACGTAGGGCAGGGTGACGCCGTGCGCATACTGCGCGCAGTCGCCCAGCGCATAAATGTGCGCCGCACTGGTCTGGAGCCGGCGATTCACCACAATGCCGCGCTCGACCGCCAGCCCGGCGGCCTGCGCCAGACGCGTGTCTGCTCTTAAACCGATAGCGCTCAGCACACAGCCAGCGTGCGCTACCAGCCCGTTTGACAATAAAACCTGCAAACCGCCAGCGTGTTGGACCGAGTCAATGCTGCGCACGGTGCTGCCGAAGTGAAACGTCACGCCCAGCGCTTCCAGGGCCTGGCGCAATTCGGCGCTGGCCGCCTCGGGCAGCAGCGCCGCCAGCGGGCGCATTCCCGGGTCCACCACGCTGACGCGAAAACCGGCCGTCGCCAGGTCGTTGGCAAACTCGCAGCCGATCAGGCCCGCGCCCATGATCAGCACCTCGCGCCCGGCACCGCTACCGGGCTGCAGCTGCGCATGCAGCGCCGCAAAGTCGTCCAGAGAATTGACACTGAGCACCCGGTCTGCCGCATCGCCATCGACCGGCACGCGGATCGGCTGCGCGCCGGTGGCCAGCACCAGGTCGCGGAAGGCGATGCTGCCCGTTGTGGTCACGACGGTCTGCGTTGCGGCATCCAGCGCCTGGACCCGGGTGTGGGCCATCAAGGTAACGCCCAGCGTTTCGGCCATCCGGGCGGCCGGCGTGCTGATGAGCTGGGCCGGCAGTCGGCCCTGCGCAAAGGCGTTGGACAGCGACGGCTTGGCGTAAAAGTCGCCGCTGTCTGCAGTGATCAAGGTCACCGGCGTGGTGCTATCGAGCTTTCGGAATTCGCGCACCGTGGTCCAGCCGGCCAGACCGGCGCCAATGACGACAAGGGCTTGGGTGGGCGTGGAGGACATGCCGGAACTTAAATCTCGACCGCTTCAAAATCGGCCTTGGCCACGCCGCATTCCGGGCAGGCCCAGCTCTCGGGCACATCGGCCCAGCGCGTGCCGGGGGCAAGGCCGTCTTCAGGGCGGCCGGCGGTTTCTTCGTAGATAAAACCGCAAACGATGCAAAGGTAGGTTTTCATGGGGATTCTTTCGGTTTTAGTGATGAAAATAGCTGTTTGCGCAATGGCGACGGGTGCGAGCAGCTATCAATTACATAGTGAGTGGTGTTACGCCGCCTGCGCGTTGACCTTGTCGAGCTGCGCCTGATAGTGCCGGGCGTGGCGCTCTTCGACCCTGGCCAGCGCGGCAAAACGCTTTTGCGCCTTTTCCAGCGTTGCCCTGAACTGCGCGGCATGCACTTTCGATTCTTCGATCTGCCCGTCCAT
>JBBRWN010000058.1:0-2198 GCA_038249155.1 Burkholderiales bacterium | reverse complement strand
TCACGGCAGCGACGATGCCAGCCCGGGCGGTGCAGCTGATCTTGATGACGTAATGTGCTGGAGAGGAGTCCATGAAAATCTTTTGTAGTGGATCGGGTGGGACATGCGCGCCGCGTGGCTGCATGCGAACAAAAAAGGGGCCTAGAGCGAAACCGCTCTGACTGGCAATCGGCACGCATCAGGAAGCCTGACATTTTGCTATTTAATTTATAGCTTCATACGCAAGCACAGCATGCGCAAGAGGCCTGTTTGATGCTTAAAACCCCGTTGACTGCTGACAACGGATGTGCGCCAGCGCCCCCTTGCGGATTGGCCTTAGCCCTTGGCGGTGCGCTTGCTCTTGCTCGGGTTGTCGAACGGCATGGTCTCGGCTGTGGCCTGGGCCTGCAGGCTGCCGCGCACTTCCAGCAGGGTGCCGGCAACGGCGCAGTCCACTTCCATGCGAGCGATGGCCAGCGAGCGCCCGGTCTGGCGCGAATACATGCCGCAGGTGATGGTGCCGACTTGCCGGCCGTCGCGCCAGAGCGTGTCGCCGCCGGTGGACGGCTGCGTCCCTTCGAGCGCCACGCCGAAGATCTTGAAGCGCTCCTTGCCCTGCAGGCGGTAGTGCTCCTCCGCGCCCCGAAAGCCTTTCTTGCCCGGCGAGACAGTGAATTCCAGGCCCAGCTCCCACAGCGTGTCGCCCGGCTTTTCGTCGGCGAACGGGTACATCTCGGAGTTGTCGTAAGGGTAGAACAGCAGGTAGCTTTCCACGCGCAGCCAGTCCAGCGCCGTGAACGCGCAGGCAATGATGCCCTGAGGTTTGCCTTGGGCGAGGATGGTGTCCCAGATCTGCGGCGCGTCGGCGGCCTTGCAGAAAATCTCGTAGCCGCGCTCGCCGGTGTAGCCGGTGCGCGAGATCGTCACCGGCAGGCCAAAGAGGCGTGTCTGCATATGGTGAAAATACGCCAGGTCGCGGATGCCGGGCACATGCTCGGCCAGGAAATCCACCGCCGTCGGGCCTTGCAGCGACAGGTCATGCAGGTCGTCATCAAACAGCACGGCAACCTGCTTGCCCAGGGCGGCACGGGTCAGCATGTCATAGCCAGCACCGGCACCATGCACCACCATGAAGGCGTTCGGGCCGGTGCGGTAGATCACGCCGTCGTCGATGTATTTGCCGTCCTCGTTCAGAAAGGTCGCGTACACCGACTTGCCGGGATAGACCTTGGAGATGTCGCGCGTGGTGGCCCAGTCGAGCAGGCTTTCGGCATGCGGGCCGACGTAGTGGACCTTTTTGAGGCCAGAGACATCCATCAGGCCCGCATGGGTGCGGATCGCCTCATGGTGGTCGGCCAGGTCCGAAGCATAGGTCCATGCTGTGCCCATGCCGTTCCAGTCTTCGAGTTGCGAGCCCAGCGCGCGGTGGCGCTCGGCAAGTGCGGAAATACGCCAGCTATTGGCCATGTGGTTTCTCCTGTAAAGAATGCGCCGGAGCGCGAAAAAAAAGCTCAAGCCTCGGGATCGTGCGGGCGCAGCCAGTCGAGCAGCGCGGCGCGGTAGGGGGTGATGCCCTTGTAGTCGGCAATCGCCTCGGGCAGGTCGCGCATCACGCGGTGCAGGCGCTGGCCCCAGCCCGGCTGCATGACCAATTCGTCCATGCTCGCCAGATAGGTGCGGATGCCGAACAGCAGCCCGTGGCTGCGCGGCAGCCGTGCCATGAACTGCAGTTCGACCCGCAGATGCACCTTGCTGCCAGCGTTCTGGGCCGTCACGCTGCCGCGCTCGGCGCCCCATTCGTGATAGGTTTCCGAGGAGGTGTCCAGGCGCGGGTTGATGGTCAGCGTCCAGTTGAGGCGGCGCACCGGCTGGTCCACCTGGATGTTGAGCAAATACTTCAGCGCCCGGTCGAACACGCCCATCTGGTTGGCGATCGGCTCGGGCGAATGCCATTGCTTGAAGCTCATGCCGGCGTCAAAAGCCAGCGACCAGTCCGCCGGGCAGGTGACCACGCCGGCGTCCATGAACAGGTCGGCGTCGCGCTGGTCGAGCAGCGCCACGTCGCCCTGGACCTGGCGCATGATGTATTCGAGCGGCGGGTAAGGCAGCGTGTCGGCCTGGCCGAATACGAAGCGCTGCTCCAGGCCCAGCGCCTGGTTGCACCAGTGCCAGTTGTCGCCGTCGCGCTGCAAGGTGAACCACTGCGGGTAATCGGTGCT
>JBBRWN010000057.1:0-2200 GCA_038249155.1 Burkholderiales bacterium | reverse complement strand
TGGTGGGCTGGGGCGTCGGCGGCATCGAGGCCGAAGCCGCCATGCTGGGCCAGCCGGTGTACTTCCTGACGCCCGACGTGGTCGGCATGGAGCTGACAGGAAAGCTGCGCGAGGGCGTCACCGCCACAGATCTGGTGCTGCGGGTCACCGAAACCCTGCGCCGCGAAAAAGTCGTCGGCAAGTTTGTCGAGTTTTTTGGCGAAGGCACACGAACACTGGCCTTGCCCGACCGCGCCACCATCGGCAACATGGCGCCCGAGTACGGCGCCACGATGGGCTTCTTTCCGGTGGACGAAAAGACCTTAGCCTACTTCAAGGGCACCGGTCGCACTGACGAAGAGATCGAAGCGTTTGAGGCCTACTTCCGGGCGCAAGGCCTGTTCGGCGTGGCCAAGGCCGGCGAGATTGATTACTCGCAGGTCGTCAAGCTCAATCTGGACGATGTCAGCCCCAGCCTGGCCGGCCCGAAACGGCCGCAGGACCGCATCGAACTGGGCGATGTCGCCAGCCAGTTTGCCTCTCTTTACAGCAAATCGAATGCCGAAAATGGCTTCAACCAGCCGGCCGATCGGCTGGGGCAGCGCTACCCCGTGAACTGCGGCACGGGAGAATCCGCTGGCGAGGCGCCGCCGCATGCGCTTGGCGCAGCCCGCGATGTGGCCGAAATGGTGGCCAATCGGCCGGCGCTGGCGGCAGTGGGCGGCACATTGGCGGTGTGCAAGATCGACGACCCGGCCAAGCCGCAACTGACTGTCGGCAATGGCGATGTGCTGATTGCCGCCATCACCAGCTGCACCAACACCTCCAACCCGAGCGTCTTGCTGGCCGCCGGCCTGCTGGCCAAAAAAGCGGTGGAGGCGGGCCTTTACGTGCAGCCGCACATCAAGACCTCGCTGGCGCCCGGTTCGCGCATCGTGACCGAGTACCTGACGGAAACCGGGCTCATGCCGTATCTGGAGCAACTCGGCTTTGACCTGGTCGGCTATGGCTGCACCACCTGCATCGGCAACTCGGGCGATCTGTCGCCCGAGCTGAATGAAGCCATCAACCAGAGCGACCTGGTCTGCGCCGCCGTGCTGTCGGGCAACCGCAACTTTGAAGCCCGCATCCACCCCAACATCAAGGCCAACTTTCTGGCCAGCCCGCCGCTGGTCGTCGCCTATGCGATTGCCGGCACGATGATGCGCGACCTGACCACCGAGCCGCTCGGCAAGGGCACGGGCGGCAAGGACGTTTTTCTGCGCGACATCTGGCCCACCAGCGAGGAAATCCATGCGCTCATGAAATACGCGATGAACGGCGAAGCCTTTCGCGCCAATTACGCCAAGGTCAAGACCGAGCCGGGCGAACTCTGGGAAAAGATTCATGGCGTGAGCGGCAATTGCTACAACTGGCCGGCCAGCACCTACATTGCCGAGCCTCCGTTCTTTGCTGATTTTGCTATGGAAATGAAAGCACCTTCCGCAGGCGGGACGGGCGCCGCTGGCCAAAAGAACGAGTTTTCCGTGAAGGGCGCGCGCATCATGGCGCTGTTTGGTGACTCGATCACCACCGACCATATTTCCCCGGCCGGCTCGATCAAGGCCAGTTCGCCCGCCGGCCAGTGGCTGCAGGCCCACGGCGTGCAGAAGGCCGACTTCAACAGCTACGGTTCGCGCCGTGGCAACCACGACGTGATGATGCGCGGCACCTTTGCCAATGTCCGCATCAAGAACCTGATGATTCCGGCCGACAAGGACGGCTCGCGCGAGGAGGGCGGCGTGACGCTGTTCCACCCCGGCCACCGCACGCCCGCCAGCGTGATCGGGAAAATGCCGATTTACGACGCCGCGATGAAGTACATGGCGGAAAACACGCCGACGGTGATTTTTGCCGGCGAGGAATACGGCACCGGCTCGTCGCGAGACTGGGCCGCCAAGGGCACGCAACTGCTGGGCATCAAGGCCGTGGTGGCGCGCAGTTTCGAGCGCATCCACCGCAGCAACCTGGTCGGCATGGGCGTGCTGCCGCTGCAGTTCAAGGCGGGCGAATCGTGGCAGACGCTCAAGCTCATCGGCTCGGAGGTGATTGATGTGATTCCGCACCCCGAACTCAAGCCGCAAAGCGAGGCCCAACTCGTCATCACCCGCGCCGATGGCACACGCCAGGAAGTCACGGTGATTTTGCGGGTCGATACGCCGATCGAGGTGGACTACTACCG
>JBBRWN010000056.1:0-2534 GCA_038249155.1 Burkholderiales bacterium | reverse complement strand
GTAAGGGCTCCACAAACCCCAGTGATTCAAGAAGCGGTTTGACCCGATAAATCTGGTATGCGCAGATTCCAAGGCAGCAGCGCCTCAACCGCTTCGACGGTTTTGGCGGCAGGTAGATCCCGCAGCACCCGGCGTAGCCAGGCGTAGGGCTCCAGCCCATTGGCCTTGGCGGTTTGCACCAACGAGTAAATCACCGCGCTGGCGTGGGCTCCCGCTGGCGTATCACTGAACAGCCATGCCTTGCGACCGATCACAAAGGGCCTGATCGCATTCTCACAGCGGTTGTTATCAATGGGCAGGTCGCCGCGTTCGGGATAACGCGTGAGCAGACTCCATAAGTTGCGCATGTACGTCAAGGCCGTGCCGAGTGTGCTCTTGGGCGTGACCAACGGCTGCGTTTTCTCCAGCCACACGTGCAACTCGGCCAGCACCGGCACGCTGAGCTTCTGGCGCGCCAGATGACGGGCTTCAATGCTGGACTCCTTGTGCTCGCGCTCAATACCGTACAACTTGCCAATCAATGCCACGGCCTCATCGGCTTTGCCGCGTTTGCCCTTGGGCTGCACCCGCACGGCTTCAATGAAGCGCCGGCGCACATGCGCCCAGCATGCCAGCCGCTCAATACCTTCGGTGCGCTCCAGCGCGTTATAGCCATCGTAGCCATCGGTCATCAAATAACCCTGGTACCCCTCGAGCAGTCGAGTCGGCACCCCGGCACTGCGGCTTGGATCGTAGTCATACAGGACCACCGGTTTGTCCGGCGGCCCACCGGTCTGCACCCACATGTAGCTGTTCGATGTGGGCGACCTGTCTTTCTCCTTGAGCACTTGCACCACCGTCTCATCCATGTAGATCAGGGAGCAGTCGAGCAAGATGTCGCGCATCAGGTTGTGCAGCGGCTGCAGCAGGCGTGAGCAGCCAATGACCCAGCGCGCCAAGGTCTGGCGCGGTACCGGTACGCCATGGCGACCCAGCACGTGCTCAAAGCGCGCCAGGGGCATGCCATCGACAAACTTGACGGCGATGAGCATGGCCAAGAAGTCGGCACTGGCGTTGCTCTTGGGCAGAGGCTGA
Source organism: Burkholderiales bacterium (assembly GCA_038249155.1). GTDB lineage: Bacteria > Pseudomonadota > Gammaproteobacteria > Burkholderiales > Burkholderiaceae_C > Polaromonas. The sequence goes on along the minus strand of JBBRWN010000056.1, from coordinate 1,460 downwards.
GGTGGCAAGGCTGCAGTTATGGGCGCGTGAGCGCTGGTCGGGCAGCCGTAGCGCTTGCGGATGTGGCGCAGCACGCGCACCTGCATCGGCACGATGTCGAGTTGTTCGCTGATGTCCTGGCCGATTTCCACCATGACAGTGCCGCAGGGGCAGGTGCGCTCGGACTCTGGCACATCGTGCACTACATCGACCCGCTCCAACTGGGCAGGCAAAGGGGCGCGCTTGCCACGGGCGGGTTTGACGGATGGTTTGCCAGCGCCTGCCTCAGGTGCTGGCACAGGCACTTCAGCAGGAATGGGTGCCAGGTCTTGCGCCTCGGTGCTCGACTGCGCCAGGGCCTCGGCTTCATCGAACAAGCGACTCTGGGGCGAGAGTTGCTCGGAGCTGGCGCCGAACATGCGCTGGCGCGCCAGCACGGCTTGCTCGAGCATGCGGATGACGTAGTCGTGGGCATCTTGACGGATGGCTGCGAGCTGTGCGGCGTGGGCGTTATCGAGATCTACCAGCAGCGCCACATGAGCGCTTTGCTGCGTCACGAGAAGCGTCTTGAGGGAGGCAATATCGTCGGGTAAAACGGCCGGCAAGGCGAACTCTGGAAACACTTTTTTTAGAGGAGAAAGAGGTGTTTCGAGGGTTGCAAAAGACATGTGTTATTTTAACAATTTCCCCTATGAAACACAAGCAAAATCAAGGGTTTTATGGGGCTTGTTCTTCCATAAATCGAAGCCTTCTACAAGCCACCCAAACTCCAGCAAACTGATGGTCCTTGTGACGTCGTCGCCACCTCGCGGCCAGGCAAATTTATCGGCCTCCAATCGCTTTTGCCACAGACAAAATCCGTTGCGGTGCCAATACAGCGCTTTGATCTTGTTTCGATGACGATTGGTGAATACGTACAGCGCGCTGGCAAACGGACTCAGGCCCAGTTCTTGTTCGACCAGCACGCTCAAGCCGTCAATAGCCTTTCTGAAATCAATGGGCTCGCGGTGCAAGTACACCCGCTCGATCGGGCAGCCCGGATGCATCAGCACGCACCCTGTGCAGCACGACCCAACTCGGCAACCCAGCGGGGGTCCGGCAGCGCAGACATCTCCAGCCGTATTCCGCCGCCCAGAACCAGTGTGCAACTGCCCGGGCGCTGCGTGACAACGGGATCAACATGGGCCACGCGCAAGGTCAAAAACTTGCTGGCTTGATTGACATGATTGATTGGATTGGCGCTGGTGCGCAGCTTCGCCGCTCCCTGGAGCTTGCGCTGCCAGTAGTACAACGCTGACAACGAAAGTCCGTGCTTCTTCGCGTAGGCCCTCGTCGACAACTTTTCCTGGTGCGCCGCAGCCAAGTGCCGCTCCCACATCTGCACTGAATCCTTCATACCGCTTTCTCCATCTGAGTTGAGATGGGACAAGGGTGCTCAATTCATCACCAGCTGACAAGTCTGAGGTTCATGGATCGCTTAC
>JBBRWN010000055.1:0-2556 GCA_038249155.1 Burkholderiales bacterium | reverse complement strand
TGGCGCGCTCGGCCATTTCGGAGCGGTAGTGCTCGTCGATGTCGAACCAGTGCTCGAAGACCGAGCCCGGATTGCGCGAGACGGCTGGCTCGATGTTGACCGAATACATATAGCTGTCTTCGGGAAACGGAAACGGAAAGCGCTGGACAGCCGCCGGGCTGTTGCGAAAGGTGAAGCTGTCGCGGTAGCTCTCAAGCTGCGGGGCAAAGTGGACGGACATGCGAAGAGTTCCTTACAAATCGAGTAAAAGCGGCGTGCCGCAGCCGCGCGACACGCAGGGCATGAGCAGGTGGGTGCGCTCCTGCGCGGTCAGCACGCTGTCGCGATGCTCGACCTCGCCGCCGACATGGCGCGTGGCGCACTGGCCGCAGACGCCGCCCCGGCACATGTTGGGAATGTCCAGGCCGGCGTCTTCCAGCGCTTCGAGCAGGCTCTGGTCTGCCGCTACCTTGATGCGTTGGTGACTGCGCACCAGCTCGACGGAAAACGCAACGCCGGGCGCGGGCGCGGCGAAAGCCTCCGAATGCACGCAGCTGTCGGCCCAGCCCAGCGCCTGCGCCTGGGCGCGCACGCCAGCAATCAGGCCTTGCGGGCCGCAGGTGTAAACATGGGTGCCCACGGGTCGGCCCGTGAGCACGGCCTGCAGGTCCAGCGCGGGGCCAGTGCCGCTGTCATAGGCGTGAAAGCGTGCTCCCAGGCGCTGGCGCAGCGCATCGGCATAGGCATCGCTCAGTCCGGTGCGAAAGGCGTAGTGCAGCTCGAAGGCGGCGCCGCGCTGCGTCAGTTCGTCAACATAGGCCATGAAGGGCGTGATGCCGATGCCGCCCGCGATCAAAATGTGCAGGCTGGCGCGTGAGTGCAGCGCAAACAGATTGGCTGGTGGCGTGATGCGCAGATGCTGGCCCACGGCAATGTGTTCATGCAGGTGGCGCGAGCCGCCGCGCGAGGTCTCCTGCAGCCGCACCGCAATCCGGTAAGTGTCGCTGCGGGCCGGGTCGCCCGTCAGGGAATAGCAGTTGCGCAGCAGGCGCTCACCCAAAGGCAGTTGCAGCTGGATGTGGCTGCCGGCAGAAAAGCGCGGCAGGCGGCCGGTACGCGGCACCAGGGTGAACTCGCGCACCAGCGGCGTCAGTGGCCGGACCTGGGCGACTTCGACTTCGATCAGCGCGCTCATGCGGCATCCTTCGCGTAGGGTTGCTGGGTATTGGCGCACACGCCCATGTAAGCGCCGAGCCGCTGGGAAAAATGCTCACGCACAAAAAGGCGCACGCCGCAGTGCGGGCAATCGGTTTCAAGCCCGGGGCCGGCCGGGTGCAGCCCGGCGCAATGCACGCAATAGACCGGACGCTCCGCGCTCTGGGCGCGCAGCAGGCTGATTTCCTCGGGCTGCAGGCCCATGCTGCGGGCCAGGTTGAACAAGCTCCAGATAAGCGCCTCGGGACCCAGCAGGTAGAGCTGCGCACCGGCTTCAGCCTGCGCCAGCGACTGCTGCAGGGCCAGCGTCAAGATCGGGGCGGCGTCCTGGGTGGCTGCGGCAAACTCCAGCAAGGTCTGCCGGTCGGCGGCGACGCCGCGCAGGGAACCCAGAAATTCGCGCATGGCCGCATCCGGCGGGCTGGCCACGACCACGACATGGCGCGACGCGCCTGCGCGCAACACGGGTGCCGGGTAGCGGGGCATGCTGGCCGGGGGCGGCGCATTGGCAATCGGCAAACTTGCTTGCATCGGGTTTTCTCCAATCATCCTGGGGCGGCGGAAAGTGGCTTGTCGAGGTGAATTTTTCTGGATGGCGCCGGGCGGCGCCATCCAGACAGCGCCTGCATCGCCCGTGGCCGATGCAGCGCGGCGGGCTCAGAAACCCTTGGCGCCCGGATACCAGCTGGTGCCGGCCATCGGAATCTGGGTCATCGCCGCTGCTTCCAGCGTCAGCGAGCAGAGGTCTTCGGGCTCGAGGTTGTGCAGGTGCGACTTGCCGCAGGCGCGCGCAATCACCTGCGCCTCCATCGTCATCACCGCCAGGTAGTTGGCCAGGCGCCGGCCGGCCTGCACCGGGTCCAGCCGCGCCGACAGCACCGGATCCTGCGTCGTGATGCCGGCCGGGTCTTTGCCTTCGTGCCAGTCGTCATAGGCGCCGGCCACGGTGCCGAGCTTTTGGTATTCCTCCTGGTAGCGCGGGTCGTTGTCGCCCAGCGCCACCAGCGCGGCGGTGCCGATGGCGACCGCGTCCGCGCCCAGCGCCAGCGCCTTGGCCACGTCAGCGCCGGTGCGGATGCCGCCCGAGACGATGAGCTGGACCTTGCGGTGCATGCCCAGATCCTGCAGCGCCTGCACCGCCGGGCGGATGGCTGCGAGGATCGGGATGCCCACATGCTCGATGAACACTTCCTGCGTCGCCGCCGTGCCGCCCTGCATGCCGTCGAGCACCACCACATCAGCACCGGCTTTGACGGCGAGGGCGGTATCGTAATAGGGGCGTGCGCCGCCAATCTTAACGTAGATCGGTTTTTCCCAATCGGTGATCTCGCGGATCTCCATGATCTTGATTTCAAGATCGTC
>JBBRWN010000054.1:0-2561 GCA_038249155.1 Burkholderiales bacterium | reverse complement strand
CTCCCGCGCCTTCGGAGGCGAATCCCTGCGGGTCGAGCAGCAGCGCTTCGTCGTAGCCTTCGTCGGTGGCTTCCATGTTCGCCAGGATCGAGTTGGTGTAGTTGCTCACCGCCTTGGCGTGAATCATGGTGATGTTGACATGGTGGCGCGTGAAGCTGCTGGTCTTGACACGGATGCCGCGCCTCAATCCTTCCTCGCCCAGATACGCGCCCCAGGTCCAGGCGGCCACCATCAGGTGAATCGTGTTGCCCTTGGGGCTGACGCCGAGTTTTTCGGAGCCGATCCAGGTCAGCGGGCGGATGTAGCCGCTTTCCAGATGGTTTTCGCGCACCACGGCGAGCTGGGCATCCATGACTTCCTGCGGCGTGAACGGGATTTTCATGCGCAGGATCTTGGCGCTGTTGAACAATCGCTCGGTGTGCTCTTCGAGCCGGAAAATCGCCGTGCCGCCGTCGGGCATCTTGTAGGCGCGCACGCCCTCAAAGGCGCCGCAGCCGTAGTGCAGGGTGTGCGTCAGCACATGAATTTTGGCGTCGCGCCACTCGACCATCTGGCCGTCCATCCAGATTTTGCCGTCGCGATTTTCCATGGAAGGTGCTGCTGGGGACATGCTGATGATCCTGTGAATGAGTGAGTTTTGAATCTTGACGATGTTCTGGCTATCCGGATTCTGGCCCCTGCAGGCGGCCAGCGCAGGCGGAGCAACAACCGGAAACGATGATTTTACGGCGCGGGCGGCAGCACGCCTTCCGTCGGACGAAAAAGCTCGTGATGCGCCAGCTTGCCGCCGACAAACGTGCAGGTGACATGCGAGTCGGTGCCGTCGGTCCAGCGAAAGATTTCAGGCTGCACGTCTTTTTCTGATTGCAGCTTGCCCAGCGCGCGGGTCATGGCAATGATGTGCATCAGCGTCATGCCGGGCTTGAGCTTGGCGTTGAGCATGACGGCGCTGCCCACATAGCCGATGGGCCGGTTGGCGGCCCGCTTCAGAATCGTCATCAAGCGGGTGAAATGCAGCAGCATCCACATCACCAGCCCGGTCGCGATGGCCGCCACACCGGACCAGCCATACAGGTGGTAGGCCAGCGCCACAGCCACGACACCACTCACAGGAACAAGAATTTTTTGAAAGTTCATCATCTTATTTTCGCAGCCCCAGGCAGGTAGGGGCGTGTGGGGACTGCGTAAGCGGCCGGAATGCCTATTTTTTAATTTTTTAATGCCATTTAAGCCTCCTGCGCAGGCAGGGCTTGCACAAGCAGCTACATTTTTTATAGCAAATGATCAGCCGGCACAGGGCTATCGCATCTAAATGAAGACCCCCTTGAGAACGGTCTCCATATAGGCCTGATCCCAACCTGCGCGCCGACGTTTGCCTTGCATTCCTAGTTTCTTGGTCGTTTCCTGCTTGAGCTGGGTCAGCGCCATGCGCCGCAGGCAAGCTAGATTGGCTGGCGCATTGTCTTTTCGGACCTGACAGGCATCTTCCCTGAAACCCACGTCCAGCGACCAGTGCAGCTCGTTTTCCACAGCCCAGTGGCTACGCACGGCTTTGGCCAGCACCTCGGCGCCCGTGCTCAAGGCCAGGCTGCTGATGAAGTAGTGGGTCTCTTCGCTGGTTTTTTCGCCCACCTGACGCGTGCGCCGGACCATGGCGATGGTTTGCAAATTCGTCCAGGATTTGGTTGCGCGTCTCAAGTGCTGCGGCACTTCAATAAGCCAATGCTCCCGGCTTTCGATACGTCCGTGGTTGCTGGGGCCTGTGGGGTCAAGATGATGGCTGTGTGCCTGGTTGGCAAAACCATTGGCCAAGCTCCCGGCAAACCATGAGCCGACGCCCAAGCACAGGTGCCTGTGGTTGGTCTTCAGGCTCAGCACATAGTCGGCCTGGCTTTTGATGATCTCCTGGGTAATCGCCTTTTGGCACCCCATGGCATCAATGGTCACAATGCAGCCCTGGATGCTCAAGAGCTTGAGCAGATCGGGAATGGCCGTGATTTCATTGGATTTTTCAGCCGTTCGCACCTGACCCAACAGCATGCCGTGATGGCTCGCCCAGGCGCTGACGATATGCAGCGGGTGCCGCTTGCCGCCCCGTGCGCCGCGCACGCTTTTACCGTCAATGGCCACCACACCCTGCACGCGCCCTACCAGGCTGGCCAGCCACTGCTGGCAGGCTTGCTCCAGCGCATCGGTGTCAATCAGGCGAAAGACCCGGGCAAAGGTGTCGTGTGAGGCAATGCCATTGGGCAACTTCAAAAATGTGGCGAACCACGCCCGTTTGGATTCGCCAAATTCGACCACTTCGGTCCAGTGATCAGCCCCGCCTATGACGGCGCACAAAGCAACGGCCAATATATCGAGCAACTCATGGCGCTGGGTACGCAACATGCGGGGGTCCGGCACCGCGCCGAGGTGATCCATCAGGCTCAGGCGTGGGCGTTCGGTCATGCAAGGCTTTTCTACAGGCTGTTTTGAAGTCCCGTAGTTTGCCCTTGCCCGACTCCCTGGAGTCAGGCTATTTACTTTTTAGCTTCCTGGATTTAGATGCGATAGCCCTG
>JBBRWN010000053.1:0-2597 GCA_038249155.1 Burkholderiales bacterium | reverse complement strand
GTTGAACTAAGCCTACGGCAACCGCTCCGCCCGATACAAAGCGCACACGCTGCCCAAAGGTAGCCACAAAAAGGCATAGATTCGCATCATTATTTCACCTATAAATTTTGAGCGAACTATGCCAAAAAAAAGTTGATCGACTTTGCCTCGAAGAGCGTATTTGTAACCTCTTGCGAGGCGTATTCCGAAGTCTTGAGTCGGATGCGGGAGCGCATGGCCTTATCGGGCTATGCCAAAAGCACCATCATTTCCTACATACGGGGCGTTCGCGACCTGATGGAAGCGTTGGGAAAAACACCGGATAAATGTACGGAAGAAGAAGTGATTGCGCACCTGAACGACTACCGGGAGCGTAAGAACATGAGCCCCTCGGCGCTGAACACGCGGGTGTTCGGGATTTTGTACCTGTACCGGGAAGTGTACAAGGACAAAAAAATCCGCCTGGACATCCCCAACCCTGGGCGGAGCAAAAGCATCGGGGACGTCCTCACGCAGACGGAGTTGGAAGCACTGTTTTCCGCCTGCCACTACCCTCGTCAGTCGGCGGTGCTGCATCTTTTGTACGACACGGGTCTTCGGGCGCAGGAGGTGGCCAACCTTCGCCTGGGCGATTTTGACAAGCAGAACGCCGTGCTGTACGTGCGCTACGGCAAGGGGGGCAAGCACCGGGTGGTGCCCTACGGCGTGGCGGTCTTGGATGCCTTGCGCCCATTTTACGCGCTGGAAAAACCGACCGACTATCTTTTTGAGGGCAACACGCCGGGCGAACCGATCACGGTAAAATCCGTGCAGTACATGGTTCGGGAAGCGCACCGGCGCACAGCGGTTCGGAAGGCCGTGCATCCCCACACGCTTCGGCACACCTTTGCGGTGCATTACATCAACAATGGGGGTTCCTTGGTTCGCTTGCAGCAGTTATTGGGCCATGCCCACCTGAGCACCACGCTGCTCTACCTGCGTTACGCGGCCATTCCGCTGCGCGACATCGACACGCCGTTGGACATTATGCGTGGCAAGAGCCGCAACCGGAGGTGAGCGTACTCCCAAAATGGGAGGTAGCGGACATCATCGGGCGTTTTGGGGCGGATTTGCGGACCAGCGGGCAGATCGGTGCCTGGCAAAAGAAGGTGTTGACGGCACTGGAGCAATGCCGCACGGCAGCCCTGGGCGGTCACGTGGATGCCTGCGACACCTGCGGGACGCTGCGCATCTCCTACAACAGTTGCCGGGACTCGAACTGCCCCAAGTGCCAGTCTTTGGAGCGGGAATGCTGGATCATGGCGCGGCAAGCGGAACTGCTGCCAGTGGTGTACTACCATGCCGTGTTCACGCTGCCTGCACAGTGGAACGGCCTGTGCCTGCACAATCCACGCTTCCTGTACGACGCGCTCTTCGAGTCGGCCTGGGAGACGCTGCAAAAGTTCGCTGCCGACCCCAAATGGCTGGGTGCCAAAGGCGGTGCGACGATGGTGCTGCATACCTGGGGCCAGAACCTGATGCTCCACCCCCACGTGCATGCCATCGTGCCGGGCGGTGGACTGACTAAGGAGGGCCACTGGACAAAGACCAAAGGCGGCGGCGACCAGTTTTTGTACCCGGTGAAGGCCCTGTCGAAGGTGTTCCGGGCCATCTTTATGAAAAAGGTGGGCGGAGCACTGGAAGCAGGCCTGTTGGTGCTGCCCCCTGGCGAAGGGCAGTTCCACCACCCGCTTGCTTACCGCGCCTGGCGCAATGGCCTGTACCAAAAGCCCTGGGTGGTGTATGCCAAACGGCCCTTCGGTGGCCCCAAACAGGTGATCGAATACCTGGGTCGCTATACGCACAAAACGGCCATCTCCAATCACCGGATTCTGGAGGTGACGGATACCCACGTCCGCTTTGCGTACAAGGACTACCGGGCAGCAGGCAAACGCAAGGAAATGACACTGGAGGGCGGGGAGTTCCTGCGGCGTTTTTGCCTCCACATTCGGCCCAAGGGCTTCCGGCGGATGCGGCACTACGGCATCCTGAGCAACGCCGTCAAGACCAAAGCCCTGGCCGCCTGCTGGCGAAGCCTGCGCCCCAACGAGGCACCCAAGCCGAAAAAGGACAAAAAGCAACTGCGCCAAGCGGCACTCCAACGGCTTTGGCAAGGCCGCGACCCGAACCTTTGTCCCTGCTGCAAAACCGGCACGATGCTCCGCATCGGCCTGGTGCCGCCGCAGGCCCGCGCCCCGCCGGGCGCAATGCCGCACTGGACGCCCCTGAGCAACTGAAAAAACGCGCCCTAATACCGACTGCTGTGTCCTCTGTTTGGCACGGTCGGGACGCTGGTTGCCCAAAAAGGCCGGCAAGAGCCGCGAAGGGGAAACGCCCAACCTACGCCGGCTCAAAAAACAGCATCCGACGCGCCGAAAAGAGCGCGCCGGATGCTGTCAAAGGGGACTGAAAACGGGTTGAAAACCCATAAGATGGGTGAAAAGGGGAGCGAAAAGGATTCTGCTGGAAGTCCGGCTCCGTTCAACAAGGCTCAACCGCCAACGGGGGGCCTTGGTGGGTAGGGGATGATTTGTGCTAACTTCCCCCCCGTCAGCGGTTAAGCCCTAAAAGTTAGCACC
>JBBRWN010000052.1:0-2671 GCA_038249155.1 Burkholderiales bacterium | reverse complement strand
CTTTCCGATCTACGGCATTGCCCGGGTGCGGCGCGGCGACTACCTGGTGTTTGACCGGCGGCACCTGGCCTACCTCAATGCCATCGAGAGATTCCATTGCACCTACTGCGAATACGGCAACGGACTGATGGCCTACATGACGGAAATCCTGGCGCGCACCGAGCAGTATTTCTGCCCGATCAAGCATGCGCACAAGATCCTGGGCACGCATACGCGCTACCACCGCTTCCTGGAATACGGCGAGGCCGAGGCCTACGAGACGAAGCTTGAAGAATTTCGGGTGGCGCTGGGCAAGGAGAAATGAGTTGCCGGCCCAGGCTTTCCTTAAAATCCGGCTCCTGCCCGCTTTGGTGTTGAATCGGGTGTTGCCAGCTTTCCAAACCCCTTGAAGGATATTCATGGACCAGCCTATTCATCCATTCAGCGACCTCTTTGCACAACTCGGCCTGCCCGCCGACGAAGCGGCCATCCGGCAATTCATTGCCACGCATTCGCCCCTGAGAAGCGACATCGAACTGGCGGACGCGCCGTTTTGGACGGATTCGCAGGCGACGTTCCTGAAAGAAGAAAAGCTCGAAGACGCCGACTGGGCAGAGCTGGTGGACCAGCTGAACCTGGCGCTTCGCGGCTGAGCCGGGCCGCCAAGCGCGTCGTCTCATCCGGCTTGCGGTTCGCGCCAGGGCGGGCCAGGTCCCGCCCTGTCAGCGCCGTGGCCCGCATGGCGGCGCCACGGCCTTCATTCACCCGCAGCATCGAAAGAAACCCCGATGGATAGCAAGCAGGCGCCATGAGTGCCGGACACGACCACGACCACGGCCATGCGCCGGAAAATTTCGACCGCGCCTTTGCCATCGGCATTGCGCTGAACATCGCCTTTGTCGCCGTCGAGGCCTGGTACGGCTGGAAGATCAATTCGCTGGCGCTGCTGGCCGATGCCGGCCACAACCTGAGCGACGTGGCCGGGCTGGTGCTGGCCTGGGGCGGCGCGCTGGCCGGCCGGCTGCGGCCCGATGCGCGCCACACCTACGGCTGGCAGCGGGCGTCCATTTTGGCGGCGTTCCTCAATGCCTTGCTGCTGCTGGTGGCCATGGGCTCGCTGGCCTGGGAAGCCATCGGCCGGCTGGGATCGCCCGAGGCGACCGAAGGCTGGACCATCATCGCCGTCGCCGGCGTCGGCATTGCCGTCAACACCGCCACGGCCCTGCTGTTCATGCGCGGGCGCCAAGGCGACCTGAACATCCGCGGCGCCTTCTTGCACATGGCAGCCGATGCGCTGGTGTCGCTGGGCGTGGTGATGGGCGGCGCGCTCTACCTGTGGCAGGGCTGGGCCTGGATCGACCCGGTGATGAGCCTGGCGATTGCGGTCATCATCGTGCTGGGCACCTGGAATCTGTTCAAGCAGTCGCTGCACATGCTGTTTGACGGCGTGCCCGAGCAGGTCGACCTGGCCAAGGTGCGCCAGCGGCTGCTGGGCCTGCCGGGCGTGAGCGATGTGCATGACCTGCATATCTGGTCCATGGGCACTTCGCAAATCGCGCTGACGGCGCACCTGGTGCTCGATACGGACGCTGGCAGCGACGCCGTGCTGCACGAGGCCGAACACGAACTGCATGCGCATTTCGGCATCCGGCATGTCACGGTGCAGCTGGAGTCAGCCGCCTACGCCCGGCGCTGCGCGCTGCGCACGGGCGCAGGCTGCAGCTGAGCCTTCTGGTGCCAGCGTCATTCGTCCTGACCAGAAAAAGAATTTTTTAACGTTAAAAAAGCTTATTTCGCAGGCTACGCAAGTGCTGACGACTATTAATTTGAGCCACTTGCACAATTCAGAAAGTGGTGAATTAGCGGCTTTGCGAGATGCAAATTTGAGATGTGAAAGAGTAGGCGCAGCCACTGGAAAGTGGCAACATCTGGTTTACCAAAACAAGATGAGAAGCGCCTACCAATGAACTTTACCGCAAGGCAAGGCTACCGCCAACACCACACGCTGCTGCAGCGCGAACTCGGCCAGTGGGCGGCAGGCGTGGAGCTCGGGATCACGCCCCTGCACCAGCGCATCGTGCACACGCTGGACTGGCTCGACATGGAACGCCTGCTCGGTTACGCAGGCCCCAGAGTGGGCGCCCCCGAGCGCAGCCGCGTTGCCTTGGCGCACGCCTTTGTGGCCAAGGCGGTCCTGGGTTTTGAGCGGACTACGCAGTTGCGCAGCCGTCTGGCCGTCGATACCGTGCTGCGGCGATTGCTCGGCTTTGAGTCAAACCGTCCGCTGCCCAGCGAGGCGACGTTCAGCCGCGCCTTTGCCGAGTTCGCCCGCCTGGGCTTGCCTGGCAAAGCGCACGAGGCGTTGATCCGCCAGCACCTGGGCGCCAGCGTGATAGGCCACATTGCACGCGACGCCACCGCCATCTGTGCGCGCGAGCGCGCGCAGTACAGCGCCGCCGAAACGGCAGCGTTCAATGCGGCCAAAGCGGCGAAGGCAAACAAAGCGCCCAAGCGGCGCGGCCGGCCAGCAGCCGGCTCCGCCAAGCTAGAGAAGGCCGCGCCGCGCAGCCGCATTCCGGCGCAGTTGGGGCAAACCGCCCAAGAGGCGCTGGCCGATCTGCCGCAGCTGTGCAACAAGGGCAAAAAGCGCAATGCGCAAGGCCACCTCAACACCTGGGTGGGCTACAAACTG
>JBBRWN010000051.1:0-2702 GCA_038249155.1 Burkholderiales bacterium | reverse complement strand
GCGTTTTCATTGAGACCCAAGGAGATTTTTCCATGAAGTCAGATTCCCCTGTCCAGCTCGGCGTTCCGCCCGGCGTGCTTGAACCCGCGCCGAAGTTTCAAACCGTCGAGGAGGCCCAGCATTACCTGCTGGCCAAGGGCGTAAGTTATGTACTGGCCCAGTTCGTGGACATCCACGGCGTGGCCAAGGCCAAGTCGGTGCCGGTTTCCCATCTGCCCTCGGTGATGAAAGACGGCGCTGGCTTTGCCGGTTTTGCGATCTGCGGCTCCGGCATTGCGCCCCATGGCCCGGATTTCATGGCGGTGGGCGATCTCAGCACCGTCTCGCTGGTGCCCTGGCAGGAAGGCTTGGCGCGTGTCGTGTGCGAAGGCCATGTGGACGGCAAGCCGTGGGGCCACGACAGCCGCGTGGTGCTGCGCCAGCAGGTGGCGCGCCTGACCGAGCGCGGCTACACGCTGTTCACCGGTCTGGAGCCCGAGTTCTCGCTGCTGCGCCGCGACGACAAGGGCGCCATCGCGCCGTGCGACCCCAGCGACACGCTGGCCAAGCCCTGCTACGACTACAAGGGCCTGTCGCGCACCCGCACCTTCCTGGAGCGGCTGTCCAATGTGATGCGCGCCACCGGCATCGACGTCTATCAAATCGACCATGAAGACGCCAATGGCCAGTTCGAGCTGAACTACACCTACACCGACTGCCTGAAGTCCTGCGACCACTTCGTCTTTTTCAAGATGGCCGCCTCGGAAATCGCCCACGACCTGGGCCTGCTGTGCTCCTTCATGCCCAAGCCGTTTGCCAACCGCCCCGGCAACGGCATGCACATGCACATGTCCATCGGCGACGGCGAGCGCAACCTGTTTAGCGACAAGACCGACGTGCATGGCCTGGAACTCTCGCAGCTGGCTTACCACTTTCTGGGCGGACTGCTCGCGCATGCGCCAGCCCTGACGGCGCTGTGCGCCCCCACCGTCAACTCCTACAAGCGCCTCGTCGTCGGCCGCTCGCTGACGGGCGCGACCTGGGCGCCAGCCTACATCAGCTACGGCGACAACAACCGTTCATGCATGGTGCGCGTACCCAAGGGTCGGCTGGAATTGCGTCTGCCCGATGGCGCGAGCAACCCCTACCTGGCCACCGCCGCCGTGATTGCCGCCGGCCTGGACGGCGTGGACCGCAAGCTCGACCCGGGCGCACCGCGCAACACCAATCTCTACGAATGGTCGGACGCCCAGCTGAAAGAAGCCGGCATCTCGCTGCTGCCCCAGAACCTGGGCCAGGCGCTCGACGCGCTGGAAAGCGACCGGCTGATCTGCGATGCGCTGGGGCCTGTCGCCGGCGAGTTTCTCGATCTCAAACGCATGGAGTGGCTGGAGTACCAGCGCCATGTGTCGGATTGGGAAGTCAAGCAATACCTCGAATTCTTTTAAAAGGAAACCACGCCATGTGCGGAATAGTTGGACTGTTGATCAAAACCCCTTCGCTGCGCGACCAGCTCGGCGAACTGATGGTTCCGATGATGATCGGAATGACGGAACGCGGCCCGGATTCAGCCGGACTGGCCGTATTCACCACGCCGCTGCCCGAACACCGGCGCAAGCTCAGCGTGTTCTCGGGCCTGGTGGCCCAGGGCGACCGCTACGACTGGCCAACCCTGGTCGGCGCGCTCAACGAGGCGCTGCACCTTCATGCGAGCGCCGAAGTCAAGGGCAACCACGCCATCCTGGCCTTCGACGGCGCGCCAGAAGCCGTCAAGGCCTGGCTCAAGGCTTACCAGCCGCTGCTGCAAGTGTTCTCGGCCGGGCGCAGCATCGACCTGTACAAGGACATCGGCACCCCGGCCCAGGTGGCCGCGCGCTACGGCTTTGCCGGTTTCCAGGGAACTCACCTGGTAGGCCACACGCGCATGGCCACCGAGTCGGCGGTGACGGCGGACCGGGCGCATCCGTTCACGGCGGGCGAGGATTTCTGCCTGGTGCATAACGGCTCGCTGTCCAACGCCAACGGCATCCGCCGCATGCTCGCGCCGCACGGCATCGAGTTCGACACCGACAACGACACCGAAGCGGCCACGCGCTTTCTGGAATGGCGGCTGCGCGAAGGCGACGAGCTGAAGGAAGCGCTGCAAAAGGGCTTCGAAGTGCTCGACGGCTTCTACACCTTCCTGATGGGCACGCCGACCGAACTGGCGCTGATCCGCGACCCGTTCGCCTGCAAGCCCGCCGTGGTGGCCGAAACCGACGATTACGTCGCCATTGCCTCCGAATTCCGCTCGCTCGCCCACCTGCCGGGCGTCAAGCACGCCCATGTCTTTGAACCCGCACCTGAGGAAATGTACGTATGGAAAGCCTAAAGTTTGATCTGGCCTGCACGCCCTTGCGTGAGGTCAACCAGTTCCTGCACAAGGAAGCGCCTGGCATGCCGGGCCTGTCGGTGCAGATCGACAACCCGGATGGCGCCCACGCGATTGCATCCGGGCTGAACACCCCCATCAACCTGGTTATCGAAGGCCATGCCGGCTACTACGCCGCGAGCATGAACCAGGGGGCCAGCGTCATCATCAACGGCAGCGCCGGCACCGGCGTTGGCCAGAACATGATGAGCGGCAAGATCCATGTGAAGGGATTTGCGTCCAATGCAGCGGGCGCCACCGCGCAAGGCGGCCTGCTGGTGATCGACGGCGACGCGGGCCTGCGCTGCGGCAT
>JBBRWN010000050.1:0-2837 GCA_038249155.1 Burkholderiales bacterium | reverse complement strand
TCCAGCACCTGCACCAGGTGAACCCCAAAGCGCGACACCAGCGGGTCGGAAACCTGGTTGGGTGTCAGTGCGTTCATGGTTTTTTCAAACTCGGGCACAAACATGCCGGGATTGGCCCAGCCCAGATCGCCGCCCTCTTTGGCGGATCCATCCTGGCTGTTTTCGCGTGCCAGCGCGGCAAAGTCGGCCTGGCCGGCAACGATGCGTTTCTTGAAACTTGCGAGTTTTTCCACGGCGGCGGCCTCGGTAAGCTGGGACGTCAGCCGCAGCAGGATGTGCCGGGCATGGGTTTGCGTGATGACGGCATCGGGCAGGCCGCCGCCCTGCTGCTTTTCGATGACCTTCAGGATGTGGAAACCGGCGCCACTGCGGACCGGGCCGGCCAGGCCGCCTGCGCGCAGGTTCTGGGTTGCCTCGACAAACAGCGGCGGATAACGGTCGGCGCTGCGCAGGCCCATCTGGCCGCCATTGCTGCGCGACGCCGACGCTGAAAATTCGGTCGCCAGCGCGGCAAAGTCGCCACCGGAGCGGGCGCGTTCCAGCACCTGCTGCGCTTTGGCCTGCAATGCAGCCAATTGGGCGGGCGTGGCGTTTTCAGGCACGGCCACCAGAATTTCAGCGAGATTCAGCGCCGCCGGGGCAGTGCCGGCCGCACCTGCCTTGCCTTCCTGGCTGCGCAAATATTCGTCAATCTCTTGCTCGCTCACATTGATGCGCGAATCGACCTCGCGCTGGCGCAGGCGGCTGATCAGCAGTTCGTCCCGAATTTCAGTGCGAAACTTTTCATAGTCAATGCCGTCGGCTTTCAGGCGCCGGCGCAGTTCCTCGACCGTGACCTGGTTCTGGCGGGCGACCGACTGGACCGCGCCTTCAATGGCGTTGTTATCAATTTTCAGGCCCGACGCCTGAGCCGCCTGCAGCTGCGCCTTGTCGCTGATCATGCGTTCGATCAGCTGAGGCAGCAGCTCGCCGCGTGGCGGCAAGGCAGTGCCCTGCTGCTGCAGCAGCATCTCGGTACGTGCCAGCTTGGCGCGCACTTCATTGTTGGTGATCGGCTCGGAATTGACCACCGCCACGATGAAGTCTGCCTGCCGCTGCGCGCCAGCGCGCGGCGCTGCATTCGAGGCGGGCGCTGCCGGTGCGACAAGACGCGGCGCATTGGAAGGCCTGGCAATCTGGGCATGCACGCTCGCCAGGGGCAGCGCGAGCACAAGCACCAGCGCGCCCAGTGGCCGGGCCGAAAATGATCCGGTAAAAAAGCGGTGTTTAGTCATAAGTGGTAAAGCGGCTGGGAGGACTGACATTTTCACGAAGGTATTGGTAGCGCGGCACATTGGACTTGAGCGTTTCCAGGGGACTGGCGCCAATACGGGAAAAACCGACCATTTCTAGCTGGAACAAAATCCGGGTGTTCGACGACGACAGGCTGTTTTGTGAGCGCTGCAGCACCACACGGCCAATCCAGCAGCAGCCATCGTACTCAATGCCGACCACCGCATCCACCAGTTTTTTATCCAGCGTGCTGTAGTTCAACCGGCCAACCGAGTAGTAGCGCCCGCCGCCCTGACCACGACCGGGACCGAGGTCTTTGCCCTTGTCGCCCCACAGGTCGTTGAGGGGCCACTGCCAGCCGACATCAATTTGCTCGCTGATGTTGCGCTGGCGGCGAAAGGCTGCGCTGATGGTTCGGTAGTTGCCCGGGTTGTAGCGTATGCCGACAGAAGCCAGTTCAGACTGGCTGATTTTGGGGTTGTACTGCACCGTGCTGTCAAACGTCCACTGCGGCACCCAGTTGACCGATGCGCCCACCAGCAGGTCGCTGACGCGGTCGGTCACCGGCAGGGCACCGGGCACGGGCGTGGTGCCCGCCGCCGGCAAACTGACCTGCTGGTCGTCAAAGCGCAGGCGCTGGGCCACCCCAAAGCGAACCGCCTCGACACCGGTCGCCGGGTCGAGCAAGCGCGACGTCAGGCCCAATGTCAGCAGGTTGGCGTCCGCTATGCGGTCGTTGCCGACAAAAGCGTTCTCGGTGAAGACGGTGGCAAAGTTGAAGCTGTTGGCGCCCGAGTCGTAATTGGGCAGATAGCTCTGGTCGCGAAAAGGCGTTCGCACATAAAAGGCGCGCGGCTCCAGCGTCTGGGTAAAGCTGCGGCCAAAGTAGCTGGCATCACGTTCGAACTGGAGACCGGCATCCAGGCTGAAGGTGGGAACGAGGCGGGACGCCGACGTGGCGCCATTGGCCAGCGGCGACTCAAACTGGTAGCTGGTGGCATGCAACTGCAGCTTGGGCGTGATGAAGCCGCCGGGCGCCAGCCAGGGACGGCTGACCTGCAGTTTGGTAAAAGCCCGGCTGCCGTTGGGCTGCCTGGTCAGGCTCTGGTCGGCAGAAAAACGGGTGAAATCGGCTTCGGCCGACCAGTCAAAGCCGCTTCCCAGGCCCAGCAGCGGCGCGTCGACCCGGGTGTAGGCGGCGGTGAGTTGCGGCAGGCGGTCATAGGGCGGGATGATGGGCGAACTCACATCCTGCAGGGTCTGCCACTTGAGCGCCCGCACCGATGACGTAAAGTATCCGCGGCTCCAGTTCAGGGAGGCGTCCTGGGTCAGCAGCCGCTGCGTCACCTGGCCGGTGGCAATCGGAAAATCGCGCCAGTAGTCGTTGTCGCTGACGCGGTTCAGGTTCAGGTTGAACCCGAGCGCGCCAATGGCTGACACGCCCGTGTCAAACGCCCCCAGATGCTGCAGCGAATAAGACCAGCGGTCGCGCTCGCGCAGCTTGTCGCCGGGCATGATGTTGGCGCGCAACTGGCCTTTGTAGGTGGGTTCGAGGTAGCGGAATT
>JBBRWN010000049.1:0-3119 GCA_038249155.1 Burkholderiales bacterium | reverse complement strand
TGATCCAGGCCGAGAAAAAATCGGTGCTGGAAGTCAAGGTGCTGGACGAGCCGGTCACGGTCGTGGTCAGCAGCAAGGGCTGGGTGCGCGCACGCGGCGGCCACGGCCATGCGCCTGCCAGCTTTGCCTTCAAGGCCGGCGACGCGCTGTATGGCACGTTTGAATGCCGCACGGTTGACACGCTGCTGGCCTTTGGCAGCAACGGCCGCCTGTATTCGGTGCCGGTGGCGCTGCTGCCCGGCGCGCGCGGCGACGGCCAGCCGGTGACGACGCTGATCGAACTCGAATCGGGAACGCAGCTGCTGCATTACTTTGCCGGACCCACCCCGGCCATGCTGCTGCTGTCGAGTTCGGGCGGCTATGGTTTCCTGGCGACGGTGGACAACATGGTGTCGCGCAACAAGAGCGGCAAGGCTTTCATCACGCTGGGCGAGGGCGAAACGATCTGCCAGCCGTCGCATGTCAAGGGCACATCAGGCAGCCAGCCGCTGCCGCCCGCCACGCACGTGGCCTGCGCCTCGACCGGCCAGCGCATCCTGACCTTCGACATCGCCGAGATCAAGCAGATGGAAAAGGGTGGACGCGGCCTGATGCTGATCGACCTCGAGGGCACGGACGCACTGGCCGGCGCGGCCGCCTACACCCGCAGCGTTCGCATTGACGGCATCGGGCGCGGCGCCAAGGCCCGCGAGGAAACGCTGGAAATCCGCAGCCTGAACAACGCGCGCACCGTGCGCGCCCGAAAAGGCAAGTCGGCTGACCTGGGCTTCAAGCCGACGGGGGTTTTTCGGGTTGAGTGATGAAAATGGCTGTTTGCGCAATAAGGACGGACGCAAGCAGCTATTTATTTCATAGCTATCCCGCCAGGCGTGGTTTTGTCGGGCTTTGGGTGGGTTCTTCTGTGGTTTTAGGGGTGAGCGCCTTCCCGGCGGGGGGTAACTTTCTTTTCTGGCAAAAAAGAAAGTCACGGCGGATTCAAAGACCAAGTGCAACAGTAGGGATAAGGCCGGCTTTTTGCATGCTGGCATCGTCGAAGAACACCTCTGCGGCGCTGCGCCAGCCCAGGCTCTTTCGGGGGCGCGTATTGAGCTCCCAGGCCATCTCATCGAGCTCGCGCTGGGAGTACACGCCCAGGTCCGTGCCCTTGGGCAGGTACTGGCGCAGCAACCCATTGGTGTTTTCGTTGAGGCCCCGCTGCCAAGGGCTGTGGGGGTCGCAAAAGTAGATCGTCATGCCCGTGTTGTCGGCCAGGCTTTTGTGCAGCGCCATCTCCTTGCCCTGGTCGTACGTCAGCGTCTGGCGAAGCTCCTGAGGCAGCGCACAAAACGCCCTGGTGAACCCTTCGAGCACATCCACCGCCTTGCTGCTGTCCAGTTTGACCATCATGGCGAACAGCGACTTCCTGCAGACCAGCGTGCCGACAGACGACGCGTTGGCCTTGCCCACAATCAGATCGCCCTCCCAGTGGCCAGGCAGCAAACGCTCGTTGGCCTGGGCTGGGCGCGCATGGACGCTCTGGGTGTTTTGCAGCGAGCCGCGCCTGTCGGTGCCCCGGCTGCGGCGTCTGCGCGCGCAGCGGCCCTGGCGCAGCAGCCCGACCAGCTTGCGGCGCGGCTCGCCTGCGGGCATGGCGTAGATGGCGGCGTGGATGGCCGTGTAGATGGTTTCATGACAGGCCTGCAGTTCAGGCTGCCCGGGATGGCGCCGCCTGAGAATGGCTGCAATCTGCTCGGGCGAGCACTTCAGTTCGAGCAGCGCCCTAACCTGGGCCCACAGGGCGCCACCCCGGTGGAGTTTGCGGTTCGGCCAGGCGTCACGGCGCACCCGTCGGGCCCGCTTGCCGGCGCGCTTTGCGTCATAGCCGCCCGCGATGCGGGGGCGCCCCATGACGCATTGTTCAGCCTCGCTTTGCCACTCATTGCGGCGCAGTTCGCGCGAGACCGTGCTCGGCGCTCTGCCCAATGCACTGGCAATCGAGCGCATGCTGCAGCACCGCAGCTTCATAGCCATCACCACGCCGCGCTCTTCAGCACTCAATTGTTGATAGGTTCTTGTCATGCAACTCTTTCGGGTCTGGAGTGTTGCACTTGGGATTGGAATCCGCCGTGACTTTCTTTTTTGCCAGAAAAGAAAGTCACCCCCCGCCGGGAAGGCGCTCACCCCTCAAACCACAGAAGAAGCAACCAAAGCCAAAGAGCAAGAGCAAGAACAAAAAACGCAGCGATCAAAGCAGCAAACGTCAGCAGTCACGTTTATCAATCAAATACAGCCTTTCCGCATATCCCACATGCGTAGGCAGCTATTTATTTAATAGCAAATAGTTATCAACAAACGCGATCGCCTGGGAAAAGGCCAGGATGATGCCGCAAGACGCCTCAGGACTGCGCCATGCGCACGCGCCGCGCCGCTTCCTCGGCGCTGGCGTCGTCGATCTCGCGCAGCACGCCGCCCAGGTCCACCGGCCCGGTCTTGCGCTTGAAATGGCCGGTCAATACCGTGTCGGGGTAAAGCACGCCGCGCTGGTACAAATCCCACATCTCGTTGCCGTAGTCGATCTTCAGCAGGTCGGGCGCGAAACGGCCAAAGAAATTGCGCAGGTTGGCTACGTCGCGCAGCAGCATGCGATTGGCGTGATTGTTGCCGGCGGCGTCCACCGCCTGCGGCAGGTCGATGATGACCGGGCCGTCTTCGGCCAGCAGGATGTTGAACTCGGACAGGTCGCCATGGACGACGCCAGCGCACAGCATGCGGATGACTTCGGTGGTCAAGCTGGCATGGTGCCGGCGCGCCTCTTCGGGCGTGAAATCGACATCGTTCAGGCGTGGCGCGGCGTCGCCGTTGGCGTCGGTCACCAGTTCCATCAGCAACACGCCGTCGCAGAAGTTGTACGGCTGCGGCACCCGCACGCCGGCGTCGGCCAGCTTGTACAGGGCATCGACCTCGGCGCTTTGCCAGGCGGCTTCGCTGGCCTGCCGGCCGAACTTGGTGCCCTTGGCCATCGCGCGCGCCTGCCGGCTGTTCTTGACCTTGCGGTTTTCGGTGTAATCGACCGCCTGGCGAAAGCTGCGCTGGTCGGCTTCCTTGTAGATCTTGGCGCAACGCGTTTCATCGCCGCAGCG
>JBBRWN010000048.1:0-3521 GCA_038249155.1 Burkholderiales bacterium | reverse complement strand
TGGTCGTTATGCACAGGCCCCAGTTATGAACAGTTGTGCCGACGCAACTGCGGCGTTGCCCTCACGAGATGGCAACCATCCGCGTCTGGGAACTGCGCATAGTCACAGAGTCTTGAGGAATGCCAACAGCGAGTCATCCGCTCGGAAGCGGCGCGCGGCGACGTTGGGATCCTGAAGCCGAGACAGCGCCTTCTCCTTCATGGCGAGATCGGCCTCGACGTACTGGTGCGTCGTTGTCGGACTCTCATGGCCGAGCCACAGTGCGATCACGCTGATGTCCACGCCCGACTGCAGCAGATGCATGGCAGTCGAGTGGCGCAAGGTGTGAGGAGAGATCGCGCGGCCGACTAGGCTGGGCATCGTGCGCGCGGCCACCTGCACAGCCAACGCCAACCGCTGCGTCACATTGGATCGCGTCATCGCCTGACCGCTGCGGTTGGGCAGCAGCGCCGATGTCGCAGACAGCTCAGGGTTAAGCCGCAGCCATGCACGGATCGCCTTGACCGTCGAGCGCCACAGCGGCACCGAGCGTTGCTTGCGCCCCTTTCCATGCAGGTGCACGCAGGCGACGGGGTCGAGAACGACATCGGCCACCTTCACGCCGATCACCTCCGACACGCGCGCGCCGGTGTTGTACAGGAGGGCCAGCAGCAGGGCGTCGCGCTGACTGACCCAGCCTACACCGGGCGTGCCGATCACTGCCAGCATCTCCTCGCGCGTGAGGAACCCGAGCATCGGCCGCTCGAAGCGTTTCATTGGCACGCCCAGTGCCTGCTCGACGATGTGAAGCGCCGTCACGTCGCGGCGTGCCGCGAACTTCAGGAACGTGCGCAACGCGGCCAGCCGCGCATTGCGGCTGCGCACCGCGTTGTGTCGCTCGCTCTCCAGATGGTCGAGGAAGGCCAGGATGAGCGTGGGCGTCACGTCGGCAAGCTGCATCGCCGTGGGCGCCTTATGCAGCCGCACCTGAGCGAAGTCCAGGAACAGCAAGAACGCATCCCGGTAGGCCGCCACGGTGCGCGCGCTCAACGCACGCTGCTGGGTCAGATGCTCGGCGAAGAACGACTGCACCAGCGCCGCGAAGCTCGGCGGTGCCAGTTTGCGTTGGTCAGGGCTAATCATCGTCGCACTCCCCGAAATCGGCGAAGCGCTCGAACCGCGCACCGGCCAGCGCCATCAGCTCCGGCACGCCGCTCAAATACCAGTAGGTGTTGGAGATCTTGACGTGGCCCATGTACGTAGATAGCGCCAGCATCCGTTGATCGAGGTTTGCCCCCTGCTCGTGCCACAGGATCAACCGCCTCACGGCGAAGCTGTGGCGCAGGTCGTGTACCCGAGGTTGGCCATGGCCGCCGCGATCAACCCAACCCAGTTGTTCGCGTAACTGGGCGAACATCCGATGCGCCTGCCTGTCACCCAGGGGCTCACCCCGGCGCACGCCGCGCGAACTGACGAAGAAGGTCGTGCGCGGTGTCGGGCGCACATGCTGGCGGCGCAGCGCCCGGTAGGTCGCCAATGGGCCGATCACGCTCGGGTGCAGGGGCACCAGGCGGGACTTGCCGAACTTGGTCTGCCGTACGGTCAGGACACCGCCGTCCAGGTCCACGTCCAGGTCAGCCAGGCTAAGCGCCTCGGAGATCCGCAACCCTGCCGAGGCGATCAACCCAAACAGGGTCGCATAGGTGGCGGCGCGAAGCCCATCCGACGGCCCGATTTGGCGGGCGGCTCCCAGCAGCGCTACGATCTCGGCTTCGCAGTAGATGTGCGGCGTCACGCGCCCGGGGATGGGTCCGAAGCTGGAGTCGTCCGGGACTTCGGTGGCCGGCTCGAACTGCTGCAGCCAGCGCATGAACGGACGCAGCGCAGCCAGCCGGCGCGCCGCTGTGTCGCTGTCGGCGTGGCCGTCCACCATGTATCTCGGCTGGACTTGGCGGGCCCACTGCGCCATCAGATCCACCGTCAGCGGCCCGGCGTGGCCGGTGTCGGTGACGAATCGCTCGAAGTTTCGCAAGGCGTGGCCGGGTGAGCACAGCTTGAACCCCAGGCGCCGCCGCTCGTCCAGGTATTGTTGCGCCCGGGCGGCGAGGTCGCTGCTGGTGACTGACGGCGCGCTCATGCTGCGCTCCCAGGCCAAGGCAGGGCCACCTCGGCAAGCAATTGCAAGTCGAGCTTGGCGTAGATAAGCGAGGTGTTTAGTGATCGATGCCGCAGCACGTCGGCCACTTCCTTGATCGAACTGCCGTTATTGACCATGCGGCACGCCAGCGTGTGGCGCAACGAGTGACAGCGGGTATGGGTGATGCCGGCGCTGCGCAACGCGTTGCTGATTGCGCTGCGCACCATGTTCACGCTGATGGGCTTGTCGTGCGGTGCCATCTTGCGCACGAAGAGAGTCGGCAGCGTGCTCGTCGGCCGTTCATACCGCAGGTACTCGGCCAGCGCTTGCCCGGTGGTCACTGGCAGCGGTAGAACGTCCTGGTGCCCGGACTTCGTGCCCTTCAAGATCACGGTGCCTGCGCGCCAGTTGAAGTCGGCCAGCTCCAGCCTGGCGATCTCTCCAATGCGCAAGCCAAGATCCAGCGCTAGGCGCACCATGGCCAATACGCGCAGCGGCGTCGGCCGGGCTTGGGCGCAATGCGCCAGCAGACGTTGCACCTCCTCAGCCGTGAGCGCGCGTGGCAGCGATGCCAGACTCCAGCGCGCCGGCGACGAGATGACGCCGAGCAAGGCATGCAAGGTGTCGCCGCAGGTGGCGCGGTAGCGGAAGTAGGCCCGCAATGCAGCGGCCAGCGTGCTGGCGTGCGACACGCTGTTCACCCGCGTCAGCTCCGTTGCAATGAAACCGCGAACGTCTTCCGGCTGCAACTCGCCGATGGCGATGGCTCTACCGGCGAACTTGCAAAGCAGTAGCCGACTCACTATCGCCAGCCGAAGCTCTCGCGTGCCGATCGCTAGGCCACGGGCATCCCGCATGTGCACGTTGTAGCGGCACAGTTCCTCTGCAATGGGGCCGCTGGGCCCAGGCAGTTCCAAGATGACGTGCTGCTCCCGCAGCGACGCCAACAGGTGCGCCAGGTTCGACCGCAGGTCACCATGCGTGCGCAACGCCGTGGGATGGCAGTCGCAGCGCGGGAGGTGAAAGTCCAGGAACTGCTTGACGAGAGCTTCGTCGATCTGCTCGGCTGAAAGCCGACACCGCGTCATCCACTGGGCGAAGTGCGCCAAGGCGCGCAGAGCCTTCTCCATGCTGCCTTCAGCGTACCGGCCACGCTCCAGCAGTGCCTGGAACGCATCGATGTGTGGCGACAGCGGGCCATCAAGGAGCCAGGCCTTGGCCATCGGGTGCAGCGAACGGATTGAATCCATAGTGATCTCCAGTTGTGAGATCACCAGCTTTGCGCCAAAGCCGGGCTTATGTCCAGCTCAAAAGCAGTGAAACGGACAGCAGTGCAGGGAAATCGCGGCCCTCAGGCCAGTTCACCCGGGCAACTGTTCATAACTGGGGCCTGTGCATAACGACC
>JBBRWN010000047.1:0-3653 GCA_038249155.1 Burkholderiales bacterium | reverse complement strand
TGTTGGCGCCGGTGTGAATCCGCATCTATTCGCTGGCGAGGTGGCGGTTTTGACCCCGGCGGCGGTGGTCGATGCCAGTTAGCGCGGGCATAAGCAGGCAGGGCCCCGTGAGGGGCCCTGTGGGTTTTGGCGGTGACGCTGACGCAGCGGCCAACGATGAGCGTTACTCAGAACGGCTCGTCGGGATCGAACTCCGGCGGTGGGCCGTCGGGCACGAGCTGCTCGCGCCAGGCTTGCTGCACTTGTGTGCCGTAGATGACCCACAGCGCTTGACGCATGGCCTGCAGGCATTCGAAGACGGCCAGCGCCTGCTCGGGCGTCCAGTGCAGCGGCACGGTCGGCGCTGCCGCAGTCTTGGTCTTGGTCGTGGTCGTGGTCGGTGACCGTGAGGTGTCTGGTGTCTGCGCGATGCTCATCGTCCAGCCTTGCGCGAGCGTGGCGCTGCGGCCTTGGCCGCACGCTCGGCCAGGCGCTGCGCGTCGCGCTCCTCGGCTTCCTTGGCTCGGTACGAAGCGCCGTCGATGCGCACGACCTCGGCGCGGTGCATCAGCCTGTCGATGAGCGAGACCACGCAGGCCGCGTTGGGGAAGACCTCGCCCCATTGGGCGAAGGGCCGGTTGGTGGTGACGACCGTGGACTTGTGCTGGTAGCGGCGGCTGACGAGCTCGAACAGCAAGTCGGCGTGGCGGTTGGAATACGACAGGTAACCCACCTCGTCGATGAGCAGCAGATCTGGGGCGGCGTACTGACGCAGCTTGCGGCGCAGGGCCGAGTCGCTGTCGAGCGCGGCGAGTTCGCCCAGCAACTGCCCGGCGGTGGTGAACAAGGCGGTGTGGCCGGCCAGCACCGCTTGGTGGCCGATGTTGGCAGCGCACATCGTCTTGCCCACGCCGTTGGGGCCGACCAGCACGACGTTGCTGGCGTCCTTGAGGAAGTCCAGCGTCATGAGGTCCTCGATGGCGGCACGGTCACACTGCCGGGGCCAGGCCCAGTCGAAGTCGGCCAGCGGTTTGAAGCGGCCGATGTGGGCCTCGCGCAGGCGCCGCTCCAGGCTGCGCCGGCTGCGCTCTGTGGCCTCCCAGCCCAGCAGTTGCGTCACCCATCGGGCCTGCTCGGGCTGGCCCATCACCTCGGCCCAGTGGCTGAGCAGGCCGTGAAGGCGCAGGTCGGTGGCCTGCGTGCGCAGTTCGCCTGCGGATGGCAATGGGGATGGGGATAGCAATGGGGATGGTGCTTCAGTCATGGCGGTCCTTGCGGTCTTGGCGGTCATGGAGTTGGCGGTCATAGCTGCCCAGGTCGTGGGCGCGCACCGGCGCGTCGCGAATGGCGACGTGCTCGGGCAGGATCAGGGTCACCGGCGGGGGCTGGCCGGTGGCCTCGCGGGCACGCTCCAGCGCCAGGCGCACGGCGTTGGGGTGCGGTACGTCGCGTTCCAAGGCCACGGTGATGGCCGCCTGCAGCGCTGGCGCGCCCCAGCGTTCGAGCAGGCGCATCAGTTGCGAGGTGATCGAGCCCAGGTTGTCACCACGTGCGCCGGCGCGTCTGAGCAACTCGGCGCTGGCCGGCGCGGCCTGCGCCAGGCGGTCGCAGGCACGGTGCGCGCGTGCGGCGGCCTTGTGCTCGACCAGGCGCGCCACGTGGCTGGCGTCCTCGATGGTCTGGCCGCTGTCCCAACAGCGGCGGTGCTGCGCCAACTGCTGCATGCCGTCGAACACGCGCACCTGCGCCTCGTCGGCCAGCATGGTGAGCGTGCGCCGCACATGGGTGTGCGGCACCGAGTAGTCGTTCAGGTCGAACCGCACGTAGGGTGTCTTGCCCGCCGTCACGGCCACACGCTCGCCCAACGGGAACTCGTGCGCCGGCAAGGCCAGCAAGCTCGACCGCTCGGCATCAACGGCCTGGCGCACGGTCAACTGCCCGTCCTCGGGCCAGCGCCGCTCGGCAGCCTGGCCCTCGCACCAGACGTGGGCTTGCGCGTTCAGATCGGCCAGGTCGGTGAAGGCCCGGGCGGCGAAGAAGTTGTCGCGGATGTAGCGGATGCTGCGCTCGACACGACCCTTCTCATTGCCCCGCGCCACCGCCACAGGACGCGGCTCGAAGCGGTAGTGGCCGGCCAGCGCCAGCAGGCTGGGGTTGAAGCGGATGGCGTCGCCCTGGCGTTCGAGCACGGCGCTCTTCAAGTTGTCGTACAGGACGACCCGGCTGGTCCCGCCGAAGGCGGCGAAGGCCTCGACATGGCCACGCAGGAAGCTGTCGGTGCGGGCGTCGAGGAAGAAGCGCAGGAAGATGCGGCGCGAATAGCTCAGCACCATCACGAAGGCCATCAGCGTGCGCCGGGCGCGGCCGATCTGCAGATGCCCGAAGTGGCCCCAGTCCATCTGCGCCTGCTCGCCCGGCAGTGTGCGCAGCCGCAGGTAAGCCTCGGCCACAGGGCGCGGGCGCATGCCCGAGACCAGGTGGCGCAGGTGCGAGGTGCAACCCACATAGCCGCGCTCGGTCACCATCACGTACAGCCGCGCCGCAGTGAGCGTGGGGTACTTGGCCAGCGTCTGGGTGATGAAGGGGCGGTACGGGTCCACCCGGCTGGGCCGCAGTGGCCGCGGGCTTGGCAAGGACGGCACCGGCGCGACGGCGCCCGCGATCACGCAGCTCGCGGCGTCATGGTCGATCACGCGCCGCACGACATCGCGGTGCACATGCAGCTGCCGCGCGATCGTGCCCACGCGCCACTTCTCCACTGTGTGCAGCCGCAGGATTCGCGCGACCAGGTCAGGGGCTATGGTCATGACGCCGTCCGAACAGCGCCATCGGCAAGGCAGAGGTACGGCGATGGCGCAGGAAGCCTTGGCGCAGCCAGGCCGGCTGCTCGCAGCCGCAGCGGCGGCAGTGCCAGGGCTGGGTGACGAGCGGTTCCTGTGCAGGTGGTGGCACCGAGGGCGGGCTCGGCATCGCTGAGGCGGTGGTGGAGGCGCTGGCAGTGGCGTTGGCGGTGGCGGTGGTGGTGGCGGTGGCATTGGCGTTGGTGCATACGGCCAGTGGAGCAGCGCCCACCCCTGTCCGGGAACCCTGGTGCGTCACGTTGTGTGCGCCGACGCCAACGCCAACGCCTGTGTCGGTGTCGCCATCGACACGGCAGATGACGGCGTGACGCTGGCGCCAGCGCCGTGACCGGGCGGCGTGGGTCAGCCGTCCGCGGCGTGATCTCTGGTAGCGGCGTGCGGTCTCACGCCGTGCTGCATTGCGGGCCAGGCGCCAACACGCCGGCCCGCAGTAGCGGTTGCCGCGATCGCAGCGGCTGCACAAGACCACCTGCGTGCGGCAGCGCGCGCACAGGAACATACGGGCCGGTCGGTCCATGCACACCCCGGACAAACCGACGTGCTGGACGGACTCGCCCCAGCGGGCCACACTGCGCGGGCACCGCCTTCATCGGCACGGTGTAGGGCGCGGTACGGTCGTCAAGCTTCCCGGCAAGTCAAACCGCTGCTGCGCCCACCTTCTTCGGCATCGCCGCTGTTGTAGCGCAGCGCGCCACAGGTGGCACCAGCCACATCCTGCCGCCGCCTACTCAGGCAGGCCAGACCCCGAACCCCCCAGGCCTGCAGCTCGGTGATTGCCCACACCGCCATGGGCGCGCGCCAGCCTTGCCGCCC
>JBBRWN010000046.1:0-4078 GCA_038249155.1 Burkholderiales bacterium | reverse complement strand
GTGGGCAGGAATTGCCGGTCTCGGTGCGACCGGCGCCAAACACATCGAAGCCTTCTTCGACCGCCAACCCCAATTGACAGAGCGAGCCCGGGCCTTGGCACCCATGCACCCAGCCACCGGTGAGGTTCCCTGGGAAGTCTTGCGCCTTCCGCAGCAGCTGAACGGCACGCAGGGCACCTTTCGTTCACCCAAAAGCGCTTGCACCCTGGACGCGGACAACGACTACGCTGCTGTGCAGACCTGGCTTTCCCTGCACGAATCAACGGCAACGCACCGCGCCTACCGCAAGGAAGCTGAGCGACTGATCCTGTGGGCGATCTTCGAGCGCGGCAGAGCCCTGTCGTCCCTGACGGTGGAAGATACCGTGGCCTATCGGGCGTTTCTTCGCCGCCCGCATCCAGCCGGACGCTGGATCGGACCCTCGCAAAGCCGGGCGTCGCCCGGCTGGAAGCCCTTTGCCGGCCCATTGTCTGCGCGCTCCATCGCGTACGCACTGTCGGTTCTGGGCGCGCTGTTTGGCTGGCTGATGGCGCAAGGCTACCTGCTGGCCAACCCGTTTTCGGGGGTGAAGGTCCGCGGCGCATCCAACAGCGTTCCCATGGACACTGGCCATGTTTTCTCCGAAGGGCAATGGGCGCAGGTCCGGACCCTCGGTAACCGTCCGACGAATACCATTCTTGCGCCGGGTTGATGAGCCGGGCAGTATCCGGGGAGTTGCACGCCGCGATGGTGTGCACTTAACCCGGACAAGTGCACACCGTCATGGAACCTCTCAAAGATCCCCTCAAGGCCACCAAGCGCAGACACAGCGCGGCCTTCAAACGCAAGCTCGTCAAGCTGACAGAGCAGGCCGGCGCCTCGGTCGCGGCCATCGCGCTGGCGCACGGCATCAATGCCAACTTGCTGTTCAAGTGGCGCCGCGCACAGGCTAACCGCCCAGCGCGGCTCAAACCCGTTACGCAGGCCGTGCTGCTGCCCGTCACGATGGATCCCTTGCCACCGGCAAGCGCGATCATCGAGTTGCCAATACCAGCGCCAGCGGTGCGGGCCAGCCCGGCACGGGCGGCGGCGGCCGGCGTCATCGAAATTGAAGTGGGCGGTGCGCGTGTGCGACTGCGCGGCAGCGTCGACGCGGCCAGTGTGCGCTGCGTGCTCCAAGCCCTGCGGGACGCGTCGTGATCGGTCTGCCGGCGGGTACCCGCGTGTGGCTGGCTGCGGGCCTGACGGACATGCGCCGCGGCTTTGACGGCCTGGCCGCCTTGGTGCAAAGCGCGCTGGCGCTCGATCCCTTCTCGGGCCACGTGTTTGTGTTTCGGGGCCGGCGCGGCGACATCGTCAAACTGCTGTGGTGGGACGGCCAGGGCATGTGCCTGTTTGCCAAGCGCCTGGAGAGGGGCCGCTTCGTCTGGCCGCAGGCCGACGCCGGCGCGGTCTCGCTCACTCCGGCGCAGCTGTCCATGCTGCTAGAAGGCATCGACTGGCGCATGCCCGTGCGCACCTGGCAGCCCACGCTCGCCGCCTGAGGTGATGAACGGATGACCTGCTCCCCAAAGGGCGTGCACGGGGAGCCGGGCGGACGCAACACCACATGCGGGGGCTACCCGCAACCGTGAAACCCCTTCTGTTGGCGCGCCGGTTTTGCTGGCAAAGTGGTGTCCATGAGTTCACACGCGCTGCTGCAACAAATCGATGCCTTGAAGCAAGGCGTCGCGCAGCGTGACGAGCAGATTGGCGCGCTGCGCCTGGCGATCGACAAGCTCACGCTGGAGCTGTTTCATCTCAGGCGCATGCGCTACGGGCGCTCGAGCGAGAAGGTGGACAGTCCCGAGTTGCCGCTGAAGGTGCCCGGCGCAGCGGTGCAGCCCACCCCTGCCGCGCCTGAGCCGTCCCCGGGCGCTGCTCAGGTGGCCGATCTGGAGGACGCCCGCCACAAGCGCCAGGCGGTAGCCTGCCGCACCGCCCCCCGGCAGTTGCCCGGGCACCTGCCGCGCCAGGAGGTGACGCACCTTCCATCGCCACAATGCACCTGTCCGGGGTGCGGCACCGCGCTGCGCCAGATTGGCCAGGATGCCTCGGAAGTGCTGGAGTACCAGCCCGGCAGCTTCAGGGTCGTGCGCCACGTGCGCCCCAGACTCGCCTGCGCCCGCTGCCACACCATCGTTCAGGCGAGCGCGCCGAGCCGTCCGATCGAGCGCGGCCTGGCCGGCGCCGGCGTGATCACGCAGGTGCTGGTGGGCAAGTTCTGCGACCACCTGCCGCTGTACCGCCAGAGCCAGATCTACGCCCGCCAGGGCGTGGTGGTTGAGCGCTCCACGCTGGCGGACTGGGTGGCCGGCGCGGCGCGGCTGCTCCAGCCTTTGGCCAACGCCGTGCGCCGCTACGTCCTGAGCGCGGGCCAGATCCACCCCGATGACACGCCCGTGCCGGTCCTGAGCCCGGGCCGGGGCACGACCCGTACGGCCCGGCTGTGGGTGTATGCGCGCGACGACCGCCCCGGCGGCGATGCTTCGCCGCCAGCGGTGTGGTTTCAGTATTCCCCGGACCGCAAGGGCGAGCATCCCAGGGGCCACCTGGCAGGCTTTGCCGGCACCTTGCAGGCCGACGCGTTCGCCGGCTACGACGCCTTGTTTGCCGATGGCCAGGTCGTCGAAGCTGCTTGCTGGGCTCACGCCAGACGAAAATACTATGAAATCCACAAGGGCCAAGGCGAGATGCCCGGCACGCTGGCGCACCAGGCGCTGCTGCGCATCGGGGCGCTGTACGCCATCGAGAAAGATATTCGGGGCAAATCCGCCGAGGAGCGACAGCGCCAGCGGCAAAGCCGCGCCAAACCCCTGGTCGAGGCGCTGCACGGTTGGCTCCAGCAAGCCCTGGGCCAGATCTCGGCCAAGTCGTCCATGGCGCAGGCCATTGGCTACTCGCTCAACCACTGGCAAGCCCTTGTGCGTTTCGTGGACGACGGGCACATCGAGATGGACAACAACGCGGCCGAGCGGGCGCTGCGCGCAGTCGTCCTCGGGCGCAAGAACTACCTGCACTTTGGCTCGGACGCCGGCGGCGAGCGCGCCGCCGTGATCTACACCCTGATCGGCTCGTGCAAGTTGGGCGGCATTGATCCGCAGGCCTACCTGCACCATGTGCTCGGGCGCATCGCCGACCATCCGATCAACCGGATTGACGAGTTGCTGCCCTGGCGGGTGGCAGAGCGGCTCCGGCCTGCCTGGCAAGCGGCCCGGCAAACGCAGGACATGGCGCGCGCGGCTTGATGCGGGCCACGGCGTGTCCACCGATTTCGCTACAGTAGCCCCCAAGCATGACAGCCAAGCTGCACCGACTGCCAGGAGGCGCGAAAAAATCCGGGGCCAAAACCTCGGCCAATGACAGCGGCGGGCTACGCGCCCACCAGCTCCATGTCGAGCTCGAATGGGTGTACCCCAAGGTCTGGCGCCGCCTCTTGGTGCCCACCACGATCGACCTCTCGCGCCTGCATGTCGCGCTCCTGTGGGGCACGGGCTGGCAAGGCGGGCATCTGCATGAGTTCGTCTTTGCCGATGCCAGCTACGGTCCGCTGGAGCCCGACTGGGACTTGGCCGAAGGCGTGATCGACGAGTCCACCGTCACGCTGGGCGCGCCCTTGTCGCTGGCGCTGTGCCTGGCCGCCTGAGGACGTGGGCGGCGCGCCGGGCTACCAGGACTTCCTGGAAGCATTGGCCGATCCAGCCCACCCGGAACACGACGAACTCAAAAAATGGATCGGCCGCCCGTTTGACCCTGCCGCATTCGACGTGGCCGAAATCAACCAGTGGCTCCACCAGACTGAGTCTTGAATTTCAATACGGGTACTGGGCGGACGCTTACGCTTCCGCAGCAAATGCAGGCATAGAAAACGGGTGAGCTTAAAAGCCTAAATGTCCTCATCATTAGGCTTATGCCATCCTATATCGTACACCATCAAATCAGACACTTTTTAGACACTAAACAGGAAAAAGGACTTGGCCATTAAGCTAAGTCCTTGATTTCATTGTGTTTTTTGGTGGGCGGTGCAAGTTTCGAACTTGCGACCCCTGCAGTGTGAATG
>JBBRWN010000045.1:0-4131 GCA_038249155.1 Burkholderiales bacterium | reverse complement strand
TTCATTTGACATGTCGTATTTCATCGCGAATCATCTGATACCGATCCTAGACAAACAAGCGGATGAACGAACGTTGCATCAATCGATCGTGGACAAACTCAAACAAGAAAATGAACAAGAGGAACTCGCTATGGAGAATCTCAAACAACGAGCAGAAAATGCCAAAGCCAACTGTGAACAACAAACGACCGATGGCTATCGCATGGCGCATTGGGTACGTTGCTCGTTGCTTGCTGCTCGTTGCTCGTTGCACGTAGCGTAGTTGCTCGCAGTTGTCAGCCCGGCCGCGCCAGGCAGCAGCCCCGCCAAACAGCGTCAGTACTTCTCTTTACGGCGTCAGAAACTATTTGTGCGGAGTCGCTGCTCGCGAATTGTGCGGAGCGCCCCGGGCGCGTGCAACCAGCGCTGGGCTGATGCCGCGAGCTGGCAACGTGCAACAGCCGCGCCGCGCCTGCCCGTGCTGCACGAAACGTTACTCAGGTGCTTCGGGCCTCGTACAGCACCTACGGACCAGCGCGTGTGCCAGCAAACGCCTGACAGCCGACCAGCTGGGTGAGTTGCAGTACCGATACTGTGCAACTCCCGGCTGCCGCTACCTGCATCCGCTCAGCCGTGCTTGCAAACGCTGTCAAGCTCGCAATGAAGAAGCTGCAGGCGCTGCAGCTGCGCTCGATGCTGAGGCGGAGCTAGCGGCAGAGTATGGTGGCCAGCAAGCAGGTCAACAGCAGCCCCAAGCAGCCCCGGACCAGCCAGAGCCCGGCGACGCGCAGCAGCCCGCGCCAGCAGACCCAGCAGCTATAGCCGTTGAGCAGCCCTTCAGCAGCAGCATCCGCCCCGGCAGGTTTGTGCCGCGCGAGGCGCACGCGGCCTTTGCTGAAGCGGCTGTCAAGCGCATTGACAGCGTGATGGCTGAGGTCGAGCGCAATGACCACGCGCGCCTGGAGCAGCGGGTGCACGCGCTGCTTTCACTGCCAGGCGAGGTGCTGACGGAGCAGAGCTCGTCGAAAAGTCGCGCGCGCAAGACCTGTGCGCGGCTTCGCAACCTCAACCTCGGCCTGCCGGTATATGGCCCCGCGCAAGACGCCGAGCAGCAGCGGCGGCGACGCCAGCAGAGCGCAGCGCAGCGCCAAGCGCAGCGTGTCCACCGTGCCCTCAGCCACGGCCAAGTCTCTCGCGCTGCAGCTGCCCTCGACAGCGCGCCGCTCAGCGAGTACGACGCGGAGCTGCACCCGAAGCTCGCCGCCCTGCACCCCGAGGCCGCCCCGCCAGAGGTTCCAGCAGCAGTGGATGACCCTGCGGTCAAAGCAGCAGCGCAAGCGCTCATTACGGAAGAAGTGCTGCTCGCCGTACTGCCAAAGCTGCCGAAGGCGTCCGCGGGCGGTCCCAGCGGCTGGACATACGAGCACGTCAAGGTGATCGTCGAGTCGGGGCAGGCCGGCCTCGAGGCGGTGCACAGCCTCGTGAGCACGATTGTCAGCGGGCAGCTGCCGGCGCTGCCCGAGCTGACGGATGCACGGCTGCTTGCGTTCGAAAAGCCCGGCGGCGGCGTCCGGCCGATCGCCATCGGCGAGGTGTGGTACCGACTCGCGGGCCTGTGCGCGCTCAAGGCGCTGCCGAACGTCGGCAAGTCGTTGGCGCCGCTGCAGCTGGGCGTCAGCACGCGCGGCGGCAGCCAGAGCATCGGGCACGCAGCGCACGCAGCGCTGGCGGCAGACGCGGAGGCAGTGCTCTTCTTGCTCGACCTCAAGAACGCGTTCGGCACCCTCGACCGCACCGAGATGCTCAAGCAGGTCGCGAAGCTTGCGCCGGCGCTGCTGCCGCTCGTGGTCTGGGCGTACCGCAATGCCAGCAGGCTGTGGGTCAATGGCGCGCCGGACGGCACGCCGCCGCTCTGGTCGCAGAGCGGCGTACGCCAGGGCGACCCGCTTGGACCGCTGCTGTTCGCGCTCGTCATGCAGATCGCGCTGCTGGCACTGCGCGACCAGCACCCGGACGCGCCTGCGGTGGCCTTCCTCGACGACGCCACGATCGTCGCCCTCGCAGACCCCGGCGTCGCCGCCGTGCGCACTTTCTTCGCTGAGTGCGAGCCGCTCAAGCTCCTCCCCGCGCTGGGAAAGTGCCTCACGCACTCGCGCACACCCGCGAACGCAGCTGCGGCGGCCGAGGCGCTGGGCTTTGAGCACCGCCCCGAGGGAGTCATAGTCGTGGGCACGCCGATCGGGTCGGACGACTTTGTGCGCGCACATGTCGGCAGCAAGGCAGAGAAAACGAAAGAGCTGGTGGCGACCATGATGGACCTGCCGCTGCCAGCGCAAGACAAGATGCTGCTGCTGCGCATGTCGCTCTCGCGCAAGCTTGCGCACCTGCCGCGCACCGTCGAGGGGCACCTGCTCGAACCCGCCTTGAGCCTTCATGAGGCCCATCTTCACGTCGCGGCGCAGGGCATTATCGGCGTCGAGCGAGACGAGCTCGGCTTCGAGTCGGAATGGCAGCTCGGCGCGCCGACGCGGCACGGCGGCCTCGGCTTGCACGTCCCAGAAGCGAGCGAGTGCGCGGCAGCGTTCATAGCCGGCGCCGCGCTCGCGCAGAACACGCTGCAGACTGCGCCCGAGCAGCTCCAGCCTTTCGCGGGGCCGCAGGGCGAGCACTTGCGCGGCGTCTGGAGCGGGCTGGTCGACGCGCACCCAGCCGTGTGGGACGCCGAGCTGCGCGATGCGTCAGATGCGGTAGTTGCCAAAGTCATGCCGCTGGCGCAGCGCAAGCTCACCCGCGCGCTAGCCGACGCGGACGCCGAGGAGGTGCTCGAGCGGGTCGAGGCGCGCGTGGCACGGCCTGCGGAAGCGACGCTCGCGCTGCAGACGCTTGCGCGTCTGCGCAGCGTCGCGTGCCGCCCGGCTTCTGCGTTCCTAGACGCGCTGCCGGTGGCGCCCACGCTGCGGCTCTCAGACCGTGACTTCCGCAGCGCGCTGCAGCTGCGCCTCGGCCTGCTCGAGGTGCTGAGCGCGGCCGTCGGGCTCACGTGCGGCTGCAATCGCAAGCTGCGCGAGACGGACGCAGAGCACGCGCTGGTGTGCAAGCTGCTCAGCGGGGCATTCACGTTGCGCCACGATATCCTCGTCGGATTATGGTGCCGTGCAGCCTCGCGAGCGGGCGTCGCGTCGTCCAAGGAGCCCGTGTTGCGGCAGCTCCAGCAGCAAGGGCAAGCAGCGCGACGCCGCGCGCGCGGCGACGGCCTGCGCGGCGACGCGCTGCTGGTGCTGCATGAAGGCCCCCTCGTCATCGACGTGTCGGTGGTGCACCCCGCGGCTGAGACGTATGTGCAGGACGCGGCGAACACGGACGGCGCCGCCGCCGCAGTTCGCGGCGCGCGCAAGGTGGAGAAGTACTCGTGCGGCCAGGCAGGCGGCGGCTACGACTTCGAGCCCGTCATCGTGGAGACGTACGGGCGCCTGGGCGAGCCGGCGTTCGAGCTGCTGCAGCGGCTGGCGGGCATCGCCGCCGCGAGTGGCAAGGTGGACGAGGGCAAGTTCATCGAGAACACGCTGAAGGAGATGAGCGTGGCGCTGTGTCGGGGCAACGGCAGCATTTTGGCAGCGGGGCAGAAGGTGCTGGTGCACGTGACGGGGCATGACGTGCAGCCGGGGCTGTCGCGTCCTCGTGCGGAGCTGATCTGAGCTGAGTGTTATCTCATGAGTCAATGATTTTGCGGGCTGATGGCGCTGCATGACTCTGCCTCTTTCTGTAAGAATTCTTGACATATTGATGCATCTTTCTGTACGAAACAGTATAAAGAATTGATTTCATGAGGATAGCAGCAGGTACAAGTCCATTGAAAGATGGCAAGTCGTGCGTCCACATCAAAATTGGCGTTTTCGATGTCGCGTTATCGTGTCGAGAAAAAAAAACCTTATACGCATTTGTCACTAACGGGCGGCATATTCAATGTGCCCAGCGAAGCGTATGAGTCATTTTTGATGGAGTTGAACGCCGCTCACCTAGCCAAGTTACCTCTTCACATCGTTGAAAAGCTCAGTACATTCGCTCCAATATGTATTGACATCGACATTGGTGGGCAAGGAGTGAAGCCCCAGAAGCGAGTGATCACACACAACGATTGCCAATTCGTCAAGG
>JBBRWN010000044.1:0-4496 GCA_038249155.1 Burkholderiales bacterium | reverse complement strand
TTTCAAACGCCCATACTTATCGGCTGTAAATTTTTAATGATCCTGACCTCAACAAAACAGCTTTTGCCATCTTGCCTGCAGTCGTTAGCTGTAATCAGCTGAGCCTCAAATTATATACCGGTTTTTGAAGCCGGGTCAAATTTATTTTGACTTTTTTTGCCTTCCAACTTGCTGCCAGCTTTTGAGCTAACCGCCTGTTTTATCAGCAGAGCCGCGTATTTTAGCACCATTCTTTCTTCGTGGTGAAAACTTTTTCATGAAAAAGCGACTTCGCCCTTCTGCCTGCAAAATCCCCGCCTCGGCACTCACCTCTGCGCCATGAACGCGGCGTCGCCAGCCCCTGCTTGCGCCCGTCAAGCCAGGTGGCGCACCCCCAACGCCACCTCATCAATAAGCCAAGGCGCCACCCGCAAGTTCAGCCCTCAACGCCAGCCGAAACCTGAAAAATTGCCCGCCTATTCCCAGACCCCGGATAATCCCTCTCTATATGGCACTTCTCACCCTCCTTGACGCCCAACTCGCTTTTGGGCATGTCGCACTGCTGGATCACGCAGATTTCTCTCTCGAAACCAACCAGCGCATCGGCTTGATCGGGCGCAACGGCACAGGCAAGTCCTCGCTGCTGAAAATTCTTGCCGGACTGGAAAAGCCGGACGACGGCACCTTGCAGCTACAGCAAAACCTGCGCATCGCCTACGTGCCACAGGAGCCCAGCCTGGACCCGCACGCCACGGTGTTCATTGCCGCCAGCGCCGGCTTGGCGCGCACCAAACACGTCGTCGAGCTGTACCTGGCCGCCGACGAGCATACCGATCTGGACGCGCTGCAGTCCGAAATCGAGGCGCTGGACGGCTGGACCTGGGAGCAGCGCGTCGAAGAAACCCTGCACCGCCTGCATCTGGATAAAGACGCCATCGTCGGCTCGCTCTCGGGCGGCACCAAAAAACGCGTCGCGCTGGCCCAGGCACTGGTCGCCAAACCCGACGTGCTGCTGCTCGACGAGCCAACCAATCACCTTGATCTGGACTCCATCGCCTGGCTGGAGGAACTACTGGTCAATTTCAACGGCAGCATCATCACCATCACCCACGACCGGGCTTTTCTGGACCAGGTCGCCACCGTCATCGTCGAGCTGGACCGGGGCAAGCTGCGCAGCTACCCCGGCAACTTCGCCCAGTACCTGATTCAAAAAGAAGAGCAGATGGCGCAGGAAGCCGTCATCTTTGCCAAGGCCGATAAATTGCTGGCGCAGGAAGAAGTCTGGATTCGCAAAGGCGTGGAAGCGCGCCGCACCCGCAGCGTGGCGCGCATCGGGCGCTTGGAAGCCCTGCGCGAGAACCGCTCGGCGCGGCGCGACGCCGTGGGCCGCGTCAACTTGGACGTGTCCAGCGGCGACAAGAGCGGCAAGATCGTCGCCGAACTCACCGACGTGTCCAAAAGCTTCGGCCATCCGGGCGCCGAAAAAATCATCGTCAACCGTTTCAGCGCGACGCTGCTGCGCGGCGACAAGGTCGGCCTGCTCGGCCCCAACGGCGCGGGCAAATCGACGCTGCTCAAGCTCATTCTGGGTGAATTGCTGCCTGACGTGACCACGCCGCCCGGCAAAATCCGCCAGGGCGCGAACCTGCAGGTCGCCTACTTCGACCAGATGCGCGACGCGCTCGACCTGGACGCGACGCTGGAAGACTTCATCAGCCCCGGCAGCGAGTGGGTCGAAATCAACGGCCAGAAAAAGCACGTCAAGAGCTATCTGACCGACTTTTTGTTCAGCCCCGAGCGCGCCCGCTCTCCCGTGCGCAGTTTGAGCGGCGGCGAGCGCAACCGGCTGCTGCTGGCGCGCCTGTTTGCACGGCCCGCCAACGTCCTGGTGCTCGACGAGCCGACCAACGATCTGGACATCGACACGCTCGAACTGCTCGAAGACTTGCTGCAAAACTACGAAGGCACGGTGTTTTTAGTCAGCCACGACCGGCGCTTTCTGGACAACGTGGTCACCAGCACCATTGCCTATGAAGGCACGCCGGAGAACCCCGGCTTCTGGCGCGAGTATGAAGGCGGCGTGACCGACTGGATCACCCAGTCTAAACGTGCTGCCCAGCTCGCTGGCAACAGCAAAACGCCCGCCGCCAGCGCCAAGAGCGCGGCCAAAGCCGCCGCCGAGCCGGCCAAAGAAACCCGCGAGCCCGGCGCGAAAAAGAAACTCAGCTACAAGGAGCAGCGCGAACTCGACGGCCTGCCCGCGCTGATCCAGCAGCTCGAAGCGCAGCAAAAAGCGATTGAGCAAGAGCTGTACGACGGCACGCTCTACGCCAGCAACGCCAAGCGCGCCGCCGAACTCACGGCGCGCAACACAAAGATCGAAGAAGAACTCATGGACGCCCTGCAGCGCTGGGAAACCCTGTCCGCGTAAGGCTGCATTGGGCGGCAGCAGGGTTTGGCGATGGCCTGATGCAATGGCCTGCCGCCCTGCGCTACAGTCGCCGCCATCATGCAAACCACCGCCGCGCTGTGCCCAGCCTCTTGCTTTTACCCGCTCGCTTCGCTGCATCTGGGTGCCTGGCGCTGGCTGCGCCTGCTGCTGGCATGCTTCTGGATCACCGGCTGCAGCGCTTTGCCGACGAACGTGGAGCGCCCGCTTTCCACGGCGCTCCCCAACCCCTCAGAAACCCGGCTGGGCCAGCTGGTCCAGGCGCGTGCGGCCAAAGCGGGCACCCATAACGATTCAGGGTTTTCGCTGGTGGGCAGCGCCGAGCTGGCCTTTACCAGCCGCATGGCGCTGATCAAGGCGGCGCAGAAAACGCTGGACATCCAGTACTACGCCATTTTTGCCGACGCGACCACCGAGCGCCTGTTCGACGCGCTGCGGGAGGCTGCCGGGCACGGCGTGCGTATCCGCATCTTGCTCGATGACTTCAACACCTCGGGCAAAAACGCCCAGGTGCTGCAACTGGCCTTTGAAAAAAACATTGAACTGCGCCTGTTCAACCCGCTGCCGGGCGGGCGCGGCTCAATGGCCTTGCGGATTCTGAGCAACCTCCAGGACACGGCGCGGATGCAGCGGCGCATGCACAACAAAATGCTGGTGGCCGACAACGCGGTGGCCATTACCGGCGGGCGCAATCTGGGCGAGACCTATTTCGGCCAGAGCGAGGGCAGCAATTTTGTGGATATCGACGTGCTGTCGGCCGGGCGCATCGTGCGCGACCTGTCGCGCAGCTTTGACCAGTACTGGAACAATCCGCTGGCCTATCCGGTGCAGTCACTGATGACGGCCAAAGAAATTGAAGCGCTCAAGCCGCCAGCCGCCAGCGCACCCCCCGCCCGTCCGGCCTTGCCCGACTCCAGCGATTTAAGCCTGCTGGCCTGGACCTGGGCGCCGTCGGCCCTGCTGGTGGACAAGCCGTCCAAAATTGCCGCCGACGCCGATGCCGTGGATGAAGCGCAGGACACCGCCGTTGATGGCCTGCTGCAGCTGATGGCGCAGGCAAAAACCGAACTGCTGATCGTCTCTCCGTACTTTGTGCCCGGCCAGCGGATGATGAAGCAGTTTGCCGCCCTGCGGCAACGCGGCGTGCGCGTGCGCGTGCTGACCAATTCACTGGCATCCAACGATGCGCCCGCCGCGCATGTGGGTTACAGCCGCTACCGCAGGGCACTGCTGACCACGGGAATTGAGCTTTATGAAATGCGTGCCGAGCAGGAAAGCACGGTCAGGCGCTTCGGCGCTTCTGCGGGCTCAACGGGGAGCGCCACCGGCAGCTCGCGCGCCAGCCTGCATGCCAAAGTCGTGGTGATGGACGGCCGCTTGCTGGTGGCGGTGGATGTCAAGCTAGTTGTCGCCTATGAGTGTTGAATTTAAGCGGTTTTTCTGAACTTCTGGTTTTCCTCCTTTTTGTGATTTTTCTGCTCCACGGGCTGATCGGGATTGAGGTACACCTCGCGCACGGGCTCCCAGTTGCGCGTGGCGCCGCTCCAGCGCTGGGGGTTGGCCGCCTTGGCCGCTTCATAGACCTGAGCGCGCTTGGCCAGCAGGGCGCTGTCCTGACCGCCATGGCGCTCGTGCGGGGTGACAAAGCGGGTGGCGCTGTGACGGTGCTCGTAGTTGTACCAGTTCACGAACGTGTCCACCCAGCGGCGCGCGGCCAGCAGGGTTTCAAACGCGCCGGCGGGATAGTCGGGCCGGTATTTCAGTGTCTTGAAGAGCGACTCCGAGTACGGGTTGTCGTTGCTCACCGCCGGGCGGCTGAGCGAGGGCATCACGCCCAGCGCCTGCAAGGTGGCGAGCATCGCCGCGCCCTTCATCGGGCTGCCGTTGTCCGAATGCAGCACCACCTGGCCGGGCGCGATGCCCTCCCGCAGGCAGATGTCGCGCATGACCTCGCTGGCCAGCTCGCTGCTCTCGGTTTCATAGACCTGCCAGCCGACGATCTTGCGGCTGAAGATATCGAGGAACAGGTACAGGTAAAAATAGCGTCCCGTCACCAGCGTGGGCAGAT
>JBBRWN010000043.1:0-4505 GCA_038249155.1 Burkholderiales bacterium | reverse complement strand
GACAGCGTGGCGCCCAGCACCGACGCCCCCATGGCGCGGGCAAAGCCATACAGCCGGTCCAGATGCCAGTCGGTGTCGCTGACGATGGCCGCTTCGGGTGAAAAGGCGGCGCTGATCTCGGCGGGCAGCCGGGTGCCCAGGTGGGGGATGGAAATGAGCAGCGGGGCTGTGCCCTGGTGCAGATCGAACAAGGTGGAGTTCATGGGGTGAGGGGAGTGGAGGGAAAATCGGCAATGCACAGCGCATCGTGCGGCAGGCCGGGCATGCTGGCCTGCAGCGCAGGCAGCGTTTCCTGGCGCAGCACGGCGCGCGTCAGGCGGGCGATCTCGTCGGCCATCGAAGACCATTCGGCATCGCGGCACAGCAGGTAAAAATCGCGCTGTCCGAGCCGGGTGGCCGGTATCGGCAGCAGCTGCACCTGGTCCAGCCAGGCGCGTGACTGCCACAGGCACAGCGGCGTGCTGATGGCCCAGCCCAGGCCGGCGGCCACCAGGCTCATCAGCGGATCGGTGGCGTCAAACTCGAAGCGCCGGGGCGCCTCCAGCCCGATATGGCGCAAGAATCGTTCGACTTGCTGGCCCATGACTGAGCGCTGCGTGTAGCGGATCAAGGGCAGGCCGGCGGCGCGCGCCTTCAGGTCGCGCGCTTCAAGCAGCGGCGCCATCGCCTCGCCGCGCGGAAACACGGCCACCCAGGTTTCGGAAAACAGCAGGCGCTGGGCGATGCGCATGTCGCCCGTGGGCACCTCGGTGCAGATGGCCAGGTCCAGTTCGCGAGCCAGCAGCTGTGCGTTCAGGCCCGGTGTCAGGCCCGACCACAGTTGCAGCTGCCGCGCCGAGCCCGACAGCGCCCGGATCAGCGCCGGCCCGACCGTGGCAGCAAACGAATCCACGCAGCCCAGCCGGAGCTGGGCAAGGTCCTGGCGCACGCTCTGGCGCAGCTGATCGGTCATGGCCCGTGCGTCGGCCAGCAGGCGGTCGGCCATTTCAAGCAGCAGGCTGCCGGCCCGCGTCGGGCGCACCGGGCGAACTTCCCGGTCAAACAACTGCACGCCGTAGCTGGTTTCCAGCACCTTGACCATCTGGCTCACTGCGCTCTGGCTGACGCCCAGGCGCTGCGCGGCCAGCGCCATGGAACCCGCTTCGCAGACCGCCACGAAGGTTTCCAGGGCCTGCAGGTCGGGCAGCACCCGGCTTCCCCGCTGTGGCGGCGTGGAGGGAGATGATGAGGGGACAAGGTGGGCCATAGTGGGTGTGTTCGTGATGGTGAACCAGCCATCGGCCGGCGCTGGTAGATGAAGAAAATCTAATAGCCTTGATTAGATTTACTTCATTTTAGGCTGCAGCCTGGACGCTTCCTTACGCTTGCGGCTATCCCAACACCCCTTCAGGAAATGCATATGGAAAACTTTGATGCCATCGTGATTGGCGCCGGCGTGATCGGTTGCTCGGTCGCTTACCACCTGGCCCGGCTGGGCGCTACCCGGGTGCTGGTGCTGGACCGCACGCAAATCGGCGCGGGCACGACGTCGCAGTCCAGCGGCATTTTGCGCACCCATTACTCGGTCATCGAGAACGTGAAGCTGGCCCAGGCTTCCTGGCGCGTCTTCAACGACTTTGCCAACTACCTCGGCGACGACGACGCCTCTGCCGGCCTGGTCAAGTGCGGCTACCTGATTGCCGCGCCCGAAGGCCCCAAGCTGTCGCCCTTGCGTGCAGCGCTGCAGGCCCAGCAGGCCCAAGGCATCGAGGTGAATTTTCTCGGCCAGAGCGAAGCCCGCAGCCTGCTGCCCATTGCGCGTTTTGACGATGCGGCGCTGATCGGCTACGAGCCCGAAGCCGGCTTTGCCGACGCCTACCTGGTGGCCACCAGCTTTGCCCGCACGGCGCGCCGCCTGGGCGTGAAAATCATCGAAGGGGTGGAAGTCCACAAGCTGCTGCTCGAAGGCGGCAAGGTCGCAGGCGTCGAAACCTCGCAGGGCACCTTTCGCGCCGGGACAGTCATCAGCGCGCAGAACATCTGGGCGCGCGACATCGAAGCCTGGACCGGCATTGCCAGCCCGGTCGTTGCCGAGCGCCACAGCGTCCTGGCGCTGGAAGGCCCCGAGGCCTACACCTTCAAGATGCCGGTCTACAAAGACCTGGGTTCGCCCGGCATGCTGTACTGCCGCAGCTACGGCGGCAAGCAGATGCTGGTCAGCGAAGGCACCGTTGGCGAAACCCTGCCCACGCCCGACAACGAGCAAGGCGACATCAGCATGGACTACATGGTGGAAGTCGGCTCGCAGGTGGCCGAGCGCTTCCCCAGTTATGAAACTGCCGGCATCGCCTCGTCCTGGACCGGCGTCTACGACGTGACGCCCGACTGGAACCCGGTGCTGGGCCGCCTGCCCGACGTGCCCGGCCTGGTGGTCGGCTATGGCTTTTCGGGCCACGGTTTCAAGCTCTCGCCTGCCGTTGGCCTGCTGCTGGCGCAGTCCGCGCTCGGCCTGCCGACCGAGGTGGACATCGCCCCGTATGCGCTGGAGCGCTTTCGCACCGGCAGCCTGCTGACCGGCAAGTACGGCCTGGGCGCAGTGTCCTGAGTTGTTGCCAATTTAACTTTGAAGTGGAGCAGCGCACATGCATATCCTCGTTCCCGTCAAGCGCGTGGTGGACTACAACGTCAAGGTGCGCGCCAAGCGTGACGGCTCTGGCGTCGAGACCACTGGCGTCAAGATGTCGCTCAACCCTTTCGACGAAGTGGCGCTGGTGCAAGCCGTGCGACTGAAGGCGCTGGGGGTCGCCGCCAAAGTCACCGTCGTCACCTGCGGCGCGCCGATAGCGCAGGACGTGTTGCGCACCGCGCTGGCCATGGGGGCCGACGCAGCGGTGCTGATTGAAACCGCCGACGCGCTCGAACCCCTGGGCGTGGCCCGCCTGCTGCAGGCGCTGGTGGTGCGCGAACAAATCAGCCTGGTGCTGTGCGGCAAGCAGGCCATCGACGACGACCTGGGCGCCACCGGGCTCATGGGCGTGGGCGTGGTCTTGTGCGCCGACGATGCGGCCCTGGCCACGCCCAACGCCGAGACGCTGGCGCGTCAACTGGCCGATGTGGCGGCACCTTATCAATGGGTACTGGCCAACCACAACCTGCTGGCGCGTGCGGCACTGCCGCGCGCCGCCGCACTGTGCGGCGCGGCCTACCTGTGCGACGTGGTGCGCACCGCGCCCGATGCGCTGGAGCGTGCGGCCTATGCCGGCGCCGTGCTGACGCGCCTCAAGCCCGCTGCCGCAACTGCCACCTTCCTGACCGTGCGCGCCAGCGCCTATCTGGCCGCAGCGGCGGCAAGCACGCCGGCAGCCATCAAGGCCGTGGCCGCCGTGGCGCCCGACACCCGGACCCGCCTGGTCAGCCGTGCGAGCGCACC
Organism: Burkholderiales bacterium; assembly: GCA_038249155.1. Classification (GTDB taxonomy): domain Bacteria; phylum Pseudomonadota; class Gammaproteobacteria; order Burkholderiales; family Burkholderiaceae_C; genus Polaromonas. The sequence goes on along the minus strand of JBBRWN010000043.1, from coordinate 1,096 downwards.
GAGCAGCCGCCCCGATCTCGGGCGCGCGCGCATCGTCGTGGCCGGTGGGCGCGGCGTGGGCTCTGCCGAGAATATGGCCAGGGTCGAGCAACTGGCCGACCACCTCGGTGCGGCGGTGGGTGCCTCGCGCGCCGCCGTGGATGCGGGTTACGCCTCCAATGCCGTGCAGATCGGCCAGACCGGCAAGACCATTGCGCCAGACATCTACATCTCCCTGGGCATCTCCGGCGCCATCCAGCATCTGGCTGGCATCAAGGATGCCAAATGCATCGTCGCGGTGAACAAGGATGCCGATGCGCCCATCTTCCAGTTCGCCGATTTTGGCGTGGTCGGCGATCTGTTCGACGCGCTGCCCGCGCTGCAGTCCGGCCTGCCCGCCGCCGCTTCGGCGTGACACGGCGATGCCGATGAGCATTGCCGCACTTCCTGACGGCGTGCGCCGTTTTGCCCTGCAGGATTTGCCGCCCGAGCCGTGGCGCAATGGCGGTGGCCTGACGCGGCAAGTCGCTGCGGGGCGGTTTGGGCTGGCGCAAAACGGTGCCCCCAACGCGTGGGACTGGCGCATCAGCGTCGCCGACATCACCGCTAACGGTCTGTTTTCGGTGTTCCCTGGCATTGACCGAACGGCTGCGCTGGTCGCAGGCGATTCGCTCAGGCTGCTGGCTGATGCGGGCCCGCTGTACTTCGCGCGGCCCGGCGCGGTGCAGTCCTTTGCTGGCGAGACCGTATTGACGGCGCAGCTGCGGGGCGGGCCAGCGCGCCTTTTCAATGTGATGGCGCGGCGCGGGCACGCCATCGCCCAGCTGCGCAGTTATGGCGGCGGCGCGGCGCTTGCGCTCCAACCAGGCGATTGCTGCGCGTTGCTGGTCGTGCGCGGTTCGTTTGCCGTGCGCCTGCGCGGCGCGTCGGCGCCAAGCGCCGTGGCGCTGCAACTGCATGCGGATGACGGGCTGCTGGTGCAAGACCACGCGGCCAGTCTGACCCTGGAGGACAACGGTCCGGACGGCTGTCTGGTGCTGGCGCATATCCAGCACAGCAAGGGCAGGGCCACTTTTTCAACCCCTTGCTGATTCAGGCACGGGAATAAAATACTCCT
>JBBRWN010000042.1:0-4545 GCA_038249155.1 Burkholderiales bacterium | reverse complement strand
GCTTTTCTTTTTCCCCGGCAGCGACGGCTTTGTTGGCACTGCCTTTTTTGACCCAGTTCCTGGCCGTGTGGTAGTTCACGTTCAGCTCCAGGGCCACTTCGCGGATCGTGCGCTTTCCACGCGCCAGCAGCTTGATGACGGGCTGCTCGACAAATGCTTCGGAATAGTTTGTTTTCATGAGTTTGTATGCATCTAAAAAGGATTTTTAGAGGCGACAACTAGTCTGACACAGGGGGATACCGGGTGCATGCAGCTGTTTCTGGACACCGTGGCCCAGCGCCACCCCGGCGAAAACATCGTGATGGTGCTTGACGGCGCGCCCTGGCACTCCAGCAAGGGACTCATCGCCCCACCCAACATGCGCCTGCTGCCCTTGCCGCCCTACGCGCCCGAGCTCAATCCGGTCGAACACCTCTGGGACGAGCTGCGCGAAAAATGCTTTCACAACAAGATTTTCAATTCGCTTGATGCGCTTGAGGATGATCTCGCGCTGGCCTTGCTGGCCATGGAAAACACGCCCGCCGTGGTTGAATCAATTACTGGCTGGCCCTGGATTATTGATGCCTTATCGAAGAGGAAATAGAATTAGCTGTACGCCTTGCGCGATCCCCAACCCTTAACGCGGGCAATGTGCGGGCTGCTGGCGAGACCCTGGCTTTTCTCAGTAAGGCAAGAACAGCTTCAAGGGATGGTCCAGCATCGGCTCAAAGCCGTACCGCAGGTAAAACTCAACTGCCGCTGGCTTGGCGTCCACGACCAAGCCTACCCCACTGACCACTTGAGCTGCTTTTGAGGTCCGGTCGATGGCGTCGAACAGCAAAAGCTCGCCCAGGCCGGTCCCCTTTTGATTCAAGTCGCGTGCGAGTCGGCCCAGCCGGAAGATCGGGATGACGCGTGGCAGCTTCTTTTGCCGGGTTTCGGGGAGTTCGGCTGTCAGCAGTTCGGCCACGCTGTAGGCGTAGTAGCCAAGGATGATGGGGCTGGTCTCGTCAGCGACGGCCACCATCGGCGAGGAAATCCGCTTTTCCTGATGTTGCCTGGCTGTCTTTTTCAACCAATCGCTGAGCGCAGGCTCTTCGCATTGAAAGCTTTTGCGGTCATGGTGCTCACTGAGCGGAAGGAACAGCATGCGCTACGACGGCTCGGTGGCGTGCCTGGGCGCGCAAAAACTGCTCGTTGCGAACAGGGGGAGTCTGGGTCAGCTCGAACACGCGAAGCGCTTCTCGGCGTGTGAGCAACAGCGTAGTTTCGCTCTCAATCACTCGCTCGGCTTTTTCCAAGGCCGCTTGCACCACGAACTGGTTGAGCGTGGCACCCACCAGGTCAGCGGCTGCTTGCAAGGTATCTTGCACATGCTCGGTGATGCGTGTGGTGAGCCGTCGGGGTTGGGCCAGCATGATGCGCCTCCTTTTAAACATTGAACCAGCAAGTGTACCAAGGCGGCGTCATTTTGTCACCGGCACGTTGGAGCACAACGCCGACATTGCCCAGGTACAAGAGTAGCTCGGACACGCCAGCATCAGCACGACGCGCGTCTATGACCGGCGGGGATCCAGGCCCGAGGACTCGCCCACGTTCCGCGTGGCCTACGGTTGATCGCTCACTTCAAACAAGGCTGGACAGCGACAAGCCTGCGGTGGCGGACCTCGTCAAGCGCTACCCGCGCAGCTCAGGCTGGGCAACAGTGCTCAGCAGCGCCGCCTCGTTGGCAGCTGGCGGCAACTGGCCGGCCAGGCGCTTTTATCAGTCACAACAACAGCCTGCATTGAAAAACGCCGTATCTCGTCAGCATCCCGGCCGCACCTTCACAAGGGGTCATCCTCTAAAATAAAACCCAATCCGATTAGGTTTATGAGAAAATGCCCACTGTTCTGACCCTCTTCGGCCTGCGCGTAGTCATCTATCCCAATGACCATCGCCCCGCCCATATTCACGTCCAGGGCAAGGGATGTGAAGCGGTGTTCAACTTGAACGGCCCGGATGGAGCGCCGCAACTGCGTGAGAACTATGGGTTCTCCCAGAAGGAGTTGGGAAAGGTTGTTGACTCGCTTGCTGCAAACTTGGCGGCGCTTTGCGCTGCATGGAGACAGATACATGAGCATGACTGACATGGAGTTCGAGGCTGCCAACCGCCGGGGGGCCGCGAAAAAAGCGGCTTTTGCGCCTGCAGTGGCCGTGCGCTACGACCGGCGCATTGCGCGCGTGGTGATTTCGCTGGCCTCCGGCCTGGAAATTGCCTTTGCCCCGCGTGACGCGCAAGGACTGGAAAAGGCGCACCCGGCCGATTTGGCCGGCGCCGAAATCAGCCCGTCAGGCCTGGGCGTGCATTTTCCAAAGATCAATGCGGACCTCTACATTCCGGCGCTGCTGGAGGGCTTTCTTGGCTCGAAGCGCTGGATGGCCTCGCAGATGGGAAAAGTCGGAGGCCGGGCCGCCACGCAGGCGAAGGTGTCCGCTGCGCGTGAAAACGGAAAACTCGGAGGGCGGCCAAAAAAAGCTAAAACACAGGTTGCTGCATGAACTATTGTTTGCAAGCGCAAGCGCCTTCAACTGGCTAAATCGTTACCGTGCTTTATTTTCCGAATTCTGTGACGACCCCAAAGGCAAGCCAGAGCCTGAATTACTGGAAGAGTCGGCAAACCATCAACAGGAGGCTGCATGAACACACGCTATGAAACTGATGTGGTGGCATGGGCCAATGAACAGGCATCACTCATCCGCGCAGGTCGCTTTGACAAGCTAGACCTGGCGCATATTGCAGAGGAAATTGAAGACGTGGGCAAAAGCGAACAGCGTGAACTGGCCAGTCGCATGGCTGTGCTGCTTGCCCATATCCTCAAATGGAAGTTTCAGCCGCAAAAACGCTCTGTCAGCTGGACGCTGACGATCAAAGAACAGCGCCGCCTGCTGGTTCGCCGAATTAAAAAAACGCCCAGTCTTGCCCCCATGCTAGTAGATCCCGAGTGGATCGATGAAATCTGGGTGGACGCCAAAGGCCTGGCAGAGAAGGAAACCGGGCTGGACATCAGCACCTTTCCCGAGGTCTGCGCGTGGGCCATGGCCGACGTTCTTACAGAAGACTGGCTTCCCGATTAAAGCTACATGCCGGGCGCTGGCCCCGGTTCATCGTCCTCATCCTGGTCATCCTCATCCTGGTAGTTCTCGGACTCAGGTATCGGTGACGATGGTTCAGGGGAAGGCTGCGGTTTCCGCGCTGCAGGCGCCTGGCGAGACACAGCAGCCAAGATCATATCTCTGGCCGCCTGCGCTCTGCGAATCAGCTCGATTTGCGCTGCAGCTGCGACCTCCTGAGCCTGCTCATGCTCGATCACCCGGCATTCATGTTCAACTCGGGCGCGGTCATCAGCTTCGGTCTGTTCTTCGGCAGCAATCCAGTTGGCCTCAGCCTGCGCCTGCAGCGCCATTTCTGCCTCGATCTCTGCCTGGCGAAGTTCGTCCCGTGCAACCCGGACCAGCGCCTTGACTTGGCGCTCGGCCAGCACTTGGGCGCGTTGCCGGTCAAACGCGCGGGGACCTAAATGCCTTTCGGGCGCCTCAAAAATTCCCCTCGCGGCATTGCTTCGGTGATCAACTTGTTCATGAAACCCGGCCGCCTCCAGGTGCTTGTTTTGCAGCACTGCCCACCGCTCGCGCCGCAGTTTCAGCTCATCCTTGTTTTCCTCGGCAGTCTTGCCGCTGCTTGCTTTTTGACAGCCGCCCTTCTCTGGATTTTTTGGCCTGTAGCGTCGGAAATACTGATCCGGGTCACGCGCAATTCCATCTAAAAGACGCTCGGAATACATCAGGTGCAGGTGCGGCTGATCCCCGCCTTCGATCTTTGCTTTAGGCACATGAACGGCAAATGTGTAGGCATGCCGGTCCCCCACTTCCTGGGCAATCCAGGCCTCGACAAGTCCTAGACGCTGCGCTGCGTTCAACTCTCTGGGTAGAGCAACCTCAACCTCTTTGTAGGCCTGGCCCCGGTTCTTTTGCTGAACTTTAATGACCTTGCCATTCTCGCCACGCAACGCCCGACCGTTGTCATCGAGAAGCGGACGGACACTCACCCCGGTTGCAATTTCTCCTAGATCCGCCGCCAACCAAAAGTGGGAAGGGTTGGCCGCAGCCCATGCCGGCATGTTGCCGCTGCCTGTCGCCTCCAAATCCTCCAGCCCTTTGCCTTTGGAACCGCCAGGGGCGTAGTCGCCAATTCTTAAGATGTAGCCAGCATGTGGTGCCGCCTTCCCGGCGTGTCCGATTTTTTGCGAGAGATGATAGGAGGACATTTTTTTCTACGCCGTAGGCGGCCCCCGGCAGGGTCGTCGAAGACCGCACGTTAACCTTCAGGTTAACAATAAGTGCACCCTTCATTCGCCAAGGAGGCTCTACCGTTAAGGTTTCACTCTAAGTCAGTCATAAAAAATTTTAAACACTAAAATTTCAATTTGAAATCTTGGCCAAAATTTTCTAATATATCGCCAACATCAGCCTCAAGCATTTCCAGCGTTCGACATTTTACGGCCATCCAGACATATTTCATTTGCT
>JBBRWN010000041.1:0-5089 GCA_038249155.1 Burkholderiales bacterium | reverse complement strand
GTGTGAACGGCTGTCAGGAAGCGCTGTTTTCCGGCTGTGAGGACGCGGTTCCGGGAATTGGTGGTTTTGGATCGTGGGGCAATTCATGCCTGGCCGCCCGGAGGGCGGCCAGGCATGGGCGCGCGCTCAGGTGGGGGGCAAGGCGGTCGATTGAGGTGACGGCGCAGCGCGGTAGGCGTTTCGGCGTCCGCGCCATTCGCTCGCCTGTGATCGCCGGGATGGCGAGGACCGACGGCTGCGAGTAGCCAGCAGTGCCACGCCACGCCATCGCGCTGTAATCGGCCCACACCGAGGTAGGCGGGCACGGCGGCGGCCCTTACTGGCAAGTTCGATCCGACCGCCGTGCCCTACACCGTGTCATGCGACAACGGGTGCGGCACAAGTGTTGCACCCGTGGACGATCCCGTCCAGCACACCCTCGGCAACTTGCCGAGGTGCTCATGCCAGAGCGATCCGCCCGCCGCTTCTTGTGCGCGCGTTGCCGTGGACCCGTGCTGGTGTGTAGCCACTGTGACCGTGGCCAGATCTATTGCGCCAGCGGCTGCGCTGCGGCGGCGCGAGGCGAGCGCCAGCGCGACGCGGCACGGCGCTACCAGCACAGCCGTCGCGGGCGCTTCAAGCATGCCGCGCGAACCCAGCGTTGGCGGGCGCGCCAGGCAGTGGCGACGAGGCTGGCGACGACGACGCCCGCGCAGTTGGTGACGCATCAGGGTTGCCCACTGGCAGCCTCGACTGCTGTACTGGAGGCCGTCCCATCACCGATGCCCGGCGTCGCCGGGCCAGCCACCCAGCCATGCAAAATTCTCATCGTCAGCAGTACGTCCACGCCAGCCACGCCGGGTTCTGGCGACCCCGTGCTGACGCCCACCACTTCGCCCACCCTCACGCCCACCATTGCGGCACCGGTTTGGCGCTGCCCGTGGTGCCACACGCCCTGCGCACCACGGGTGCGACTGGGCTTCCTGCGCCACAGCCGGCCGCCGCGCATCGCCAGTCGCAGAGGGGAGCCCACCCATGGCCATAGCCCCTGAACTGCGCGCTCAGATCCTGCGCCTGTACCAGGCCGAGCGTTGGCGTGTGGGCACCATCGCCAGCCAGCTGCACCTGCACCGCGACACCGTGCGGCGCGTGCTCGCGCAGGCCTGCGTCATGCGCGGTGAGCCCCCGCTGCGGCCCAGCCAGGCCGACCCGTATCTGCCCTTCATGGTTGCGACCCTGGCCAAGTTCCCCACGCTCTCCGCCAGCCGCCTGCACGCCATGGTGCGCGAGCGCGGCTACACCGGCGGGGCCGACCACTTCCGCCACATCGTGGCCTGCCACCGCCCGCGCCCTGCGGCCGAGGCCTACCTGCGGCTGCGCACGCTGCCGGGCGAGCAAGCGCAGGTGGACTGGGGGCACTTCGGCCATCTGGTCGTCGGCCGCGCCAAGCGCCCGCTGATGGCCTTCGTGATGGTGCTGAGCTACTCGCGGCGCATCTTCCTGCGCTTCAGCCTGAACGCCCGTATGGACAGCTTCCTGCGTGGCCATGTGCTGGCGTTTGCCGCCTTTGGCGGCGTGCCCCGGGTGCTGCTGTACGACAACTTGAAGAGTGCCGTGATAGAGCGTGTGGGTGACGCCATCCGCTTCAACGCCGACTTGCTGGCATTTGCCGCCGCCCATCGCTACGAGCCGCGCCCGGTGGCGGTGGCGCGCGGCAATGAGAAGGGACGCGTTGAACGAAGCATCCGCTACATCCGCGACAACTTCTTCGCCGCCCGCATGTTCACCGACCTGGACGACCTCAACGCGCAGGCGCAGGCCTGGTGTGAAGGCCAAGCCTGCGACCGGCGCTGGCCCGAGGACGACCGGCTGACGGTGGGCCGTGCCTTCGCGTCCGAGCAGGCCAGCCTGATGAAGTTGCCCGAGCAAGACTACCCCGTGGCCGAGCGCGTGGAGGTCCACGCCGGCAAGACACCCTACGTGCGCTTCGACCTCAACGATTACTCCATCCCCCACACCCACGTGCGGCGCACGCTCACTGTGCTGGCCGAGCCCGCGCTCATCCGCGTGCTCGACGGGGCTGTGGTGTTGGCCACCCACACGCGCAGCTGGGACCGAGGCGCACAGATCGAGCAAGAGGCGCATGTGCAGGCCCTGGTCGAGCGCAAGCGCGGCGCCCGGGCGCACCGTGCCACCGACCGGCTGACCCAGGCCGTGCCGGCAGTGGCCCAACTGCTGCTGCGCGCGGCCGCGCTGGGCCACAACCTGGGATCGGTCACGGCGGGGCTGTCCAAGCTGCTCGACCGCTATGGCGCTCAGCCGATGCAGGCGGCCGTCATCGTGGCGCTGGCCCGTGATGTGCCGCATCCCAACGCGGTGCGCCTGGCGCTGGAATGCGCGCGTGAGGCCACCCAGGCGCCACCGCCTGTGGACACCACCTTGTCCGAGCGAGCGCGCTCGCTGGACGTGACGGTGCACCCGCATGGGCTGGCTGGCTATGACGCGCTGCGCACCGCCGCAGAACCTTCCCCCGCCCCGACCACCGACCCGACAGTCGACCCCAACCACCCCAAGGACTCGCCATGACCGCTGCTGCTGCAAGTACACCCACGCCTGCCGACCTGTCCCAGTTCAAGGACCGCGCTCAGGCGCTGCGCCTGATGGGCCTGCTGGCCCACTGGGACGCCGTGCAGGGCGACACAGCGCGGCTGGCCTGGACGGGAGAGCTTCTGGGCTGGGAGGAGAGCGAGCGCGCCCGGCGCAGCCTGGAGCGGCGCCTGCGCTCGGCCCACATCGGGCGCTTCAAGCCGTTGGCCGACTTCGATTGGGACTGGCCCAAGCAATGTGATCGCCAAGCGGTGCAGGAGTTGATGACGCTGTCGTTCATGACTGACGCCACCAACGTGGTGCTGGTCGGCCCGAACGGTGTGGGCAAATCGATGCTGGCCTGCAACCTCGGCCATCAGGCGCTGATCGAGGGCAAGACAGTGCTGTTCACCACCGCCGGGCAACTGCTGGGCGACCTGGCCGCACTCGACAGCGACTCCACCCTGCGCCGACGCATCCGCCACTACGCTGCGCCCGACCTGCTGCTCATCGACGAGGTGGGCTACCTGTCGTACTCGAACCGCCACGCCGATTTGCTGTTCGAGCTGATCAGCCGGCGCTACGAGCACAAGAGCACCGTTATCACCACTAACCGGGCCTTCAAGGAATGGAGTGAGGTGTTCCCCAACGCGGCCTGCACGGTCTCGTTGATCGACCGTCTGGTGCACCGCTGCGAGGTGGTGGCCATCGAGGGTGAGTCCTACCGACTCAAGGAGGCCAAGGCGCGCGCCGAACAGAAGGCGGCGCTGCGCCGCTCGGCGCGGCCCAAGCCGGGCAAGCCATGACGTCTCGGCGCGCCGTGCCGGCGCCCAGCGTCAGTCGTCCAGCCGCAGCCGTGTTGATCGCATTGCCTACCGACTGGTCGCCAGAGCAGGCCGTCGCTGTCTTCGAGATCCTTGACGAGTTGCGCGAGCGCGTCTGGGCTCACTACGGCCGGCGGATCCAGCAGGTCCTGCGAGAGCAGCGATGCACCACGGCGAGCACCGCGGTCGACAACATCGACGAGGCCGACGTGCCGTTCTGATTGCCGCCGTGACCGCCGGCGCCGTGTGGCCAGTCACCTACCCAGGACGGCAAACTCGGTCTCATGCTGTAGCCGCCTCAAAAACGCGCTCTCACAACCAAATTTGCGCGTGAACTCACAACCGCCAACACTCCCGAACCATGCGGCGTGCCTCGCCGGCGCGTACCTCGTCAAGTGCCTTGTTGAGCTTGGCCACCATGTGGAAGCGGTCCAGGATGTTGAGCGCCTGCGGGCAATGCTTGGCGATGATGTCCAGGTAGGCCCGCCACATGTCCGAGCAGACGAACTCGACCTTGCCGGCCACCTGCCGACCGATGAGGGTGAAGAACTTCTCGAAGCTGAGCTTCGTGCGGTCCTTGCCCACCCACAGCAGCCGCACGCAGTCGGCCTCGATCTGATAGACCAGCGTCAGGAACTTGCGACTCTTGCCGATGTGGATTTCGTCGACGCCGATGGCGCGCAAGGTCCCGATCTCGCGATGCTCCAGTCCCCACTGCACGACGTACTCCACCGCATGGCAGACCTGGTCCCAGGTCGTGCCGAAGCTCAACGCCGTCTCCTTCCACGACAGCTTGCGCGCCCAGTGCGCCAGGTACAGCATGTAGGCCTTCGTCAGACTGTGTTTACCCATGGCCCAGGGCACCGACTCCACCTTCACGCCGCAATCGCGACACTGCACCCGCCGCATGGCATACAGCAACATAACCGCATAGCCCCAGATCGGGATGAATTCAAAGCGCCGCGTGGGCAGCAAGTCGTATCCGGGCGCGGCTTTGCCGCAGCACGAACAGTGCGGCTTGGAGCCGCGACGTGGGCGCACCATGACCTCGATGGTGCTGGTGGCTTCGATCAGCCGCACAGCGGCGTAGACGAAGCCTGGAAAGTGGTGGCAGGCATTGAGCAACCGGGCGAGCAACATGGCCAACTCCCGTGACAGGCTTCAGGGCGCGTTCAGTCTTGATCCGCAGCTCGCGCAGCGCCTGCGCCAAGCAATCCCGGACCTCGACGACTGGCCCCGATCCTGGCACGTAGCGCCCGCAGACATCGCCGTGGGCCAACAGATCGTTCAGGCGATCACGCCGTTCATGCTCCATCTGCTGGAACAGTGTCTGGCCAAGGCAACCATCAGACGGCATCGCGACAACCTCTGGACGCTCGGCGGCGAACTCATCCGCTGCCGCTACGACGACGATGAGCTCGCCAAGAGGCACGTCAAGGACGCCCTGCGACAACTCATCCGACACGACAGCGGACCGCTGATGTGGCCGCGCATCACCGAAGCGGAACAGGCCTCACTGGATGCCACTTGTCGAAAGCTGAATCGTTTCTTGCGCGAATCGGCTGCAGCAGACCGATCCGACTGACGTAACGACTGGCGCCCGCGAGCGCGTCGCGGTCTGCAGCGCAGAATTGCCCACGGCGGCGGGCGGTCGGCGCGTGCGTCGAACCGGCCAACCGACGCGGTGGGCAACTCGTCTC
>JBBRWN010000040.1:0-9137 GCA_038249155.1 Burkholderiales bacterium | reverse complement strand
GTGCCCACCATCACCACCAGGCAGGGTTTTCGAATGCCGCGCTTCTGGAGCCGGTGGTAAGCGCCAATCATGGCCACCCAGCGGTCCGAACCCAGCCGCCCCGGATGGTCGTAGCCATTGGTCAGGCCGGCCTCTTGCGGACTGGAAACCACCCAACGCGGCAGCGCTTCCCAGATTTCCATCTGTTCGGCCAGCCGCCGCTTGATGGCGTCTCCCGCCACGACACAGCCCAGAATGGCCGACGGCTCGGGCATGCCCCGCCAGTCGCCTTCGGCGAGCTTGTCAATGTTTTCGAGGAAAACTGCGCCGTGGGCGAGCAGTTTGGCGCCCTCCACGGGTGCATCGTACTGGGCCCATTTCAGGCGGGTGTTACCCACGTCAAGCGCTAGAAAAGTCATTGGGCTGAATTATGAACAGGTTGCGGCGCAGCTGGCGCCGGATGAAGGGGTGTTTTCCCCTAAATGGGCTTGCGCATGCGAAAGATCAAAGCAAGCCCATCCAGCAGGCGCGCTGTACGGCGGCCATCTTGTTGTCGACCTTGAGCTTGCCCATGGCATTTGCCAGATGGAAGGTGACGGTACGCTCGCTGCAGCTGAGAATTTCGCCGGTTTTGCGCGCCGTCATGCCCTGGAAAGCCAGGTTCAGGCATTCCAGCTCGCGCGGGCTCAAGGGGCTGCGGGCTTCGGCCAGCGCCCGTTTCAGCAAAGGCCAGATATTCAGCGCCGACCAGGCGAGCTGCGCCGGCTCACTGCGGTCAGGCCACTGGCGAGCACTGAATAGATAGCATTCAAAAGCGCGCCCGACGGTGATTGGAAACGCAATACGCACCACACTCTGGTAGCCATGTGCCAGCCACAGTCGCCGCCAGCGCCCCGGCCCCTCAAATGCAGACTTTGAAATATCCTGCCATGCCACCAGCGGTGCATCGGAGTCTCGCCAGAGCGCGCCAAAGTCCTGACTGGCAGCCAGTGCCTGCGCCGATTCCAGCAGTTGTGCAGGATGCAGCGCCACGACCAGCCGGCTTTCCTGGCCGGCAAAAGGATCGGGCCCCAGAACCACCAGGGCCTCGACTGAAAATTCGCGGAGGGCACATAGCCAGTCAGCCATGATGCCGTCCAGGCTCACCCTGTCAGACTTAGCAGGTCCGGACATGGGCATACCGGGAAAAACGGAAAAAATAAATACGCATACCAAAATGTAAGCTGTCTATCTGTACTATTTGATACAAACACGACATGATAAAAAGCTGCCCGACATCACGCCTTGTACAGCAAGGCTGCGACCGGCTGGTGCAAGCAGCCCGATGAAAAACCATGGCTGCGCGCACTGGTTCCTGTATTCCGGCGCGCAGGAGATGCCATCAGACAGTGCCGGAGGCACGCCCATTCACGACCCTCCGGCTGATTACTCAGCAATGTTGACAGTCACTGATGACTTGTTTTCGACAAACTTGCTAAAGTCCTGACCATGTCTTTCCCCCTTTATCACTGCCCCAGAGGCGTGGTTTTCCTTGATGATGACAGGGACTACATTGAAATGCTGGGCGAAGTGATGCCTGCAGACTGGTACGTTCGCCTGCTGTTGCACCCCATCGCCTGCATCGAGCTATTGCAGCAGGAAATCCCGGTCCGCGAAGCAGACGCCTGGGTACAGCAGGAAATCATCAAACGCTGGCATGAAGGCGCTTCGTTGATTCCCCAGATTCTCCAGTACTGGCGCGAGGATGGCGCCGCGCGGTTTGCACTGGCCGAAGTCTGCATCGTGGACTACGCCATGCCGGCCATGAGCGGACTGCGGGTGCTGGGCGAGCTGGCGCGCTGGCCAGGCTCGCGCATCCTGCTCACCGGCCGCGCCGACGAGCAGCTCGCGGTCTCGGCGTTCAACCGGGGCCTGATCAACCAGTTCATCTCCAAGCAGTCGCCCGATATCCGGCTGCGCCTGACCCACGCCATCGAGGGCCTGCGCGATCAAGCCGATGCGCGCCATCAACAGATATGGCGCGCCACCCTGTCATCCCGGCAGCATGCGCTGTTGTGCGACCCCCTCGTCAGCGCAGAACTGCAAAGCCTCTTGCGCAGACAGGGCTGGATAGAACATGTCGTCATCGGCGCGCCTTTTGGCGTGCTGGCACTGAACGCCAGGGGCGATGCCAGCTGGCTGCAACTGGAGCTCGCAGACAACCTGCAGGAACTCGCGGACATGGCGTTATCCGAGGGATGGGACGCGCCATCGGTCCTGGACATCCGCAATGGCGACAAGCTGATTGACCTGGAACTGCAGCTGGCGCTGGGCGCCGGCCATCAAGCCCGTCCCAGCCCGTCATTCATCGTGACAGGTGAACACGACCGTCTTCATGCGGCCATTTTTTCGGTCAGCGCGCCTTTCAGCCCAGGCTTGACGAACAGTTACGAACGTTTTCTGGCAAACCACGGCGAACGACAGCTGCCGCAAGAATAGCGGGCAGAAAAGCGCATGCGCGGGTCTGAAGTCGCCGCCATTCGACCGATTCACAATGTTGACCCCTGTCAAAACCTACAGGGTGCCAAATATGATGCCGCATTAAAAATGCCTGCAAAGCTACAGCGGCAAAGCGCTTATTTTTGCATCCAGGGCAAGCCGCTCAAGCGCCATCCGCCCAGACGACCGCGCTGGGCTTGCGCATCGGCGTCGCCTTCAAAGCCTTCCAGAATGTTGTAGGCCTCCAGTCCCAGTTCTGCCGCCCGCCTGGCTGCGGCAACAGAGCGCACGCCACTGCGGCACAGCAGCACGACCTTCTTGCCGGCGGGCACCGCCGCCTGCAAGCCATCATCAAAACCGGCATTCATCACCATGCCCGGCCAGTGCTTCCAGGCCAGCGCCACGGCACCCGGGACAAAACCCACCCATTCGCGTTCGGCATCGCTGCGCACATCGACCAGCACGGCTTCGCCCGACTGAATCCATTGCCAGGCAAGGCGCGCCATGATGTCGCCCGCATAGCCTGATGCGGGATGCACTTGAAGACCGGAAGCCTCCGGCGAGAGATCAGTTTTCATGAAAGAACCTGTGATTGCTAAAGTTGAAGTCCTGCCTTTTCACCACGCAGTGCGCTGGCATCAGGCGTGAAAATAAGTGTATTCCTTCATGCTGGATGCGCAAACGTCAGGGAAATAACGCTGCGCAAGGCGTGTGCATCCGGGCAAAATCAGTCCAGCATTTCACAACACCCAGAGACCCGATGTCCTCAAAACCTGCCGATACGCCCGCCGCGCCGGATGCGCCCGCCAATAAAGCCGAACGCAAGGCGCTGGCCGATCTGGTCGCCAAATGGCAGCCGCCCCTGACAGAACCCGGCACGGACAGGAAGAAAAGCAAGGCGTGCAGCCTGGCCGACTTCGACCCTGACGCCAAGCCGTTCTCGACCGGCGACAAGGCGCGCGACAAGGAGGCGGTCGATGCGCTGGCCATCGAACTCGATACTCTGCAAAACCTGTTTTACGCCGACAAGCGCCACAAGCTGCTGATCATTCTGCAGGGCACGGACACCTCGGGCAAGGACGGCACGCTGCGCGGCGTGTTCAGCCGCATCAGCCCGCTGGGCGTGCGCACCATGGGCTGGAAAGCGCCGAGCGAGGAAGATCGCGCCCACGACTACCTGTGGCGCATTCACCAGGCCATGCCAGGCAACGGCGACATGATGATCTTCAACCGCAGCCACTACGAAGATGTGCTGGTGCCGCCCGTCAATGGCTGGATCACGCCGGCGCAAACGGCGCAGCGCTACCAGCAGATCAATGACTTTGAACGCATGCTCAGCGAAAACGGCACGGTGATTCTGAAGTTCATGCTGCACATCAGCCTGGAAGTGCAAGGCCAGCGGCTGCAGGAAAGGATCGATGACCCGAGCAAACGCTGGAAATTCAGCCTGGGTGACCTGGAAGCGCGCAAGCAGTGGAAAAAATACCAGCAGGCTTATGAAGACCTGCTCAACGCCACCAGCACGCCCTGGGCGCCCTGGACAGTGGTGCCCGCCGACTCCAAAACCCACCGCAACCTGATGATTGCAACGCTGGTGCGCCAGACGCTGCAGCAGCTCGATTTGCACTACCCGCCCGACGACCCGGCGCTCAAGGGACTCAGGATCGTCTGAACGCCTGAACGCAAAAAAGTCGGGCCATGCTTGCATGCCCGACGCTTTTGAGGGTGTTTTAAGCACTTTGCGCAATCCCCACGGGCGCAAGCAGCTATTGTTTATATAGCAACCACATCCCCGATCAAGCCCGGCGTTCGGTCAGTGCCCGCCGCCCAGATAGGCCGCTTTCACCGCCGGGTCATCGCGCAGCTTCGAGGCCTCGCCATGCACCGAGATGCGGCCGTTTTCCAGCACGTAGCCGTAGTCGGCCACCTTCAGCGCCGCAGCGGCGAACTGCTCGACCAGCAGCATGGTGACGCCGCGCGATTTCAGGTCGGCGATGATGCGGAACACCTCCTCGACCAGGATAGGCGCCAGGCCCATGGACGGCTCGTCCAGCAGCACGATTTCCGGGTTCAGCATCACGGCACGCGCCATCGCCAGCATCTGCTGCTCGCCGCCCGACAGCGTGCCGGCCAGCTGCATGCGCCGCTCTTTGAGGCGCGGGAACAATTCCATCGCCCGCTCCAGGTCGCCCGCCACGTCGCCCTTGGGCCGGCTGCCGGTCAGGCGCGGGAAAGCGCCCAGGATCAGGTTGTCGGTCACCGTCATGGTGGCGAACACGCGCCGCCCTTCAGGCGAATGGGCCAGGCCCTGCTTGGCGATGGTGTAGGACTCCAGGCCATCGATGCGCTTGCCGTGCAGGTTGATCTCGCCCGCGGTCGGCTGGATCATGCCCGAGATGGCGCGCATGGTGGTGGTCTTGCCGGCGCCGTTCGAGCCAATCAGCGTGACCACCTTGCCCTTGGGCACTTCCATCGAAATGCCGTGCAGGACCTGCACCTTGCCGTAACCGGCTTCCAGATTCTTGATGCTCAACATGGTGGTGTTTCCTTATGCGGCCGTGCCACCGAGGTAAGCCTCGATCACTTTTTCATCCGCCTGCACATCGGCCGGCTTGCCTTCGGCGATTTTCTGGCCGAAGTCGAGCACCGAGACGGTGTCGCACATGCTCATCACCACGTCCATGTGGTGCTCGATCAGGATCACGGTGATGCCGTGGTCGCGGATCTTGCGGATGATGGTCACCAGCTCCTTGATGTCGGGCGCGGTCAGGCCAGCGGCCGGCTCGTCGAGCAGCAGCAGTTGCGGGTCGAGCGCCAGCGCCCGGGCAATTTCGAGCAGCCGCTGCTTGCCGTAAGGCAGGTTGCGCGCCTCTTCATTGGCCAGCTCGGCCAGGCCGACAAAGCGCAGCAGGCCCATGCCGCGCTGGATGGCCGAGGTTTCCTCGCGCCGGTAGCGCGGCGTGTGCAATGCCACATCGACGATATTGCTGTCAAAGGTGTGGTGCAAGCCGACCTGCACGTTTTGCAGCGCGGTCATTTCACCAAACAGCTGCACGTTCTGGAAAGTGCGCGCAATGCCCGACAGCGCGATGTCGGACGAGGTGCGGCCCACCACCGAACGGCCGGCAAAGTCGATGCTGCCCGCCGTGGGCACATAAATGCCGGTCAGCACGTTCATCATCGTGCTCTTGCCCGAACCGTTCGGGCCGATCAGGCCGTGAATGGTACCGCGCTGGATGCGCAGATCGACCTGGTTGATGGCTTTCAGGCCGCCGAACTGCATCAGCACGCCCTTGGCGATCAGCAGGTCGCCGCCGGTCTCGGCCGCACCGGTGGCCATGGAAATGGCGTCCTTGCCATTGTCTGCCCCGGCAGTGCCGATGAATTCCGGCGCCAACTTGCGCACATGGAACAGCGCGCGCACAAAGCCGACGATGCCGTTTTGCAGGTAGTACACGACAAACAGAATCATCAGGCCGAAGATGCTCAGGCGCCAGTCGGTGATCGACTGCAGCCAGAAGGCAAAGCCGGCCAGCGCCATCGTGCCGACCACCGGAATGGCCATGGCCTTGGGCGTGGTGATTTTCTTCGCCACGCCGATGATGCCGCCGACCAGCATCAGGACCGCCAGGCTTGCAGCCACCACGCGGAACATTTCCAGGTCGTCGAGCAGCTTGGGCAAAATCACGATGATGGCTGCGCCCAGCAGTGCGCCCGAGCGGGTCTTGCGCCCGCCCATGATGACGGCCAGCAGGAACAGCACGGTCAGCTCGAAGTTGTAGGTGTTGGGCGAGATGTACTGCTCTGAATAGGCGTACAGGCAGCCGGCCAGACCGGCAAAGCCGGCGCTGATCACAAACGCATAGACCTTGTAGCGGTACACCGACACGCCCATGCAGTCGGATGCCACCGGGCTGCCGCGCAGCGCTTCAAAGGCGCGGCCCAGCTGCGAGCGCAGGATGCGGTCCACCACCACCAGCGACACCACCATCAGCGCGAACACCAGCCAGTAAAAGCCGTGCTCGGTGAGCTTTTCGCCAAAGATCGAGGGCTTGGGGATGGTGATGCCGAGCGGGCCTTCGGTCAGGAAGGTCATCTCGTTGATCAGGATCTGGATGATGGTGCCAAACGCCAGCGTCACCATGGCCAGGTAAGGCCCGGTGACGCGCAGCGCCGGCAGCGCCAGCAGCGCGCCAAATCCAGCCGTCACGCCAATGCTGGCCGGAATGATCAGCCACAGCGGCGCGCCCAGCTTCATGAAGAGCACGCCGGCGGTGTAGGAGCCGACACCGAACAGGCCGGCGTGACCGAGCGACACCTGGCCGGTGTAGCCCACCACGATATCCAGCCCGTACAGCAAGATGGCGTAGATCATGATCGTGCCGACCATGTGGATGTAGTAGGAATTGCTGGTCATCAGCGGCACGGCCGCCAGCAGGGCCAGCCCGATGATGGCGGCCACAAGGGTCTTGCGGTTCATCTTCAAACTTTCTTGATCGCGTTTTTACCGAACAGGCCGGCCGGCTTGAAAGCCAGTACCAGCAGCAGCAGGACCAGTCCGGGGACGTCCTTGTAGCCGGTAGAGAGGTAAAACCCGGTGGTGGTTTCGGCCACGCCCAGAAGAATGCCGCCAACGATGATGCCCATGCCACTGGTCAGCCCGCCAATGATGGCCACGGCAAAGGCCTTCAGGCCCAGCACCGCGCCCATGGTCGGGCCGGTCAGCGTCAGCGGCGCAATCAGCACGCCGGCAAAGGCGGCCGTCGCGGACGACAGCGCATAGGAAAAGGTAATCACCAGCCCGGTGTTGATGCCCATCAGCTTGGCCGCGTCGCGGTCGTTGAAGGTGGCGACCACGGCCTTGCCGTAGATGGTCTTGCGGTTGAAAAACTCGACGCCCAGCATCATCAGCAGCGCCCCCACGACCACCAGGATTTCCATCGGCATGACGTTGGCGCCGAACAACTTGATGGGCACTTCGGGCAGCGGCGAGGGAAAGCGCACGTCGTCGCGGCCCCAGACGTTTTCTGCCACGTTCTTGAAGATGATGCCCAGCGCGATGGTGGACATGATCCAGCCAAACTCGCTCTTGATCTTGATCGCCGGGCGCACCCCGATGCGCTCGACCAGCCCGCCCTGCAGCAGGCCAAAAATGATGACCAGCGGAATCATCAGCCAGTAGTTCACGCCCAGCGTGACCAGCGTCAGGCCGACCATCGCGCCCAGCATGAGCGCGTCGCCCTGGCCGAAATTGAGCGTGTCCGAGGTCTGGAACGTCAGCTGATAACCAAAGGCAATGACCGCATAGATCATGCCCAGGGCCACGCCGCTGTAGACAAGTTGAAGCAGGATTTCCATAAATTCAGTTCCGTAAAAGGGTTTCGGGGTCTGCACCCATCAACCCTGACAGCGGTGCGACGCAAAAAAAGCACCGCGACGGCCGGTTCAGCCGGCGCGGTGCCCGTCTCTTGGCGCCGCAGCGCCATGGTTTGCTGGCCTGGTGTGTCTTTATTTAACCGATGCGGCGTTCACCACACGGCCGCCCTTGACTTCGCCCATCACGGGAATGCTGGCGGAAATCGCCTCGTGGTTGGCCTTGCTGAACGGCTTGTCATAGGACGTCACCACGCCATCGACCTTGGCGTTCAGGTTTTCCAGGGCTTGAAGGATCTTGGGGCCGTCGGTGCTGTTGGCCTGCTTGATGGCCGCTGCCAGCAGGAAAATCGAGTCATAGCCCTGCGCGGCCGACACGGGTGAGTCGATGCGGTTGTTCTTGGGCTTGAAGGTCTTCAGGTAGGCGTCAATGAACATCTTGCGCTTGGGCGTGCTGCCTTCCTGAATAAAGGTTTGCGGCATGCGCGCGCCTTCGCCGCCGGGGCCGGCGTTGTCGATAAAGTTGGCCATGGACAGCGTCCAGCTGCCCACCATGGGCACTTTCCAGCCGAGCTTGGTCATGCCGTTGGCAATTTGCGCCAGTTCAGGGCCAATGCCGTAAGTCAGCACGACGTCGGCACCGGCTTCCTTGGCCTTGAGCAACTGGGCCGTCATGTCCACATCCTTGATGTTGAACTTCTCGACCGCCACCGGCTTGATGCCTTTGGCACTCAAGGCTTTTTCCAGATCTTCGCGGCCCAGCTGGCCGTAGTTGGTGGAGTCGGCCAGGATGGCGACCTTTTTGAAGCCGCGGTGGGTAATGGCTTCTTCAACGATCATCGGCGCCTGGATGCTGTCATGGGCCGAATTGCGGAAGATGTAGTTTTCGGGCTGGTCCTTGAACTGCTGCGTGATCAGCGTGCCCGTGGCCACATTGTTCATCACCGGAATTTTCGCTTCCTGGAAGAAACGCTGCGACGCCAGCGCCACGCCGGTATTGATGTAGCCGACGGTGGCCGTGACTTTTTCCTTGTTGATCAGCTCCTGGGCAATCTGCACGCCGCGCTCGTTCTTGGCTTCGTCATCGCGCTCGACCAGTTGCAGCTGACGGCCCAGGACGCCGCCTGATTTATTGATCTCTTCCACCGCCAGCTTGACGCCGTCACGCATGCTCACGCCCATCGACGACGAGCCGCCGGTGAACGGGCCCGTGACACCGATCTTGATCGGATCCGCGGCAGCGGCAAGGCCGGCAACGCTCAAAACCGCTGAGGCAATGGCCAGTTTGGCAAAACGAATAGTCATGT
>JBBRWN010000039.1:0-9671 GCA_038249155.1 Burkholderiales bacterium | reverse complement strand
TGCTTTTTCTCTTCACTTTGCAGCGAAGAAATTTGGCGACCCTACGGGGATTCGAACCCCGGTACCTACCGTGAAAGGGTAGTGTCCTAGGCCTCTAGACGATGGGGTCTTAACCTGGTGACTTCCGGCGCAGGCTTTTTGACGGCCTGCAACACTTCAACAATTCTTTTAAACCGTCAATCGATTTAAGAGGAAAGCCCTTGTAATTCATGGAATTGCAAGGGCTTCAATCTGGCGGAGCGGACGGGACTCGAACCCGCGACCCCCGGCGTGACAGGCCGGTATACTAACCAACTGAACTACCACTCCTGGTAGCTAGCGTTTGCTCTTGCGAGCCAAGTGCTAACAACTTGTGCTTTTTCTCTTCACTTTGCAGCGAAGAAATTTGGCGACCCTACGGGGATTCGAACCCCGGTACCTACCGTGAAAGGGTAGTGTCCTAGGCCTCTAGACGATGGGGTCTTAACCTGGAAACTTCAAAAAACTTTTCGACTTGGTGGAGGTAACCGGGATCGAACCGATGACCTCTTGCATGCCATGCAAGCGCTCTCCCAACTGAGCTATACCCCCCTTGGTTGCCAATTAATCAATTTTAATTAACAACCTGTCGAGCCTCAAATTATAGCGACAAATTTTGGCTTTGCGTACTTTTTGAAAATTAATTCAATTTGGCGATCACTTTTTCGCGCGCCATCAGCGCCAGGATGGCATCGAGCGAGGGCGTCTGCGGCGTTCCCATGATCAGCACGCGCACCGGCATGGCCAGTTGCGGCATCTTCAGGCCCGTCTCAACCAGCACCTGCTTGATGGCGGCGGCAATACCGGCCTTACTCCATTCGCACTCGGCCAGCGCCTGCGCCAGCTTGGCCAGTGCGGGGCGCACAGCGTCGGTGACATGGGTGGCAACGTCCTGCGCGCCCGGCTCGGCACCGGTGACCAGCAATTTCAGCCAGCCCGCCAGCTCGACCAGCGTGCTGCAGCGGTCCTTGAACAGAGCGCAGCCGCGCGCCAGCCAGTCGGCGTCCACGTCCGTCACGCCCTGAGCCGCCAGGAAAGGCTGGACCAGTTCGGCCAACTTGTCGTCGGCTAGCGCCTTCAAATGCTGGGCGTTGACCCAGCGCAGCTTGGCCTCGTCGAACTGGGCGGCGCTCTTGCCGAGGTGGTCCAGGTTGAACCACTGCAAAAATTGCTCACGGCTGAAAATCTCGTCATCGCCGTGGCTCCAGCCCAGGCGCGCCAGGTAGTTCACCATCGCGTCGGGCAGGTAGCCTTCGGCGGCGTATTGCGTGACCGGCTTGGCGCCGCTGCGCTTGCTCATCTTTTCGCCCTGCTCGTTGAGCACGGTGGGCAGATGCGCATAGACCGGCACTTCCCGGCCCAGGGCGCGGAAAATGTTGATCTGGCGCGGCGTGTTGTTCACATGGTCGTCGCCCCGGATCACATGCGTGATGGCCATGTCCATGTCATCGACCACGACGCAGAAGTTATACGTCGGCGTGCCGTCCGGGCGGGCAATCACCAGGTCGTCCAGTTCATCGTTGCTGATTTCGATGCGGCCCTTGACCTTGTCGTCCCAGACCACCGCGCCGCCTTGCGGGTTTTTAAAGCGCAGCACCGGGTGTACGCCTTCGGGGATCGCGGGCAGCGTTTTTCCAGGCTCGGGGCGCCAGGTGCCGTCGTAGCGCGGTTTTTGTTTGGCGGCCATTTGCGCTTCGCGCAGCGCGTCTAGCTCGGCCACGCTCATGTAGCACGGATAGACGTGACCGGCAGCGACCATTTCGGCTAGCACTTCCTTGTAGCGGTCCATGCGCTGCATCTGGTAGAACGGGCCTTCGTCGTGGTCCAGGCCGAGCCAGCGCATGCCTTCGATGATCACATCGACGGCGATCTGGCTGGAGCGCTCCACATCGGTGTCTTCGATGCGCAAAATGAAATCGCCGCCGCTGGCGCGGGCAAAGGCCCACGGGTACAGCGCCGAGCGGATGTTGCCCAGATGAATAAAGCCGGTAGGCGACGGGGCGAAACGGGTGCGTATTTTTTGTGTCATGCCAGCGTATCCAGTCCTCGTGCGAGGTCTGCTTTCAAGTCGTCAATATGTTCCAGGCCGACGGCAAAGCGGATCAGGCTCTGCTTGATGCCAGCGGCTTGGCGCTGCGCTTCGGTCAAGCGCCCGTGCGAGGTTGTGCCCGGATGGGTGATGATGGATTTGGTGTCGCCCAGGTTGGTGGCAATGCTCACCACCTGCGTGCTGTTGATGACGTGAAAGGCGTTGGCGCGCGCCGTTTCTGGGTCGCCGCCGCGCACGTCGAATGACACCACCGCGCCGCCCAGCCCCGACTGCTGGCGCATGGCCAGCTCGTGCTGGGGGTGCGACGGCAGGCCGGGGTAATAGACGCGGGTGACGGCGGGGTGCATTTCAAGCCACCGGGCGATTTCCAGCGCGCTGGCGCTTTGCGCCTGCATGCGGATGCGCAGCGTCTCCAGCCCTTTCAACACCACCCAGGCGTTGAACGGCGCCAGCACCATGCCAGCGGTGCGCACAATCGGGCCAAACACATCGACGATCAGCTTGGACGGGCCACAAATCGCGCCGGCCATCACGCGGCCCTGGCCGTCGAGGTATTTGGTGCCGGAGTGAATCACCAGATCGGCGCCCAGTTCAGTCGGGCGTTGCAGCGCGGGCGAGCAAAAGCAGTTGTCCACCGCCAGCAGCGCGCCGCCCGCATGCGCCACGTCGGCCAGCGCCCGGATGTCGCAGACTTCCGTCAGCGGATTGGTCGGGGTTTCGGCGAACAGCAGGCGGGTAGTCGGGCGCATGGCGGCGCGCCACTGCGCGATGTCGGTCTGCGAGACAAAGGTGGTTTCCACGCCGAACTTGGCGAATTCCTTGCCGAACAGGTTCAGCGTCGAGCCGAACACCGACTGCGAGCACACCACATGGTCGCCCGCCTTGAGCAGGCCCATGCCCATCATCAAAATCGCGCCCATGCCGCTGGAGGCGGCAATCGCAGCTTGCGTGCCTTCGAGCGCGGCCAGCCGCTGCTCGAAAGCCGCCACCGTCGGGTTCGAGGTGCGGGCGTAGGTGAAGCCTTCTTCAGTCCCGGCAAAGCGGCGCGCCGAGGTCTCAGCGTCCGGCTGCACGAAGCCGCTGGTCAAATACAGCGCCTCGGAGTTCTCGCCGTACTGGCTGCGCTCGACGCCGACGCGCACGGCCAGCGTGTCGCGGTGCAGGTTCTCGGGCAATGCTTGCCGGGTCACGTCAAGCCTCCTGCGGATTGGGCAGGGCCAGACGCGAGACATCCACATCGTCTTCGCCAATTTTTTCAGCGGTGTCGCCACGCGACGAGTTCATCGCGGCAATGGTCTCGGCCGTCACATCGCCGGTGACATAAATCCCGTCAAAGCAGGAGGCATCAAAGCCGTCCAGCGTCGGGTTGAGCGAGCGCACGGCGCGCTTCATGCCCTCGACATCCTGGTAGATCAGCGCGTCGCAGCCGATTTCCTGGCGGATTTGCTCGACCGTGCGGTTGTGCGCGACCAGCTCCGTGGGCGTGGGCATGTCGATGCCATAGACGTTCGGATAGCGCACCGGCGGCGCGGCGCTGGCCAGATACACTTTGCGCGCCCCGGCGTCGCGCGCCATCTGGACGATTTCGCGGCTGGTGGTGCCGCGCACGATGGAGTCATCGACCAGCAGCACGTTGCGGCCCTTGAACTCGCTGGCAATCACGTTGAGCTTTTGGCGCACCGATTTCTTGCGCACGCCCTGCCCCGGCATGATGAAGGTGCGGCCGACGTAGCGGTTCTTGACAAAACCCTCGCGGTAGGGAATCCCGAGCAGGTGCGCCAGCTGCGTGGCGCTGGGGCGGCTCGATTCGGGAATCGGGATGATGACGTCGATTTCGTTCGGCGGCACCGTGGAGATGACGCGCTTGGCCAGCGTTTCGCCCAGATTGAGCCGCGCCTGATAGACGGAAATGCCGTCCATCACCGAGTCGGGCCGGGCCAGATAGACAAACTCGAAAATGCAGGGCATGAGCTGGGGATGCTCGGCGCACTGCTGGGCATCGACCTTGCCGTCCAGATCAACAAACACCGCTTCGCCCGGCGCAATGTCGCGCTCGAACTGGTAGCCGGTGCCTTCGAGCGCCACCGATTCGCTGGCCACCATCACGCTGGCGCTGCCTTCGTTCTGGCCGTGGCCAATGCACAGCGGCCGGATGCCAAACGGATCGCGAAACGCCAGCAGGCCGTGTCCCGCAATCAAGGCGACCACGGCGTAGGAGCCCTTGACGCGCTTGTGAACGCCGCGCACGGCGGCAAACACGTCGGCGGGCGTCAGCGCCAGGCCACGCGTGGTTTTTTCCAGCTCGTGGGCCAGCACGTTGAGCAGCACTTCGGAGTCGCTGTCGGTGTTGATGTGGCGGTGGTCGGTGGTGAACAGCTCGGCTTTGAGTTCGGCCGCGTTGGTCAGGTTGCCGTTGTGGGATAAGACCAGGCCAAACGGCGCGTTGACGTAAAACGGCTGGGCCTCGTCTTCGCTGAAGGCGTTGCCGGCTGTGGGGTAGCGCACCTGGCCCAGGCCGACAGTGCCCGGCAGGGCGCGCATGTTGCGGGTGCGAAACACGTCGCGCACCATGCCCTTGGCCTTGTGCATGTAAAACTTGCGCCCCTGCTGGGTGACGATGCCAGCGGCATCCTGACCCCGGTGCTGCAGCAGCAGCAGCCCGTCATAGATCAACTGGTTAACAGGCGCTTTGCTGACGATGCCGACTATGCCGCACATGGCGTTCCAATCATGATGAGTTGCTTTTTCAAGATAAATCCAATCCGTTAATTCACTTTTTTGCCAACCACTGAAGCAACACCGGCTTGATGTCGCTTCAGCATGCTTATTCTTGCCAGGGCGTCAGGCGGCGGGCCGTCCTTCCAATACCGTCACGACCCTGAAAATCAGCCGCTGCCGCTTAAAAAGTCAGGATGGCCACATCCAAACCAAGAGCCTTAATTTTTTGACCCACTTTTTCAGCCTCTTCCTTGGTGGCAAAAGGCCCGACGCGGACCCGGATGCGCTGTCCCTCAGGGGTTTCGACCACCTGGGTGTAGGTTTTAAAGCCGGCTTTTTCGATCTTCAGGCGCGTGTCGCGGGCTTTGGCACTATCGGCAAAAGCGCCCACCTGGACAACGCTGCGGCTTTTCATCTCTGCGGCTGGCCGGGCCGCGCCCTCCACCGCCACCGCCACCGCCACCGCCGCCGGTCCGGCTTCTTTCCGGTCCCCCGGCGGCACGGCGGCAGCCCGAGCGGGAGCGCGCAGCGGCTTGACGGCGTCTTTTCCGGGAATTTCAATCGGAATGCCGACCGGAACCGGCCGGGGCTGGGTGTCAAACAGCAGCGGAAACACCACCACGCCCGCCAGCACCAGCACCGTTGCGCCGATCAACCGGTGCCGGGCTCGTTTGCGCACCACTTCCACGCTCTCCACCTGGACGGTTGCGCCGGTAAAGGAGACTGAGCTTGCTTCGCCCCGGCGGAACTTGGAAAACGGCATGGGTAGTGGGTATCCGTTGGGAACAAAGTGGGGTTGCTAGCGATGCGCTCTTGAGGCATCAAGCGTGAATGACAGGTCCGCTGGCCTCTGGCATCAAGCGCAAAGGTGTGGCGCCGAAAGACGCGGTGTGCCGCTCTTTAAAATGCCGCCCACCGTGTAGAACGAGCCAAAGACCACGATTCTATCAGCGGGGTCGGCGCTCTTGACAGCCGCTGCCAGGGCCGCCTCGGGGCTGGCGCAGGCGCTGGCGGTCACGTCCGGGCGGCTGTTCACGGCCTGCCACTGGGCCAGCAGCGCCTCGCCGGTGGCCGCCCGCGCCGTGGGCAAATCGGTGAAATACCACTTATCCACCAGCGGACCGATGCGCGCCAGCATCGGCGCGACATCCTTATCGGCCATCGCGCCAAACACCGCGTGGGTGCAGGGATAAAAACCCATCGCGTCCAGATTTTCCGTCAGCGCGGCCACCGAATGCGGGTTGTGCGCCACATCCAGCACCAGCGTCGGCTGGCCCGGAATAATCTGAAAGCGCCCCGGCAACTCGACCAGCGCCAAGCCCACGCGCACCGCCTGGGCGGTGATTGGCAGCTGGCCCCGCAGCGCCGTCAGCGCCGCCAGCACGCCGGACGCATTGACCAACTGGTTCGCGCCGCGCAGCGCCGGATAGGCCAGCCCGGCATAGCGCCGCCCGCGCCCGGCCCAGCCCCACTGCTGCTTGTCGCCCGAAAAATTGAAATCTTCGCCAAAGCGCCACAGGTCGGCGCCAATGGCGGCGGCGTGATCCAGAATGCTTTGCGGCGGCACCGGATCGCTCACAATGACCGGCTTGCCGGGGCGCATGATGCCCGCTTTTTCGCGGCCAATGGCTTCGCGGTCGGTGCCGAGCAGCTCCATGTGGTCCAGATCGATGCTGGTGATGATGGCGCAGTCGGCGTCCAGGATGTTGACGGCGTCGAGCCGCCCGCCCAGGCCGACTTCCAGAATCACCACGTCCAGCTTTGAATCGGCCAGCAATTGAAGAATGGCCAGGGTGGTGAATTCAAAATAGCTTAGCGAGATGTCAGCGCCGTTTTCGGTTCTGGCCGCCTCCACACGGGCAAAGCGCGGAATCAGATCGGCTGCGCTGGCGATGTCGCCGCGCACCCGGCAGCGCTCTTCAAAATGCACCAGATGCGGCGAGGTATAGACGCCGGTGCGGTAGCCCGCCTGCGACAAGATGGCCTCTAACATGGCGCAGGTCGAGCCTTTGCCGTTGGTGCCCGCCACCGTGATGATGGGGCAGTCGAACTTCAGGCCCATGCGCTCGGCCACGGCGCGCACGCGCTCTAGCCCCATGTCGATGGTTTTGGGGTGCAGGCGCTCGCAGTGCGCCAGCCAGTCGGCTAAGGTGGTGAAATTTTCCATATCGACCCGCATTGTCGCGCAAGGTGGAAAACCCCTGGTTAAAGCGCTCTTGCTATTCAGCAAACCCAGCCCTTGCGCAGACTTCAGCCGACCCTTGCACGGAGAATTTCAGGCTACTGCGTAACTTGAGTGAAGTTTTATGCAACCCTTTTTCGCCTTGCCCAGCTAACCGTTCACGACCAGCCTTCCCAGAAGGCGGCCACGCCTTGTACAAAACTCAGCCATCTTCGGTAAATGCGGGCCATTGTGTTGCAGCCGTGCCGATACATTCACATGACTTGGTTACTGAATTTACTTTTCAAGCATTGCGCTGCATAATTTAAAAGAGGTCGCCGATTTGTCAATAAATTCACTAATCCTTCAACTGAATTCATATCCCTTCTTGACACCCTGGGCCTGCGTCAGCCTTAACCAGATTTTGCAAAAACAGCGCCGCGCCTCTTTCAGGGTGGTAAATCTGCTTGTGGATGACCTGATGACCACCCACGATGGCACGGCGCTCAAGGCCGGGGACTGTGCAGGTTGCCTTTTCGTCTGATGGCGAGCACCCATCCCGGACGCCCACTGACTCTTAACCAAAGCGAGCTACCACATGTCTATTACCAACACCGCCCCTGTTTTTCACGAAGCCAGTCCCGTGGGCAAGGCTCTTATTGACTTCAACAACGCCAATGACATCAGCCAAAGCGCGACCGTACTGCCCAGCGGCAAGATTCTGGTCGCAGGTTACAGCGCCAGCGGCGACTTCAGCCTGGCTTGCCTGAACAGCAATGGCACACTGGACACGACGTTCAGCGCTGACGGCAAGGCCACTTTTGACATCCTCGGTTACACCGACCAAGCCTTCAGCATGTACGTGGTGAAAGAGGGGCCGGACGCAGGCAAGATCCTGATCGCGGGCCACAGCTACACCGGCAACGAGCGTGGCCTTGCCGACTTCAGCATCATCCGCCTGAACGCCGACGGCACACTGGACAACAGCTTCAGCACCGACGGCAAGGCCAGCTTTGAAATCAGCATCTACGACGACTTCGCCACCAGCGTGATCGTGCAATCAGATGGCACGATTTTGGTGGGGGGCTACACAACCGACATTGCAAGCTCCACCGACTTCAGCGTGATCCGCCTGCTAGGCAACGGCGAGCTGGACACCAGCTTCGGCACTGACGGGAAGGCGAACATTGATATCAACGTCTATGACAAAGGTACGGGCATGGTCCTGAGCGGGGACAGGATACTGATTGCCGGCTCCAGCGCCAGCACGGGAGGCTCCAACTTCAGCCTGGTCTGCCTGAACGCCAACGGTACGCTGGACGAGACATTCAACGGCGGCGGCAAAGCAAGCTTTGATCTGGGCGGCCACGACACTGGCAACAGTGTGACCGTTCAGGCTGATGGCAAGATTCTGGTGGCGGGCTACACAAGCGACAGCAACAACTCCTCCCAATTCAGCGTAATCCGGCTGGAAACCAACGGCCAGCTGGACACCCAGTTTGGCGTTGGCGGCAAGCTCCTCGTTGACATCGGCGGCATTGAGGACATTGGCACCAGCGTGACCGTTCACGACGGCAAGATTTTGATCGCCGGCACCAGTTACAACGGGCACGACAATGACTTCGCCATCATTCGCCTGAATAACGATGGCACGCTGGACGAGACGTTCAGCCTCAATGGCAAGGCTACCTTCGACCTTGGCGGCGGCAACAACGATGCCGTTAGCAGCGTGACCGTGCAGGCCGACGGCAAGATTTTGATCACCGGCACCAGTTTCAACGCAAGCAACGATGACTTTAGCCTGATCCGCCTGAACTGGGACGGCTCGCTGGACACCAGCTTCGACAGCCTTGTCGGCCTGCCGCAGCCCTCGACACTGGGCGGCTCAGTTGTGTACTCCACCGGGGCTGCTCCGGCCAAGCTCGACGCCAAGGTGATGATTTATGACGCCGAGCTCGCCGCCCTTGATGACTCGATGGGCAACTACAACGGCGCCAGTGTGACCTTGAGCCGCCACGGCGGCGCTTCCGCCCAAGATGCGTTCTCCGGCGTGGACAACCTGAGCCTGTCTGGCGGCAGCGCCGTGCTTTCGGGCGTCACCGTGGGAACCTTCAGCCTGACCGACGGCACCCTCGCCATCTCTTTCAACGCCAGCGCCACCCAGGCCCGCGTCAATGAGGTGTTGTCCAGCATCGGCTACGCCAACGCCTCCAACACTGCCCCCTCGAGCGTGCAGATCGACTGGCTGTTTAACGACGGCGACAGCGCGGGCGCACTCACCGCTGCGGGCAGTACCCAAGTCACTATCATCAACCCGAACGCACCCATCATCATCACCGGGTCCCTGACCCAAGGCCAGCAACTGACGGCGGACACCAGCGCGCTGACTGACCCCAACGGTATGGGGCCGATCTCCTACCAGTGGAAGGCCGGTGGCGTGGCCATCGACGGCGCCACGGCCAACACCTTGACGCTGGGCCAGGACCAGGTCGGCAAGACCATCAGCGTCACGGCCAGCTACACCGACGGCAAGGGCACGGCCGAGAGCGTCACCAGCAGCGCCAGCGCCGCCGTGGCCAACGTCAACGACGCGCCCACGGGAGGCGTGACCATTACCGGAACGGCCGCGCAGGGCCAGACCCTGACAGCCGCCAACACCTTGGCCGATGCCGATGGCATGGGCGCTGTGACCTACCAATGGAAAGCCGGTGACCAAGTCATTGC
>JBBRWN010000038.1:0-13964 GCA_038249155.1 Burkholderiales bacterium | reverse complement strand
TGCTGATCTTCTTGTCGTAGAGCAGAACAAACGGGTTGTCCAGCAGTGCGGACTGCTTTTCAGGGTTGTTGATGAAGTAAGTCGACAGGTAGCCGCGATCAAACTGCATGCCTTCAACCACATCGAGTTCGGATTCCAGCGATTTGCCGTCTTCGACGGTGATCACGCCTTCTTTGCCGACCTTGTCCATCGCATCAGCAATGATCTTGCCGATGGTTTCGTCAGAGTTGGCGGAAATGGAGCCGACTTGGGCGATTTCTTTGGAGGTGGTGGTGGCTTTGGAAGCTTTTTTCAGCTCTTCGACCAGGGCAGCAACTGCCTTGTCGATGCCGCGCTTCAGATCCATCGGGTTCATGCCGGCGGCCACGTACTTCATGCCTTCGCGCACGATGGCCTGGGCCAGCACGGTGGCGGTGGTGGTGCCGTCGCCAGCGATGTCGGAGGTCTTGGAAGCGACTTCCTTGACCATCTGCGCGCCCATGTTTTGCAGCTTGTCTTTCAGCTCAATTTCCTTGGCCACGGACACACCGTCCTTGGTCACGGTAGGGGCGCCGAACGAGCGCTCCAGCACCACGTTGCGACCCTTGGGGCCGAGCGTGACCTTGACCGCATTGGCCAGAATGTTCACGCCTTCAACCATGCGGGCTCTAGCTTCGCCGCCGAAAATAACGTCTTTTGCTGCCATGATTCAGATTCCTTAAATTTGATGAATGAGATAGCCGCTGGTGCCAATTTGGCGTGCCGGGCAGCTATTCAATAAGTAGCGCTATTGCAGGGGCGGAGAATTACTTCTCGACGACGGCAAACAGGTCATCTTCTTTCATGACGAGCAACTCGTCGCCATCGACCTTGACGGTCTGGCCGCTGTACTTGCCGAACAAAACGCGGTCGCCGACCTTGACGGCCATTGGGCTGACTTCGCCTTTGTCGTTCTTTTTGCCGGGGCCGACGGCCAGCACTTCGCCTTGGTCTGGCTTTTCAGCGGCGCTATCGGGGATGACGATGCCGGAAGCGGTTTTGGTTTCGTTTTCCACGCGTTTGACAATCACGCGGTCGTGCAAGGGACGAAGAATCATGAAAAGCTCCTTGTTTCTAAAACAGTGGTTTTGAGAATCAAGACGCCCCTGAAAAGGAGCGCCTGTTAAATGGCTGGTCGGAGAAAACTTGTTAGCACTCCATGCCATCGAGTGCTAATGATAGGGGCAATCATGCGGCTTTTCAAGAGCCGCCGCGCTGCCCGGCCAAAAATCAGCGCCCGACGGCGTTGCGCAGCAGCGCGGCCTTGTCGGTGCGCTCCCAGGTGAATTCCGGCTCGTCGCGGCCAAAGTGACCGTAGGCGGCTGTTTTTTCATAGATCGGGCGCAGCAGATCGAGCATCTGGATGATGCCGTTCGGGCGCAAATCAAAATGCTGGTTCACCAGCGCAGCGATTTCGTGGTCGGGAATCAGGCCCGTGCCTTCGGTATAGACCGTCACGTTCATGGGCCGGGCCACGCCGATGGCGTAGGCCACCTGAATCTGGCACTGGCGCGCCAGCCCGGCGGCGACGATGTTTTTCGCCACATAGCGCGCGGCGTAGGCGGCGGAGCGGTCCACCTTGCTCGGGTCTTTGCCGCTGAAGGCGCCGCCGCCGTGCGGGCAGGCGCCGCCGTAGGTATCGACGATGATCTTGCGCCCGGTCAGGCCGCAGTCGCCTTGCGGGCCGCCGATGACGAAGCGCCCGGTCGGGTTGATGAGGTACTTGGTGTCCTTGAGCCACTCTTTGGGCAGCACCGGCTTGATGATTTCCTCAATCACCGCTTCGATGAAGGAGGCCTTCATGTGCGTGGCGTTTTCGCTCTGGTCGGGGCTGTGCTGGGTGGAAAGCACGACGGTGTCAATGCTGTGCGGCTTGCCATCGACATAGCGCATCGTCACCTGGCTCTTGGCGTCCGGGCGCAAAAACGGCAGGCGGCCATCTTTACGTAACTGGGCCTGGCGCTCGACGAGGCGGTGCGCGTAATAAATTGGCGCGGGCATCAGCTCAGGCGTCTCGTCGCAGGCGTAGCCGAACATCAGGCCCTGGTCGCCCGCGCCGATGTTCAGGTGGTCGTCGCTGGCGTGATCGACGCCCTGGGCGATGTCCTTGCTCTGCTTGTCGTAGCAGACCATGACCGCGCAGCCCTTGTAGTCGATGCCGTACTCGGTGTTGTCGTAGCCGATGCGCTTGAGCGTGTCGCGCGCGACCTGGATGTAATCGACGTTGACGCCTTCTTTGGCGGTGATTTCACCGGCCAGCACAACCAAGCCGGTGTTGGTCAGCGTCTCGGCGGCGACGCGGGCGTGCGGGTCTTGCTTGAAGATGGCGTCCAGAATCGCGTCGGAAATCTGGTCGGCCACCTTGTCGGGATGGCCCTCGGAGACGGATTCGGAAGTAAAGAGAAAATCGTTCGCCATTGCGTACACTCCATAAAAATTGATCGGCGCGTTGCCAATAGGGGTGCTTTGGCGAACGCTTTAGCAGTTTGGTTTAATGTCGCCCTGCAAGTTGTTCAGTAACTCGGCGACAGGGCGAAATTATAAATCGCCGCCCTTGCGCCGTGTCCGGCCCTCAAATATCCCTTTTATGCGCTGCTTATTTCGTTTTTTTTCTTTCTGGCCGCTGTCTGTGCTGCAGGCGCTGGGCGGCGTCATGGGCTGGCTGACCTGGGCCTTGAGTCCGTCTTACCGGGCGCATTTTCGGGCCCATGTGGCGCAGGCCGGGGTGCCGTTTGCGCAGGCCCGCCCGGCCATTGCCGAGACCGGGCGCTTTGTCGCCGAGCTGCCCCGGCTGTGGCTGCGTCCGCGCGACCAGTCGTGCCTGGGCAATGTCCAGCTAGAGGGGCAGGCCTACGCCGAGCAGGCTTTCGCCCAGGGGAAGGGGGTGATTTTTTTTGGCGCGCATTGCGGCAGTTTTGAACTCGGCTCCCAGGCGCTGGCCGAGCTGTACGGGCCGGTTACCGCGATTTACCGCCCGGCGCGCAAGCCCTGGCTGGCGCGGCTGGAGCGCAGCGCCCGCGACCGCGACCAGCTCACCCTGGCGCCCGCCGGGCTGAGCGGCATCCGGCAGATGTACAAAAGCCTCAAGGCGAATCAGGCGGTGGCGCTGCTGGCCGATCAGGTGCCGCCCGAGGGGCTGGGCCTGTGGGCGCCTTTTTTTGGCCGTCCCGCCTATAGCGTGACACTGCCAGCACGGCTGGCTTTGCAAACCGGGGCGGTTTTGCTGCCGGTCGATTGTGAGCGCCTGGCGCACGGGCGCGGCTACCGCCTGAAAATCTGGCCGCCTGTGGTGGGTCTGGAGGCGTGCGCAAAATCTGAATTTGAAGACGGGCAGGGCGGACTGCTGCAGGCCGTGACGCTGGTCAACCAGGCGATTGAAGCGATTGTCCTGAGCCAGCCGGGCCAGTATTTGTGGGCTTATGCGCGCTACAAGACGCCGCGCAAGGAAGCCACTTGAAAACTTTTGGCCAATGGCTGGGGCGCGCTGCGACCCGGGCCGGTATTGCTTTCATGAAAATCCTGGCTTTTTTGCCGCTGTCCTGGGTGCGGGCGCTGGGCGCCGGGCTGGGCTGGATTTTGTATCGACTGATAGGCGCGCGGCGGCGCGTGGTGCTGGCCAATCTGGCGCTGTGTTTTCCCGAATTGTCCGAGCTTGAAAGGCGCAAGCTGGCGCGGGAAACCTTTGTCTGTTTTTCGCAGGCCTGGCTGGACCGGGCCTGGCTTTGGCACGGCCCGAAAGCCTGGGTGCAGCGGCGCGTGAAGATGACGGGCGCCGTGCATGAGCTGGCGGGTACGGCGCCTACCGTCGTGTTCATGCCGCATTTCGTCGGCCTGGACGCGGCCTGCGTCGGGGCGGCGCTGGCAACACAGCGCACCTCGCTGACGATTTACACGAACCAGTCGAACCAGTTGGTCGATGAGTGGATTTTGCAGGGCCGCCAGCGCTTTGGTCATGCGCGCCTGTTTGGGCGCAAGGATGGCATCAAGTCCATCGTGGCCGCGCTGCGCGAGGGCCAGCCGCTGTACCTGCTGCCGGACATGGATTTTGGCCCCGACGAGTCGGTGTTTGTGCCGTTTTATGGCGTGCCGACGGCGACTGTGCCTTCGCTGTCACGCTTTGCGCGGCTGGGCCGGGCCAAGGTCGTGCCGCTGCTGGCGCGCATCACCGCCACCGGCTACGAGGTCGAAGTGCTGCCCGCCTGGACCGATTTCCCCAGCGCCGACCCGGTCGCCGACACGGCGCTGATGAACGCCCGGCTGCAGGCCTATATCGCCACCATGCCCGCCCAGTATTACTGGGTTCACAAGCGCTTCAAGACCCGGCCGCCGGGCGCGGCTTCACTCTATTGAGTCGGGTTCTTGTGGTGCGGCTGCCTCGTCGGCGGCGGCGGGCGCGGCTTCGACCTTGGGCGCTTTGACCGGCTTTTCCTTCGGATGCGCCCAGTCCCACAAATGCTGGGCGACTTCTTCAACACCCTGGCGTTTCAGCGACGAAAAGAGCTTCACATCGCCGCCGCCCGCCTGCAGCTTGACGATTTGCAGCGCCTTGGCGGCATCCGTTTTATTGAGCTTGTCGGACTTGGTCAGCAGCACCAGGAATTTCAGCCCCTCCTCGACACGCGGGCGGATCACGTCGAGCAGCACTTCGTCCAGCTCAGTCAGGCCCAGGCGCGGGTCGCACAGCAGCACGACCGCCTTGAGGTTGTCGCGGGTTTGCAGGTAATTGCCCATCACCTGCTGCCAGCGGTATTTGGCTTCTTTGGGCACGGCGGCGTAGCCGTAGCCGGGCAAGTCGGTCAGCACCGCGTCGGTGACGCCCTGCTTGCCGAGCGAAAACAGGTTGATGCTTTGCGTGCGGCCCGGCGTTTTCGAGGCAAAAGCGAGGCGGTGCTGCTGCGTCAGCGTGTTGATGCAGGTCGATTTGCCCGCGTTGGAGCGGCCGACAAAGGCGATTTCGGGCACGTCAATGCGCGGCAGGTGCTTGAGTTCGGGCGCGGTGGTGAGAAATTTGGCCGTGTGCAGCCAGCCCATGGCGATTTTTGGATCGGGTTTGGCGGGCGCGGCTGCCGGGGTGGCGGGCAAAGAGGCGGAGGAGGTCATGATGGGGCGATCCCTGAAAATCGGTAGTGTGCGCTGGCACCGGGTGCGCGCGAAGGAGATGGGGTAAATTGACGGGGCGTCGGCCCGCAGAGGGGGGCCGCAAGAGGCTGCCAGAGCCTAGATCATAGAAGCGGCCTTCAAGCCATTGTAAAATTAGAAGTTGTTAAGTTTTGTGCGTCAACTAATTAAAAGCCCCTATATGAAGCTGTTCGCTACTTCCCTACTGGCCGCCCTGCTGGCCCTGCCTGCCATGTCGTCATTTGCTGCGGGCGAGGCGCCAGCGCCTGCGCATGCTGCTGTTGCCGAAGTGGCCAAGCCCGACCTCGTCAAAGGTGCTGCCACTTTCGCCGGGGTCTGCATCAGCTGCCACGGGGCCGATGGTAATTCGGGCACGCCCGCTTATCCCAAGCTGGCCCAGCAGCACCCAGAGTACCTGGTCAAGCAGCTGCAGGAATTCAAGTCCGGCAAGCGCAAAAATTCCATCATGCTGGGCTTCGCTTCGACGCTGTCCGATGACGACATGAAAAATGTCGCTTATTTCGCTGCCTCGAAGAAGTCCGCTCCCGGTTTCTCGAAGGAAAAAGACCTGGTCACGCTCGGCGAGCGCATCTACCGTGGCGGCATCGCTGATCGCCAGGTGCCCGCCTGCGCTGGCTGCCACAGCCCGACCGGCGCCGGTATGCCCGCCCAGTACCCGCGTCTGAGCGGCCAACATGCCGACTACGCTGTCGCCCAGTTGACCGCTTTCCGCGACGGCATTCGCACCAACAGCATCCAGATGACGCAGGTCGCCGCCAAGCTCAATGACAAGGAAATCCGCGCCGTTGCTGACTACATCGCTGGCCTGCATTAAGCAAAAAGGGCGAATCGCCGGTCAAGGCAACCCTTGCTTTTTCCGGGATTCTCCTTAAATCATCGCTTGCATTGAACCCAAGCTGCAATAATTAGTCACATCAAGGCGGGTCTTTCTGAAGAAAGCC
The DNA here is from genome assembly GCA_038249155.1 of Burkholderiales bacterium. Classification (GTDB taxonomy): domain Bacteria; phylum Pseudomonadota; class Gammaproteobacteria; order Burkholderiales; family Burkholderiaceae_C; genus Polaromonas. The sequence continues at coordinate 7,866 of JBBRWN010000038.1, read as the reverse complement.
CGCCTTTTTTGTTTATTTTCTTTTTTCTCTACACCGGCGCCGCCAGGTCTGATTCCACCTATGACAGTTTCCACCGAAGGCATGAAGGTCAATCTGGGCTCGCGCACCCTGCGCGCATCCGTGGAGTTGCTGTCCTCAATGCGCTTTTCCATCTCGCTGCTGACGGTGATTTGCATCGCCTCGGTCATCGGCACGGTGCTCAAGCAGGGCGAGCCGCTGGGCAATTATGTGAACCAGTTCGGCCCGTTTTGGGCGCAGGCCTTCAGCCTGACGAGCCTGAACACGGTGTACAGCGCCTGGTGGTTTTTGCTGATTCTGGCCTTTTTGGTCGTCTCCACTTCTTTGTGCATTGCGCGCAACGCGCCAAAAATTCTGGCCGACTTCAGCCAGCTCAAGGAAGACATGCGCGAGCAAAGTCTCAAGGCGTTTGGCCACCGGGCGCAGGCGGCGCTGGCCGAGTCGCCCGAAGTCGCTGCCCGGCGCATCGGCCAGACGCTGGTGCAAAGCGGCTGGAAGGTCAAACTGCAACAGCGCCGCGCTGGCTGGATGGTGGCGGCGAAAAAAGGCTCGGCCAACAAGCTGGGCTATATCGCCGCGCACAGCGCCATTGTGCTGGTGTGTCTGGGCGGCCTGCTCGATGGCGACATGATGGTGCGCCTGCAGATGTTGCTGGGCCACAAGTCGATTTACACCGGCGGCGGCCTGATTGCCGATGTGCCCGCGCAGCACCGGCTGGCCGAAAACAACCCGACCTTTCGCGCCAATCTGATGGTCGCTGAAAACACGCAGTCCAGCACGGCCATCCTGAACCAGCCCGGCGGCGTGCTGCTGCAGGAGCTGCCGTTTGCGGTGGAGCTGAAAAAATTCGTCGTCGAGTACTACTCCACCGGCATGCCCAAGCTGTTTGCCAGCGACATCGTCATCCACGACAAGGCCACCGGCGAAAAAACGCCAGCGCGGGTCGAAGTCAATCATCCGGTCAATTACAAGGGCGTGGAGATTTACCAGTCCAGCTTTGACGATGGCGGCTCTGGCGTGACGCTCAAGGCCATTCCGATGGCGGGGGCGACCAAACCATTTGAGATTCAGGGCACGATTGGCGGCTCCAGCAGCCTGACTCAAGGCCAAGGCGAGGGCGCCGACAAGCTCACGCTCGAATACACCGCGCTGCGCGTCATCAATGTGGAAAATTTTGCCGGCAGCAGCAAGGTCGGCTCGGGCGCCGATGTGCGCAAGGTTGATTTGCAGCAGGCCATTGACAACCGGCTGGGCGCGGCGAACAAGACCACAACACCCAAGCAGCGGCGCAATGTTGGCCCCAGCATCGGCTATAAATTGCGCGACGCCTCGGGTCAGGCGCGTGAGTTCAGCAATTACATGCTGCCGGTCAAGATGGATGACAACCCGGACAGTCCGCCCCTGTTCCTGATGGGCGTGCGCGAAAACCAGGCGGATTCTTTCCAGTACCTGCGCATTCCGGCCGATCCTGAAAGCAGTGTGGACACCTTTGTGCGGCTGCGCGCCGCGCTGGCCGATCCGGCCCAGCGCGAGCTGGCGGTGCAGCGCTATGCCCGTGTGGCCACCGGCGCGGACAAGCCGGAGCTGACGCGCCAGCTGGCCGATTCGGCCTCCCGTGCGCTGGCGCTGTTTGCCGGTGCTGACCCCGCCGCTGTCGCCAGCAAGGGCAAGGGAAAAGGCAAGCCGGTCGCAGGCCTGCAGGCGATTTCCGATTTCATGGAAGCCAACGTGCCCGAGGCCGAGCGCAACCGCGCTGGTGATGTGCTGATCCGCATTCTGAATGGCTCGCTGTTTGAGCTGACGGCGATAACGCGGGAGCAGGCTGGCCTCAAGCCCCTGGCGCAGGATGAGAAAACCCAGGCCTTCATGGCGCAGATGGTGCTGAGCCTGTCGGATGCGCCGCATTACCCGGCGCCTATGGCTTTTGCCCTGAAGGATTTCAAGCAGGTTCAGGCCAGCGTGTTTCAGGTGGCGCGCGCGCCGGGCAAGAAGATTGTCTATCTGGGCTGCGCGTTCCTGATTCTGGGCGTGTTTGGCATGCTGTATGTGCGCGAGCGCCGCGTCTGGGTCTGGCTGGCGCCCCAGGATTTCACCCCTGCAAAAAATAATGATGTTGCCGCCAACCCCAACGGGGCGCCGCCTTTGCTGTCAGAATCGGCGCCGGGCAGTCAGGCCACGATGGCGCTGTCCACCAACCGCAAGACGATGGATGGCGACAAGGAATTCGAGATGCTGAAAATGAAACTGCTGCAGGCGCCCCTATGAACACCATGACAAGTATCAATACCACCACCCTTTCAGCCGGGCGCGGCAACACGCTGAGCCTGAATGAAGGCTATTTTTCCCGGCGCAACGCGCTCGACTGGGTCTTTGCCGCGCTGGTGGCGGGCGGGTTTTTATACGCCTTTGCGCGCTACAGCGCTTACATGGACATCTACGAAAAAGGCATTTTGCTGGCGGCCATTCCGGCGGCGGTGGCGCTGGGCTGGTTCTGGCGGCCGCTGCGCGTCCTGATGCTGGTGGTCAGCGGCTTTGCGCTGCTGGGCATCAGCTCTTACCAGGGCGATCTGGCGCGCGCCGAGCAGGTGTTCTGGCTCAAGTATTTCCTGTCCAGCCAGTCGGCGATTTTGTGGATGAGCGTGCTGTTTTTCATGAGCACGATTTTTTACTGGCTCGGCATGTTCGCCGGCAACACCCCGTCCGCCAGCGGCGGCGCCAGCCACAGCGCCACGCTCGAATCGCTGGGCTCGAAAATCGCCTGGACGGGCGTGGGCATGGCGCTGATCGGCACGCTGGTGCGCTGGTACGAAAGCTATTTAATTGGCGCCGACGTGGGCCACATTCCGGTCAGCAATCTGTATGAAGTGTTTGTGCTGTTTTCCTGGATGACGGCGGCTTTCTATCTGTATTTTGAAGCCGAGTACAAGACCCGGGCGCTGGGCGCTTTTGTCATGCTGGTGGTCAGCGGCGCGGTCGGTTTTCTGCTCTGGTACACGGTGATTCGCGAAGCCCATGAAATCCAGCCGCTGGTGCCCGCCCTGAAAAGCTGGTGGATGAAGCTGCATGTGCCGGCCAATTTCATCGGCTACGGCATGTTCTCGCTGGCGGCGATGGTCTCGCTGTCTTACCTGATCAAGCAGCAGGCGGCTGAGACGCGCTGGCACAAGCTCACGCCGCTGTGGCTGCTGGGCGTGGTGCTGTGTTTTGTGCCGATTGTGTTCCGCAAGTCGCCGCTGGAGGCGGGCGGCAGCCATTACTGGCTCGGCTACCTGCTGGTGGCGGGGCTGATTGCCGGTGGCATCTTGCTCGGCCGCAAGCATATCGCCAGTCGCCTGCCGAGTCTGGACGTGCTGGACGACGTGATGTACAAGGCGATTGCCGTCGGCTTTGCCTTTTTCACCATCGCCACCGTGCTGGGCGCGCTCTGGGCCGCTGAAGCCTGGGGCGGCTACTGGAGCTGGGATCCCAAGGAAACCTGGGCGCTGATTGTCTGGCTCAACTACGCCGCCTGGCTGCACATGCGCCTCATGAAGGGTTTGCGCGGCACCGTCGCCGCCTGGTGGGCGTTGGTCGGGCTGGTCGTGACCACTTTTGCCTTCTTAGGGGTCAACATGTTCCTGTCCGGCCTGCACAGTTACGGAACCTTGTAGCGCAGACAGTGAATCCCTGTAAGAAAAGACGGCCTGTCCAGACTAATCCACAAGCTACTTTTTTAAAGGACTTCACCATGCTCATCAAGACCGATTCCAGTGGATTTGACTATTCCGTTCCCAGCGAGATCACGCCCCAGGGCATTTACCAAGGCCGCCGTGACCTGATCCGGCTGATGGCCACAGGCGCAGCGGGCGCCGCTCTGGCGGGCTGGGCCGGGCGCGAGGCGCTGGCGCAAACGCTAGCCAGGCCGGGCAAGCTGGCGGCGCTGGCGGGGGCAAAATCGGCCGTCGCTGGCGCGCTGGTGGCGGACAAAATCACGGCTTACGCGGACGCCACCAGTTACAACAATTTCTACGAGTTTGGCACCGACAAGGCTGACCCGGCCCGCAATGCCGCGACGCTGCCGGTCAAGCCTTGGTCAGTGACGGTTGAGGGGCTGGTCAAAAAGCCCAAAACCTTCACGCTGGAAGAACTGCTCAAGCTCAGTGCGCAGGAAGAGCGCATTTACCGCCTGCGCTGCGTCGAAGGCTGGTCGATGGTGATTCCCTGGGTCGGCTATTCGCTGGCGGAGCTGATCAAAAAGGTTGAGCCGCTGGGCAGTGCTAAATACGTTGAATTCATCACGCTGGCCGATCCCAAGACCATGCCGTTTGTCGGCTCGCGTGTGCTGGACTGGCCTTATGTCGAGGCGCTGCGCCTGGATGAGGCCATGCACCCGCTGGCGCTGCTGACGTTTGGCATGTACGGCGAGGTGCTGCCGAACCAGAACGGCGCGCCAGTGCGCCTGGTCGTGCCGTGGAAATACGGCTTTAAAAGCGGCAAAAGCATCGTCAAGATCCGCTTTACCGACAAGGAGCCGCGCACCGCCTGGAACAAGGCGGCGGCGCAGGAATACGGCTTTTATTCCAACGTCAATCCGCTGGTGGATCATCCGCGCTGGAGCCAGGGAAGTGAAAGACGCATCGGCGAGGACGGGCTGTTTGCCAGAAAGCGCAAGACGCTGATGTTCAACGGCTACGAGGCGCAGGTCGGCCAGCTTTACGCCGGCATGGACCTGAAGAAGAATTTCTGATGCCCGGCTGGCTCGCGGGGCGGCAAAAGCTGCTGCAGCATGGCGCTGCCAAACCGCTGGTGTTCATGCTCTGCCTGCTGCCGCTGGCGTGGCTGGTTTATGCCGCGCTGACCAACCAGCTCGGCGCCAATCCGGCCGAGGCGCTGGTGCGCAAAACGGGTGACTGGACGCTGCGCTTTATTTGCCTGGTGCTGGCCGTTACCCCGATGAGGGTGATTTCTGCAACCCCTGCGCTGGCGCGCTTTCGCCGCATGCTGGGCCTGTTTGCTTACTTCTACGTCAGCGTTCATTTGCTGAGCTATAGCTGGTTTGACATGGGTTTTGAGCTGGACGACATTGCCAAGGATATCGCCAAGCGGCCTTTTATTCTGGTGGGTTTTTCAGCCTTTGTGCTGCTGACGCCACTGGCGGCTACCTCGTTCAATGCGGTTATCAAGGCGATGGGCGCCAGGCGCTGGCAGGCGCTGCACAAGCTGGTCTATCTGGTTGCCGGGCTGGGAATTTTGCATTTCTTCTGGATGCGCGCTGGCAAGCACAACTTTGCCGAAGTGATGGTGTACGGCGCTATCGTGGCTGCGCTGCTGGGCTGGCGGCTCTGGCATCGCTGGGTCAAGGCCCGGCCTTCGGTTTTGGCCAAGCCGGTTGCGGGCGTGCGGTGATGGTTTTCGGGCGCCTTGGAATTTAGCGCGTTCCGCTGCGCATCTGGCGCGTCACGGGATCAACCTCTTCGGTGGGTAATTGGTAAGAGCGCTCATCAAACAGGTCAATGCCGCACATCAGGTTTTCAATCCAGTTGAAAAAGTCATCAATCGCCGGTTTCCCGAGGATGGGGGCGCCGTGCTGGGGCACCAGCATGGAAATATCCAGCTGCCTGGCCATGCGCACCCACAGGCGCAGGATTTTGTTCGACACCATGTAGCGCCGGTGAAAGCCCTCCATCAGGGGAATATGGGCCGCCAAATCAGTTATGGGTTTGCCCGCCTGGGTGCCGGACATCATGGACACGCCCAGATCCCCCGTGAACAGGATGCGGCTGATGGGATCGTAAAACTGCAGGTTGCCTTCCGAGTGCATGAAGTGCGCGGGCAGCAGCCACAAGTCATGACGCCCCAGCGGCAGACGGGCGCCACAATCGGGTATGCCAATGATGCGGTTTTCGGTTTTGCCGACTTTGGTCAGGTGGGGGGCAAAACGCTCCCACACCCGCGAAATAACCAGCAGCGCCTGGGTGCTGGAGAGCCAGCGGTCCAGGGAGGCGATGATGTCAGGATCGGCGTGCGAAGCAATCAGGTAAGACAGCTTCTGGGGCGGGAAATGCTTGATCATGCCCATGTACAACTCGTTGTACGCCAGGTTGCCACCCGGATCAATGATGGCGCCGGTATCGTCATCAACAATCAAAAACTGGTTAGCCTGTACTGCGTGCCCGTCTTCCTCGATAAGGTTGGAAAACATGTAACAGGCATGATTTTTGTCTCGGTATAGTTCCAAAGGCATGGGAAAGTCACAGTGCAGAGAAATAAGGACTCTACTTTACATCCCCATGACATGATTGATCTAAATCAATTCGATTGTTACTGAATAATTCTTTCATGTCTAAATGTATCGTAGGCTGACTCGCGTACCCGGATGATTTGGGCCTTAACGCCGTCCACCAGCACCTCTGCTGCGCGGCCACGGGTGTTGTAGTTGCTGGCCATGCTCATGCAGTAAGCACCGGCTGACATCACCGCCAGCTGATCGCCAGCGACCACGCTCAGAACGCGGTCGCGGCCAATCCAGTCGCCGCTTTCGCACACCGGGCCGACCACGTCGTAAGTCGCTGCTGGCGTTTGCGGGGCTGGCTGGATGACGGGGACGATGGCATGAAATGCCTGGTACATGGCCGGGCGTGGCAGGTCGTTCATGGCCGCATCGACGATGCAGAAATTCTTTTGCTCGCCAGGCTTGAGGTAGAGCACTTCGGTCAGGCAGATGCCGGCATTGCCGACCAGCGAGCGACCCGGTTCAATCATGAGCTTTTTGCCGCCGTAGCCGCGCGCGTCGAGTTTTGTCAGCAACTTGTGCCACAGTGCATCGGCTTCGGGCGGGGTGTCGTTGTTGTAGTTGATGCCCAGGCCGCCGCCAAAGTCGATGTGGGCCAGGGGAATGTCGGCCGCTTCAATCTGGGCGACCAGGTCCAGCACCCGGTCCATCGCGTCCAGATAGGGCGTGACCTCGGTGATTTGGGAGCCAATATGGCAGTCGATACCAACGATCTGCAGGCTTTCGAGGGCGGCGGCGCGCTGGTAAATGCGCAGCGCATCCTCATGGGCGACGCCGAATTTGTTGCCCTTCAGACCGGTGGAGATGTAGGGATGGGTTTTTGGATCGACATTGGGATTGACCCGGATGCTGACGGGGGCGCAGAGCTTCAGCGTTGCGGCCACGTCAGCGAGCACTTCCAGCTCGGCTTCGCTTTCGACGTTGAAGCAGCCAATGCCCACTTGCAGCGCCTGGCGCATCTCGGCGCGGGTTTTGCCGACGCCTGAGAAAATCACCTTGCGCATGTCGCCGCCAGCGGCCTGGACACGCGCCAGCTCGCCGCCCGAGACGATGTCAAAGCCGCAGTCGGCCTGGGCAAACACCTGCAGCACGGCCAGCGAGGAATTGGCCTTCATGGCGTAGCAGATTTGGGCGTTGCGTCCGGCAAAGCCGCGCTGGTAGGCGGCCAGCGCCGACAGCATGGCTGATTTTGAATAGACAAACAGCGGCGTGCCGTGCGCACGGGCCAGCTCACTGACACGCACATCTTCGGCAAATAATTCGTCGCCACGGTAGGCAAAATGGGGATGGCCGGGAAGGGTGGGGGGTGTCATGAAAGGGAGGGTTCAGGGTATTGGAGAGTGAAAGAAAATCTGGCGCGCAGAGCAACCTGCACAGGCCTGGACGGATGGCCAGACTTGCGTCTTGCCGGGGCACTTGGGATGGGCTGATCGCAGGCTAGCAGGCTGTCGGGCTTGAGCCTGTGAACCGGGTGGGGTTCGGTGAGAACCATTGACTGCTCAATATTCAGGCACTTTTGGCTGTTTATCCGGTCTTTTTCCTCAGTTCGAGCCGCTTTCCACACCTTTCAGGCGCAT
>JBBRWN010000037.1:0-15198 GCA_038249155.1 Burkholderiales bacterium | reverse complement strand
TCCAATTCAAAGGGCAGCACTTCAAAATGCTGCCCTTTTTTATTGGAACAAGTTAAGCAGAATAGGGCGCGGTAACAAAGCGGTTATGTAACGGATTGCAAATCCGTCTAGCCCGGTTCGACTCCGGGCCGCGCCTCCATCATTTTTCAAGACAAGCCCCAACAGCGAGAGTGGCGTAATCGGTAGCCGCACGGGACTTAAAATCCCGGGACAGTGATGTCGTACGGGTTCAAGTCCCGTCTCTCGCACCAGCGCTAAAGGCAGCTTTTTCCCGCTTTTTGCACCAGTTTCCAGCCCCATAGCCTGGGTTGCCGTCCGGCCGGACGCCGGGTTTAGTCGCCATCGCGGGTAAGCTTGCGCCCCATGCCTATTTCATCGCCCACCCGCCGCCAGCTGCTGCAAATTGGCCTGGCCGCCGCCAGCACCACCATTTTGACCGGGGCGTGCGCCCAAAGCCTGTGCGGACCCGCCTGCAAAGTCAGCCCGTGGCCGGGGCCGCTGTCCGTCTTCAGCCTGATTGACACCAGCGGCAAGCCGTGGCGACCCGACGACTTGAAGGGCCGCGCCGTGCTGCTCAATTTCTGGGCCAGTTGGTGCGAGCCCTGCCGCGCTGAAATGCCCACGCTGCAGCAGGTGGCCGACCTGTACGGCCCGGATAAATTGCTGGTGCTGGCCCTCAATTTCAAGGAAAAACCGGCCCGCGCGCTGCAGTTCGCCCAGACCACCGGCGTCAGCGTGCCGGTGCTGCTCGACACCGACGGCCGGGTGGCGCGCCAGTGGGGCGTGAAGGTCTTTCCGACCACCTTGCTGATCGACCGCCGGGGCCGCCCGCGCCAGCGCGTCCAGGGCGAGGTGGACTGGACCAGCGCCGCCGCCGAAAAGTTGATCGCGGGCCTGCTCGCGCCCTGAGCACTGGGCGGCAGGCGGCGGCGATAATTGCGCCTTCTCTGACCGGGCGGCATCCATTTTTTGGCCGCTGCATTGGTCTTGCCCGCACTTCCCGGTGCCTCTTGACCTGCGCCGGTGCTTTGTGACCCTCCCGCCCATCCTCCTCTTTCCGGAGCTTCCCGCATGACCGCCTTACGCCGTACATTTTTGAAAAACACCGCTGCCGCCGCCGTGGCCGTGGCCCTGCCATCCCTCAGTTTCGCCCAGACGCCGCCCGCCCGCAGCGCTTTTTTGCCACAGAGCGGTGGCTGGCGCACGTTTGAAGTCACGACCCGCGTGGACATTCTCAAAGCCGATGGCGTGACCCGCGTCTGGCTGCCGGTACCTTCCATCAACAGCGACTACCAGCACTCGCTCGAAAGCAGCTTTTCCAGCAACGGCGCGGCCAAATTCATGCAAAGCGGCGAAGAAGGCACCAAGATGCTGTACGCCGAATTTGCCGCAACCGAAGCCCAGCCCTTCATCGAGCTGACCAGCCGGGTGCAGACCCAGAGCCGCTCGGTGGACTGGTCCAAAAAGGGCGCCCCGGTCGAAGACGCGGACACGCTGCGCCACTACACCCGGCCGACGCGCCTGATTCCCACCGACGGCATTGTGCGCAAGACCGCGCTGGCCGCCACCCAGGGCGCCAGAACCGATGTCGAAAAAGCGCAAAAAATCTACGACTGGATCGTCGCCAACACCTACCGCGAGCCCAAGGTGCGCGGCTGCGGCGAAGGCGACATCAAGACCATGCTGGAAACCGGCAACCTGGGCGGCAAATGCGCCGACATCAACGCCGTGTTCGTCGGCCTGTGCCGCGCCGTGGGCCTGCCCGCGCGCGACGTGTACGGCGTGCGCCTGGTGCCGTCAAGCTTTGGCTACAAGGAGCTGTCGGGCAACCCGGCCAGCCTCAAGGGCGCACAGCACTGCCGCGCCGAGGTCTATCTGAAGGGCTATGGCTGGGTGGCGATGGACCCGGCCGACGTGGCCAAGGTGATGCGCCAGGAAACCGCCGACTGGATCAAGAACACCACGAACCCGGTGGTGGCACCCGTGAACAAGGCGCTGTTCGGCGGCTGGGAAGGCAACTGGATGGCCTACAACACCGCGCACGACGTGGCGCTGCCGAATTCCCAAGGCGACAAGCTGGGTTTTTTCATGTACCCGGCCGCCGAAAACGCCGCCGGACGCTTGGACTCCTACGCGCCGGATGACTTCAAGTACCAGATCACGGCCAGGCAAATCAAGGCCTGAGACGGGGCCGAACACTGGCGTGCGGCGCTCGTTCTGGTTACCCCATGCGAGAAAAACAGGACGCCGCCTTGTGTAAAGTCTCCCGTGCTGGCGCAGGCGGTTTGCACAAACAAACGCCTGGTCGGCATCGCATAACGTGGAGGAGACAAAAAAATGAAATCAACGCCAAGAAGCTGCGCCAACTGCAGCTCTTATGACCCGGTGCGTGGCTGCTGGGCTTCGATCAACGGTTCCCAGGAGGCCGGTGCGCCGCAAGCGTGGCCCCGCCCAGCAGCCCCGGATGACTGGTGCAAAAACCATAAAACCCGGCTTGAGAGCGATGCGCTGGATGCGGCCATTTATGCGCTGTGGGAGCCATTGCTCATCAAATCACGCTGGGCCGCCGAGCGCAGCAAGGGCTGCAGGGACCGCGACTAGAGCGCGGACAATGCGGCGTGGTGCAGCCCGTCGGCCAGGCTTAAGCCATCAGTCGCCCGGATTTTCATTTGAGTGGTGTATTTGTTACGTAAATTAACATTTTTTACTCAATGATGTCACTGGCGCAGCTTTACCAAACGGCCTTCGTGGCCCTCAATCCCACTCCAGGCTCAGCCGGCTTTCAAAGTGCCGCGCCTGCCCGGTCACCGGATCGGTAAAGCGGATTGACTTGGCCAGCAGCTGCAGCGGCCGTGCGAAGTCGTCCTCGGGCGTGGGCGTGACCGGCGGGTAAATCCTGTCGTTTAGCAGGGGCAGTCCCAGCGCGTTCATGTGGACGCGCAGCTGGTGCTTTTTGCCCGACACCGGGCTGAGCGCATAGCGCGCCTGCGTGCCCCGGACTTCGAGCAGTTCAATCAGCGTTTCGCTGTTCGCCTCGCCCGGCGTTTCGCGCTGGCGGAAAAAAACTGCGTCTTCGACAATGCGCGTCTGGCGTCGCTGCGGAAAGGCCAGCTCCGGCCGCCACGGCGCGATGGCCTGGTAATGCTTGCTGATTTCATGGCGCCGAAACAGCGCTTGGTAAGCATCGCGCTCGCCGGGCTGGATAGCAAACAGTACCAGCCCGGCAGTTTCGCGGTCAATGCGGTGGATCGGAATCAGGCTGTCCAGGCCGAGCTGGTTTTTCAGCCGCACCAAGAGGGTTTCCTGCACATAGCGGCCCGAGGGCGTGACCGGCAGGAAATGCGGCTTGTCGGCGACGACCAGATGCGCGTCCTGATACAGCACCGCCGCTTCAAACGGAATGCGCGCTTCCTCGGGCAGGTCGCGGTAGTAATACAGGCGCATGTGGCCCCGGTAGGGGCGCTCGGGCGTGACCCGTTTGCCAAACTCGTCGGCGACTAAATCAGCCGCCATGCGCGCCAGCCAAACGTTGCGGTCTATGGCCGGAAAGCGTTCCACCAAAAAGTCGGTGAAAGTGGGCCAGGCGCCGCCCGGCAGGCCGACGCAGCTCGGGCTGACGCCGTGGCGCGTGGGCAGGCCGCCGCAGCTCAGTGCTTTGTTCACCGCCGCGCAGACTGGCTGAGCGCCGCAAGCCTGTTGCCTGCCGCTGGCACCGCCGTGAGAGCCACCGCCAGCGAGCGATAGCGCTCCGGTTTACACACGCTGAAACACCACGTCCCAAACGCCGTGGCCGAGCTTGATGCCGCGATTTTCAAACTTGGTTAACGGGCGGTAATAGGGCTTGGGCGCGTAGCCACCGCTGGAGGCGGGCACGGTGTTTTGCAGCAGCGGCTCGGCGCTCAGGACTTCAAGAATCTGCTCGGCGTAAGGCTCCCAGTCGGTGGCGCAATGTAAATAGCCGCCGGGCTTGAGGCGCGCGGCCAGCTTGGCAATCAAGGGCCCTTGAATCAGGCGGCGCTTGTTGTGCTTTTTCTTGTGCCACGGGTCGGGAAAGAAAATGTGCGCGCCGTCCAGGCAGCCTTCGGGCAGCATGTTGTCGATCACCTCGACGGCGTCGTGCTGCAGGATGCGGATGTTGGCGAGCGCCTGCTCGTCGATGCGCTTGAGCAGCGCGCCGACGCCGGGGGTATGCACTTCGCAGCAGAGGAAATTCTTTTCGGGCAGCAGCGCGGCGATGTGCGCCGTGGCCTCGCCCATGCCAAAGCCGATTTCGAGCACCGTGGGCGCGCTGCGGCCGTAAGCGGCTTCAAAGTCCAGCGGTGCGGCGGCGTAGGGCAACAAAAATTTCGGGCCGACGCTGGCAAAGGCCTTGGCCTGGCCAGCGGTGGTGCGGCCGGTGCGCAGCACAAAACTGCGGATGCTGCGGGGATGGCTGACATCGGCGGGGGCGCTGTCCGGCGCGGCGGATGCGGGGGAAGGGGGGGAGTTGGGGGTATCAATCACCGCGTGATTTTAGTGCGGCGGCAGGCCGGGCGCGGCGTCTGGGGCTGCAGCGTACGCTGCTTAGCAGCGCTGCTGGAAGTCAAGACTAAACCGCTGCCCGCTTTTGCAACACAACCAGCGCAATGCCGCCCAGAATCGCGGCTGAGGCCAGCGCCAGGCGCAGCGTGACCGGTTCGCCGAGAAAGGCGATGCCGCCGAGTGCGGCAATGACTGGGACGCTCAGCTGCACCGTGGCCGCCGTCGTGGCTTTCAGCGCGGGCAGCACGGCGTACCACAGCGCGTAGCCCAGGCCGGAAGTCAGGGCGCCCGAAGCCACCGCGTAGCCCACGCCTGCCGTGTCCAGCGAAGCGCCTTTGAGCATCAGCATAGCCAGGCTTAGGGCGATGGCCAGCGGCACGGCGCGCAAAAAATTGCCCGCCGTGACGCGGGTCGGGTCGCCCGCGCCCCTGCCGCGCAGAGAATACACGCCCCAGGCCACGCCCGCGCCCAGCATCAACAGCGCGCCCGCCAGCGGCGGCGCCGACAGGCCGGGCAGCAGCAAGCCGACAATCCCGCCGAAAGCCAGCGCCAGACCGATCAGTTGCAGCCGCCTGAAACGCTCGCCTTTCCAGAGTCCATAGCCGATCATCGTGGCCTGCACCGCGCCAAACAGCAGCAGCGCGCCGGTGGCCGCTGGCAGGCTGACGTAGGCAAAAGAAAAACCGGCCGCATAGGCAAACAGCGCCAGCGCCGAGGGCCAGCTGCCCGCGCCGCTCTGGGCGCTGCGCCAGCGCCGCGCCACCAGCCACAGCACCAGCGCCCCGGAGAGCAGGCGGATGGCGGTAAAGCTGGCGGCGTCCAGGCTGGTGTGCTTGAGCGCGATCCGGCAGAGCAGGGAATTGCCGGCAAAGGCGGTCATGGCCAGCGCGGTGAGTAGAAGGGTGCGGGCAGGGATCATGGAAAAGTTATTTTTGTTTTGGCCAGGAAGTCTGGCGTTTGGAGTCAGCGGGGCGCAGTGTCTTTCCACTCGCCAACCCAGGCTTGCAGCGCGTCGGCCATTGGGCCAGTGTGTGCCGACAGGCCGAGCAGAGCGGCAGCCTGGTTCAACGCCGCCAAAGGCCGGGACAGGTCCAGCGCCTGCGCGCCGTTTTGCTTGGACAGCTTTTCGCCGTTTGCGCCGAGCGCCAGCGGCGTGTGCAGGTAGCGCGGCAGGGGTAAATTCAGGGCGCGCTGCAGCAGGATTTGCCGGGCGGTGTTGTCGGTTAAATCCTGGCCGCGCACGATGTCGGTGATGCCCTGGGCGGCGTCATCGACCACTACGGCCAATTGATAAGCCCACAGGCCGTCGGCGCGTTTCAAAATAAAGTCGCCCACTTCGCGGCTGACGTTCTGGCGTTGCGGGCCGAGGCGCCGGTCTTGCCAGAGGATTTCTTCTTCGGCATCTTCATCGGGCGCCGTCAAAAAGCGCCAGGCCCGCGCCGCTTTGCCGTGCAGGCCGGTGCGGCAGGTGCCGGGATAGACCCGCTCGCCGTGGCGCTCGCGCTCGTGGCCCGCAGCGGCCAGGGCGTGGGCGATGTCTTGCCGGGTGCAGGCGCAGGGGTAGGCCAGGCTTGCGGCCACCAGTTGATCGAGCGCCTGCTGGTAAACCGCGCCGCGCCGCGACTGGTACAGCGGCGGTGCGTCGGGCAGCAGGCCGCAGGTGGCGAGCTGGTGCCCGATGAACTGATCCGCGCCGCTCTGGCAGCGCGGCTGGTCCACATCCTCGATGCGAATCAACCACTGGCCGCCGTGGGCTCTAGCATCGAGCCAACTGGCCAGTGCCGCGACCAGCGAGCCCGCATGCAGCGCGCCGGTGGGCGAGGGCGCAAAGCGGCCCTTATATGCAGTGGCGCTCAAGGACTTAAAGAAGCGCCAGCGCCATTTCCAGGCCCGACACAAAACCGTCTTCGACCCGGTGGCCCAGGCACCAGTCGCCGCACAGGCCCAGGCCCGAGACGCTGTCCCACAGATGGGTCTGGCCCAGCGGCTTGCGGGTTTGCGCGTAGCGCCAGCGATGCACCTCGGCGTAGGGCGGCTCGGCGCGGATGCCGGTGATTTCGGCAAAACCGCGCAGCAGCTTGGCCTTGATGCGCTCGGCATCGTCTTCGAGGTGGCGCTGTGACCATTCGACATTGGCCTGAATCGTCCAGCGTTCGACTGGGCCGCGCCCGGGTTTGGATGACTCGCGGGCCAGCCAGGCAATGCGGTGGTGCGTGCTGCGCGCCACGTTCCACTGCGGGCCCAGGCTGCACAGCGTGGGCTGCAGCGCCTGCGGAAAGGCCACCATCAGCGTCCAGCAGGGCGCGACGGTGACGCGGCCCAGTTCGGTCTGCAGCCCTTTGGCTTGCTGCGAGCTCAGTAGCAAGGCCTGCGCTTGCGGCGCGGGCATGGCCAGAATCACGGTGTCAAAGCCGCAATAAACGTGGCTTTCGCCGCCGGGGCTTTGGGTTTGCAGCTGCCAGCGTTCGGGGTGGAGCTTGTCGGCTTCGAGCCGGATGACCTGGGTGTCGAGCACCAGACTGCCCGCGTCTTGCAGCGGTTGGGCCCATTGCTGGACCAGCGCGTTCATGCCCGGCTTGGCGACCCAGTGCGCTTCCGGCACCGGCAGCGAGGCGGCCATGACCCGGCCGTGATCGTCCAGAATCCGCACCGTGTTGGCGCTCCACGGGCGCACCAGCCCGGAGACGGTGGACAGCGCCTCTTCAAAGCGCGGATCGCGCACGGTGAAATACTGCACGCCGTGGTCAAACTCGCCAAACTCGGTGGTGCGCGTGGCCATGCGGCCGCCCGCGCCCTGGCTTTTCTCGAAAACGCTGACGCGGTGCCCGGCTTTGGCCAGCGTGCGCGCGCAGGTGATGCCGGCAATGCCCGCGCCAATCACGGCGATATGGCGCGGCGCAGGCGCGTCAGAGGAGGGGGTGGTGCTGGATTTTTTTGTCATGTCTCGGTCTTTTTTAGGAGTGGAAGAAAGTGAATGTTTGGGCACCCGATGCACACTCTACACGCTGGCGCAGCCGCTCTGCCGCCAGGGCTGATTCAGAGCGAATGCGGGCGCTCCAGCAGCGCCTGCCGGGTGGCCGGTTGGGCGAGCTGCTGCAGCCACCATTGCAGGGCGCGGCCTTCGTTTTGTGCGCCGGTGCAGCGCCAGGCGTAGCGCATGGCAATGATGCGCGTCGGGCGCTGCATCTGCTTTTCCACCAGCCGACCGCTGGCGATGTGCGGGCGCGCCAGGTACTCGGGCAGAAAGCCGCCGCCCAGCCCGCGCAGCTGGGCGTCGAGCTTTTCCTGCATGCCCGGCACGGTGAACACGTCTTGTCCGCCGAGCAGCCCGCTGGTGATGCCGCTGCCGCGCTGCACCGAGTCGGCCACGGCCACGGCGCGGTGCGGCATCAAGGCGGCGTCGCTGATGGGCTCCGGCGCGCTGGCCAGCGGGTGGTGCGGCGCCACGGCATAGACAAACTGCAGATTGCCCAGCGGGCGACTTTGCACCGACTTGTTCAGCGTCGGCTCCAGCGGAATGCCGATGGCCAGATCGGCCTGGCCGGAAGTCAGCGCTTCGAGCGTGCCCGACAGCGCCTCCTCGCGGATGCGCAGGCGCGTCGGCGTTTGCGTGGCAAAGAACGCCTCGCACAGCTCCAGCACTGTGGTGCGCGAAATCACACTGTCGATGGCCAGCGTCAGCTGCGGCTCCCAGCCGGTGGCCACGCGCTTGACGCGGTTCGCCACGGCGTCGAGTTCGAGCATCAGCCGGTTGCCCTCGCGCAGCAGCTCCTTGCCCGCCTCGGTCAGCCGCGCCTGGCGCGAGGAGCGGTCAAACAGCAGCACATCGAGCGCGTCTTCGACCTGGCGGATGCGGTAGGTCAGCGCGCTGGGCACGACGCCGAGCGCGCGTGCCGCCGCCGCCATGCTGCCGCTGCGGTCCACGAGGCCGATCAGCTCAATCGTCTCGGGCGTCAGGGCATCGCGGACCCGGTTGTTGATGAGTGCCATAAAGATTCAAAAAAATTGAATGATGCCATCAAATGCGGGCAATTGGCTTGATTGGTTTGGCGCCTAAAGTAGGGGCATTCCCCACCCTTTTTTTGAAAGGCGCATTCCATGATGACCTACCGGGCTTCCAGCGAACGCGGCTATGCCGATCACGGCTGGCTTAAGTCGTTTCACTCATTTTCTTTTGCCGGTTACTACGATCCGGCGCACATGGGCTTTGGCAATCTGCGCGTCATCAATGAGGACGTGATTGCGCCGGGCCGGGGTTTTGGCACGCACGGCCACCGCGACATGGAAATCATCAGCTACGTGCTCAGCGGCGAGCTGGCGCACAAGGACAGCATGGGCAACGTCGTCGGCATTCCGCCCGGCGACGTGCAGCGCATGAGCGCGGGCACCGGCGTGCAGCACAGCGAGTTCAACCACGCCGAAGGCCAAGCGACGCATCTGCTGCAAATCTGGATTGAACCTGAGCGCGCCGGCATTGCCCCCGGCTACGAGCAAAAAAGCTTTCCCGAGGCGCAAAAGCGCGGCAAATTACGCTTGGTGGCTTCGCCGGACGCCGCCGACGGCTCGGTGCAGATTCACGCCGATGCGCGGCTCTATGCGGGCCTGTTCGACGGGGCTGAAAGCGTCACGCTGGCGCTGAATGCTGGCCGCAAGGCTTATGTGCATCTGGTGCGCGGCCAGCTCGACGTGAACGGGCGGCGGCTTGCGGCAGGCGACGCGCTGGCGCTGGAGTCCGAGGCGCAGCTGACGCTGGCCAACGGTCAGGCGGCTGAAGTGCTGGTGTTTGACCTGGCGCCCTGAAGGTCGCGCGCCAGCCGCAGGCCCGTGAATTGCCACTGCGCTTCGGGCGGAAAAAAGTTGCGGTAACTGGCCCGGATGTGGCCCGGCGGCGTGGCGCAGGAGCCGCCGCGCAGCACGAACTGCTGGCACATGAACTTGCCGTTGTACTCGCCCACCAGCCCTTCCCACGGTGTGTAGCCGGGGTAGGCGCTGTAGCTGGACTGGGTCCATTCCCAGACTTGGCCCGGCAGCGGCGCGGGCAGTGCGCGGGCGGCCAGCTCCCATTCAAATTCGGTGGGCAGGCGGGCGCCGGACCAGCGCGCCAGCGCGTCGGCTTCAAAGTAACTCAGGTGGCAGGCGCTGGCGCTGGGATCGACTTTGACCAGCCCTTGCAGCGTGAAATGCTGGTAGTCGCCAGCCTCGCCCTGCCAGTAGAGCGGCTTGTCGCGCTGGCTGGCGCGGGCCCAGTCCCAGCCCATTGACAGCCACAGGCCGGGCTGGCGGTAGCCGCCCTCGGCGATAAAGGCCATCACTTCGCCATTCGTCAGCGGGCTGCTGGCCAGCTCGAAAGGCGCGAGATACACCGTGTGGCGCGGCGTTTCGTTGTCAAAACAAAAGCCGCCGTCCTGCGCCGCATCAAAGCCGTGCTGAACCAGGCCACCCTCGTGGCGCAGCCAGCGCAGCGGCTCGGCGGGCGCGCTGGCCGCTGGCTGGGCGCTGGCTGCGGGCCAGACACTGATTTCGCAGGCCGGGTGCAGCGGGTTGAAGGACAGGGCGTGCTTGATGTCGGTCAGCAGCAGTTCCTGGTGCTGCTGCTCGTGTTGCAGGCCCAGCGTGATGAGTTGCGCCAGTTCCCTATCGTCGCGCAGCCGGGGCGCGGCCAGCAGCGCCAGCACCCGCGCATCGACCTGCGCCCGGTAGGCCAGCACCTGCGCCAGCGACGGGCGGCTGATGAGGCCGCGCTGCGGGCGCGGGTATTGGTCGCCAACGCCTTTGTAATAGCTGTTGAACAGCACCCGAAAGCTGGCGTCAAACGGCGTGAAACCGGCTTCAAACTTCTCCAGCACAAAGGTTTCAAAAAACCAGCTGACATGGGCCAGATGCCACTTGGCTGGGCTGGCGTCCGGCATGGACTGGAGCTGGCAGTCTTCGGCGCTGAGCGGCGCGGTCAAGCGCTCGCTGTGGCGGCGCACCTGCGCAAAGCGCTCTGCCAGCGCGGGCGAGGTGGCAGCGGATTGGGATTGGGATTGGCTCTGGCGGCGCGGTGGGGCTGAGGGCTGCATGGCAGGTCCATTCAAAAAAATTGAAAAGGCTGGGCGCTGCTTCATGCCGGGTCGGCCGCAGGCTCAGGGCAGGGCGGGCGCATCCACCTTGGGCTGCAGCGCCGCGTTGACCGCGCGGCGGTCGTCAAACACAAAACAGTCGCCCTCGTAATGGGCGGGGCCGCATTCCTCAAAATACTTCAATATGCCGCCTTCGAGCTGGTAAACATGCTCCAGGCCCGCTTCCTGCAGGTAAATCGCCGCTTTTTCGCAGCGAATGCCGCCGGTGCAAAAGCTCACCACCGTCTTGCCCGCCAGGTCGTCGCGGTGGTCCAGCACGGCCTGCGGGAACTCGGTGAATTTTTCCAGCCGCCAGTCAATCGTCTGGCTGAACGTGCCCGCATCGACTTCGTAGGTATTGCGCGTGTCCAGCGTGACGACCGGGCGGCCCGCGTCGTCGTGCCCGGCGTCGAGCCAGCGTTTGAGCGTGGCCGGCGCCACCGCCGGGGCGCGGCCCGCCGAGGGGCGAATCGCCGGGTGGTTCATGCGGATGATTTCCGGCTTGATTTTGACCAGCAGCTTGTGAAACGGCTGGACGGCAGACCAGCTTTCTTTCGCTTGCAGGTCGGCAAAGCGGGCGTCCTGGCGCAGCCAGTCGAGAAAGCCGTGAATCTCGGCGCTGGCGGCGGCCAGGAACATGTTGATGCCCTCTTCGGCCAGCAGCACCGTGCCCTTGATGCCGCGTGTTGCCAGGGCGTCGAGGATCGCGCTTTGCAGGCTGGCGGTGTCCGGCAGCGGCACGAACTTGTAGGTGGAAATGTTCAGGACGGGGAGGTGTTCAGGGTGTACAGGCATGAATAAAAAAACCGCCCCAAAGCGCGGTTTGTCAAAGGTAATCCCGCATTGTGCAGGATGGCCGCTGGGTTTTGTGTTTCAGCGCTAGCCGCTTGCCGGGGTGCCACAATGGCGCCCATGTTTGTCCATTTAAGAATCCACACCGAGTTTTCAGTCGTTGACGGCACCTGCCGCATCGACGAAATCGTTGGCGCCGCCGCCGCCGACCGCCAGCCCGCGCTGGCCATTACCGACCTGAGCAATCTGTTTGGCGCAGTCAAGTTTTACAAAGAAGGGCGCAAGACCGGCGTCAAGCCGCTGATCGGCGCCGATGTCTGGGTGCAGGTGCCGGGCAAAGACGCCAGCGCCCCGGCCGTGCGCCTGCTGCTGCTGGTGCAAAGCCAGCAGGGCTATCTCAATTTGTGCGAGCTCATCACCCGCGCCTGGACGAAAAACGTGCTGCGCGACCAGGCCATCGTCAAGCTCGAATGGCTGCAGGAGCTGGGCGCGGGTTTGATTGCGCTGTCCGGCGCGCAGGGCGGCGCGGTCGGCCAGGCGCTGCTGCAGGGCGACAGCGCCCGCGCCGCCGAATGCGCCCGCTACCTGGCCGCGCTGTTTCCGAACCGCTTTTACCTGGAGCTGCAACGCGCCCAGCGCCCGGACGACGAGCGCCACGTCATCGCCGCCGTGCAGCTGGCTGCGCAACTGGGCCTGCCGGTGGTGGCCACGCACCCGGTGCAGTTTTTAACCTACGAAGACTACGAAGCGCACGAAGCCCGCGTCTGCATTTCAGAAGGCGAAATCCTGGGCAACGCCAAGCGCGTGCGCAAGTTCACCCGCGAGCAGTATTTCAAGTCGGCCGAGCAAATGGCGGCGCTGTTTGCCGATATTCCCTCGGCGCTGGCGAACACGCTGGAGATTGCCAAACGCTGCAACCTGACGCTGGCGCTGGGCAAACCGATGCTGCCCGACTACCCGACGCCCGAAGTCAACGGCGTGCGCCTGTCGCCGGACGACTATTTCCGCCACACCTCCTTCGAGGGGCTGGAGGCGCGGCTGCTGCACCTGTACGCGAATCCGGCCGAGCGCGACGCCAAGCGGCCCGAGTACGTGGCGCGGCTCGAATTCGAGATCAACACGATTTTGAAAATGGGCTTTCCCGGCTACTTTTTGATCGTCGGCGATTTTATTCAGTGGGCCAAGGCGAACGGCTGCCCGGTCGGGCCGGGCCGCGGTTCCGGCGCCGGCTCGCTGGTGGCTTACGCTTTGAAAATCACCGACCTCGATCCGCTGCGCTACAACTTGCTGTTCGAGCGCTTTTTGAACCCCGAGCGCGTCTCGATGCCCGACTTTGACATCGACTTTTGCCAGAGCAACCGCGACCGCGTCATCGACTATGTGAAGGACAAATACGGCCACGCGGCGGTCAGCCAGATCGTCACCTTCGGCACGATGGCGGCGCGGGCGGCGATTCGTGACGTGGGCCGGGTGCTGGATTTTCCTTACGGCTTTTGCGACGGCATTTCCAAGCTGATTCCGAACAAGCCCGGCCAGGCCGTGACGCTGCAGCTGCCGCCCGCCGAGCGCAAGAAAAACGACAAGATGGTCTATGCGCTGGAAGCCGAGCCCATTCTTGCCGAGCGCGAGCGCAAGGAGGAAGACGTTCACACGCTGCTCGATCTGGCGCGCAAGCTCGAAGGGCTGACGCGCAATGTTGGCATGCACGCCGGGGGCGTGTTGATTGCGCCGGGCAAGCTGACGGATTTTTGCCCGCTGTACCTGCAGCCGGGCAGCACGTCGGCGGTCAGCCAGTTCGACAAAAACGACGTGGAGGCGATTGGCCTCGTGAAATTCGACTTTTTGGGGCTGGCGACGCTGACGATTCTGGAAATCGCGCGCGAGTTCATCATCAAAAACCATCCGCTGCAAAAAGATTTCCAGTTTGAAAACCTGCCGCTGGACGACAAGCGCACTTACGCGCTGTTTGCCGAGGGCAACACCGAGGCGGTGTTCCAGTTTGAAAGCACCGGCATGCAGCGCATGCTCAAGGACGCCAGGCCGGACCGGCTCGAAGACCTGATTGCGATGAATGCGCTGTACCGGCCCGGCCCGATGGATCTGATTCCGTCCTACATTGCCCGCAAGCACGGCAAGGAAGTGCCCGACTACCCGGACCCGCGTGTGAAACCGATGCTGGAGGAAACCTACGGCATCATGGTTTATCAGGAGCAGGTGATGCAGACGGCGCAGATTCTGGGCGGCTACTCGCTCGGCGGCGCCGACATGCTGCGCCGGGCGATGGGCAAGAAAGACGAAAAGGAAATGGCCGCGCACCGGGAGATTTTCCGCAAGGGCGCGGGCATCAACGGCTTGAGCCTCGAAAAGGCCGATGAAGTCTTCGACCTGATGGAAAAGTTCGCGGGCTACGGCTTTAACAAGTCGCACTCGGCCGCTTACGCGCTGCTGGCCTACCACACCGCCTGGCTGAAGGTGCATTTCACCGCCGAGTTTTTCGCCGCCAACATGACGGTGGAAATGGACGACACCGACAAGCTCAAAATCCTGTTCGGCGACGCGCAAAAAATGGGCCTGAGCTTTGAAGTGCCGGACATCAACCAGGGCGATTACCGCTTCGAGCCGATCAGCACCAAGGCCGTGCGCTACGGCCTGGGCGCGATCAAGGGCACCGGCAGGCAGGCGATTGAAGCCATCGTCGCGGCGCGCAGGGAAGGCGGCGCTTTCACCTCGCTATTCGATTTCTGCGTGCGCGTGGACCGCAGCAAAATGAACAAGCGCACGGTGGAGGCGCTTATCAAAGGCGGCGCTTTTGACCAGCTGCACCTGAACCGCGCCGAGCTGATGGCCTCGGTGGAGCGCGCTTTTGAGTTTGCCGCCGCCACCCAGGCCAACGCCAACCAGTGCGGCCTGTTCGACATGTCGGACTCGCACGCGGCCAGCACGCAGGAGCCGCCGCTGGTGGAAATGCCCGCTTTTGGCGTCAAGGCCCGGCTGGTGCTGGAGAAAACGGCGATTGGCTTTTATTTGTCGGGCCACCTGTTTGACGAGGTGGTGCAGGAGGTGCGGCAGTTTGCCAAGCGCGGCATTGACAGCATTGGCGACTCGCGTGATCCGCAACTGCTGGCGGGCATCATGAGTGATTTGCGCATCATCAACGGCAACCGGGGCAAGCTGATTATTTTCAAGCTCGACGACAAGACCGACTCGCTGGAATGCTCGGTCGATGAAGCCCTGTTCAACGCCCAGCGCAACTTGCTCAAAGACGACGAGCTGGTGATTGTCCAGGGCACGCTGCAGCCGGGCTCGGAGCGCTTTGGCCGCCGTTTCAAGATCACCCAGGTGTGGGATCTGGAGACGGCGCGCTGCCGCTTTGGCAAGTTTTTGAAGGTGGCGGTCAGTGGCGCGGGGCCGGATATTGCCCGGCTGGTGCAGGATTTCCCGCCGCGCGCTGAAGCGTCTGACCAGGGCGATGTCAGCCGTGGCCTGGCGGTGCGCTTGAGCCTGCGCCGCCCCGGCGTGGTGGCCGACTTGCAGCTGGGCGAGGCGGCGCGCTTTTTTCCCAGCGACGCGGCCCTGGCCAGCTGGACGGCGCAAGCCCATCAGGGGCTGGTGAAGATTGTCTATGAGTGAGCGCCAGCCCGGCCTAAGTCAGTCATAAAAAATTTTAAACACTAAAATTTCAATTTGAAATCTTGGCCAAAATTTTCTAATATATCGCCAACATCAGCCTCAAGCATTTCCAGCGTTCGACATTTTACGGCCATCCAGACATATTTCATTTGCT
>JBBRWN010000036.1:0-19599 GCA_038249155.1 Burkholderiales bacterium | reverse complement strand
TACCTGTATGGCAAAAAGCGGCTGCGTGAAATTGACCGGCGCATCCGGTTTTTGACAAAAAGGCTGGAAATCGCTGAAATCAGCCCGCCCTGGCTGCACCACGGCAGTGATCAGGTTTTCTTTGGCGCCACCGTCACCTATGCCAATGAAGAAGGGCAAGAGCGCTGCATCACCATTTTGGGCGTGGACGAAGCCAACAGCGCGCTGGGGCAGGTCAGCTGGGTTTCCCCGGTGGCCAGAGCGCTGCTCAGGTCACGGGTGGGCGACGAGATCACGCTGATTACACCCCAAGGCCCTGAAATCCTGGAGGTGCTTCAAGTCAATTACCCGCTGCCTCCTGCGCCAGCGCCTTGATGCCGTCGTCAAGCGATTCAAGCGATGGCTTTGGCCCGCTGCACCCGCAACACGGAAGGCGTGCGTTTGACATTGCGCAGAGCCTCCGCCAGGTGAACGCGGTCGCGCACGGCCACGACAAAGCGCAGGTCTGTCGCGCCGATGCTCGGCTCGTGCCCCATGTCCACATGCGTGATATCGACTTCGGCGCTGGCCAGCGCCGAGGCGACCCGCGCCAGCACCCCTTTGCCGTTGGAAACCGTCACCAGCAGATTGGTCTCGAAAGTGCGCGTTGGTTCATCGGCCCAGTCCACGGCAATGAAGCGCTCACTGTCGCGCTGCTGCAGGCGCTTGGCTATCGCACAGTCGTCGGTATGCACAAAAAGGCCTTCCCCCCGGCCCAGATAGCCGAGGATGGCGTCGCCGGGAATCGGGCAGCAGCAGCGCGCAAAATGCACCGTCGCGCCTTCGCTGCCGTCGAGCACCAATGCGCCCTGCGAGACCGATTCATGCGCCGCGTAGCGCTCTCGGCTCATCAGTACCGCATCGGGCTTTTCACCGCTTTCGGCCAGGATGGAGACGATGCGCTTGGCCACCATGCTGGCGATGCGTTTGCCCAGGCCGATGTCGGTGAGTAGCTCGGCGCGTGAGCGGTTGCCGGTAAAGCGCAGGATTTTTTCCCAGGTGGCCTGGTGGGCGCCTTCATCTTCGGCCAGGCGCTCGCGGTCAATGCCTTCGGCACGCAGAGCTTGGGCGAGCATTTTCTCGCCCAGATCCTGCGACTCGGTCAGCGCCATGGTTTTGAGGTAGTGGCGTATTTTTGAGCGCGCCTTGCCGGTGCGCACGAAGCCCAGCCAGCCCG
This sequence comes from Burkholderiales bacterium, assembly GCA_038249155.1. Classification (GTDB taxonomy): domain Bacteria; phylum Pseudomonadota; class Gammaproteobacteria; order Burkholderiales; family Burkholderiaceae_C; genus Polaromonas. The sequence continues at coordinate 18,404 of JBBRWN010000036.1, read as the reverse complement.
GATTGGGGCTGGCGTTGGCGTCCGTGATGATTTCGATGGAATCTCCGTTGTGCAGCTCGCTGCGCAGCGGCACCTGCTCGCCATTGACCTTGGCCGCCACCGCGTGGTGGCCCACATCGCTATGGATGGCGTAGGCGAAATCGACAATCGTGGCGCCGCGCGGCATCGGCATGATCTGGCTTTTCGGGGTGAAGACATACACCGCCTCGGGGAACAGGTCAATCTTGACATGGTCCCAGAATTCGGCGGCGTCGCGCGTTTCCTGCTGGATGTCCAGCAGCGACTGCAGCCATTTGGTGCCCAGGCGCTGGGAGGCCTCACTGTTCGGGTCCGAGGCCTTGTACAGCCAGTGCGCCGCGACGCCAGCCTCGGCCACCACATGCATGGCCTCGGTGCGCATCTGAAATTCAATGTTGGTGCCGAAGGGGCCGACCAGCGTGGTGTGCAGCGACTGGTAGCCGTTGACCTTGGGAATGGCGATGTAGTCCTTGAACTTACCCGGCAGCGGCTTGTACAGCTGGTGCAGCACGCCCAAGGCGCTGTAGCAGGTGGTCACCTCCTCGACGATGACCCGGAACCCGTAGATATCAGTCACTTGGGCGAATGACAGGTGCTTGTCATCCATCTTGCGGTAGATGGAATACAGGGTTTTCTCGCGCCCATAAATCCGCACCGGAATCTTGGCGCTGGCAAAAGCGGCCTCGACTTCGGTTTGCACCCGCTTGATCACGTCGCGCCGACGCCCGCGTGAGCGCATCAAGGCTTTGTTCAGGGTGGCGTAGCGCCACGGGTGCAGATGCTGGAAAGACAGATCTTGCAACTCCCGGTAAGTCGAGTTCAGCCCGAGCCGGTGGGCAATCGGCGCGTAGATGTCCAGTGTTTCGCGCGAGATGCGCTGCCATTTGCTGCGCGGCGTGTCACCCAGCGTGCGCATGTTGTGCGTGCGGTCGGCCAGCTTGATGAGGATGACGCGCACATCGCGGGCCATCGCCAGCAGCATCTTGCGAAACGACTCGGCCTGGTTTTCCTCGCGGGTGTTGAATTCGAGCTTTTCCAGCTTGGTCAGGCCATCGACCAGTTCGGCCACCGGCGCGCCAAAGCGCTCGATCAGGTCCGGCTTGGTGACTTCGCAGTCCTCCAGCGCGTCGTGCAGCAGCGCGGCCATCAGCGCTTGGGCGTCGAGCTTCCATTGGGCGCACTGCTGCGCCACCGCAATCGGGTGCGTGATGTAGGGCTCGCCGCTGTGGCGCAACTGGCCCAGATGGGCCTCATCGGCAAAGCGGTAGGCCTGGCGAACCCGCTCGATGTCGCTGGGACTGAGGTAGTCCAGTTTGGCCATCAGTGCGGCAAAACTGGCTGCCGCTGCGTTGGCAGCGGCGGGCGTCGGTTTTCGGGGGGCGACGGGCGGGGACATTGCATTCATCCCTCAAATGTAGCGTGGCCTGAATGGGGTTGCGAAAAAATCAGCTTTGTGCTTTTCTGAAATGAAAAAAGCACCGGATCAGGGTGCTTTTTTAGCGGAAAAGAAAAAAATCAGTTGGGGACTTTTTTCAGCATTTCCAGGCCGATTTTGCCTTGGGCAATTTCGCGCAGCGCGGTCACGCCGGGCTTGTTCTTGCTCTCGATTTTCGGCGCGTGGCCCTGGCTGAGCATGCGGGCGCGGTAGGTGGCGGCCAGCACCAGCTGGAAGCGGTTGGGGATTTTTTCGAGGCAGTCTTCGACGGTAATGCGGGCCATGAGGGTCTTTCGGTTGATCTGTTGCTTAGGGAATATGCAGGGCCTCGAAGGTCTCGGCACGGGCGCGGCGCTGGGCCGAATACTTCAGGCGTTGGGCATGCACAATGGTTTTCAGGTCGAAAACTGCCCGTTCAAACAGCTCGTTGATTATAACGAAGTCGAATTTTTGCGCCTGCGCCATCTCGACAGCCGCATTTTTCAGGCGCAATTCGATGACTTCGGCGCTGTCTTCGCCGCGCCGCTGCAGGCGCGAGCGCAACTCTTCCCAGCTTGGCGGCAGAATGAAAATCAGCACCGCATTGGCAAAAATGCGCTTGACGTTGATGGCGCCCTGAAAATCGATTTCAAGCAGCACATCGGCGCCGCGCGCGAGTCGCTCTTCAATGGCGTGGCGCGAGGTGCCGTAGCGGTTGCCGTGAACATGCGCCCATTCGAGAAACGCATCGCGCCCGACCATGCCGTCGAACTCTTCGGGCGAGAGGAAGAAATAGTCCCGGCCGTGCTTTTCCTGGCCGCGCGGCGGCCGGGTGGTGTGGGACACCGCCAGCTGGATGCCCGAGTCGAGTTCCATCAAGGCCTTGACCAGGCTGGACTTGCCGGCGCCACTGGGCGCGGCCACTACAAAAAGATTACCGGGATAGTCCATACTTACTTGGCAGCTTGATTGCGATGAATTGAGAGGTAAAGGTAAATTGAAGCAAGTGGTGTCACTCGATGTTCTGGACCTGTTCGCGGATTTGCTCAATCAGCACCTTCATATCGACCGACACGCGCGTCAGTTCCAGCGAGGCCGATTTGGAGCCCAGGGTGTTGGCCTCGCGGTGCAGCTCCTGGATCAAAAAGTCCAGCCGCTTGCCGAGCTCGCCGCCGCTGGCGAGCAGGCGGTCGATTTCATCGAGGTGCGAGGCCAGCCGGGTGATTTCCTCGGCCACGTCGATGCGGATGGCAAAGGCGGTGGCTTCGGTCAGCGCCCGGTCCTGGGCGATTTCGGGTAGCACGCTGCTGGCGCCTAGCGCCAGGGCTTCTTTCCAGCGCTCCAGAAAGCGCGTTTTTTGCTGCTCGACCAGCTTGGGCACCATAGGCACGGCCGACTCGGCCAGGGTGCGCAGCTGGGCGGTGCGGTCCAGCAGCATCTCGGCCAGCCGGGCGCCCTCGCGCTCGCGCGCCGACATCATGGCCGTGAGTGCCGCGCGGGCCAACTGGAGCAGCTCTTCGCTGTGGTCGTGCGGCTTTTTGTCTTCGTTGGTGGCGATGCGCAGGACATCGGCCACGCTCAGCGCTGCAGCCTGGGGCAGCCATGACTTGATGCTGTCCTCAAGGGAGCCCAGCCGCTGCAGTGTGGCCGAAGAGGGCGCGCGCAGGCTGCTGGCCGAGGTGCTTTCCAGCGACACGCGCATCTCCACCTTGCCGCGTTTGAGCTTGGCGGTGAGCAATTCGCGCAGGGCCGGCTCGGCCTGACGCAACTCGTCGGGCAGGCGAAAAGCCAGGTCCAGAAAGCGGCTGTTCACCGAGCGGATTTCCACGCCCAAGCGCGCGCTGGAGCACCGGCCGGGTTCAGTTTCCGGGGCCGATTGCGCAGTGCTGGACTGCACAGTGGCGTAACCCGTCATGCTATAAACTGCCATTAGCTAATACGCCTTTTAACAAGAGAGAGAAAAACGAGTGGGGCGATCAGGATCGCGCCGCTCATCCGAAATTATGGCCAAGGTCAAGCCCGCCTCACTAGCGCCCGATACCATGATCGGCGGCTACCGCATTGTGCGAAAACTTTCAGCGGGCGGATTCGGTGTAGTTTACTTGGCCCTTGACAGGGAAGGATTGCAAATTGCGATCAAGGAGTACCTGCCCGCTTCCCTGGCCACGCGCGCGCCCGGCGAACTGCTGCCGCAGGTGCTGCCGGACAAGCTGTCTCTCTACCGCCTGGGCCTGAAGAGCTTTTTTGAAGAAGGCCGCGCACTGGCGCAGATTTCACACGGCTCGGTGGTCAGCGTGCTGAACTTTTTTCGTGAAAACGAAACCGTTTACATGGTGATGAACTACCTGGAGGGCGGAACCTTGCAGGACTTCATCATCACCGCCAGGGACATGAAAAAGGACAAGGTGTTTCGCGAATCGACGATTCGCTCGCTCTTTGACGAGATCCTGCGCGGCCTGCGCATCGTGCATCAGCACAAGATGCTGCATCTGGACATCAAGCCGGCCAATATCTTCGTCACCGACGACAACCGGGCTGTACTGATCGACTTTGGCGCCGCCCGCGAGGTGCTCAGCAAGGAAGGCAACTTCATACGTCCGATGTACACCCCCGGCTTTGCGGCGCCTGAAATGTACCGCCGCGACGCCGCGATGGGGCCGTGGACCGACATCTACGCCATTGGCGCCTGCATGTACGCCAGCATGCAGGGCTACCCGCCCAACGACGCGCCCCAGCGCCTTGAAAAAGACCGTCTGTCCCTGTCCATGTCCCGTCTGCGCGGTGTCTATTCCGACAACCTGATTGAAGTGGTCGAATGGTGCATGGCGCTGGACGCGCTGGCCAGGCCCCAATCGGTCTTTGCCCTGCAAAAAGAGCTCAGTCGCGAGAGCGAGCGCCGTTACACCAAGCTCAGCGTCAGCGAAAAGGTCAGGCTGCAGTTTGACAGCGTGGTGTCCGACAACAAGAAATCGGCCAAAGTTAAATGAAATTTTCTGTCTTTCAGCTCAGCCGCATCGGTGGCCGAGGAAAAAATGAAGACCGCATGGGCTACTGCTACACGCGTGAGTCCGGTCTGTTTGTGCTGGCTGACGGCATGGGCGGCCATCCCGAAGGCGAAGTGGCGTCCCAGTTGGCGCTGGAGACGATTTCCGCGCTTTACCAGCGCCAGGCCAAGCCCATCATTCAGTATCCGGCTGAATTTCTGGCCCGCGCCCTGATGGCCGCCCACCAGCAAATTGTGCGTTACGCTACGGCCAAAGGCATGCTCGACACGCCGCGCACCACCCTGGTGGCCGCCATTTTGCAGGGCACGGAGGCGACCTGGGTGCATTGCGGCGATTCGCGCCTGTATGTGGTCAGAGCTGGCCAGCTGCTGATGCGCACGCGGGACCATTCCTACCTGGAGCAGCAAAATGCTGGCGTTATCAAGTTCGATCATGTGAACCGCAACATCCTGTTCACCTGCCTGGGCTCGCCGATCAAGCCGGTGTTTGACAAGGCCAGCGTCCCCCTGATGCTCGGCGACAAGCTGCTGCTGTGCTCTGACGGCCTGTGGGGCACGCTCAGCGATGAGGAAATTGTTCAGCGCCTGGCGGCTAAAAGCGTCTCGCAAGCCGTGCCCGAACTGGTCGAGAGCGCCTTGCGCGCTGGCGGCGAGCGCTGCGACAACGTCACCGTCCTGGCGATGGAGTGGGAAACGCCGGATGTGTTTGCCGCCACCCAGAACATGTCTCTGGACACGCAGGCGGGTGAGTTCGCTTCGACCATCCAGTCCGGCCACAGCGACAGCATGGCCGACGATCTGGATGAACAGATGATTGAGCGCTCGATCGCTGAAATCAACGAGGCGATACGGCGCACAGCGGCCAAAAAATCCTGAAATCGCCTCCGGGTGAGGTTTTTTTCGGCGCTGCGGGCTTGGCCCCGCGCGCGGTTTTCTTCTTTTTCTTCTGCCATTCTTTTGCCATGAAAATCATTCTTGCATCGAACAATGTCGGCAAGCTCGCCGAGCTGCAGGCCATTCTGGCGCCGCTGGGTTTTGAGTTGATGACGCAGGCCAGCCTGGGCATTCCCGAAGCCGAAGAGCCGTATCGCACCTTTGTTGAAAACGCGCTGACCAAGGCGCGCCACGCGTCGGCGCTCAGCGGCCTGCCCGCGCTGGCCGACGACGCGGGTCTGTGCGTCGAGGCCTTTGGCGGCCTGCCGGGCGTGGACACGGCCTATTACGCCACCCAGTTCGGCTACGCCCAGGGCGACGACAACAACGTCAAAGCGCTGCTGGAGCAAATGGCGCACCTGACCGAGCCCGCCCAGCGCCGCGCCGCGCTGGTCAGCACGCTGGTGGCGGTGCGCTCGGCCGACGACCCGGAGCCGTTGATTGCCAGCGGCCGCGTCGCCGGTGAAATTGCGCTGGCGCCGGTCGGCAGCAACGGCTTTGGCTTTGACCCGGTGATGTTCATTCCCGCGTTCGGCCAGACCTTTGCCCAGTTGCCGGTCGAGGTGAAAAACGCCAACAGTCACCGGGGCAAGGCGGCGCGCCAGATGATGGAATTGATGCGGGAACGCTGGCTGTAAGCCGGACTCGAAATCCGTATGACCCAAAAAGACATCCAGCACTACATGCGCGGCGGCACGCTGCAGCTGGCCAGCCTGCCGCCGCTCTCGCTCTACGTACACTTGCCTTGGTGCCTGAAAAAATGCCCGTACTGCGATTTCAACTCGCACGAAGCCGTTGGCACCATGCCCGAGCAGCGTTACATAGCCGCGTTGATCGCCGACCTTGAAGCCTCGCTGCCGCTGATCTGGGGCCGCACGGTTCACAGCATCTTCATTGGCGGCGGCACGCCCAGCCTGTTCTCGCCGCAAGCGATTGACCGGCTGCTGGGCGACATCCGCGCCCGGCTCAAGCTCACGCCCGACTGCGAAATCACGCTCGAAGCCAATCCCGGCACGTTTGAAAAAGACCGTTTCAAGGCGTTTAAAAGCGCCGGCGTGAGCCGCCTGTCCATCGGCGTGCAGAGCTTTGACGACGTGCATTTAAAAGCGCTGGGCCGCGTCCACGACCGGGCCCAGGCGATTGCGGCGGTGGAAGAAGCCGCGCAGGCGTTTGACACGTTCAACCTCGACATCATGTACGCGCTGCCCGGCCAGACGCTGGAGGATCAGGCGCGCGACATGCGCCAGGCGCTGGCCTTGGCACCGCCGCATATTTCCATTTACCACCTGACGATTGAGCCGAACACTTACTTTGCCAAGTTCCCGCCGCAGGTGCCCGAGGAAGACCTGGCCTATGCCATGCTGGACCAGATCACCGAGATAACTGAAAAAGCCGGGCTGCAGCGCTACGAAGTGTCGGCCTACGCCAAGCCGGGCCACCGCTGCTTTCACAACGTCAACTACTGGCAGTTTGGCGATTACCTCGGCATCGGCGCGGGCGCGCACAGCAAGCTCAGTTTTGCGCACCGCGTCGTGCGCCAGGTGCGCTTTCGGGAGCCCGCGCTGTACATGGAAAAAGCGCTGGCGGGCAATGCCGTGACGCAGGAAAACGAAGTCAGCCGCGCCGACCTGCCCTTTGAATTCATGCTCAACGCGCTGCGGCTGCGCGACGGTTTTAAATTGCACGATTTCACCGACAAGACCGGCCTGCCCTTCACCGCGATTCAAAAGGGGCTGGACGAGGCCGAGCGCAAGGGCTTGATTGAGCGCGATTTCGTCCATGCCAGGCCGACCGAGCGCGGCTTTGACTTTTTGAACGATTTGCAGGCGCTGTTTCTGGCGGACTGAGCAGCGCCCGGCCAGGCGTTTTTCTGCGCTTCACTCACGCGCAGATTGCGCAGCAGGTATTTGAGCCCACCGCAGGTGGTTCAGCGGGTGCTTATTCGGCTGCGCCTAGAGTCAGCGCGATCTCGCCGACGCCTGCAACGTGGCCGGTGATCTTGTCGCCCGCCAGCACCGGGCCGACGCCCTCGGGCGTGCCGGTGTAGATCAGGTCGCCGGGCTGCAGGTGATAAAACAGCGACAGGTCGGCGATGATTTCGCGGATGTTCCAGATCATCTTGTGTACGTCGGATTTTTGCTTGGTCTGGCCGTTGACTTCCAGCGCGATTTCGCCAGCGTCGATGACCACGCCGGGCATGGCCACAATCGCGCTGCAGACCGAACCCTGTTCGATGTTCTTGGCCAAGTCCCAGGGGTGGCCCTTGTCGCGCGCGACGAGCTGCAGGTCGCGCCGCGTCATGTCCAGGCCGCAGGCGTAGCCGTAAATCGCCTTGTGCGCGTTTTGCTGCGAGACGCGGAAGGCGGGCGCGCCAATGGCCACCACCAGCTCCATTTCGTAATGGAAATTCGCTGTCTCGGGCGGATAGGCCACCGTGGCGCCGCTTTGCGTCAAGGTTTGCAGCGCCTTGGTGAAGTAAAACGGGCGCTCGACGGATTTATCGACCGGCTTGCCCATTTCAATGGCGTGAGCGTGGTAGTTGCGCCCGACGAAGAAGAGGCGGTTAACGGGCAGGCGCTGCGCCTGGCCGCGCACGGGCAGGGATTGCACGGCGGGCGGGCTCCAGAGGTAGGAGGTCATGGTAGTTTTCCTTGAAAAATAGCGCAGCCGCTAGAAACGGCTGCGCTGCGGGGGACACGCGGGGATCAGCCGTGATTTTCAAACATGCCGGGCTTGCGGTGCAAGAGGGCGCATTCTCGGCGCACAGGCTTGCGACGCCGGGGCGCAGCTTCACACGCACTGCGCAGGCTCAGGGGCGCTCGCCCACGCCCCAGCGCTCGAGCACCAGCATGGCCAGGCGCCGGTAGAACTGGCGCAACTATTTGCCCATCCTGAATGCTGCCAGTCTGCAGCGGGCCTGTGTTTTCGGCAAAGCTGGCGGCGACTTCGGCCCCGTCTTCGGGGCTGAAAACTTCAATGGCCTTGGGCAGCACGCCATCTTCCTTCCGGTGGTGCAGGCGCTCGGCAAACACCCTCGGTGTCCATGACGGGCCAGAGCCGCTTGTAGCCGGGCGAGAGCTTGCCGATGGCCATGTCGGTGGCGACATGCAGTAATGCGATAAATTCCCTTGGACAAGGGCTAATCTCTAGGCACAGAAATGACAAAGCACGACGAGCTACGCGACTTGAGTTCGATTTCTTGAGCTTGGAGGGCGACGATGTATTTTTCCATCCCGCTATTTTTGCCTATGTGGACTGTGGCAGTCTCACAGCCGCAGGAATTGCACCAACATTCAGGGCTTGACGCGACACTAAGCTCCCACAAGGTCGCCCGTGTCAAGCCTGGCATTGAGGCGGCAGGTGCGACGCTGCGGTATTTGCCGCCCTACAGCCCGGACTTCAACCCCATTGAGCAGGTCTTTGCCAAGCTCAAGACCTTGCTGCGCAATACCCAGGCCCGCGCACTCGAAACTCTCTGGAGTGCCATTGGCTCATTGCTGGGCCAGTTTAAGGCTGACGAATGTGAGCGCTACATTCGCCACTGGGGCTGTATTTTTGGCGGAAGCGGTGAGATTCGAACTCACGGAGGACTCACATCCTCGGCAGTTTTCAAGACTGCTGCATTCAACCGCTCTGCCACGCTTCCGAGTCGGCTAGTTTAACCGCAGGGCAGGCGAGCGACGGCGGCGGGCTGGAAAAAAATCAGGCTCTTTGCCGCTGCCGGGGCGCTTTGGCGGGCGCGACAAGCGCGTTTTAGCTGGGCCGGGTACAATGGTGAGTTCGGTAACGCATCAGCGTTTTTCATTGAAGTCTTCTTAGATACGGCTTCTTTCTCAAATGCGGCGCTTCCAAGAGCCCGAATTCACAGCGCTTTGCCAGTGCTTTCAAGGCCCACACAGTCTTGAACCGTCTTTGCACTGTTCCCTTTTCTAGCGAGCACTTTCTCCAACGGTGCCCACTGATGGCTCGATTCCAAGAACCGAATACCCGTTGGCCTGCTCGCAGGCTGCTTACCTTTTGCATTTATCAAGCCGGGAAACATACCCGGCCCGACTCTCTTATGACTATCAATACCAACCAGCTGGCCGTAGGCAAATACCTTGTCTCGCCGCTGGCAAAAATTCAGGGCGAAGGCCGCTTTGCCGCCTCCGTCTCCATCCGCTCCGGTCAGGGCAGCGCCACCCACGACCGCGTGTTGCGCTTTCACGACATCTTTGAAACGGCCGCCGCTGCTGTGCATTACGCTACCGAACACGCACTGGGCTGGATTGCCGAACGCTCCCAGCCCGCCTGCGCCTGACGCGCTGCCAGCTTGTCCCGGCTGGCTGTTACAAAAATCATCACCGAATAGTTTTCAATTCTCAGGAGTTATCGACACATGGCCAAAGAAGAACTTATTGAAATGCATGGACTGGTTGACGAGGTCTTGCCCGATTCGCGCTTTCGCGTGACGCTGGACAACGGCCACAAGCTCGTGGCTTACACCTCGGGCAAGATGCGCAAAAACCACATCCGCATTCTGGCGGGCGATCAGGTTTCGCTGGAACTCTCGCCTTACGACTTGAGCAAAGGCCGCATCACCTTCCGCCACATCGCTGGCCGTGGCCCCGGCCCCGCGCCGCGCCAGAACCGCTAATTTATAGCCGACGCGCCAGCCTGGCGCGCCCGGCACCAGCGCGTTCCCTCGCTCAGTGGGGCTTGACGTAATTCATTGCGTAGTCGAACTCTTCACGGGATAAAAAGCCGTCGTGGTTGGTGTCGGCCTGGTCAAAATGCCGGGCCACGCCGCTAAACCCGGCGGCTTCTTCGCGGCTGATCTTGCCGTCATGGTTGGCGTCCATATAGCCGAAAGCCATTGCCAGATTGCCAGCCGAGTAGCGCGGCGCGGCGGTGCGCACTGAGGCAGTGGGCGCTGGCGCTTCAGACGCAGGCGCCACCGGCGCGGGCGCGGCTTGCGCGCTGTCCGCGCTATGGGCTGGTGCGCCTATCAGCAGCAGGGCGGCTGCAGCGCCTGCCGCAACCCGCCTTGCCGGTGTTGACAACAGCGCCTGCAGGCGCCACGAAGCAGAGTTGGCGGTCCATGAAATCATCGGTTTTTTAAAACTGGAGTGAAACATCGCTCGATTGGACGATAGTTGGCCGCCCGTTGCCAGCGCGCTTGCAGCTTGTTGCGCAGCTTTACCGGGCGGCTCTAAAAACGCTTAGTCTTGCAGCAGCGCCAGGTCGCGCACCGCGCCCTTGTCAGCCGACATCACCAGCTTGGCGTAAGCCTTCAGCGCGGCGGACACCTTGCGCGGACGCGGCAGTGCGGGCTTCCAGCCCAGCGCGTCCTGCTCGGCGCGGCGCCGGGCCAGCTCTTCATCGCTCACCAGCACGTTGATCGAGCGGTTCGGAATGTCGATGCGGATGCGGTCACCGTTACGCACCAGGCCAATCGCGCCGCCCGCTGCCGCTTCCGGCGAGGCGTGGCCAATCGACAGGCCGGACGTGCCGCCGGAAAAGCGCCCGTCGGTCAGCAGCGCGCAGGCTTTGCCCAGGCCCTTGGACTTGATGTAGCTGGTCGGGTAGAGCATTTCCTGCATGCCGGGGCCGCCTTTGGGGCCTTCGTAGCGCACGATGACGATGTCGCCCGCTTTGACCTTGTCGTCCAGAATGTTGGCGACGGCCTCGTCCTGCGACTCGGTGACGTGGGCCGGGCCTTCAAACACCATCAGCGCGTCATCAACACCGGCGGTTTTCACCACGCAGCCGTCCAGCGCGATGTTGCCGACCAGCACGGCCAGGCCGCCTACTTGCGAAAACGCATGCTCGCCGGAGCGGATGCAGCCTTCGGCGCGGTCCGTGTCCAGACTCGGCCAGCGCGCAGCTTGACTGAACGCCACCTGCGTCGGCACGCCGCCTGGGCCCGCCATGTAAAAGGTTTTCACCGCGTCGGACGGGTTGCGCATGATGTCCCACTGGTCCAGCGCGTCCTTCATCGTCGGCGCGTGGACGGTCGGCACGTCGGTGTGCAGCTTGCCAGCGCGGTCCAGCTCGCCCAGGATGGCCATGATGCCGCCGGCGCGATGCACGTCTTCGATGTGGTACTTGTCGGTGTTGGGCGCGACTTTGCACAGCTGCGGCACGACCTTGGACAGGCGGTCGATATCGGCCAGCGTGAAGTCGATCTCGGCCTCTTGCGCAATGGCCAGCAGGTGTAAGATGGTGTTGGTCGAGCCGCCCATCGCAATGTCCAGCGTGATGGCGTTTTCAAACGCCTTGAAGCCGATGGCGCGCGGCAGCACGCTGGCTTCGTCCTGCTCGTAGTAGCGCTGGCACAGCTCGACGGCGACACGACCGGCGCGCTTGAACAGCGCCTCGCGGTCGGCGTGGGTGGCCACCACCGTGCCGTTGCCCGGCAGCGACAGGCCCAGCGCCTCGGTCAGGCAGTTCATGGAGTTGGCCGTGAACATGCCCGAGCACGAGCCGCAGGTCGGGCAGGCCGAGCGCTCGACTTCGGCCAGGTCCGCGTCCGACACCGTGTCGTCGGCGGCCATCACCATGGCGTCGATCAGGTCGAGCTTTTTGAACTCCATCTTGTGCGTGGTCGGGTTCGCCAGCTTGACCTTGCCCGCCTCCATCGGCCCGCCGGAGATGAACACCACCGGGATGTTCAGGCGCATCGCGGCCATCAGCATGCCGGGGGTGATCTTGTCGCAATTGGAAATGCACACCATCGCGTCGGCGCAATGCGCGTTGACCATGAACTCCACCGAGTCGGCAATCAGGTCGCGGCTGGGCAGCGAGTACAGCATGCCGTCGTGGCCCATCGCAATGCCGTCATCGACGGCGATGGTGTTGAACTCCTTGGCGACGCCGCCCGCCGCTTCGATCTCGCGGGCGACGAGCTGGCCCAGATCCTTGAGGTGAACGTGGCCGGGCACGAACTGGGTGAAGGAGTTGACGACGGCAATGATGGGCTTGTCGAAGTCGCCGTCCTTCATGCCGGTAGCGCGCCACAGCGAGCGCGCACCGGCCATGTTGCGGCCGGCAGTGGAAGTCTTGGAGCGGTAAACAGGCATGGGAAACCCTCTTGGTAGATGCTGTGAAGTGGACGAATGCGCGCAGCGTGTGGGGGGCTGGGCGGAACTGGCAATTATCGTTCAGGGGGCTGCGCTACGGGGCCGAACTGCGCAAGGCCTAATTTTTAGACGGTACTTTAAAGTGATGCTGACTCAAGGAAAAATCAAAGATGGCAACCAAAAAGACGAGCGCGGATTACATACGAAAATTTCAGGCGGCACACGGTGGCCGCTACGACTATGCCAAAACTCAGTACGTCAATGCAGTGACCAATTTGCAGGTTATTTGTCCTGTGCATGGAGACTTTTGGCAGACTCCCTCGAACCATCTTCGCGGGAATGGATGCCCGAAATGCTCGCACGAGGCAAAGTGGGCCAACACGTTTAAGCAGAAATGCAAGGATATCGGCATTGACTACTGGCGCGCCCTCAAAAGGCGTGAAGCCGGGATGAGCGACGAGAAAATATTTGAAGAGGCATACGTCCGTGGAGATCGAAAAACCGCCAGTGCAGTGACGGCTTACGGCGTAAGTTATCCGAACATTGAAGCGGCGTGCAGAGCGCTGCTTCCCACTGCCAATTCGACGACAGTTGGCCGTTGGATTCGTAGCGGTATAGCGCCAGAAGAAGCGTTTGAACGAATCCCGAATCCCGGCTTCGCCGCTGGGTTGATTTATTTGGTGACACATGTTGCAAGTGGCAAGCAGTACGTCGGTCTGACGATACAGACACTGGAGCGTCGCTGGATTTATCACCTTGAGCAAGCACGAGCTGGTCATATCAAAGGCACTGATTCCCTTCATGCTGCAATTCGTGAGTACGGGGCAGAAGCCTTCATGAGGGTTCAGATTGACAGCGGAACGACAAAGGTGGATTTGGAACAAAAGGAGCGGCACTGGATCAAGGTTCACGGCACTTTGATTCCAAACGGCTACAACATTTCAACAGGTGGTGTGAGCGGAGGTTCCAATCGCAAGCCAGTGACTTTTGATGGTAAGCGGTTTCCCAGTGTTGGGGCGGCAGCAAAGCACATTTCTGAGACTCGCGGTATCAGCCTTTACGCAGCAACAGCAAGACTCCGACTCAACCGCATCGACATAAAAACACCAGCGAAAAAAGGAGAAAGCCTTGTAAAAACCTCGGCGTACAAGGCTTGGAGCCGTATCGTTCACAGCGTCTTGAATCCAAAGGCAAAGGACTACATTCCCGGCATGGCTATCTATGAGCCTTGGCGTAAATTTGAAGCGTTCTTTCAAGATGTGGGTCAGCCACCCGAGCCGGGCATGGCGTTTGCCCGGCACGACAAGTTGAAGGGATTTTTTCCAGAGAACTGCGCGTGGCTGACCAAAAGCGAGTCCAGCAGACTTAACGCGGCACACATGAAATTGATAGGTACTTTGACTGGGCGAAAAACCAGAAAGTAGCTCTTAAACGCCCGCTACATCATGAGCCGAGAAGCCGATTAGGTGGCCGTTCGCTGTTGCACATTGGGCTCTGGCTTAGCAATCGCAAGTGCTGTTTATCGGTGTCAATAGCCACTTAAAACAACATATATATTAATATTTTTCAAAAAATGCTAGCATAAACAGCATGTCAAAACGCTCCACCGCCCTCGTTTCCATGCCGCCAGCGGTGCTGGCCCAGCTCCAGCAACTGGGCGAAAACCTGATGATTGCGCGCAAGCGCCGGCGCGAGTCGCGCAAGGCCTGGGCGCAGCGCATCGGGGTGTCCGAGCCCACGCTGGCGCGCATGGAGCGCGGCGACCCGAGCGTCGCTTTCGGGGTATATGCCAGCGCGCTGTGGCTGCTGGGCCGCGCCCAGGCCATCCCGGAGCTGGCCGCGCCGCAGTTCGATTTGGGCGCGCTGGAGAGTGACATCCGCGTCGCCCGCCTGCGCTCGGTGCGCAAGCCGGTGTCCGTGGCCGCCCGGCTGGACGCGCAGCCATGAGCGCGCCGACGTTTGATCTGGCCGACTACCGCCCCGCCGACGCGCTTTACTTATGGTGGCTGGCCCGGCCCGAGCAGCCGGTGCTGATCGGCACGCTGCTGACGGTGCGCGCCAGCCGGGGCGTTTCGCTGCGCTACGCACCGGGTTGGCTCAAGTCCGGCTTTGCGCTCAGCGAAGACCTGCCGCTGCGCGATGTGGAGTTTTTCCCCACAGGCAAGGACACGGCGGCAGGCGCTGTCGATGACGCCCGCCCGGACCGCTGGGGCGAGCGCGTGATCCGCGTGCTCGACAAACCGCCGCGCCTGGCGCTGCTGGACTACCTGTTTTACGCGGGCGATGAGCGCTTTGGCGCGCTGGGCGTGTCCGTCTCTGATCAAATTTACCGGCCCCGGCGGCTGGGGCCGCTGCCCGATCTGGGCGACGTGAGCGCCATGGCCGCGCTGGTTGGCCGCATCCTGGCGGGCGAGCCGGTGGCGCCCGCGCAGCGCCGCTTGATCGCGCCGGGCGTGACGCTGGGCGGGGCACGGCCCAAGGCCTTGATTGAAGTAGAGGGCGCGCAGTGGCTGGTCAAATTTGCCGAGCCCGGCGATGAGGTGGACACGCCTTTGATCGAACACGCCAGCATGACACTGGCCGCCACCGCCGGGATTCGCGTCGCGCCGACACGGGCTATTGCCCTGCCCCGAGGGCACGCGGTCGCCGTGCAGCGCTTTGACCGCGATGGCCGGATGCGCCGCCATGCGCTGTCGGCCCGTGTCGCGCTGCGGGCGGCTGGCGTTGACATCGGCTACCCGGAACTGGCCCAGCTGCTGCGCCGCCGGGGCGTGGCCCAGGGCGGGGTCAGCCACGCGCAGCAGCGCGAGTTGTTCCGGCGCATGGTGTTCAACATCCTGATCGACAACACCGATGACCATGAAAAAAACCATGCCCTCTTGATGACTGATGCTTGCTGCTACGAACTGGCCCCCGCCTTTGATGTGCTGCCCAGCGGCCAGGGCCTGGGCTACCAGCAAATGCGCGTGGGCGCGGAGATGGCCGATTCAACCGTGGCCAACGCCCTGTCGGAAGCCGCGCAGTTTGGCTTGACGCCGCTGCAGGCCCGGCAGGCTGTGCGCGATGTGGCGGTGGTGGTGGCGCGCTGGCGGGATCACTTTGCCACCTGCGGCGTGACGCCTGCCGATATTGCGGCGCTGGCGGGTCAGATTGACCGGCCGTTTTTACGGGCGCAACGCGAGGCGGCGCTCAGGGAGGTGCAGGGAGGTGCAGGGTGAGGGCGTCACCCGCTCAGCCGCCCCAGCTTGTGCGCCAGCTCCACCGCCGAGCTGACGCCCATCTTTTCAAAAATATTCGCCCGGTGAAACTCCACGGTGCGCGGGGTGATGCCCAAATGGTCGGCAATATTCTTGTTGTAGTGGCCGCGAATCAGCTCGTCCAGCACCTGGCGCTCGCGCGGGCTCAGGCTGGCCAGGGCCAGTTTCAGGCGGCGCGTTTCCTCGTCGGCGTGGCTTACCGCGCTGGCGGCGGCCAGGGCTTGGGCGACGCGGTCCACCAGCTCGTTGTCCTGAAACGGCTTTTCCAGAAAATCCCAGGCGCCGTTTTTCACCGCCGCCACCGCCGTTCCCACGTCGCCGTGGCCGGTTAAAAACAGCACTGGCCACGGGCAGTCCAGCGCTTTTAACTGCTCAAACGTCACCAGCCCGGACAGCGGCGCCATGCGGATGTCCAGCAGCACCACGGCGTGGCCCCAGTCGGCTTGCAGCGCTCTGGCGTTGTCCAGAAAAGGCCCGCCGCCGTCCCAGGTCGCCGCCTGGTAGCCGCGTGAGTCAAACAGCCAGGCCAGGCCGTCGCGGATGTCGGGGTCATCGTCAACGATGTGAATGGCGGCGCGGTGCATGGCGTTCCTTGGTCGATGTGGGGGCGGCGGTGGCCGTGGGTGAGTTGGGCGGAGCAGAGGCGGCTGTCGGCGTGGCGGGCATGGCGGGCGGCTCTGGCGGCAGGTCCTCGGCCAGCGGCAGCCACACGGTAAAGCGGGCGCCGCCCAGCGCGGCGTCGCGGCCCACCTCGATGCGGCCGTGGTGCGCTTCGGCAATGGAGCGGCAAATCGCCAGCCCCATGCCCATGCCGCCATCCTTGTGGCTGACAAAGGCGTTAAAAATTTCGGCCCGGTCTTCTTCGCGCACGCCGGGGCCGGAGTCGGCCACCGTCAGCACGGCCATGCGGCTGGCCGGGTCGGTTTCGACTTCGACGCGCACTTGCGGCGCGCGTCCGCCTTGCGCGGCCCAGTCGAGCGCGTTGCCGCTCAGGTTGTTGACGAGGTGTTCGAGCAGCAGCGCGTCGGCCTCTATCCAGACGGCCTCTGGCGGCAGTGCCAGCGTGAGCGGGCGGCCCGGCGTTTCCGTGCTGCTGGAAGATACGCGGCGCAGCAGCGCGGCCAGATCGAGCCGCTGGCGCGAAATCTCGCGCCGCCGCGCAAAGGCGTTGACATGCCGGATGATGCCGCCCGCGCGCTCGGCCAGCCTGGCCATGCGCGCCACGACCGGCTCCATGTCGGCCAGGCTGATGCTGCCGCTGCGCAGCCGGTTCAGCAGCCCGGCGGCAAAGCTGCTCAGCGCGCCGAGCGGCTGGTTCAGCTCATGCGCCAGCGTCGAGGCGACTTCGCCGACGGCCACCAGGCGCCCGGAGGCTTCGAGCTTTTCTTGCTGGCGCGCAGCCATGCGCCGGGCGCGCTTGCGCTCGCTGATGTCGAGCACGGAACTCATCCAGCCGAGCTGCTCGCCGCTGGCGGCGTTGAGCGGGGCTTCGTGGATCAGCACGTCGATCAGGTAGCCGTCCTTGTGCTGGAACTGCGCTTCGACGCCCTTGCCGCCGGTGCCCTGAGCGATGATGTGCTGGTTGATCAGCGTCAGCTCGTCGCTCTGGTCCGGCGGCCAGTAGGGCAGCGGGGCGCTGCAGCCGAGCAGCTCGCTGGCGCGGTAGCCGACCATGCGGCAAAACGCTTCGTTGACGTAGAGGATTTTTCCGCGCTTATCCCAGGCGCGCAGGCCGATGGTGACGGAGTTTTCCATTGCCGTGCGCAGCGCCACTTCGGCCTGCAGCAGCGCCTGCACCTGCTGGCGCTTGACAAAGTCGCGGCGCAGCGCGTACAGGCTGACCAGCATGCCGCCCAGAAACACCAGCGCCACCAGAAAGAACATGCGCGGCACGGTGGCGGGCTGCACGCCCATCTGGACCACTTCGAGAAACAGCTCGGTGCCGGGCAGGTTTAGCGAGGCGCGGTAGGCGTCGGCGGGTGGCGGTGCGGGCGCGCTGGCGCCCATTTCATCGGCCACCAGATGCACGGCGTGCTGGCGCTGGAACCAGGCGGGCACCATGCTCTGCGCGGCCTGGTTCATGGACAGCGCGGCCAGGTAGTTGCCGGCAAACTTTCCGCGCTCAAAAAAAGGCACGGCCAGCCAGACCACATCGCCGAGCTGGCCGTCGGCCCGGCGCATCGGCCCGGCGTAGGCGGCGCGGCGCAGGCCGCGCGTGGTGTCCTGCATGATGGCCAGCAGCTGGGCGTTGGCCGGATGGGCGGCCCAGTCGAGCTGCCAGCGCGGCGGCGCGGCGCGCCGCTCTTGCGGCTGCGTGGCGGCGGGCAGCCAGCCGTGCGACAGCACCACGCCGGGGGCGCGCCACAGCAGGCCGCCCTGCACCGTGGAGGAGCCTGCGCTCACGTCACCCAGCACCGACTGGCGCGCCAGCACGATCAGGTCGTCTTCGAGGCGGCGGAAGTTGAACTGCGCGCTTTGCTCCAGCCACTGGGCATCGGCGGCGCGCTGGCGCTGGTCTTCTTCGGCCTCGAAGCTGTTGAGGTAGAGCACCAGCATGAGCACCGCGCCGACCAGCAGCACTAGCAGCCTGTCGGGCTTACCCCGCCAATCCGAGATAATCTTGCCCAACCCCACCCTTGCATTGCCACCGCATGAGCCGCTTCATCGCCGTTGACCGCCAAAGCGTTTACCTGCTGCCCCCGTCGCTGCAGGACTGG
>JBBRWN010000035.1:0-20019 GCA_038249155.1 Burkholderiales bacterium | reverse complement strand
TATTTTTCAATATTTCGAAGTCTGATTTTTTCTTCGTCAGAAAGGGTAAAAGGTTGAACTTTCATGTCTGTCAGTGTTGAATAATTATTGCCATTTTAGCACTTAATTAAAAGTGCAGTTAATTTATTATTACCGACTTACGCACTTGAATCAAGGCGTGGTCAACGCTTTGAAACGTGGTGCTGGCCTGGTTGGCAAACAGCAAGGCCAATGCCCCGCCCTGGCGCCGCATGTTTTCAAACTCGCTGTTTTCACTGCTGTAGTGGTTCAGGATCACTGAGGACCAGACCATGGCGAGCAAGCTGGCCAGCAGCAGCACGACCTTGAGCCGCAAATAGTTTTCTTTGGGGGGCGAGAGGAGGGGCATCAGCTTATTGTCAGTGTTTCCAGCACCCGCGTGAACGTCTCTTTTGCGCACAAGCTGAACAGCGACAAGGCCAGGAACGCCGGTCCTGGCACCTACTCTGCTAAGCTGACGGCCGAAACCCGCAAAGGCGACATTGCCCTGAAGGTTTCCGATGCCGACAACCGAACCATGATGGCGGTGACGTTGCCCAGCCACTGATCCAGCCGCCCTTCACAGCCAAAAGAAAAATGATGGAACACCCTCTTTCCTCAGCCGACCAGCCCACAGAAAAGCCGACGATTCTGGTGGTGGACGATACCCCTGAAAACATCCTGCTGATCAGCGATCTGCTCAGGAAATCCTATAAGGTCAAAGTCGCCACCAGTGGCGAGCGCGCCCTGAGCATTGCGCGAGCCGCGCCCCAGCCGGACCTGATCCTGCTCGACATCATGATGCCGGGCATGGACGGCTACGAGGCCTGCCAGTTGCTCAAGAGCGACGCGGTGACCCGGGACATCCCGGTCGTGTTCCTCACGGCCCAGACGGACGAAGATCAAAAAGGACTCAAACTCGGCGCCGTTGGCTACCTGACCAAGCCGGTCAAGTCTTCCCTGCTCATGGAAGTCCTCAAGGCCCACCTGGCCCCCAAATAATCGCCAGCTGGCCTTTCCCGACAGGGACTTTCCACGCAAGCAAGACAGTTGCATCTCTGCGCTGCTTGCGCCAACAGCCACCCGGCAAAATGAGTGTGAACAGGCTCCATCGGGCCTAATCTGGCTCTGGCACGGCCCGCTTTTGCTGCTGGTAAGGCGGCAGCCGGGCGCCGCAGTGAAAGCAGAAACAGGCGTCGGCCGCGTGGCCTTCGCTCAGGCATTCGTGGCAGGTGCGGGTCGTGATGTGGCCCGGCTCGGCGCGCCGCTGGGCCGCCATTTCCGCCGTCACGATGCCGGTCGGCACCGCCAGAATGCCCCAGCCGAGCAGCATCATGAACGATGAAATCAGGCGCCCCAGATCGGTCTTGGGCGTGATGTCGCCAAAGCCGACCGTCGTCACCGTGCTGATGGCCCAATAGACCGAGGTGGGAATGCTGGTGTAGCCGTTGCCCGGCCCCTCGACCACATACATCACCGTGCCCATGACCAGCACCAGCATCAGCACCACGGACAAAAAAACCAGAATCTTGCGCCCGCTGGCCGCCAGCGCACGGCCCAGCGACTGGTACTCGGCGACATAGGCGGTCAGTTTAAAAACCCGGAACATCCGCAGCAGCCGCAGCACCCGCACATCGACCAGCGCATGCAGCCCCGGCACGAACAGCGCCAGGTAAGTCGGCAGTACGGCGAGCAGGTCAATCAGGCCGTAAAAGCCCAAGGCGTAGCGCAACGGCCTGCGCACGCACAGCAGGCGCGCCAGGTACTCGGCGCTGAACAGCAGCGTAAACAGCCACTCCAGCACGGTGAGTGCATCGCCATAGACCTGATGCACCGCCTGCACGCTGTCGGCCATCACCACCGCAATGCTCAGCAAAATGATGCCGATCAGCGCCTGGTCAAACACGCGCCCGGCGCGGGTGTCGGCCTCGAAAATCACCGTGTACCCGCGCAGGCGCCAGCCGGTCAGGGGTTTGTCGGGTTCAGGCGGCGGGGCGGGGGGAAAGGAGGAAGGCTTCATGCTTTTTCAGGACGATCAAGCCCGCAGGATAACCCAGTCCCACGCGCTGCCACCCTGAAAAATGGCGCCCGGCGAGCGACGCGCCCCGGTGTGATTAGCCCACTTTGGCGTGAGGCTGCCGAGGCGCCACACCGGCAGGCCTGCCAGAGGCCAGCTTCGGCGCCGCCGCCTTGGCGCGTGCCGCCACCCAGCGCCCGCCCAGCGTAATCGCCAGCAGCACCGTCACATAAAACACCAGCTGCATGCCCGCTGGCTGCTCGTCGTAACCGATCATGCCGTGCAGCAGCGTGCCGAATGCCGATTTCTGCGATAGCACGCCCGAGGTGTCCCACAGTGGCGCCGCCAGGCTGGGCAGCACATCGGCCTGAATCAAAAAGCGCGCCGCCTGCGACGCCATGCTGGCCGCCAAGAGCAGCACCAGAACGCCGGTAATCGAGAAGAACCAGCGCAGCGGAATCCGCAGCAAACCGGCGTAGAGCAAGCCGCCAACCAGCAGGCCCGCGCCCAGACCGCTGGCGCCGCCGCCCAGCGTCTCGCGCAGGCCGCCTTCGCTGCTGCTGGCCAGGCTGTAGAGAAACAGCACCGTCTCCGCGCCTTCGCGCAGCACGGCAAACGCCACCACCATGAAAATCACCGAGCACTCACGCGAGCCGTCATTGATGGCGCGCGCCGTATTCGTCGCATGCGCGGCCATTTCCCGGCCATGCACCGCCATCCAGATGTTGTGCCAGGCCAGCATGGCCACGGCCAGCAGCAGCACGCTGGCATTGAACAGCTCCTGGCCCATGCCGCTGGCCATATTGGAAATCAGCTCCATGCTCGACGCCACCAGCGCCGCGCCCAGCAGCCCGGCCAGCACGCCAGCCACGATCCAGCGCCCGCGCCCGGCAATCCCGCGCGTGGCCGCCGCCATGATGCTGATGATCAGCGCGGCTTCCAGCGATTCACGAAAAACAATCAAGGCAGCGGCAAACATGGGAACTCCAGGCTAGACAGTCTTATTCGACAACGATGGTGCCTTGGGCGGCAGCATCGTTTTCATGGTATTCCTCAACGAAGGAATAGCGGCCCGGTTTCAGGGGGCCGATCTTGATGGCGGCAGTCGATTTGCCGGGAATAATTTTTTCGCGGTTCAGCGGCTTGCTTTCAAACTCGGCGGGCGTAGCGTCCTTGTTCACCACCAGCAGGGTGATTTTTTTGTTCGCTGGCAGCTTGAGTTCCTTCACGTCAAAAGCGTGATCCTTGATCGTCAGCGTGAACTCATCAACGCCTGCCACGCCTGCAAAAGCGGCGGCGGCGGCGAAAGACAACAGGGCAAGCGACAGCAGGCGTTTCATTTTTAGTTCCTTTAAAAAAACTTTAAGACCGAGCAATGATAATCATTCTCATTGCGCTGGGCAAGTTTATTTTCAAAACCGCCGGACTTTCGCTCGACATGCTCATCAAGGCTCGCGCTGTCAGGCGTCGTGGCGGTGCTGGTGGTGCGCGTCAGGGTAATGCGCGTGGCTGTGCTCCTGCGGTTCATGGCGGTGGCTGTGCGAATGCGTCCCCGCAACGGCTGGCGCGTGGGTGTGCGCATGGTGCGCATCGTCGTCGCCGTGGCTATGCAGATGCGCGTGCTCCAGCGCCTCGTGCTGATGCGGATGCGCGTGGTGCTCGGTCAGGTGCAGCCAGATGCCCCAGCCCATCAACAGCGCGGCCGCCAGCAGCGGCCAGGTGACGGGCTCGCCCAGCCACAGCACCGCAAACAGCGCGCCAACAAAAGGCGCAGTGGAAAAATAAGCCCCGGCCCGCGACGCGCCCAGATGCCGCAAGGCCAGCACAAACAGCGCCAGACTCACGCCGTAAGCCAAAAACCCCACGCCCAGCGCCGCCGCCACCTGAAATGCGCCCGGCAGCGCCGCGCCGCCCAGCAGGGCCAGCGCCAGATTGGTCGTGCCCGCCGCCAGCCCCTTGACGCAGGCAATCCAGGACGCGTCCGTCAGCGCCACCTTGCGCGTGAAATTGTTGTCCAGCGCCCAAAACAAACAAGCCAGCAGCACGGCCAGCGCGGGCCACAGCGTGGCCGCCTGCGCGCCCGGTGCCGCCGCGCCCACGCCGTGAACCGGCCAGCTCAAGACCAGCGCCCCGGCCACAATCGCCGCCATGCCAGCGGCAATGCGCCGGTCAAAATTTTCCTTGAACACCCACCAGGCCAGCAGCGCCGTCAGCACCGCCTCGGCATTGAGCAGCAGGGCCGCGTGGCTGGCAGGCAGCGCCGACAGCCCGACCAGCAGCAGCACCGGCGCCAGGACGCCGCCGCACAGCACCGCCGCCAGTAACCAGCGCAACTCGCCCGGCGCCAGCCGGGGACGCGCCGCGCCGCGCCAGGCCCGGTACAGCGCCAGGCCCAGGCCCGAGCCCAGATACAGCAGGCCGGCCAGCATCCACGGACTCATCTGGCCGAGCAGCCATTTGGCCAGCGGCGTGCCCGCGCCAAACAAAAAAGCCGAGCCTAAAGCGGCCAAAACACCGGGCTGCCAGCGTGGGATGGGTAATTTCAAGGTGTGATCTCTTGGATGGTTAAAGCTGAATTTCGCGGCCAGCGCGTCAAGGAAAGCCGCCTCAATGCGCCAACTGAAACCGGTTGCCCCGGAAACTGAACACCGCGCTTTTCGGGCGGATTTCCTCCAGCGTCACCTCGGGCGCGGCCTGACTGCCCTGCGGCAGCACCTGGTTGTTCACCAGCAGCAGGCGCTGGCCCGGATTGCTCGAATACACCGAGCCACTGATGGCCAGCGGCGGCAGCTGGCGCCGGATGGTGTCGGGCAACTCGCTGAGCAGCGGGATGGCCGCCGGAGCCGCCGGAGCGGGAGAAGCCTTGGCGACGGGGACGGCGAGCGGCGGAGAAAGAATGGCCCGTGGCGGCGCCGCGACGGCAGGCCTTAGCGCAGGCTTTAGCGCAGGCACTGGCGCAGTGACGGGCGCGGATGGTGCAGCGGGCGCTGGAATCGGCGGCGCAGCGGCCCCAGTCAGTGGCGCCACGGCGGGCTGTGCCAACGGCGGCGCGGGCGCGGCAAGCTGCGCCCCGGCGGGCTCCAGCGCCGCCAGTGGCACCGGACGGGCAGGCGTTTGCCAGAACCACGCACCGGCAGCGATGCCGCCCAGCGCCACAACGGCGACAGCGGCCAGTCCGGCGCGCTGCCCGGCACGGGGTGAATCTGAAAGCGCCGGGCTCGTCATCTGGCGCGTGTGCAGGCCGGGGACGGCGCCGCGCCCGCGTTCGGCATCGGCCCGTTTCAGGGCGTCGAGGATGTAGGACATGGCTTTTTTATCGCGGGTTGGTTTGCAGGCGCGGCGCGGCGGCGTCGGTGGCGCTGTCGATTTGCATGAAGGTCATCGGGCCGGGCAGGCCGTCAGGCTCCAGCCCCTGGGCGCGCTGAAAGGCCTGAATGCGCTCACGCAGCGCCGCGTCCAGCACTGGCGAAGCCGCAGCAGCGGGCGGCGGCGCGCCGTCGAGCAGCGCCAGTTGACGGCCAAGGTGCGCCAGCGCCGGGCCTGCACCCGCCCCGCGCAATCCGGCGCTGTAGCCCGGCGGCGGGCGCCAGAAAGTGGCAAAGTCGCCGCGCCACAGCGCCACCAGCGACACCAACCGCACGGTGTGCGGGCGGCCCGCAGCCAGCAGCGTGGCGCTTTTATCGCTCAGGCCCGTGAGGACGGCGTACACCGGCGCGCCGCCGCCCGCCTGCAGCGTCAGGATGCCGGGGCGACCGAGCTGGCGCAGGCGCAGCACGCTCAGGCTGGCACTGCGGTAGCACTGGAACGGCTGCACGCTGGCGGCCTGACAGGGATCAGCGCCCGTAGCGGGCAGTTTCCAGACTGGCGCCAGTTCGCGCCAGGCCGCGTTGAGGTCGCCCGGCAACAGGGGCAGCAGCGCCTGAATCTCTTCGGCAGAATTGGCAGCAGGCGCCGCCCCCAAAGCCGATGAAGCGCCCGCCAGCGCAGCAGAAGCGGCCACGCCGGACACCGAAACGCCCGCCCGCGACGCGGCAGGCAAGGCCGATGCGGCAACCGCCATGCGCGACGGCACCGCCGCCAGCGCCTGCTGCGGCGGACTGCGCCCCATCAAAAACCCCGTCAACGTCGCCCCGGCCAGCAGCGCCAGGCCACCCAGCGCATAGACGGCAGGCCGTCCGGCCTTGCGGGCGGCATCAGCCCCGGCGGCGTCCTGCCCAAACACCTCGGCGGCCGCTTTTTCCACCATGACGGCGCTGACGCGGTGCAGGCCATTGGCCCAAGCGCCCAGCAGCGCCCGCCCGCACAGCAGGTTCAGGCGGCGCGGCACGCCGCGTGCGCGGCGGTGGATGCGCTGCAGCGCCTTGGCCTCAAACGGCAGCGGGCCGACGTGACCAGCCACGCCCAAGCGGTGGCCGATGTACTGTGCGCTCTCGGCCTCGGTCAGCGCATCGAGGTGAAAGCGCGCAATCACCCGCTGGGCCAACTGCTCCAGCTCGGGGCGCTCCAGCATGGCGCGCAGCTCGGGCTGGCCGATCAGCACGATTTGCAACAGCTTGCGCTCACTGGTTTCCAGATTGGTCAACAGGCGCAGCTGCTCCAGCACATCGGCGCTGAGGTTTTGCGCCTCGTCGATGATCAAAACGCTGCTTTGCCCGGCGGCGTGACTGCGCAGCAAAAAGGCGTTCAGCGCGTCGATGTAGTTTTTCAGCGTCGGCGCGCTGGCCGGGCTTGATAGGCTGGCCGCGCCCGCCGCCGCCGTGATGTGGAATTCCTCGCAGACCGACTGCAGCAGCTCGGTGACGGTCAGCTTGGGGTTGAAGATATAGGCCACATGGCAAGCGGCGGGAATCTGCTCCAGAAAGCAGCGGCAAATCGTCGTCTTGCCGGTGCCGATGTCGCCGGTGAGCAGCACAAAACCCCCGCCGGTGCCGCTGGCCGCGCCATGCTGACCCGCCCCGCCGCCAACGCCCGCCACGCCGTAGAGCAAATGGGCCAGCGCCTCCCGGTGGCGCTCACTCATGAAAAGATAGCGCGGATCAGGCGCGATGGAAAACGGATCCTGCGTCAGGCCGAAATGGTGCGAGTACATGAGCCAAGCGTACAACAGTCACTCGGGCACCTTGTTGGCCCGCGCCCACAATGGCCCCGCGCCCCCTAAAACAACCACCCCAGCGGGAACCTTTCCCGCCACCGCCTATCATTCAACCATGCGCGCCCTGTTCTTCGCCTTCATGATCGCCCTGCTGCTTTTGCGCGGCTGGGTGGGCGACGCGATGGCCAACCGCATGGCGCTGGCGCCGCTGCATCCGGCGCCTGAATCCCGGCAACTGGCGACGCCAGCAACCGCCGCCGCCCAAACAGCGCACAAAACAGCGCACAAAACAGCCCACGAAGCCGCCCACGACTGCGCCGGGCACGCGGCCCACGATGACAGCGCCCCGGCAGCATCCGCCCACTGCCCGTCCTGCGACGCCTGTCAGGCCTGCCAGGCCTGCCAGGCCTGCCACAGCGTGGCGCTGACTTCGCCCGCCGCCCGCCCCAGCACTGCGCTTGGCCCGCGCACGCAGCCGCCCGCCCCAGCGGCCCGCTTTGCCAGCGCCGACGCCGCGCCCGGCCAAAAACCACCGATTTCCTGACCCTCAGGCCCGTACTGGGTCTGTACTTGCCTGCCCTCGGCGCTGCCCCGCAGCGTCCCCGCTCGTATTTCAGGAGATTTTTGTGAACGTCCCTTTCATGTCAAACCGGCTGGCGCTGCTGGCTGCGCTGGCCCTGCCCGCCGCTTCTAGCCTGGCCCCAGCGCAGGCCGCCGACTTTTACCCCACGCTGGACCCGCAGCCGACCGCGCAGGCGGCCAGCCCCGACACGCCGGTGCCGCCCGCGCTGCACCGCTCGGCCTTTGCCGATCTTCCCGCCGGGGTGGAGCAAACCAGCGTGGACTGGAAAGCCTCCAACGCCACCGTCGGCCAGTTCCCACGCGGCCACGCCGACCTGCTGAAGTGGGAGCGGGCGCAGGAAAAAGCGCCCGGAAAAGCGCCGGAAAAAGCCCAGCCCCAGGCCGCCGGAGACGCCAATCCGGCCACGCCTGCCAGCGCGCCCTCCTCCGCCAGCCCCGCCAGTTCACCCGCCCGTTGAGGCTTTTCACACCATGACACTCTTTTTCAACTCACCCGCCACCCCGGCGCAGCGTCTGGGCGCCGCCGCCGCGCTGGCGCTGGCTTTTCTCACCAGCCACGCGCTGGCCGCCGCGCCCGCCCTCGATGGCGGCGTGGCCGCTCTGGCGCGGCTGGCCAGCGGCAAAATCGTCGGCCTGAGCGGCGCCGCCGTGCCGCTGCCCCGGCCCGGCGCCGATTCGTCAGCGCAAATTAACGCGCTGCTCAAAACGCCGCTGAGCGCCGAAGCCGCCGTGCGCATCGCGCTGCTGAACAACCCCGGCTGGCAGGCGACGCTGGCGGGCGCGGGCGTGGGCATTTCCGACGCGGCGCTCAACACCAGCCCAGCCAAACTGAAGGCGCTGCAAGGCCTGACGCTGCTGTCGGCCCAGGCGCGCAAGGCGTGGATCAGCGCCGTGGCCGCCACCCAGAGCGCCGCCGCGCTGCAGCAGGCGCAGGAAACCGCGCTGGCCGCAGGCGATCTGGCCCGGCGCATGGCGCAGGCGGGCAACATCAGCAAGCTGCAGCAGGCCAAAGACCAGCTCGCGCTGTCCGACGCCACGGTGCAGTTGGCCAGGGCGCAGCAGGCCGCTTTCAATGCGCGTGAACAGCTCATCGTCACGCTCGGCCTGTGGGGCGAACAAACCGGCTTTGCGCTGCCGACTCAATTGCCCGCGCTGCCGCCCCAGCCGCAAGAGCTGCCCGACATAGAAAACCGCACCGTTCGCGAGGCGATGAATCTGCGTCTGGCGCGCAGCCAGTGGCAACGCCAGCAGGCCAGCCAGCCGCGCCCGGCCAGCGCCGACGCGCTCTGGGACGCGATGGGCGAAGCCGCCACCGTGCGCGCATTGGCCGTCAGCACGCGCAGCCAGGCCCGGCTGGTTTACAACCGCTACCGCACGGCTTACGACGTGGCGCGCCACTACCAGAGCGAAGTGCTGCCGCTGCGCCAGTTCATCAACGACGAAATCACGCTGCGCTACAACGGCATGCTGCTCAGCGTCTTCGACCTGCTCGCCGACACGCGGGCGCAGGCGCAGGCCGCCAGCAGCGCGATGGATGCCCAGCGCGATTTCTGGCTCGCCGAGGCCGATTTGCAAACGCTGCTGGCCGGGGCGCCGGTGGCGCTGTCGGCCGCGCCGACTTCCAGCGCCAGCCCTGCCGGCGAAACCGCCGCTGGCGCTGCCGCCGGGCATTAAAACCCGCCCGCCCCAAGAACAAAACCCAAGGATTTCCCCCATGAATCGACGCAATTTTTTCAGCGGCGCGGCCATGACTGCCGTCGCCGCCGCCTCCGTCAGCCGCGTGGCGCTGGCCGCCCTGCCCGAACCGGTCAGCATGAGCGGCGCCGACACCGCGCCGCCTTTGGTGCCCTCCAGCGGCAGGCCTTACAACCCGGTCGTCACGCTCAACGGCTGGACGCTGCCCTGGCGCATGAACCAAGGCGTGAAGGAGTTTCACCTGGTGGCCGAGCCGGTGGTGCGCGAGATGGCGCCCGGCTTCAAGGCCCACATGTGGGGCTACAACGGACAAAGCCCCGGCCCGACGATTGAAGTTGTCGAAGGCGACCGCGTGCGCGTCTTTGTCACCAACCGGCTGCCCGAGCACACCAGCGTTCACTGGCACGGCCAGCGCGTGCCCAACGGCATGGATGGCGTTTCGGGCCTGACGCAGCCCGCCATCGGCGTCGGCAAGACCTTTGTTTATG
Source organism: Burkholderiales bacterium (assembly GCA_038249155.1). Lineage (GTDB taxonomy): Bacteria > Pseudomonadota > Gammaproteobacteria > Burkholderiales > Burkholderiaceae_C > Polaromonas. The sequence continues at coordinate 10,148 of JBBRWN010000035.1, read as the reverse complement.
AATTCGTCGCGCGCCGCCCCGGCACCTTTATGTACCACCCGCACGCCGACGAAATGACGCAGATGGCGATGGGCATGATGGGTTTCTGGGTCACGCACCCGAAAGACAAACACCCGCTGATCGACGTGGTGGAGCGCGATTTCGTCTTCCTGCTCAGCGCCTACGACATCGACCCCGGCAGCATGACGCCCAAGATCATGACGATGACCGACTTCAACCTGTGGACCTGGAACAGCCGCGTGTTTCCGGGCATCGACACGCTCAACGTGCGGCGCGGCGACAAGGTGCGCGTGCGCATCGGCAACCTGACGATGACCAACCACCCGATGCACCTGCACGGCCACGAGTTCAAGGTCACCGGCAGCGACGGCGGGCCGTGGCCGCTGGCCGCGCGCGTGCCTGAAGTCACCACCGATGTCGGCGTGGGCCAGATGCGGCAGTTTGAGTTCACCGCCGACGAGGAAGGCGACTGGGCCTTTCACTGCCACAAGAGCCACCACACGATGAACGCGATGGGCCACGCGATTCCGACGACGATTGGCGTGGACCACCGGGGCCTGGTCGGCAGGCTGCAAAAAGCCATGCCCGGCTACATGGTGATGGGCGAGCGCGGCATGGCCGACATGGGCGCAATGGAAATGGCTATCCCCGAGAACACCGCGCCGATGATGAGCGGCACCGGCCCTTACGGCGGCGTCGAAATGGGCGGCATGTTCAGTGTGCTCAAAGTGCGCAAAGACCAAAAACCCGGCGACTACAAAAATCCCGGCTGGTACAAGCCGCCAGCGGGCACCCGCGCCTTTGAATGGACAGGCGGCGCGCTGCCCGACCCGGCGCGCCCGCAAGCCAGCCCGGCCACGCCCGCCGCTTCAGGCGCTTCAGGCGCGGCAGGCGCGCAGACCGAAGTGCAAATCCGCAAGCCCTCGGGCCACAGCGGCCATTGAGGCCAGCGCCTTTCTTTTTCACCTTTTTACCGATTCACCGACTGACTTTTTAGCCAAGGAAACCCCATGAAAACCACCCTCAACACCCTCGCCGCCTGCGCCCTGCTGGCCTGTTCAAGCGCCGCTTTTGCTGGCGGCAACCACGCGGGCGGCCACGACCACGGCCCGGCCAAAGCGGCCGCCATTGGCGAAGCAGGCGTCGCCGCCAACGTCAGCCGCACGGTTGAAGTCGAAATGAGCGACGCCATGCGCTTTACCCCCGCCGCGATTGAAGCCAAACCGGGCGAAACCATCCGCTTTGTCGTCAAAAACAGCGGCCAGCTCAAGCACGAGTTCGTGCTCGGCACGGACCAAGACCTCAAGGCGCACTACGAGGTGATGAAAAAGCACCCGCACATGGCGCACGCCGACGACAACATGCTGAGCGTCGCGCCCGGCCAGAGCGCCGAGCTGCTGTGGAAATTCACCCAGGCGGGCACGGTCAACTTTGCCTGCCTGCAGCCGGGCCATTACGACGCAGGCATGAAAGGCGCCGTGGCCGTGAACGTGAACGTGAGCGGCGCGGCCAAGGTCAAAACCGTCGCCAGCCCCGCCGCGCAAAGCGAGGCCAGCAGCCCGGCCAACAGCCCGGAAATGAGCGACGGCGAGGTGAAAAAAATCGACAAGGCCGCGCAAAAAATCACCCTCAAGCACGGCGAGCTGAAAAACCTGGACATGCCCGGCATGACGATGGTGTTCAGCGTCAAAGACCCGGCCCTGCTGGACAAGGTCAAAGCCGGTGACAAGGTGAAATTCAGCGCCGAAGACCAGGGCGGCGCGCTGGTCGTCACGGCGATTGAGGTGCAGAAGTAATCGCACAGCTCACAGAACGGCCTCACAGAACGGGGCTGGCCCCGTTCACTGGCGCAGGCTTTCCAGCTCGCGGGCGCGCTCGGCGGTGGTGCTGAGCATGCAGTTGTTGGCGCTGACCTGGGCCATCGTTCCGCCGTCCGGGTCGGCGTAAAAATCGCAGTTGGCATCGCGGTATTTGAGCCAGATGCGCTGGGCTTGCTTTAACTTTTCCCTGCGCGGCTCCGTCAAGTTGGCCATCAGCGCCTGGTAGGCCTTGTTGAGCTGGGCATCCTGGCGCAGGAACTCTGCGTCAATGCACTCGATCATGCCCGCCGTTGTGTCGCCGGACTTTTTCATGCAGGCGGTGTGCCGTTTGCTCTGTGCGGCGTCATGCGCGCTGGCGGCATCGGGCAAGCAGGCGATGGCCAGGACGGCGCAAAGGAAGGTGAAGGTTTTCATTAGTCAGCTTTTTTAAAATGAAGGATTCGAGACTCAGACGGCCAACCCGCTTGATGCGGCACGAAAATCCGCTAGCGTACCCGGAAAATCGGGCTGATTCTTTCCTGCAAAGTCCTGCCCCGTCGGCTGGCACGCGCTGACAGGAGCAGCACAGCAGTACGCCCGCCCCCACCCTGAACCGACGATTTTCTGCTCCGAACCCTGGCCACACGCCCCTTGGCGGGGCTGCATGTTAGAGATGTATCCCTTTGCACAATGGCCACCAGCGCCCGCCTGCGACGCTGGACTTTTGGGCGCCACCAGTCCATCATTTCGGCGATGAAACCAGACACAGGCATTCGCCAACCCCAAGAAATCGAACTCAAGCTGGCGCTGCCGGGCGCTGACCCGGCCAGCCTGCGCAAGCGGCTGGCGCGTGTGCCCGCGCTGGCGCGCCACCCGGCCACGCAGCAGCATCTGCACAACATCTACTACGACACGCCCGACCAGCGCCTGAACCGTGAGCGCATCGCACTGCGCCTGCGGCGCACCGGCAGCCAAGCCAATCCGGTTTGGCTGCAGACCCTCAAGACCGGCGGGCGCAGCGATTCGGCCCTGAGCCAGCGCGGCGAGTGGGAAAGCAGCGTGCAGGGGCCGACTCTGGAGCGGCAGGCGCTGCAGGCCACGCCGTGGCTTGAGCTGGACCCCGATGGCGCGCTGTTCCAGGCGCTGGCGCCCTGCTTTGTGACGATTTTCGAGCGCACCTGCTGGACCGTGCGCAGGCGCGACGGCAGCGTCATTGAGGTGGCGCTGGACATCGGCCAGATTGAGGCAGGTGGCAACATAGCGCCGCTGTGTGAACTGGAGCTCGAATTGCTGGCAGGCCAGCCCGCCGCCCTGTTTGATCTGGCGCGGCAGATTGCGCGCAGCGTTGCCGTGCTGCCCGAGACGCGCAGCAAGGCCGTGCGCGGCTACGCGCTGGCGCGCGGCAGCCTGCACCAGCCGCTGCGTGCCCGGCCGCCCCAGCTGACGCGGCGCCAGAGTCTGGCCGAGGCCGCGCAATCGGTGCTGCGCGAGGCCTTTTGCCAGTTCACCAGCAACTTGCAGGCGCTGCGCGCCTCGGACGAGCCGGAAGCGGTGCATCAGGCCAGGGTCGGCTGGCGGCGCTTCAGAACCGCCCTGCGCCTGTTCCGCCCCACCCTGGATACCGAGGCGCTGCCGCCCCTGCCGCCCCTGCAGCCGCTGCACACCCTGCTGACGCTGCTGGGCGAGCTGCGCGATCTGGACGTGGCCAGCACCGATACCCTGCCGCCGCTGGCGCAGGCCTACGCGGCGGCAGACGCCGACCGGGAAAAACACTGGCAAAGCCTGCTCGAACTGCTAGCGCAGGCCGCCCGCCTGCAGCGCACGGCCGTGCGCTACGCGCTGCAGGCGCCAGCGGCAGGCGCCGCCCTGCTGGCCATCACCCAGTGGCTAGAAAGCGGGCCAGCCCTGGCAGCGCTGCCCGCGTCCACGCCGAAGGTAAAGGCAAAGGCCAAGCCCCTGCCCGCCCTGCGCCGCTGGGCCAAAAAGCGCAGCACCCGCCTGCATGAAAATCTCAAAATCGCGCTAAAAGACCAGAGCCAGCCCGACAGCCAGCATCGCGCCCGGATTCTGGCCAAGCGGATGCGCTACAGCCTTGAGACACTGGCGCCGCTGCTGAAAAAGCGCCGCGCCCGGCGCTGGCAGCAGCAGGCTCTGGCCCTGCAAACCAGCCTGGGTAGCAGCCGGGACCTGCAGCAGGCAGCGGCGCTGGCGGCCAAGCTCGAAGCGGCGCCCGGACTGAGCGAATTTCTGCGCGGTTTTGCCGCCGGGCAGGGCTAAAAACCGCCGTCGCCTTCCAGGCTGTTGCGCATGGCGGTGCGCGCCACGCTGTTGAGTGCGCGCTCCAGCACGCCCTGGTCGCTGATGACCTTGACAAAGCCCAGCGTCAGCAGATGGTGCAGCACGCGGTTCGTCATCGAATGCTTGCGCCCGCCTTCGCTGGTGAACATGTAAAGCGTGCGCTGCGGGCTGACCCACGACAGCTGTGCGCGCAGCCACTGCGTATCCACCAGCATTTCCACCCATGCGCCCACCTGCCACTCAAGCGCGGCTTCAGCGAGTGACGGCGCAGCAGCCGGGAGGCTGGCGACGGGCTGCTGCTCGGTGTCCCCGGAAACCGAGGCCTCCCAGTCCTGCATGAAGCCCGAATTCTGGGCTTCGGCGGGCGCCAGCCAGGGCGACGCAGCCCCGGGGCGCCCATCGGGCTCAAACATGGCATCGAGCAACTGGCGCTTGCTGGTAACCGGCGCAGGCGCTGGCACCGGCGCCCAGGAAGGCGTGTCCGCCGCAGCGCGCAGACCGGCTTGATGCAGCGTCATCAACTCATGAAAGACGGCCTCAGCCCGATCCAGCGGATAGTCAATCGAGACCAGGCCATCGCGCAGCGACTTAAGCAGGCCGGGAATGAGCTGGAGCAGGCGCTGGCGCTGCCCGGCCGTCTGGGCCAGATCGACACTCCAGAGCAGATTGCTCGGCAAGCGGTTGAAAATGCCTTTTTGGGCTTCCTTGTCGCCCTCCTGGGCCAGCAGCCGCTCTTTGGCCATGACCTGCGCCCAGGGCCCGGTCAGAAAGGCGCCGATGACGGGGTTGCTCCCGTGCCAGTCGGGATGGCGGCGGATGTCGGCAGCTATTTTTTCAGCCAGCAAGTTGCGCTGCTCGACCTGCAGCAGTGCCTGCACGGCGCGTAACTCGGCCTGTCGGTATTCCGGCGTGCTGCGCGCCTGCTGGCGCTCGAACTCCTGCAGCAGCGTGTCGAAATGCCGGGCGTCGCTGGCATGCTCTTCAGTGAGCAAGGGCGCCATTGCCTGCAAGTTTTTCATGAAACCGGCAAAACCCGGCGCCGCCTCGCTGGCGTAGGCCAGGCTGGTGCTGGTGATGGTGTCGAGCAGCTTGCGCGCCGGGTGGGTTTTGTCGCTGAAAAACCGGGTATCCGTCGCCGCCAGGCGCAAAAAGGCCGACTCGGCATTGGCAATGACCTGCCTGACCGGCTTGAGCAGGCGCTCATCCTGGGTGATTTGCTCAATCATCAGCCCGACCACCTCGACCGCCAGCGACTGGCCCAGGCTTCTTGACTCGGTCTTCAGGTGGGCGCGCAGCTGGGCCACGGGCGGGGGCGGCGCCGGGCGCTCCTGGCTTTTGCGGCCTGCATCGGGCCCTTTTTCTTTAAGTTCGAGCAGCACATCGAACGCCGCAGGCAGCGTGGGCGAAAAATCTGGCAGCCCTCCCTCAGGCGCCAGCGGCGCAAAAGCCGAGCCCTTGAGGGCGTCATAGTCGCCCGCCAGCAAATGGTGCAGGTGGTCCAGCGTAAGCAGCTTCTTGCGGTTGGCCAGCGTCACGGCTTCCGAGGCCGCCATGTGGCCAGATTGAATGCTCGCGCGCGCCGCCGGCGCCGAGTCCGGCTGCAGCACGCGCGCTTCGGGCGCATAAGCGGCTTTTCCAGCCGGGGTTTCTGGCGCAGAAATCACGCCATAGGCCGCAGGCGCAACCCCCTGGCGGGCCAGAAAATCATCCATCGCCAAATACAGCGACTGCAGCCCCTCGCCCATCAGCTGGGCGCCTTCGGCCAGCAGGCAAAAGCGCACATCGCTGGCAATCGGCAGCGCCTCCAGCATCTTGAGCAGCGCCTGCAGCACGATGTCCGGGCGCAGCGGATTCCGGTCGGTCTTGACCATCTGAAAGCCCTGGAGCCTGCTCAGGCGGGCCGAAAAGCCCGACAGCGCGGCGCCGCAGCTCAGCCTGACGATCTCCTGCAGCCGGGCGCGCTCGACGGTTTCCTGGACCTGATGGTCGCCCATCAGCTCCAGATCGTCAAATTTCAACGTGGCCAGCGCGCGCAGGGGCTTGCCGGTTTTGGAGGGTGCAATCAGCAGCGCATCGTCGCTCATGGCCTGCTTGAGTTCGGCGACGAAATCCTGCGCCATCAGCATCCGGTTCCTCATCAGCGCCACCACGGCGTGATTCACCGGGTGCCTTTGCGCCCCCTCGGAAATCGTCAGGGAACGCGCAGACAAGGCGTCCAGCAGCTGGGAACACCACTGCTGAATCATGGCAGACGCCTGCTTGAGGCCTTCGTCAAGACAGGCCTGGTAAGCCGGATCGGGGTTTTGCAATGAAGTCGTCATGGTGTTTGCGAGTTAAACCTTCAGACAAGCGCCTGCAGCAACGGGGCAACAGTACACCAAAACAGGCCGGGAAAAAACCCTAAAAAGAGTGCGCGCCGACCCGCCCCCGCCAAGCGGCCAAGGCAAAGCCAACGCAGCCATTGGCATCAGGAACCAGCCAGACCCAGCGCCTTCCAGCCGTCATGGCCGAGGTTTTCCAGCGTCTTGATGTTTTCCTCAAAAATCGCCTCGGCCTGCGGGAAAGCTTCCACCGCCCGGTCAATGCTGGCCTCGCGCAGCAGGTGCAGCATGGCAAACGGCGCCCGGTTGGTGTAGTTGCCGATGTCATCTAGCTCGGTGCCCTCGAACTGGAACTTGGGGTGAAAGCTAGCCAGTTGCACGATGCCTTCGAGCTCGTGCTCATCGACCACGCCCTCGGCGACTTCCAGGAAATCGTTGAAGTCCAGAAAGTCGTCGAACAGCGTCGGGTGAATCAAGAGCGTGGTGTCCAGCTCCTCGGGCACCGTAGCCACCAGCAGGTCCAGCTCGCGGTCCAGCTCTTCGAGGAGATCATCGGCGTGACGCGCGTGGCTGACCACCAGGCGCACCTGGTTTTTGACATACACCGCTTTGGCAAACGGGCACAGGTTCAGCCCGATCACGGCTTTTTCAAGCCAGTGGCGGGTCTGGTTCAGGACTTCTTCGTCGGTCATGCGCGCCCCTGCGTTTACTTCAAGGCCTTGAAGCGCATGCGCTTGGGCTTGGCGCCCTCTTCGCCCAGGCGGCGCTTCTTGTCGGCTTCGTACTCTTGGTAATTGCCGTCAAAAAATACCCATTGGCTGTCGCCTTCGGCGGCCAGAATGTGCGTGGCAATGCGGTCCAGGAACCAACGGTCATGGCTGATCACCATCACCGAGCCGGCGAATTCGAGCAGCGCGTCTTCGAGCGCGCGCAGGGTTTCCACGTCCAGATCGTTGGACGGCTCATCGAGCATCAACACGTTGCCGCCGGCAATCAATGTCTTGGCCAGGTGCAGCCGTCCGCGCTCGCCGCCGGAGAGCGTGCCGACGCGCTTTTGCTGGTCGCCACCGTTGAAGTTGAAGCGCCCGCAGTAGGCGCGACTGGGCATCTGGAACTTGCCGACGTTCAAAATATCCAGACCGCCGGAGACATCTTCCCAGACGGTTTTTTCATTCACCAGGTCATCACGGTGCTGGTCCACGAAGGCCATGCGGACCGTCGAGCCGATCACCACTTCGCCCGCGTCAGGCTTTTCCTTGCCGGCAATCAGCTTGAACAGCGTCGATTTACCGGCGCCGTTCGGGCCGATGATGCCGACGATGGCGCCCGCCGGAACGGTAAAGCTCAGGTTGTCGATCAGCACGCGGTCGCCAAAGGACTTGGTGACGTTGTGGAACTCGATGACCTGCGTGCCCAGACGCTCGGCCACGGGAATGAAAATCTCGTTGGTTTCGACGCGCTTTTGATATTCAAAGTCGGACAGCTCTTCAAATCGGGCCAGACGCGACTTGCTCTTGGCCTGGCGCGCTTTCGGGTTCTGGCGCGACCATTCAAGTTCCTTTTTCAGGGCTTTGGCTCTAGCTTCCTCGCCCTTTTGCTCCAGCGCCAGACGGTCGCCTTTTTGCGTCAGCCAGGAGCTGTAGTTGCCCTTCCAGGGAATGCCCTGGCCGCGGTCCAGCTCCAGAATCCACTCGGCCGCGTTGTCGAGGAAATAGCGGTCATGGGTGATGGCCACGACGGTGCCGGGGTAGCGCTGCAAAAACTGCTCCAGCCAGTCCACCGATTCGGCGTCCAGGTGGTTGGTGGGCTCGTCGAGCAGCAGCATGTCGGGCTTGGACAGCAGCATGCTGCACAGCGCCACGCGGCGCTTTTCGCCGCCAGACAAAAGACCGATCTTGGCGTCCCAGGGCGGCAGGCGCAGCGCGTCGGCGGCGATCTCTAACTGGTGCTCGGAATCGGTGCCAGCGGTGGCGATGATGGCTTCCAGGCGCGCCTGCTCGGCGGCCAGCGCGTCAAAGTCGGCGTCTTCTTCGGCGTAAGCGGCATACACCGCCTCCAACTGGGCCTTGGCGGCAAACACCGCGCCCATGCCCGCTTCGACACTCTCGCGCACCGTGTGCTCGGGGTCGAGCTTGGGTTCTTGCGGTAAATAGCCGATGTTCAGGCCGGGCATCGGGGTGGCTTCGCCTTCGATTTCCTTGTCCAGACCGGCCATGATTTTCAGCAAAGTGGATTTGCCGGAACCGTTGACGCCCAGCACGCCGATCTTGGCGCCGGGGAAAAAGCTCAAGGACACGTCCTTGAGAATCTGGCGTTTGGGCGGCACGATTTTGCCGACCCTGTTCATGGTGAATACGTACTGAGCCATCAGGATTACTTTGGTAAAAATGAAAAAACAATGCAAAAAACGAACTACCTTGCACCTATAAGTGAAATTTTTGACAGGTGGTTGCAGCTCTTTTTGCCAACGGGCATCGCCCTCAATCTTGGGGGCAAGCGTTCAAATCAAGGCGCATTTCTAGCGCGAACCGGCTGATTATCGTTCCGTGCGACAATCACCTTGTTGCTGGCTCCAGTTGCCCTCAACATTTGGGCACATCTAGGGCATTATTTCTCAGTAATGACTCACGATGTTTCTGGCCCGACTTTCTGACCCCATCTGCCTATGACTGGCGGGTTGCCTTCAAACCCAAGGCGCCCAACAGGCCGATCAAGAAGCGCCCCAGCGGCGCAACACCATGACATTTGAAGAATTGAATCTGGCTCCGGCCATTCTGAAGGCTGTGCTTGAGCAGGGCTATGACAGCCCGACGCCTATCCAGGCGCAGGCCATTCCGGCCGTGCTCGCTGGCAGCGACCTGCTGGGCGGCGCCCAGACTGGCACCGGCAAAACGGCAGCCTTCACCCTGCCGCTGCTGCAGCGCCTGCAAGCCGAGCCGCGCCTGACGAACCGGCGCGGCGTCAACGCCGTGCGCGCCCTCATCATGACGCCGACGCGTGAACTCGCCGCGCAAGTCGAAGAAAGCGTTCGCACCTATGGCAAATACCTCGATCTGACCTCGATGGTCATGTTCGGCGGTGTCGGCATGGGCGCGCAAATTGAAAAACTGCGCCGTGGCGTCGATATTCTGGTGGCCACGCCGGGCCGCCTGTTGGACCACGCCAGCCAGGGCACGCTGGACCTGAGCCAGGTGCAAGTCCTGATCCTCGACGAAGCCGACCGCATGCTGGACATGGGCTTCATCCACGACATCAAAAAAGTGCTGGCGCTGGTGCCCAAGCAAAAGCAGACGCTGCTGTTTTCCGCCACCTTCAGCGACGAAATCCGCGAGCTGGCCAACGGCCTGCTGCGCAACCCCGTGTCCATCCAGGTCACGCCGCGCAACACCACGGTGCAGCGCATCACGCAGACCATCCACCCGGTGGGACGCAGCAAGAAAAAAGCGCTGCTGACGCACATCATCAACGAGCACAACTGGAGCCAGGTGCTGGTGTTCACCCGTACCAAGTTCGGCGCCAACAATGTGGCTGAGCACCTGACCAAAGCCGGCATCCCGGCGATGGCGCTGCACGGCAACAAGAGCCAGACGGCGCGCACGCAAGCCCTGCAAGGCTTCAAGAACGGCGACATCCGCGCCTTAGTCGCCACCGACATTGCCGCGCGCGGCATTGACATCGACGAGCTGCCGCATGTCGTCAACTATGAAATCCCCAACGTCAGCGAAGACTA
>JBBRWN010000034.1:0-25771 GCA_038249155.1 Burkholderiales bacterium | reverse complement strand
TATTTTTCAATATTTCGAAGTCTGATTTTTTCTTCGTCAGAAAGGGTAAAAGGTTGAACTTTCATGTCTGTCAGTGTTGAATAATTATTGCCATTTTAGCACTTAATTAAAAGTGCAGTTAATTTATTATTACCGACTTACAAGCCCTCGCTACCAATACCTCCTTGGGAATGTTCCCCGCTTTTTATCGATAACGAGATGCGACAGTGTTATAGACATTCAAGTTGGAAAAATTTACTCACAAACAGATTTTAGCCCGTCAAGTGGTAATGCGGATAAAGTTTTCCCTTCCACAATCATGCAGTGAGACCCGTCGTGAAAAGTCAGGTTCATAGCATTGCTTCCAAAGCATTCGTGTAAAAAACCGGACAGTTGGGTGCCACGTGATGCAGAATTTTCCTCAAAGGTGAATGGTGTTTACTTGGGCTGATTCGCCGTTGGTTCTCTAATCCTGACTGTGGCTAAATCAATCAAGCTACCTTTGATCGAATCGGCACCACGCCATGATTTACGGCAGGCTGCGCACAGTATTCAGCCCAGTCGGCCATCAGTACCCGCCGCCGCTCCAGCATGGTGCCGCGCGCATAGGCGGCCTCGGCCTTGTCCTTCAATTGATGACTCATGGCATGTTCGATGACTTCGCGCGTGTGTGACGTGAACTCACCAGCCCAATCCCTGAAGCTGCTGCGAAAACCGTGAACCGTCACGTCGCCGTGACCCATCTGCTTTAGCAGTTCAAGACAGGCCATGTTCGATAGCGGCTTGATTTTTGACCTTGCGCCCGGAAAGACAAACGCACTGTCGTCAGCCTTCGCTCGTGCCAGTCTGAATACTGCCAGCGCTGGATCACTCAGGGGAATAAAGTGTTCCTTTTCGCCCTTCATGCGCCCAGCGGGGATGGTCCAGAGGGCCGCATCGAAGTCAAATTCCGTCCATTTCGCCTGGAGGGCTTCGTTTGTGCGGCAGTTGGTCAGGATGATGACTTCCAGTGCCAGCGCAGAACTGCCAGGCCTTTTGCGAAGCTCCTGCATGAACGTGCCTATCTCCCGCCACGGCAGTGCCGGATGGTGCTCCACGGTCTTTGTCTTTTTCGGTGCACTGAGCAGATTTTCCAGATGGCCTTTCCATCGCGCCGGGTTCTCACCCTGCCGATAGCCATGCGTCTTGCACCAGTCGAGAATTTTTTCGATACGGCCGCGCACCCGGCTGGCGGTTTCGGTTTTGGACGCCCAGATGGGCTCCAGAACCCGCATGACCAGCGCTGTTTCGATCTGGCTGACGGGCAAGCTGCCAAATGCCGGACTTGCATAGGTCGCGAGTGTGTTGGTCCACTGTTGCTCGCTCTTCTCGTTTTTCCAGCCGTGTTTGTGGCTGGCGATGTAGTTTGTTGCCGCTGCGTCGAAGGTGATGATGCTGGCTTCGGCCATGCCGCGCTCGAGCTGCGCTGCGCGTTTAAATCCCAAAGGATCCTTCCCATCAGCCAGCAACTTGCGCTGCTGCAGTGCTCGTTCGCGGGAATCGGCCAAGCTGAAAGTATTGAGTGATCCCAGTCCCATCTCATGCTCTTTCCCGCCGAATCGGTAACGAAAAATCCAGCTTTTTGCGCCACTGTCCTTGATGCACAGGTAAAGCCCGCCACCATCGGCGTGATAGCCTGGCTTGCGCAGTTTCGTCACCTGCAGAGCTGTCAATCGATTGATTCCGTGTGCCATTTAAGTCCCCCGCGCAGTCCCCCGCGTTTGCATGCAATTGTATGGGGTTATGTGAGACGACGCAAGATCAATAGGGCAGCGTAAGTCATTGATTTATTAAAGGTTTTATTGTTGTTTGAGACAACGTGAGACATACAGTTAGAAGGACTCCGTCTCCTCCAACACTGCGCCCCTGATGCAAATCAGGGGCGTTTTTGTTTTTGGAAAACCTTTCTAAGGTGCCCAAGTTGATCAGTTGTTTTTCATTTCAACTCCGAAAATAAGCCCATGCTTCTGGCTTGCAGCGCAGCTTGTGCGCGCGAGCTGATGTTGAGTTTGCGGTAAAGATTTTTCACATGATCGCCGACCGTGTGGCGTGAAATACCCAGTTCCAGGCCAATTTTGGCAATGCTGATGCCGCGTGTCAGTTGCACCAGCACTTCGCGCTCGCGTGGCGTCAGCGTGGCGCCGTCTGCAGCGGCCTCGGGCATCTGGTGAAAATGGGCCAGCAGCCGCCGCGCTACTGAGGGCGACAGCGGCGGGCGCCCTTCGCCAATGCCGCGCAGCTGGCTGACGAGCTGGGCAAAATCCTGGTCTTTGAGCAAATAGCCCTGGGCGCCTGCGCGCAGGGCTGGAAACAGATGGCCGTCGTCGTCAAACAGGCTGGCCACGACAATCACGCACTGAGGGTTGTGCAGCGACAGCGCCTGAATCACCGTGGTGCCGCTGCCGTCGGGCAGGGCCAGGTCGATCAGCGCCAGGTCAAAGGGCTGGTGCTTGAGCAGTTGCAGCGCGCTGGCCACGTCGGCGCAGCCATGCACGCACAGGCCAGGAAAGGCGGTTTGCGCCACGTCGCGCAGCATGTCTTGCGACTCGGGCATGTCTTCGAGAATCAGGGCGGATTTCATGTCAGGCTGGCCTCAATGGTCAGGCGCACTTGCTGCGCGTCGGCGTTGATGTGCAGTTGGCCGCCCAGTTCGCTGAGTCGGCCCCGGATGTTGCGCAGGCCGTAGCCGTCTTTCCAGGTTTGCGGCGCGGTGAGTGTGCCGTCGTTGGCAATGCTGATGCGCAGCAGGTGGTTTTCCATGGAAATGTCGGCGCTGATGGCGCTGGGCGCGGCGTGTTTGAGGGCGTTGGTGATGATTTCGCGCAGCACGGCTTCGAGCGTGGCTTTGGTGCGCGGGGCCAGCTCCAGCGTCGGCAGCGAGGGCGGCTGGCGCCAGTGCAGTTGGCAGCCCAGGGCTTCGCAGCGCCCTTCGGCTTCGGCGCGCCAGTCGGCCAGCGCGTCGGGCAGCGGCACCGGCTGGGTGTCGAGTGCGGCAATGGCGGTGCGCAGGTCTTTCATGGCGTCGCGGGCCACATCGGCAGTGGGCGTGCCGCGCAGCTGGTGAATCAGCTTGAGCAGGCGCGCGCCGATGTTGTCGTGCAAATCGCGCCCGATGCGCAGGCGCTCCTGGGTCACGCCCTGCTCATAGCTGCTGCGGGCGCGCATCATCTCGCCCATGAGGTGGCCGAGCACGCTGGCAAACTGCGCGTCGCGGCTGGAAAACAGCCGTGCGCCCAGCCCCGCATGGCGCAGCCGCCAGGCGGGCATGCTGGCGCAGGCGGGGATTTCCAGCAGCAGGCCGTCTTCCTGCACCTGGGGCTGCGTCAAGGTGCCAGGGTGGGCGCTGATGTCGAGCGGGTCAAATAATTTGCGCAGCAGGGCCGACCAGGCCGTCTGCTGTTCGTCGGGCGAGGCGATAAAGGCAATGCGGGAAATCTCTGGCAGCAGGCGCTCGATTTTGGGCTCGTTGCGCGTCAGCAGGCGCTGCCATAGCCACTGGCGAAACGGAAAATACAGGCCGCCGCACAGCACCAAGGTGGCGCCCAGCGACAGGATTTGACCCATGCCGAGGTAGAGCAGACCCGCATCCATCACCACGATGGCCAGCACGCCAATCAGCCACAGCCAGACGCGGTAAGCCCATTCGTCCAGATCAAACAGCCGGTATTTGCGCAGGCCCAGCGCAATGCCGGCGTACATCAGCAGGAAAAAGCCAAACGCATAGCCCTGCTGCAGCGGCACAAACCAGCTCAGCATGCTGGGCAGATACACCGTCAGGATGAACAGACTGGCGCCGACCAGCGACGACAGCGCAAACCAGCGCAGCGCCGCGCGATCGAGCGGGCGGCTGCGGCTGCTGCGCCATTGCAGCAGGCCAAAAACGATGGCAATCAGCAGCTCTGCCATGATGGGCAGGCGGCTGCCCCAGTTCTGGTCAGGCGCCCAGTGCAGCGCGTCGGCCAGCCACCACAGGCCAAAAACACCCGCCAGCCAGAGCAGGGCGCGCACCTTGACCAGTGGCGTCGGGTACATCATGAACAGGCCCGCCAGCGCGCAGCCAAACAAATTGGCGCCCGCATGATTGAGGCTGGACAGCAGCCGGAACAAGTCGCCCGGCAAGGCCAGCTCGCGGCTGCTGTAAATGGCCGCCGCCGTGGTGAACACCGGAAACGCCAGACCGGTCAGCGCAAACAGCCGCGCGCCCCAGTGTTCCGGGCGCAGCGCAAACACCCAGGCGGCAATCAGTAGCGCGCAAACCCCAACGCACCACTGAAACCAGAAGGCGGCGGGCAAGTCAGACCAATGCCGGGCATGCGGGGTGATGAGGAGTGGCTGCTCGGCGCCACTTTGCGGGTCGCGCCAGACCAGCGTCAGTGGCCCGGCATGTAGCAGCGCCGAGAGCTGGCTTTGCCGGTTAAAAAACGCCGCCATTTCTGGGTAGGTGTCGAAAAAATCAGGCTCTTCGATCAGGTCTGTGGCTTGCAAATTCAGGGTGGCGCCGTTGGCGGCGATCAGGCGCAGCACCTGCGCGCCTGCGGGTACTTGGGCGGACGCATCAGCGCTGGATTGATGTGCAAAAACAACGGCATCGCCTGAGTCACTGGCCCGCAGGCTCAGGCCGAGCGAAGGCTCTTGCAGCACAACCCAGACGGCCAGCAGCCCCGCCAGAATTGACGCCAGACCCAGCCAGAGAATGGCCAAGGCTGGCTTGGTGTACATCAAGCGCATGTTCGCCCTTCAACCCAAATTGGCTGACTTTAGCAAAATCTCATCCGTGCGCTACCCCCGTGTTTACGGGATAGCCAAAAGGGTAACCAGTGGTTATTCTGCTTACTTTATTTAACGGAGTTTTCCATGCGTACCAAAATTTTGGCGGCTTCCACGCTTGCCGCTTCGTTGATGCTGGCCGCTTGCGGCGGCGGCGATGGCACCACTTACACCCCCGATACCCTGAGCGGCGTTGCCGCTGTTGGCGTGCCGATTGTTGGCGGTCAGGTCAACGTGGCCTGTGCCGGTGGCAGTGCGCTGTCCACCACGACGAACAGCGGCGGCGCCTGGCAAGTCACCATCTCAGGCCAGACGTTGCCCTGCGCGCTGGAAGTTAGCGGCGGCACTGTCAGCGGCAGCGCCAACAGCACGCCTTACCACTCGATTGCGCTGAGTTTTGACACGGTCAACATCACGCCGCTGACCGACCTGGTCGTGGCCAACCTGGTAGGCAAGGCGCCCGCCCTCTGGTTTTCCGGTATCAACGCTGCAGCCCTGAACGGTGCCAACAGCGCCGCCATCAAAGCCGCGCTGAACAAAGTCAACACGGCGCTGGGTTTGAGCGCCACGCTGAACGGTGCCAATCCGCTGACCACCCGTTTTAGCCCGGTCAACGGTAACCTGATCGACGACATCCTCGAAGCGATTGCCAAAGCCCGTGCCGCAGCGGGGCTGGATTACCCGGCGCTGCTGGCCTTGGCCGCAGGAAATAGTTTTAGCGCGCCGACCGGTTTTAATTTTTCCAGCGCCTACACGGCGGTGAAGGCTGCAGGCGGCACAGAAACTGGAACTGGAACTGGAACTGGAACTGGCAATGCCAATTTGTCGGTTCAGGTCTCGGTCAGCGGCATTACGGCGTCGAGTATTGCTGTCGGCAATGTGCCCGTGCCAAGCTCCCAGAGCGAGTTTTGCAGTGCCATTGACAAGGATGCGACCTTCACGCAAATCGGCACCTCGGCTGGTGGTAGCCTGACGATCAACAGCTGCTCGTTTTCGGGCAAGGTGGGCAAGGTCAATGCGACTCTGACGATGACCAGCCCTATTGTCATGACCGTGCCTTACGCTATCACTTATACCTACAACTAAGCGCTCAGGTTTTTTGAACACTCAAAAACGGCACCTTCGGGTGCCGTTTTTTTTACCGTTGTCAGTGAGATGTTTGTGCCGCCGCCGCTGCTGTTGTGGCGGGCGATGCAAGCCGAAAGCCCAGCCCGGCCAGGTAAGCGTCCATGATGGGCGGGCCGATTGTCAGCAGGTCAAAGCCTGCCGGGTCGAGCAGCCAGTTCTGGATCAGCCCGTCAATCAGGGCGTGCAGCCCCTGCGCGGCCACCGAGGCGCTGATGGGCAGTTGCAGGCCGATTTGCTGCGCGGCGGTCTCCATGCGCTGTTCGATACTGCTGACGCAGTTGTTGCGCACCGCCAGGTGGCGCTGGCGCACCGCCTGAAGCTCTTCGACATACTCCACCTTGTGCGTGGCCACTTCAAAAACCCGGCGCGTTTGCGGGTCATTGGCGATTTGCTCCAGCGCGTTCAGCGTGCATTGGCGTATCCGGTACAGCGCAACGCAGTCGGTTTCCTGACCCTTGGGGACGGGGCTATCGTCCTGCGTGAACGTGGCTTCCAGCGGCATCGTCACCCGGTCCATCATCGCGTTGAACAGGTCGGCCTTGTCCTTGAAATGCCAGTAAATGGCCCCGCGCGTGGTGCCTGCCCGCAGCGCAATATCCTGCAGGGTGGTGCGCGAAACGCCCTGGGCTTGAAACAGGTGTTCCGCCGCATCGAGCAGCTTGTGGCGCGTTTCCTGGGCTTCTTCTTTGGTGCGACGAACCATAAATTTTCTCCTATATGGGTCTTTTTGCTGCGATACATACATTCGCAAATGTATGTAAACTATAGCACTCGTCGAATTTTTACGCTTTTATCTTCACTCTTGGTCGCTGCATCTTGCGTCGGTGGCCGGTGAAGTATTTTTTTGTGCCTTTTTTTCAGAAAACAGAGGAGCAGCATGCCGATATCCCGCCTTTCTCCCCCTTTTGCGCCAGCCCGGCCTGTTCGCCTTCAGCCTGTTGTGGCGGTGGCTGTGCTGTCCTTGTTTTTGGCCGCTTGTGGCAAGGGCGAGGCGCCTGCGCCGGGCGCACCCGGCGCCGGTGGCCCGCCGCCAGCGCCGCAAGTCGGCGTGGTCACCGTCGCGCCGGGCGATGTCGGCCTGGTGACGGAATTGCCCGGCCGCCTGGAAGCTTCGCGGGTTGCGCAGGTGCGGGCGCGCGCCGCCGGTATTTTGCAAAAGCGCCTGTTCAGCGAAGGCAGCGATGTCAAGGCGGGCCAGCCGCTGTTCATGATTGATGCTGCGCCTTATGCCGCCGCTGTCGCCAGCGCCAAAGCCGGCCAGGCCCGCGCCGAGGCCAATTTAGCCCAGGCCAGCGCGCTGGCCGAGCGCTACCAGCCGCTGGTGGAAGCCAACGCCATCAGCAAGCAGGAGTACGCCAACGCCGTGGCCGCGCAAAAGCAGGCCGCCGCCGATGTCGCCGTGGCCAAGGCCAATGTGCAGACGGCTGGCATCACGCTGGCTTACGCGTCGGTGACGGCGCCGATTTCCGGGCGCATTGGCCGCTCGCTGGTGACGGAGGGCGCGCTGGTCGGGCAGGGCGAAGCGACCCAGCTGGCGGTGATTCAGCAGGTCAACCCGATGTATGTCAACTTCACCCAGTCGGCTTCGGAGGTGATGAAGCTGCGCGCCGCCATGGCGGGCGGCCAGCTCAAGCGCGCCAGCGGGGTGGAGGCGGCGGCGGTGCGCATCGTGCTCGAAGACGGCACCGAATACGCCCAGCCGGGCCGCCTGCTGTTTTCTGATTTGACCGTCGATGCGACGACGGGCCAGATCACGCTGCGCGCCGAAGTGCCCAATCCCGGCGGCCAGTTGCTGCCGGGGCTGTATGTGCGCGTGCGCCTGGAGCAGGCGCAGGCGGCGAACGCCATCACCCTGCCGCAGCAGGCCGTCACGCGCACCGCGCAGGGCGACAGCGTGATGGTCGTGGGCAGCGACGGCAAGGTGGCGCCGCGCCCGGTCAAGATCGGCTCGGCCAAGGGCGCGCAATGGGTGGTGCTCAGCGGCCTGAAGGCGGGCGAGCAGGTGATGGTCGATGGCTTCCAGAAGCTGCAAATGATGCCGCCCGGCACGCCGGTCAAGGCCGTGCCTTGGACACCATCAGCGCCGTCCGCCAGCGCGGCACCAGCGCCCGCAGCGAATGCGTCGGCGCCCGCAACGGGTGCTGCGTCTCCGGCGTCTGCCGCCGCGCCAGCCGCGCCAGCCGCAGCGAAGTAAGGAGCGCACCGCATGGCCAAGTTTTTTATTGAGCGCCCCATTTTTGCGTGGGTGATTGCGCTGTTTATTGTCGTGATGGGCAGCGTTGCCATCACCCAGCTGCCGATTTCCCAGTACCCGCCGGTGGCGCCGCCCTCGATTGTGGTCACGGCCAGCTACCCCGGCGCCTCCGCCAAGACGCTCGAAGACAGCGTGCTCAGCGTCATCGAGCGCGAGATGAACGGCTCGCCCGGCCTGATCTACATGGAGTCGGTTTCCCAGGCCAACGGCACGGGCACGCTGACGCTGACGTTCGAGACCGGCACCAGCCCCGATCTGGCCCAGGTCGATGTGCAAAACCGCCTGTCACGCGCCGCGCCGCGCCTGCCCCAGGCCGTGACGCAGCAGGGCGTGCGCGTGGACAAGTCGCGCTCGAACTTCCTGCTGTTCACGATGCTCTCGTCGGACAACCCGGCGATTGACCCGATTGCGCTGGGCGACTATGCGTCCCGCAGCGTGATTCCCGAACTCCAGCGCTTGCCTGGCATCGGCCAGGCCCAGTTGTTCGGCACCGAGCGCGCCATGCGCGTGTGGATTGACCCGGCCAAGCTGAGCGGCTTTGCGCTGTCGGCGGCGGACGTGACCAGCGCCATCCGGGCGCAAAACGCCCAGATCGCCTCCGGCACGATTGGTGATTTGCCCAATGTGGCGGGCCAAGGCATTGCCGCCACCGTGGTGGTCAATGGCCAGCTTTCCAGCGTCGAGCAGTTTGGCAGCATCGTGCTGCGCGCCAATACCGATGGCTCCAGCGTGCGCCTGAAAGACGTGGCCCGCATCGAACTCGGCGCCCAGACTTACGCCACCTCGGCGCGCCTGAACGGCAAGCCCGCCACCGGCATCGGCCTGCAACTGGCGCCCGGCGGCAACTCGCTGGCCGCCGCCAAGGCCGTGCGCGCCAAGATGGACGAACTCAAGCGCTACTTTCCCCAGGGCGTGAACTACTCCATTCCTTACGACAGCTCGCGCTTTGTCAAAATTTCCATCAGCCAGGTCGCCGAGACGCTGGTCGAGGCGATTGTGCTGGTGTTCCTGGTGATGTTTTTGTTCCTGCAAAACTGGCGCTACACCGTCATTCCGACCATCGTCGTGCCGGTGGCGCTGCTGGGCACGTTTGCCACGCTCTTGGCGCTGGGTTTTTCGATCAACGTGCTGACGATGTTCGGCATGGTGCTGGTCATCGGCATCGTGGTCGATGACGCGATTGTGGTGGTCGAAAACGTCGAGCGCATCATGAGTGAAGAGGGCTTGCCGCCGCTGGAAGCCACGCGCAAGGCGATGGGCCAGATTTCCGGCGCCATCGTCGGCGTGACGGTGGTGCTGATTTCGGTGTTCGTGCCGCTGGCGTTTTTTGCCGGTTCCGTCGGGAATATTTACCGCCAGTTTTCTGCCGTGATGGTGGCGTCGATCAGTTTTTCCGCCTTTCTGGCGCTGTCGCTGACACCGGCGCTGTGCGCCACGCTGCTCAAGCCGGTGGAGGCCGGGCATCACCATGAAAAAACCGGTTTTTTCGGCTGGTTCAATCGGGGCTTTGCGCGCACTGCCAAGGGTTATGAAGGCTTTGTGGAGCGGCTGCTGAAACGCGCCGGGCGCTATCTGGTGATTTATGCGGCCATCATTGGCGTGGTCGGGCTGGTCTATGTGCGCCTGCCCACATCCTTTTTGCCCGCCGAAGACCAGGGCACGCTGCTGGTGAACATCCAGCTGCCGCCCGGCGCGACATTCGAGCGCACCCGCGCCGTCGTCGAGCAGGTCGAAGGCTTCATGCTCAAGCAGCCCGAAGTGCAAAGCATGGTCGGCGTGCTGGGTTTCAGCTTCTCCGGTCAGGGGCAAAACGCCGGGCTGGCCTTCGTCACGCTGAAGGACTGGGACGAGCGCAAGCAACCCGGCCAGCAGGCCGACGCGCTGGCGAAACGCGCTTTTGGCGCGCTGTCCGGGATTCGTGATGCTTTCATTTACCCGCTGAGCCCGCCGCCGATTTCCGAGCTGGGCAACGCCAGCGGCTTTTCCTTCCGGCTGCAGGACCGCTCCGGCGCGGGCGGCGAGGCGCTGCTCAATGCGCGCAACCAGATGCTGGGCATGGCGTCTAAAAACCCGGTGCTCGCGCAGGTGCGCCCCGACGGCCTGGAAGACGCGTCGCAGCTCCAGCTCGACATTGACCGCGACAAAGCCAATGCGCTGGGCGTGAGCTTTGACGCCATCAATGCCGCGCTGTCCACCGCGCTCGGCTCCAGCTATGTGAACGATTTTCCGAACCAGGGCCGCTTGCAGCGCGTCGTGGTGCAGGCCGACGCGCCCGCGCGCATGCAGCCGGAAGATTTGCTCAAGCTCAATGCCAGCAACGCCCAGGGCCAGCCGGTGCCGCTGTCGGCGTTTGCCAGCACGCGCTGGGTGAAGGGCGCGATGCAGACGGTGCGCTACAACGGCTACCCGGCCATGCGCATCAGCGGCTCGGCTGCGCCCGGCTACAGCACCGGCGCAGCGATGGCTGAAATGGAAAAGCTCGCCGCCCAACTGCCGCAAGGCTTCGGCTACGAGTGGACCGGCCAGTCCCGCGAAGAAAAACTCGCCGGTTCGCAGGCGATGATTCTGTACGGCTTTGCCGTGCTGGCAGTGTTCCTGTGCCTGGCCGCGCTGTATGAGAGCTGGTCGATTCCGCTGGCGGTGATTCTGGTGGTGCCGCTGGGCGTGGTCGGCGTGCTGCTGGCGACCCTGCTGCGCAGCTACGCCAACGACGTGTATTTCCAGGTCGGGCTCATTACCATCATCGGCCTGTCGGCGAAGAACGCGATTTTGATTATCGAGTTTGCCAAGGAGCTGCAGGCGCAGGGCAAAGGCGTGGTCGAGGCGGCGCTGACGGCGGCGCACCTGCGTTTTCGGCCCATCATCATGACCTCGTTCGCCTTCATGCTCGGCGTGCTGCCGCTGGCGATTGCTTCGGGCGCCAGCTCGGCCAGCCAGCGCGCCATCGGCACCGGCGTGATCGGCGGGATGATTACCGGCACGGTGCTGGCGGTGTTTTTTGTGCCGATTTTCTTTGTCGTGATCCGGGGCTTTTTCCATGACAGCGAGCGCCAGCAGCAGCTTTATGCGGAACACCACCCGAAATCCGCAGAAGCTGGCCGCCATGACTCAACGCATTGAAAGCACAACCATGACGACAACCCGATTTTTCCCCCTGCTGGCCGTGAGCGCGGCGGCGCTGCTGAGCGGCTGCTCGATGATGTCGGCTTACCAGCGGCCCGCTGCGCCGGTGGCGGGCCGCTTTCCGAGCTACGTCAGCGCTGCGCCCGCTGCTGCACTGGCTGCGCCGTCCCCTGCCGTTGCCGGAACTGCGCCCGCCGCCAGCGTCGCGTGGCAGGACTTTTTTGCCGACGCCAAGCTCAAACGCCTGATCGAGCTGGCGCTGACGAACAATCGCGACCTGCGCGTGGCTGTACACAATATCGAGCAGGCGAGGGCGCAATACCAGATCAAGCGCGCCGATCAATTGCCCACGGTCAACGGTGCGCTGACTGGCTCGCGCGCGCCCAATTCGGATGGCGGCGTGAGCAGTTTGTACAACGTCGGGCTGGCGGTAACGGCTTATGAGCTGGACTTCTTCGGCCGCGTCAGCAGCCTGAAGGAAGCGGCGCTCAGCCAGTACCTGGCCACCGAAGAGGCGCGCAAGAGCGCGCAAATCAGCCTGGTTGCCGCCGTCGCCAACAGCTATTTGAGCCTGCTGGCCGACGACGAGCTGCTCGCTCTCACGCGTCAGACGCTGGGCAGCCGCGAGGAGTCGGTCAAGCTGAGCAAACTGCGCTTTGACAACGGGGTGACCTCCGAACTGGATTACCGGCAGGCGCAATCGCTGCTGGAGGCGGCGCGCGTGGCCAACGCTCAGCAGCAGCGCCAGCGCGCCTTGGACGAAAACGCGCTCACCCTGCTGGTCGGCCAGCCGCTGGCGGGTGAGCTGCCAGCGGCCAGCGCTTCTGCCTTGAGCCAGACGCGGCTGATGGCCGATGTACAGGCCGGGCTGCCGTCCGACTTGCTGACGAACCGGCCCGATATTCGCCAGGCCGAGCAATTGCTGCTGGCCGCCAACGCCAATATCGGCGCGGCGCGGGCGGCGTTTTTCCCGAAAATTGCGCTGACCGTGGGTGCGGGCAGCGCCAGCGGCCATTTGTCCGGCCTGCTGCAAAGCGGCTCCTGGGGCTGGACGCTGGCGCCGCAATTGCTGCTGCCGATTTTTGATGCGGGCCGCAACAGCGCCAATCTGGATTCGGCCAAGGTGGGCCGCGACATGGCCATCGCCCAGTACGAAAAAGCCATCCAGACGGCGTTTCGCGAAGTGGCCGACGCGCTGGCCAGCCGCACGACGCTGGTCGAGCAGCTGAGCGCCAGCCAAGCCCAAGCGAACGCCGAGGCGGCGCGCTTCAAGCTGTCCGACCTGCGCTACCGCAACGGCGTGGCGAGCCAGCTCGATTTATTGGATGCCCAGCGCTCGCTGTTTAGCGCGCAGCAAGCTGTGGTGCAGACCCGGCTGGCCCAGCTGCAAAGCCAGGTTGGGCTGTATAAGACGCTGGGCGGGGGCTGGAAGGAGCCGGGGGTGATTGTCGATGCCGCCAGTTCATCCAAGCCGTGAACTGGCGCAGGCAAAGCGTTGCGTCTAAACTATGTAACGCCATTTAACAAACTTCCACGAATTAGCCATGTCCCTCCATCGTTTACTCGCCCTCGCCCTCGGCTTCGTCACCTTTGCCACCCTGGCCCATGCCGAGCCTAGAACGCTTGCCCCCTACGGCCAAGCGCCCAATGGCAGCGCCAATGTGGCCGGGCACGAGTGGCTGCGCTGCAGCCTGGGCCAGCAGTGGAGCGGGAGCAGTTGCACTGGGCAGGCCAAGAAATACACCCTTGAAGGGGCCAAGGCCGCTGTCGATACTTTTAATGTCGCAGGTTACCGGGGCAAGCGGGACTGGCGTGTGCCTACGGTGCGTGAGCTGCAAAGCCTGCGGGTGTGCAGCGACGGCTTTGCCAGTGGCAAAATTGATATAGACGATGGTGGTAAAGCGGTGATCACGTCTTGCAACGGCAACTCTAACCAGCCCACCATTGACACTGGGCTGTTCCCCCAAACGCCTGATAGTTTGTTTTGGTCATCTTCGCTCTACGCTGATAGTCCCAGTTTCGCCTGGGTCGTTTATTTCGGCTATGGCCTTGTCAGCCACGGCTATGTCCGCAGCGGCTACCTTGTCCGGTTGGTGCGCTAGTGGGTCACTTGGCAGCTAAATCAAAACAAAGGTATCCAACAGGCCCGCGCGCCAGGCGGATGTAGGTGATATCCGTGCTCCAGACCTGGTTGGGTTGGACCACGGCCACGCCGCGCAGCAGGTAGGGGTAGGCCTTGTGCTGCGGGTGCGCCTGACTGGTAGCGGGGCCGGGCGCCATGCCCGCCATGCCCAGCGCGCGCATTCCTCGTCGATCAGGCGCTTGAGGATTTCATCGCCGGGCGCCAATGCCTTGGGCTTTTGCCGGGCGTACAGCGTGGCCCGGCACACCCCGGCCAGCACGCCCTGGCGACTCAGGGCCACCTGGTGAGCGTCGGCCTTGTCGATCCAGGCGCGGCGCATCATGGCAGGAGTAGTGGGCGCAAGGCGCCTGGGCTTCGATGGCGTGGCGCACACCACCCCAATCAGCAGGCGCGCCGCGCTCAAACCGGCGAATGCGTGCGCAGCCAGTCGCGCAAAGCATCGTTCATGCGTGCCTGCCAGCCCGCGCCGGTAGCCCTGAAGGCTTCCAGCACGTCCGGGCTGTACCGCACGGTGACGGCTTGCTTGGCATCTTTCTTGACGCTGCCCGCCGGGCGGCCCCTGGCCCTGTACCCGGCGATCATTTCGGGCGTGTGGACGGCGGCAAAATCGCCGCGCTTGGCTTGCGCCAGAGACTTCCGCAGGCCAGGCAGCGCCTGCCCTGCATCCAGCTCAACGGCTTTGGCGACTTTTTCAATGTCAATGTTTCGGATGTCCATGATTTCAAGCTCTCCTAATATCGGTGGGGGCCGCGTTGGCCCGCTCAGACTTGGCATACACCATCACCAAAATCAGCACGCCATCGGCGCTCAGGTGAAAGTAAACGACTCGCACACCGCCGCGCTTGCCCTTGCCTGCGATGGCCCAGCGCACTTTGCGGGCATCGTCCGCGCCGGGAATGACGTCCCCGGCCAATGGGTTTTCAGCAATCCAGCTGACAAACTCCATGCGTTCATCGTCGGACCAGACTTTTGCCGCTTGTTTTTGGAATTCTCTGGTTTCAACGAGTGTGTATATGAATTAAATGTAACTCCAGATAATTAAATTGTCAATGCCTGAGCCTGCGGCGCTACCCCAACACCTCAACCTCTACTGACAAGCCCAGCCAGCGCCCAGCCGCAGCCTGCAGCGCCAGCGGCTGGCCGGTGGTCAGCAGTTGCACCCGGCCTGCCGGTTGATCCATCGCCACCGGGGCACTCTGCACCAGCCGCCGCGTCTGACGCGCAATCGCCTCGCCGTTGTCCAGCAGCTGCACCTCGGGGCCGAGCAGGGCGCGCAGGTGTTCGCTGGCAAACGGGTAGTGGGTACACCCCAGCACCAGCGTGTCGATCTGGCCTTTTTCAAAACCGAACTTGCCCATGGCCTGCGTGTAGCGGGTACATAGCGCGAGGGTGTCGGCCGTCTCGCCGGTTTCGGCGCTGCGCTCGATGGCATGGGCCAGGCCGTCGCAGGGCTGGACGATAAAGCGCACATCCTTGGCGCCGCCCGACTGCGCCGCCAGCAGCGCCTGAAACTTGTCGCTGGTCAGCGTGCTGCGCGTGGCCATCACGCCGATGCGTCCGGTCTGGCTCAGGCTGGCGGCGGGTTTTAAAGCCGGCTCCACGCCGATCAGCGCCAACTCCGGATGCTCGGCGCGCAGCAAATGAATGGCGGCGGCGGTGGCCGTGTTGCAGGCCATCACCAGCGCCTTGACGCGCTGCGCGACCAGATAGCAGGCGATGGCGCGCGAGCGGGCCAGCACATGCGCCGCGTCGCGCTCGCCGTAGGGCGCGTGGCCGCTGTCGGCGATATAGATGAAGTCTTCCTGCGGCATTGTGGCCCGCAGCGCTTTTAAAACGCTCAGGCCGCCGATGCCGCTGTCAAACACCCCGATGGCCTGGCCTTTCAAGGGCGGTCTTTCTGGGCAGCGCGTCTGTCAACGCGGCTTAGGCTGCGGTGACGGGAATCGACTTAAATTCGCCGGTGGCAATCTTTTTCTGCCACTCGGCCGGGCCGGTGATGTGGGCGCTGGTGCCGCCCGAATCCACCGCCACGGTCACGGGCATATCGACCACGTCGAACTCGTAAATCGCTTCCATGCCCAGATCGGCAAATCCGACGACTTGGGCGTGCTTGATGGCCTTGGAGACCAGATAAGCGGCGCCGCCGACGGCCATCAGGTAGGCGCTCTTGTGCTTCTTGATCGCCTCGATGGCGACGGGGCCGCGCTCGGCCTTGCCCACCATCGAGATCAGGCCGGTTTGCGCCAGCATCATTTCCGTGAAGCCGTCCATGCGCGTGGCCGTGGTCGGACCGGCGGGGCCGACGGCTTCGTCGCCGACGGGATCAACCGGGCCGACGTAATAAATCACGCGGTTGGTGAAATCGACGGGCAGCTTTTCGCCCTTGGCCAGCATGTCCTGGATGCGCTTGTGCGCGGCGTCGCGGCCGGTGAGCATCTTGCCGTTGAGCAGCAACGTATCGCCCGGCTTCCAGCTGGCGACTTCTTCTTTCGTCAGCGTGTTGAGATCGACTTTTTTACTTTTGACGTAATCAGGCGTCCAGTTCACGTCGGGCCAGGTGTCGAGCGAGGGCGGCGTGATGTACACCGGGCCGCTGCCGTCCATCACGAAGTGCGCGTGGCGCGTGGCGGCGCAGTTCGGAATCATGGCCACGGGCTTGCTGGCCGCGTGCGTGGGGTACATCTTGATCTTGATGTCGAGCACGGTAGTCAGGCCGCCTAGGCCTTGCGCGCCGATGCCCAGGGCGTTGACTTTCTCGAACAGTTCCAGGCGCAGGGCTTCGACTTTGGTCAGCGCTTCGCCGCTGGCGGATTTGGCCTGCAGCTCGTACATGTCCAGATCGTCCATCAGGCTTTCCTTGGCCATCAAGACGGCCTTTTCAGCGGTGCCGCCGATGCCGATGCCCAGCATGCCGGGCGGGCACCAGCCTGCGCCCATCGTCGGCACGGTTTTCAAAACCCAATCGACCACCGAGTCGCCGGGGTTGAGCATGACCATCTTGGATTTGTTTTCACTGCCGCCGCCCTTGGCTGCGACGGTCACTTCCAGCGTGTTGCCGGGAACGATTTCGGCAAAAATCACGGCGGGCGTGTTGTCCTTGGTGTTCTTGCGGTCGAACTGCGGATCGGCCACGACGCTGGCGCGCAGCGTGTTGTCGGGGTGGTTGTA
This sequence comes from Burkholderiales bacterium, assembly GCA_038249155.1. Classification (GTDB taxonomy): domain Bacteria; phylum Pseudomonadota; class Gammaproteobacteria; order Burkholderiales; family Burkholderiaceae_C; genus Polaromonas. The sequence continues at coordinate 9,170 of JBBRWN010000034.1, read as the reverse complement.
GCCTTGGCGCACGCCTTCGTTGATGGCGTCGTCCAGGCTGCCGGTGAAACCCTCCCAGCGCACGTCCATGCCGACTTTTAAAAACACGTTGACGATGCCGGTGTCCTGGCAAATCGGGCGGTGGCCGGTGGCGCTCATCTTGCTGTTGGTCAGGATTTGCGCGATGGCGTCCTTGGCGGCCGGGCTTTGCTCGCGCTCGTAGGCGCGCGCCAGATGGGCGATGTAGTCGGCCGGGTGGTAGTAGCTGATGTACTGCAGGGCAGCAGCAACGGATTCGATGAGATCGGCTTGTTTGATCGTGGTCATTGGCTTGGGGCTTTTGGCTTTGGGTAAGTGGGTGCAATGCCGGTTGACGCGGCGCTGCTTTTGTTAAAGGCTATGCTGAAAAGTACCGCCCTCTATTTTGACAGGTAAGGCCCACGCCATGATTACAAGCCCAGCCGCAGCTCCAGCCGCAACCATAGCTCCAGCTCCAGCCACGCGCACCGAGCGTGACACTTTCGGCCCTGTTGAAGTTCCGGCGCAGCGGCTGTGGGGCGCGCAGACCCAGCGTTCTTTACAGAATTTCGATATTTCCGGCGAGCGCCAGCCGGTTGAGCTGATCCGGGCGCTGGCGCAAATCAAACGCTCGTCGGCGCTGGTGAACCAGGCGCTGGGGCTGCAGGACGAGCGCAAAACCCTGGCCATCGTGGCCGCAGCCGATGAAGTCATCGCTGGCAAGCACGTCGATGACTTCCCGCTGGTGGTCTGGCAGACCGGCTCGGGCACGCAGACCAACATGAACGTCAACGAGGTGCTGGCGAATCGCGCCAGCGAGCTGCTGGGCGGCGCGCGCGGCGAAGGGCGGCTCATCCATCCCAATGACGATGTGAACCGCAGCCAGTCGTCCAACGACGTGTTTCCCACTGCCATGCATGTCTCGGCGGTTGTCGCCATGGCTGAAAAACTGCTCCCGGCGATTGAAAAACTGCACGCCACGCTGGCGCAAAAAGCGCAGGATTTTGACGGCATTGTGAAAATTGGCCGCACCCATCTGCAGGACGCCACGCCGCTCACGCTGGGCCAGGAATTCTCGGGCTATGCGGCGCAGTTGGCGCACGGCGCGGCGCATGTGCGGGCCGCATTGCCGCATCTTTATGAACTGGCGCTGGGCGGCACCGCCGTGGGCACCGGGCTGAATGCGCCCAAGGGCTACGCCGAACAGGCGGCGGCCGAGCTGGCGCGCCTGACCGGTTTTCAATTCGTCACCGCGCCGAACAAGTTCGAGGCGCTGGCCTCGTGCGATGCGCTGGTCCACGCCCATGGCGCGCTCAAAACCCTGGCCGCGAGCCTCATGAAAATCGCCAACGATGTGCGCTGGCTGGCCAGCGGCCCGCGCAGCGGCATCGGCGAATTGAGCATTCCAGAGAACGAGCCGGGCTCGTCCATCATGCCGGGCAAGGTCAATCCGACGCAGTGCGAGGCGCTGACCATGCTGTGCTGCCAGGTGCTGGGCAACGATGTGGCGATCAATTTTGGCGGCGCCTCGGGCAATTTCGAATTGAATGTGTTCAGGCCGATGATTGCCCACAATTTTTTGCAGAGCGTGCGCTTGCTGGCCGACGGCATGCTCAGTTTCAATGAGCACTGCGCCGTGGGCATTGCGCCGAACCGCGCGCGCATTGCGGAGCTGGTCAGCCGCTCGCTGATGCTGGTGACGGCGCTGAACCCGCATATCGGCTACGACAAGGCCGCTTTCATCGCCAAGAAGGCGCACAAAAAGGGGACGAGCTTGCGCGAGGCGGCTGTGGCCTCGGGCTATGTCACCGGAGAAGAGTTTGACCAGTGGGTGGTGCCGCAGAACATGGTGTGAGGCCGGGGCTGAACTTTTTTGTTTGAGCCTCTGTTGGCACGGCGTGGCTGGGCAGCTCAGGGCGCCCGTCGCTCCGGCACCGCGTCTTCGGGAATCGGCGCTTGGGACGGCAGGCGCAAATGCAGCGCGGCCTGGGCCAGCAGGTTGGCCGACACGGGCGCGGTGACAAACACAAACAGGGCAATCAGCAGTTCGGCAAAACCGGCGCGCCCCTGAGCGGCGGCCACGATCATGCTGGCGACCAGAATGCAGCCCACGCCCAGCGTCGAGGCTTTGGTCGGCGCATGCAGGCGCATGAAAAAGTCCGGCAGCCGGACCATGCCAATCGCGCCCACCAACGTAAAAAAGGCCGAGACCAGCAGCAACGCGGCCACCAGCCATTCAACCACCGGGTGAAAAGTCATGTTCAACATTCCTTGGCTTATTCGATCACATCGCCGCGCGTGAGGTAGCGCGCCAGCGCCGCCGTCGAGGCAAAACCGAGCATGGCCACCAGCATGGCCGCTTCAAACAGCACCGGCGTGCCCAGGCGCATGCCCAGCAGCACCATCAGCGCCACCGCGTTGAGGTAGAGCGTGTCGATGGCCAAAATTCTGTCGGTAACGTGCGGCCCGACGATCAGCCGCCAGCTGGACGCCAGCATGGCCAGCGCAACGGCGCCGATGCACAAGTCAACGGCAAGGGCGAGAACGGGCAGGCTCATGGCTTGTCTCCGGGCGTGTTTGAGGTCTGGTTAAAAATCGCCATCAGCGGCTGCTCGTAGCGCGCCTGGATGTCGGCGATCAGGCCCGCCGGGTCGGTGCAGTGGAGCGCGTGGACCACCATGAAATGGCGCTCTTCGTCGATGGCGCACGACACCGTGCCCGGCGTGGTGGTGATGATGCTGGCCAGCAGCGCAATGGCGGTGGGGTGCTTGAGCGTCAGCGGCACCGTGACCCAGGCCGGTTGCAGCTTGTCCATCGGGCCGAGCACCAGCCGGGCGACGGTGATGTTGGCGACCACGATGTCCCACAGCACCACGCCGCTCAGGCGCAGCGCTGGCAGCCAGCGGATGCGCGGGGCCGGTGGCAGAAAGCCGTGCAGCAGGCGCGGCACGCTCAAGCCGATCAGCGCGGCGGCCAGCAGATGCATCGGCGCCAGACTGTGCTGCAGCAGCAGCCAGCTGGTGGCCAGCAGGCTTGACAGCCACGGATGGGCGAAGAAGCGGGCAGCTTTTTTCATGGCGGGCTTTGCGGCGGGTTCTATGGTGGTTTTAGTGCGGGCTTTGTGGGGCTGGCAGGATGACTTCGCCTTCGCCGCCACGGTAGGGGCGCGCCGTGTCAGCCGCCGCGCCGCCGAGCGGGCCGAGTACGGCGCTGGCGTAAGCGGCGCGGTCGGCCAACTGGGCGGCGGCGGCATCGGTGTAGCGTTTGAGCGGCGAGGCATAAGCGGCCAGCGCCAGGCTCAGCGACAGCAGGCCCAGCGTGGCCGATAGCATGCGTCGGCTGCTGCCTGCGGCGCTGCTGGCCTGCAGGCCGGGCGGCAGCACGTTCCAGAACAGGATGACGCCCGCCCGCGCCAGCCCGATCAGCGTGAAAAACCCGGCCATCAGCACCACGGCCCAGACCCAGACCTGGGCGGGCGTGCCAATGGCGCTTTGCAAAATCATCACCTTGCCCAAAAAGCCCGGCAGCGGCGGCAACCCCGCCACCGAGGCCGCGCCCAGCAGCGTCATCAGCCCGAGCAACACCGGCTGGGCCACGGGGGCGGCGGGCTGCAAGCGATCTTCGGCATCGCCGCGCTGGGACGCGACCAGCTCGACCAGCAAAAATAGCGCGGCAATCACCAGCGTGCTGTGGACGGTGTAATACAGCGCCGCCGACATGCCTGCGGGCGTGAACAGGCCCACGCCCGCCAAAATAACGCCCACCGATGCGACGGTGAGGTAAGCCACCAGCCGCGCCAGGCTGCGCGCGGCCAGCGCACCGAGCACGCTCAACACCGTTGTGAGCAGCCCTAGCGGCAGCAGCCACGGTGCAGCCGCCAGCGCGGCATGGCCCGCGCCGTCGCCCAGCATCACGGCGTGGACGCGGATGATGCTGTAAACGCCAACTTTGGTCATGACCGCAAACAGCGCCGCCACCGGCGCGCTGGCTGCCGCGTAAGTGCCGGGCAGCCACAAATACACCGGCACGATGGCCGCTTTGAGGCCAAACACCACGAGCAGCAGCATGGCCCCGGTTTTTAAAAGCACGGCTTCCTGCGGGCCGAGCCGGGCGATTCGCAGCGCCAGATCGGCCATGTTGAGCGTACCGGTGATGCCGTAGATCAACGCCAGCCCGATCAAAAACAGCGCCGACGCCACCAAATTGAGAATCACGTAATGCAGCCCGGCCTTAAAGCGCTGGCGGCCCTGGCCGTGCAGCAGCAGCACGTAAGAAGAAATGAGCAGCACTTCAAAAAACACAAACAGGTTGAACAGGTCGCCGGTGATAAATGCGCCTGACAAGCCCATCAGCTGAAAGTGAAACAGCGCATGAAAGTAGCGCCCATGCACGTCCCAGCCCGCCGTGGCGTACCACAGCACCGGCACGGCAATCGTCCAGGTCAGCGCCAGCATCAGCGCGCTGAGGCGGTCCACCACCAGCACGATGCCAAAAGGCGCCTGCCAGCCGCCCAGCGCGTACACCGTCAGCGGCCCGTCGGCGGCTTGCAGCATCAGCCGCCAGGCCAGCGCAGCGCCTAAAACGACCGACGCCAGGCTGATAAGGCGGCGCCAGCGCAGCAGTGGCCCGCCGTGGCTGGCTTCGCCGCCGTTGTCGCCGATGAGCAGCAGGGCAATCGCCGTCAACAGCGGCAGCAGCACCGGAAAAATCGGCAGGTGCATGGAGAAAAAGTTGCTCAGCATGTCGCCCATCACGCGCCATCCCCTGTTTTGTCGCGGTGGTGGCTTTGGCCGTGCGCGGGCTCGTGCCCGTCCACATGGTCGGAGCCGGTTTCATGCCGGGTGCGCAGCGCCAGCGCAATGACAAAGCCGGTCGTGGCAAAGCCGATGACGATGGCCGTCAGCACCAGCGCCTGCGGCAGCGGGTCGGCCACGCGGCCGACGCTTGACAGAATCGGTGCGGCATCCAGCCAGAGTCTGCCCATCGCAAAAATAAATAGGTTCACCGCGTAGCCCAGCAGGCTCAGGCCGAGCACCACCGGCCAGGTGCGCCCGCGCAGAATTAAATAAATGCCGGTGGAGGTGACCGCGCCAATGCCGGTGGCCAGCAGGAATTCAAGACTCATGAGGGATTTTTCCGGGGCTGGGGTTGCGGTTGTGGCGCGGCAGGGCTGGCCGGTTCGCGGGTGACGGCGCTCAGCGTTGACAGCGTCAGCAGCGTGGCGCCAACCACGGTGATGTAAACGCCCAGGTCAAACAGCGCGGCGCTGGCCAGCGGCAGCTCGCCCAGCAGCGGCAGATACGGCAGATGCGGCTGGCCGTGTGTGCTGGTCAGAAAAGGCTGGCCGAATACGAAAGCGCCCAGGCCCGTCAGCGCAGCAATGCCCAGGCCCGCGCCTATCCAAACCACAAAACGCCGCCCACCCCGCGCCCTCAGCAGCGCTTGGGCGCGCGACTGGCCGTTGGCCATGTACTGCAGCACCAGCGTGACGGCGGTAATCAGTCCGGCAATGAAGCCGCCACCGGGCTGGTTGTGGCCGCGCATGAAGATGTGCAGCGCCACCACCAGCGCCAGCGGCAGCAGCACTCTAGCGGCCACGCGCAGCATCAGCGGCTGGGCGGCAAAAGTCCAGGCCCGGCCCGCTGCATCCAGCGCCGGGCGGCGGGCGCGCATACCGTCGAGCAGCGCCAGCACGCCGACGGCGGCAATGCCCAGCACGGTGATTTCGCCCATCGTGTCATAGCCGCGAAAGTCCACCAGAATCACGTTGACCACATTCATGCCGCCGCCCGCCACAGCCGACTGGTTGAGGAAATACCAGGCGATTGAATCGTGGTTGCGTGTCAGCATCAGCCAGGCCAGCCAGGCCACACCTGCGCCTCCGGCCAGTGCCAGCGTCGCGTCGCGGGCCTTGCGCTGGCGCGACGATTCTTGTGGCGACTGCTGCGGCAGCAGCGCCAGGCCCATGAGCAGCAGCACGGTGGAAACCACATCGACGGTCAACTGCGTCAGCGCCAGATCCGGCGCCGACAGGGCGACAAAGCTGAGCGACGTGGCCAGCCCGACGGCGCCGGTGACCACCACTGAGCCAAAGCGCTGGTGATGGCGCAGCGCCAGCCAGGCGCAGGCCGCCAGCAGCAAGCCCCAGACCACCAGCGCCGGAAACGACGCGGGCAGCAGCGCGCGCGCTCCGGTGCCGGGCGCGTCGTCGCCCAGAAAGGGCGCGGCGGCAGCGGCCACGGCGGCCATCAGCATCCAGGCCAGGTAGCGCTGCAGCGAGGCGTTTTCCAGTTTTTTTGTCAGATACCCGGCGCTGCTCAATAGCAAATCCATGCTGCGCGTGAACAGGTTCAGCCCGGTCAGGAGGTTAAACCAGTTTTCAGAATTCATGCGGTGCAGCCGCCCAGCACGCGCCAGCGCGACATACAGGCCGGTGCCAGCGCTCAGCGCCAGCACACTCAGCAGCAGCGGAAAATTAAAACCGTGCCACAGCGCCAGATGGAATTCGGGCGCCGCCCGGCCCAGCATCGCACTAGCGGCCACCTTGACCATCGGCCCGGCCAGCAGCGCAGGCAGCAGGCCAACGCCGACGCAGACCGCCGCCAGCAGCGCGACCGGTGCCCTCATGCCCAGCGGCGGCTCGTGCGGGTGCGGCTGCGGCAAGTCCCGCGCCGGGCCGTTGAAAAATAGGTCATGCACCAGCCGCACCGAATAGGCCACGCTGCACAGCGCCGCCAGCGCCGCCGCCGTCGGAACCAGCCAGCGCCAGCCGCCGCCTTGGGCAAAAGCGACGGCTTCGGTCAAAAACATTTCCTTGGACACAAAACCGTTGAACAGCGGCACGCCCGCCATGCCCGCCGCCGCCGCCATCGCCAGCGTGGCGGTCCAGGGAAGGGCTTGGTACAGGCCGCCCAACTGGCGCATGTCGCGGGTGCCGGTTTCATGATCGACGATGCCAGCGCTCATGAACAGGGCGGCCTTGAAGCTGGCGTGGTTGAGGATATGAAACAGCGCCGCCACGGCCGCCAGTGGCGAGCCCAGCCCGATTAAAAAAGTGATCAGCCCGAGGTGGCTGATGGTCGAATAAGCCAGCAGCCCTTTCAGGTCATGCTTGAAGATCGCAATGAAAGCGGCAAACAGCATGGTCACCAGCCCGGTGGTCATCACAATGGCCATGAAAAGATCAGTGCCGCCAATGACTGGCGTAAGCCGCGCCATCAGAAAAATGCCTGCCTTGACCATCGTCGCCGAATGCAGATAGGCCGATACCGGTGTCGGTGCGGCCATCGCCTGCGGTAGCCAGAAGTGAAACGGGAACTGCGCGCTTTTGGTGAAGCACCCGAGCAGGATCAAGACCAGCGCCACCGGATAGCGCGGATCGGCCTGAATGCGCCCGGCCTGCGCCATCAGCGCGCTGACTTCATAAGTGCCCGCCATCTGGCCCAGCAGCACAAAGCCGCCCAGCAGCGCCAGACCGCCCCCGCCGGTGACGGCCAGCGCCATGCGCGCGCCGGCCCGCGCATCGCTGCGGTGCTGCCAGTAGCCCACGAGCAGAAACGACGAAATGCTGGTCAGCTCCCAGAACACGATCAGCAGCAGCAAGTTGTCCGACAGCACGATGCCCAGCATCGCCGCCATGAACAGCATCAGCGTGCTGTAGAACTTGCCGGTCGAGTCGTTCGGGCCGAGGTAGTAATGCGCGTACAAAATGATCAGCAGCCCGATGCCGGTAATCATCAGCGCGAACATGAGTGATAAACCGTCGAGCGCAAAGGCCAGGCTCAGGCCGATTTCCGGCACCCAGGGCGTGAAGCTGCGCAGTGCCCCGCCCGCCATGACGGCAGGCGCCTGCACCAGCAGCAGCCCTAAGCTGGCGCCGGTGACCGCAGCGGCCAGCCAGGCCGTGCGCCTGCGCTCGCCAGCCGAACGAAGCAGGCCCGAGCCCGACCAGCCGGTGAGCACGGTGCCCAGTAGCAGCGGTAAAAGAATGAGGGTGAATAACAAAATCTGGGCGTCTTCGAGTGAGGGGTGCATTTTAGGGGGGATGCTCCAGCCTGCATTTTGAAGCGCCAGCGGCATCGGCTTGCGTGACAGAATGCTGTTCAGGCTGCGAATATTGAATAAGGCTCAAATCCGTCAGTGGCTTGTAAGTGCCAAGCCTGAAAGTACCACGCACCTAAACCAAGGAGACATTACGAATGAGCAACGCTAACACTTCCATCGAGTCCACACTGGTCGAAAACCGCGTGTTTTCGCCCAGCCCTGCCACCGTGCAGGCGGCCCGCATTTCCGGTATGGAAGGTTATAACGCCCTGTGCGCTGAAGCTGAAAACGACTTCGAGGGCTTCTGGGCCCGTCTGGCACGCGAAAATCTGAGTTGGAAAAAGCCCTTCACGCAAGTGCTGGACGAGTCCAACGCCCCGTTCTACACCTGGTTTGCCGACGGCGAGCTTAACGCCTCCTACAACTGCCTGGATCGCCATCTGGGCACCCCGACCGAAAACAAAAACGCCATCATTTTTGAAAGCGACGACGGCAAGGTCACGCACGTCACTTACAAGGAACTGCACGCCAAGGTCAGCCAGTTCGCCAGCGCTCTGAAGGAGATGGGCGTGCAAAAGGGTGACCGCGTCGTCATCTACATGCCGATGACGGTTGAAGGCGTGGTGGCCATGCAGGCCTGCGCGCGCATCGGCGCGACGCACTCGGTGGTGTTCGGCGGCTTCTCGGCCAAGAGCCTGCACGAGCGCATCCATGACGCCGGCGCCGTGGCGGTCGTCACCGCCAACTTCCAGCTGCGCGGCGGCAAGGAACTGGCCCTCAAATCCATCGTCGATGAAGCCATCGCGATGGGCGGCTGCGAGTCGCTCAAGAATGTGATCGTCTATCAGCGCACCGCTACCGCTTGCAACATGGTCGAAGGCCGCGACAGCTTCATGCATGAAGTCTGTGCCAAAGCCAACCCGGTTTGTGAGCCCGAATTCGTCGGCGCCGAGCATCCCTTGTTCGTGCTCTACACCTCCGGCTCCACCGGCAAGCCAAAGGGCGTGCAGCACAGCACCGGCGGCTACCTGCTGTGGGCCAAGCTGACGATGGACTGGACCTTCGACCTGCAGCCCAACGACGTGTTCTGGTGTACCGCCGACATCGGCTGGATCACCGGCCACACCTAC
>JBBRWN010000033.1:0-25782 GCA_038249155.1 Burkholderiales bacterium | reverse complement strand
TGGCGAGCTGGAAAGCGGCTTTCTGCGCGCCTGCCAAAGCGGCGGCGGACATGGGGCAGTGGCGCAGTCTGAAGGAGGAAAACGAGCAGCTCAAGCGCGAGCTGGTACGTAAGGAAAAGGCGTTGTCGGAGGCGGCCGCGTTGCTGATGTTGCAAAAAAAGTTCCGGGCGCTGTGGGAGGACGAGGTCAAATGAGCAGCCTCCTGCAGCGCCGCCAGGTCATTGCGCTGGTGGCCGACGCCACGCAGGCGGGCGCGCGCCAGGAGCGCGCCTGCGCGGTCATTTGCCTGAGCGAGCGCACCCTGCAGCGCTGGCAGCGCGACGCGCTGCGCGCAGACCAGCGCCCCGCGCGGGTGCAAGCGCCCGCCAACCGGCTCAGCGAGCCCGAGCGCCAGGCTGTTCTGGCCGTGGCCAATTCGCCCGAGTTCGGCCACCTGGCGCCCAGCCAAATCGTTCCCCGATTGGCCGACCGTGGGGAGTACATCGCCTCCGAGTCGACCTTTTACCGCGTGCTCAGGTCCGCCAGGCAGCTGGGCCACCGCAGCGCCCAGCGCCCCGGCCAGCCGCGCAATAAACCGCGCGCGCTGTGCGCCAGCGCGCCCAACCAGTTGTTCAGCTGGGACATCACCTATCTGCCCACGCTGGTGACGGGACGCTATTTTTATCTGTACCTGTTCCTCGATATCTTCAGCTGCAAGATCGTCGGCTGGCAGGTCTATGAAACCGAGAGCAGCGAGCTGGCCAGCGAGGTTATGCGCGATATCTGCCTGCGCGAGGGCATCGCGCCCGGCCAGGTGGTGCTGCACTCGGACAACGGCAGCCCGATGAAGGGCGCGGCGATGCTCGCTACCCTGCAGGCGCTGGGCGTGATGCCCTCGCTCAGCCGCCCGGCCGTCAGCAACGACAACCCGTACTCGGAGTCGCTCTTCAAGACACTGAAATACCGGCCCGACTATCCCGCCGGCGCGTTTGAAACCCTGCTGGCCGCGCGCCGCTGGGTGGACACGTTCGTGAACTGGTACAACCACGAGCACCGCCACAGCGCCACCCGCTTCGTCACCCCGCACGAGCGCCACGACGGCCAGGACGGCGCACTATTGGCCAAGCGCGCTCAGGTCTATGAAGCGGCCAAGGCGGCCAACCCCCAGCGCTGGAGCGGCGCCACACGCAACTGGCAGCCTGTGCGCGAGGTGTACCTCAATCCCGATCAGCCTGTGGAGCAGAAAAATCACAAAAAGGAGGAAAACCAGAAGTTCAGAAAAACCGCTTAAATTCAACACTCATAGGCGACAACTAGCTTGACATCCACCGCGGATGAGCCGGAGGCAGCAGGCGCTGCAGCCGTGGCCGCGACAGGCACAAAGAGCCAGGCCGCCAGTGCGAGACGGCCCAAAGCGCCTGTGCCTGCAGACTTGCGCCGGGGTGATTCGAGACGGGTTTTCATGGCGTTAAAAGAGCGCTTTCATGCATAAAGACAATGGTAAAGCATGCCAGCAAGCCCGCAAAACAGGCCAGGCAGGTAGGGGCGATTTCCTACGCCGACACGGGACTTGGACTTAAATTAGTCGTAGAAATTATTTTTTATAGTCTATTCAGCTTGCTAACTGCAGCTTAGTGAAAGCACGTTTTTCGTGTTTCCGCCAAATTTCTTAATAAAGGCAAACACCATGCTCCGTTACATCAAATTAATTCCTCTGGGGGCGGCCCTGGCGCTTGCGGCAGCGAGCGTTTCAGCGCAGACCACCGCTCCGGCACCGGCCAGGGTGGGCGTGACGCCGCAGGATGCGGCCGAGGCGACTCAAAAAGCGATTCCTCGCAGCGATACCGGCACCTTGGTGCGCACGGCGCCTGCGCCCGCCGACAGGGCCAGCGACGCCATGAGTAGCAGCCCGACGGGAGCGCCCAATGCCACCGCTGCAAAAACTGCGGGCAGGACTGCTGATCGCTCAATCACCAGTCGGCGCCGCGCCCGCGCTGACCGCAACTGAGCGTGCCTTTTTCTTTAACTCTTTCATTGCCTCAAGGAGACTTTCATGGACACGAACAGCACAACCCAGCCTTACAGCGCAACGACCACGACGACGGGTTCCGGTAGATTGGTGACCGGGCTCTTTCCGGATCGCGAAAGCGCAGAAGCCGCCTACAACGCCGCTCATACGCGCGGCTATTCAAAAGACGATGTCAACTTGGTGATGTCAGACGACACACGCAATCGTCACTTTAGCGGGACCACCGCAGGCAAGGAAACCGAACTGGGCAACAAGGCGGCCGAAGGCGCGGGCATTGGCGCGGGCATTGGCGGCACCCTGGGCGCCATCATTGCTGGCATTGCTGCGGTCGGCACCACGCTGGCGTTGCCCGGCCTGGGCTTGGTGATTGCAGGCCCGCTGGCCGCTGCCGCTGCTGGTGCAGGCGCGGGCGCGGCAGGCGGCGGCTTGATTGGCGCGCTGATCGGCTGGAACATCCCCGAAGAGCGCGTCAAGGAGTATGAAGAAGGCATTAAAAATGGCGGCATCCTGATGGGTGTGCGCACCAAAAATGACGAAGATGCCCTTCATTTTGAAAATGAATGGCGTCAAAACCGGGGCCAGCATGTGTACCGCTAAAGACAATGCTGTGGGGGTGCCAGCACGCTTTTGACCCAGGACACCCCCGCGCAATCCCCATGCAGGCAAAAATTTGCCTAACTCAGGCATAGGTCAACGAATGTCTAGCGCCTGAGTCAATTCTTGGGTAGCCGCAACACAATCTCGCCCCTACTGGAGACATCCATGCCCTCATGGATTCTTCTGTTTCTCGGCATCGCCCTCGCCGTAACCTATCCCAGGAATCCTCATGACCGCCACCAAGACCGTCGCCCCCGAAAATGCCAAGCCCGCATCGAAGGACGCCATCGCCCTGCTCAAGGCCGACCACGAGGCTGTCAGCCAGTTGTTTGCCGAGTACGGCAAGACCCAGTCAATCTCTAAAAAGAAGGCGCTGGTTGCCAAAATTTGTACAGCGCTCAGTGTGCATGCACAAATCGAGGAAGAAATCTTCTACCCCGCTGTGAAGGCAGCCTTGAAAGACAAACTGCTGGTGCCTGAAGCCACCGTCGAACACACCGGTGTGAAGGACCTGATCGCGCAACTCGAAGGCGTCGAGCCTGACGGCGAGATGTACGACGCCAGGGTCAAGGTGCTGTCGGAGTACGTCAAGCACCACGTCAAGGAAGAGCAGACCGAGATGTTCACCAAGGCCAAGGCTTCTTCGCTCGACATGATCGAGCTCGGTGTACGCATGGCCGCCCGCAAGGATGAGTTGCTGGCGCAGACAATCTGAATCGCAAAGGAGACATCATGAACGACCCCATCCACCACGACAGCCACAAGGCCGCACCGGCAGAGGTTGGCGTGCTCAAGCAAGCGGCACAGGTCGCCCACGACACCATCAATCGCATGGCAGACAGTGCAGCACCGGCGGTACAAAAACTGGGCGAGAGCGTTGCGGCAGCCCAAGACGCGCTACAGGCGAAGGCCGACCAGTTGCGCGAGACGCGGGACGAATGGGTTGAAGGCGCGCGCACCACCGTGCGCAGCAATCCGCTGGTATCCGTTGTCGGCGCCTTCGCGCTGGGATTCGTGATTGCCCGCATCACCCGATGAAATCACCTGCCAAAGACCCCCGCCTGGCCATGAACCCCGGCGCTTTTTCATCGGATTCGAGCTAGGCACTTTGAGGTCTCCCCCACAATTGAAAGCACCAAAGGAGCGAGATGGCTAATCCCTGGTTGAAGAAGAACCCATTCATGAGCATGTGGTTGAGCGCGGCGAACCGTGTCGCAGGCAGTTTGCGCAGTAAGGCCACGGCGCAGGCCAAGCGGCAGGTCAAGACGGCGATCACCCAAGCGACCTCACCACCTGCGCCTAAGGCCAAACCCAGACGCAAGCGCTGACCCACGGGTTGACTGCGAACAGATGCGTCACACGTCCCGATCAGTGCAGCTTGCAAGTGGCATCGCCAGTCTGTGCCTGCTGGCCGGGCTGCTGATTTCTAACTTCGTCGGCGGCGAAACGAAGATTGAGCGGCGCATCGAACGTCGCTACGCGCTTGATGACCCCCATTTCATACAGGAGCTAGGCGTGCTGCTGGGGCCCCCTTTCCTGCAGGGAACGAAGGTGCGCGCGCTGCTCAACGGGGATGAGATCTTTGAGCCGATGCTGGAGGCGATCCACGCTGCCAAAGTGTCGATAAGCTTCGAGACCTATATCTACTGGTCGGGCGGCATCGGCCGCAGGTTTGCCGACGCCTTGGCCGAGCGGGCGCGCCAGGGGGTGAAGGTGCATGTGCTGCTCGACTGGGTGGGCAGCGCCAAGATGGACGACAGGCTGCTTGCCGTGATGGCGCAAGCTGGCGTCCAGGTCAAGCGGTTTCATCCGCCGCACTGGTCGCATCTGGGACGCCTGAACAACCGCACCCATCGCAAGCTGCTGGTCATCGACGGGCGCGTCGGCTTCACGGGCGGCGTTGGTGTGGCGCCGCCCTGGACGGGCCACGCGCAAGACTCCGCGCACTGGCGTGACACCCATTTCCAAATCGAGGGCCCGGTGGTCGCGCAGATACAGTCGGTCTTCATTGACAACTGGATCAAGGTCACGGGCGACGTGCTGCATGGCCCGGACTACTTTCCCACCCTGGAGTCGGCCGGGCCTGGTCAGGCGCAGATGTTCAGCAGTTCACCGAGCGGCGGCAGCGAGAGCATGCAGTTGATGTACCTGCTGGCCGTCACCGCAGCATCGCGGTCGATTGACCTGTCGGCGTCCTACTTCGTGCCGGACGCGCTGACGCTGCAGGCCCTCGTGGCGGCGATGCAGCGAGGCGTCAAGCTGCGCATCGTCGTGCCGGGCGAGCACATCGACAGCGAGACCGTGCGCAGAGCATCGCGCGCCACCTGGGGGCCGCTGCTCGCGGCGGGCGCCGTCATCGCGGAATACGGGCCCACCATGTACCACTGCAAAGTGATGATTGTGGACGGCCTGCTGGTCTCGGTGGGTTCGACGAACTTCGATAACCGCTCCTTCAGGCTCAACGACGAAGCGACGCTGAATGTGGTTGACAAAGCCTTCGCGAGCGCGCAGACCGCCACCTTCGAGGCCGACCTCGCGAAGTCGCATCGGGTGACTCATGCGCAGTGGCTGGCGCGTCCCATCCACGAGCGTCTGAAAGAAACGCTGGCCTCCATGCTGGGCACGCAGCTATGAGGGGGGCGAACAAAACGCCCTGCGCCGTGCCGGTTCGCGTTGACCCTTGCCACTCGCGTAAACCTCTTCAGGCGTGCCCAGCCGGCCCAATCCCGAGTCACTCACAACCAGGAGATGACTGTGAACAATGAAAATCGCAACCTCGACGCCAACTGCGACCCGCGCACGGGCAGGCCGACCCCACCAATGCGCGCTGGCTCTTTCGCTTGCTCGGCGGCAGTTTGTCGGTGATCGATCCCCCAGCCACATCACCCGAAACCAAGAGGAGTTTTCACTATGTCCATGAACCCAAGAACCAAGCGTCCTATGGGAAGCCAGCTGCCCACACCGCCGCGTGGCGCGAAAGCGCCTTTGTCGGCCCCTGGTCTGGCCCTGCCGCACGAACGGGACGAATCTATCGAGCCCAGTGCCGGAGCGCCCGATCCCTTGATGCTCCAGGCCAAGCGCGACATCGATGCCAGCCTGGTTGACACCGACATGCGTGCAACACCTGGCCAGGGCGCGGAGCGCCGCGAGCGCCTGGTTCCCGGCCCCGGCGGCAAGCATCCAGCCTCGGGCGGATGAAGGACTTGCCTCAATACGCACAGCGCCGCTTCGCTTTACGAGACGTTTGCGCCCGACCTGCTCATCATTTGCGAGACGGTGCAGTTCAGTCCAGTCCCGCTTACCGGGCGGATTGACGGCTGCGAGTCAGTTGAGTCAGTTAGACTGGCATTCACTAGTCTGAATGTCAGGATCAAAACCGTGCAAGCCAGCAGCCTTTCTTCGAGTGTTCCGCCTCCCTTATGGCAGTCCCTGCTCACGCGGCATGGGAGCGATCCGCATGCGCTGGTGCAAATCCTGCGCGAACTCCAGGCCGCCCAGGGCTGGCTGCCACGCGAGCCGCTGGGCCAGATCGCCCAGGCTCTTGGCTTGACGCTGGCCCATGTGCAGGGCGTGGCCGGTTTCTACCGCTTTTTTCACACCCAGCCGGTGGGCCGCTACCGCGTGCTGTTCAGCGACAACATCACCGACCGCATGGCGGGCAGCGAAGCGCTGCTGCAGCAACTGTGCCGCCTGCTGCACGTTGAGCCGGGCCAACTGCGCGCCGATGGCCGCGTCAGCGTCGCCACCTCGTCTTGCACCGGGCTGTGCGACCAGGGCCCGGCCCTGCTGGTGAATCACCATCAGGTCGTCACCCGCTTGACGCCTGCGCGCATAGTCCATGTCGCCGCGCTGATTGAGCAAAATATTCCACCCGAGCAGTGGCCCGCCGACTGGTCCCGCGTCGATGACCAGATCCGGCTGGCCGATGT
The DNA here is from genome assembly GCA_038249155.1 of Burkholderiales bacterium. Lineage (GTDB taxonomy): Bacteria > Pseudomonadota > Gammaproteobacteria > Burkholderiales > Burkholderiaceae_C > Polaromonas. Next base: position 19,248 of record JBBRWN010000033.1, on the reverse strand, counting down.
CAAGCTCGGCGCCCAGCCTGCGCCCGGCCTGGGCATTGCAGCGGCGCTGGCGCGTGGGCCGCAGGCCATGCTCGACGACCTCAAGCATTCCAAGCTGCGCGGGCGCGGCGGCGCCGGTTACGCCACCGGCACCAAATGGCAGCTGTGCCGCAACGCGCCCGGCCAGGCTCACTATGTCGTCTGCAACGCCGACGAGGGCGAGCCAGGCACGTTTAAAGACCGGGTGCTGCTCACCAGCTACGCCGACACGCTGTTTGAAGGCATGACGATAGGCGCTTTCGTCGTCGGCGCCCGGCGCGGGCTGGTCTATCTGCGCGGCGAATACCGCTATTTATTAGAGCCGCTGCAGGCCGTGCTGCAGCGCCGCCGCGAGCAGGGTTTATTGGGGGCGGCGATTCAGGGCCGGGCCGGTTTTGATTTTGATATCGAGATTCACATTGGCGCGGGCGCCTATGTCTGCGGCGAGGAGTCGGCGCTGATCGAGTCGCTCGAAGGAAAACGCGGCGTGCCGCGCATACGCCCGCCATTTCCGGTCGAGCACGGTTATTTAGGCCAGCCGACCACCGTCAACAACGTCGAGACCTTTTGCGCCGTGACCCACATCGCGGTCAACGGCGGCGCCTGGTGGGCCGCCATCGGCACGGCGCAATCGACGGGCACCAAAATCCATTCCGTCTCGGGCGACTGCGAGCGCCCCGGCCTGTACGAATACCCGTTCGGCACCCGCATTGGCCGCATTCTCGAAGACTGTGGCGCGCGCAACACGCAGGCCGTGCAGGTCGGCGGGCCGTCGGGCGTGTGCCTGTCGGCGCTGGAATTTAACCGGCGTATCGCCTTTGAAGACGTGCCCACGGCGGGCGCTTTCATGGTGTTTGACCGCTCACGCGACATGTTCGAGGTGGCGCGCAACTTTGCCCAGTTCTTCGCCCACGAGAGCTGCGGCTTTTGCACGCCGTGCCGCGTCGGCACCGAGCTGGTCGTGCGCCGCATGGACAAGCTGGCCAAAGGCTACGGCTCCAGCGACGACGTGCAGGTTTTGTACGAATTGGACAAGCTGATGCACGGCGCCACCCACTGCGGCCTGGGCGCCGCCGCCTGTAACCCGCTGCGCGACACCATCGCCAAATTCCGCCCGGCTTACGAGCGCCATCTGACCTCGCTGCATTTTGTTCCCGGCTTTGACCTGGACGCCGAGCTGTCGCAAGCGCGTCTGGCCACGGGCCGCGACGACACCGGCGCGCATTTGGCGAACCTGGAGAATTGATGAACTGCTTTCATGACTGTTTTCACGCAACCGATTTCCCCGCAGGAGTTCCGGCATGAGCAATGACCGTATTGACGCGTTGAGTCCGGGCACCTTCTCGCTCGACGGCCAGGAGGTCGAATTCGGCCCCGGCGAGACGCTTTTACAGGCCGCCACCCGCGCCGGGCACTACATCCCGCACCTGTGCTGGAAGCCGGGCTTTCACGCCAACGGCTCGTGCCGCCTGTGTACCGTCAAGGTCAACGGCCGCACCGGCGCCGCCTGCACCGTGCAGGCCGCCGCCGGACAAACCGTCGAGAGCAACACCGACGAGCTGAACGGCCAGCGCAAAACGTTGCTGCAAATGCTGTTTGTCGAGGGCAATCACTTTTGCCCGTCCTGCGAAAAAAGCGGCGACTGCCTGCTGCAAGCCACGGCCTACGAAATGCGCATGGACGGCCCGCATTTTGAAGAGTTCTACCCGGATCGCCCGGTGGACGCCAGCCACCCGGACCTGCTGCTCGATTTGAACCGCTGCATTTTGTGCGGCCTGTGCGTGCGCGCCAGCGCCGAGGTCGATGGCAAGAACGTCTTTGCCATCGACGGCCACGGCATCCAGACGCACCTGGTGGTTGACAGCGCCAGCGGCCTGCTCGCCGACAGCGCCATCGCGGCGAGCGACTGCGCCGCGCACATTTGCCCGGTCGGCGCGATTTTGCCCAAGCGGCGCGGTTTTGCCGTGCCCATCGGCCAGCGCCGTTTTGACATCAAGCCGGTGTCGCAGCAGGTCGAGGAGGATGCCCCATGATGATTGCCCCGGACGGCGCCGCGCCGCTGCACGCGCCGCGCAAATTAAAACTCGCCACCGTCTCGCTGGCGGGCTGCTTTGGCTGCCACATGTCGTTTCTCGACATCGACGAGCGCCTGCTCCAATTGATTGAGCTGGTCGAGTTTGACCGCTCGCCGCTGACCGACATCAAGGAAATCGGCCGCTGCGACATCGGCCTGATCGAGGGCGGCCTGTGCAACGCCGAAAACGTGCATGTGCTGCGCGAGTTCCGCGCCCACTGCAAAACGCTGGTGGCCGTGGGTGCCTGCGCCATCAACGGTGGCCTGCCAGCGCTGCGCAACCACCTCAACGTTGGCCAAATGCTGCGCGATGTCTATTGCGACCAGACCGGCATCAGCGCCAACAGCCAGATTCCCAACGATCCAGAATTGCCGCTGCCGCTGAACCGCGTACACCCGATTCACGAGGTCGTGCATGTGGATTACTTTCTGCCCGGCTGCCCGCCCTCGGGCGATGCGATCTGGGCGTTTCTGACCGACTTGCTGGCTGGGCGCACGCCCGAGTTAGGCCACGGTCTGATGCACTACGACTGAATAAGGATTTCCCATGACTTTTGCGCTGGAAACTGCAGCCCATCCCGAAGGCCTGCGCCGCGTGGCGATTGACCCGGTCTCGCGCGTCGAGGGCCACGGCAAGGTGACGCTGCTGCTCGACGAGAACAACCATATCGAGCAGGTGCGCCTGCACATCGTCGAGTTTCGCGGCTTTGAAAAATTCATCGAAGGCCGCCCTTACTGGGAAGTGCCGGTGATGGTGCAGCGCCTGTGCGGCATCTGCCCGGTCTCGCACCACTTGGCCGCCGCCAAGGCTTTTGACCGGGTGCTGCTCGGCGACGCGCCGATTACCGCCAGCGCCGAAGCCGTGCGCCGCCTGATGCATTACGGCCAGATGCTGCAGTCGCACGCACTGCATTTTTTCCATTTGTCCTCGCCCGATTTGCTGTTCGGCTTTGACTCGGAAGTGGCTAGGCGCAACATCGTCGGCGTCGCCCAGGCGCACCCCGAGATTGCCAAAAAAGGCATTTTGCTGCGCAAATTTGGCCAGGAAATCATCCGCATCACCTCCGGCAAGCGCGTGCATGGCACGGGTGCCGTGCCCGGCGGCGTCAACAAATTGGTCACGCTTGAGGAGCGCGACACCCTCAAGCGCGAGCTGCCGCAGATGCTGGCGTGGGCGCAGGACGCGGTGGACATTGCCAAGCAACTCCACGCCCAGAATGCGGCGCTGTACAACCAGTTCGGCAGCTTTCGCTCGAACATGCTGTCGCTGGTGCGCGCTGACGGCGCGATGGATTTTTACGACGGCGTGCTGCGTGCGCGCGACGCCGACGGCAAGATCATGTTCGACGGCGTGAGCGATCAAAGCTACCTGGAGCTGATTGAAGAAGAAGTGCGCCCCTGGAGCTACATGAAGTTCCCGCACCTCAAAAGCCTCGGGCGCGAGCAGGGCTGGTACCGCGTCGGCCCGCTGGCGCGGGTGCAAAACTGCGATTTCATCCCGACGCCACGCGCCGAAGCCGAGCGCCAGGCGTTTATGGCCTGGGGCCAGGGCGGATTGGTGCATGCAACGCTGGCTTACCACTGGGCGCGCATGATCGAGCTGCTGCATGCCGTCGAAGTGATTGCCGAGCTGCTCGACAACCCGGCGCTGGTCAGCGGCGACATGATGACGAGCGGCGTGCGCCAGCGCAGCGGCGTCGGCATCATTGAGGCGCCACGCGGCACGCTGATCCACGACTACGACGTGGCCGACGACGATCTGGTCACGCGCTGCAATTTGATCGTCTCGACCACGCACAACAACCAGGCGATGAACGAGGCGGTGCGCGCCGTGGCCCGCGACTATCTGGACGGGCGCGAGCTGACCGAAGGGCTGCTCAATCACATCGAAGTGGCGATACGCGCTTACGACCCTTGTTTATCCTGCGCCACCCACGCGCTGGGCCAGATGCCGCTCGATGTGGCCCTCGTCGGCCCCGATGGGGAACTGATCGACCGGGTGCTCAGATCACACCAAGGCGAGTTCTTGCACGACCTGCAAACGCCCGTGGGCCTGCCCGCGTGACGCTGGGTTCTACGCCAGCGCCATCGGCTGAGTCGGCAGCTAAGTCGATGCCTGAATCAGCGCTGGAGTCGGCGCTGGCGCCGCTGCTGGTCTTTGGCTGGGGCAATCTGAGCCGGGGCGACGACGCGCTCGGGCCGCTGTTTGTCGAGCGCCTGCGCGTGCTGTGCGAGCAGCGCGGGCTGGCGGCGCAAATCGATTTCCTCGACGACTACCAGTTGCAAATCGAACACGCGCTCGATCTGGCGGGCCGCCAGCGCGTGCTGTTTGTCGATGCCAGCCTGAACTGCGCCGCGCCCTTCGAGGTGACGCAACTGCAGCCGCAGCAGGACGCCAGTTTCACGACGCACGCCATGTCGCCGCAGGCTTTGCTGCAGGTGTTTCGCGAGCTGCACGGCCAGGCGCCGCCGCCCTGCACGCTGCTGGCGATTCGCGGCGAGCGTTTTGAGCTGGGCGAGATGCCCGGCGCCGACGCCTTAGCGCATCTGGCCGCCGCCCTGCACTGGGCCGAGGGCTGGCTGGTGGGGTGAAAGTGAACCCCAGATTCCAGACGCCAGTTTGAGCACAAAACTGTTGAAGAAATGGGGCCATTAGGGGCGCTTCAGAAAACAGAAGCTAAAGGTGACTATTCACTCCTGCTGAAGTGGATAAGTGGATTTATGTAAAACTCCACGCTGTGCAAAAAATCAAGGTCTTCGCCGAATTGACGCTCCCGGCAAGGGACGAGAAAGCCAACACGCGGCACGGGCAGCTTGATGAACGCCAAGAACAGGCGTCAAAGAACAGCAAAAACCCAGGCCAAGCGCCGTACTCCGATGCGTTGAGGAAGACGGTATCGCTGCGCGTGGCTTTAAGCTGCCGCGCCCTCCGCTCTTGTCGGGACACCGCGCGCCAACAAAGTTTTGACATGCTTCACGCCATGCGCCCTGCTGAGCGCTGGGGCAGCAGTTCTGCGATCTGGCTGTTTTTGTGCGTGGGCAGGCGGGTCAGCACATTCTTGAGGTAGGCGCTTTAGCCTCAATGATCCAGCCGCTCGATGCCCAGCGCCTTGAGGACGTATTTTTCATACACCGGCTCCGAGGTGCCGTTCTTCATTTTGTAGAGAAAGTATTTCTCGAAGCCGATCTTGGCCGCATGCACCCATTTGCCCTTCTTGAACCAGTTGACGTTGCGCGGCGGGATTTGCGGCAGCGCCACAAAGGCCGCGCCGGTGTCGCCCATGTCGGCCAGGCAGATGGCGTTCCAGCTGCCTTTGGCGGTGCCGCTTTGGCCCGCGATGTCGGCGGCAATGTTGCGCACGATGGCCGTGACCATCGTCTCAATCATGTAGCCGGTCTTGGGCGCGCCGGTGGGCACGGGCGTGACTTCGACCGGCGGAATCGCCACGCACACGCCAGCGGCAAAAATGTTGCGGTATTTCTTGCTGCGCTGGTACTCGTCGATCAGCACAAAGCCGCGCGGGTTGCACAGGCCTTCGACGCCAGCCACCGGGTCCACGCCCTTGAAAGCGGGCAGCATCATGCTGAACTTGAACGGCAGCTCGTGCTCTTTTTTCAGCTGGCCGCTGTCGTCCATTTCGCTGACGAACATTTTGCCGGCCTCGACTTTGGTCACTTTGGCGTTGGTGATCCACTTGATGTCGTTGTTGCGGAACTCGCTCTCCAGCATGGATTTGGAGTCGCCGACGCCGCCCAGGCCCATGTGACCGACATAGGGCTCGGGCGTGATGTAGGTCAGCGGCACCTTGTGGCGCAGTTTGCGCCGCTGCAAGTCCTTGTTGAAAATAAAGGCAAACTCATAAGCCGGGCCAAAGCAAGACGCGCCGGGCATGGCGCCGACGATGGCCGGGCCGGGGTCTTTGAGGAATTCCTGGTAGTCGCTCCAGGTCTGCTCGGCATGATCGACGGTGCAGATGGAGCGCGTGTGGCCCGCCGGGCCTGCGCCGGGCACCTCATCGAAAGACAGCTTGGGGCCGGTGGTGATGACCAGGTAGTCGTAGCTCAGGCGGGCGCCATCGTTCAATTCGAGCGCGTTGTTCTCGGCGTCAATGCGCTGCACCGGCTGGGCGACAAAGGCGATGCCTTTTTTCTCCAGATAGGGCCGGATCGGAAAAGTGATGGCCTCGCGCTGGCGCCAGCCCACTGCCACCCAGGGATTGGACGGCACGAACTGAAAGTAATCGACCGCGTTGACCACGGTAATCTGGTGTTTCGTGTCCAGATGTTCGCGCAGTTCGTAGGCGGCGGGCATGCCGCCGGTGCCAGCGCCGAGGATGATGATGTGGGCCATGAGTTTGTCTCCTATTGTGGTTTTTTAAAGTCGGCCAGGAAAGCCGGGGGAACGGGAAACTAATTCAAGGCTGGAGCAGCGCGTTCACGGTCTGTGGCCGTGTTTTCGGCCAGTTCAGCGCTATCCAGCCGGTTGACGTTCAGGGCGTGCCCGCGCTCACTGCGGGGCGGGTTGGCGCAAGGTCATGGCACCGCGAATCTGCCCGACGGCATAGCCCGTGGCCCGGTCATTCGGGTAGAGCTGCCCGAGCCGCTGGGCAACGCCAGCGCCCAGCTGGTCCGATCTGCCATGACATTGAATGCACAGCGGCTGGGTTGGCAAGGCTCGCATGTAGCGCCGCACGGCTTGCCCGTCCTCGGTGACGACTTCCCAGCGCTCCAGCTTGGTCGGCTCAACGCCTGCTTTCTGACTGCGGTCGAATTCTTCCAGCGCCCGGCGCTCCCAGGCGTCGGGGACGGCCTTGGGGTTGCGGTTGCCCAGGCTGACGCGCTTGATCTGCCAGCCGCTTTGCTCGGAGGCGGCGCGGGCCATCTTGGGCGCGGCCTCCTTGCAGACGTCGATGGCCTGTGCAGGGCCGGAGGCCTCGATGGCGGTGCTCAGCACAGCCAGCAGCTTGGGCGGAACAGCCGTTGCGCTGGCACGCGCCGCCTGGACCCAGGCCGGTTCAGGCGTGGCGGCAGCCGTTTTGTTGTCGGGTGTCGCGCCGCATCCGCTCAGGAGTGGCGACAGCAGGGCGGCAAGGAGTAGGGGGGAGGTCTTCATCATGGTCGGGTTCAATCAAGAAAGGTGGAAATCAAAAAAACACTGCGCCGCAAGGCGTGTCAACGCAGCCTGGAGGCCAGGCCTGTACCGTCGAGACGCATGGGCTGTTGGATACTGGGGGCGGCATGGTGATGGAGGCTGGCTGGCGCAATGCGATCAGTGCTGCAGTAGCGCGCTGACTTGGTGCAACTGCGCCTCATCGAGCTGACCGGCCAGCGCCTGCAAGCGCAGGCGGTTTTGCAGCACCTCGATGCGCGCTTGCAACAAAGCCAGATCGGCGCTGCTGGCGTCGTTCTCGGCGTTGAGCAAATCGAGCGTCGTGCGGTCGCCGACCTGGCGACCGAGCCGCGTCGCGCCCAGCCGGGACTGGCTGGCAGTCACAGCCTGCTCCAGCGCGCTCAGGCGGGCGGCGCCGGTTTGCAGGCCCAGCCAGGCGGCGCGGGTTTGCTGGCTGATTTGCTGGCGGGTTTGGTTGATTTCGGCATCGGCCTTGTCTTGCAGGCGCAGCGATTCTTCGAGCTTGGCGCTGCGGTAGCCGCCGGTGTAGAGCGGCATATTCAATTGCAGGCCAATCATCTGCTGGCGACTGGTGTTGCTGGCCGCGCCGAAGTCGCCGCTGCCGCTCAGGCGCTCGCGCCCGGCCTGCGCCACCAAGTCGAGCGTCGGCGAAGCGATGGCGCTGTGCTTTTTGACCTCCTGGCGGGCCGATTCGGCATTGGCTTTTTGCAGGCGCAATTGCGGGTTGCTGCCCTGCGCCAAGACCAACCAGTGCGCCAGCGGTGGCAGTTCGGCGGGCGCGGTTTGCGCGGCGGGTGCCAGCACCTGCAGCGCGTCGGGCGCCAAGCCGGTGGCGTCGGCCAGCACGGTTTGCGCCAGCTCCAACTCGCTCTCGGCGGCCAGCACCTGCGCTTGCAGGCCGCGCGCGCGGGCGGCGGCTTCGTGGGTGTCGGTGACCGGCGCGTCGCCGAGCGCGAAGCGGTCTTTGGCCTCGGTGTAGGCGCGCTCGACGGCGCTTTGCTGCTGGCGCAGTAAGGCCAGCTTGCGCCCGGTCAGCACCACATCGAAATAGCGTTGCACCGTTTGCAGCATCAGGTTCTGCTGGGCGATGTCCCATTGCAGGCTGGCCGCGTCGGCGCCGATGTTGAGTTGTGCGCGTTGGGCGCTGCGCTCGGCGCTGTACAGCGGCTGGCGCGCGCTCAGGCTCCAGCCGGTGGCGCTGCCGTTGTTGACCGAGGTGCCAAACGACACGCCGGTGGACTGGCCAAAGCCGGGCGCGGAAAACTGCGCGCCATCCATCGCCGTCTGCGCGCTGGAACGGCCCGCGCTGGCGCTGAGCATCACGCTCGGGCGCCACAGTGCGGCGCCCTGGGCGCGGCGGGTTTCACCTGCCGCACGGGCGGCATCGGCGACGGCCGCCTGCGGGTCATGCAGGCGCGCTGCCTGCCAAACCTGCATCAAGTCAGCCGCCTGGGCGGAAAAGCTGCACAGCGCGAAGACGGCAGCGGCCAGCGCGGCCCGGCGCGGTGCAGCGGGCGCGCCAGCCGCTGGCGCCGCGCCCAAGCCAGCCGACAGGGATGGCGTCAAAGGGACGAAGGGAAAAGCGGCCCGGCACATGCTGCGCATCCGCTTAGCAGCCGCTCTGCACGCCGAATTTGCGCAGCAGGCTTTCCATCAGGCACCAGCTGGTCAGCGCGCTTTGCAGCAGGTTGACGCCGACAAAAGCGGTAAAGGCCAGCCACCACGGGCTGACAAACACCGGGCTGCCCGGCACGCCCAGCGCCAGCGACAGCAAAATAAAAGCACCAGCCAGCAGCCGGACGATTTGCCATGATTTCATGATGAACTCCTTGAAAATTAAAAAACGGGGGCGGCTTCAGCCGGGCAGCGCCGGGGCCGCAAACTTCTTGCGATACGCCGCGTAATACAGCGTCGGAATCACCACCAGCGTCAGCACGGTGGAGACAAAAATGCCGAAGATCAGCGAAATCGCCAGCCCGTTGAAAATCGGGTCGTCCAGGATGAAGAAAGCGCCCAGCATTGCCGCCAGCCCGGTCAGCACAATCGGCTGGGCGCGGGTGATGGCGGCATGCACCACGGCCTCCTTGAACGGCATGCCTTCACGCGCCTGCAGGTTGATGAAATCGACCAGCAAAATCGAGTTGCGCACGATGATCCCGGCCAGCGCAATCATGCCGATCATGCTGGTGGCGGTGTACTGCGAGTGCAGCAGTGCGTGGCCGGGCATGACGCCGATGATGGTCAGCGGAATCGGCGCCATGATGATTAAAGGCGTGAGGTAGGAGCCAAACTGCGCCACCACCAGCAGGTAAATCAAAATCAAGCCCACGCCGTACGCTGCGCCCATGTCGCGGAAGGTGTCGTAAGTGACCTGTGATTCGCCGTCCCATTTGAGCGCGTAGCCGCGCCAGGCGTCGGGCGGCTGGCTGATGAAATACTCGGCCAGCGGCCCGCCGTCGGGCGCGGTGATGGCCTTGATCTGGCTGCGCATTTGAAACACGCCGTAGAGCGGGCTGTCCAGCTTGCCGGCCATGTCGGCGGTGACGAAGTTGACCGGCAGCAAATCCTTGTGAATCACCGGCTGCTCGCGCAGCGTGTCGCTCAAAGTCACCAGCTCGCGGATGGCGACCAGCTTGCCCGAGGCGCTGCTGACGCTCAGTTGCAGCAGCGCGTCCAGGTCGCCGTGGCTGCTGGCGGGCAGTTGCAGCAGCGCCGGGGCCGGGTATTTGCTGGCGTCGTGCAGGTAAGTCACGGCTTCACCCGCGAGCCCGGCGCGCAGCGTGCTGACGATGGCTTGCTGCGACACGCCCAGCATGGCGGCTTTGCGCCTGTCCACCAGCAATACCAGACGCGGCGCGCTGGCAATGCTGCTGTCGTCCACGTCAACGACGTTGGGGGTTTTCTCGAAGATGGCGCGCACGGCTTTGGCAACGGTGCGCCGGCCATCGGCGTCCGGGCCGTAAATCTCGGCCACGATGGGAGACAGCACCGGCGGGCCGGGCGGAACTTCCACGACTTTGACGTTCGCGCCAAAGCGCAGGCCGATTTCCTGCAGTGCGGGCCGCACGCGGGTGGCGATGGCGTGGCTCTGGTCTTTGCGCTGGTGCTTGTCGATCAGGTTGACCTGAATGTCGCCCACGTCGCCGCCTGCGCGCAGGTAATACTGGCGCACCAGGCCGTTGAAGTTGATCGGCGCGGCAGTGCCTGCGTAGGCTTGGTAATCGGTCACTTCCGGCACCGTGGCCAGATAAGCGCCCAGCTCGTGCAGCACGGCGGCGGTTTTTTCGACCGGCGTGCCAGCAGGCATATCGACGATGACCTGGAACTCGGACTTGTTGTCAAACGGCAGCATTTTTAACAGCACCAGCCCGGTGGCGGGCAGCACCAAGGACAGCGCAATCAAGCCCGCTACGCCCAGCCCGAGCAGGCCCCGGTTGCGCCCGCCGCGCTCGTCGTCGAGCAGCGGCTTGAAAATGCGCTCGAACAGCGGCGCGATTTTTCCCGCCATGCCGGTGGGTGCGCTGGTGGCTTTCACCGTGACTGGCGTGGCGCCAGCGGCTGCGCCTGTTGCGCCGTGATGCTCTTTCATCCACAGCCGCGCCAGCCACGGCGTGACGACAAAGGCAATTGCCAGCGACAGCAGCATGCCCATGCTGGCGTTGATCGGAATAGGGCTCATGTACGGCCCCATCAGGCCGGTGACAAAAGCCATCGGCAGCAGTGCGGCAATGACGGTCAGCGTCGCCAAAATGGTCGGGCCGCCGACTTCATCGACGGCGCCGGGAATGATTTCTGCGAGCTTTTTATCCGGGAACAGCTGCTGGTGCCGGTGGATGTTTTCGACGACGACGATGGCGTCATCGACCAGAATGCCAATCGAAAAAATCAGCGCAAACAGCGACACGCGGTTCAGCGTGAAACCCCAGGCCCAGGAGGCAAACAGCGTCACCGTCAGCGTCAAGATGACCGCCGTGCCGACGATGGCCGCTTCGCGCCGCCCCAGCGCGATAAACACCAGCGCCACCACCGAGGCAGTGGCAAACAGCAGTTTTTGAATCAGCTTTTTCGCCTTGTCGTTGGCCGAGGCGCCGTAGTTGCGCGTCTCGGCGACCTGCACTGCGTCGGGAATCACGCTGTTGCGCAGTTGCGCGACCCGCGCCATCACGGCGTTGGCCACGTCGATGGCGTTTTCGCCGGGCTTTTTAGTCACGGCTAGCGTCACGGCCGCATAGTCGCCGCCTCCGTCTTTGGCGGACAGGCCGTGCCAGACATAGCGGCTGGCGGGCAGCGCTCCGTCGCGCACTGTGGCCACGTCTTTCAGGAACACCGGGTGGCCGTTTTGAACGCTGACCATCAAGTCGGCGACTTCGCTGGCTTGCGATAAATAAGGCCCAGCGTCAATCACCAGGCTCCGGTTGCCGCTGATCAGCTCGCCGACCGGCAGGCCCAGATTGGCCGATTGCAGCGCCTGGCGCAGCATAGGCACCGTCACGCCAGAGCCGTTCATGCGCGCCGGGTCCAGCTCGACCAGCACGGCGCGGCCGGGGCCGCCCAGCGTCTGCACCTCGCGGGTGCCGGGCACGCGCTTGAGGTCGGCTTCGATGCTGTGCGCCACGCGCTCCAGGTCGTAGGCGCTGGTGGCTGGGTCTTTGCTGTACAGCGTCAGCGTGACGATGGGCACGTCGTCAATGCCCTTGGGCTTGATGATTGGCTCCATCACGCCCAGGCCCTTGGGCAGCCAGTCGGCGTTGTCCTTGATCGTGTCGTGCAGGCGCACCAGCGCCTCGGTGCGCGCCACGCCGACCTTGAATTGCACCGTCAGCACCGCCATGCCGGGGCGCGAGACGGACATCACATGCTCCACGCCCGCCATCTGCGACAGCACCTGCTCGCCCGGCGTGGCCACCATTTGTTCGACATCGCGCACCGACGCGCCCGGAAACGGCACCAGCACATTGGCCATCGTGACGTTGATTTGCGGCTCCTCTTCGCGCGGCGTGACCAGCACGGCGAAGATGCCCAGCAGCAGCGCGACCAGCGCCAGCAGCGGGGTGATTTGCGCGCTCTGAAAAGCGGCGGCGATGCGGCCTGAAACGCCCATCTGGCTTTTGTTGGAAGTGGCGCTCATCTCAACGGCCCCGGCTGGCGGCTTGCGGGTCGGCAGCGACTTTCTCGCCCAGACTCACGCCGCTGAGGATTTCCACCTGTTCGCCCTTGGCCGCGCCCAGGCGCACCTGGCGCAGCAGCGCCAGCCCTTGCGCGTTGACGACATACAGACCGGTCATTTCACCGCGCCGCACCACGGCGCTGGCGGGGACGTACAGGCGCTGACTCTTGCCCGCAGCGGCGCTGGCGCCCGCGCCCAGCGGCAGCCAGATGCGGGCGAAAGCGCCGGGCGCCGCGCCTTTTAAATTAGCGGGCAGGCCCAGGCGCACCTGGGAGGTGTGCGTGGCCGCATCGACCACCGGCAGCAACTGGACCTGGGTTGGCTGCAGCAGGCCGCTGGCCAGGCCGGGCAGCTCAACGCGCACGGCGGCGCTGTCGCTCAAACCGGCCAGGGCGCTTTGCGGCACCGCCGCCGTCACCCGCAACGCGGACGGGTCGTGCATCGTGACCAGCGGGCGCCCCGGCATCGCCATGTCGCCCAGCGTGACCGGCACGTCGCTGACGACGCCCGCATAAGGCGCGTTCAGCGTGAAAAACCCCGACTGCGTGCGCGCCGCGCCCGCCTGCGCCTGCAAAGCCCGCACCTGGGCTTGCGCCGCCAGCCACTGGGCCTGCGCCCGGTCTAGGGCGGACTGGCTGATGTACTGCTTTTGGAACAGCTGCTTTTGCCGCTCGAAGTCTTTGCTGGCGACGTTCAGGCTGGCCTGCGCGGCCTGCACCTGCGCGTCGCTGGCGGCGGCGTTTTGGCTGGCCGAGCTGGCGTCAATGCGCAGCAATTCCTGCCCGGCTTTGACCGTGTCGCCCACCTTGACGCGCAGCGCGACGATGGCGCCGGGAACCTGCGCCGACAGCGTGGTCTGGCGCACTGCTTCGACAACCGCGTCCAGGCTGAAACTGTCGGCGCTGGCCGCGCCCGCGCCGAACGTGGCAGCGGCTTGCACTGCGACCGTGGCCAGCGGGCTGTTGTCGGCGGCACCGGCAGCGCCGCCGGTCAGCGCAAGGCTCAAGGCCACAGCAGCCGTGACGGCCGCAAGACGTTGGAGAGACATCCAGATTTCCTTATTCATTTTTTGGCCGCCGGGCAAGCCATTTGTTTATTATTTAACTATGTAGCTAATTAGTCAAATTGTATAATAAGTCATTCGTGATCGTTGCATTGCAGCGGTTTTTGACCGGTTTGAACCTAGCCCGTTCAGGGCTTGACCTTATGGAAAATTTGCCCCCTGAGGCGCTGAGCGAGATTGCCGCCTATTTCCAGGCGCTGTCCGAGCCGACGCGCCTGAACATCCTGAACCTGCTGCGCCAGCAGGAGCGCAACGTCGGCGAGCTGGCGCAGCTGTGCGGCTTTAGCGCCGCCAACATCTCGCGCCACCTGGCCATGCTGACGAAACACGGCCTGGTGCAGCGCGAAAGCCGGGGCACCAGCGCTTATTACCGGATTGCCGATGAGTCGGTGTATGAGTTGTGTGATCTGGTCTGCGGCAAGATTGCCCGCCAGGTGGCCCAGACGGCCTTGCGCCAGCAAGCGTTTTCACGGACGCAGTGAACGGGCGCCACCGGCGCAAGCCAGTACCGGGCTGTTTTAATCATCATCGCGGGCTGTGGGGCGCCCGATAATTTACAAATAGACAATGCTTACACTTTAAGATACATTGCTTTTGGTGAATTTTTAAGAACAAACCAGCAACACAGAAGAGGACTCAGGAAATTTCGCGTGGCCCCGCTACTACCGTCCTACCGTCAACAAGCTGTAGCCCATTCTCCAATGAATGGGCTTGAGCATTCCCCCTCAATCCTGATGCAGTGTCCACTTTTATGAAACAGCCGCTTCTCCAGCAAGCGACAAGCTCAGCGCAACTGTCCTTGCTGCGCGCAGCCCAGCATCCCCGATAGCACGGCAGTTAATACTGTTGCTCTGTAAACCATCTTTTTCGATTCATGGGCTCAGACCCGATCTTGACATCCACTGATTTTTCAAAAAGCGAACTATCTTATGACCATCACTACCTCCGTCAGCATCACCGGCACAGCTACCCAAGGCCAACTGCTCATCGCAGATACCAGCGCCCTGACTGATCCCAATGGCTTGGGAACGCTGTTTTACCAGTGGCAGGCCGACGGCGTGACGATCAATGGGGTGACCGGCGACCGCCTGAGTCTGACGCAAGCCCAGGTAGGCAAGGCCATCACGGTGATCGTGAACTATACCGATGGCCTGGGCATGGCCGAGAGCATCACCAGCAGTGCCAGCGCCGCCGTGGCCAATGTCAACGACGCGTCCACCGGCGGCGTGACGCTCACCGGCACCGCCACACAGGGCCAGACCCTGACAGCGGACAACACCCTGGCTGATATGGACGGACTGGGCAGCATCAGCTACCAGTGGAAGGCCGACGGCGTGGCCATCAGCGGCGCCACCGCCAGCACCTTCGTACTGGGCCAGGAGCAGGTCGGCAAGGCCATCACCGTCACGGCCAGCTACACCGACGGTTTTGGCACACCTGAGAGCAAAACGTCGGCAGCCAGCACCGCCGTGGCCAACGTCAACGACGCGCCCACCGGCACTGTGACGCTCACCGGCATCGCCACGCAGGGCGAGACGCTGACAGCGGCCAACACCCTGGCTGATATGGACGGACTGGGCAGCATCAGCTATCAGTGGAAGGCTGGCGGCGTGGCCATCAGCGGCGCCACCGCCAGCACCTTCGTGCTGGGCCAGGCTCAGGTCGGTAAAGCCATCACCGTCACGGCCAGCTACACCGACGCCCAAGGCGCCGCCGAGAGCGTTACCAGCAGCGCCAGCACCGCCGTGCTCAACGTCAACGATGCGCCCACCGGCGATGTGATGCTCGCCGGAACGGCAGCGCAGGGCCAGACCCTGACAGCGGCCAACACCCTGGCCGATATTGACGGGCTGGGAGCTATTTCCTACCAGTGGAAGGCCGATGGCGTGACGATCAATGGCGCCACCGCCAGCGCCCTGACGCTGGGCCAGGACCAGGTCGGCAAGGTCATCACCGTCACGGCCAGCTATACCGATGCACGGGGCGCCGCCGAGAGCGTTACCAGCAGCGCCAGCGCGGCCGTGGCTAACGTCAACGATGCACCGATGGGCAGCGTCAGCTTCACCGGCACGGCGATGCAGGGCCAGACCCTGACGGCGGCCAACACCCTGGTCGATCTGGACGGGCTGGGCAGCATCAGCTACCAGTGGAAAGCCGATGGCGAAGTCATTACCGGTGCCACCACTGACACCCTGGTGCTCGGCCAGGCTCAAGTTGGCAAGGCGATCACCGTTACCGCCAGCTACACCGATGGCCAGAACACGCCCGAGAGCGTCAGCAGCAGCGCCAGCGCCGCCGTCGTCAACGTCAACGACGCGCCCACCGGCGATGTCACCATCACCGGCGCGGCCACGCAGGGCCAGACCCTGACGGCAGCTAACACGCTGGCCGATATGGATGGGCTGGGCCGCATCAGCTACCAGTGGCAGGCCGATGGCGTGGCCCTCAATGGCGCGACGGCCAGCACCCTGGTGCTGGGCCAGGCGCAGGTCGGCAAGGTCATCACGGTTACGGCCAGCTACACCGATGACCAGGGCACGCTTGAGAGCGTCACCAGCAGCGCTAGCGCCGCTGTGGCCAACGTCAACGACGCGCCCACCGGCAGCGTGAACTTCACCGGCATGGCCACCCAGGGCCAGACCCTGACAGCGGCCAATACCCTGGATGACCTCGACGGCATGAGCGCCGTCTCCTACCAGTGGCAAGCCGATGGTGTGGCCATCAGCGGCGCGACCGCCAGCACGCTGACCCTGGGCCAGGACCAGGTCGGCAAGGCGATCACCGTCACCGCCAGCTACACCGACGGCCAGGGCGCCGCCGAGAGCGTCACCAGCAGCGTCAGCGCCGCCGTCGTCAACGTCAATGACGCGCCTACCGGGGGCGTGAGCTTCACTGGCACGGCGACCCAGGGCCAGACCCTGACAGCGGCCAACACGCTGGGTGACCTCGACGGCATGGGCGTTGTCGCCTACCAGTGGAAAGCTGGGGGCGTGGTCATCAATGGCGCCACCGCCAGCACCCTGACGCTGGGCCAGGACCAGGTCGGCAAGGTCATCACCGTCACGGCCAGCTACACCGATGACCAGGGCACGCTTGAGAGCGTCACCAGCAGCGCCAGCGCCACCGTGGCCAACGTCAACGACGCGCCCACCGGCAGCGTCAGCTTCACCGGCACGGCGACCCAGGGCCAGACCCTGACAGCGGCCAACACGCTGGTCGATGTTGATGGGCTGGGTGCCATTTCCTACCAGTGGAAGGCCGATGGCGTGGCCATCAGCGGCGCTACCGCCAAAATCCTCGTGCTAGGCCAGAACCAGGTCGGCAAGGCCATCACCGTCACGGCCAGCTATATTGACGGCCAGGGTACATCCGAGAGCGTCATCAGCAGCGCCAGCGCCGCTGTGCTCAATATCAACGATGCGACCACCGGCAGCGTCAGCTTCACCGGCACCGCCACCCAGGGCCAGACGCTGACGGCGGCCAACACGCTGGCCGACATCGACGGCCTGGGCAGCATCAGCTACCAGTGGAAGGCTGGCGGCGTGGCCATCAATGGCGCCACCGCAAGCACCCTGACGCTGGGCCAGGCCCAAGTCGGCAAGGCGATTACCGTCACGGCCAGCTACACCGATGGCTTTGCCACAGTCGAGAGCAAAACCTCGGCAGCCAGCGCGGCCGTCGCCAACGTCAATGACGCCGCCACAGGCAAAGTGACCATCACCGGCACCGCCCTGCAGAGCCAGACGCTGACGGCCGCCAACACGCTGGCCGACATTGACGGGCTGGGCCGCATCAGCTACCAGTGGCAGGCCGATGGCGTGGCCATCAATGGCGCCAACGCCAGAACTCTGGTGCTGGGCCAGGACCAGGTTGGCAAGGCGATCACCGTCACTGCCAGCTACACCGACGGTCAGGGCACGCATGAGAGCGTCACCAGCAACGCCAGCGCGGCGGTGCTCAATCTCAACGACGCGTCCACCGGCGATGTCACCATCACCGGCACGGCCGCGCAGGCGCAAACCCTGACGGCCAGCAATACGCTCGATGACCTCGACGGCATCGGCGCCGTCAGTTACCAGTGGGAAGCCGACGGCGTGGCCATCAGCGGCGCCACTGCCAGCACGCTGACGTTGAGCCAGGACGAGGTCGGCAAGGCGATCACCGTCACGGCCAGCTACACCGATGGCCAGGGCACGGCCGAGAGCGTCACCAGCAGCGCCAGCACCGCCGTGGCCAACGTCAATGACGCGCCCACAAGCGGCGTGACGCTGACCGGCACGGCGACCCAGGGCCAGACCCTGACGGCGGCCAATACCCTGGCTGACATCGACGGCATGGGCGTTGTCACCTATCAGTGGAAAGCCGACGGTGTGCTCATCAATGGCGCCACCGCCAGCGCCCTGGTGCTGAGCCAGGCCCAGGTCGGCAAGGCGATCACGGTCACGGCCAGCTACACTGATGGCCAGGGCGCGGCCGAGAGCGTCACCAGCAGCGCCAGCACCGCCGTGGCCAACGTCAATGACGCGCCCACAAGCGGCGTGACGCTGACCGGCACGGCGACCCAGGGCCAGACCCTGACGGCCACCAGCACCCTGGCCGATATCGACGGCATGGGCGTGATCTCCTACCAGTGGAAGGCCGATGGCGCCGCCATCAATGGCGCCACCGCCAGCACCTTGGTGCTGGGTCAGGCGCAGGTCGGCAAGGCCATCACGGTCACTGCCACTTACACCGACGGCCAGGGGACGCTGGAAAGCGTCAACAGCAGCGCCAGCGCCGCCGTGGCCAATGTCAACGATGCGC
Source organism: Burkholderiales bacterium (assembly GCA_038249155.1). GTDB lineage: Bacteria > Pseudomonadota > Gammaproteobacteria > Burkholderiales > Burkholderiaceae_C > Polaromonas. The sequence goes on along the minus strand of JBBRWN010000033.1, from coordinate 992 downwards.
CTGTCGGCAATGTGACGCTGACCGGCACAGCGACCCAGGGCCAAACCCTGACAGCGACCAATACCCTGGACGACATCGACGGACTCGGCAGCATCAGCTACCAGTGGAAGGCTGGTGGCGTGGCCATCAGCGGCGCCACCACCGACACCCTGGTGCTGAGCCAGTCCCAGGTCGGCAAGGCGATCACCGTCACCGCCACCTACACCGATGACTTTGGCAAGGTCGAAAGCAAAACCTCGGCAGCCAGCGCGGCCGTGGCCAACGTCAATGACGCGTCCACCGGCGGCGTGACCCTCACCGGCACGGCAACCCAGGGCCAGACCCTGACAGCCGCCAATACCCTGGCTGACATTGATGGCATGGGCGTGATTTCCTACCAGTGGAAGGCCGACGGCGCCGCCATCAATGGCGCCACCGCCAGCACCTTGGTGCTGGGTCAGGCGCAGGTCGGCAAGGCCATCACGGTCACGGCCAGCTATACCGACGGCCAGAGTACGCTGGAGAGTAAAACCTCGGCAGCCAGCGCGGCCGTGGCCAACGTCAACGACGCGCCCACCGGCAATGTGACACTGACTGGCACGGTGGTCCAAGGCCAGACCCTGACAGCGGCCAACACCCTGGCTGATATCGACGGGCTCGGCAGCATCAGCTACCAGTGGAAAGCCGGTGGTGTGGCCATCAGCGGCGCCACCGCCAGCACCCTGGTGCTGGGCCAGGAACAGGTCGGCAAGGCCATCACCGTCACGGCCAGCTACACCGACGCCCAAGGCACGGCCGAGAGCGTCACCAGCAGCGCCAGCGCGGCCGTGACTCTGGATACCATCGCCCCCACAGTGACCCTGTTCACACCAGCCGACGAAGCCACAGGCGTGGCCCCAAGCAGCAACATCGTGCTGACCTTCAGCGAAGCCGTTGTCAAAGGCACCGGCAGCATTGTGCTCAAAACAGCGAATGGCACGGTAGTGGCGACCTACGATGCGGCCACCAGCACC
>JBBRWN010000032.1:0-29441 GCA_038249155.1 Burkholderiales bacterium | reverse complement strand
TCGACGTGGGCGGTGTTGATGGTGATGCCGCGTGCTTTTTCTTCAGGCGCTGCGTCAATTTGATCGTAGCCCTTGGCGGTGCCGCCGAATTTGGCTGCCAGCACGGTCGTGATAGCGGCGGTCAGTGTGGTCTTGCCGTGGTCAACGTGACCGATGGTGCCAACATTGACGTGCGGCTTGGTCCGCGAAAATTTCTCTTTTCCCATTTTCAACTCCGAAAAGTTACAAAACCAGATAACAACCGCCGCCAGCCGCAACGCGTTAAGCGTTACGCCAGCCAAAAATATGGTGCCCATTCCGGGAATCGGACCCGGGACCTCTCCCTTACCAAGGGAGTGCTCTGCCACTGAGCCAAATGGGCATAAATCAAAAATCTATTTCAGCAACCAAGCGTAACATCAATCAGCAAGCAACCCAGAACACTCTGGAGCGGGAGACGGGAATCGAACCCGCGTCATTAGCTTGGAAGGCTAGGGTTCTACCATTGAACTACTCCCGCAGCTCTACTGAATCAAATCAAACTCAACTACTTTTCAAATTCAAAACCAGCTTGACGACACTTGTCAGCAATCTGGTGGATGGGGCTGGATTCGAACCAGCGTACGCGTTAGCGAACAGATTTACAGTCTGCCTCCTTTAACCACTCGGACACCCATCCTCTGAGTGAGCCTCAAATTATGCCACGACTTTATGCCGAATGCCAATTATTGTTGTGCAAAGGCATGCTTAAAGTTATATTTTTGCCACCGCTTGCGGCGCAACCCGCCAGTGCTGCGCTTAAAAAATCAAGCGCTCACTCAGGCCGCATCTTTTTCAGGCGTTCGGCAGCCTGCGAAAAATGCCCGCAGCCGATAAAAGGCAGCGGCGGGCGCAGGGCCGACAGCGGCGACGGATGGTTCGCCACCAGCACCTGGTGGCGCCCGGCGTCGATCAAGGCGCGCTTGCTCTGCGCGTGCGCGCCCCACAGCATGAAAACGACCGGCTGCGGGCCACTGGAGACCTGGCGGATGATGGCATCCGTCAGCACTTCCCAGCCCCGCCCGGCATGGCTGGCCGGTTTGCCTTCTTCCACCGTCAGGCAGGTGTTGAGCAGTAGCACACCCTTGGTCGCCCAGCGCACCAAGCTGCCACCGGGCACCGGAAACACCGGCGGCACCCGGCCCAGATCGCGCTGCAGCTCCTTGAAAATATTGCGCAGCGACGGCGGCAGCGCCACGCCGGGCGCGACCGAAAAGGCCAGCCCTTCCGCCTGCCCGCGCCCGTGGTAAGGATCCTGCCCCAGGATGACCACGCGCACCTCGTCGGGCGGCGTCAGTTCCAGGGCACGCAGCGGCCGGGGCGGGAAAATCACCGCGCCCTCAGCCAGCCGCCCGCGCAAAAACGCCAGCAGCTTGTGCCCGGTTTCGCTGGCAAAAAACTCATCCATCACCGGCTGCCAGCCCGGCGCCACCGGCCAGACCGACGGATCGGCGCTCACCAGCTGATCGGGCGCTGCGCTCCCGGCAGACAGGTCTGAAAATGGCGGCTGCATCGCCTCAGCCCGCCTTAAGCCGCTTCAGCGCCAAACAAGGCGGCCAGCGCCTCGCCCGGCTCGTCGGCGCGCATAAAAGCCTCGCCAACCAAAAAGGCATTCACCCCGGCCCCGCGCATGCGCTGGACATCCTGCGGCGTCATGATGCCGGACTCGGTGACCAGCAGCCGGTCCGCAGGCACCTGGTCTTTTAGCGCCAGCGTGGTCTCCAGCGATACCTCAAAAGTCTTCAAATTGCGGTTATTGATGCCGATCAGCGGCGTTTTCAACTGAAGAGCGCGCACCAGCTCGGCCTCGTCATGCACCTCTACCAGCACGGCCATGTCCAGCGACACAGCCAGCGCTTCGAGCGACGCCATTTGCGCGTCGTCCAGGCAGGCGGCAATCAAAAGGATGCAGTCAGCGCCCATCACGCGCGACTCATAGATTTGGTAAGCGTCAATGATGAAATCCTTGCGCAGCACCGGCAGACCGCACGACGCCCGCGCCTGCTTGAGGTAATCGACGCTGCCCTGAAAAAACTGCTTGTCCGTCAGCACCGACAGGCAGGCCGCCCCGTACTCGGCATAGCTCTGGGCAATATCGGCGGGAATAAAGTCGGCGCGCAGCACGCCTTTGGACGGACTGGCCTTCTTGACCTCGGCAATCACGGCGGGCTTGCCAGCGGCCACCTTGGCGCGCAACGCACCGACAAAGTCGCGCGTATTCAGGCGCGACTCGGCATCCTGGCGCATGACGGCCAACGGCTTGCGGCTGATCGCCTCCGCGACTTCCTCGCGCTTGACGGCCACAATCTTGTTCAAAATATCACTCATGGGATTCCAGTGGGTTGGGCGGGGCAGACGGCAGCATCTGCCCGGCGGGAAGCGTGGACGGCTCGACCGAGCCGTTTTTCAAAATTTTGACGAAAACATGGTGCATGACAAAGCCCGCGACGATAAACAGCGCCGACACGCCCAGCGCAATCCAGGTGCCGGGATCCTGCCACAGGGCGTTCAAGCGGCGGCCGATGCGCTAAACGCCACCAGCTGCGCCAGTTTCGCGCTGGCTGCGCCGGACTCAATCGCCGCCCGCGCCAGTTTCATGCCGTCCTGGATCGAATCGGCCACATTGGCCGCATACAGCGCCGCACCCGCGTTCAGAATGACGATGTCACGCGGGGCGCCGGGCTGGTTGTCCAATACGCCGATCAGCATGGCCTTGGATTCTTCGGGCGTGTCCACGCGCAGGGCGCGGTTGCTCGTCATCGTCAGGCCGAAGTCTTCCGGGTGAATTTCATACTCGGTGATTTCGCCGTTTTTCAGCTCGCCGACCACGGTGGCCGCGCCCAGGCTGATCTCGTCCATGCCGTCCTTGCCATAGACCACCAGCGCGTGTTCGGCGCCCAGGCGCTGCAGCGCGCGCACCTGGATGCCCACCAGGTCAGAATGAAAAACGCCCATCAAAATATTGGGCGCGCCGGCCGGATTGGTCAGCGGCCCGAGGATGTTGAAGAGGGTGCGGATGCCCAGCTCCTTGCGCACCGGCGCGACGTTTTTCATCGCCGGATGGTGATTCGGCGCAAACATAAAGCCCACGCCGACTTCGGCAATGCAGCGCGCAATCGCCTCGGGCGCGAGGTTCAATTCAATACCCAGCGACTCGACCACATCGGCGCTGCCCGACTTGCTGCTCACGCTGCGCCCGCCGTGCTTGCTGACCTTGGCGCCGGCGGCGGCGGCGACGAACATGGCGCAGGTGGAAATATTGAAGGTGTGCGAGCCGTCGCCGCCGGTGCCGACAATATCGACCAGGTGCGTTTTGTCGGCGACATGGACCTTGGTGGAAAACTCGCGCATCACCTGCGCGGCGGCGGTGATTTCGCCGATGGTTTCCTTTTTGACGCGCAGGCCGGTGATGAGCGCGGCCATCATGACGGGCGACATCTCGCCGCCCATGATGAGGCGCATCAAGTGCAGCATCTCGTCGTGGAAGATTTCGCGGTGTTCTAGGGTCCGTTGCAACGCTTGCTGCGGCGTGATTTGGTGGGTGTTTGGCATGAGAGAGGTCCTTCTTTGTCGGGCAGTCGGGCGGCCCCGCGTGCGGGGCGGAGCCGGTTCAGGCAGCTTGCAGCAGAAAATTCTTCAACATCGCGTGGCCGTGCTCGGTCAGGATGGACTCGGGGTGGAACTGCACACCCTGAATCGCCAGCGTCTTGTGGCGCACACCCATGATCTCGCCGTCCTCGGTCCAGGCGGTGACTTCCAGCGCCTCGGGGCAGCTGGCGCGCGCTATGGCCAGCGAGTGGTAGCGGTTCACCGTGAACTGCTTGGGCAGCCCGGCAAACACGCCCTGCTGCGTCGTGGTGATGACGCTGGTCTTGCCGTGCATCAGCTGCTGCGCCCGCACGATCTTGCCGCCAAAGGCCGCGCCAATCGCCTGATGGCCCAGGCACACGCCGAGAATCGGCAGCTTGCCGGCAAAGTGTTGAATGGCCGCCACCGAAATCCCGGCCTCCGCTGGCGAACAAGGGCCGGGCGACACGACCAGCCGATCCAGCTGGCCCGCATCCAGCCTGGCAGCGATGTCGGCGACTGAAATCTCGTCATTGCGGAACACTTCCACCTGCGCGCCCAGCTCGCCAAAGTACTGCACGATGTTGTAGGTAAAACTGTCGTAGTTGTCGATCATCAAAAGTTTCATGGCTCAGCTCTCTTGGGTCGGTTGGGCGCGCAGGCGCTGGAATTCGCCGTGCTCAAATTCAATGAAGGCGTCGATCATGGCGCGGTAGGCGGCTTCAACGACCGCTTCGGGCGCGCCCTGCGCATGCGCCATCGCCTTGACGCGCTCCACGATGAAGTCGATGCGCGCCTGGTCATGCACCTGATTGGCGTTTTGCTTGATGCGCGCGGCCTGCGCCACGTAGCCGCTGCGCTCGGCCATCAAGGCGACGATGCGCTGGTCGAGCGCGTCAATGTTGCGGCGCACATCGGCCATCGTTTCGCAATGCTCCACGAACACGCTTTCGGGAAGATTTAATTTGAGAGCCATAGACTTGCTGATGTGGTGTCTTCAATCATGGGCAGGCCAAGCATCTCCATGACCAGCCGTTTCATTTCTTGCTGACGCGATTCAATGGCTGAACTATTCCATTCACTGTATTGGCTCAAATATTGAGCAGCTTTTGCATAACTACTAGAGCCAACCGCTTGTGAATCGGATAATGATTTCGTCAAGAATAACCCAGACCTACCGTAAGCAGGTTTCTTAATGGAAAAATAATCTCGCCCAAGCGAGGAATTGATGGGTTTTTCCAACAGCGTCAAATTACCAAGCAAAGATTTATATCGCTCATAATCGTTAGGTTTATCAAATGCCGCTTTTAATTCTGGAGATGGATTATCAGGCAACACATGCTCAACCTCAAATTTATTAAAATGACTAATAGTCAAATTTTTTAATGAAGTTTTAGCCTTAGCTTCAATATATTGTGACAATCGTCTCAATATAAACCGACACGTCAACTTACGATCTAAGCTCATTACATCCAGTGCCGCCGAGACCCTTAGCGTCAATGGTTGAATTTCTTTATTTACCCACCCCTCTATCCGATCATTCAAAATCAACTTAAAGTCGGAGCGAGCCTTATTCTTAACAATCCACTCTCCCAACTCTGGGGCAGCGTTTGCAAATATTCTATCAAATACTTTAGTGGATGCTTTGGCAAGTGAATACGCCACAGAAAGGCGCTCCAAATGATGCGTCACAACAAACAATAAGTCATCATTTAAGGTTTGACAGGCCAACAAAACAATCAAATGCTGCCTTGCACTGTTAGAAATTGCATATATACTAGAAAGTGCAATATCCGGCTCAGAAATAAATCTTTTATATGCTCGCGCAGCCTCATACAAACGCTCTGCAAAGGCAATAGGATTTTTCGTAATACCCAAATCATCCTTTCTCTTCGAGAGCCATTCATATAAATTATTTTCCGTTAATAAATTTGTTTTATTGCGCGCATCAGGAAAATTAGCCAATACAAAGTAACGCAAAAACCGCAAAGGCTTCCCATCCCTTCCTGTTTTCTCAATAGCGTTAACCATTTTTTCCCAGATGATTGTCAGGCGATCAAATTCAGCCTGCTCCACCTGCATGAACAAAAGATTTTTCAGCAAATCTAAAGCATTCAACCCCACACCACGATCATTGATAGTTTCAAAAATATGCAATGCATCACTGATACCAAGAGTTTGAATTCGGACAAGCCGCACCCGTTGAGATAGTCTTGCTTCAAATAGGCGCAACCGACTCACATCATCCTCAAAGTTTTCTTTCAAAAAATCTTCCGCAATTTCATAAGTAGCTAACATATTTTTAGCTGACTGCGGAAGGGTTTTAACTTGCAATGTCTGAGTTCCGCTTGCCATGTTTTGCAGAATAGTACCTGCCTCTCCATAAAGAGGCTTCAGTCGCAATCTGACACCCGTTGTTCCATCTGGTTTTTGATACTGATCTTGAATCATTCTTTCCAAAAAAGTGACAGGCTCAGTATCTTTCAGTGATTTTCTCCGGTCACGAATAGCACATAATATGATAAACAAAGTCGTAAGACGCTGCTGCCCATCAATCAATTGAAAAACACTTTGCTCATCCAAATAAGCCACAATGCTTCCAATGAAATATTCATCCGATGAAAGGTTGTCATTTTCATCAAAAAGTGCATTCATTACATCGGTTAGCAACGAGCTAACTTGTAGCTTTTTCCAAACGTATTCACGCTGGAATGCGGGCACCTCATAAAATGATTCTTTAAAAACTTCTTGCACCGTCGGGTGCTTGACTTCAATCTGCATAAACCAATCTCCGTCTTATTTTATTAATCTAGGCCTTCTTCGACCAGTTCGGCGGCGCGCAGCAGGGCGCGGGCCTTGGCTTCGGTCTCTTTCCATTCCAGCTCGGGCACCGAGTCGGCCACCACGCCCGCCGCCGCCTGCACGTACAGCATGCCATCCTTGATGACGCCGGTGCGGATCGCAATGGCCACATCCATGTCGCCCGCGTAGCTCAGGTAGCCGCAGGCGCCGCCATAGAGGCCGCGCTTGCTGGGCTCCAGCTGGTCAATCAGCTCCATTGCATGCACCTTGGGCGCGCCGGTCAGCGTGCCCGCCGGGAAGGTGGCGCGCAGCACGTCCATGCTGGTCATGCCGTCGTTCAAAATGCCCTCGACATTGCTCACGATGTGCATCACATGGCTGTAGCGCTCGACGGCAAAAGCCTCGGTGACCTTGACCGTGCCGGTCTTGGCGATGCGGCCAATGTCGTTGCGCGCCAGATCAATCAGCATGACGTGCTCGGCGCGCTCTTTCGGGTCGTTGATGAGTTCATGCTCTGCCGCCTTGTCCGCTTCCATCGACGAGGCGCGCGGCCGGGTGCCCGCCAGCGGGCGGATGGTGATCTTCTGGCCCTCTTCCACCGATTCCTGGCGCACCAGAATCTCGGGCGAGGCGCCCACCACATGGAAATCCCCGAAGTGGTAGTAATACATGTAGGGCGACGGATTGAGCGAGCGCAGCGCCCGGTACAGACTCAGCGGCGACTCGGTGTAGCGCTTTTTAATCCGCTGGCCGACCTGCACCTGCATGAAGTCTCCCCCCTCGATCAGCCGCTTGGCGCGCTCGACGGCGGCGATGTAGTCGGCCTTGGCAAATTCGCGCTCGGCCGGGTAGCCTTGACTGGGCTTGACCACCGGTGCGGCCACCGAGTATTTCAGCTGCTCTTTCAGCTCGCGCAGGCGTTTCTTGGCGTTTGAATAAGCTTCCGGGCGGGCCGGATCGGCATAGACAATCAAATACAGTTTGCCCGAGAGGTTGTCGATGACGGCCAGCTCTTCGCACTGCAGCAGCAGGATGTCCGGGCAGCCCAGCGTGTCGGGCGGGCAGGATTTTTCCAGTTTTTTCTCGATGTAGCGCACCGCGTCATAACCGAAGTATCCCGCCAGGCCGCCGCAAAAGCGCGGCAGGCCGGGGCGCAGCGCCACTTTAAAACGCTTTTGGTAGTCGCTGATGAAGTCCAGCGGATTGGCGCGGGAGGTTTCGACCACCTGGCCGTCGGTGACGACCTCGGTCAGCGCCTCAAGACCGAAACCGCACGAGCGCAGCAGCGTGCGCGCTGGCAAACCAATAAAACTGTAGCGCCCGAAGCGCTCGCCGCCGACGACAGATTCCAGTAAAAAACTGAACTTTCCGCCGTCTTTGGCGTGGGCGAGTTTCAGGTAAAGGGAAAGCGGGGTTTCCAGATCGGCAAAGGCTTCGAGCATCAGCGGGATGCGGTTGAAACCTTGGGCGGCGAGGCTTTTGAATTCGAGTTCGGTAATCACAGTGCTTCCTCTTTACGAGAAGCCAGCGCGCGGGGAAAAGGCTGGCTTGTGTCATTCACAACACCCCGCAAGTTCGGGGCCAGGATGCGCTTGCAAGGGCGCAAGGGCGCGTCAAAATCGGGGGAGAAAGCGGGCGCTGGAGTCTGGGTTCGGGTTCAGGGCAAACGCGTGAACCTGCGGCAAAACTTCAAGCCAGCGGGGCAGAACAGGGACGCCACAGCCAGGCTCCCCGGCTTTGACAAGCTGTTTGATGAGGGCGGCAATGTTTCAATCCACGCCCTTTGCAAGGCGAATTTGACAGCGTTTTGATGAACATGTGGCCCAAAGTGTAGCAAAGAGCCGGGTCGCCCTGGCCCCTGGCACCCCCGGCCCCGGCAGCGCCAAGCCCCGGTCAATTTTCCAGCAGCGCCGCCAGCGAATCGACAAAGCCGTCAGCATCGACGGCGCGCACCGGCTGGCCGTGGTTGTAGCCGTAAGTCACCAAGAGCACCGGGCAGCCGGCCGCGCGCGCCGCCTGGGCGTCGTTGCTGGAGTCGCCGATCATCAGGGTGCGGCCAGGGGCGCTGCCCAGCGCTTCGCAGGTTTTGAGCAGCGGCAGCGGATCGGGTTTTTTGCGCGCAAACGAGTCGCCGCCAAAGACCTGGCTGAAAAAGCCATTTACCCCCTTTTGCGCCAGCAAAACGCGGGCGAATTCGACCGGTTTGTTGGTCAGGCAGGCCAGCTTGAGCCCGGCCTGCTGCAGGCCGCGCAGGCCGTCAAGCACGCCGGGGTAAAGACTGGAATGCTGACCGTTGACGGCGGCGTAATGCTGCTGGTAGCTGGCGTAGGCCTGGGCATAGACGGCATCCGCCGCCAGCGCGGGCAGGGCCGCGCCCGGCAGCATCCGCACATGCGCAAGCACCGACGCCACCAGATGCTCCGAGCCTTTGCCGACCATGCGGCTGACGGTGTCGGCATCCAGCGTGGCGGCGATGCTGCCAGCGGGCGTGATGTCGGCCAGCATGCGGTTCAGCGCGACCACGAAGTCGCCCATCGTATCGACCATCGTGCCGTCCAGATCAACGATGGCCGCGTCGTACTGGCCGGGGTTCAGCGTGAAAGAAAAAGAGTCAGCCATAAAAATCAAAGTCCTGAAAATGAGCCCTGCATTGTGCCCGGCGGCGCAGCGCCCTCAGCCGTGCGTTGGCAGCGCGTTCAGCGGAATGCGCAGGTAGGCGATGCCGTTGGCGTCGGGCGCGGGCAATTGCCCGGCGCGCACATTGACCTGAATGGCGGGCAGGATCAGCGTGGGCATTTCCAGCGTCGCATCGCGGGCGCTGCGCATGGCGACAAATGCTTCCTCGCCGATGCCGTCCTTCACATGGAGGTTGCTGGCGCGCTGCGCGGCCACCGTGCTTTGCCATTGCGGCTGGCGCGAGGCGGGCGGGTAGTCGTGACAGACATAGATCACCGTTTCAAGCGGCAGCGCCAGCAGGCGCTGGATGGAGCGGTACAGCTGATGGGCGTCGCCGCCCGGAAAATCAGCCCGGGCCGTGCCGACATCGGGCATGAACAGCGTGTCGCCGACAAACACCGCGCCGTCAATTTTGTAAGCCATGTCGGCCGGCGTGTGGCCCGGCACCAGCAGCGCGGTCACTTCCATGCCGCCGATGTGAAAAATCTCGCCGTCCTTGAACAGGTGGTCGAACTGGCTGCCGTCGGGCAAAAAACTGCGCTCGAAGTTGTAGAGCTTGCGAAACACCGCCTGCACGTCGCGGATGTGCTCGCCGATGGCGATGCGCCCGTCCAGGTGTTTTTTCAGGTACTGCGCGCCCGACAGGTGGTCGGCGTGGGCGTGGGTTTCCAGAATCCAGTCCAGTTGCAGGGCGTTTTCCCGCACATAGGCCAGCACCCGGTCAGCCGAGTCGGTGCGGGTGTGGCCGGACTTGAAATCGTAGTCGAGCACCGGGTCGATGACGGCGGCGCAGCGGGTGGCGGCGTCCCAGAGCACATAACTCACCGTCCAGGTGGAGGGGTCAAAAAACGCTTGAATCTTGATCGGAGAAGGCATAAGAGTCTCTGGTGACGGGCTGGCTGTGTACACAGCAGATGGCGAGATGGATGAAAAAAAGAAGCACTGCCCGGCACATTTTCGGGGGAAGACGGCGCCTTGTCTGCTCAGCAGCCGCGTGAGACATTGAAAAACTTCAAAAGCGATGCTGAATAGCTTTAAATTTTGGGAATATTTCCCAAATTTATGCTCCAATTGTGCTTTCCGTGTTGTTGGAGATTTCACTATGCTGTTGTTAAAGACAGGTTTTTCGCGCAGGCTGCTGCTCGGCCTGGCCGTGCTGGGCAGTCTGTGGACGACTGCCGCGCAAGCCGATGATTTTTTGGCCCCCGAGAAAGCGTTCGCGTTCTCAGCCAAGGCCGTGGACGCGCACACAGTGCGCCTGCACTGGGACATTGCGCCCGGCTACCACCTGTACCGTGAGCGCATCGGCGTGCAGGCCGATGCGCCGGCGGTGCAGTGGACGCCCTTGGTGCTGCCTGCGGGCCAGGACGAATTCGACGCGAATTTCAATAAAACCGTCGCCGTCTATCGGCAGGCGCTGGACGTGGACATGCACCTGACGCTGGGCAGTGCCGCCGTGCCGATCACCGTCAACTGGCAGGGCTGCGCGGACTCTGGCCTGTGCTACCAGCCCGCCTCGGCGCAGCTGCAAGTCGCGCTGACCGGACTGGGCGCGGCGCAAAACAGCGTCACGCAGGCAAGCCCCAGCGCAACGGATACCGCTGACGCCGCTGCAGCGCAAAACCCAACTGCGCCCCCCGCCACCCGCCAAAGCGCTACCGGGAAACCGGCTTCGGCTACCGCCCCGGCCGCCGCAAAAATCCCACCTGCAGCGCCTGACTCCATCGCCGGGGCGCTGGCCTCGGGCAGCTTGCTGCGCACCATGGGCGTGTTCTGGCTGGCCGGTTTGCTGCTGGCGTTTACGCCCTGCGTGCTGCCAATGGTGCCGATTTTGTCGTCGCTGATTGCCGGGCAGACTGGCCCCGTCAGCCGCAGCAAGGGCTTTAGTCTGGCGCTGGCCTACTCGCTGGGCATGGCGCTGATTTATGCCGGTTTTGGCGTGGCGGCCGGACTGGCGGGCGAGGGGCTGGCCGCCGCGCTGCAAAACCCGTGGGTGCTGGGCGGCTTTGCGCTGCTGCTGTCCACGATGGCGCTGTCGATGTTTGGCTTTTACGAGCTGCAAATGCCCAGCGCCATCCAGAGCCGGGCCACCGAATGGTCGAATAGTTTTCAGGGCGGCTCTTACGTGGGCGTGTTCATCATGGGCGGCGTGTCGGCGCTGGTGGTCGGGCCGTGCGTGGCCGCGCCGCTGGCCGGGGCGCTGGTGTACATCAGCCAGACGCGCGACGTGCTGCTCGGCGGCCTGGCGCTGTTTGCGATGGCGCTGGGCATGAGCGTGCCGCTGCTGCTGGTCGGCGTGTCGGCGGGCAGCCTGCTGCCGCGCGCCGGCGCCTGGATGGAGCGCGTCAAGCAGGTGTTCGGCATGATGCTGCTGGGCGTGGCGATCTGGATGATCTCGCCGGTGCTGCCGGGCGCCGTTCACATGCTGCTGTGGGCCGCCTGGCTGCTGACGGCGGCGGCCCTGCTGGGCATTTTTGCCCCCCATATGCCGCAGCATTCCCGCACGCCGGTGGCGGCCCGCTCAACCGGCTTTGGCCTGCTGGCGATGGCCGCTTTGCTGCTGATAGGCGCGGCCTCGGGCGGGCAATCGGTGCTGCAGCCGCTGCTGCACATTCGCTCGGCGCAGGCCGCCGGGCTGCCCGGCGCGGGCGCAGTCGCCCACACCGGCCTGAAGTTTGAACGCATCGCCAACGTCGAAGCACTGGACGCCGCCCTGGCCCAGGCCCAGCAAAAAGGCCAGACCGTGATGCTGGATTTTTATGCCGACTGGTGCGTGTCCTGCAAGGAGTTTGAAAGCTTCACCTTCAGCGACGCCGAGGTGCAAAAGCGCCTTGGCCCCGTGCGACTGCTGCAGGCCGACGTGACGGCCAACAACGCCGCCGACAAGGCCCTGCTCAAACGCTTTAGCCTGTTCGGCCCGCCGGGGATTGTGTTTTTTGACGGCGCCGCGCAAACCAAAATCATCCACAAAGTGGTGGGCTACCAGAATGCGGCGGACTTTTTGGTGTCGCTGAGCAGCGCCGCCATTCCCTGACTGGCTTGATCGGTATGCCGCCCTCCCGGACCTGATCCGGGAAGCGCTTCAGTCCCGCCCGATCTCCAGCTCGGTCACGATCAGCACATCGCCGCCGGCCTTGGCCCCCTTGACCTTGACCTTCACGCCCACCCTCAGATCGGCGGCCGTGCCGTGACTGAGAATGGCCGAGGAGGCATCGCAGCGCTGCCCGCGCAGCACAAAATCGGCCAGGCTGGTGAACTGCTCGATACGCGCCTCGATCTCCACCGCGTGCAGGCTGCCCTCGTTTTCAAGCTCCACCTTGGTGGCCTTGAGCACACCAGCCTGCCAAGCGCCATACACCTCGACCCGCGCTCCCAGGGCAATTGACGCACCCACCGGGCTGTACACAGCGCTGCGAGTGTCCACCTCGATGCCGCCCAGCATGAAGCCGCTGCTGGAAGGTGCCGAGGTGACAAAACCCTCGATTTCAATATCACCTTCCGGCTGCGCGTTCCCTGTGCCCAGCGGCGTGACGCGCGCAAGGGCCACGCTGAGGCCATCGGCCGACAAAGTCCCCTGAACCCGCACCAGTTGCCCGGCGCTCAAGCTGTCCGCAGCCGCGCCGCTCAAGGCCAGCCCATTGAGCTGGCGCTGCGAACCGGACACACTCACCAGCCCCGTGCTGACCACAGCGGCCACGTCGGCCAGCAGCGCCACACGCGTGGCCTTCCAGTGGCGGCCATCGGCACTGGCCTGCAAACCCCAGACGGCCACGGGTGAATCGAGAGCCAGTTGCGCAGCCGAGCTGACGCCGTCAAACACCGTGGCGCTGTCGGTCTGCACCGTCATGCCCGCAACGATAAATTCAGTGCCGCCAGCCGCCAGCAGCTGCGTCACCCGTCCCTGCGCAATCGACCACACCTCAATGCTGCTGGCCGTGCCAAGCGCCACGCCAGCGCTGCGCTGGCCCTGCACGGCCGCCACCATGCCCAGGCGCAAATCGGCCGCAACGGCGCCAGCGCCATCGAGCTGCACGCTCGCCAGCCCATCGTCAAACTTGATGCTGTTGATGATCACGCTGCCAAAACCGGTGATTGAGCCCTGCGAATACACCATCGCATACTGCCCGGTTCCGCCGGTGCCCGGCGCACCTGCCACGCTGGTGCTTCCGCCGCCGCAGCCTGTCAAAGTGGCCACGGCCAGCCCCAGCCAGCTACGCCGGGTCAGAGGGGGATTGAAATTTCTACGCTGACTCAGCATTCGGGTTTCCTTTTATTTTTACGGGGCGCAGCCGCCGTGGGCGCGATTTCAGACCCGCCAGCCTCGGCGGCTTGCAGCGTGTCATGAAAATAAACACCAAACCGGATCCTGTGCCGGGGGCCATCGGCCCCTTCACTGCGCTGCTCGGCCACCGTCGCCGTCTGCAAAAACTGCTGCAGCACGCTGGCCCAAAGGCGGCGCGCCTGCAGTTGCAGCTGATCGGCCTGCTCGGGCGACAAATCCTGTGAAAAAGCACTTTGATCCAGCATCAAAGGGCCGCGTCGGTCCGGCGCCAGGTTGTGCGCCACCGCGCTCAAGTGGTCGCCGACATTCGCGGCAAAAAAATGAAAAGACTCGCTCAAACCCTCATGCGGCACAAAAGCGCTGGACTTGAGCGCCACATAGCCATCCTCGCGCAACTCGACCACGCCCAGCCGCGCCAGCTCGTCGAGCACGGCGCGGGCGCCGACATCGCGGCTGACCTCGGCCACCAGCGTCGTGAAATCCGGCTCACCGGCCCGGCCGCGCGTCGGTGTGCGGGCCAGCGCGCGGGGGCTCTGGTCGGCATTTAAAAACCGGGGCTCGCTGATCCAGCGCGCCACCACCGAGGCCGCCAGCGACACCATAGTGCTGGCCAGAGCGGCGCTCACAGGCGCCTCAGCCAGGCGCTTGACATCCTTGCGATGCACGCCCGTCAACAGGGAAATGCGCGTGTCCGAGCTGCCTTTTCCGGCCAGCCCATAGGTCTTGCCCGCCTCATCGACCAGCGCTTTTTTCAGCATTTCGACCATGGACGGCAGTTGCAGGCCGTGGTCAATCATCAGCCGCGCCAGCGGCTGCAAGACCTGCGCAATCGCCTCGGCAGCCAGCGCGGGCTCGGGCAAGCCTGCGCCAGACGGCGCGGCCGGGTCAGCGTCGGGTTGGGGTTTTTTCATGGATGAGCCACTTTTGCATTCAGGGGCGAATTGTGCCCTAAGCAGCCATTCAATACTTTTTTTGGGTTTATTTCCCAAATTAACGGTATCATCCTGAAACAGAAAAATTTTAGGGAAAATTTCCCGTATTTAATTTTTTAAACACCCCCTGTTTCTTACCACTGGTTTTTCTCCATGCAAAAACACCACGCCCAAACCGCCATCCTGGCCCTGACCGTCTTGCTCGCCTTGCCCGCAGGCGCTGTCGAAGTCGGCCAGAGCGCCCCTGACTTTGACCTCGCCACAAGCCTGGCTGCCGTCAAGCTGAGCGACTACAAGGGGAAAACCGTTTACCTCGATTTCTGGGCCTCTTGGTGCGGCCCCTGCAAACAGTCCTTCCCGTGGATGAACGAGATGCAAAGCCGCTACGGCGCCAAGGGCTTTCGCGTGCTCGGCGTCAACGTGGACCAGAAAACCGAGGACGCCAAAGCTTTTCTCAAAGACACCCCGGCCCGCTTCGATGTGGCTTTCGACCCCTCCGGAAAAACCCCAAAAACCTACGCCATCAAAGGCATGCCGACTTCGGTGCTGATTGGCCCGGACGGCAAGGTGCTCAGCGTTCACAGCGGCTTCAGAAACGAGCAGCGCGCCGAGCTGGAAGCGCAAATCGCGCAAGCCCTTGCATCCCAAAAATGAGCTGGAACCCCGCCATGAACAACATCATCTTCCGCCTTTTGGCCATCACCGCGCTCGCGTGGCTGGGCGGCTGCAGCAGCCTGGGCCAGGTCAACGCCTGGGAAAAAGGCAATCTGGCCAAACCCATGATGACTTTTGAGTCCGACCCGCTGGACCAGCGTTTTGTCCAGCACATCTACGCCAGCAAAGAAAACTCCAGCGGCGGCTACGGCGTCGGTGGCGGCGGCTGCGGCTGCAACTGAAAACAAACAGCATGAACAAGTCAACCTCCTCCTTTGCCCGGCCCGCCTCGGGCGTGCTGCTGGCTTCGCTGGTGCTGCCCGGTCTGGCCGCGCTGGCCACGCTGGCGCCGCTGACGGCAGCCGCCGAAAGCGCCCCCGAGCAAACCACCGTGTCGGTCAAATACGGCAACTACCAAGACAGCCAGGCCAATTGGGACCGCGTCAAGGTCAACGCGGCCCAGGTTTATGTGCAAGCACCCATCGCCGGTGAATGGTCGATTGAAGCCTCCGGGGTTTCCGACAACGTCTCGGGCGCCACGCCCTACGCGCACAGCCAGAAATCCGGCGCCAGCGGCGGCGGCAAAACCGGCATGAGCGACGAGCGCCACGCCGGTGATGTCAAGATCACCCGCTACCTGCCACGCGCCGCCATCTCGGCAAGCCTGGCTTATTCCACCGAACACGACTACAAATCGACCGCCATCGGTCTGGACGCGCGCTGGTCCAGCGAGGACAACAACCGCACCTGGACCGTCGGTTACGGTGCCTCGCACGACACCATTGACAACAGCTACAGCGGCGGCAGCATCACCGGCAAGCGCAAGAACACCCAAGAATTCATGGGCGGCGTCACGCAGGTGCTCACGCCGACGGACATTGCCCAGTTCAACCTGACGCGCAGCCTGGGCAGCGGCTATTACGACGATCCGTACAAGAACTACGACAGCCGCCCCGACCGGCGCAAGGCCTGGATTGGGCTGGCGCGCTGGAACCATTACGTCGGCGCTTTTGACGCGTCGATTCGCACCAGTTACCGCTATTACAGCGACAGCTTTGGCGTGGCCTCGCACACGGCGGGCGTCGAATGGGTGCAGCCCGTCGGACGCTGGACCTTGACCCCCGGCGTGCGCTACTACAGCCAGAGCGCGGCGAACTTTTACTTTGACCCGGTGCTGAACGCGCAAGGCCAGTACGACTCTTTTGCCACGCTGCTGCGCGCTGCCAGCCTGAGCGGCAACAAGTCCGCCGACCAGCGCCTGGCCGCTTTTGGCGCCGTCACGCTGTCGATGAAAGCCAGCTACGCGTTCACGCCGAATCTGGTCGCCGATGTCAAGTACGAGCGCTACCGGCAATCGGCGGCGCTGCATCTGGGCAGCGCGGGCAGCCCCGGCTTGGACGCATTCAAAGCCAACTTCATGCAAGTCGGCCTGAGCTACCGCTTCTAAGGCCGACCATGAGCCGCTGGCGTACCCTGCGTTTTGACTTCTCGGCGATGGCCTCTCCCTGCAGCTTGCAGATGGATGGCTGCGACGAGCGCGTCATGCGCCGGGCCGCCGCCGAGGCCATTGCCGAAGTGCAGCGCATCGAGCACAAGTTCTCGCGCTACCGCACGGACAGCGTTGTCAGCCGCATCAACCAATCCGCCGGGCGCGAGGCGGTGGCGGTCGATGCAGAAACCGCCGGCCTGCTGGATTTTGCGCAGCAGCTCTGGGCGCTGAGCGAGGGCCTGTTTGACATCACCTCGGGCGTGCTGCGCCACGCCTGGGATTTCAAGCGCGCCCAGTTTCCAGCACCCGATCAATTGCAAAGCCTGCTGGCCAAAGTCGGCTGGCAGCAAGTCGCCTGGGACGGCCAGCAGGTGTACTTGACGCAAGCGGGCATGGCGCTGGACTTTGGCGGCGTTGGCAAGGAATACGCCACCGACCGCGCCGCCGCCGTGCTGCACCAACACGGATTGAAACACGCGCTGGTCAACCTTGGCGGCGACCTGCACGCACTCGGCCCGCGCGGCCTGCCCGAGCTGAACGGCGCAACGTGGAACATCGAAATTACGCCGCCGCGCCCCACGGCTGACGGCCCCAGCATGCCTTTGGCGCTGCTGCCTTTGGGACGTGGCGGCCTGGCCACCAGCGGCGATTACGAGCGGTTTTTTATTCACCAGGGCCAGCGTTATTGCCACGTTCTGAACCCCAAAACCGGCTGGCCGGTGTCGCACTGGCAATCGGTCAGCGTGCTCGCCGCCAACACCAGCACGGCAGGCGCGCTCACCACCATCGCCATGCTCAAAGGGCCGGACGCCACCGCCTGGCTGGACGCCCAAGGCGTGCGCTATCTGGCCGTGCAGTACGACGGACAAGTGCTGCACAACGCCGCTTTTTAGTCTTTTTTCACTAAACCCTTACCCACTTATCCACAGGAGCCCCACCATGAAATTTCCCCCCGCACACTTCACCCTCGGCCTGATCGCTGCAGCCACCCTGGCCCTGACGGCCTGCGGCGGCGGCAGCGAAAACGATGACGGCAACAGCGTTCCCATCACCACCGTCACACCCATCGTGATGGACGGGCTCATCAGCAAAGCGCTGGTGTGCTGGGATGCCAACGACAACGGCGCCTGCGACACCACCGAAACCCAGGGCACGACGGACAGCACAGGCAAAGCCACTCTGTTTATCCCGACTGCCAGCCTGGCGGGCGCCAAACTTCTCGCTGTGGTCACGGCAGGCGTATCGTCCGATGCAGACACCGGCGTGGTGGCAACGAGCTACACCTTGCGCGCCACCGCAGGCAGACACGCCGTTATCAGCCCGCTGACCGACATGACGCAAGCCAAACTCGATGCCGACAGCACACTGACGTTTGCCAACGCCGAGGCCGCCGTTCTGGCCGATCTGGGTTTGAGCGGCATTTCCGTCACTGACAACTTTATTGCCAAACGCAGCACCGATAGCAACTACAAAAACGTCGGCCTGAAAGCGCATGCGCTGACGCTTGTCCAGCAAACAGCGGCGCAGAACAACACGCCGCTGGACTGCACAGCCGTTGCCAACCAGCCCCACCCGAACATGAGCCCCGTGCTCCAGCGCATCAACACCGGGCTCAATGACGCAACCCTGCAGTCGATCTGCGCCTCGTCATCGACCATCACGGCAAGCTGCGAAACAGCCCTCCAAGCCAAAGCCGCCGCCATCGTTACCAGCTGCGCCGCGCCCGTCACGCCGCCACCGGCCGGACTGACGGCACAAACCATCAGCTTCGCCGCGCCCGCAATCCAGACGATGGGCGTGGCAACGCCCGCCTTGACGGCCACATCGACATCGGGGCTGGCAGTCAGTTTTGCCTCGACCACTCCGGCGGTCTGCACGGTCAGCGCCACCACGCTGACGCTGGTGAAAGCGGGCTCGTGCAGCGTCAGCGCCAGCCAGGCGGGCAACACCAGCTATGCAGCGGCAAGCACCGTTGTGCGAACCTTTACGGTAATGGCGGCGACGACGCCACCAGCGCCCGTGACATCCGCCGCCAACGGCAAACTGATTTATGGCGCCAATAGCTGCGCCGCCTGCCACGGCATGCCGCCCAGCACACAAAAAGTATTGAATGGTGCCAACAATCCGACTCGCATCCTGAATGCCATCAACGGCGGCACCGGCGGCATGAATATGTATATCGGTAAATTCAGCACCCAGGATTTAAGCGACATAGCCGCTTATCTGGCGACACCAGGAATTTAATTCAAAGAAATCAAAAATCCCATGAATTGATTATTTCACCAATGCGGATTAAGAAATTATGAATAATTCACTCAACGAACAGGAAATCGTGTTCGAGCGAATGTCACTTTTGACAATCTGGTCGCACTGGATTTCAGTGCTAACCATTATTTTCGCTTTGAGCGCCATCTGGGTGCGCGAATTGATGACTGAAGAAACCGTGCGCGCCAGCATTCTCGGGCTGCACCGGCAACTTGGATTGATCGTGCTGATTTTCTGGAGCGTCCGGCTGATTGCCCGGCGGATTCACCCGAAAAAGCATTCAGGTGAGCCCCTCACGCCCATCCTGAAACTGGCAGCCATAGGCTCACATGTGTTTCTCTACGGCCTACTGCTGGCCATGCCGCTGCTCGGCTGGGCAATGACCAACGCGCAAGGCCACACCGTCCAGCTATTCAATTTGCTGCCACTGCCTGGGCTGGTCGCTGTGGACCCTGACTTGGCAGACAGTCTGGATGATTACCACAAATGGGCTTCATGGGCTCTGATGGGCATGGTGGTCATGCATTTTTTGGCGGCGATGTGGCATCACCTCGTTCGCCGAGACCATATTTTTGCAGCCATGATGCCGCTGGTAAAACCCAAGGCCAACCACAAATTCAATCCCAATCAAACCAACCCCGGATAACAATAAAAATGTCTTTTTCAAGAAAAATAAAAATGACTGCGGCTGCGCTGCTAAAGCTCGCGGCCTTGTCCGCAACGCTGTGTGCAACGCAATCCTTTGCGATGCCCAGCTTTGCCCGGCAAACCGGCATGGACTGCTCGGGCTGCCATATTGGCGCTTTCGGGCCGCAGCTGACACCGGCTGGCGTCCTGTTCAAGCTCAACGGTTATACCGATAGCGATGGTGCAGCGGGCAAAAATCCGCTGTCCGCCATGCTGGTGGCCTCCTTCTCGAAAACCAAAGCCGACCAGACGCCAGCGCCTGCGGGCCTGAAAGCAAACAACAACCTGACAATGGATCAGGCGTCCGTGTTCTATGCCGGAAAAATCACCGACCACATGGGTGCCTTTGTTCAAGTCACGCACAACGGCGTTGACCACAGCACCAGCCTGGACGAACTCGATCTGCGCTACGTGCGGCCCTTTGAAGTGGGCGGCAAAGATGTGATTGCCGGCCTGAGCGTCAACAACAATCCCGGCGTCCAGGATCCGTTTAACACCCTGCCCGTCTGGAGCTTTCCGTTTACCTCCTCGCCTGCGGGCTTTGGCACTGGTCCGGCCTCAACCCTCATCAACGATGGCCTGGGCGTTGCCGGGCGCGTCGTAGGCGCCTCAGCCTACACGCTGTTCGACAAGTCGATTTACGCCGAACTGGGTTCCTACAAATCGATGTCGCCACGCGGCCAGTCTTTGTTGGGTCTTGGGGAAGACCTGCAACAACTGGGCGGCAACACCTACTGGCGCCTGGCCTGGATGAAAGACCAAAAGAGTCAGGCCTTCCATGTCGGCCTGTTCGGCTGGAACGCCTCCGTCGCGCCTGACCGCACAGTCGATGCGCCCAAGGACAACTACCGCGACCTCGGCATTGATGCGAGCTACCAGTTCCTTGGAACGCGCGAGCACATCGCCACCGTCAACTTCAGCCACGTCAAGGAACGCAAAGACGAAGGCGCCACCGGCCTGAGCAGCACGCTCAAGGAAACACGTCTGAACGCCTCCTACCATTACAACCAGACCTGGGGCGGCACCGTAGGCGTGTTTTCCACGCGCGGCTCTGACCCGACGGTCGCCACCCGTGGCTCGATTGTCCAGGCCGACTGGACGCCCTGGGGCAAAGAAAGCGCGAGCGCCCCCAGCCCCTTCAGCAGTGCCAATGTGCGCTTTGGCGCTCAATACTGGATGTACAACAAATTTGCCGGTGAAAGCGCTGGCGCCCGTGACCACAACACCCTCTACCTGTTTGCCTGGACGAGCTTTTAACTATGAACACCTCATTTAACAACCCACTTCGGATCATCATTCCTGCGGCCCTCGCCCTGCTGAGTCTTGCGGCTGCCAGCGCTGCCCATGCCCAGCCGGGTGATGTGACGAAGGGCGCCGCCCTGTTTGCGACCCACTGCTCCGAGTGCCACAGCATGAAGGAAGGCAAGGACAAAAAAGGCCCGACGCTGTTCAACATCTTCGGCACCAAAGCCGCCCAGCGCGAAGGGTTCAACTACTCCGACGCCATGCGCGCCGGCCAACTGACGTGGAACGTCGAAACCCTGAGCAACTACATCGCCAATCCGAAGAAAACCGTTCCCGGCGGCAAGATGAAATACGACGGCCTGGACAACGCGGCCGAACGCGCCGACCTGATCGCCTACCTGGCCCTGAAAAAGTAAGCTGGGCTTGCCGCCAGGCACCGTAAAAAAGCACTTGGCGGCAACACGCAGGGTGCCACTTCAGGCCAGGTGTTCGGTTTGCGTCGTCTCCATGTCCTTGGCCATTTTTTTGCCCAGCTCCACGCCCCACTGGTCGTAGGCGTGGATGCCCCAGATCGCCGCCTGGCAAAACACTTTGTGTTCGTACAGGGCGATCAGCGCGCCCAGGCTGCGCGGGGTCAGCGCGTCAATCCAGAGGGTGCTGCTCGGCACGTTGCCGGGATAGCTGCGGTGCGGCGCCAGGTGCTGCACTTCGGCCTCGTCGATGCCGCTGGCGCGCAGTTCGCGCACCGTTTCTTCCGGCGTGCGCCCCAGCGCTAAGGCCTGCGCCTGCGCCTGCATGTTGAGCAGCACAATGCGGTGATGCTCGGCGGCGAACGGCAGCGGGCTGCGCTCGGTGCGCAGGCCGATGAAATCCATAGGCACCAGATGTCGGCCCTGGTGAATCAGCTGAAAGTAAGCGTGCTGGCCGTCAATGCCCAAGCCGCCCCAGAGCACCGGCGCAGTGGCGACCTCGACCGGGCTGCCGTCGATGTGGGTGCGCTTGCCGTTGGACTCCATGTCCATTTGCTGCAGGAAGGCGGCAAACTTGCCCAGCGGCGAGGCGTAAGGCGCCACATTGTGCGTGGTGGCACCGAGAAAATTGCGGTTCCAGATGCCCAGCAAGGCCATCAGCAGCGGCAGGTTTTGCGCCGGGGGCGCGGACATGAAATGCTCGTCCATCGCGCGCGCGCCGAGCAGCATGTCCTGAAACGCAAACGCGCCAATCGAAATCGCCAGCGGCAGCCCGATGGCTGACCAAACCGAGTAGCGCCCGCCCACCCAGTCCCAGAAACCAAACGTGTGCTCGGGCGCAAAGCCCTGGGCTGCCGAAATGTCCGGGTGCGCCGTGACGGCAATCAGGTGCTGGTGCAGCTGCGCCTCGGGGCAGGCTCCGTCCAGCAGCCAGCGCTTGGCCGAGGCGGCCAGCGTCATGGTTTCCTGCGTGGTGAAGGTCTTGCTTTGCACGACAAAGGCGGTGCGCGCCGGGTTCAGCGTGGCCAGCGTGGTGTACAGACTCCAGGCGTCCACATTGGAGACGTAATGCACGCGCACCTTGTTCTTGAAGCTGTCGCGGGTCAGGTGGCTCAAGGCCTCGGTGGCCATGCGCGGGCCCAGGTCCGACCCGCCAATGCCCAGATTGAGCACATCGGTGATCGCTTCGCCGCTGTAGCCTTTGAGCTGGCCTTCGCGCACCTTTTCGGCAAACAGGCACACGCGCGCCAGCTCGCTAGCCACTTGCTGGGAAATGCTCTGGCCCCACGGCGGATTGGGCACATGGCTGCCGCGCAGCGCCACATGCAGCACGGCGCGGTGCTCGGTGCGGTTGATGCGCTCGCCGCGAAACATCGACTTGGCCTGCGCCATCACCTGCGACTCGTCGGCCAGCGCAAACAGCTGCTGCAGCACCTCGCCGGTGACGCGCTGGTGCGCGTAGTCGAGGGTGATGCCCGCGCCGCTGGCCTGCAGCTGCTCGCTGCGGTGCGTATCTTTGAGCAGCTCGCGCAAATGCGGATTGGCGCTGTCGGACAGGGCTTGCAGGGCTTGCCAGGCGGCGCGCTGCTGGGGCGGGACAAAGGGGTTCATGGCTGCTTGATTTCCGTCTTGATTTTTAAAGTGCTGCTGCGGCGGCTGCGGCGGCGTCGGTGGCTTGGCGGGCCAGGCGGGTGATTTCAGCCCAGTTGCCTTGCGCCAGCGCGTCGGCGGGCGTGAGCCACGAGCCGCCCACCATCGCCACATTCGGCTGGCGCAAAAATTCGCCCATGTTCGCCAGCGACACGCCGCCGGTTGGACAAAACTGCATATCGCCCAGCGGCCCGCCCAGCGCCTTAAGCATGGCCAGGCCGCCCGCCTGCGCCGCCGGAAACAGCTTGACCAGCGAAAAGCCGTAGTCGCGCGCCGCCATCACCTCGCCGGGCGTCATCACGCCGGGCATGAAGGGCAGCTTGCAGTCCAAAGCGGCCTGCACCAGCGCAGCGCTCATGCCCGGCGAGAGCGCAAAGCGGGCCCCCGCCGCCTGCACCTGCGCCATTTCATGCGCGCGCGTCACCGTGCCCGCGCCGACGTGCATCTGCGGCACCTGGCGCGCCACCGCTTCAATCGCGGGCAGACCGGCGGCGTGGCGCAGCGTGATTTCCATCACGTCGATGCCGCCTGCGAGCAGCGCGTGGGCCATCGGCACGGCCTGCGCCGGGTCGGTGATGACGATGACAGGCACCACGCGTGACGTGAAAGCCGGGCGGACAAAAGTGGGGTGAAGGGCGGTGCTCATGGGGCTCCTTGGGTATCCGGGGGTATTCGTCGTGGCTAAAGGCTGAAAGGGTGCTTGTGCGCAAACGCTCAAAGGTGCGCCAGCAGCGGCGAAGCGCCCTCTTCGGCGTGCATGGCGTGGGCGCGAAACAGCGCAAACAGGTCGCGCCCAGTGCCGCGCTGGTTGCCCGACAGGTCGGGCACGGGCGCGACGCGCGCCGCCAGCTCGGCGTCGCTGATGTCCAGGCTGAGCTGCTGGCGCTCGCAGTCGAGGGTCATCATGTCGCCGTTTTGTACCTTGCCGATGGCGCCGCCGTTGACGGCTTCCGGGCTGACGTGGATGGCGGCGGGCACCTTGCCGGACGCCCCGGACATGCGGCCATCGGTGACCAGCGCGACGTGAAAGCCCCGGTCCTGCAGCAGTCCGAGCACGGGCGTGAGCTTGTGCAGCTCGGGCATGCCGTTGGCCTGCGGCCCCTGGTTGCGCACCACGGCGACAAAATCGCGCTCCAGCTTGCCGTCCTTGAACAGCTGCAGCAGTTCCTTTTGATCGGTGACGACGACCGCCGGGGCGCGCACATTGCGGTGTTCTGGCTTGACAGCAGAGACTTTAATCACGGCGCGGCCCAGATTTCCCTTGAGCAGACGCAAGCCGCCATCGGCGCTGAACGGGCTGCTCACCGGGCGCAGCACCGCTTCGTCGGCGGAGTGGGCAGGCACCGGACGCCAGTCGAGCTGACCGTCGTTCAGCCACGGCTCGACGGTGTAGCGGCTCAGGCCGTGGCCCATGACGGTCTGCACATCCTCGTGCAGCAGGCCCGCGCCCAGCAGCTGCTGCATCAAAAAGCCCATGCCGCCAGCGGCCTGGAAATGGTTCACATCGGCGCTGCCGTTCGGATAGACGCGCGCCAAGAGCGGCACGCAGGCCGACAGCTCGGAAAAATCATCCCAGTTGACGATCAGCCCGGCGGCGCGCGCCATCGCAATCAGGTGCATGGTGTGGTTCGTCGAGCCGCCGGTGGAAAGCAGCCCGACGATGCCGTTGACGATGACTTTGGCGTCGATCTGGTAGCCCATGCCAGTCTGCGTGTCCCGGCTTTGCGACAGTGCCACGGCGCGCTGCACGGCGGCGCTGGTCAGCGCCTCGCGCAGCGGCGTGCCGGGGTTGACAAACGACGAGCCGGGCAGATGCAGGCCCATGATTTCCATCAGCATCTGGTTCGAGTTGGCGGTGCCGTAAAACGTGCAGGTGCCAGCGCCGTGGTAAGCGGCCTGCTCGGCGGCCAGTAAGGTTTCGCGGCTGGCCAGCCCTTGGGCGTACTGCTGGCGCACCTTGGATTTTTCGTCGTTCGACAGACCCGAGGTCATAGGCCCGGCCGGCACAAACACGGCGGGCAAATGGCCGAACTGCAGCGCACCCATAAACAGGCCCGGCACGATCTTGTCGCACACGCCCAGAAACAGCGCCGCGTCAAACACGTTGTGCGACAAGCCGACGGCGGTGGCCAGCGCAATCACGTCGCGGGAAAACAGCGACAGCTCCATGCCGCTTTCACCCTGCGTCACGCCGTCGCACATGGCGGGCACGCCGCCTGCCACCTGCGCGGTGGCGCCGACGGCGCGGGCAGCGGCGCGGATGCGTTCCGGGTAATGCTCATACGGCTGGTGCGCCGAGAGCATGTCGTTGTAGGCGGTGATGACGCCGATGTTGGGCTGGCGCTCCTGCTGCAGCACCAGCTTGTCGTTGATCGGCATGGCGGCGTAGGCGTGCGCCATGTTCGCGCAGCCCATGCCGGCGCGATAAGGGCCGGGCTTTTTCGCGTCGGCCAGCATGGCCAGATAGGCCGGGCGGGCGGCGGCACTGCGCTGCTCAATGCGCGCGGTGACGGCGGCCAGCGTGGCGTTCAAAGGGATGGAAGCGGAAGTAGTCATGATGTGATCCAAAGGGCGACGGGCGTTTGGGTTTGATGCAGCACGCAGGAAATCGGGTAGGTCGGGCTGACGCCCTGCCACGCCAGGCGCAGGGTGGCGAGCTTGTCAGCGCCGCTCAGCGGCAGCACGATGTGACGCGCGCGCAGCAGCTGGGCCAGCGGCTGCGTCAGGCGCTGAAACGGCGCGTTGGCGGGCGGAGTTGCCAGTTCAATCGCCATGCAGGCCTGCGGGTTGTTCAAGTCCAGCGCCTCGGCCAGATTGAGCGCGTCGGGGAACAGCGACGCCGTATGGCCGTCCGCGCCCATGCCCAGCACCAGCACATCGGCGGTGCCTGCGGCCTGCAAGGCGCGGCTGGCGGCCTGGGCCAGCACGGCGGGCGCTGGCCGCGCTTCAGCGGCTTGCTCGACCATCGGGACAAAGCTTGCCGCGCTGGCATTTTCCTGCAGCAAATGGGTACGCACCAGCAGCGCGTTGCTGTCCGGGTGCGTGCCGGGCACGCAGCGTTCATCGACCAGCGTGACGCGCACTTTTGACCAGTCAATCGGCTGGCGGCGCAGCGCCTCAAACAGCGCGATGGGCGACTTGCCGCCGGACACGCTCAGCACGGCAAAGCCGCGCTCGGCAATCGCCGCGTCCAGGCGCTCGGCGATGTCCTGCGCCAGTTCGGTGTTGATGCTGGCGCCGGGGATCATATGCACGATGCGCCTGGCCAGCAGTTCCAGTTGGGCGGTGTTGGCAGCAGAGGTGTCGGCGTGGCTGTTGTCGGTATCGGCGCTCATTCAAGCCTCCTCAAACCAGGACAGGTCTTCACGCGCCATCAGCGCTGACGACGCCGCTGGCCCCCAGCTGCCGGCCGAGTAGCGGCGCGGCTTGTCGTCCAGCGCTTTCCAGCCGTCCAGAATCGGCTCGACCCACATCCAGGCCGCTTCCAGCTCGTCGCGGCGCATGAAATGCGTCAGGCGGCCCTTGATGACGTCGATCAGCAGGCGCTCGTAGGCTTCGGCGCGGCGCTTGTCCGAGGACGACTGTAAATCCAGGCTGAGTTTCACCGGGTGCAGCGTCATGCCCGAGCCGGGCTCCTTGACCATCATCGCCAGCTGGATCGTCTCTTCAGGCTGCAGGCTGATGATCAGGCGATTCGGCTCATGGTTGGCCAAGGCGCCAAAGATGGAAAACGGCTGGTCGGCGAACTCGATGATGATTTCCGACTGGCGCTTTTGCAGGCGCTTGCCGGTGCGCAGGAAAAACGGCACGTTGGCCCAGCGGGCGTTGTTGATGTGGGCGCGCAGCGCAACAAAGGTTTCGGTGCGGCTGCCCGGCGGCACCTTGTCTTCTTCAAGGTAGCCCTTGACCGCAGCGCCTTCGGAGGCGCCGGCAACGTACTGGCCGCGCACCGTGTCGCGCTTGATGTCGGCCAGGTCCATTTTTTTCAGCGAGCGCAGCACTTTGAGCTTTTCGTCGCGCACATCGTCGGCGTCGAGCGAGATCGGCGGCTCCATCGCCACGATGCACAGCAGTTGCAGCAGGTGGTTTTGCACCATGTCGCGCATGGCGCCCGCGCCGTCGTAAAACCCGGCGCGGCTGCCGACGCCGACGGTTTCGGCCACGGTGATCTGCACGCTCTTGATGTAGGGCGCGCGCCACAGCGGCTCAAAAATAGCGTTGCCAAAGCGCAGCACCATCAGGTTTTGCACCGTTTCCTTGCCTAAATAATGGTCGATGCGGTAAATCTGCTGCTCGTCAAAGTAGCGCGCCACCTCGGTGTTGATGGCGCGGGCCGAGGCCAGGTCGGTGCCCAGCGGCTTTTCCAGCACGACGCGGGCTTGCGCATCAATCAGCCCCGCGCTAGAGAGATTGGCGCAAATCTGCGTGAACAGGCTCGGCGCGGTGGCCAGGTAAAACACGCGCTGGGCCGACTGGCTGCACAGCGCCTGCAGCCTGGCGTAGTCACTTTCCTGCAGCGCGTCCATGCCGACGTAATTCAGCCGGGCCAGGAAGTTCTGCCAGTCGCTGGCGCTGAACGCGCTTTCCTCGATGAAGGCGGGCGAGTGGGCGTCGATAAAGGCCGCGTATTCGTCGCGCGTCCAGCTTTGTCGGCCAATGGCGATGATGCGCGCGTCAAGCGCGAGCCTGCCGTGCAGGTGCGCCATGTACAGCGCGGGCAACAGCTTGCGAAACGATAAATCACCGGCTCCGCCAAAAATCACCAGATCG
The DNA here is from genome assembly GCA_038249155.1 of Burkholderiales bacterium. Classification (GTDB taxonomy): domain Bacteria; phylum Pseudomonadota; class Gammaproteobacteria; order Burkholderiales; family Burkholderiaceae_C; genus Polaromonas. The sequence goes on along the minus strand of JBBRWN010000032.1, from coordinate 1,934 downwards.
AGCGGGGCGGCGGAGGTTGGAGTAGAGGTGGTGGCCATTATGGTGTTTCTAGGGCGCGGGGAAGAATTTTCAATCCGGTAGCGCGCTTTGGAGCGGTCCTTGCCCAGAGCCTGCGACTGCTTGGGGGTGGACTGGGCGAGGGGATGATGCGCGGCATCCCCTGCGCTTGGGCGCTTGGCACGATTTTGTCTGAATCATAGGCCTAGTCAGCCCCAATTGCCTGGGTCGGCAAGCCCGGCGCGTTGTGCAGCGCAGGCGTGAGTGCCGCGCCACAGCGCCCAAAAAATGCGCGCCTGTGGCGAAAAAATTTCCCAACACGCCCGGCTGCGGCGCTGGACCGGGCGATCAGGAAGGGGCCGCTCAGCCCTTGAGCGCGGCGCGCATCGCGTCAATTTCCGCCTGGTAGTCGGGCTTGCCAAAAATTGCGCTGCCCGCGACAAAGGTGTCGGCGCCCGCGTCGGCCACGCGGCGGATGTTGCCCGCCTTGATGCCGCCATCGACTTCGAGCCGGATGTCCTTGCCCGAGGCGTCGATGCGCTTTCTGGCCTGCTCGATCTTGCGCAGCGCCGATTTGATGAAGCTCTGGCCGCCAAAGCCGGGGTTTACGCTCATGATGAGGATCAGGTCGATGTCGTCAATCACCCAGTCCAGCACATCCAGCGACGTGGCCGGGTTAAACACCAGACCGGCCTTGCGGCCCTTGCCCTTGATGGCCTGCACGCTGCGATGCACATGGGGGGAGGCTTCCGGGTGAAAGCTGATCAGGTCGGCGCCTGCGTCAATAAAGGCGGCGGCCAGGTGATCGACCGGCTGGACCATCAGATGCACGTCAATCGGCACGGCCGTGCCATCGGCTTTTTTGGAATGCGGCTTGAGCGCCTGGCAGACCATCGGCCCGAAGGTCAGGTTGGGCACGTAATGGTTGTCCATCACGTCGAAATGAATCAGGTCGGCGCCGGCCGCGATCACAGCGCTCACCTCCTCGCCCAGCCGTGCAAAGTTGGCGGACAGCAGGCTGGGCGCGATGCGCACGCGGGCGCTCATGAGGCGCTGACCGGCACCAGACTGAACAAGTCTTTGAGGTGAAGCCCGGCAAGACTGGGCAACAGCAGCGCGGCTTCGGCAAAGTCGCCACCTTCCGTCCAGAAGGTTGGTGTCACAACGGTAGGCAAGCCGGCGCTGGCAGCGGCGCGCAGGCCGTTGGGCGAGTCCTCGAACGCGATCGCCTGCTCGGGCAGGATGTCCAGGGCACGCAGTGCGAGCTGGTAGATGTCGGGTGCAGGTTTCTTGGCGCGCACCTGGTCGCCGCAGGCGATAGCCGTGAACATGCCCTGTCCACGCGGGCCGAGCGTGGACCGCAGCAGCGCGTCGATGATGACCGCCGTCGTCGTGCTAGCGATCGCCAGCTTGCACCCTGCGACCAGCGCTTCGTCCAGCAGCGGGGCCACGCCGTCGCGCAGCGGCACCGCGCCGTCGGCGATGAAGGCGCTGTAAAAACGCGTCTTCTCGGCGTGGATGCCGGGCAGCATCGTGCTCAGGTGCCGGCGTTCGTAGGCCGACACGTCGAGGTGCTGGATGTAGTGCGTCAGGCGCTCCTTGCCGCCGGTAACGTTCAACAGCGCACGGTACTCGGCCGGCGTCCAGACCCAGTCGAGCTTGCAGCGCTGGAACGCGAGGTTGAACGCCACACGGTGCGCTTCTTCGGTGTCGGCCAGCGTGCCGTCGACGTCAAAGATCAGGGCCTTGATGCTCATCTCATGTCTCCTGGGACGTCTGGGTGCCAAATACACGGCTGGCGAGGATGTCCTCGGCCTGCAGGGTCAACAAGTCGTCGCGGGTCAGCACGGTGTCGCTGGCGACCAAACGGGTTGCGTGCCGCAGCCGGATGCGGTCCAGCGCGTTGCGAATCGAACGCGCATTGGCGAAGTTTGGCT
>JBBRWN010000031.1:0-30197 GCA_038249155.1 Burkholderiales bacterium | reverse complement strand
CTCTATCTCTCCCCCCGCAGCCCCTACGCCCCACCCGCAACTCACCCCCCCCCCGCACGCCCCCCCTGCCGGGCGCGCGGGCCCGCCCCCCCACTCCACTCCCGAAACCATCACCCTGCCTTTAAATCGGCGCGGTCCGACCCTGGAAGGTCATTCATGCCAAAGGTAAATTGTGTTGAAAAATAAATTCATTCCGTTCACGCTGCTGGCGCTGAGCCAAAGCATCTTTGCCCAGCAGATGCCCAGCGCGGGCAGCCAGATCCAGCAGATTCCCCCGTCGCCCGTTGCGCCCAAAGCTGCGCCCGCCATCCGCATCGACCCCGGCCGCGTGCCCGCGGCCGGAGCGGCGTCTGACACCCAAAAAATCACCGTTAACAGCCTGCGGGTGATAGGCGCGAGCGTTTACTCCGAAGCCGAGCTGGTCGCGCTCACCGGCTTTGCGCCCGGCAGCGCGCTGAGCCTGGCCGACCTGCGCGTCATGGCCGCGCGCATCGTCGAGCAATACCGCAGCGAAGGCTATTTCGTCGCCCAGGCCTACCTGCCCGCGCAGGAGATCAGGAGCGGCGCGGTCATCATGGCCGTGATCGAGGGCGAGTACGACAAGGTCACGGTGCGCAACCGCAGCGGCCTGTCCAACGAACTGGTCCACAGCCAGCTCGCCGGCATCAACAAGGGCGACCCGGTGACGATTGAGCCGCTGGAAAGCCGCCTGCTGCTGCTGTCGGACATTCCCGGCGTCAAGGTCACCTCGACCCTGGTGCCCGGCGCCACGCTGGGCACGTCCGACCTGATCGTGGGCATCGTGCCCGGAGAGCGCGTGACCGGCAGCATCGACGCCGACAACGGCGGCAACCGCTACACCGGCGAATACCGCCTGGGCGCGACGGTCAATCTCAACAACCTGGCCGGGCGCGGCGATGTCGCTTCGCTGCGCGTGGTGACGGCCGGCACCGGGCTGAACTATGCCCGCGCCGCTTACCAGATGCAGTTCGGCAGGGCCACGGCCGGGCTGTCCTACAGCGCGCTGGGCTACAAGCTGGGCGAGGAATTCAAGAGCCTGCAGGCTCACGGCACGGCCAAAATCGCCAGCGTCTATGGCAGCTATCCGCTGATCCGCTCGCGCGCCACCAACCTGTATGCCCAGCTCGCTTTTGACCACAAAACCTTTGACGACCGGGTCGATGCCACTTCCAGCATCACGCGCAAAAATGCCGAGGTGCTCAGCGCCAGCCTGCGCGGCGAGCACCGCGACAGCCTGGGCGGCGGCGGGCTGAGCAGCTACGCATTGACAGGAACGGTGGGTAGCCTTGACATCCAGACGCCCGCCCAGCGCGCCTGGGATGCCGCCACGGCGCAAAGCAACGGCAACTACACCAAGCTGGGCTTTAGCGCCATGCGGCTGCAAAACCTGAGCAATACGCTCTCGCTCTATGCCGGCATCAACGGCCAGATGGCCTCGAAAAACCTCGATGTCTCGGAAAAGATGCAGCTCGGCGGCATGTACGGCGTGCGCGCTTACCCCGAAGGCGAGGCCTATGGCGACCAGGGCTACCTGCTCACGCTCGAAGCGCGCCTGCAGTTGCCGATGTTTTCCGGGGCCTTGCCGGGGCAAACGGAGCTGATCGGCTTCATCGACGCCGGTACCGTGACCCTGAACAAGAACCCCGGCGCCTGGGCGCCGGGCGACAACCGCCGCACCCTGAGCGGCGCGGGCGTCGGCCTGAACTGGTGGGCCGCCAACAATTTCGTGGTGAAAGCGTCCTACGCGCGCAAGCTCGGCGGCGAGGCAGCCACCTCGGCGCCGGACAAGTCGGGGCGTTTCTGGCTCCAGGCCGTCAAGTATTTCTAGGCCGCCCCGGAGCCGCATTTTTGAAGAACACCTGAAAGCCCCATCATGAATCTCATTCATCGCTCGATCTGGAATGACCAGACCGGCACCTTTGTGGCGGTTTCCGAAAACGCCCGCAGCGCGGGCAAGAAAATTTCGTCGTGCACCGGCGGCGCGGGCAGCCAGACCGTCTTTGGCCTGAAGACCCTCGCCGTTTCCCTGATGCTGGCCTGCGGGGCCAGCGTTCAGGCGCAACCCGCCGGCGGCGTGGTCTCGGCTGGCAGCGCCAGCATCGGCGGCGCGCCGGGCGCCATGGTCATCACCCAGACCACGCCCAACGTGGCCATCAACTGGCAGAGCTTTGGCATCAAGGCGGGGGAATCGGTGCAGTTTGTGCAGCCCGGCAGCAGCTCGGTGGCGCTGAACCGGGTGGTTGGCGCCAATCCTTCGAGCATCCTGGGCAGCCTGGCGTCCAACGGCAAGGTGTTCCTGGTCAACCCCAATGGCATCCTGTTTGGTAGCGGCGCCTCGGTCAATGTGGGCGGCCTGGTGGCCTCTACGCTGGCCATCAGCGACGCCAATTTCATGGCCAGCAATTACAAGTTCTCCGGCGCGGGCAGCGGCTCGGTGGTGAACCAGGGAACGATCAGCGCCGCTGATGGCGGCTACGTCGCCCTGCTGGGCGCCAGCGTCAGCAACCAGGGCGTGATTGCGGCCCGGCTGGGCAGCGTCGCCCTGACCGGCGGCAACGCCGTCACGCTGGACATGGCTGGCGACAAGCTGCTTAACGTCAGCGTTGATCAGGGCGCGCTCAATGCGCTGGCGCACAACGGCGGGCTGATCCGCGCCGACGGCGGCCAGGTGCTGATGAGCACGCAGGCGGCGGGCAGCCTGCTGGCGAACGCGGTCAACAACACCGGCGTGGTGCAGGCGCAGACGCTGGTCACGGGCGAAAACGGCAGCATCCGGCTGCTCGGCGGCATGGACAGTGGCACGGTCAGCATCGGCGGCACGCTCGACGTTTCCGGCGCGGGCGCGGGGCAGAGCGGCGGGCGCGTGGTCGCCACCGGCCATCACGTCGGCCTGTTTGACGCGCAGATCAAGGCTTCGGGCGACGCCGGCGGCGGCACGGTGCTGATCGGCGGCGACTACCAGGGCAAGAACGCAGCGGTGCCCAATGCCAAGGCGACGTACATGAGCGCGGGCGCCAGCATCGCCGCTGACGCCATCACGCAGGGCAAGGGCGGCAAAGTCGTGCTGTGGGCCGATGACTCGGCGCGCGCCCAGGGCAGCATCAGCGCACGCGGCGGCGCGCAGGGCGGCAACGGCGGCCTGATCGAAACCTCCGGCCACGCGCTGGACGTGGCGGGCATCCGGGCCGACGCCTCGGCCGCTAACGGGCTGGCCGGCCAGTGGCTGCTGGACCCGGCCGATGTGACCATCACGGGCGCGGCCACCAGCGGCGGAACCTTGGCCGGCAACGTCTTCACCCCGGACCCGAGCGCCAGCACGGCCAATGTGAATGTGGCCGATATCGTGACCGCGCTGGCCGCCGGCACCAACGTCACCATCACCACGGCCAACGCCAGCGGCGCCGGCAAGGGCGACATCACGGTGGACACGCCGATCAGCTGGACCAAGGCGTCTGGCGTCGCGCCCGCCTCGACGCTGACCTTGAATGCCGTTCAGGACGTGATCGTGAACCAGGCGATTACCGCCACCTGGGGTAGCCTGGTCACGACGGCCGGGCGCGATGTGACGCTGTTTGCGCCTGTCACAACGACCAACGGCAGCTTTACCACCAACGCCGGGCGCGATGTCAACCTTGTGAAGGATGGCACGCACACCTTGACGGCGGTGACGACGACCGACGGCAGCTTTACATCGAACGCCGGGCGCAATGTGAACATCCAGACGGCAGCGCTGACGGCGACCAGGGGCTATTTGACCTTGTTCGCAGGGAGGGATGGCACCAGCAACGGGACGGTCATTTTTGCGGCTGGCACCCCCGTGGCTGCCGTCAAGGGGGCGGGTTCTGGAGTCGTGATTTACAACCCGCTAGGAACGCCGCCGACAGATTACTCGGGTAACTTCACGCTCACGGAGGGCGCTACGTTGATACCAGTCTTTTATATGTCGGGCGTTCAAGGTCCGGCAGGCCCAACAGGCCCAACAGGCCCAGCAGGCCCAGCAGGGCTTACAGGGCTTACAGGTCCAATAGGTCCAATAGGTCAAACAGGTGCAACAGGTCCAATAGGGCTGACAGGTCCAATAGGACTGGCAGGCCCAATAGGGCTGACAGGTCCAATAGGACTAATAGGTCTAACTGGTACGCAGGGCATTGCGGGCGTTCAGGGCATTGCTGGAGCTCAGGGTATTGCGGGCAGTCAGGGCGTTGCGGGTGCAGCAGGCACGACTGGCGCTCAGGGCAGTCAGGGCGTTGCGGGTGCAACAGGCACGACTGGCGCTCAGGGCATTGCGGGTGCAGCGGGCACGGCTGGCGCTCAGGGCGTTCCAGGCGCAACAGGCACTCAGGGCGCAACGGGCACTCAGGGCGCAACGGGCGCGGATGGAACTCAAGGTGTTCCGGGCGCAACGGGCACAACAGGCGCAACGGGCGCGGATGGTGCTCAGGGCACAACAGGCGCAACGGGCGCGAATGGTGCTCAGGGCACAACAGGCGCAACGGGCGCGAATGGTGCTCAGGGCACAACTGGCGCAACCGGCGCGGATGGAACTCAGGGCGCAACCGGCGCAGATGGCACTCAGGGCGCCGATGGAACTGCAGGCACGGAGGCCACAAATGGAACGCCGGGCACACCAGGCGCAAATGGCACTCCGGGCGCGCCCGCCTCTTGGGTGCCCGCAGTGGTTGTCGCCCCGCTGCCGCCTGAACTTGTGACGCTTGGACCGCCGCCGTCGCCGCCGCCACTAGCCATCCCGCCCGTCGTGCGCGAGCAAACGCCCCCGAGGGCGGCTGACGAGACAGAGACACTGCGCAAGCCCTACGTGGCGCCTCGGCGTGTCCCCAAGCAAGAACGCCATTAAGCAATAAGCAAGGCAGCTCGGGCCTTGTCGCCTAACCTGACAGGTAATCCAGTCTTTGGCCTATGACCCCTTCTAAAAAACCGATTGGGCAGCGCCTGCGGCTGGTCAGGCGAGGCATTTTCCTGGGTCTTTTGGCGGCAGGCTGCGCTGTCCAGCCTACTTTTTCGGCACAGGGGGCTGGGCCCGCGTCCCGTCCGCTTTCCTTGGCAGCGCAGGACCGCCCCGCCGGGGCGCCCCAAGCTGGGCGGGCGAACTTCCTTCAGGAGCGCCCTTCCAAGGATGCCCGGCAGGTGGCCGACTGGGTGCTTGATTCGGGCGATAACCGGCGCATGCCCTTCCTGATCGTGGACAAAGCGCAGGCCCGGGTTTTTGTCTTCGATGCGGCTGGGCAGTTGCGCGGTGCGGCCTCCGCGCTGCTCGGCCTGGCCGTGGGCGATGATTCCGTTCCTGGAATTGGCACGCGTGCCTTGTCCAGCATTCGTCCCGAGGAGCGCACCACGCCGGCGGGCCGCTTTGAGGCGGCGCTGGACCGCAATCTGCAGGGCGAGGAAATCGTCTGGGTGGATTACGACACGGCCATCTCGCTGCACCGGGTCATCACAAGCAATGCCCAAGAGCGCCGCGCACAGCGGCTGGACACGGCCTCGCCCCTGGATAACCGAATTTCCTATGGCTGCATCAACGTGCCCGTGAAGTTTTTTGACAAGGTGATCATTCCGGCGTTTAGCGGCACCAGCGCCATCGTCTATGTGCTGCCCGAAACGCGCTCGGCCCACCAAGTCTTCGGCTCCTATGATGTCGAGGAGCGCCAGCGCCAGCTCACTGCTGTCAGCCGGGCCGCACCGGCGCAGGCAATGCCCCAGGCGGACCCTGCTCTGGTTCACTGAACGCTTGCGCCTGACGGCCTTTGAGCCGCAAAACGGCTCTGGATTTAGACCCGCCCTGCCAAGTTCCAGCCCTAGCTGGGCCAGGGCGGCTGGCTTTGAAAAATTGTCAATAATTGCCCAGCTTGTATATTCACGCTGCCAGCATGGCTACAATGACAAAACTTCACAGCAAGATTCATGCCTTATGTTGCGCTCTTTTATTTCCCTCATCCTGATGGCCGCTTTGGCAGTGGGGGCCGCGTTGCCGGCCGCCGCCGAGAAAGCGGACCGCGACAAGCCCATGAATATCGAGGCGGACGCGCTGCGCTATGACGACCTGAACCAGAGCAGCGTCTTCACCGGCAATGTCGTCATCACCAAGGGCAGCACCCTGATTCGCGGCGGGCAGGTCAACGTCAGCCAGGACGCCCAGGGCTACCAGAACGCCATTGCCACGGCCGCGCCCGGCAAGCTGGCCTATTACCGCAAAAAGCGCGATGGCGTCGATGAGTTCATCGAGGGCGAGGGCGAGCGCATCGAGTACGACGGCCACACCGATCAGGTCAAATTCATCAACCGCGCCGTGGTGCGCCGCTTCAAGGGCGCCACGCTGGCCGATGAAACCAGCGGCGCCCTGATTACGTACAACAACAACACTGACGTGTTCAGCGTCGATGGCGGCGCCCGGAACAGCTCGGCGGCCAACCCGGGCGGCCGGGTCCGCGCCATGCTCTCGCCGCGCAGCGCCGCCTCGGCAGCCGCCGCACCGGCCGCGCCGCAAGCCGCGCCCCGGCTGCGCGCCAGCCCCGCGCTGGGCAGCGGCGCCAGCCAGAAAGTCCCCTGAAACCCATGCAAACGGTGACACCTCCTCCCATTGCGCCGCTGCCACAGGCACCGGCCGCCCGCCCCGAAGTCGCCAGCCGCCTGGTCGCGCAGGGGCTGAAAAAATCCTACGGCAGCCGCCTGGTCGTGCGCGATGTCTCGCTGACGGTGCAAAAAGGCGAAGTCGTCGGCCTGCTCGGCCCGAACGGCGCGGGCAAGACCACCTCGTTTTACATGATCGTCGGCCTGGTGCGCGCTGACGCGGGCGCCATCTCGATTGACGGCCAGCCGGTCGAGCACATGCCGATTCACCTGCGCGCCCGCCTGGGGCTGAGCTACTTGCCGCAGGAGGCGTCGATTTTTCGCAAGCTGACGGTGCAGGAAAACGTGCGCGCCGTGCTCGAACTCCAGCGCGATGCCGCTGGCAAGCCGCTGAGCCGCGCCGAGATTCAATTGCGCCTCGATACGCTGCTGCAGGACTTGCGCGTCGAGCACCTGCGCGACTCGCCCGCGCCCGCGTTGTCCGGCGGCGAGCGCCGCCGCGTCGAGATTGCGCGCGCGCTGGCGACCCAGCCGCGCTTCATCCTGCTCGACGAGCCGTTTGCCGGGATTGACCCGATTGCCGTCATTGAAATCCAGCGCATCATCGGTTTTTTGAAAGCGCGCGGCATTGGCGTGTTGATCACCGACCACAATGTGCGCGAAACGCTGGGCATCTGCGACCACGCCTACATCATCAGCGACGGCCATGTGCTGGCCAACGGCACGCCCGACGAGATCGTGAACAACGCCGACGTGCGCCGCGTCTATCTCGGCGAGCATTTCAGAATGTGATGATGATTTCAATGTTTATACCAATTCTGCTGGACGGGACGACATGAAACAGGGCCTTTCCCTTCGGGTTTCGCAGCATCTGGCGCTGACGCCGCAGCTGCAGCAGTCGATCCGCCTGCTGCAGCTCTCGACGCTGGAGCTGAGCCAGGAAGTCGAGCAGATGCTCGATGAAAATCCCTTCCTTGAAATGGCCGAAGAAGCCGCTCCGCGTGAAGAATTCGGCCTGGAGCACACCAACACGCCGGTCAGCCAGGACAGCCGCGAGTTCGAGTCCACCACCGAGTCCGCGCCCAGCCATGCGGCTGAGGACACCAGCAGCGCCAGCAAGGCCGAGGCCGAAACCACCTCCGAACTCAGCGCCGAAAGCAGCCTCGAAGACAGCTGGGACGGCGACGGCTCGGTCGATTCCTCGCCCGACGACAGCGAGTGGGGCGGCGACGCCCCCGCGCGCAAGAACAACCTCGACGACAGCGACGCCGAAGCCTCGGACCTGACCGGCGCCCATGTCTCGCTGCAGGACCATCTGCACCACCAGGCGCTGAGCCTGCGCTTGTCCGAGGAAGACCGCGCCGCGCTGTATTTCCTGATCGAGTCGCTCAACGACGACGGCTACCTGGAAGACACGCTGGCCGCGCTGGCCGCCGGTCTGGCGCGCGGCGACCTGCAAGAGGCCGAGGAGCTGGAACAGTGCTTTTCGATGGCGCTGAAACTGTTGCAGCACATGGAGCCCGCTGGCGTCGGCGCGCGCAGCCTGGCCGAATGCCTGACGCTGCAGCTGCAAGATTCCCCGCACAGCGAAGAAGCCCGCGCCGCGCTGGCGATGTGCCGCCAGCCGATGGAGCTGCAGGCCAAGCGCGATGTCAAGCGCCTGGCCAGCCTGTGCGGCTATCCGGAAAGCGTCATCAAGGGCGCGATGGGCCTGATTGCCCGGCTCGACCCCAAGCCGGGGCGGCGCTTTGCCAATGTCGAGCGCAACCTGGTCGTGCCTGACGTGATCGTCACCAAATCGGGGCGCGGCTTCAAGGTGGCGCTCAACAGCGAAGTCATGCCCCGGCTGCGCGTGCATGACATTTACGCCAGCGTCATGCGCCAGCACAAAGGCCAAAGCGGCCAGGCGCTGCAGCAGCGGCTGCAGGAGGCGCGCTGGTTTATCAAAAACATCCAGCAGCGCTTTGACACGATACTGCGCGTCAGCAACGCCATCGTCGAGCGGCAAAAAAACTTCTTCTCCCACGGCGAGCTGGCCATGCGCCCGCTGGTGCTGCGCGAGATTGCCGACGAGCTGGGCCTGCACGAATCGACCATTTCCCGCGTGACCACGGCCAAGTACATGAGCACGCCGTTTGGCACGTTCGAGCTGAAATATTTTTTCGGCTCCGGGCTGGGCACCGAGACCGGCGGCAACGCGTCGAGCACGGCGGTGCGCGCCCTCATCAAGCAGTTTGTCTCGTCAGAAAATCCGCACAAGCCGCTCAGCGACAACCAGATTTCCGAAATGCTCAAGGAGCAGGGCATCGAATGCGCCCGCCGCACCGTCGCCAAGTACCGCGAAGCCCTGCGCATTGCGCCCACCAATTTGCGCAAGGCGCTTTAAAAAACATGAACCAACTTCAACTCTTTCTCCCCTGCGCCGCTGGCGTGGAAAACCTGCTGGCCACCGAAATCCAGCGCGTCACCGGCATCGCGGGCAAAGCCTGGCGCGCCGGTGTACAACTGCAAGGCTCGTGGCGCGACGCCATGAAACTCAACCTGCACAGCCGCCTGGCCCAGCGTGTGCTGATCGAGCTGCAGCACGGCCAGTACCGCAGCGAACAGGATTTATACAACGCGGCGGCCAGCGTCGCCTGGGAAATCTGGTTCACGCCCAAGCAGACGTTCAAGGTCGAAATCACCGCCCAGCACAGCCCGCTGCAAAGCCTGAATTTTGCCGCGCTGAAAATCAAGGACGCGATTGCCGACCGCTTTCGCCACAAGTTCAACGACGTGCGCCCCAGCGTCGATACCCGCTGGCCCGACGTGCGCGTCTATGTGCATCTGACGACCGACACGGCGACGATCTACATCGACACCTCGGGCGAGCCGCTGTTCAAGCGTGGCTGGCGCGAGGACAAGGGCGATGCGCCGCTGAAGGAAACGCTGGCCGCCGCGATGATCGCCGCCAGCGGCTGGGACGAACTCTGTAAACAGGGCGTGCCGCTGTACGACCCGTGCTGTGGCTCGGGCACCATCGTCGTTGAAGCGGCGCAAATCGCCTGCAGCATTGCGCCCGGCATCAACCGCCGCTTTGCCTTTCAAAAGTATTTGCCGTTTCAAGGCCATGTCTGGGACGGGCTGCTGGACCAGGCCGAGGCCGCCATCACCGAGCCGACGGCGCCGGTGTTCGGCAGCGACGTGTCGTTTCGGATGGTCGATTTTGCGGAGCGCAACGCCGAGCGCGCCGGCGTGGCCAACGCGGTTCAACTGCGCGGCGGTGATGCCCTGCAGCGCATGCCGCCCGCGCCCAGCGGCGTGATGCTGGTCAATCCGCCTTACGGCGAGCGCATCGACGTGGCCGGTGTGGCCGGGATCAGCGGCGTGCAGGGGCGCGAGCAGCGCCGCACGCAGTTTCAGGGCCAGAGCGTCGATGAATTCGGCCTGCCGCTGCGCGCCGAGCGCAACGAGCGCAACGAGCGCGCCAGCCAAGGCCGCGATGGGCGCAATGAGCGAAACAGCCGCGATGACCGCGAGGAATCCGCTTTCGAGCCCTCGCGTGACCGCTCGGCCAACCCTGGCCGCGAGCAGGCGCAAAACGCCTGGGGCGAAGAGGCCAGCGACTTCTTTCCACAACTGGCCGCCCACTGGAAAAAGAATTACGCAGGCTGGACCGCCCACGTCCTGACGCCCGATTTGAAACTGCCGAGCAAGATGCGTTTAAAAGAATCGCGCCGCGTGCCGATGTGGAACGGCCCGATTGAATGCCGTCTGTTCCGCTTCGACATGGTGGCTGGCTCGGCCCGCGCCAAGCCCGGCGCCGACGCCGCCGCGCCGCAGCCGCCCAAAGCGTGAGTTCAAGCGTGACCTTGGCGGTGAACGCCGCCCCTGAAAGTGCGCTGCTGGACTCCGCACCGCCTGCGCCCGAAGCCCGCAAACCACCCGTCATCCTCGACACCAACATCATCCTGGATGTCTTCATTTTTGACGACGCAGCCGCCAAGGCCGTCAAGCAGGCGCTGGAAGCGGGCCAGATCGACTGGATCGCCACCCAGCCGATGCGCGACGAGCTGGCGCGGGTGCTGGCCTATCCGCAAATCGTGCCGCGCCTGGCGTTTTACCAGCTCAGCGCCGACGATGTGCTGGCCGCGTTCGACCGCCACGCCCGCCTGCTGCCTGCCGCCAGCAAATGCCGCCTGAGCTGCAGCGATGCGGACGACCAGAAATTCATCGACCTGGCCGTCGCCAGCCAGGCGCTGCTGCTGAGCAAAGACAGGCACATCCTGTCGATGGCGAAAAGGCTGCGCGCGCTGGGCGTGCAGGCGCGCTCAAGCGGGCTTATTTTGCGCATTCCTTGACCTGGTCCGCGCCAGTGGCCTGATCGCACCATTTGCTTCTGGCGCGGTAGGCACACAGGTAGCGGCTGACGCCCCAGTCTTTTTGCGCGCACCAGGCCAGCTCGGCGCTCAGGGCTTGCTGCCACAGGGCGGCGGCCTCTTTGACCGGCGTGCTGCCGGTTATTTTGTTGCGGGCGAGGCTGCGGTAATGGTCCAGGTCAATCGGCACCACCTTGGGCACGACCGGCGCAGGGCTGGGCGCGGGGGGCAGCGACTTTGGCTCAATCTTGCGCGCCGAGGAGTCCAGAATGTCGCCGCTGCGCGTGTCAATCACCTGGCTTTCGACAACGCCGTTTTCATAGGTTGTCTCGCGCAGGATAGAGCCGTCCTGCATTTTGTCGGTTTGCTGGTACTGCCCCACCCCCTGCGGCTGGGGCGGCATCACGGCATAGGCGTTTGACATCAGCGAAAAGCCCAGCGGTGTTTTGGCTTCGCCATCGGGCGAGGGAAACGGAAACCACTGGCTGAAGTTGCCGAACTGGACAAAGACATCGCCCTTGTCATAGATCTGGAAGCGCACCTCGACGAGCCCGTTGTTTTGCTTGATGGGCACGGGAATCGTCGCCACCGGCTGCTTGCCGAAATTGTCGCGAAACAGCCTCTCGTTGATGCGCTCGGCCTCGGTTTTGGGCAGCTTGAGCAGCGACGAATACACATCCAGCCCCGCATTGACCAGCGATGGCAGCACCACCAGCACGCCGATCAGGCCGGTCAACCACAGTTTGAGGTGGGTAAAGTAGGAGGCAGTTTCAGCCGGTGCAGCCGGTGCCGCTGGTGCCGCCGGGCCGGGGGCTCTGGGCGTGGCGGGGTGGGGTTTGCTGGGGGGCATGGCAGTCTCCGTGGAAAAGTTGCATCAAGGGCCGCAAAAAGCGCCAGCGCGCGGACAGAGCCTTGGCCGGGCGGGCTTTTTTGCAGCGATGGATACATCCTATTACAGGCGCGGCGTCAGCGAGAAAAAGAAATCGAGCATGTGGAAATGGTCGTCGTGGAAGCGGTCTTCCAGGCTGGCGAGTTCTTCAATCGGCACCCAGCGCACGCTGGCGGCGTCGTCGGCGGCCTGCACTTCGGGCGGGCGGCGCGTTCCCAGGTCAAACAGATGCGCGTGGGTGATGACGCGCCCGCGCTGGCTGCGGTCGGGGTGCTCGAACACCTGCACGGCTTTGAGCGCGTGCTGCATGTCGCCTTCGAGCAGGCGGATGCTGGTTTCTTCGGCCAGCTCGCGCAGCGCCGACTGATAGACGGTTTCGCGCTGCTCGATAAAGCCGCCGGGCACGGCCAGCAGCCCTTTGCCGGGCGCGCGCCCGCGCTCGATGAGCAGCACGCGCCCGCTGCACTGGACGATGGCATCGACGGTGACAAACACCGGCGGGTAGGGCGCGCTGGCCCAGCGGGCTTTTTCCTGGTGCAGGCTTTTCCACTCCTGCGCCAGCGTCTGAAAGTAGGGCAGCGTCGCCCAGGCGCGCAAAAAGGCCAGCGTGCTGGCCGGTGCCTGGCTGACCAGCGCGGCCAGCGTGGCGTCCAGCGCCTCGCCCGCATTGCCAAAATAGGCATCGCGCAGCGCGCTGGCGTCGATGTGGCCCTGCAGCGGCAGCGCGTCCAGCGCCCAGCCCGGAAAGCCTTTGAGGTACTGGCTGGTGGCGTCCTTGAAATGGCCGACCAGCACAAACGAGGTGCTGGCCGTTGCGCCCGCCAGTTCCGCCACGCCCTGGCGCACGGCGCTGACCCAGCGTTGCTGGTCGTAGTAGTCGCGCACCGGCAGGAACTGGATGCGGCTGCGCTCGGCTTCGGGCAGGGCCAGGCGAATCATTTCGGCGCGCTCTTGCCAGGTGAAGGGGTTTTTCGGCGTGCGCGCCTGGTGCGCCGAGCCGAGCGCCACAACGCACAGCGGCGCCGAGGCCAGCGCCCGGCGCACCAGCGCGAGCTGGCCGAGGTGAAAAGTCTGGAAGCGGCCAATGCAGACCGAAACGTCGTAGGCGGGAGTGGCAAGAGAAGTCATGGCAACAGGGAATTAGTCAAACTTGGCGGCAATCGGCATCTGCCGCCCGGTGCCGAAAGCGCGGGCGCGCAGACGGATGATGGGTGGGGCTTGGCGGCGTTTGTATTCATGGCGCGCAATCAAGCCCCGGATGCGCTCTATCATGGCGCGGTTTTCGGGCTGTTTTTGCAGTTCGGCGACAAAATTGGCGGCTTTTTCGTGCTCGGTGCGGGTCAGCAGCGGCCCTTCGATCAGCAGCTTGAGCAGCGCGTCGAGCACCGGGTAGGGCGGCAGGCTGTCTTCGTCTTTCTGGCCGGGTGCCAGTTCGGCGGATGGCGCTTTGTCGAGGATGGCTTGCGGAATCAGCTCTCGGCCAGCGGCTTCGTTGAGGTGGCGCGACAGGGCGAAGACCTCTGTTTTGTACAGGTCGCCAATCAGGCCCAGGCCGCCGTTGGTGTCGCCGTACAGCGTGCAGTAGCCCACTGACAGCTCGGACTTGTTGCCGGTCGTTAAAAGCAAATGACCAAAGCTGTTTGAATACGCCATCAGCACCGTGCCACGCGCCCGCGCTTGCACATTCTCCAGCGCAATGCCGCGCAAAGGCTGGCCGAAGGCGCTGTCAAAGCCGCTGGAAAACGCCCTTACTAAATCGTGAATCGGGTGCGTCAGCAGCGCGATGCCGAGGCTCTCGCACAGCGCCGCCGAGTCATCGACCGAGCCGCTGGAGGAGAATTCCGACGGCATGGTGATGGCCACCACATTCGCCGCGCCCAGCGCTTCAACCGCCAGCGCCAGCGTCAGCGCCGAGTCGATGCCGCCCGAGGAGCCGACGACGGCGCGGCTGAAACCGCAGCGGCGCGCGTAGTCGCGCAGGCCGAGCACAATCTGGCGCCGGTAAAACGCCAGCACCGGCAGGCCTTCGGCTAGAACTGGCGCGGGCGCCTGCCCGTCCAGCGTCAGAAAGCGGCCGTTGTCAAAACGCAGCGTGGTGACTTCTTCGGCAAAGCGGGCGGCCTCAAACACCACGCCCGCCTGTGGCTCGACGGCAAAAGAGGCGCCGTCATAGACTAGCTGGTCGTGGCCGCCGATTTGGTTCACGTACAGGATGGGCAGGCGGTGGTTGCGGCTGGCGGCGCTGAAAATTTGCTGGCGCTGCTCGCGCTGACCGGTGTGCGACGGGCTGGCGTTGATGGAAATGACCAAGTCCGGCGCGGCCTCGCGCAGGCGCTCAAAGGGGTTGAGCGGGTAATCCTGGCCGTGGTCGTTCCAGCCGTCTTCGCAGATCAGAAAGCCGGTTTGCACGCCCCGGATGCGCAGCACTTTGGCGACATCCGGGCCGGGCTCGAAATGGCGGCGCTCGTCGAAGATGTTGTAGGTGGGCAGCAGTTGCTTGGCGTAGTCCAGCAGCACGGCACCGTCGCGAATGACGCGCAGCGCGTTGGCCAGCGGCTTGCCCGGCCCGCTGCGGCGCACCGGCAGGCCGATGACCCAGTGCAACTCCGGCGTCTGGCGCGAAGCGCGCAGCAGATCGTCAAAAGCGGCTTCAACCCGCGTGATAAAGCCGCTGTCGTCGAGCAGGTCGCCGGGGTAGTAGGCGGTGAGCGCCAGTTCGGAAAACACCACGATGTCGGACTGGTCGGCGCAGGCCTTGTTGGCGGCGCTGATCATTTTGGCCGCGTTGCCGGTCAAATCGCCGACGGTGAAATTGAGCTGGGCGAGGGTGATTTTCAGCATGGCAAATCTCCTTGTCAGGCCGTGGCCGTTACGTTGAACACCTGGCGCAAATAGGCCATGAAGGTGGCGTTGTCGCACAGCGTTTTGCCGGGGCTGTCCGAGAGTTTTGCCACCGGCTTGGCGTTGCACTCGGTCAGCTTCATGACGATGTTGAGCGGCGTCAGCCCCATGTCGTTGCTCAGGTTCGTGCCGATGCCAAAGCCGGTTTGCGTGCGCCCGGCAAAGGCGCGGTACAGGCGCAGCGCGGTCGCCATATCGAGTCCGTCGGAGAACACCAGGCGCTTGCTGTGCGCGTTGATGCGCAGCTTGGCGTAATGGGCCAGCGCCTTTTCGCCCCAAATGAACGGATCGCCCGAGTCGTGGCGCAGGCCGTCGAAGAGCTTGGCGAAATAGAGGTCGAAATCGGCCAGAAAAGCGTCCATGCCGACCACATCGGTCAGCGCCACGCCCAGGTCGCCCCGGTATTCCTGCACCCAGTCTTCGAGGGCGGCGCGCTGGAAGTCGCGCAGCGCCATGCCCAGCGCCTGGTAGGTTTGCAGGTACTCGTGGGCCATCGTGCCAATCGGCACCAGCTCCAGCTCCTTGGCCAGCAGGACGTTGGAGGTGCCCTTGAAATACTGCGGCAGCTCACGTTTCAGTGTGCTGACGACTTCGCTCTGCCAGTCGCGGGAAAAGCGCCGCCGCACGCCGAAATCGAAAAACTCGAACGGGTGGCGCAGCGGCGCTTCTTTTTCAAAGTCGCGCAGCAGGGCGATTTTGTCTTGCAGGCGCTGGCGGCCCTCGGCAATCGCGGCTTCCTGGTCAAAGCGCCGGAAATACAGCTCGTTGACGATGGAGAGCACAAAAATTTCAAACGCCATCACATGCACCTGCGGGCCTATCGCCTGAATCACCAGTGTGCCGCCGTCAGCGCGGGCGCTGATGAATTCGCGCTGGAACTGGAAAATGCGCAAAAAATCCACAAAGTCGCTTTTGATAAAACGCAGGCCGCGCAGGTAGCGCAATTCCTCCGGCTGGAAACGCAGGCGGCACAGGTGGTCGAGCTGTTCGTTGACTTCGGCCAGCAATTGCGTCAGCGGGTAGTCCGGCTGGTTGCGGCAGACAAAGCTGTACTCGGCCTGCGTCTGTGGGTGGCGGTGCAGCATGGCCTGCCACATCGTGAATTTGTACAGGTCGGTGTCGAGCAGGCTTTCGATGATGGGCTGCATGGCGTTTCTCCTTCGGTGAATTTTGAGGTTTGTTCGGGCGTGGTTCAGGCGTTCGCGGCGTTGGCCAGCAGGGCGGGTAGCATCTCGGCGCTGGTGGCCAGTCGCAGGCCGCGCTGCGCCATGTCGTCCAGAAATTCGCGCTGCTGGGCGTCAAACCCGCCGACGGGACTCATGCAGTCGGTCAGCAGCACGATCTTGCTGCGCTGGCCGAAGGGCAGGTTGTCCACCAGATGCTCGGTCGTGGCGCGCACGCAGTGGCTGCTGGCTTCGCCGCCGATCAAAATCAAATCGGCGCGGTCCAGGTCGGCAATCAGGGCGTGGTTCAGCTGGGTGGCGGCGTCGTTGGCGTCGGGCACTTCGGCTTGCAACGCGCTGTAATGCTCGGTCCACGGGTTGCTGCCTTTGCTGACGGTTTGCGCCACGGCCAGATGGCGCTCTTCCCAGTGGTTGCAGGCGGCTTTGAGCGCCGGGTGAAGCGCCTGGCCCCAGCTGCCAATTTCGCAATGCACCGGCCAGACCATCAGCGTGTAGCGCCCGTGCCGCTCCAACGCGTCCAGATAGGCCAGCGCTCTAGGCAGCATGGCCGGGTCTTTGGGCGCAAAACTGCTAGCGCGCACCTGCGCCGCCGTGATCGACGTGAACGGCGCCACCGGGCCACCCGCGCCGCGTTCGCTGCCTTCACTGCCTTCGCCAATTTGCCAAAAGGTCGGGTGCGCGATGTCAAAGCGGTGGTGCGCGTCCAGCGTCAGCGTGATCGTCGAAATGCCGTCCGCGCCGGCGCGGATCAACTCCGCCAGCCGCAGCATGTCGGCATGCGCGCCGCTGACCGGCAGGGCGGGCGCGATGGTTTGGCCGCTGAGCGGATCGACAGGGCACCAATCAGGCGGCAGGTCGCAAAAGTCGTTTTGCGGGTCGATCAGCAGCAGCTGGATGTTTTGTTTCGTCAGGCGGCGGGTGGGCATGGCGGTTTTCCTTTCAGGGAGTTCAGGGCTTAAATGCTTGAAGGGTTTCATCCGAGCTTGAGTTGTATTAAGCAACCTTATATGGGTTGCATAATACAACCTTATTTCAATTCATTCAATGGGAACGTACAAAAAATGACGGAAAACAGGGCGATTTCAGCGATAGAGCGGCCACTGACCACGGTCGATGTGGTGATTTTCACGGTGCGGGATGGCCGCTTGCAGGTGTTGCTGGTCAGGCGCCCGGACGGGCCGGGCGAGCCGTTTCCAAACGCCTGGGCGCTGCCCGGCGGCTTTGTCGATGTGCGTCTGGACGCGTCGCTGCAAGCCTGCGCCCGGCGCAAGTTGCTGGACAAGACGGGGGTCAGTAGCCCGTATCTGGAGCAACTGGGCAGCTGGGGCGGCAAAACCCGCGACCCGCGCGGCTGGTCGGCGACGCACGCTTACTTTGCGCTGCTGCCCTTTGACGCCGTGCAGCTCAAGCCGGAAGACGGCAAAACGGCCCAGTGGCAGCCGGTCAACGATTGGCCGCCCGGCCCGCCGCTGGCCTTTGACCATGCCGAGATTCTGCAAACGGCGCTGGAGCGGCTCAGAAGCAAGGTGGAATACACCTCGCTGCCCGCATTTTTGCTGCCCGAGCCGTTCACGCTGCCGCAGCTGCAAAAGATGTACGAAATCGTGCTGGGCCGCGCTGTCGATAAAAGCGGCTTTCGCACGCGCGCGCTGGCGGCGGGTTTTCTGGCCGAAAGCGGCGCGATGGACGTGGGCTCGCCCCGGCCCGCGATGGGCTACCGGCTCAAGGACCGGGGCGCGGCGGTGTATTTTCCGAGGACGTTCAGCCCTAGGGGCTGAGCGAGGCGGCAGGCCACTCCAGTGCGCGCCGGGTCAGCGCGTACAAAATCCAGGCCAGCAGCAGCGGGATCAAGAGCGTTTGCAGCAGAAAAATCACGATCAGTCGGATGACGTGTTCGGTGGCTTTTTCCACCGCCAGCTTCATGCGCTCAAAGTTGAGCTTGATGTCTGTGCTTTTGGCGCTCCACGCTTTGAGGCTGTCAAACAGGCTCGGGCTGGCGGGCGGCGCGGCGGCTGGCTCGCCCGACGGGGCCAGGGTGGCTGCCTGGCCCGAGACGCTGCCCATGAGGTGCTGGCTGGCCTGGTAGTCGCTGGCGAGGAACTTTTGCCACAGCAAGTCCGTGCCCAGCGTGGCCAGCGGAATCGCAAAGCGCAGCATCAGCAAAATCACCAGCAGGCTCGACAGCAGTGCGGGCGCCGCCCGGGCGCGCCAGCAAAACCCGGCCCAGCCCAGCGCCACCAGACTCAGCGCCAGCGACACCGGCCAGTAGCCGCCCATGAGGATCAGCGCTTTTTGCAGACCGAACACGACGCTGGCGGCCAGCATCAGCGTCGAAAACTGCTCGACCAGGTCATGCACTGGCTCCAGGATGCGCCCCGGCGTCAGCGTCACGCCAATGCCAAAGGGCTGCACCGAGGCTTCGGTGCCCTGGGCCAGCGAAATCACCGCGTTCAGCGCCCGGGCGCTGGCAAAGCTGATGAGGGCGCGTTTCAGACCTTCGTCCACTTTTTTCATTGCGGGCAGGTCCAGCGGCGCCAGCCAGGCGCCCAGCACGATGGCCAGCAGCGACAGCGCCAGCGCGAGGCGGCGAGCGATTAACGAAGCGTTCATACGGCTTCCATGATGGCTTCCACGACAGGTTCCACGACGGGCGGCCCGGCGGGGGCTTGCAGGTCTGCGCTGTGGGCGCGAAAACTGTGCGCATCGGCCAGCGGCCAGTACAGGCGAAAGACATTGTGCAGCGCGTCCAGCGGCCCGAGCAGCGCGCCGGGCTCCATTTGCAAAATCAGGTTGCTGAGCAGGCGCACTTCGGTGTCGGTCAGGCGGCGCACGATGTGGTGGGCGTGGATTTGCGCCGGATGCGCCAGCCCGGCGGCCTGCACCAGTTCCTTGAGCGCATGCAGCGTGCTGCGATGAAAATTGCGCACCCGCTCGGCCTTGTCCGGCACCACCAGCGCCTGCTGGCGCAGGGCGTCTTGCGTGCTCACGCCGGTCGGGCATTGGCCGGTGTGGCAGGCTTGCGCCTGGATGCAGCCCAGCGCCATCATGAAGCCGCGCCCGGCGTTGCACCAGTCCGCGCCCAGCGCCATCAGGCGCACGATGTCAAAGGCGGTGATGACCTTGCCTGCCGCGCCAATCGAAATGCGGCTGCGCAGATTCACGCCAATCAGCGTGTTGTGCACCAGCAGCAAGCCCTCCTGCAGCGGCACGCCCACATGGTCGCTGAACTCCAGCGGCGCCGCGCCGGTGCCGCCCTCGGCGCCATCGACGACGATGAAGTCGGGCGTGATGCCGGTCTCCAGCATCGCCTTGACGAGGGCAAACCACTCCCACGGATGGCCGATGCACAATTTAAAACCGACTGGCTTGCCGCCCGAGAGCTGGCGCAGCCGGGCGATGAACGCCATCATCTCCACCGGCGTGGAAAACGCGCTATGGCTGGATGGCGAAATGCAGTCCAGGCCCACCGGCACGCCGCGCGCGGCGGCGATTTCCGCCGTCACCTTCGGGCCGGGCAGCACGCCGCCGTGGCCCGGCTTGGCGCCTTGGCTCATCTTGAGCTCGATCAGCTTGACCTGCGGGTCGCGGGCGTTGGCGGCAAAGCGCTCTTCGCTGAATGTGCCGTCGGCGTGGCGGCAGCCAAAATATCCCGAGCCGATTTCCCAGATCAGGTCGCCGCCGTGGACGCGGTGGTGCGCCGAGATTGAGCCCTCGCCCGTGTCGTGGGCAAAGCCGCCCAGCTTGGCGCCCCGGTTCAGCGCCAGGATGGCGTTGGCCGACAGCGCGCCAAAGCTCATCGCCGAGATGTTGAACACGCTGGCCTCATAAGGCTGGGTGCAGGGCTGCGCCGCCGCGCCAATCTGGCCGGGCGCGCCGCCGATCCAGATGCGAAAGTCGTGCGTCGGCAGGATGGTCGGCGCCATCGAGTGGTTCATCCATTCGTAGCCTTGACGGCCCACGTCGAGCTGGGTGCCGAACGGGCGGTTGTCCGGCTCGCCCTTGGCGCGCTGGTAAACGAGAGAGCGCTGGGCGCGCGAAAACGGCAGCGCTTCACTGTCGCTTTCGATGAAATACTGGCGCAGCTCGGGCCGGATGTATTCGAACAGAAAGCGCAGGTGCCCGATGAGCGGGTAATTGCGCAGCACCGCATGGCGCGTCTGGCGCAGGTCATGCAGGCCCAGCGCCACCAGCGCCGTGCAGACGATCAAGGCCAGCCAGCCGGTGCCGACCAGCGCCAGACTTGCCAGCGCCAGCAGCGCGCCGAACAGGCACAGCCCCAGCGCGGTGTAGCGCGGGGAGAAAAAAGCGGGGAATCGCAGGCGCATAAGTTGATTTCTCGGGGGAAGGGCTGAAAAAAGGGTCGTTAACGCCGGGACGGCGGCGGCGCGGCGCAGGCAGATACACTTTAAGGATAAGAGCCTCACGGGAGGCTCAAGACTGTACTCTTATGACGACTTCACCCGCATCCCCTTCCCCCGCCTCCGACAGCGCCGCCGAACCCGTCGGCCACTGGATGGAGAGCGAAGACTTCGACGAACTCGACGCCATCCTCGACGACCTGCGCAGCCGCTACGACGAAACGCCGCAGTGGGAATTTTGCGAAGGCTTCATGGCCGCCGTGATCTGCTCGCGCCGCCCGATTGCCGCCGCCGAATATTTACCTGTGCTGCTGGGCCTGCCCGGCGAAGGCGAAGAGGCCGACGCCGAAAGCGGCTCCTTCGCCAGCGACGCGCAGCGCGAACGTTTTACGGCGCTGTGGACGCAGCGCTGGAGCGAAGTCGAAACCGCGCTCGATTCAGAAGTGAACTCGCTGGAGGACGACGCCTGCTACCACCCGGAAGTGATGGACATTCGCGGCGCCGTGGCCGACATGCCGCCCGAAGAGCAGGAGGCTTTCAAGCAGGAAGACCTGCCCGCGTTTGCCCAGGTGTGGGCGCTGGGCTTTATGTTTGCGGTGGAAAGCTGGCCCGACGAGTGGACGGCCCCGCGCGACAAGGACGCGATTAAATGGTTAGATGGCGCGCTGCAGGCCGTCGTCGCGATGACCGAAGACGACACCGGCAAGCCGCAAGTCTCGCCCCTGAGCGAAGAGGGAACGCCCAGCACCAGCATTGCCCGGCTCAACGCCTTTGGCGAGGCGATCTGGGCGGTGTATGACCTGCGCGAGCTGTGGAAGACGCTGGGGCCGAAGGTGGAAACCATCCGCAAGGAAGCCACGCCGGGGCGCAACGATCCTTGCTCGTGCGGGAGCGGGAAGAAATACAAGAAGTGCTGCGGGGCTTGAGGCGGCTGGGGTACGAAAAGTCAGCCCCGCGTCTTACCCCGGCAAAAACCGCTCGCTGAACACCCGTTCCCTCGGCAGGCCAAACGCATCAGCGGCTGTTTCCACCGCATTGACCAGCGGCGCCGGGCCGCACAGGTAAATATCGGGCTGAAGCGGCGCTTCGGCCAACGCCTGCTGCAGCGCGTCGGCGGGCGTGCCAATAAAACCCTGCCAGTCGCCTTCGGGCTTCCAGACGCAGAGCGTCACTTTGAGCTGCGGCAGTTCGGCTTTGAGGCGCTCCAGCTCGTCCAAGGCAAAAAGCTCGTTTTCCCGGTTTACGCCGAAAAACAGGCGCGCCTCGTGCAGTTCCTGAAACTCGGCCATGCGGCGCAGCATGGACAGCACCGGCGCCAGACCCGTGCCGCCGCCGACAAACCAGCGCGGGCGCAGGCTGCCCGGCTCGATGCCGAAAGCGCCCAGCGGGCCGCGCACAGTGAGCAGCATACCCGGCTGGGCGCTGTCGCGCAAAAACCCGGAAAACAGCCCGCCCGGCTGCAGGCGGATCAAAAATTCGAGGCGGCCATCCCAGTTGCCGGTGTTGGCGAGTGAGTAAGCGCGGCGCTCGCCGCTGCCGGGAACCTCGATTTCCATGAACTGGCCGGGCTCGAATTCGGCGGCGCTGCCGCAGTCGTCACTGGGCTGAAGGCGCAGTTCCAGCCGCACGGTGTTCTCGGCCACGATTTCCAGCGCGGTGATCTCGGCGCTGCGCCGGGGCACGGCGTGGAACAGGATTTTTGAATAGTCAAAGGGCAGCGCGACGCGCAGGTCGCTTTGCGGCGTGGTGCGGCACATCAAAATGGCGCCGCTCTGGCCGCTGGCGAGGGCGTCGGGATTGTGCTGGCCCAGCGCGTAGTCGCCCGCCGTGACGTGGGCGTGGCAGGCGCCGCAGCTGCCCTGGCGGCACTGCGACGGCAGGGTGATGTTGACGGCGGCGGCGGCGTCGATCAGGTTTTGTTCCGGGGCGCAGTCAAAGGCCAGCGGCTGGCCGTCGCGGGTGCTGAGTTCGATGTGATAAGTCATGGCTTGAGGCGTCATTCAGACGTAAAAAAGCCGGGAGGCGGGCTGCCTCCCGGCGCGGCACGGGTTTTTTAAAAAGATCAGGCTGCCTTGCGCAGCAGCGAGGCGTTGATGTCAGCCTGGGCCTCGCCGATGGGCATCAGGCCGAACTTGTCTTCCAGAATGGCCAAAATATTGGGCGTGAAGAAAGCGGGCAGCGTGGGGCCGAGACGGATGTTCTTGATGTCCAGCGCCAGCAGCGTGAGCAGCACGGCGGCGGCTTTTTGCTCGAACCACGAGACGACCAGCGACAGCGGCAGCTCGTTGACGCCGCACTCGAAAGCGCCCGCCAGCGCTGTGGCGATTTTGATGGCCGAGTACGAGTCGTTGCACTGGCCCAGGTCCAAGAGGCGCGGAATGCCGCCGATGTCGCCGAACTCGTGCTGATTAAAACGGTATTTGGCGCAGCCCAGCGTCATCACCACGGTGTCTTGCGGCGCCTGCTCGGCAAACTCGGTGTAGTAGTTGCGGCCGGGAACGGCGCCGTCGCAGCCGCCAATCAGGAAGAAGTGGCGGATGGCGCCGGATTTGACCGCGTCAATCACCTTGTCGGCCACGCCCAGCACGGCATGGCGCCCGAAGCCGACGGTGATGGTTTTGTCTGGGCCGTCTTCCTTGAAGCCGGGCAGCGCCTGGGCGGCCTGAACCAGCATCGAAAAGTCGTGGTTTTCAATGTGGCGCACGCCGGGCCAGCCGACCGGGCCAGCGGTGAAGATGCGCTGGCGGTACGCGGGCAGGGGCTCGATGATGCAGTTGGACGTCATCAAAATCGGGCCGGGGAAGTTGGCAAAGTCGAGCTGCTGGTCTTGCCAGGCGCCGCCGTAGTTGCCTGCCAGATGCGGATACGCCTTGAGCTTGGGGTACGCATGGGCGGGCAGCATCTCGCCGTGGGTGTAGATGTTGATGCCCTTGCCTTCGGTCTGCTCCAGCAGCGCCTTCAGGTCGCCCAGGTCGTGGCCGGAGATCAAAATCGCCTTGCCCTTGACGGCGCCCAGGCGCACGGCGGTGGGCTGCTGGGCGCCGAAGGTGCCGGTGTTGGCGGCGTCGAGCATTTCCATCACTTTCAGGTTGACGTGGCCCAGCGTCAGCGACTGGCCGAGCAGGGCGTTCAAGTCGGTCGGCTCGCTGGCGAGGAAGTCGAGCGCCTCTTCGATGCCGGCATAGACTTCGTCGCTTTCCTGGCCGAGCACATAGGCGTGGTGGGCGTAGGCGCACACGCCTTTCAAGCCATAGACGATGAGCGCGCGCAGGCCGATCACGTCGGCGCCGACGGTTTCAATGCCGGCGTTGATGCCCACGCTCTGGGCCTGCAGCAGCAGGCCGCTCAGGTCGGAGGCGGGCTGCCAGGTGGCCGGGCCGCTCAGCGTTTCAGGCGTTTCGCTGCGGGCCAGGGCGGCGGCTTCGTAAGCGGCCTTGGCCTGGTCGCGCACGCTGGCGGCTTCTTTGAGCAGCGCGACAAAGCGGGCGGCGTTGAAGTTGACATTGGTCAGCGTCGTGAACATGCCGTAGAGGATGAACGCGCCTGCGGCGTTGTTCGGCGCGCCCAGGCTGCGGGCGCGGCGGCTGTACTGCGCAATGCCTTGGATGGCGTGGACCAGCAGGTCTTGCAGGTCGGCGGTGGTGGCGTCCTTGCCGCAGTTGCCTTTGGCGGTAGAGCAGCCGGGCTGCTCGCTGCTGCGGTCGGTTTGTTCACATTGGTAGCAAAACATGGAGGGTCTTTTTCAGGAGAATGGTTGAAAACGGAGGGCGCAGGCTTTTTTTAAAGATGTATTTAATTTGCATTAATTGCTGCGCCCGAATAGTAACGGGCGCAACGGGCTCGTGCGGACCTCATTAGGTTTTTCTTGCTGTAGATCAACCATGATGAAACGCGGTTGCTCTGGCCGCTTTTCAGTGGTTGACGCATGCCTGCAGCGTCGCTGCCTGAAATTTGACCTGTCACAAGGCGCTGCGATGCGCGCTCTGCCATGCTGTGGGGATGAACACCTCCGGTACCCGTGCCGGGCGTGGCCAATTTGAGCGTTTTAAATATCGACCCGGACGCCGCCGCCCAAGCGTATCGCCAGCGCGTGCTGGCCCAGCTCGAAGCGGGCGCCAGCGACGCCGAACGCGCCACGGTGCGCGAGCAGCTCTCGGGCGCCTGCACGACGGAGATTGCCGCGTTTGACGAGTTCGCCGCGCTGTTGGCCGGCGAGGGCGGCGATCCGGCGGGTGGCCATCAAGCGGGCGAAACAGCGCACTGGGACCACATCATTTTTGACACCGCGCCCACCGGCCACTCGCTGCTGCTGATGGACGCCACCGGCGCCTATCGCGGCTGCAGGATGCGTCCATGACGCACGTCATCCTGGTCACGCTGCCTGAGGTCACGCCGGTGAGCCAGGCCGCCGCGCTGCAGGAAGACCTGCGCCGCGCAAAAATTGAGCCCTGGGCCTGGGTCATCAACAAAAGCGTGGCCGCCACCGGCACCACCGACCCGCTGCTGCAGGCGCGCATCGCCAGCGGCCTGGCCCGGCGCACTTTTGTGCTGCCCTGGCTGCCTGAGTCGCCGGTCGGCGTGGCGGCGCTGGGCGCACTGACAGCGGGCGCACTGACAGCGGGCGCGGGGCTGCGGGCGCGGGGCGGGCCAGTCGGCCGCTCAGGCGTTGACGAGGTCCGCGCCGTCCTGCCGGGCAATGCCCGCGCTGACCAGCTCGGCGCACAACTGGCTGATCCAGAGCGCCAGCGGCATCTCGGCAAAAAAGCGTTGCCGGATCAGCTCGAAGTAGGGCGTGGCGCTGGCCCACTGGGTGAACTCCTTCAGCGGCTGGCGCTGCACTTCGAGCAGTTTGAATTTGAGCAGGACTTTGACGGCGTGGCGCGCATGGCGCACCGGGTTGCTGACAAAGGCGTCCAGCCGCTGGCGCGCTTTGAGCAGAATTTCCGGGCGGCAGGCAAACACCGGGCCGTGGCCGGGAATCACCACGGCGGGCGCTAGCTGCTCGATCAGGTCCAGGGTGGCGGCGACTTCGTCAAAGGCCTCCGCGCCTTCAAGCTCAGGGAAGACTACGCCAAAGCCGTTTTCCCACAGCGCATCGCCCGAAATCAGCGTGCGGCTGGCGGGCTCAAAGAAAATCACCGCATGCGGGTCGTGGCCGGGCGCGGCGTGAATCTGCCAGTCGGCGCCGCCCAGGCGCAGGCTGCTGCCGGGCTGCAGGGTGCTGTCGAATTTGAAGGGCTGGCAGCGCTGCCCGGTGCTCTGGTAGCCCAGCGCCAGCGTGTCCCAGCGCGCCACCAGCGGCGCCTGGCCGGGCGGAATGGCGGTGTGCAGCGCCGGGTAACGCGCCTGCAGGGCCGCGTTGCCGCCGCAGTGGTCGCTGTGCAGATGGGTGTTGAGGAGCAGATCCAGCGCCTGCCCGCCGAGCGCCGCCTGCGCCAGCGCCACCGTCTGCGCGGCGTGGGCGCCGTAGCCGCTGTCGATCATGGCGCTCGGCCCGGCGCCAGTGAAGACGATGCTGTTGGCCGAGAGCCAGCCGCGCTCCAGGACTTGCACGCCGCTGGGAAGCGCGAGGTTCATATCGGAAAGGTTTCCAGCAGATGAGGGAGTGGAGGTAGCGGGCATAAGCCAGCACTATAGAGAGGCGGCAGCGGCGCGGCGCAACCGTGGTTTTCCCAAGGCCGCGATTGTGCTAAAAGCAATGCCCTTGAAACTGGCCCTGCCGCTTTGCCGAATCCCTCAAAACCACATGGCACGAAGAAAAAAATCACCCCAGCGGCCCAGCCCGTGGATAGAACTGGCGGTGCGCCTGCCCTGGTGGCTGGGCGTGCTGCTGGCGCTGGTCAGCTACATCGGCCTGCACCTGGTGGCGCGGCAGCCGCTGCCCGCCGCGCTGGCGCCGGGGCAGTTCGGCAGTTATATCCTGGCCGTTTTTTGGTGGGGGCTAGCCAGCGTCGGGCAGTACCTGTTGCCCGTGGTTTTTCTGCTGGGCGCGGCCATTTCGGCCATCAGGCGCCGCAAGGCCGCCCGGCTGCATGAAGCGGCGTTGTATGCCGATGCCATAGCGCGCATGAGCTGGCAGGATTTCGAGCTGCTGGTGGCCGAGTATTTCCGCCGCCAGGGCTACGCGGTGACCAACAATGGCGGCGGCGGCGCCGACGGCGGCGTCGATGTGTTCCTGAAAAAAGGCGCTAAACGCTACCTGGTGCAGTGCAAGCACTGGAAGGTGATGCGCGTGGGCGTGCAGCCGGTGCGCGAGCTCTACGGCGTGATGGCCGCGCAGGGCGTGGACGGCGGCTTTGTCGTCACCTCGGGCAGCTTTACCGTCGATGCCTGCCAGTTTGCCGACGGGCTGGAGTTGCTCGGCTTGATTGACGGCCGGGCGCTGCAGCGCGGCATCCGCGCCCAGGCGGGCATGACGGGCATGACGGGCATGGTGCTGGCCGCACACGCCGGGTCGGCGCATCCGCCCGCCTGCCCGCAGTGCGGCGCGGCCATGCTGCTGCGTCAGGCCCGCCAGGGCGCCACGGCGGGCCGGCAGTTCTGGGGCTGCAGCCGGTATGCGCAGACCCGCTGCCGGGGCACGCGGCCGCTTGAATGACCGGCAGGCGCGGCGGCTCTTTTTTCTTTTTTTATCCCGGCATGAAAAAGCTGCGCGGATGGCTGCGCCAGCGCGCCAGAATCGCCGAGCGGATGCGCGCGCGGTCCACGCGGCTGACGTTGCGCGCCTGCAGCGCCAGGCGGAAGGCGCAGTAAAAACTCACGCCCAGATTGAGCGCGCCAATCAGCGGAATGGCGGCGATGCACCACCAGATGGCCGGGTGCGAGAACGCTTCCAAGCCGAGCGAAGCGCCCGCAGCGCTCAGCTGTCCGGCCGACAGCGTGACATGGCGCAATTCCAGCTCGACGCCAAAAAATCCGGTAAAGGCCGGAATCAGCCCGAGCATGAAGCCCAGCGAAATATTCGACGCAAAGCCCGAAATATGCGTGCGCATAAAGCCGGACCAGCGCGCCGCCCGCTCCGTGCCGAGCGCGGCGGTCAGGCGCGGGTTGTGCCGCAGGGCCGAATCCATGCGGTGCAGCACAAAGCCGTTTTCGACCCAGCCAGCGATCATGCTGGAGGCGAACAGCACCACGCCCGTGAATCCCGCCCACAGCAGCGTCGGGCCGAGCAGGGTCAGCGATTCGAGGACATGGCGGGCCTCTTTGGCGTCGATCATCGGATGCTTAAAAAGTAGCTGCACCCCGGCATTGACCAGCAGCACCACTGGCACCACCATCAACAAATTGCCCATCACGGCCGCCACCTGGGAGCGCACCAGGTGCGCCACTTCATCAACAAAATCCGTCAGCGTCGTGGGCGATTCGTTCGAGTCAATGTCCTTGAGTTTGGCCGCCATCGCGGGCGCCGTCATGGCCGGCTGCTTGGTGGCCAGCGTGAAATGCAGCAGCTGGATCAGGACAAAGGTGCTGGCGTAAACCATGCTGGCCCAGAAGCCGCCCCAGAACGCCGACAGGCCCAGACCCATCACGATGAACTTGAGCAGCGTCGTCAGCGCGGTCACGGCGCCCCCGCCCATCGCGTTGCCCAGCATGTCCCGGTACTCGTGCCGGTTGCGGGTGATGTAATGCTCGCCGGTTTTGGCGCTGCGCTCGGCCATCTTGGCCGACAGCAGCGAGGTGTTGGCGCTGATCAGCGCGCTGATGCTTTTGCCGTCCTGGGCAATGATGACGCGGCGCGCCAGCAGCTTGAGCGCCATCATCGCCGGTTTGGGCGAGAGCAGGGCGTCGAGCAGTTCGCGCGCCCGCAGCAGGCGCGCGCGCAGCTGGCGCAGCCGGAACACCATGCCCACCGAAATGCCGTTTTCTTCCACATGGCCATAAATACTGTTGACTGCCTGGCGGCAGGCGTCGAGCCGCTCGCGGTACTGCAGGACGGCGCTTTGCAGCAGCGTTTCATTGCGGCCCGGTCCGAAAAAAACCTGCTGCAGCTCCTGCGCATCGGCTGGCAGCGCATGAAAGGCGCGCACCTGCGGATGGTCCCGGTGCATGCGCAGCCGCAGCTCGGGCGCAAAGCCGGTGGCGCGGATTTGTGCGGTGCAGTAGCTCAGGGCGTCGAGCAGGCTGTGCTGCCACTGCAGCGTGCCCTGCTCCGGGCTGGCTGAGAGCAGCGCTGCCAGCTGCGCCACCTGCGGCTCTTCCATCGCGCTGAGCCACTGGGCATCAAAGCGGGTCGGCGCCACCAGCGCGAACAGCTCGGAGGCGTCGCAGGTTTCGGGCGTGCCGGGCAGCAGCTTGCGGCGCAGGCGCTCGGCCAGCTCGCTGAGAAAAGCGGTGCGCGGCGCAAAGCCAAAATCGGCCAGCAGTGGCGTGATATCGACCGTCTGGATCAGCGTTGTCCACCAGGCCTGCAGGCGCGCCTGAACCTCGGGCTGCTGGCGCACTGCGTCGATGAAGGCTTGAAGCCGCGCCAGCGCCGCTGGCACCGAACGGCAGTCGCCGCGAATCCATTCAAACAGCCGGATCAGCCAGAGATGGCGTTGCGCCAGAGCCGCTTCAGGGTCCAGGGCTTGGAGCAGGGTGGGCAGATTTTTCATGCGGGCTTTGTGGGGCGCGCTGCTTAATGCAGCACGCGTTTGGGCGGACTGTCGCCGTGGCTGGCTTCGAGCACAAACAGCGCAATTGCCGCCTCGAAGCGCGCGCCGTCCTCGGCCACGCAAAAAAAGCTGCCGTGCATGGTGCCGCTGGCCGTGCGCAGGCGCGAGCCGCTGGTGTATTGAAACGATTCGCCGGGCTTGAGCACCGGCTGGTTGCCGACCACGCCCAGGCCTTTGACCTCTTCATTGAGGCCGTTGGCGTCGCTGATGAACCAGTGGCGCGAGATCAGCTGCGCGGCCACTTCCCCGGTGTTGGTGATGGTGATGGTGTAGGAAAAGCCATAGACGCTCTCCCGGGGCTCGGACTGCTCGGGCAGGTAGTGGGAGACGACTTCGCAGGAAAATTG
This sequence comes from Burkholderiales bacterium, assembly GCA_038249155.1. Taxonomy (GTDB): domain Bacteria; phylum Pseudomonadota; class Gammaproteobacteria; order Burkholderiales; family Burkholderiaceae_C; genus Polaromonas. The sequence goes on along the minus strand of JBBRWN010000031.1, from coordinate 900 downwards.
GTATTTGGGCATGGTCAATCAGAACGGGCTGGACAGGCAAAACAGGTGGCTCCCATATTAACCGGGCCGCTCCTGTCGCGTCAGGGTGAACCCCAAAAGGGCCAAGCCAAAGCCCCCTGACAGGGGAGCAACTTGCTGCGACAATTCTGTTTATGCCTAAAACCACGCCCACCTACCGCATTGCCCCATCCCTGCTGTCCGCCGACTTTGCCCGCCTGGGCGAGGAGCTTCAAGCCGTCATCGCCGCTGGCGCTGACTGGATTCACTTTGACGTGATGGACAACCATTACGTGCCCAACCTGACCTTCGGGCCGATGGTCTGCCAGGCGCTCAAGCCGCATTGCGTGCGCGCCGATGGCTCCGCCGTGCCGATTGACGTACACCTGATGGTCCAGCCGGTCGACAGCCTGGCCGCCGCCTTTGCCGATGCGGGCGCCGACCTGATCAGTTTTCATCCCGAAGCGTCCGGCCATGTGCACCGCAGCGTGCAGGCCATCAAGGCCAAGGGCTGCAAGGCCGGCCTGGTGTTCAACCCGGCGACGCCGCTGGACGTGCTCGACTGGGTGATCGACGACATCGACCTGATCCTGATCATGAGCGTCAACCCGGGCTTTGGCGGGCAGAGCTTCATCGACTCGGCGCTGCGTAAGATCGAGGCGGCGCGCAAGCGCATCGATGCCTGCGGCAAGGACATACGGCTGGAAGTCGATGGCGGCATCAAGACTGACAACATCGCGCGTGTGGCATCAGCCGGCGCCGACACTTTTGTGGCGGGCAGCGCGATTTTCGGCAAGACCGACTACAAGGTTGTGGTCGATGCGATGCGCGGCGAATTGGGGGGCGTATGACCATTGCAATCAACTGGACCTCCATTGACGCCGCCATCGTCGACCTGGACGG
>JBBRWN010000030.1:0-30913 GCA_038249155.1 Burkholderiales bacterium | reverse complement strand
GATGGAAACCCTGAAAGAAGGCTCTGCCGTCAAGGGTATCGTCAAGAACATCACCGAATACGGTGCGTTCGTTGATCTGGGCGGCATTGACGGCCTGCTGCACATCACCGACATGGCATGGCGCCGCGTGCGTCACCCAAGCGAAGTGGTGACGGCTGGCCAGGAAATCGTGGCCAAGATCCTGAAGTTCGACACGGAAAAGAACCGTGTCTCGCTGGGTCTGAAGCAGATGGGCGACGACCCTTGGATGGGCGTGAACCGCCGCTACCCACAATCGACCCGCCTGTTCGGCAAGATCACGAACATCGCCGACTACGGCGCATTTGTCGAACTCGAACCCGGCATCGAAGGCCTGGTCCACGTGTCCGAGATGGACTGGACGAACAAGAACGTCGCGCCAAGCAAGCTCGTGGCCCTGGGCGACGAAGTCGAAGTCATGGTTCTGGAAATCGACGAAGACAAGCGCCGCATCTCGCTGGGCATGAAGCAGTGCAAGGCCAACCCATGGCAAGAATTTGCCGTGGACACCAAGCGCGGCGACCGCGTCAAGGGTCCGATCAAGTCGATCACCGACTTCGGCGTGTTTGTCGGTCTGGCTGCCGGTATCGACGGTCTGGTGCATCTGTCTGACCTGTCGTGGAATGAGCCCGGCGAAGCGGCCGTGCGCAACTACAAAAAGGGCCAGGAAGTCGAAGCCATCGTGCTGGCCGTCGATGTGGACCGCGAGCGCATCTCGCTGGGCATCAAGCAGCTCGACTCCGACCCGTTCACCACCTTCGTGTCGATCAACGACAAGGGCGCGATTGTGACCGGCAAGGTCAAGACGGTTGACGCCAAGGGCGCTGAAATCGATCTGGGCGAAGACATCATTGGCTACCTGCGCGCCAGCGAGATCAGCCGCGACCGTGTCGAAGATGCGCGCAACGTGCTCAAAGAAGGCGACGAAGTCTCCGCAGTCGTGGTGAACGTGGATCGCAAGACCCGCAACATCCAGCTGTCGGTCAAAGCCAAGGACAACGCTGACCAGCAAGAAGTCATGGCTTCGCTGAACCAGCAGTCCTCGCGCGAAAGCGCCGGCCTGACCAGCCTGGGCGCCCTGCTGCGCGCCAAGCTCGATAGCAGCGAGAAGTAAATAGCTTGAAGGACAAAAGCACCTTGGTGTGCTTTTGTCCTGAAAAAGCTACCCTCACATGACCCGAAGCGATCTTGTCGAAGAACTGGCCACCCGGTTCAGCCAGCTGACACACCGCGATGCCGAGCATGCCGTCAAGACCCTTCTTGATGCCATGAGCGACTCGCTGGTGCGTGGCCACCGGATTGAGATCCGGGGCTTCGGCAGCTTCTCCGTTAACCGGCGCCCGCCCCGCATGGGACGCAACCCCCGGTCTGGAGAAAGTGTCGCTATTCCCGAGAAACGGGTGGCTCATTTCAAACCGGGAAAAGCATTGCGCGAAGCCGTTGATGCACGGACTGAAGAATTGCTGACAGGCGCGCTCTCGCGTCCACCTCGCTGAGGTATTGCATTTACCCCTGGCGGGCTGGCTACAATCGCCACACCACTCCGGGGATCACCAGTGAAATACCTGACTTGGCTGCTCAAAGCAGCCATTTTTTTTACGCTATTTGCTTTTGCACTGAACAACCAACAAACGGTTGCGGTGCATTTCTTTTTTGGCACTTTCTGGCAAGCACCGTTGGTGCTGGTGGTTCTGGCCGCCTTCGCGGGCGGACTGTCGCTCGGATTTTTTGTCATGATGCCGCGCTGGTGGAAAAAACGCAAAACAACCACACACCACGCTTCAGGCACCTCCTCAGAGGGGGCTGACAGCGCTCCTTCCCCGCTTCATCATGGAATTTGATTTCACCTGGATTCTTCTCGGATTCCCGATTGCCTTCACGCTGGGCTGGCTGGCCTCCCGGCTGGATTTAAGACAGCTGCGCATTGAAAACCGCCAGGCACCCAAGGCCTATTTCAGGGGTCTGAACTTCCTGCTCAACGAGCAGCAGGACCAGGCCATTGACGCGTTCATTGAAGCCGTCCAGAGCGATCCCGACACCTCCGAGCTGCATTTTGCGCTGGGCAACCTGTTCCGGCGCCGGGGCGAGTATGACCGCGCCGTGCGCGTGCATGAACACCTGATGTCGCGCGGCGACCTGACCCAGAGCGAGCGCGAGCGTGCCCAGCATGCGCTGGCGCTCGATTTCCTCAAGGCTGGCTTGCTGGACCGGGCCGAGGCCGCGCTGCGCAAGCTCGAAGGAACGCCGTTTGAAGAGGAAGCCCGGCTGGCGCTGCTGTCGATTTATGAGCGCACCCGCGACTGGGCCCATGCCACGCAAATTGCCGACCTGCTGGGCAGCGCCAGCCAGGGCAGTTTCAGTGCGCGGCAGGCGCATTACCTGTGCGAGCAGGCCAGCGCCTTTGTTGCCTCAGGCGACAGCGCCCAGGGCGTGAACACCCTGCAGAGCGCCAACGTCATGGCGCCGACTTCGGCCCGCCCCCTGATGGAGCTGGCCAAGCTGCAAAACCAGCTCGGCCACGCCGAGGAGGCTTTTCAGACGCTGCTCAAGCTGGTCAAGACGGCCCCGCAAGCCTTGCCGCTGGCGGCAGGACTGCTGGCCAACATCGCCCAGCGCATCGGCCAGCAGTCGGCCGCGCTGGCGCTGCTCAAGGACCGCTATGCGCAGGCGCCGTCGATTGACGTGATTGAGGCCATAGTCAAGCTGGAGCCAGACCCGGCAGCCGCCCGGCAATGGTATGTGCGCCATCTGGAGGGCGAAGCCTCTCTCGTGGCCACCAGCAAGTGGATTTCCGGGGAAAAGCTCGAAGACGCGCACCATCACAACCTGGTGCAGCGCGCGCTCGACCACGCCACCAAACCGCTGATGCGCTACCGCTGCGCAGCCTGCGGCTTTGAGGCCACCCAGCATTTCTGGCATTGCCCCGGCTGCCAGGCCTGGGACAGCTACCCGGCCCGCCGCATTGAAGAGCTGTAACCTGATTTCACTTCCAAAATGACCCTGTTATTGACGCCTGAAAAAATCGCTTTAGCCCGCGTTTTAGTGGTGGGCGACACCATGCTGGACCGCTACTGGTACGGCGCGGTGGACCGCATTTCGCCCGAAGCGCCGGTTCCCGTCGTGCGCGTGACCCGCACCGAAGAGCGCATCGGCGCGGCCGCCAATGTCGCCTACAACATCGTCACGCTGGGCGCCCAGGCTTCGCTGCTGAGCGTCGTCGGCGAGGATGAAGCCAGCCACCAGCTCGAAGCGCTGGTCGCCAAAACCGGCATCACGCCCTACTTTGGCCGCGACGCCCAACTGAAAACCACCGTCAAGCTGCGCGTGATCGGGCGCCAGCAGCAGTTGCTGCGGCTGGACTTTGAAAATACCCCCGAAAACGAGGTGCTGGCCTCCCAGTCCCTGACTTTTGAAAAGCTGCACCCCCAGCACAATGCTGTGCTGTTTTCCGACTACGGCAAGGGTGGTCTGGCCCATATCGTGACCATGATTGCCCAGGCCCGCGCCGCCGGCAAGGTGGTGCTGGTCGATCCCAAGGGCTCGGACTACGAGCGCTACCGCAACGCCAGCGTCCTGACCCCGAACCGCGCCGAACTGGAGCATGTCATCGGCCCGTGGCGCGACGAGTCCGACCTGCGCGCCAAAGCCCATCAACTGCGCACTTCACTAAATCTGCAAGCCCTGCTGCTGACCCGCAGCGAAGAAGGCATGACGCTGTTTGACGCCGACGGCGAGCTGCACGTCCCCGCGCTGGCCCGCGAAGTGTTTGACGTGACCGGCGCGGGCGACACCGTGATTGCCACGCTGGCGACGATGGTGGCAGCAGGCATCAGCCTGCGCGAGGCCGTACCGATTGCCAACCGCGCAGGCGGCATTGTGGTGGGCAAGTTCGGCACCGCCACCGTCAGCTACAGCGAGCTGTTCGCCGCCGCCTGAGCAGCTACCGCGCACCTGAAAAATCCAAGGAATTTCCTCATGAAAATCGTAGTCACCGGCGCGGCCGGCTTCATCGGCAGCAACCTGGTCAAGGGCCTGAACGCACGCGGCATTGACAACATCATTGCCGTCGATGACCTGACCCAGGGCGACAAGTTCCGCAACCTGGCCGACCTGAAAATTGCCGACTATGTGGACGCTGGCGATTTTTACCAGCGATTTGCCGACGGCGCTTTCGGCCAGGTTGACGCAGTTTTTCATGAAGGCGCCTGCAGCGACACGATGGAGCTGGACGGCAAGTACATGATGGCCAACAACTACAGCCTGTCGTGCGATCTGTTCCAGTCCTGCCAAGCCCAAGGCACGCGCCTGCTCTACGCCTCCTCAGCCGCCACCTACGGCGGCTCCGACACCTTCCGCGAGTCGCCCGAGTTTGAAAAGCCGCTCAATGTGTACGGCTACTCCAAGCTGCTGTTTGACCAGCGCCTGCGCCGCGAACTGGGCGCCCGGTTTGAAAAAGCGCAGACGCAGGTCACCGGTTTCCGCTACTTCAACGTCTATGGCCCGCGCGAGCAGCACAAGGGCCGCATGGCCAGCGTGGCGTTTCACCAGTTCAACCAGTTCCAGGCCGAGGGCAAGGTCAAGCTCTTTGGCGACTACGGCGGCTACGGTGCGGGCGGCCAGATGCGCGATTTTGTCTTCATCGACGACGTGGTGGCGGTGAACCTCTGGTTTTTCGACCACCCTGAAAAATCGGGGATTTTCAACCTCGGCACCGGCCGGGCGCAGCCGTTTAACGACGTGGCCCTCGCCGTCGTCAACACCCTGCGCCAGGGCCAGCATGCGGCGCCTCTCAGCCTTCAATATGCCGTGCATGACCGCCTGATTGACTACATCGGTTTTCCCGAAGCGCTGGTCGGCAAATACCAGAGCTACACCCAGGCCGATCTGAGCGCCCTGCGGGCAGCGGGCTGCGCGCATGTCTTTGCCGATGTGCAGGCAGGCGTGAGCGCTTACATGCAGTGGCTGAACAGCACTAAAAAATAGGATTTTTCTTAGCTTACATACAGCAAAAACCTCAGTAAAGATCGGAACAGAAGCCGTTACCATAATTTGTCTTATTTCAAGATGTAACAGTTACTTCAAAAATCTATTTTCAAGGAGTGTTCCCATGTTCAAAAAATTGCTTGCTCTTCTGGCAACCCTGTCTGTATTTGCCGCATTTGCTGCGGTGGATGTCAACAAAGCCAGCGAGGCTGAGCTTGATGGCATCAACGGAATCGGCCCAGCGACGACCCGGCAGATTGTGGCCGAGCGCCAAAAAGGCGAGTTCAAGAGCTGGGAAGACTTCATGACCCGCGTCAAAGGCATCCGTGCCAAAAGAGCGGCCAAATTCTCTGCTGAAGGGCTCACCATCAGCGGAGCTTCTTACCAGGGCGCAACGCCACCACCTGCGGTCAAGAAAACAAGCACTGCTGCCAAGGCCGATGCAGCCATCGCACCTGCCAATGCAGCCCAAAATTAACCTCAGACACCCATAAAAAAACCCGCCAGAAGGCGGGTTTTTTGTTGCTTGCAAGGCTTCAGGGCCAAGCAATCAACCCATGTGCAGACCGCCGTTCAGGGAGAAGTCGGCGCCCGTGGCGTAACCACCTTCATCCGAGGCAATCCAGGAGATGATCGAAGCGATTTCTTCCGGCTGACCCAGGCGCTTGGCAGGTACACCAGCGACGATTTTTTCCAGCACTTCGGGGCGAATCGCCTTGACCATGTCGGTGCCGATGTAGCCGGGGCTGACCGTGTTCACGGTCACGCCTTTGCTGGCAACTTCCTGCGCCAGCGCCATCGTGAAACCATGCAGACCGGCTTTGGCGGTGGAGTAGTTCACCTGACCAAACTGGCCTTTTTGGCCGTTGACGGAGGAGATGTTGATGATGCGTCCAAAACCGGCTTCAACCATGTTTTCGATAACCTGCTTGGTCACGTTGAACATGCTGTCGAGATTGGTGGAAATCACCGCATCCCAGTCAGCCTTGCTCATCTTGCGGAACTGGCCGTCACGGGTAATACCGGCATTGTTCACCAGCACGCTGACCGGGCCATGCTCGGCCTTGACCTTGTCAAAAGCAGCCACGGTGGACTCCCAGTCGCCGACATTGCCGACCGAAGCGTAGAAGGTGTAGCCCAGGGCTTTTTGTTCGTCCAGCCACTTGGTGAAATCGCGTGTTGGGCCACAGCCAGCCACCACGGTAAAACCGTCTTTAGCCAGCCGCTGGCAGATAGCGGTTCCGATGCCACCCATGCCACCCGTTACATACGCTACTTTATTGCTCATTGTCTTCTCCATAATTTGTGAATTTTTTATACCGTTTTGCTATTGAATCAATAGCTGTTCACGCCCGAAAAACGGGCGTTTGAACCTGTTTTGCCGGATGCTTGTTAGCGTTCCAGCGTGAGGGCAACGCCCATACCGCCACCGATGCACAGGCTGGCAATGCCTTTTTTGGCATCGCGGCGCACCATCTCGTGCAGCAAAGTCACCAAGATACGGCAGCCGGACGCACCAATCGGGTGACCGATGGCAATCGCGCCGCCATTGACGTTGATCTTGCTCGTGTCCCAGCCCATTTCCTGGTTGACTGCGCAAGCCTGGGCGGCAAAAGCCTCATTGATTTCGAGCAGATCCAGATCCTGCGCGCTCCAGCCAGCGCGTGCCAGCGCCTTGGTGGAGGCGGGCACCGGGCCCATACCCATGTAGGCAGGGTCCAGCCCGGCCGTGGCGTAGCTGGCAATGCGTGCCAGAGGCGTCAGGCCCAGAGCGGCGGCTTTTTTGGCGGTCATGACCATCACGGCGGCAGCGCCATCGTTCAGGCCGGACGCGTTGCCAGCGGTCACGCCGCCAGCCTTGTCAAAGGCGGGGCGCAAGCCTGCCAGGCCTTCGGCACTGCTCTTGCGGTTGATGAACTCGTCGGCGGAAAACACCAGCGGATCGCCCTTGCGCTGGGGGATGGAGATCGGCACGATTTCGTCAAGGAACTTGCCTGCATCCTGCGCGGCGGCTGCTTTCATCTGGCTGGCCAACGCCAGCGCATCCTGCGCTTCGCGGCTGATGCCGTATTTTTTGGCCACGTTTTCGGCGGTGATGCCCATGTGGTACTGGTTATAAACGTCCCACAGGCCATCGACAATCATGGTATCGACCATTTTCCAGTCGCCCATGCGCTGGCCGTCGCGCGATCCATTGAGCACATGCGGCGATGCGCTCATGTTTTCCTGGCCGCCGGCAATCACAATTTCGCTGTCGCCGCAAGCCACCGACTGGGCGGCCAGCATCACGGCTTTGAGGCCGGAGCCGCAAACGGCATTGATGGTCAGGCCGGGGACGCCTTGGGGGAAACCAGCCTTGAGCACAGACTGGCGCGCCGGATTTTGACCCACACCAGCGGCCAGCACCTGGCCCATGATGACTTCACCGATCTGCTCGGCGCTCAGGCCGGAACGCTCCAGCACCGCCTTGATGACGGCTGCACCCAATTCTGGGGCCGGTATTTTGGCCAAGGAACCACCAAATTTGCCCACTGCAGTGCGGCCCGCTGAAACGATAACGATCTCTTCCATGCTGTCTCCTTCATATAAATTTTTTGGGCGGCCGACTTGCGGCCTTCCCGGCGGGCTCAGTCAGAAATTAGACTTTGACCTTGACGTAGCTTCCCGGCGCAGGCTGGGTCGCCTGGTGCTCCGGGCTGCCATAGGCTTGGGGGGCAGCAATTTCCTTGCCAGCCTGCGCCTTGAGCCAGTCAGACCAGTCCGTCCACCAGCTGCCCGGATGCTCGGTCGCGCCTTCAAGCCAGTCCGTCTGGGCGGCGGGGTATTTGCTGCCAGCCGCCTTGGTGGTCGGCAGGCTGTCGTTGATCCAGTAGCTGCGTTTCTTTTTCGCCGGTGGATTAATCACGCCAGCGATGTGGCCCGAAGCGCCCATCACAAAGCGCTTTTTCCCCGGCAGCACCTGGGTGGAAGCATAAGCCCCGCCAATCGGCACGATATGGTCTTCACGCGAGCCGTAAATATAAAACGGAATAGTTACCTTACCCAGATCCACCTTCTGGCCGCAAACCACGGTTTTTCCGGGCTTAATGAGGTTGTTCTCGAAATAGGTGTTGCGCAGATACCAGGCGTAAAACGGGCCGGGCAGATTGGTCGAGTCGCTGTTCCAGTAGAGTAGGTCAAACGGCGGCGGTGTTTCGCCCTTGAGGTAATTACCGACGACGTAATTCCACACCAGATCGTTCGGACGCAGAAAGCTGAAGGTCGAAGCCAGATCCTTGCCCTTAAGCAAGCCGCCCTTGCCCATCTCGGCTTCGCGGTATTTGACGGAAGTTTCATCAATAAAGATGTCCAGAATGCCGGTGTCGGTGAAGTCCAGCAGGGAGGTCAGCAAGGTGGCACTGGCCACCGGCTTTTCGCCGCGCGCGGCCAGCACGGCCAGCGCCGTGCCCAAAATCGTGCCGCCCACGCAAAAGCCCAGGGCATTGATCGTGTCGGCGCCGGTAATGTCCTTCACCACTTCAATGGCCTTGATCGGGCCATGCTCGATGTAGTCATCCCAGGTCTTGCCAGTCATGGACTGGTCCGGGTTGCGCCAGCTCACGACAAAGGTGCGGTGACCCTGGGCCACAGCGTAGCGGATCATCGAGTTTTCGGGCTGCAGGTCCAGAATATAAAACTTGTTGATGCAGGGCGGCACCATCAGGAAAGGCTTTTCATAAACCTTGTCCGTCAGCGGCTTGTATTCGAGGAGCTGGAAGAATTCATTCTCGAACACCACGGCGCCTTCGGTGGTGGCGACATTTTTTCCGACTTCAAACAGGCTTTCGTCGGTCATCGAGACATGGCCCTGCTTCATGTCGTGCATCAGGTTTTTCAGGCTCTTGGCAATGCTTTCGCCTTTGCTGTCGATGGCTTTCTTCTGGGCTTCAGCATTGAAGGCGAGAAAATTGCTCGGGGCCGAGGCCGCCATCCACTGCTCGACGGCAAAGCTCAGGCGGGCTTTCGTTTTGGCGTCGCTTTCGACAGCTTCGGCCATGCCCATCAGGGTACGGGCGTTGAGCAGATAAGCGGCGGAGGTAAACTTGGAAACTGGGCTGGCCTGCCAGGCGGGGTCGGAAAACCGGCGGTCAGACGCGGCTGACGATGCTGCGCTGGCCTGCAGACCTTGATTCCACAGCGCGGCCGCCTCGCTGATATAACTCTTTTGAAGTTGCTGGAGCTTGGCCTGATCAAAACGGATTGATGGTTGAGTCTGGGATTTCAGGGCGGCGATATCCATTTTAGGAAGTCCACCGATCTGAGCAGTTCCCAGACTGCCCATGATCTGCTGCAAGCCTGCACTCAGGGTTTCTTGCATGTGCTGGGCCGCCTGGGCCAAATTTGGTTCAAAATTCACAATTGTCTCCTCGATTTCGACGGCTCTTGATGAGTTCTACACGGCGTTTCCAGTATCGTCGGATTCGCTTCTGAAAATCTGACAAAGCCGAGAATTTTTATGTACTTGATCGTTATAGCCTGGATATATGTCGTTCTGATGATGAGTGTGGCCGAAGCCAGCAGCAGCAACGGAAGCATTCTAGGGGCGTTGATAACTTTTGTTCTGTATGGTGCGGCGCCGGTGTCGCTGGTGGTCTATCTGATGGGCGCGCCAGCACGCAGCAAAGCCATTAAAAAACGGGAAGCTGAGGCCCGTGCCGCCTATATCGCGGGCACACCTGCTGATGCACACCCGGAAGCCACCTCATCCGTCCAGCCAGATGCAGGCAGCCATGCGGCCGGTGGTGCCGAAACCGTTGCCAGGGACGCCAGCATCGCGCCGGTGGGAAAAGAACCGTGATGGGTTGCTGACCGTACACCAGGGCAGGCTGCCGTCGTTGCCATACACCTGAGTAATGCCCAGCGCCTGCAGCCGCAGACGGGCCAGCGCAGGCAAATTGGCCAGGTATTTGCCAGCCCCGGCAGGCACAAAAAAGCGGCCCGCCTGCGCCTGCCCGGCTTCAAACGCAGCCTTGACTTCGGGGCCGACTTCAAAGGCGCTCGGGCCTATGCAGGGGCCTAGCCAAGCGAGGATTTGGTCCCCTGCCAGTCGGGGCCGCAAGGACACACAGGTGGCCTCCAGAACGCCCTGCCCACAACCACCGCCAATACCCGCCAGCCCGCGCCAGCCCGCATGGGCAGCGGCCACCGCGCGGCCGTCCTGCGTGGCCAGCAGCACCGGCAGGCAATCGGCCACCATGATCGTGCAGGCGATCCGTGGCTGCGTCGTCACGCAGGCATCGGCGGGCAAGCCATCGGGCGTGGCCGCGTCCAGCGCCAGCACTGCGCTGCCATGCACCTGATTTAAAAAGACTGCATGCGTTCCAATGGCCCGCTCCAGCAGGGCGCGATTAGCCGCCACCGCCTCGGCCGCATCGCCCACATGGTTGCCCAGATTCAGGCTGTCATAAGGCGGCGCCGACACCCCGCCAGCCCGACTGGTAAACACCGCCCGCACCGCCCTGGGCGCAGGCCAGCCGGGAATCAGCCAGCCGGGATGCAGCGCGGTGTTCACGTTGCAGCCTCGTCATCGGGGCAGGCAGAAAAGCAGAAATAGCTGTGATGCTTCATGCGCAACAGCATAAACCGAAATAACGGCTGTGTTTTTGGTTAGAGTTAGCGCCTTTCTTTCTCCCTTGAACACAGGAATTCTCATGATTCTCGAACTCGCCGACATCCGCATTCAGCCCGGCCAGCAAGTCGCTTTTGACGAGGCCATCGCGCGCGGCGTCAGCAGCGTGATTGCAAAAGCCAAAGGCTTTCAGGGCTACAAAGTCAACAAGGGCATTGAAAACCCCGAGCGCTACATCCTGCAGATTTTCTGGGAAACGCTGGAAAACCACACCGTTGACTTTCGAGAATCCCCGGCTTTTGCCGAATGGCGCGCGATTGTCGGGCCATTTTTTGCCGCGCCGCCGAGCGTCGAGCATTTCACGCTGCTCGCCAAATCGCAGTGACGGCGTGCGGTCATCACTGGCCCGGAAAAAGCGGCGCGCCTAGGGCAATTACGGATGGCCAAACGGGACTGGTCCGATTACAAATTATCACCATCTCGTTTACAGGAAAAAAACAATGATTCAGCGTCGCACGCTTCTCAAAACCGGCGCAGCCGTGGCCCTTGGCATGCCTGCCCTGTCAGGGTTTTCCCAGCAGAGCGTTACCTTGAAGTTTCACACGTTCTTGTCGCCCGAGTCGCAAATCTGGCTGACCATGCACAAGCCCTGGATGGAAAAAGTGGAAAAAGAATCCGGGGGCCGCATCCAGTTTGATGCCTACCCGTCCATGCGACTGGGCGGCAAGCCGGGGCAGCTTTATGACCAGGTCAAAGACGGCACCGTCGATGTGATGTGGACCGTACCGGGCTACACCCCTGGACGCTTTGCGCGCATCGAAGTGTTTGAGCTGCCTTTCATGATGAGCAATGCCGAAGCCACTTCCAAGGCCTGCTGGGACTACCTGCAGACGGTCGCGTCCGACGAATTCAAGGAAGTGCAGATGCTGGCCTTGCAGGTGCATGGACCCGGCGTGATCCACACGGTGGACCGGCCGGTCAAGTCAGCGGCCGACATGAAAGGCCTGAAAATGCGTGCGCCAAACCGCCAGGTCGCCAAGATGCTGAGTTTTCTCGGTGCCACGCCCGTGAGTATGCCGCTGCCAGAGATCACCGATGCGCTGAGCAAGGGCAGCATCAATGGCTGCGTCGTTCCGTGGGAGGTAGCGCCCTCGATCAAAGTGCCGGAGCTGACCAAATACAGCGCCGAATTTGCCCCGTCGGGCGGCGCCCTTTACACCAGCACCTTGATGATGGCAATGAACAAGGCCAAATACAACGCCCTGCCGCCCGAGCTGAAAAAAGTCATTGACAACAACTCCGGTCAGGCCACATCCGGCTGGCTGGGAAAAACCCAGCAAGGCAACGACCCGATCGGGCGCAAGGCAGCCAGCGACCGGGGCAACAACATCTTCACCGTCGGCGTGGAAGAAGCGCAGGAATTTCGCCGCATGTCCCGGCTGGTCGAAGTCGAGTGGACCGAAGAGATGCTCAAACGCGGCCACGACGGCTACAAGCTGCTCAAAACCGCCCGCAGCCTGATCGACAAGCACACCCGGACCATCTCCGGCTAAGCCGCGCTACACTTATTTAATGCACCGCCCTGCCCTGAACTACTGCCGCGTCTGCGGCACCACCGTTGTCTATCGCCTGCCCGATGATGGCGACACCAAGGAGCGGGCGGTCTGCACCGCCTGCCACATGGTGCATTATGAAAATCCGCTCAACGTCGTGGGCACCGTGCCGGTGTGGGGGGACGATGGCGCGCAGGTGCTGCTGTGCAAGCGCAACATCGAGCCGTGCCGGGGCAAGTGGACGCTGCCGGCCGGGTTCATGGAGCTCGGCGAAACCACAGCGCAGGGGGCGGCCCGCGAGACCGATGAGGAAGCAGGCGCGCAGTTTGAAATCCAGGGTCTTTTTTCGGTGATGAATGTGGTGCGGGCCGGGCAGGTGCATCTGTATTACCGCGCCCGGCTGCTCAGCGCCGAGTTCAATCCCGGCCATGAAACGATGGAAGCGCGGCTGTTCACCGAGGCAGAAATTCCGTGGGACGAGGTCGCCTTCAAAACCGTCCAGACAACGCTGGAGCGCTATTTTGAAGACAGGCGCAAGGGACAATTTGGCGTTCATGTGATCGACATAGACTGAGCTGAACGGCACCGTTTCAAAGCGGAAAAATGCTGCGGGCGGGCCCGGCCATCCCTTAGAATTTAAGCCGCTGGACAGGCGCCGCGCCCTCCCCGCCATCTCGACTGGCCTTTCAACTTCCCCCCCACCTCCATGTTCAAATCCGCATCTTTTTTCCGCATTGCCAGCGATTTTTCCCTGCCACCCCTCGAAGCACTGGAAGAGGCGCTGCAAACCGCCCAGTTCATGCCCTGCGGCGCCACGCAAGCCGAGTCCAGCGGCTGGGTGCCGCCACGCGGCAACAAAAGCACCGTGCTGGCCGAGGCCGTGGGCGCCAGCCTCATCCTGCGCCTGTGCGTGGAGCGCCGCCCGCTGCCCGCCTCTGCCGTCAAGGATGCGGTCGATGCGATGGTTGAAAAATACAAGCAGGAAACTGGCCGCGAACGCGCCAGCGCCAAGGTCAAAAAAGAGTTCAAGGAAGAAGCCATCCAGACCCTGCTGCCGCGCGCCTTCACCAAGCGCTCATCGACGACGCTGTGGATTGATCCGGTCAGCAAGTTTGTGGTGGTCGATTCGGGCAGCCTGAGCGGCGCCGACAAGGTGGTCAGCCAGCTAATCGAGGCGCTGGGCGCCATTCCCGGCTCACGCCCCGGCCTGATGGCCAGGCCGGTACAAACCCAGATGGCGGCAGGCACGGCGATGGCCCACTGGCTGCAAAGCCGCCAAGCGCCGCTGAACTTCAGCGTGGACCGCGACTGCGAACTCAAAACGCCCGATGACCAGAAATCGGCCGTGCGCTACTCCCGCCATACGCTAGAAATCGACGAAGTAGGCCAGCATATTGCCGCCGGAAAAGTGCCCACCCAACTGGCCATGACCTGGAATGAGCGGGTATCGTTCACGCTGACCGACATGGCGCAGGTGAAGAAAATCAAGCTGCTTGATGTGGTACTCGACGGCGTTCAGGAAAACGGCAAGGACGATGATGGCTTTGACACCGATGCGGCCATTGTGACGGGCGAGCTGTCAGCCTTGATTCCAGACCTGCTTGAAGCGCTGGGCGGCGAGTCGCCAAACGATAACGCCACCCCAGCACTCGAAAAGACACAAGCCTAGAACTGGGCCCGTCAGCCCTGGCGTCAGGGCCGCGCAGTGCGCGCCGGATACACCACCAAGCCCTCGGGTTTGGTGCGCTCAAGCTCCTCGGCAACGGGCTCTCTGACGGAAAAAGACTGGCCTCGGACCGCATGGTCAATCTCGCCCTCAATTCGGGAAATTCGCTCCGTGTACATCTTGGCCAAGGCCGCATGGTGCTCGGCGGCAGCCTGATGCTCCACTCGCGCCAGATTCGCCTCTTCCAGATACTCGCGGGATTTACGAAGGTAAATCTCCGAATGCTTCTCAAATAGATGAAATTTCATGAAAACTCCCCGAGCGAGCCGATAACCGAGTCACATGACGCTCTTCACACAAGAATCACTCAAAGAAATCATAGCCAAAAGCCAAGCGGCGTAGAGTCCTTTGCAGGTAACTCGCCGATTCAGTGGTAAGGGTTTGAAAACCGCGCCGCTGACGCTGGCGGCGGGCGCAGCCCTCAAGCCCGGCGGCGCATGATGTCCGGCGTGCTGACCTTCACATCGGCGCACTGGGCGCGCTGGCGCAGCGCGTGCTCCATCACCACCAGCGCCAGCATAGCCTCGGCAATCGGCGTGGCGCGGATGCCCACGCAGGGGTCGTGGCGGCCCTTGGTGACGACTTCCACCGGCTTGCCAGCCGCGTCAATCGACGAGCGCGGCGTGATGATGGAGCTGGTCGGCTTGATGGCAATCGACACCTCCAGATCCTGCCCGGTGCTGATGCCCCCCAAAACGCCGCCGGAATGGTTCGAGGCAAAGCCTTCGGGCGTCAGCGCATCGCCGTGAACCGTGCCGCGCTGAGCCACCGCGCTAAATCCGGCGCCAATTTCCACACCCTTGACCGCGTTGATGCCCATCATGGCGAACGCAATGTCGGCGTCGAGCTTGTCAAACAGCGGCTCGCCCAACCCGACCGGCACGCCAGAGGCCGTGACGCGCAGGCGCGCGCCGCAGGAGTCGCCCGCCTTGCGCAGCGCGTCCATGTAGTCTTCCAGCGCCGACACGTCGGCTACCGGCGCAAAAAACGGGTTGTTCGGGACGTGTTCCCAAGATTCAAACGGGATTTGGACCTCGCCGACCTGCGTCATGCAGCCGCGAAAAGTGGTGCCATATTTTTCAAACAGCCATTTTTTCGCCACCGCGCCAGCCGCCACCATAGGCGCCGTCAGCCTGGCCGACGAACGCCCGCCGCCACGCGGGTCGCGCAGGCCGTATTTGTGCAGGTAGGTGTAGTCGGCATGGCCGGGCCGGAAGGTGTCGAGGATGTTGCCGTAATCCTTGCTGCGCTGATCGGTGTTTTTGATCAGCAGGCAAATCGGCGTGCCGGTGGTTTTGCCTTCATAGACGCCGGAGAGAATTTCGACCGCATCGGGCTCGCTGCGCTGCGTGACATGACGGCTGGTGCCGGGCCTGCGCCGGTCCAGGTCGCCCTGAATATCGGCTTCGGTGAGTGACAGGCCCGGCGGGCAGCCGTCAATCACGCAGCCAATGGCCGGACCGTGGGATTCACCAAAGTTGGTGACTGCGAAAAGATTTCCAAAAGTATTGCCGCTCATGCGCCCGATTATCCCCGAGCGCGCACGCCTCAGTCCTGCGTGGCTTCACCCTGCTCGGCGGGCCAGTCACGGATATAGGCCTTGAGCATCTTGTTTTCAAAATTCTGGCTGTCCACCACGGCCTTGGCCACGTCGTAAAAGCTGATCACGCCCATCAGCATTTTCTGGTTCATGACAGGCATGTAGCGCGCATGACGGTCCAGCATCATGCGGCGCACCTCGTCCATGTCGGTCTCGGAGGTGCAGGTCAGCGGATGGTCATCCATCGCCTTGCGCACCAGCGTGCGGCCGATTTCACCGCCATTTTTGACGATGCAGGCCAGCACCTCGCGGAAAGTCAGCATGCCGACCAGATCGCCATGCTCCATGACGACCAGGGAGCCAATGTCTTTTTCAGCCATGATCTGGGCCGCTATGGCCAGGGGCTCGTCAGGCTGAACGGTGTAAAGCGTGCTGCCTTTTACGCGCAGGATGTCTAAAACCTTCATCAATTTTTCCTCGGTTGCGCTGCCAAAATGGTCTGCCAGCGCTATTTTTTAAAAAATCCCGCCGCCAAAACGTGCCGGGAATTGGGTTCAAATCGGTTTCAAATATAGCCCACAATTTCCTGAAAATCATCACGACTTTCCCGTAGCGGTGCTGGTTGTTTGAGATTTTCTTTTTTCGCTCTGGAGACACCCATGCCCGGTTATTCCGACCCCGGTTTCGACACCTTGGCGCTGCACGCAGGCGCCGCCCCCGACCCGGCCACCGGCGTGCGCGCCGTGCCGATTCACCTGACGACCTCGTTTGTCTTCGAGTCCAGCGAGCACGCCGCCAGCCTCTTCAATCTGGAGCGCGCCGGTTACGTCTATTCGCGCATCAGCAACCCGACCAACGCGGTGCTGGAGCAGCGCATCGCCGCGCTTGAAGGCGGCATCGGCGCCATTGCCACCGCCAGCGGCCAGGCGGCGCTGCACCTGGCCATTGCCACGCTGATGGGCGCGGGCGCGCACATCGTGGCCAGCGCGGCGCTTTACGGCGGCAGCCACAACCTGCTGCATTACACGCTGCGGCGCTTCGGCATCGAGACCACCTTTGTTCAGCCCGGCGATCTGGACGGCTGGCGCGCCGCCGTGCGCCCCAACACAAAACTCTTTTTCGGCGAAACCGTCGGCAATCCAGGGCTGGAAGTGCTGGATATTCCCGCAGTCTCAGCCATCGCGCACGACGCGGGCGTGCCGCTGCTGGTCGATTCGACGCTGACCTCGCCCTGGCTTATCAAGCCGTTTGAGCACGGCGCCGATCTGGTCTATCACTCGGCGACCAAGTTTTTGAGCGGCCACGGCACGGTCATTGGCGGCCTGGTCGTCGATGGCGGCAGTTTCGACTGGGACGCTTCGGGCAAATTTGCCGAGCTGACACAAAGCTACGACGGTTTTCACGGCATGGTGTTCAGCGAGGAAAGCAGCGTTGGCGCCTTTTTGCTGCGCGCGCGCCGCGAAGGCCTGCGCGACTTTGGCGCCTGCATGAGCCCGCACACCGCCTGGCTGATTTTGCAAGGCATTGAAACCCTGCCGCTGCGCATGGCGCGGCACATGAGCAACACCGAAAAAATCGTCAATTTTTTGGCCAGCCAGCCGCTGGTGGCGCACGTCGGCCACCCGATGCTCGAATCGCATATGAGCCACGCGCTGGCGCAAAAACTGCTGCCGCGCGGCGCCGGTTCGGTGTTCAGTTTTGATCTGAAAGGCAGCCGCGAACAGGGCAAGGTTTTTGTCGAGGCGCTCAAGGTGTTCAGCCACCTGGCCAATGTCGGCGACTGCCGCAGCCTGGTGATTCACCCGGCCAGCACGACGCATTTGCGCATGAGCGACGAGGCCTTAGTGGGCGCCGGCATCACCCAAGGCACGATCCGCCTGTCCATCGGCCTCGAAGACCCGGACGATCTGATTGACGACTTGAAACGTGCGCTCAAAACCGCAGAAAAGGCCGGTGCGTGATGGAACTCCTCGTCAACGGCGCCAACACCTATTGCTACACCGGCGGCAAGGCCTTCAACGCCGCCCAGCCAACTATCGTTTTCATCCACGGCGTCTTGAATGACCACAGCGTCTGGAGCCTGCAAAGCCGCTACCTCGCACACCACGGCTGGAACGTGCTGGCCGTCGATCTGCCCGGCCACTGCCGCAGCGGCGGCGAAGCACCCAGCACGGTAGAAGAAGCGGCGGACTTTATCGCCGCCCTGCTGGAAGCAGCGGGCGTTGAAAAAGCCGCGCTGGTCGGCCACAGCTGGGGCTCGCTGATTGCGCTGGAAGCGGCGGCGCGGCTCAAGGAGCGCGTCAGCCATCTGGTGCTGGTGGGCACGGCTTTCCCGATGAAGGTCTCGCCCGCGCTGCTGGACGCGGCGCTGAACGAGCCGATGAAGGCGCTGAAATTAGTCAACGTGTTCTCGCGCAGCACGCTGGCCCCAAAGCCCTCCTCGCTCGGGCCCGGCACCTGGGTCTATGGCGCGGCCATGGCGCTGGGCCGCCGCGTGCTGGCCAGTAACCGGGAGGTGAACGTCTTTCACCGGGGCTTTGTCGCCTGCAACAGCTACGCCAACGGCGAAGCGGCCATCGCGCAAATCACCTGCCCGGTGCTATTCCTGCTCGGCGCGCAAGATCAGATGACGCCGCCCAAAGCCGCGCAGGGACTGGTTAAAGCCGCCCGCAGCACTGGCAAAACGGTGCTGACCGCCAGCGTGCCCGTCGGCCATCACCAGATGAGCGAAGCGCCCGATGAGACGCTATTTGCGATCCGGGATTTTTTGCAGACCTGAGCCGAAAGTCTGCACCCATGCCTGGATGAATGACTCTTCAGGTCTGGGGGGCGCCACCACCCGCCATCCAGGCAAACCCGGCGGCTGATTTACAAACGCACGGTATCGGCCACGCGCTCGGCGCAGGCCTTGGCCTGCACGGCATCACGCGCCTCGACCATCACCCGCAGCAGCGGCTCGGTGCCGCTGGCGCGAATCAGCAGGCGCCCGCTGTCGCCCAGCTCGGCTTCGACGGCTTGGCTCTGGGCCGCCAGCGCGGCGCTGAGTGTCCAGTCCTGCCCCGGCTGGAGCCGCACATTGACGAGGGTCTGCGGAAACAGCACCACATCGCTGAGCAACTGGGCCAGCGTCTGCCCGCTGCGCACGCAGGCCTGCAGCACCTGCAGCGCGCTGATCAGGCCGTCGCCGGTGGTGTGCTTGTCCAGCGCCAGCAGGTGACCCGAGCCTTCGCCGCCGAGCAGCCAGCCACGTTTCTCCAGCTCTTCGAGCACGTAGCGGTCGCCGACTTTGGCACGGACAAATTCCACGCCCCTGGCTTTCAGCGCCACTTCGACGGCCATATTGGTCATCAGCGTGCCGACGGCGCCGGGCACCTTTTCGCCGCGCGCCAGGCGCTCGCTGACCATCAGGTAGAGCACTTCGTCGCCATTGAAAAGCCGCCCGTTGGCGTCCACCATCTGCAACCGGTCGGCGTCGCCGTCCAGCGCAATGCCGTAATCGGCCTTGTGTGCCTTCACTGCGGCCACCAGCGCCTGCGGGTGGGTGGCGCCGACTTCGTGGTTGATGTTCAGGCCGTCGGGCGCGCAGCCGATGGAAATAACTTCAGCGCCCAGCTCATGAAACACCATAGGCGCGATATGGTAGGCCGCCCCGTGGGCGCCATCGACGACGATTTTCAGCCCCTTGAGCGTCAGGTCGTGGGCAAAAGTGCTTTTGCAAAATTCGGTGTAGCGCCCGGCGGCATCGTCCAGGCGGCGCGTCTTGCCCAGCGACGCTGAATCGGCCCAGACCGGCAACTCCAGCAGCGCGCTTTCGACGGCCAGCTCCCATTCGTCGTTGAGCTTGGTGCCCTGCGCGCTGAAGAACTTGATGCCGTTGTCGGCAAATGGGTTATGGCTGGCGCTGATAACCACGCCCAGACTGGCACGCTGGGCACGCGTCAGATAAGCCACACCGGGCGTAGGCAACGGCCCGAGCAGCACCACATCGACGCCCGCCGAATTAAAACCCGACTCCAGCGCGCTTTCGAGCATGTAGCCGGAAATGCGCGTGTCCTTGCCGATCAGCACCGTCGGGCGCGCTTCGGTCCGGCGCAGCACGCGGCCCACGGCATGGGCCAGGCGCAGCACAAAGTCCGGGGTGATGGGCGGCTGGCCCACCGTGCCGCGAATGCCATCGGTGCCAAAGTATTGTCTTGTCATAGTAATTTGTCCCTCAAAAATTAGTAGTCATAGCCCGGCGTATCTGTTGCCAAAAGACGGCTCATGTCAATTTTAGGAGCCTCTTTCTCTCATCCCCAGGTCAACGTCAAAGGCATTTTCGTCGGACTTGACCCGCGACAAATCAGGTAAATCTAGCTTGCCGCCGACCAGACTTTCAGCGCCTGCACGGTTTCGCGCACATCATGCACGCGAACAATCCGGGCGCCGCGCTCAACGGCCAGCAGGGCCGCCGCCACGCTGGGCAGCATGCGCCCGCTGATATCCAGCGGCGCACTACCTTCGGCGCACACCGCCGCCAGCGAAGACTTGCGCGACCAGGCGGCCAGCAGCGGGTAGCCCGCCGCCAGAAACTCGCGCTGGCGCGCCAGCAGTGAAAAATTCTGCGCCACGGTCTTGCCAAAGCCCACGCCGGTGTCGAGCACAATGCGGCGCCGGTCAACGCCAGCGGCCTGTAGCGCCCCGGCCGCCTGCGTCAGAAAGGCCAGCACCTGTGGCACCACATCGCCCGTCATAGGCGCAGTTTGCATGGTGGCCGGTTCGCGGTGCATGTGCATCAGGCACACGCCGCAGTTGGGGTGGCCGGCCACCACCTGCACGGCACCGGGCTGGCGCAGCGCCCAGATGTCGTTGATGATGTCCGCGCCTTCGTCCAGCGCCGCCTGCATGACTTCGGGCTTGTAAGTGTCCATTGAAATCGGCACGCCGAGCTTGACCGCTTCGCGCAGCACCGGCAGCACCCGCGCCAACTCTTGCGCCAGCGGCACCGGCACAGCACCGGGGCGGGTCGATTCGCCGCCGATGTCGAGCAGCTCCGCCCCGTCCCGAAGCAGCCGTTCGCAATGCGCCAGCACGCCGGAAAAGCCGCCATCGCCAGTGAAATGCCGCCCGCCGTCCGAAAACGAATCTGGCGTGACATTCACGATGCCCATGACGCGGGGCTGCGCGAGATCAATCTGAAAGCGTGCAGTTTGCCAGATCACAAAAAGGCCTTGTTCAACTCAAAAGAAAGTGTTTGTTCACAGCGCCAGGCCAAAGAAAAACCGGGGACTGGCCCCGGTTTTTTTATTCACTGGCTGGCGTGAAAGATGGCAAAGGCTCAGCCCACCGTCGGCGCGGGGTCGGGCTCGGTCACCACCGCAGGACTGCCGCCGCTGGGGCCGCCACCGCCGCCCACGGACGGGTTGCGCGGCGTCCAGTCCTTGGGCGGACGCGGCGCACGCCCGGCCATGATGTCGTCCATCTGCTCAACGTCAATGGTTTCCCATTCGAGCAGCGCCTTGGCCATCGCGTGCATCTTGTCCTGGTTGTCCTCGATCAGCTTGCGCGCCAGATCGTACTGCTGGTCAATGATGCGGCGCACTTCAACATCCACTTTTTGCAGCGTCGATTCGCTCATGTGATTGGTTTTGGTGACTGAGCGGCCCAAAAACACTTCGCCTTCGTTCTCGGCATAGACCATAGGCCCGAGGGCTTCAGTCATGCCGTAGCGCGTCACCATGTCGCGGGCCAGCGCCGTGGCACGCTCAAAATCGTTGCTGGCGCCGGTCGTCATCTGGTTCATGAAGACTTCTTCGGCAATCCGACCGCCAAACAGCATGCTGATCTGGCTCAGCATGTATTCGCGGTCGTAGCTGTAGCGGTCCTGCGCGGGCAGGCTCATCGTCACGCCCAGGGCGCGACCACGCGGAATGATGGTGACTTTATGCACCGGATCACACTTGGGCAGCATCTTGCCGATCAGCGCATGGCCAGACTCGTGGTAAGCCGTGTTGCGGCGCTCTTCCTCGGGCATAACCATGCTCTTGCGCTCGGGACCCATCAGGATCTTGTCCTTGGCTTTTTCAAAGTCCTGCATCTCGACGACACGGGCGTTGCGCCGTGCGGCCATCAACGCCGCTTCGTTGCACAAATTGGCCAAGTCGGCGCCGGACATGCCGGGCGTACCACGGGCAATGATGCTGGCGTTCACGTCCTGGCCCAGCGGCACCTTGCGCATATGCACCGTCAAAATCTGCTCGCGGCCCCGGATGTCGGGCAGCGTGACATACACCTGACGGTCAAAACGGCCGGGGCGCAGCAGGGCGGCGTCCAGAATGTCGGGCCGGTTGGTGGCAGCCACCACGATCACGCCGACATTGGTTTCAAAGCCGTCCATCTCGACCAGCATCTGGTTCAGCGTCTGCTCGCGCTCGTCATTGCCGCCGCCGACGCCCGCGCCACGCTGGCGGCCCACGGCGTCGATTTCATCGATGAAGATGATGCAGGGCGCGTTTTTCTTGGCGTTGTCGAACATGTCGCGAACCCGGGCTGCGCCCACACCGACGAACATTTCCACAAAATCGGAGCCGGAAATCGAGAAAAATGGCACCTTGGCTTCACCAGCAATGCTCTTGGCCAGCAGGGTTTTACCCGTGCCCGGCGGACCGACCAGCAGCAGGCCACGCGGAATGCGCCCGCCCAGCTTCTGGAATTTAGAAGGATCTTTCAGGAAATCAACGACTTCCTTGACCTCTTCCTTGGCCTCGTCGCAACCGGCCACATCGGCAAAAGTCACCGTATTGGTCGCCTCATCGAGCATGCGCGCCTTGGACTTGCCAAAGCTGAACGCGCCGCCCTTGCCGCCGCCGCCCTGCATCTGGCGCATGAAATACACCCACACGCCAATCAGGAGCAGCATGGGCCCCCAACTGACCAGCAAGGTCATCAGCAGCGAGCCTTCTTCGCGCTGCTTCACGTCAAACTTCACATCATTGGCGATCAGGTCGCCAACCAAGCCACGGTCAAGGTATGTGGCCGTGGTGCGGATTTTGCGGTCATCCGTGGTGGTGGCAATGATCTCGGTGCCGCCCTGGCCTTCGGCAATAGTGGCGGTCTTGATCCGCTTGCCGCGCACTTCTTCCAGGAATTCCGAATAACCGAGGTAATTGGAACTCGCACCGCCGCGTGTATCAAATTGCTTAAAAACGGTGAACAGCACCATGGCGATCACCAGCCAGATTGCAATTTTTGAAAACCACTGATTATTCAAGGACTACTCCGATAGGTAAAAACCCAAAACCGATGGGATGGCACATGCGACTGATTTTAGGCGTTTCAAGGGCCAAGGCCAGCATCGTCAAGGCGCAGCCATGCGCTTAAAGCGGATTTATAAGGGTTTTTCAGTTTTTTAGTGTTTCACTACGCTGCAGGGCCGCTCTTTTTCAGCCCCTTGCCGACCAAAAAGGTTTCCGACGAGTTGGGCCGCGACGCCTTGGGCTTGAAGCGCTTGACCACCTTGAAGGACGCCTGGAACAGCTTGACCAGCTCGTCGTAGCCACTGCCATGAAACAGCTTGACGACCAGCGCGCCCTCGGGCTTCATGCGGTTCTGCGCAAACTCCACCGCCAACTCTACCAGGTGCGCGATGCGCGCCGCATCCGCCGACTCGATGCCCGAGAGGTTCGGCGCCATGTCGGAAATCACCAGATCGACCTTGACCGGCCCCTTGTCAGACGCCAGCGCCTGCTCCAGTTTTTGCAGCACCTCGGCTTCGCGAAAGTCCCCCTGGATGAAGGTCACGCCTTCAATCGGCTCCATCGCCAGCATGTCCAGCCCGATGATGTGACCATTGAGCGCGCCGATGGCCGCGCCCGTGGGCGAGAGCTTGCGCCGCACATACTGGCTCCACGCCCCCGGCGTGCTGCCCAAATCGACCACCCAGTCGCCGGGCTTGATGAGGCCCATCGTTTCGTCGATTTCCTTGAGCTTGTAAGCGGCGCGGGCGCGGTAGCCTTCCCGGCGGGCGAGCTTCACGTAGGGGTCGTTAATATGGTCGTGCAACCACGCTTTGTTAACTTTTTTACCTTTTGCGTCTCCTTTTCCGGCCTTGGGGGCGGCTTTGGGGAGGAGCTTGTGGTCTGGCTTGGCATTTACTTTCATGGGGTCTATTGTCCTCTTCTGGACTCCACCGATAATTAGGCATGGCTCAAATACAACTTACCCCTGCCCAGCGCAAAGATCAACGCGCTGCAGCGCACCACCTCAACCCGGTCGTGATGATCGGCTCCGACGGCCTGACCGTCGCCGTCAAGAAAGAAATCGACGCCGCGCTCAACGCCCACGGCCTCATCAAAGTGCGCGTCCAGTCCGATGACCGCGTCGGGCGCGAAGCGATTTTCCAGACCCTGGCGAGCGAGCTCGACGCCGCCCCCATCCAGCACATTGGCAAGCTGCTAGTGCTGTGGCGCCCGATTCTCGAAAAGGAAAAGAAAGTCAGCGACGACCGAATGGCCGGTCCGCGCGACATCAAGGTGCTGAAAAACAGCTCGCGCTACGGCCAGCGCCCCGAAGTCAAGATGCTGCGCGTGCTGGGCAACCAGCGCCTCACGCCCGGCGGCAGCGTCAAGCGCGCCAAGCCCAAGCAGCGCAGCATCAAAAAGCGCTCGCAAGACTAAGCACTCTTGCCTCCCCGACCGGCCTTAGCGCCGGTTTTTCGGTTCAAGCGCTGAAATAGCCTTTGGCCTTTAGATTTCCTCCATCGCCCACAGCTAGCCGTCATGACCAATCCACTCCTTGACTTTTCCGACCTTCCGCTGTTTGACCGCATCCTGCCCGCGCATGTCAGCCCGGCGCTGGATGAACTGCTGGTCAAAGCCGATGCCGCGCTGGAGCAGGTCACGGCGCCCCAATTCCCGGCCACCTGGAGCGGCATTGCCAAGGTGCTGGATGTGGCCACCGAACAACTGGGCCGCGCCTGGGGCGCCGTCAGCCACCTCAACAGCGTGGCCGACACGCCCGAGCTGCGCGCCGCCTACAACGCCGCCCTACCCCGCGTCACCGAGTTCTGGACCCGGCTGGGCGCCGATGAGCGCTTGTATGCCAAATACAAAGCCATCAACCCCGCCACGCTCAACACCGAGCAGTTGCAGGCGCACAAAAACGCCATCCGCAATTTCGTCCTCTCAGGCGCCGAGCTGAGCGGCCCGGCCAAGGAGCGCTTTGCCAAAATCCAGGAGCGCCAGGCCGAGCTGAGCCAGAAATTCAGCGAAAACGCCCTCGACGCCACCGATGCCTTTGCCTACTACGCCAGCGAAGACGAAATCGTCGGCATCCCGCAAGACGTGCTGCAAACCGCCAGCGCCCAGGCCGAGGCCGAAGGCAAATCCGGCTACCGCCTGAGCCTGAAAATGCCCAGCTACCTGCCCGTGATGCAGTTCGCCCACAGCAGCGCCCTGCGCGAAAAACTCTACAAAGCCTACACGACTCGCGCCAGCGACCAGGCCCCGGCCGAATTTGCCAAGTTCGACAACAGCGCCGTGATGCGCGAAATCCTGTCCCTGCGGCTGGAAGAATCTCAATTGCTGGGCTACCAGAACTTCGGCGAAGTCTCCGTCGTACCCAAAATGGCCCAGTCACCCGAAGAAGTCGTGGTCTTTTTGCGCGATCTGGCCCAGCGCGCCCGCCCCTACGCCGAACAAGACGTGGCCGACCTGCGCGCCTTTGCCGCCGAGCAATTGAATCAAGCCGACCCGCAGCCCTGGGACTACGCCTACATCGGCGAGAAATTGAAAGAAGCGCGCTACGCCTTCAGCGAGCAGGAAGTCAAACAGTATTTCACGGCGCCCAAGGTGCTCGCCGGGCTGTTCAAGATTGTCGAATCGCTGTTTGAAGTGGCCATTCGCGAAGATGCCGCGCCCGTGTGGAAGCCCGGCGTGGCTTTTTACCGCATCGAGCGCGATGGTGCGCTGCTGGGCCAGTTCTACCTGGACCAGCCCGCCCGCACCGGCAAGCGCGGCGGCGCCTGGATGGACGATGTGCGCGCCCGCTGGCTGCGCCCCGACACCGGCCAGTTGCAAACGCCGGTGGCGCATCTGGTGTGCAACTTTGCCGAAGGCGCTGGCAACAAACCCGCCCTGCTGACGCACGACGACGTGACCACGCTGTTCCACGAATTCGGCCACGGCCTGCACCACCTGCTCACACAGGTGAGCGAGCGCGACGTGTCCGGCATCAGCGGCGTCGAGTGGGACGCGGTGGAATTGCCCAGCCAGTTCATGGAAAACTTCTGCTGGGAATGGAACGTGCTGCGCCACATGACCGCCCACGTTGAAACCGGCGAGCCGCTGCCACGCGAGCTGTTCGACAAAATGCTGGCCGCCAAAAACTTTCAGAGCGGCCTGCAGACGCTGCGCCAGGTGGAGTTTTCGCTGTTTGACATGCTGCTGCACACCTCGCACAACCCCGACGAAGATTTAATGGGCCTGCTCAACGAAGTGCGCCGCGAAGTCGCCGTGATTGCTGCGCCAGCCTACAGCCGCACCGCGCACACCTTCAGCCACATCTTTTCCGGCGGCTATGCGGCGGGCTACTACAGCTACAAATGGGCTGAAGTGCTGTCCGCCGACGCCTACGCGGCCTTTGAAGACACTGCCGCATCAGCCGAGGCCACGATGGCCGTCGGCCGCCAATACCGCCAGGCTATTTTGGAGGCTGGCGGCAGCCGCCCGGCGATGGAGTCGTTCAAGGCCTTTCGGGGCCGCGAGCCTTCACTGGACGCCCTGCTGCGCCATCAAGGCATGGCTTGACGCCCAGAGCACGCCCGTTTCACTGCCAACATCAGAAACCATTGAAACCCATGCCCTCACACACTGCTGCTTTTTTGATTCCGAAATCCATCCTTGGCGTGATCGCGCTGGCAGCAGGCTTGGCGTCGCCGCTGGCGCAGGCCCAGCAGGTTTACCGCATCGTCGGGCCTGACGGAAAAGTGACTTTTTCTGACCGGCGGCCGCTCACCGATGCCAAAGTCAACGAAGCCGCCGCCAAAGGCACGGGCGGCGCTGGCACTGCGGGACTGCCTTTTGAATTGAGACAAGCTGCCCAGAAATACCCGGTGCTGCTGTACACCGGCGACAACTGCGGGCCTTGCGGCCCCGCCCGTTCGCTGCTGAGCAACCGGGGCATTCCCTTCACTGAAAAAACCGTCATTACGGCGCAAGACGCCGAGGCCTTGAAACGCCTGAGCGGCGAGACCTCGCTACCCTTTGTGACGATTGGCAGCCAGCAGCTCAAAGGCTTTTCCGACGTGGAATGGACGCAGTTCCTGAACGCGGCCGGCTACCCGGCCAAGTCAGTCCTGCCCGCAAGTTACCGCCCGCCCGCCCCAACGCCGCTAGTCGCCGTGGCCGCTGCGCCTGCAGCCAGCGCCGCAAGTGCCCCAAAATCAGC
The DNA here is from genome assembly GCA_038249155.1 of Burkholderiales bacterium. Taxonomy (GTDB): domain Bacteria; phylum Pseudomonadota; class Gammaproteobacteria; order Burkholderiales; family Burkholderiaceae_C; genus Polaromonas. The sequence continues at coordinate 4,061 of JBBRWN010000030.1, read as the reverse complement.
CGCCAAGCCGCCCGCTGAGACGCCCGTCATCAGCAACAGCCCGTCCGGCATACGCTTCTAGCCAACACGGCTCAAGGATCAGTGCAGCCGCTTAAAACACCAGCGTCTTCACGCCCGCTTCCGTGCCCAGCAGACACACCTGGGCTTTCTGGAAAGCAAACACCCCCACCGTCACCACACCCGGCCACTGGCTGACCAGCGTCTCAAACGCCAGCGGGTTTTCAATCTGCAGGCCCGTCACGTCCAGAATGTGCTGGCCGTTGTCAGTCACCAGCGGCGCGCCGCCCTTGTGGCGCAGCGTGGCGGTGCCGCCCATCGCCTCAAACTGGCGCGCAATGCGTTTAGCTGCCATCGGAATCACCTCCACCGGCAGCGGAAAGCCGCCCAGCGCCGTCACCAGCTTGGACTCGTCGGCGATGCAAACAAAGCGGCGCGACTGGGCCGCCACGATTTTTTCCCGCGTCAGCGCCGCACCGCCACCTTTGACCATGTTTCCGGCGTGGTCGATCTCGTCAGCGCCGTCGATATAGACGCCCAGCTCGTCCACCTCGGTGGCATCAAAAACTTGAATGCCCAGCGCCTGCAGCCGCTCGGTCGAGGCGACAGAGCTGGACACCGCGCCCGCAATGCGGTGCTTGATGGTGCCTAGAGCGTCGATGAATTTGTTCACCGTCGAGCCGGTGCCGACGCCGACAATGCTGCCGTCCTCGACATAGGCCAGCGCGGCCTGGCCGACCAGGGTTTTGAGTTCGTCTTGGGTCATGGGGAGTTCGGAAGTTAGGGAGTTTTTGGAAAAGTTGAGGAAATGGCGCCAGCGGGCCAAAGTACGCACGCGGAAATCAGCGCGGGTCAGCGCTGGTTTTTGCGACAATCCGGCTCACGTCTTGCCGGGCGCTGCCGCCCGCAAAATCCAGCGCAAACTTGCGTCCATCCAGCCGAATTATCCAATGTCCCTGCTTCCCTACGCCCTGGCCCGTCCCTTTTTATTCAGCCTCGACCCCGAAACGGCCCACGACCTGACGCTGGCCTCGCTGGCGCGCACGCAGGGCACGCCGCTGGCAGCCGCCTACTGCAGCGCCAAGGTCAGCGACCCCATCGAGCTGGCCGGGCTCCAATTTCCCAACCGCGTCGGCCTGGCCGCCGGCCTGGACAAAAACGCCCGCTGCATCGACGGCCTGGCCGCCATGGGTTTCGGCTTTGTCGAAGTCGGCACCGTCACGCCCAAGGCCCAGCCCGGCAACCCCAAGCCGCGCATGTTCCGCCTGCCCGAAGCCAACGCCTTAATTAATCGCCTGGGTTTTAATAATGACGGGCTTGATGCCTTTCTGTCCAACGTGAAGAAATCCACCATCCGTCAGAAAAAAAGTGCCTTGCTGCTGGGATTAAACATCGGCAAGAACGCCGCCACGCCGATTGAAAACGCGGTGGACGATTATTTAATTTGCCTCGACGGCGTCTATCCGCATGCCGATTACGTGACGGTCAACATTTCCAGCCCGAACACCAAAAACCTGCGCGCCCTGCAAAGCGACGAGGCACTGGACGCGCTGCTCGGACGCATTGCCGAGCGCCGCGAAACCCTGGCCACGCAGCACGGCAAGCGCGTGCCCATCTTTGTGAAAATCGCGCCCGATCTGGACGACGCTCAAGTCGAAGTGATTGCCGCCACATTAAAACGCCACGCAATGGACGGCGTCGTCGCCACCAACACGACGCTCAGCCGCGAGGCGGTCAAAGGCCTGCGCCACGCCGAAGAAACCGGGGGCTTAAGCGGCGCGCCCGTGCTGGAAGCGAGCAACCGGGTGATTCGCCAGCTGCGTGCCGCTTTAGGCAAAGGTTTTCCGATTATTGGCGTGGGCGGCGTGATGAGCGGTCTTGACGCTGTGTCCAAAATCAATGCCGGCGCCGATGTGGTACAGATTTACACCGGCCTGATTTACAAAGGCCCGGCGCTGGTGGGCGAGGCGGCAATGGCGATCAAGCGGAGCCGCTAAGGCAACTGCCCCGGCCAAGGGTTCAACACCTCCACAGGCGCCTGGGCAAAATCACGGACATTGCGCGTCACCAGGCACAGGCCGTGCGCCAGCGCAGTCGCAGCGATGAGGGAGTCAAAAGCGGCCATCGGCTTGCCTTCGGATTCGGCCTGCGCGCACATATTGGCCCAGACATGCGCGGTGTCGCTGGTGAACGGCAGCACACGCTCTTCAAAACCCGCTTCGAGTTGTTCGAGCCACACGGACAGACTGCTCCGGCGGCGCGAAGCCGGGAGCTTGGCCACGCCCCTGTGCAGCTCGGCTATCGTGATGGCGCTCACGAAAAGCTCAGACTCCTTGCGCTCAGCCATCCAACGGAGCACGGCTGGCTCGGGGCTGGTTTTGATCAACTCGGACAGCAAACAGGTGTCGAGCAAGTACTTCACAGCTCAATGCCCCGAATCTGTTCTGGTGAGCGCGTCAGATCGAGCGGTTCACCGCGTGGCGCGTTCAGCAGCGTGGCGAGCAGCGACGGCGCGCCGCCACTCATGCGGCGATAGTCCTTGGCGGACAAAATGACCACCGCGTCCTGCCCGCGCCGCGTGACCAACTGCGGCCCCTCACTCAGCGTGAGGTCAACCAGTTCACTGAAGCGGCTTTTCGCTTCCTGCAATTGCCATGTGTGCATACCATTCTCCTGACTAGTCTGTCTAGTTTTAGATTGTCGGCAATCGTCCCCAGCAAGTCAAGGCCACGGCCCCAAGCCGGGCGCGACCGACTTGCGCCTTCAAATGGTTACAGTCGAGCTTGTTGAAATTCAAAAAGAACAAAAATGCTCAAACGCCTCAACTCCCTGGCCCGCAGCGCGGCACTGATGCTAACGCTGCTTTTTCTGAGCACCGCCGCCCTCGCACAAACCGCCCCGCAAGACAAAACCACCGCCACCATCCGGCTCGAACTGCTGCATCAAATGCAGCAGGACGGTTTTCTCAGCGACAAAATGGCGCAGGAAGCGCGGCTCAAATACGTCGATCCCAAGGCCGTGCATTCATCGACGGCGCAAAACATGCCCCCAGACGCACCAAGCCTGTGGGAGCGCTATGTGTCCTGGGTCAATTTTTTCAAGGTGGCGGCGGTATTGCTGCTGCTAGTGGCCTTTTCCGGGGCGATTGCCAAACTGGGGCACTGGCTCAAGGCCATCATCCTGCTGGTGCCCACGCCGGTTTATCAGGCCGCGCTGCTGTCGGCCAGTGTGTTTGGAACCTTCTGGAGCGGCAATTTCCTGGCGGAACAAGCCTATTACCTGCGGCTTTTTTGCGCCTTCAGCAACCTGGTGATACTCGGGTGGATTGTTTCCAGCCTGCCGCGCCTGGAGGCATTCTTGAAGCGCCTGCTCGAAAAAGGCGTTCCGCTTGATGTGCTGGCTAGCGCCGCCGGCATGCTCTACTTCGGCAACCTGGCAATTTTCAACGGCTCCTCCCTGCTGGGATTTATCGCCGCCATGTTCCTGTCGGGGATTTTCAGTTTCGGCGTGTGCTATGCCCCCGGCCTGCTGACGCTGTTTTTTGCCAAAGACCGCATGGCCGCCGTCATCCTCGGCCACCTGCTGGTGCTGTGTACCTACGCAGGACTCAAGATCAGCGGAGCCCTGCCGCCACAGTCAGCGGTTTTTGCGGCAGGCATCGAATACTACGCCACCATTGCCCTGGGCGTGGGTTTTCTGATCGGCGCCTCACCCTTGCGCCAAAAAGGCACGTCACTGGCCGCTTATTTTTTCCTGTTCCTGCTCACGCTGATTGCGGCGATCACGGGCTATTTTTTCTTTGATCTCAAGGTCATTGGAACGATCATGTGCTTCTTCGGCCTGCTGCTGGCGCTGGAATGGATTGGTTTTTTCAGCCACAAGGCGGGGTTTATTCCGTTCGCTGCGATCATGGGCGCGGTGTTGTAAGTCAGTCATAAAAAATTTTAAACACTAAAATTTCAATTTGAAATCTTGGCCAAAATTTTCTAATATATCGCCAACATCAGCCTCAAGCATTTCCAGCGTTCGACATTTTACGGCCATCCAGACATATTTCATTTGCT
>JBBRWN010000029.1:0-31818 GCA_038249155.1 Burkholderiales bacterium | reverse complement strand
CCAGTCCTGCAGCGACGGGGGCAGCAGGTAAACGCTTTGGCGGTCAACGGCGATGAAGCGGCTCATGCGGTGGCAATGCAAGGGTGGGGTTGGGCAAGATTATCTCGGATTGGCGGGGTAAGCCCGACAGGCTGCTAGTGCGTTATCTTCGATCAGTTGAGCAACGTCGTACCCAATGGGGATAAAGTCGGTGGATTCAAGATCAATGGCGACTATTCGTCCTGCGGGGTCCACAAGCCAGTTGGATGCATGACCATCCCGCTTCCTTACCAGCGGAAGTTTCCCAGGAAAGAGATCGCGCAAAGAATCTACGAAGCGGTCAGCCTGTTCCGACTCGAAGAGGGTTCTTGACCACATCTTGAGAGAGGCTTTCAGCGATTGCCACGCTGACTTTCCTGCAGGTGGGCTCCCTGCAACACGATGGAAGACTCCAAGAAGATCTACGATCGGCTCCAAAAAGCCTGAGGCTTCCTCTGCGTGCAGTTCACTCACTAATCGTCCTGCAGCTCGTTGAGAGACATGCACCCATCGCCGCTTATCGTCTAAAGGAATCTCGACGATCGCAAGTGACCGAGGTACTTCAAACCGAGTTGTATCGCCCAACCGATTAATCTCGACTCGCAGCGCACTCAGCATTGATGCTTCGTGGTCGGCGTTGGTTTTGCTCGTCCGCTTAAAGACGAATGTCTCAGACAGAAATCCTCTTGCGTCTGCAACAGCGAAAACCTCATTACGTCCGCCCAAGTTCGATCGTGCATAGACTGCTGAATTCAGCGCAAGTTTTGCTGCCTCACGCCAACCTTCAGCAGTAGATGACGCCCCACCTCCGAGGCTGCCGCCAAGGTAGTCTTGTACTCGTGCAATGCCAATTTGCGGAAGTGGCCAGGTCGAATGGCTGGCGAGAAGCGCTTCGAATATCTCCTGAGCCCGGCGCGCCAAGTCCTGATTTCCAGTTCGCTTTGCAGCCGACAGCGCCGCCGCTCCAGCCTCCCATTGAGCATGTCTGTTCCACCAGGCCTTCTCAGAGAGCCAACCCGTAATCTCCACGTAGCGAGAAAGGTCGTTCGATTCAAGAAACTTGGCTGGCCCGTCAACCATTTGGCGCAGGAATCGGGCACTCAGTACTGCCGCAGGTACCGATCTTCGCTTTGTTCGCAGAACTTCGAGTCCATTGATCACTCGTCTTATGACTCCCCAAAGTTCTGTAGATGGCTCTGTAGCCATCAAAACAAGTAGCCCTCTCGGAATCGCAATTGATCTGGCTGAGATAACTAGCCGCTCCTGCTCGACCTCTGCAATCAGGGAGGAGAGAACGCTTCGGCGGGCTTCATCAACGCTGCTGCTCCTCCTAGGCTGAAAGCCCGTGAGCTTCTCCATCGCGCTTTTAAGGTAGCGTTTAGCATTTCTGGATCCCAATGGTGAGAGCAGTGCAAGACGGAATCGAGCCTCGGCCTCAGCGAGTTCCGAGCCTCTCACGATATCCGAATTCTCCGACAGGAGCTTTAGCGCGCCCTCCAATAACTGGGCGTCGCCAGTTTGATCGAACCGCAGAACTAGAAGCTCAAGTCGATAGATAAGTGTCTCGCGCTTCTGGTTTCCGAGCATCATCGACTCGTGGGAGTACAGCAAGGCTCTTGAGACCGCCTCAGGTGGTACGTTGATCCAGCGACCGATCATTGCAACGGCAGTTGCGTACTTGCCGGAAGCTATTCGCTTTGTAGCGCCCGAAAGCAGCTGACTCTCGATGGAGAACCGAAACTCTGAAAGTGCTGCTCGAAATCGCGCAATGGCCACATCGATCTCGTCACCCGCAAAACTATCCTTAGCGTTTTCATACAAAGCATCAGCTGCTCGATACGCAACATTCGCTAACGTTTTGGAGAACTCAAGCCCGATCGTTGCCAATGAACCACCCGTACCGGCAGGGTTTCGGCGTATGTGTTCGAGTATCAGGAGGAGTTCCGGTGCAGAGAGGCGAACATCCTCCTTGAGGACCTTGCGCCACATCTCGGCCGCAATCGCATGCCCGTCTTGGCGGATGAGGGATTCCAGTTGCCTTGAACATACAGATTCCGTAAGCCATTTGATTGAAGGCTCTGACCCAAGGTACGCGAGCGAATTAAAACTATTTGCTAGTTCGGGCGCCCATGCATGCATTGCGCTTTCAATCTCATCTGCTCGTGTCATGCTCTGCCTTCTATTCTCGAATCGGTGGAATTGTGCGGATAGTTAGGTAAGCAATCTGCCCCTATCCTTGGATGGCCTAACTCTACAACTAATGCGGTCGGACTATTATCCGCAGGAGCCATTTACGGACGACTGATGTTCAACGAACCTTCTTGAATTTGGGATGCCGTTGATTGGTCGAACGTGCAAATTCGCGCCGTTGGCGAGCGGTCGCTCGTTTGGCGCGAGATGTCACAGCAAGAGCAAGGTCCGCTGCACCCCAGACTCTGGTTATTCGGACCGCCCGGCCACGCCCCCAACGAATGACCTGAAGTCGGCAGAGCCCGTACGTACCGCTTTAGGCCGTGACAGGTAGCATTTGCTACGTACTTGACTTACGAAAGTACCAAGTGAATGACCGGAATCAGTCTATTGCAGACATCCGGCGATGTTTGGAGCGTGCTATATCGTGCCCAGCGCGATGCACAAAACTGAGGTATCAGTCCGTAATGTCTCGCAAAACCACCGCCAACCAGTTCAAGCCAGACACCCAACTCTCAGCCAGCCACCGGCGCCCCCACCCCAATCCCCTCCAGCGCCCCCGCCAGCTGCCCCACGGTCCGCTCCACTTGGTGCCACTTCTCCAGCCCGAACAGCCCGACGCGGAAAGTCATGAAATCCGCGCCTTCGTCGCACTGCAGCGGCACGCCCGCAGCGGTCTGCAGGCCCTGGGCCAGGAACTTGCGGCCGGACTGGATCTCGGGGTCTGTCGTGTAGCTGACCACCACGCCGGGCGCCTTGAAGCCCTCGGCGGCCACGCTGGGCAGGCCTCGGCTTTCGAACAGGGCGCGCACTTGGCGGCCCAGTTCTTCCTGCTCGGCGCGCACTTTGGCAAAGCCGTAGTCCTGCGTTTCCTTCATCGCGGCGCGCAGGCGCATCAAGGCGTCGGTGGGCAGCGTGGCGTGGTAGGCGTGGCCGCCTTTTTCGTAGGCTTCCATGATCTGCAGCCATTTCTTCAGGTCGCAGGCAAAGCTGGAGCTGACGGTGGCGTCAATGGCGGCGCGGGCGCGCTCGCTGAGCATTACCATCGCGCAACAGGGCGAGCTGCTCCAGCCCTTTTGCGGCGCAGAAATCAGGATGTCCACGCCCGTGGCTTTCATGTCCACCCACATCGCGCCCGAGGCGATGCAGTCGAGCACGAACAGGCCGCCCGCCTCATGCACGGCATCGGCCACGGCGCGCAGGTAGTCGTCGGGCAGGATCATGCCCGAGGCCGTTTCGACGTGCGGGGCAAAGACGAGCGCGGGTTTTTCACGCGCAATGGCGACCTGCACATCGGTAATCAAAGCGGGCGCCCACGGGGCTTGCGCGCCGGGGCCGGTCTGGCGCGCCTTGAGGACAGTGCTTGACGCGGGAATTTGTCCCATGTCGAAAATCTGCGTCCAGCGGTAGCTAAACCAGCCGTTGCGCAGCACCAGCACGTGCTTGCCCGCCGCGAACTGCCGCGCCACCGCTTCCATGCCGTAGGTGCCGCTGCCGGGCACCAGCGCGACGGAATGCGCCTGGTACACGTCTTTCAGGATGCGGGAGATGTCATTCATGACGCCCTGAAAGCTGCGCGACATGTGGTTGAGCGCGCGGTCGGTATAGACGACGGAAAATTCGAGCAGGCCGTCAGGGTCGATGTTGGGCAGCAGTCCGGGCATGAGAGTCTCCTTGGGAGTTAGAAGAAACAGTTGGATGGGCCGCTTTTTCGGATGCGGCGGGGTTTTCAAGATGCCGACGGCGCTGGCGCGCAGGCTCTTGCACCCAGTTTACGCAGGATGGCGCGAAAGTAGCTGCAGCAGCTCGCCCATGTCGGAAAAAATCGCCTGCGCGCCCGCGCCACGCAGCGCCGCCGGGGCGTCGTGCCCTGCCTCATCCGGGCTGTAGCCGAACACCGTCGCCCCCGCCGCGATGCCCGCCTGCACGCCGGTCACCGTGTCCTCCACCACGGCGCAGCGCCGGGGATCAGCGCCCAGCGCCGCCGCAGCGGCCAGATAGACATCGGGCGCGGGCTTGGAGCGCGGCATTTCGTGGCCGCTGAAGATCCAGCCTTCAAAGTAGCGCATCAGCCCGACCTGGGCCAGCTGCATTTCCACCTTGAAGCGGTCCGCGCCCGAGGCGCAGGCGATGCGGCCCCGGTAATGTGCATGGATTTTCTCCACCGCCTGCACCGCGCCGCGAATCGGCCGGAGTTCGCGCACCAGGCGCTGGTTGCGCCGGGCGTAGAACTCGGCCATCCAGGCTTCGGTCAGCGGCTGGCCGGTGTTGGTTTCAATCGCGGCGCGCTCGTCGCGCACCGCCTTGCCGATGAAGAGGCGAAAGCATTCTTCCGGCGTCAGCATCCAGCCGCTTTCTTCGAGCAGGTCGCGCAGCACGCCGTTGGTGATCGGCTCGCTGTCCACCAGCACGCCATCGCAGTCAAACAAAACCGCTTCAAATTTCATGGGGATTCACTTTTTAATCACTGCCTGCGCCTGTTGCGCGTGGCCAGAGGCAGTTTGTACCTGAATCTGCCTCATGAATCGGCGCAGGAAGCGCTAAAACTGCTCGCCATTGAGGTAGAACCAACGCCCACCGTCAAGCACAAACCGGCTGCGCTCGTGCAGGCGCGTGGCCCGGCCTGCGGCCCGGCAGCGGGCGACGAATTCGACTTCGGCGTACTCCGGCGGCACCAGCAGGCGCTGGGCGCGCACTTGCAGCCCCAGCCACTTGGCACCCCGTTCAAACGTCAGCGCCGCCGGACGCGTCGAGGCGTGCCAGGTCGCCAGCAGGTAATCGGCGCGCTCCAGCACAAAAGCGCTGTAGCGCGAGCGCATCAGGCTTTGCGCGTCGGGCGCGGGCGTGGCAGCGAAGTCATCCAAATAACGGCCGCAGCATTCAGAAAACGCCAGCGGCTTTTGCCGCGCATCCAGCCGCCCGCAAGGGCAGGCAGACGCGGCCAGCGCGGGCCTGGACGGCGTTAGGGGCGCCCTCTTCGGCACCAGCTTCAAGCCTTTTTCGCCTTGCGCGCTTCGAGCGTTTCCGTCGGTGCGCCCTCTTTTACCCAAGCCGCAAAACCGCCCTCGATGTGGGCGACGTTGCGCATGCCCATGTCCTGCAGCGTCTTGGTGGCCAGCGCGCTGCGCCAGCCCGCGCCGCAAAACAAGATGTACTCGCGGCCCTCGTCAGCAAACACCGGCTTGAAGTACGGCGAAGCCGGATCGACCCAGAACTCCAGCATGCCACGCGGCGCATGCAGCGCGCCGGTGACGGTGCCGCCGCGCTCCAGCTCGCGCGGGTCGCGGATATCGACGATCTGCACGGCCGGGTCGGCCAGCCGGGCCTGCACATCAGCGACGGAGTAGGTTTTGACCTCTTCCATCGCCTCATCGACGAGGGCTTGAAATCCTTTGGTAATCGGCATGCTTGTGTCCTTTTTTATAGCTGGAAATGATACGGCCAGGTCAGGCTCAGGCCAGCGCGCGCTGAATGATGATTTTCTGCACGTCGCTGGTGCCTTCGTAGATCTGGCACACGCGCACGTCGCGATAAATGCGCTCGACCGGAAAATCCGTGACGTAGCCGTAGCCGCCCAGCGTCTGGATCGCGGCGCTGCAGACTTTTTCGGCCATTTCGCTGGCGAACAGCTTGGCCATTGCCGCTTCTTTCAGGCAGGGCCGTCCGGCGTCGCGCAGGCTGGCCGCGTGCCAGATCAACTGGCGCGCCGCTTCCAGCTGCGTCGCGCAGTCAGCCAGCCGGAAACCGACGGCCTGGTGGTTGATGATGGCGGTGCCAAAGCTCTGGCGGTCTTTGGCGTAAGCCACGGCCACCTCGAAGGCGCTGCGCGCCATGCCCACGCTTTGCGCAGCAATGCCGATGCGCCCGCCTTCGAGCGCGCTCAAGGCGATCTTGTAGCCCTCGCCCTCGGCGCCGATCAGGTTCTCGGCCGGGATGCGGCAGTCGTCAAAGTTGACCTGCGCGGTGTCGCTGGAATGCTGGCCCAGCTTGTCTTCGAGCCGGGACGCCGAATAGCCGGGCGCGTCGGTCGGCACGATGAAGGCGCTCATGCCTTTTTTGCCCGCCGCCTTGTCGGTCACGGCAATGACGATGGCCACCTGGCCGTTCAGGCCGCTGGTGATGAACTGCTTGACGCCGTTGATGACGTAGCCGTCGCTGTCCTTCACCGCCGTGGTGCGCAGCGACGAGGCATCGCTGCCGGTGTGCGGCTCGGTCAGGCAGAAAGCGCCGAGCAGCTCGCCCTGCGCCAGCTTTGTCAGCCACTGGGCTTTCTGCGCCGCGTTGCCGTAGCGCATCAAGATGGCGTTGACCGGGCAGTTGGTCACGGAAATGGCCGTGCTGGTGCCGCCATCGCCCGCCGCGATTTCTTCGAGCACCAGCGCCAGCGTCACGTAATCCAAATTGGCGCCGCCGAATTCTTCCGGCACGCAAATGCCGTAAACGCCGAGTGCGGCCAGCCCCCGATGCGCTTCCTTGGGGAAATAGTGTTCTTTGTCCCACTTCGCGGCGTGGGGCCAGAGTTCGGCTTGGGCGAAGGCGCGCACGGCGTCGCGCACCTGTTCCTGGTCATTGTTCAGTATCAATTTTGTCTCCGGTATGAGGGATTTTTACAGCACTTCAACGGCCAGCGCCGTCGCTTCGCCGCCGCCGATGCACAGCGTGGCGACGCCTTTGGTCAGGCCGCGCGCTTTCAGGGCGTGAATCAAGGTGACGATGATGCGCGCGCCGCTGGCGCCAATCGGGTGGCCCAGCGCGCAGGCGCCGCCGTTGACGTTGACGATGTCGTGGCTCAGGCCGAGATCAGCCATCGCGGCCATAGGCACGACGGCGAAGGCTTCGTTGATTTCCCACAGGTCCACGTCTTTCACGTCCCAGCCGATTTTCTTCAGCAGTTTTTGCACAGCGCCGACCGGGGCGGTGGAGAACCACTCGGGCGCCTGGGCAAACGTGGCATGGCCGACGATGCGGGCAATCGGGCTCAAGCCGAGTTCTTTGGCAGTCGATGCGCGGGCCAGCACCAGCGCGGCAGCGCCGTCACTGATCGACGAGCTGGAGGCGGCGGTGATGGTGCCGTCTTTCTTGAAAGCGGGCTTGAGCGAGCTGATCTTGTCGAGCTTGACCTTGCCTGGGCCTTCGTCGGTGGCAATCAGCGTCTCGCCAGCGCGGCTCTTGACGCTGACCGGGGCGATTTCAGCCGTGAAAGCGCCAGCCTCGATGGCGGCCTTGGCGCGCTGCACGCTGGTGGTGGCAAAAGCGTCCTGCTGCGCGCGGGTGAAGCCGTATTTGGCGGCGCAGTCTTCGCCGAAGGTGCCCATGGAGCGGCCCGGCTCGTAAGCGTCTTCCAGGCCGTCGAGCATCATGTGGTCCATCACGCGGTCGTGGCCGATACGCATGCCGCCGCGTGCCTTGGGCAGCAGATAAGGCGCGTTGGTCATGCTTTCCATGCCGCCCGCCACCATCACGTCGCGGCTGCCTGCGAGCAATTGGTCATGCGCCAGCAGCGTCGCCTGCATGCCGGAGCCGCACATTTTGGACAGCGTGACGGCGCCGGTGCTGTTGGGCAAGCCGCCCTTGAAACCGGCCTGGCGCGCCGGCGCCTGACCCTGGCCGGCCATCAGGCAGTTGCCGAACAGCACTTCATCGACGCTGGCAGGCGCCACGCCGGCGCGCTCGACGGCGGCCTTGATGGCGGCGCCGCCCAGGTCGTTGGCCGACAGGCTGGAAAATTCGCCCTGAAACGCGCCCATAGGGGTGCGGGCGGCGCTGAGGATGACGATGGATTCAGACATGGTTTTCTCCGGTGGGTCAAAAAATAGGGGGGTTTGGCAAAAAGCGCCGGTCGCGCTCGTAAGGAAAAACGTCGTGCATATGGCCAGCGGCAATGCGCGCCTTGTGGCCCTGCCAGAAAGCCGGGTCGAGCAGCTCGGCGTGGTGCTGCATGAACACAGCGCGCACGGCCGGATTGCCCAGCAAAAAGGGCGCAAAAGTCTCGGGAAACACGTCTCTAGGGCCGACCGAATACCAGATTTCGCCGCTCATTTCCTCTTCCTCATTGCGCGGCGTCGGCACTTTGCGGAAGTTGCAGTCGGTGATGTATTCGATCTCGTCGTAGTCGTAAAACACGACCTTGCTGTTGCGCGTGACGCCGAAGTTTTTCCACAGCATGTCGCCGGGAAAGATGTTCGCCGCCACCAAGTCCTTGATGGCGTTGCCGTACTCGACCACGGCGCGCTCGATTTGCGCCTGCCCGGCGCTCTGATCGGCGCCCAGGTCAAAGGCTTCCTGCAAATAAATGTTCAGCGGAATCATGCGCCGCTCGATATAGACATGCTTGATGATGACTTCCATCCGGCCGTCGCCGTCGCGGTCGCTGATTTCCAGCTGGCTGGGGGCGAATTTCTCGATCTCGGCAATCAGCTCGTCACTGAAACGCTCGCGGGGAAAGGCCACCAGCTGGTATTCCTGCGTGTCGGCCATGCGGCCGACGCGGTCGTGCTGCTTGACCAGCAAATATTTGCCCTTGATCTGCTCGCGGCTGGTGTCTTTTTGCGGCGGGAAGTAGTCCTTGATGACCTTGAACACATAGGGAAAACTCGGCAGGTCAAACACCAGCATCACCATGCCCTTGATGCCGGGCGCAATGCGGAACTTGTCGCTCGAATGGCGCAGGTGGTGCAGAAAGTCACGGTAAAACAGCGTCTTGCCCTGCTTGGCCAGCCCGAGCGCGTTGTAGATTTCGGCGCGCGGCATGCGCGGCATCATGCTGCGCAAAAACTGCACGTAAGCCGACGGAATGCCCATATCGACCATGAAATAGGCCCGCGCAAAGCTAAACAGAATCAGCAAATCGTTCTCGCCAAACAGCGCCGCGTCGATGCGCAGCTTGCCATCAAGGTTGTGCAGAATCGGCAGCGCAAACGGCACTTCAAAAAAGCCGTTGATGATCTTGCCGACGATGTAAGCGCCCTTGTTGCGGAAAAACAGGCTGGACAGCACCTGCAGCTGAAAATTGGCGCGCAGCTTGACATCGCCGAGCTTGGCGCCGATGGCCCCGGCGACATAGTCCGCGTCGCGCTGCAGATCGTCAAAAGCCACGCGCAGGCCGAAGCCGCGCACCAGCTCGGTCAGCGTCTCGGGCAGGCCGCCCGGCGCCGGGTAGTAGGCGCGGTAAGTCGGCTGGGCCTGCGGCTCGTTGTCTTCGATGTACTCGGTGCTGACGGCGGGCCGCACGAAAATAAAGTCGTTCTGGAAATAGCTGCGGTGCAGGATTTTCGTCGTGACGGAATTGAAAAAGGTCTCGGCCAGCTCGGGCTGCAGGTGGTTGACCAGCAGGCCAATGTAGTGCAGCTTGACCTGGTGCCACTCGTCCATCGGCAGCGCGCCAGCCTTGAACTCCTTTTCGAGCCGCATCACGCATTCCTTGACGCGCAGGTCGTAGAACTCGATGCGCTCGCGCTGGGCGCGCTGCTGGCCGTGCCAGTCGGCCGTTTCAAAGCGGTGCCGGGCGCGGCTTGACTCGGTGCGGAACAATCGGTAGTGGCGGTTAAAGCCGTCCATCATCGCCTTGGCGATGCCGTAGGCGACGGTGGAATCCAGACGCTGGGGAAACATGGCGCGCCTCCTTAGACCTTGGCGCCGCCGTCTGGCAGCGCAGCTTTCATCGTGCGGCGCGGGTAGCGCTTGAGTGCATTGCGAAAAACATCAACCACCTCATCCGCGTTCTTCATGCTGACCTTGAGGTCGTTGACCACGCCGTTTTTAAGGCTGTAGCACCAGCCATGCACTTCGACTTTCTGGCCCCGGCTCCAGGCGTCCTGCATCACGTTGGACATGGCGACGTTACTGACTTGCTCAATCACGTTCATCTCGCACAGCACGTCTTCTTGCCGTTCGATGGGCAAATGCTCCAGACGCTGCAGGTGGCGCAGCTTGACATCACACACATGGCGCAGCCAGTTGTCGGCCAAGCCAACGCGGGTGCCGTGCAGCGCGGCCAGCACGCCGCCGCAGCCGTAGTGGCCGACCACCATGACGTGCTCGACCTTGAGATGATCGACCGCGTACTGAATCACTGACAGCGCGTTTAAGTCCGAATGCACCACCACGTTGGCAATATTGCGATGCACGAACACCTCGCCCGGATCGAGCGCGATGATCTCGTTGGCCGGCACCCGGCTGTCCGAGCAGCCAATCCACAGGTATTTGGGCGTCTGCTGGCCGACCAGCCGGCTGAAATAATCCGGGCGCTGCTCGGCCATGCGGGCCGCCCAGCAGCAGTTGTTGTCGAGTAAGTGTTGAAGCGATGTAGTCATAAAGACGATCTTAAACAGTTGCCGAGACAGTCCCGGAGCGGTTTAAAAAGTCAGCAGGTCTCGGCGAACAGCTCGCGCCCGATGAGCATGCGGCGGATTTCGCTGGTGCCCGCGCCGATTTCGTAGAGCTTGGCGTCGCGCCACAGGCGCCCCAGCGGGTACTCGTTGATGTAGCCGTTGCCGCCGTAGATCTGGATGCCGTCGCCGGCCATCTTGGTGGCCTGCTCGGCGCACCACAGGATGACCGAGGCGCAGTCCTTGCGCACCTGGCGCACATGGTCCAGGCCCAGCATGTCCAGGTTCTTGGCCACCGTGTAGGCAAACGAGCGCCCGGCCTGCAGCACGGTGTACATGTCGGCGACCTTGCCCTGAATCAGCTGAAACTCGCCGATGCTCTGGCCGAACTGCTTGCGGTCGTGGATGTAGGGCAGCACGTTGTCCATCACCGACTGCATGATGCCCAGCGGGCCTCCGGTGAGCACGGCGCGCTCGTAATCGAGACCGCTCATCAGGACTTTGGCGCCGCCGTTGAGATTGCCCAGGATGTTCTGCTCGGGCACCTCGACATTTTGAAAAACCAGCTCGCCGGTGTGGCTGCCGCGCATGCCCAGCTTGTCGAGTTTCTGGGCGACGGAAAAGCCCTTCATGCCTTTTTCAATCAAAAAAGCCGTGACGCCGCGCGCGCCCATTTCCGGTTCGGTCTTGGCATAGACCACCAGCGTGTCGGCGTCCGGGCCGTTGGTGATCCACATCTTGGAGCCGTTGAGCAGGTAGTAGCCGCCCTTGTCTTCGGCTTTGAGTTTCATCGAAATCACGTCGCTGCCCGCGCCCGGCTCGCTCATGGCGAGCGCGCCGACGTGCTCGCCGCTGACCAGCTTGGGCAGGTATTTGGCGCGCTGGGCGTCATTGCCGTTGCGCTTGATCTGGTTCACGCACAGGTTGGAGTGCGCGCCGTAGCTCAGGCCCACCGAGGCGCTGGCGCGGCTGATCTCTTCCATCGCGATCATGTGCGCGAGGTAGCCCATGCCCGCGCCGCCGTACTCCTCGCCGACGGTGATGCCGAGCACGCCCAAATCGCCCATCTTGCGCCACAGGTCCATCGGGAACTGGTCGGTCTTGTCGATCTCGGCCGCGCGCGGGGCGATCTCGGCTTGCGCAAAGTCGCGCACCGCATCGCGCAGCGCGTCGATGTCTTCGCCGAGTTGAAAATTGAGTCCGGGCATGTTGTTCATTTGGTTTGTCTCCTCGTGGGGGTGGAAAGGCTCAACCCTGGTGGGCTTTTGTAAAAACCGCCCGCCCCGAGCCGGTCAAAAAGGCGGGAAGTTGCAAAATTCAATAAGTCTTGGGCACGGCCATCAGCGTCTGCTGCATCACGGCGCAGGCGCTCTTTTCACCCGCAGCATCGACGTGCATCACGTCCGCCGTGGTGATGATCAGGCGCCGCCCGGCTTTCACCACCCGGCCCGTGGCGCGCAGCTCGCCGCCCTGAAAGCTGGCCAGAAAGTTGATCTTGTATTCCACCGTGACCACCTCCATGCCCTCGGGGGTCATGGTCAGTCCGGCGTAGCCCCCGGCAATGTCAGCGAGCGCGCCCATCGCGCCGCCATGAAAGCCGCCCTGCTGCTGGTTCACGCGCTCCGAGTAGGGCAGCGCCACCTCGCACAGGCCGGGCTCGACGCGCAGCAGGCGCACGCCCAGATGCGGCATCAAGCCCTGGCGCAGAAAACTCGCTTCAATGCGCTCGAACAGCGCTGACGGGGCGGTGGATGCATCCATGATTTTCAATTGACGTTTACGTAAACGTCAATTATGGCTTATTTTGTCTTTTCGGCCTTGCCCAGCAACGCCCTGGCCTCTTTTTCGTGGGTGCGGATTTCCTTCAGATTGGCCTGCAGATCGACCAGCTGGTCTTCGAGCTTCTGGCGGTGATCGCTCAAAACGGCAAGGAATTTTTTCAGCTGCGGGGCGGTGTCGCGTGGGCTGTCGTAGGAGTCGATGATTTCCTTGGCCTCGGTCAGCGACAGGCCCAGGCGCTTGGCGCGCAGCGTCAGCTTGAGCCGGGTGCGGTCGCGGGCGCTGTAGATGCGGTTGCGCCCGCCTGAGCCCTCGCGCTCGGGCTGGAGCAGGCCCATGTCTTCATAAAAGCGCATGGCGCGGGTGGTCAGATCGAACTCTTTGGCGAGATCGCTGATGGTGTAGGTGGTGGCCATAGATGACGTTGACGTAAACGGCCAATATAACGTGAATCGCGCCCGGCCCGCGCAAAGTGCGCTGTCAGCGGCAAGTGCGCCGTCAGCGGCGGTTGCCGATAAACCCTTGGCGCCGACTGTCCACCAGCGCCGTGATGTAGCCCTGCAGCCAGTCGGCATTGCCCGGCTTTTGCAGCAGCCGGGTCTGCGGCGGCAAGCCGCCGCGCCCGGCAATCACCTGGGCCGACACGCCGCTGATGACGATGATCTGCATCTGGCTCAAATGGTGGTTGCGCTTGATGGTTCTGAGCATCTCGATGCCATCGACGCCCGGCATCGACAAGTCAGTAATCAGCAAATCGGGCTGCATGCTGGCAATGTCCATCAGCGCTTCGAGGGCCGATGACATCCAGGTGCAGTCAATCGGCAGGTCCCAGTCGTCAAACTGGCAGCGGTACAGCTCGCGGGTATTCTCGTCGTCCTCGACCAGCAGCACGCGCAGGCGGTTTTTCAGCGGGATGTCGGGGCGCGACAGCTGCGGGCTGTTTTTGGCCAGGTAGGCGCTGATGGACTGCAGGGCAATGCGGCGGTGGCCGCCCAGCGTTTTCCAGGCGTCGATTTCGCCTTTTTCCACCAGCGACTGCACGGTGGCCACCGACAGGCCGAGCAGCCGGGCCGCGTAGCTGGTGCCGCAGTAGTCATCGCTGGAAAAATCAGCGGCCGTGATGGCGGCCTCAAACGATTTGGGTTCACTTGACATGGCGTCGTGCCGAAGAAAATAAAGGGGTCACTTGTCGTCTCTTATCAGGTGAATGAATCTAAAAATGCGCTTGACCGTCAGGTCGGCAAAGGCAACCGGGGCAAGGTGAAAAAGAAAGTCGCCCCGCAGCCGGGCGCCGACTCGGCCCACAGGCGCCCACCGTGGCGCTCTATCACCCGGCTGACGATGGCCAGCCCGATGCCGGTGCCGGGAAACTCTGACGCGGCGTGCAGGCGCTGAAAGGGAAGGAACAGCTTGTCTGCATAGGCCATGTCAAAACCGGCGCCATTATCCCGGACAAAAAATACCGGCTGGCCTGCCGCATCAATCTGCTGGCCCACGCTGATCTCGGCGCGCTCTTGCTGCGCGGTGAACTTCCAGGCATTGGCGAGCAGGTTTTCCAGCGCCACCCGGACAAGGCGCCCGTCGCCCACGGCGCGCAGGCCAGGCTGCACCGAGACGCTGACCTGGCGCTCGGGCTGGCGCAAGTGCCATTCGGCCAGGCTGCGGTCGGCTTTTTCCGTCAGGTCCAGCGCCTCGCTGCGCAGCTGGGCGCGCGTCGTCTGCGACAGCAGCAGCAGGTCTTCAATCAGCTGGCCCATCTGCGCCACCCCGGCCTGGATGCGCGCGAGGTAATGCAGCACCTTGTCGTTGGCCGCCCCGCCCAGCTGTTTGGCCAGCAGGCGGCTAAAGCCGTCCACGGTGTTGAGCGGCGAGCGCAGGTCGTGGGAGACCGAGTAGGAAAAGGCTTCTAGCTCCTGGTTGGACAGGCGCAGGGCCGCCTCAATCGCCTTGATCTCGGTGATGTCGGCATCAATGCCGACCCAGAACGCCAGCTGGCCCTGGGCATCGAACACCGGCGAGGCCCGGTAAGTCATGGTGTGAAAGCAGCCGTCCCTGGCCAAAAAGCGCCGGGTGCCGCTGTAGGGCTGAAGGCTGGCGCGGGCGGTTTTCCAGCAGGTCTTGATGCCTTCCATGTCCTCGGGATGTATGACGCCCAGCCACTGGTAGCCGCTCCAGTCCTTGAGCTCGCCGCCCATCAGCGCAAACCAGGCCCGGTTGTAATAGGTGGCGGCGCCCTCGGGGCTGGCGGTCCACACCGTCTGCGGCGCCTGCTCGGCCAGGGCGCGGAACAAAGCCTCCTGACGCGCCAGCTCAGCGGTGCGCTCGGCCACTTTTTGCTCCAGGTGCGCGTTGAGGCGCCCGACCTCTTCGAGCAGTCGGGCGTTGTCCATCGCGGCCGAGGCCAGGTGCGCCATCTCTATGGCCACATACTCATCCTGCTGGGTAAAGTCGCCCTCATACTTGTCCGACAGCTGCAGCAGGCCGATGTTGCGGCCATCGCGCCCAGCCAGCGGAACGCTCAGGCGGCGCGCGTGCCCGCTGGCGCAGACCAGCGTCTCCTCCAGGCCAGGGCCAGCGGGCAAGGCCTCAAAGCGCTGGCTGGACGCATATTTTTCCGACATCGACACGGCCTGCACGCGCTGCCCCTGCGCGCCGCCCAGGCGCAGGCTGACCACCGCCTGGTGCGCCCCGATCACGCCCCGCGCCTGCTCGGCGACCTCCTGCATCGTGCCTTCGAGCGTCTGGTGCCAGGTGATGGCCTGGGCGGCATCGGCCGCGCGCTGCAGCGTGAACAGGTAGTCCTGCACTGCGCCTTCGGCCTTGCGCTGGGCGCTGATGTCCAGCGCCACGGCAAAGCGCACCACCCGCCCGCCATACTGGACCGGCTGAGAAACCACCTCGACGGGAAACACCGAGCCGTCCTTGCGCCGGTGTTGCCAGACATGGCGCCCGGCAGGCAGGCCTGCGGCTAGCTGTTGGCGCAGGCACGGGTGCTGGACCTCAGGCGTGATGTCGAACAGGGTCATCGCGCCAAACTCCTGGGCGCCGTAGCCGTAGTGCTCAAGCGCCCTCTGGTTGACGGTCAAGAAGCGCGCCCCGTCCATCTCATGCAGCCACATCGGCACCGGCGCCGACTCGAACAGCGCCGCATAGCGCTGCTCGCTGTCGATCAGTGCCTGCTCGGCCAGCTTGCGCCCGGTGATGTCCTGAAGCACCCCGGAGCGGCGCGCGGCCGCTGCGTCCCGCGCATCGGCATGAACCCGGCCAAACAGGTACATCCAGCGCACCTCGCCAGCCGGGGTCAGGATGCGGAACTCAGTGTCCAGCGGCAAAGCCGCCTCAAGGGCCGCAGCGCACCCAGCCTTGACGGCGGCGCGGTCGGCCGGATGGAGCTGCTCGAAAAACCCATCGAACGCGCACTCGCGGGCGGCGCTGGCCACGCCAAGGAGTTCATACACCTCGCGTGAACACCACATCTGCCGGCTGGCCAGGTCAATCTGCCAGTAGCCTATGGCGCCGACACGCTGGGCATCGTGGAGTTTTTCCTGCACCGAGCGGCTGTGCGCCAGCTCGGCCTCCAGCGACTGGCGCTGCTGCTGCAGCGACTCGGCCATCCGGTTGAAGCCCGCGCCAATGCGGGAGAACTCGTCGGCGTGACCGGGAACGCCTGCGGGAAGGCGCACGTCAAAGCGCCCCTGGCGCAGCTGCCCGGCAGCCTCCAGCAATGCCAGCGTCGGCGCGACGATGGCGCGCCCGCTCACGCGCCAGGCCAGCGCAGCGCCCAACAGCGCCATCAGTGCCAGCGCGGCCAGCTCCAGTTTGAGCTGCTGCAGGGTGGGCGCCAGCACCTCGTCCCGGCCCGCGCTGACGGCCACAAAAAATGCTGCCTCACTGGCTTGGCCCGCCGGTAAAAAAGAAAAAATCTGGCGCCGGGCCTGGCTGTCCAGGCTTTCCCCTACACCGGTGCGCATGGTCTGGGCCGCCTGCTGGAGCAGCGCAATTTGCACCTTTTTTCCCAGCATGGCCGGATCCGGGGGATTGACGGCCAGCACAACGGCATCCCGGTCCATGAGGGTGACCCGGCTGCCCTGCGGCACCGGAATGGCTGCCACCGATCTGGCAATTTCCTGAAGGTCCACGGAGGCAAAGGCTACCCCCCTCAGCGCCCCCTGGCGGTCCAGCACGGGCAGGGAAAAAATAATGACCGGTTTTTCCACTAACCGGCCCATCTTGTAGCCGGTGACGGTGAAGCTGCGGCGCGCCAGGGCCTGCCGGAAATAATCGCGGTCTCCGAGAAACACGGGTGAGCTGCGCCGCTGGCTGGCGCAGGAAACGTAGCCCTCCAGCCCCACCAAGCCCAGGTTGGCATACACCGGAAACTGGCGCGTCAGGGTGTTCAGGTAGGGCTGACAGTCGCCCGCCTGGCCGCTGCGCAGCCCCCGCGCATTGGCAATGGCCAGCAGCAGCTGGTGCGCCGAATCGGCCACCCGGCTCTGGTTAGCCGCAACCAGGGAGGCAGAAAAATTGAGCTGATCGGTGGCCCGGCTGACAGCGGCTTTCTGGTTCAGCCAGGCATTGATCAGCGACAAGCCAAACAAAGGCACCATCGCCGCCGCCATCAGCATGACGAGGCGGTGTCGCAAAGTAAAACGCATTTTTCAGGTTCGGGAGATTGGCTAGAAAAACGCTTGAGCGCGCCCGGCAAAGTCAGTCAGGCAGAAATGGACTGTCAAACCACTGCGGGCCACTCGTTGACGCCCAGCCAGTAGGCCTGCAGGCGGTTGAGCTTTTCGGTGAATTCCGCAAAATCGACGGGCTTGCGCACAAAGCTGTTGGCCCCGCTCTGGTAGCAGGCCAGCATGTCGCAGGGCTCGCTCGAAGAGCTCAGGATGATGACGGGCACCAGCGCCGTCAGCGGATGGGCGCGCAGGCTGCGCAGCACCTCCAGCCCCGACAGCCTGGGCAGCTTCATATCCAGCAACACAAACGCTGGCTGCCTGCGCGTGTCACGCCCGGCATGCTCGCCCCGGCCCCAGAGGAAATCGAGCGCCTGCACCCCGTCGCGCGCCACGGCAACCGGCACCTTGACGCCAAGCTCTTCCAGCGTCAGCACCGTGAGTTCCAGATGGTCTGGATTGTCTTCAACAACAAGTATCAAAATCGTTCACCGTTCAAGCCCTGTGGAAGGTGGTCTGCAGTGGCAGGCGTCAATTGCGCCAGGCCGGGAGCGTGAGTTTAGCCACTCACCAGCGGGGTATGGCGTCCTGCCTGAGCTGACGGCGCAGGGCGGCGTGCTCCGGCAGTATCGCCTGAACCACGGCCCAGAAGCGCGCGCTGTGGTCCATCACGCGCAGGTGGCTCAGCTCGTGAACCACCACATAGTCCAGCAGCTCGGGCCTGAAATGCAGCAGCCGCCAGTTCAGCCGGATCGTGCCGTCCGCCTTGGCGCTGCCCCAGCGCGTGGCGGCGCTGGACAAACCGAGCTGGCGCCACTGCACGCCCAGCTGCGGCGCAAAGTGGTTCAGCCGCTCGGTGAAAATCTGCCGCGCCTGCTGCATCAGCCAGGCCTGGACGGCTTTCTGGATCTGCTCGGGCGCGGCGCTGCCGGGTGCCAAAGCCATCTGCAAGCTGGCCGCGCCGGAAAGCGCGTCCCGGTGCAATACGCTGCATGTCAGCGACGGCAACGGCATCAGCGACGGCGCCAGCACCAGCGTCAGCGGCTCGCCCCGGAAAGGCAGCACAGCGCCATCGCGCCAGTCGATGCGGGCCGCTTCCAGGCGCTGCTGCCGC
The DNA here is from genome assembly GCA_038249155.1 of Burkholderiales bacterium. Taxonomy (GTDB): domain Bacteria; phylum Pseudomonadota; class Gammaproteobacteria; order Burkholderiales; family Burkholderiaceae_C; genus Polaromonas. The sequence continues at coordinate 13,714 of JBBRWN010000029.1, read as the reverse complement.
GCCCCGGTTTCCTGCAGCTTGCGCACAATCCAGCCCGCTTTGCGCTGCAGCGCCTGCTCGATGTCGGCCAGCGCCAGCCCGGTCGGGGCGCTCACCGCCAGCCCCTCGGCACTGATGCTAAAGCCGATGCTGCGGCGCTGGCTGCGGCGCAAGGCATAGGCCACCGGCTGGCCCTCCAGCAGGGTTTCGTGCGCGGCGCGGGGGTGGCGGTAACCGACAGGCGCGGGCGCTGCGTGTACGCCGGGATCAAGCATCCGCTGAAGACTGCGCACCCTGCCAGCCCTTCTTACGGCTGACCGGCCGCTGCCGGTGCGGCCGGGCTGGTTTGACTGTCGGCATAGGCCTCGGGGTCGAGGCGGCGCATTTCCGCTTCAATCCAGTTTTCGACCTCAAGCATCAGCTCGTCATGCCGACGGCCGACGCTGGAAATGGGCTTGCCAATCGAAATATCGACAATCCCCGGCGTCTTGATGAAGGCCTTGCGTGGCCAGCATTTGGCCGAGGTCACGGCAATCGGAATCACCGGCACGCCCGCCTGAATCGCCAGCCGGGTGCCGCCCGATTTGTACTCACCCTTTTGCCCACGGGCAATGCGCGTGCCCTCGGGAAACATGATGACCCAGGTGCCCTGCGCCATCAGCCGCTTGCCCTGCTCGACCACTTTACTGAAAGCGCGCTTGCCCTGGCTGCGGTCAATATGAATCATGTCCATGCGCGCCATGGCCCAGCCGAAAAACGGGATGTAGAGCAGCTCCTTCTTGAACACATAGGCCAGCGGGTGCGGCATGATGGCGGGCATCACCAGCGTCTCCCAGGTGGACTGGTGCTTGACCAGCAGCACGGCCGGGCTTTTCTCGCCGGTGGGCAGGTTTTCCATGCCGGTGACGCGGTTCTGGATGCCGAGAATGGCGGTGCCGCTGTCCACACTGAGCTTGAGCCAGCGCGCGCACATCCAGTACATCGTGTCGCTGCGGACAAACAGCGAGGCCACCACGACAAACAGCGCCCACGGAATCACCGTGAGAACCAGCCACAGCATGTGCAAAACGGAACGAATCAAAGGCATGGCGGGGGTTTCCGGTCAGAGGGGCAGGCGGTCATGCGGAGGTTTCGATGGACGCGGCTTCAGCGCCGTCGCCCAGAAGGAAATCAGCAAAGGCCGATAAATCCTTGTGTACGCGGGTGCCCGGCGGCAAGCCTTCGGGCGGGGCCGTGCCCCGGTATGGTTCCGACTTGCCGGTCAGCACCAGATGCGGCTCGCAGCCTGCCGCCGCGCCCGCCTGCAAATCGCGCACCGAATCGCCCACCGCAGGCACGCCGCGCAGCGGCACGCCAAAGCGCAGGCCGATCTGCTCGAACAGCCCTGGCTGGGGCTTGCGGCAGTGGCAGTCATCCTCGGCCGTGTGCGGGCAGTAAAAAATCGCGTCAATGCGCCCGCCCTTGGCCGCCAGCAGCTTGAGCATTTTGGCGTGCATGGCGTTGAGCGAAGCCACATCGAACAGCCCGCGCCCCAGCCCGGACTGGTTGGAGGCAATCACCACATGCCAGCCCGCGTGGTTCAGCCGGGCAATGGCTTCAAGCGCACCGGGCAGTGGCAGCCATTCTTCGGGGGTTTTGACGAAGTCGTCACTGTCGCTGTTGATGGTGCCGTCGCGGTCTAGGATGACGAGTTTCATATCGAAAAATCACTCAATGGGAAGCCGCCGAAGTGGACTGGCTGGCGCCGCAGCAGTCTCAGCCAGCGCGGGCATCTGCCAGCCGGTCACGAACAGGCCGCTGAAACGTCCCGAAACAAGCTGCAGCGCCAGTGCATCGCCGGTCTTGAGCGGCGCGGCTTGCGGGTCGTCGATCAGCAGGCGCTGGGGAATGGGCAGCCCCGGCACCTGGAGCACCAGCTCGGTGCCGCCCAGGCTATGCAGGTTGGGCATCTTCGACTGGCTGTTCACCACCGTGGCCACAACAGGCAGCGGCGCGGCGGACACCACAGCGCCCGGCTGGAGAAACAGCCCCTGACTGTTCAGGTAGCGCTGCAGCATGGCCGCGCTGCCCGCCAGCCCGAGCAGCAGCCAGGCTGCGCCAAGCACCACCAGGGCGCGGCGCGAGCCGATCCGGCGCAGACCCCAAACGGCACCCGCCAGCAAGACCAGCACCAGCGCCACCGGCCAGAGCAGATCTAGCAGGCCGGTGGTCGTGCCAACCGGCACCAGCGGCAAGGCCGGTGTGGCGCTCTGACGGTCGGTGAACAACTGCAAAATCCAGCGCACACCGACCATGAAGGCCGGTGGCCCGAACAGCAGCCAGGCCGTGTACTGGGAAGTCCAGCCAGCCAGCAGCCCCGCCGCTGGCGACAAGCCACCGGCAGGCGGCGGCGCAGGATGTGGTTCAGCCATGAGCGGTTTGGTCAAACGCCGCTCAAGCCGCCAGGCGCGACAGGTCGGCCACGCGGTTCATCGCGTCATGCAGGGTTTTGAGCAGACCCAGCCGGTTCAGGCGCAGCTCGGCGGCGTTTTCTACATCGTCAGGCACGTTGACCATCACGCCGTCAAAAAAGGCATCGACCGGCGCGCGCAGGGCGGCCAAGGTCTGCAGCGACGCGGTGTAGTCGCCCGCTTTGAACTGCGCATTGGCCTGGGGCACAACCGCTTTCATGGCGGCATACAGGGCAATTTCCGCCGCTTCCTGAAGGTCGATTTCGCTGACATGGGCATCGACCTCCGGCGCTTTTTTCAGGATGTTGCTGATGCGCTTGTTGGCTGCGGCCAGCGCGGGCGCTTCGGGCAGCGCGGCAAAGGCGCGCACGGCGCTCAGGCGCTTGGCCACGTCGCCCAGGCGCTGCGGTTTTTGCGACACCACGGCATCGACTTCCTGCGCGCTAAAGCCTTGATCGCGCAGGGAGCCGGCCAGGCGGTCGTAGATGAAGTCGGTCAAGGCGAAAGCCGAGTCGGTGATCTTGTCGCCAAACGCGGGCACAGCGTCGGCCACCAAGGCGCTCAAATCCAGCGGCAGGTCTTTTTCGACCAGCATGCGGATCACGCCGAGCGCGTGGCGGCGCAGCGCAAACGGGTCGCGGTCGCCCGTGGGCAGGTTGCCGATACCGAACATGCCGACCAGCGTTTCGAGCTTGTCGGCCAGCGCGACGATCAGGCCGACGTTTTCACGCGGCAGCGTGTCACCGGCAAAACGCGGCTTGTAGTGGTCTTCAATGGCGTGCGCCACCTCGAACGGCAAATTGTCATTGGCCGCATAGTAGCCGCCCATGATGCCTTGCAGTTCCGGGAACTCGCCGACCATATCGGTGACCAGATCGGTCTTGGCCAGCAAGGCGGCGGTATCGACGCAGGACAGCAAATAGTCGGGGGCCATCTCGCCCTCGGCCGAGTCGAGCTGCGGGTGATTGGCTTCGATGCCCGCAAACAGCTGCCCGGCAATGGCCTTGGCAATGGCGCGCACGCGCTGCACGCGCTCGCCCTGCGAGCCCAGCTTGTTGTGATAAACGACTTTATCCAGCCCGGCAACGCGCGAAGCCAGCGTTTTCTTACGGTCCTGGTCGAAGAAGAATTTGGCGTCGGCCAGGCGCGGGCGCACGACGCGCTCGTTGCCGCCAATGACAAAGCTCGCGTCTTCGGGGCTGATGTTGCTGACGACCAGAAACTTGTTCGTCAGCTTGCCAGCGGCGTCGAGCAGCGGAAAGTATTTCTGGTTCGCCTTCATGGTCAGGATCAGGCATTCCTGCGGCACGTCGAGGAATTCCTCCTCGAAGCTGCACACCAGCACGTTCGGGCGCTCGACCAGCGCCGTCACCTCGTCGAGCAGCGCATCGTCTTCAATCGGCTGCACGCCGCCGCCGACTTCGGCAGCAGCTTCGGCCAGCTGGCGGGCAATTTCGGCCTTGCGCTGCGTGAAGCTGGCAATGACAGCGCCATCGATTTCCAGCGTCGCGGCGTAACTGTCGGCGTCATGAAAAACCACCGGATCGACGGCGGCTTCAAAGCGGTGGCCGTGGGTGCTGTTGCCCGCACGCAGCCCCAGCACCTTGACCGGCACCACGGTGCTGCCGTGCAGCGCGACCAGGCCGTGCGCCGGGCGCACAAAGTTGACGCTGGTCCAGCCGGGCAGTTCGCAGTCGCTTTGCAGTTGGTAACTCATGACCTTGGGAATCGGCAGCTTGGCAATGGTTTCGTCCAGCGCTTTTTGCAGGCCGCTGTCCAGCGTGGCGCCGGTGGCCAGACTGTCGTAAAACAGCGCTTCGGCCTTGCCGTCCGGGGCGCGTTTCAAACTGGCCACGGCAGCGGCCGGGTCGGACAGATCCGCGCCCAGCGCCTGCAGCTTTTTCAGCAGCGCGGGCGTGGCCTCGCCAGCGGCGTTCAGGCCGACGACAACCGGCATCAGCTTTTGCTGCACGGCCTTATCGGCGGCCTTGAGCCAGACATGGCTGATGTGCGCGGCCAGGCGGCGCGGCGAGGCGTAGGCGGTGACCACGGAGTCATCGGACGCCAGGCCCAGCGCCTTGAGCTGCGCGGCCAGCACGCTGGCAAAGGCGTCGCCGAGTTTTTGCAGCGCCTTGGGCGGCAGCTCTTCTACAAACAGTTCGACCAGGAGATTTTTTGTTGTCATGCTTGTTCGCTCCGGCCTTCAGGCGGCTTTCTTCTTCAAGGGAATCATCTGTTCAACCCATTCGCGCGGCGCCAGCGGGAAGCCCAGGCGTTCGCGGCTTTCGTAGTAGCTCTGGGCGACGGCGCGGGCCAGGTTGCGGATGCGGCCCATGTAGGCGGCGCGCTCGGTCACGCTGATGGCGCCGCGTGCGTCGAGCAAATTAAAACTGTGCGCGGCCTTCAAAACCTGCTCATACGCGGGCAAGGCAAGCTGCTGCTCGATCAGGTGCTTGGCCTGTTTTTCATGCGCGGTGAAGGCGGTGAACAGGAAATCGGCATCGGAATGCTCAAAGTTGTAGGTCGATTGCTCGACCTCGTTTTGCTTGTACACGTCGCCGTAGGTGAGCTTGGAGCCGTCCGGGCTTTCGGTCCACGTCAGGTTATAGACGTTGTCCACGCCCTGCAGGTACATCGCCAGGCGCTCCAGGCCGTAGGTGATTTCGCCGGTGGCCGGTTTGCAGTCAATGCCGCCGACCTGTTGGAAATAGGTGAACTGCGTCACTTCCATGCCGTTGAGCCAGACTTCCCAGCCCAGACCCCAGGCGCCCAGCGTCGGGTTTTCCCAGTCGTCTTCGACGAAGCGAATGTCGTTCTTTTTCAGATCGAAACCGAGGGCTTCGAGCGAGCCCAGGTACAGCTCCAGAATGTTGGCCGGGGCGGGCTTGAGCACCACCTGGTACTGGTAATAGTGCTGCAGGCGGTTCGGATTTTCGCCGTATCGGCCATCCTTGGGGCGGCGGCTGGGCTGGACGTAAGCGGCTTTCCACGGCTCGGGGCCGAGGGCGCGCAAAAAGGTGGCGGTGTGCGACGTTCCGGCGCCGACTTCCATGTCGTAGGGCTGCAGCAGCGCGCAGCCCTGGTCGGCCCAGTAGGACTGCAGCTTCAGGATAATTTGCTGGAAAGTGAGCATAGGAATAGGTGGTGACTAAAGCGCGGCGCCGCTGGCGGGCCAGCACCGTAAAAACGCGACACCGGACGGAGGTGTCGCCAAACCGCTCATTTTACGCGGCGCAAGGGCGGCGTCCGCCCGGCCTGGCGCGCTTCCTGGCGCCGCACGCTCAGCGCCAGCCAGGCCACCAGCAGGCCCAGCGCCCACAACGGCCACAGGCCCAGGCGCGACACCCACCAGGCATAAGGCGTGATGCTGCTGCGACCCAGCACAGCGCCGCTCAGCACGCCGCGCGTGTGGCGCGCCAGCGACTGCGTGACCCGGCCCTGGTGGTCGATGATGACGGTGGCGCCGGTGTTGGTGGCGCGGATCATTGGGCGGCCAAATTCGAGGGCGCGCATGCGCGATATCTGCAGATGCTGGTCAATCGCCACGGTGTTGCCAAACCAGCCGATGTTGCTGACGTTGACAAACACTGTCGGCGCGCGCGCCGGGTCAATAAAGCGCACGGCCAGCTCCTCGCCAAACAGGTCTTCGTAGCAGATGTTGGGCGCCAGCCGCTGGCCCTGCCAGTCAAAAGAAGGCTGGCCGACAGCGCCCCGGTTGAAGTCGCCCAGCGGAATGCGCATCAGCTCGGTAAACCAGCGAAAACCGCTCGGAATGAACTCGCCAAAGGGCACGAGGTGGTGCTTGTCGTAGCGGTAGGCTGCGGGCAGTGGCGCCGCCACAGCCGCCATCGGTGACGCAGCAGGCCGGTCAATCGACGCGGCGGGCTTGAGGCCGATCACCGAATTGGAGTAACCAGCCTCGTAACTGCCCAGCGGCAGGCCGATCAGCGCGGCCTGCGCGCCGGTGGCAAAACGGGCCTGCAGCGCTTCCAGATAACCGACGGGCAGCTGCTGGGGCAGCAGCGGCAGGGCCGTTTCGGGCGCCACGACCAGCGCGGTTTTGGCGTCAAGCAGCTGCTCGCCATACCAGCGCAGCGCCGTGGTCACACCGGTCTGGCCCTGGAATTTCTCGTCCTGCGGAATGTTGCCCTGCAGCAGCGTCACCGTCAAAGGCGCGGCCAGCGCCGGATCGGCCTCGGCCGTGACGCTCTGCGGCAGCCAGGCCAGCGCCAGCAGCACGCCGCCCAGCACGGCCAGCCAGCGGGTGGCAGGCGCCAGCAGGGAAAAAGCCAGCCAGGCCGCAATGAAGGCCGCCAGAAAGCTCAGGCCATGCACGCCCACCCAGGGCGCCAGCGGCCGGGCCCAGCCATCGACATGGGCGTAGCCGCCCTCGCCCCAGGGAAAGCCGGTGAACAGCTTGACCCGCGCCAGCTCGGCCAGCAGCCACAGCGCCGCAAACACCAGCGCGCGCGGCGCTGGCCGCACGGGCGCCAGCAGCGCAAACAGAGCGCAGGCGGCGGCGTAATAAAGACTCAGAAAAGCCGCCAGCAACAGCACGGCCAGCGCCGCCAGCGGCGCGGCCAGATCGCCGTAGCGGTGCATGGAAATAAACATCCACCAGAAGGTGGCGCACAGCATGGCGCTGGCAAACAGCCCGCCCAACCAAGCGCCGCGCTGCCAGGACCGGGCGCCGTCGAGCTGACCGGCCAGCAGCGCCAGCGCCAGCAGTTGCAACCAGCCCAGCGGCTGGCCGGGCGCCAGTCCCAGCCCAGCGCCAAAAGAAAAAGGCCAGGCCATGCTGACCGCATGGAGCACGCCAGCCAGCAGCACAATCGCCAGCTGAAACAGGCCCAGCCCGACGCGCCAGGCGGGCACAGAGCGGGGCGGCTTGTACCGCGACCAGGGGACGGGCGAAGAAGCCTTCATGCCGCTGCAGCGGACACCTTGAACCAGCGCACCGCCCCGCCTTTAGTGTGCAGCACGGTGAACTGCAACCCGGCCAGCGCGTAATGCTCGCCGCGCTTGGGCACATGGCCGATTTCGTGGGCGACCAGGCCGCCAATGGTTTCAAAATCGGTTTCCGGCAGCATCACCTTGAAGGCCTCATTGACCCGCTCGATGGCGGTGTCGCCGCTGACGCGGTAAGTGTGGTCGCTGAGGCCGAAAATATCACCCTCGTCTTCGACGATATCGAACTCGTCCTCGATCTCGCCGACGATCTGTTCGAGCACGTCTTCAATCGTAATGAGGCCGGCCATGCGGCCAAACTCGTCAATGACGATGGCCAGGTGGTTGTGGTTGTCGCGGAAATCGCGCAGCAGCTGGTTCAGCCCCTTGCTCTCGGGCACGAACACCGCTGGACGCAGCAGCGCCTTGATGTTGAGTTCGGGCGCGCGCTGCAGCTTGAGCAGATCCTTGGCCATGAGGATGCCCAGGATGTTTTCCTTGTTCCCCTCATAGACCGGGAAACGCGAATGCGCCGTGTCAATAATCAGGTGAATCAGCTCGTCAAACGGCGCGTCGATGTTGATCAGGTCCATGCGCGGCGCCGCCACCATGACATCGCCAGCCGTCATGTCGGCCATGCGGATCACGCCTTCGAGCATCTCGCGGCTTTGCTGGCCGATGACATCGTTGTCCTCGGCCTCTTGCAGGGTTTCGATCAGCTCGTCTCTGGAATCGGGGCCGGGATGGAGCATTTCGGCGAGCTTTTGCAAAAAGCCGCGCTTGTCTTCCGGTTTGGAAGATCGACGGGAAGGAACGTCGGACACGTCAGAGCCGGTAGTGAAGAAGCTGCCTAGGATAGCGGAAATTTCGCCCCCGGTGCGCGGCAGGCCGGGGCCGGGAGCGGAAAAGCTCCGAAAACAGCGTCGGCAGTCATGCGCGAAGGCTGCTGAATCTATCTTGGCGCACCGTCGTCACCGCCTTGCGCGCCGCGCCGCATGTCTTGCAGCCGGACCAGAAAATGGCGGAACTTCCGGGCCTGGCGCTTGAGGCGGTAATTGGTCTGGGCCAGCTTCTCCTGGAGCAGCTCGCTCATGCGCGAGTCCAGATCGGCGGGCGCCAGTTTGAGATAGGCTTCGCTCTCGGAGCCATCGCGCTCGATCAGGGCGCCCACCTTGCGGGCCAGGCTGAGCATGGCGGTGTTTTCGCTCAGGGCATGGATGAACATCATTTCCACGCCCTCGTTGCGCGCATGCATGATGGCGCGCTCGAACAGGCGCTCGCCATAGCCACGGCCCCGCGCATGGGCCAGCACGGACACGCCAAATTCGGCGCAGCTCTTGAGTTCGGGGTCGATGGAAAACGCCAGATGGGCCATGCCGATGAGCGCTAGATGGCGGTTATAAATGCCGAAAATTTCGTCCCGCTCAAAATCGAGCCCGTCCACATAGCGCCGAATCTGCGCATCGCTGGCCGCATAACCAAAGCGCAGATACCGGTCTTGCGGCCCCAGGGCCAGCAAATGCGCGGCTATGCGCTGGCCATGCGCAGAGCCCAGGGAGCGGATCGGGATCATGACGGAAGAGGCGCGATGCGCTTGCGGCGCTGGCAATTTGGAAGGCGGGTGCAAAAATTCCGTGCTCGCATCAGAAGATGTTTTTAAAAATGTTCCGGGTTTAAGCATGAATCGAATGTAAGGGTTTTTCCTGAATTCTTGTCTCTACAGCGTCAACGCCCTTCAAATGTTGCAGCGCAGCAACGCCGCCCAGTGGCGTCACACCGCCGCCGCAGAGGCGGCAAGTACCGGCGCAGGTTTTCCCCAGTCGCTCAGAGCCTGGCGGGTCTTGTCGAAAAACCCGACAATGCGGCCCACCTGGACGGCGGCATCAACCGGCCACTGACCATCCCGGCAGGATTGCTCCAGCAGGCCGCAAGACTCGCTCAGGGCCTGCGCGCCCACATTCGACGCCGCCCCCTTGAGCGCATGGGCGGCCCGCGAGAGGGCAGCGCTGTCGCAGGCGTCCAAAGCCGTGCGGATATCGTTGATGCGCAGGGGCGACTCGCTGGCAAACAGCGCGATCACCTCCCGCGTCATGCTCAGGTCATCGTCATCAAACTCGCGGAACTGCTCCAGCCGGCTCCAGTCCACCAGCACCTGGACCGGCTGGCGGCCCGCAGGGCCTGACGGCAGGGGCAATGCGCCAAAGTCCGAATCCGTCAGCGCCACGGCGCGCTGGGGTTCTGGAGGACGCGCATGGCGCGCCAGCGCTCCGGACAGCGCCACCATCTGCAGCGGCTTGGACAAAAATTCCACCATCCCGGCGGCAAAGCAGCGCCTGCGGTCCTCTTCAAGCACCGAAGCGGTCAGCGCGATGACGGGCGGCGCAGCCGCGCCATGACTGGCCCGTATCTGGCAGGCAGCGCTGCAGCCGTCCAGCACCGGCATATCGAGGTCCATCAGGACGGCCGCATAGGGGCGCGGCGTCAGGCCTGCCCCCATGCGCAGCGAGGCGGCCACGCGCTCGACCGCTTCGCGGCCGTTGACAGCAGTGGCCGTCTCGTAGCCCAGCCGGGCCAGCATGGCCAGGGCGACTTTGAGATTGATGGCGTTGTCATCGACCACCAGAACCAGCTGGTTTCTGGGCGCGCTGGACTCGGATTTTTCGACCCTCGCTGCTGCTGCCAGCGCCCCGGCAGGGCTGGCCGGATGCGGCCCAGCGCACACCGAGTCCTCGGGCGCAGCGGCGTAGCCCAGCCTGGCGGTAAACCAGAAAGTCGATCCTTGGCCGGGTGCCGATTCCAGCCCGATGCTGCCGCCCATCAGCCCGGCCAGCCGCTTGCAGATGGCCAGGCCCAGCCCACTGCCGCCATATTTGCGGGTGGTGCCGACATCGACCTGGACAAAGGGCTCAAACAAGGTGGCCTGCCGGTCTAAAGAAATGCCGATGCCGCTGTCCCTGACCCGAAACTCAATCAGCGCGCCCTGCTGCGGCTCCAAGCCTTCGCGCAGATGGGCCGAGACCGTCACCTGGCCCTGCTCGGTGAACTTGACGGCATTGTTCACCAAGTTGAGCAGCAACTGACGCAGACGGCTGACATCGCCGCACACCCAGCCGGGCACCTCCTCGCCCAGGTCCAGCAGCAGCGCCAGGCCTTTTTCGCGCGCTCGGGACGCGTTCATGTCACAGACTTCCTGAATCGCGGCCTGCAAATTCAGCGCTTCCTGTTCAAGTTCAAGGCTGCCCGATTCAATTCTTGAAAAATCAAGGATGTCATTGATGACCCCCAGTAACTGGTCGCTGGAGATGCGCAAGGTGTTGACATAGTCGCGCTGCTCGCGCTCCAGGGTCGTGTCCGCCAGCAAGGTGGCCATGCCCACCACGCCGTTGAGCGGCGTGCGGATTTCGTGGCTCATGGTGGCCCAAAAAGCGGTTTTGGCGCACCCCGAGCTCAGCGCCTGCTCGCGCGAAGCATGCAGCTCGGCTGTGCGTTCAGCCACGCGAATTTCCAGGCTGTCCGTGGTTTGCCGCAGCGCCAACGCATGAGCATTGATGGCCGCCTGGTTACGCCGCAACTCCTCGGCGCTGTCGTGCAAGGCCTGGGCAAGCTGCCGCACTTCGGTGATGCGGGCCTTGCGCTGCACTGGCGGAACATTGCCTCTGGCCAGTTGCGCAGCCGCAGCAGTGAGCAGCTGGAAACGGTGGCTCAGCCGATACGCCGCGCCAATGGCCAGCAAGGCGCCCAGCGCCAACGTCAAGCCCGCCACCGCCAGGTTCTTTTGCAAAGCTGCTTGCATATCTTGGCTGAAATCGCTTTCTGGCACCACCACCACCAGACTCCAATGCACACCCCAGGCTTCCCCGAAAGGCTTGAGCGCCACCATCAGCGTGCCCTGCGCTGTCGGGATACGGTGCAAAAAGGATTCGCGCTGCACACTGGACTCGCTGGTTTGGCCCAAGCTGGGCGCCACATCGGCATAGGCGCTGCGGATGAGGGGGCTGCGGCTTTTCTCGGGGGTGTGGCGTTGCTGGCGGTGACCAGCCTCGGAAAAAAGCGCATCCCCGGTTGAGCTTGCCAGCAGCAGGCCTTTTTCGTCGAGCAGAAAAACCGCGCCATGCGGGCTGATCCGCATGCTTTGGAGCATCTGCCCCAGATGCTTCAGGGGCAAGTCAACGGCAAAAACGCCCAAGGCCACGCCATCGGCAGCATAAACAGGCTGTGCCAGCGTGAGCTGCAATTGATTGCCGAAAACCTGCACTGGCGTGAAGGCACGCCCCTTGTTCGTCAGGGCCGTGCGATACCAGACCTCGCTTCGAGGCTCATAATCGCCGGGCTCCAGCGGCAGGGGAGCGCGGCGGTCTCCGGGATAGCTGGCGGAAAAAAGTCGCCCCTCCTGAAGCTCGGGCTTGCGCTCACTGACCCACAAAAGGCTCGCGCCCTCTTGCGCAAGCGCTTCAACCGCTAAAAATTCACCTTCGTACGTGCCTAAATACATCTTCGGCACCTGCGCCATGATGCTGGTCATGACAAAGGCGCTTTGCTCGAAAAGCGCGGGCTTCTGAATCAGCAGGCGGGCGCGCGCGGCTGCCGCCTCGGTGGGGTGCTCCTGAATCAGGCCATTGAGCACCTCATGGGCTTGCATGAGATGATTTTCGGCATTGGTTTTGACCCGCTGGGCCACGTTTTCAATAATGGTCTCGGACAGCGTCTGCACGCTTTGCAAATTGCTTTTGTACAAAAACCAGCTGACCGTCGCGGCCGACAGCAGAGAAAACAGCAGCACGCTGAGCACCAGCACCGTGCGCAGCGTCCAAGTCGGCCCCTGCGCGCGCCAGCCTGGCCTGACTGCCGGGCGCAGACGCCTCATGCCAGGCCCAGAATTTCCAGGGTATCGATAGGCTGGCTGCGGCCAGCAATCTGGACCAGGGCGCGCTGGCCGGTATGCACGGCGCCGGTCACCAGGCGCACCGTCTGGGCACTGGCAACAATCGTCCCGCGCAGGGCGGGCTCACCATGAAACAGCTTTAAAGCCACCGCGACGGTATCGCCTACGGGCGTGGTCTGGCCCGTGTTGTTGATTAACCCGTCGAGGCTGGCAAAAGCCACCGGGCCGCTGTGCAGTGCCACATTAAGGGAAAAAACCGGCAGCTCGCGCCCGGGAAAACGCTGGCGCACATCATCATTAATACGCTGAGAGGCGCTGGTTAATCCTAACGCCGCACGCATGGCCCGCAACCCATGATTCACCGATACAGTATCTGCGGTATCCACGAACACACACAGCATGCCATCGCCCACAAACTGCATATGGTGCGCGCCAAACAGATAAACCGTATCGCCCACACTGCTGTAGAGCTGACGCACGATATGGCTGAGTTCTGCGCTGCTCAGCTTGCTCATCCAGACGCCGTAATCCTGGATATCGGCAAACAGCACCGTAGCACTGGAAAAATTTTGATTGCCCGGCAGTCCCCCCACTTCAGGCCACTGCTCGCTGAGCGCCTGGAGCATGCGAGCCTCGTAGAGTTCGCCGATTTTGTGGCGCTGCTCTTCCAGCGCGACCTCAACCGCCTTGTCCACAATCTGGGTGCGCATGGCATCGGCCAGAAGCCGTTTGTTCAGCTGAGCGCTGACCGCCTCGCGCAACTCCTGTGGGGCAAAAGGCTTGGTCAGATAGTCATCGGCGCCGGTGGTCATGCCCTGGCGCATGTAACTGCGGTCTTGCAGCGAAGTCAGCAGGATCACGGCCGTGCTCGCCAGCGCTGCATCATTGCGGACCTGGTCGAGCACCTCAAAACCATCGAGAAATGGCATCTGAACATCGCTGACAACCAGTTCAGGCTTGAACTCACGAATCAGCGCCAAGCCCTTGGCGCCGTCTTCGGCTGCCATGACCTGGTAGCCCTCTTTTTTCAAGACCTGAGCGACCAGCAGCCGAGTCCCGGCATCATCATCAATCACAACGATCAAGGGCATAAGAGAGACTCACTGGTTTTATAAGCTGATGAAAGCAATTTCAAGTCGGAAGCAAGCAATAGCGCCATCCAACCATCCACGCCCTGCGGGACGATCCGAGTCCCCACCGCCTGGGTGCCATAACAAAGACTCCAACTCGGCAACCGGAAAAAGGTCAGCATAGGAAATCATTGCAAGCAAAAAGCTACTTTTTATTTTAACGCGTCATCGAACAACACTTGCCTCGTGGATTTTGACGTGACAACGAAAAAACCCCCGATTGACAATTCAATCGGGGGTTCATCTTGGCGATAGAAGCCTGACGATGACCTACTTTCACACGGGAATCCGCACTATCATCGGCGCTGAGTCGTTTCACTGTCCTG
>JBBRWN010000028.1:0-33168 GCA_038249155.1 Burkholderiales bacterium | reverse complement strand
TGCAGCGCGAACTCGACGCGATCTGCGCTGAGAGAAATGCCCAAGCAACACCGGTGCGATGGCAATTCAACTTGAGCAAGGCCCGCAAAAAGATGGCGTGGGCCTATTCTGAAATCCTTAAAGAATCAACTTGACTATCTATTAGGTGCTTTATTGTGTTTTTTTACGAAAATGGCCCGCCGAAAAACCGCCTCAAATCTCCAGGTTGTCGATCAGCCGGGTATTGCCCAGCTTGGCCGCGCCCAGCACGACCAGCGCTTCACCGGCCAGCGGGCCTTGCGGCGGCTGCAGGTCGGCGCGGCGGCGCACGGTCAAATAGTCGGGCTTCCAGCCGCGCCGGGCCAGTGCTTGCAGGGCGTGCGCTTCGAGCGTGGCTAAGTCGGGCACGGCGGCGCTGTCAGCGGCGCGGGCGGCTTCGCCCAGGGCGCGCAGGGCTTTGGACAATTGGACTGCTTCCTCGCGCTCGACAGGGGTCAGATAACTGTTGCGGGACGACAGGGCCAGGCCGTCCTCGGCGCGCTGGGTTTCGCCCGCCAAAATCTCAATCGGCAGCGCAAACTGCTGCACCAGGCGGCGAATCACCATCAGCTGCTGGTAGTCCTTCTTGCCGAAAGCGGCCACGCCGGTGGGCATGCCGGCAAACACGCAGGAAAACAGCTTGAGCACGACAGTGCTCACGCCGATAAAAAAGCCGGGCCGGAAATGCCCTTCCAGAATGTCGCTCAGGTCGGTGGCGGGCTGAACTTTGAAGGTTTGCGGCTCGGGATAAAGGTCTTTTTCACGCGGGGCGAACACCACGTCGCAGCCTGCGGCTTCGAGCCGCTGGGCGTCGGCGTCCAGCGTGCGCGGGTAGCTGTCAAAGTCCTCGTGCGGCGCAAACTGCAGCCGGTTGACAAAGATGCTCGACACGGTGACATCGCCCAGCGGCTTGGCCTGCTTGACCAGTTCGATATGGCCTGCGTGCAGGTTGCCCATAGTCGGCACAAAAGCCGGGCGTTTGAAGGCGCTGAGGTGCTGGCGCAATTCGGCAACGGTGTGGACGATGTGCATGGGGTCTCCTTGGGTTTTTTTTGCGGCGCTGCTGGCGGATTTAAATTAAGCTGCGCAGGGGGGTTTATGGCTGTTGTTGAGCTCTTCCAGCTTGTCACGCAATTTGGTCATGCCGCCTGAAATGCAAATCCAGTTGGCGCTGACCGACTTCAACGAGTCGCCCACGGTGTGCCGGATAAAGTCCACCATCTGCACCACGTAATCATTGGTTTTTGCCAGGGATTTGAGCTGTTTTCCCGCCCCGGCATCCGAGGTGATGAAGCGCAACTTGATAAATTTGAACTCGTTTTTGATCATGTGCGCCTGTCCCGGCTTCAGGCCCACGACGGTGACGTTCAAAATTTTCTTGGCAACCGCTGCAACCAGCTTGGGCGCGGGCGCCCGCCTGGGTTGAGGTGCAGGCTCAGGCTCAGGCTCAGGCGCTTGTGGCGCTGGCGCTTTGATGGGCATCATCGGCTCTGGCTCTTGAATGATGGGCGGTGCCGTGGCAGTGGTAACGGCAGCGGCCACGGCCACGGGTTGCGGCGCAGGTGGCTGAATCGGCTGAACCGCAGGCTGGGCAAAGAGATTGATCGGGATGTTGATGGGCTGAATCTGCCCCACCGCCACCGCAATGCGCGCATGAATATCTTTTGCAGCCTCGGCCACGATGGCCTGAATGCAGGCTTCCACCTGGGCACGCAAAGGGGCTTCCAAGGCTTTGACAATGACTTCGGTAATGCTCTGCATGGCGTGGGCTAGGTTGGTCGAAGCCAGTGCGGGTGTCGAAGAATCGGGCATTGTCTATTTTTCCTGGCGCGTGTTGCGGGTTTGCGGGTTTAAAAAAGAATTTTTTCTGGAATTCGCGTCACGCGGCGCAGCCTTACCAGGCGTGCAGGCGGTTGTCGGGAAAGCTGCCGTTTTTCACGGCGCGCACATAGGCTTCCATCGCACCGCGCACGCTCGGGGCGCCGTCCATGAAGTTGTGCACGAACTTGGCCATCTTGCCCAGGTTCATGCCCAGCATGTCGTGCAGCACCAGCACCTGGCCCGCCGTGCCGTTGCCCGCGCCGATGCCGATGGTGGCGCAGTGGGGCAGCAGCTGCGTGACCTCCAGCGCCAGGGCGGCGGGCACCATCTCCAGCACCAGCATGGACGCGCCCGCGTCCTGCAGCGCGCTGGCTTCGCGGCGCAGCTGGGCGGCCGCTTCGTCCGTCTTTCCCTGGACGCGGTAGCCGCCCAGCGCATGCACGGTTTGCGGCGTCAAGCCCAAATGGGCGCAGACCGGAATGCCGCGCTCGACCAAAAAACGCACGGTGTCGGCCGTCCAGCCGCCGCCCTCTAACTTGACCATGTGCGCGCCCGCCTGCATCAGCACGACGGCGCTGCGCAGGGCTTGCTCTTTGGATTCGTGATAGGCGCCGAACGGCAGATCACTCACCAGCCAAGCCACGCCCTGCGAGCGGCGCAGGCCGTGGGCGACGGATTCGGTGTGGTAGCGCATGGTCTCCAGCGTCACGCCGACGGTGCTGCTCAGCCCCTGGCAGACCATGCCTAGAGAGTCGCCGATCAGGATGCACTCGACCCCGGCGGCGTCGGCCACGGCGGCAAAGGTGGCGTCGTAGGCGGTGAGCATGGTAATTTTTTCGCCGTGCGCGTGCATTTCGCGCAGGCGCGGCAGGCTCAGCGGCTTGCGCAGCGAGGGCGTGGAGGCCGGGGGCAGCGTGCCGTAAGGCGTGCCCGCCGCAGCGGCTGAAGTGGCCGCATCGGCGGCGGAAAGGTTTGTAGAAGAAGTCATGGGCGCTCCAGAAGTGGGCAAGAGTCTAATCTGTCGCGCAGGGCCGCTGCAGCCCTCAAGCCGCCTTACGCCATCTGCACCGGAATCACCGAGCGCTCTTCTTTGATGCGGTTGTCCGGGTTGACGAACACCAGCTTGGGCGCAAAACCGACGACTTCTTTTTCTTCCACCTGGGCAAAGGCGGCGATGATGACCAGATCGCCCGTCGAGGCGCGGCGCGCGGCCGAGCCGTTGACCGAAATGATGCGGCTGCCGCGTTCGGCGCGGATGGCGTAGGTGACAAAGCGCTCGCCGTTGTTGATGTTCCAGATGTGGATCTGCTCGTTGTCGGCGATATTGGCCGCGTCCAGCAGGTCTTCGTCGATGGCGCAGGAGCCTTCATAGTTCAGCTCGCAGTGGGTCACGGCGGCGCGGTGGATTTTGGATTTGAGCAGAGTACGGAACATGGCAGGAAGGGAGTAGGTTCAGTGAAAAGAAAATAGTCTTCGGGTCCGGGCCAGGCCGCACTGCCAACATGGGTCGGCGGGCGCGGTAACATTTGGGCCGGACCGGCGCGATAGCCCGGTAGTTTAGGGCACTGTGCGGTGCGACTTCTTACTTCAGGTTATTCATTCATCAAGAACTGACGCCGGTTTGAAACCTCCCTCTTCACGGGAATAAAATTTACCTGGGAGGGGCTAGCCTCTTCCAAATTCGCCCCGAAAGGGGCGTGGATTGAAAGCATGAAAAAGACATTTGTATTCAACGCGGCGAATGTGGCCGCACTGGCCCAGGCCGATGTGGCGCGGGCGCTGGCCGAAGATATGGGCGCAGGCGACCTGACCGCCGCCTTGATCGCCCCGGCGACGACGGCCCGCGCCTACGTGCTGGCGCGCGAGAGCGCCGTCGTCTGCGGCAGCGCCTGGGTCGAAGCGGCGGTGCTGGCGCTGGACCCGCAGGCGCACATCGTCTGGCACGTCCAGGACGGCCAGCGCTGCGAAGCCAACCAGATCATTTTTGAAGTGCAGGGCCAGGCCCGAGCGCTGCTGTCCGCTGAGCGCACCGCGCTGAACTTCCTGCAACTGCTCAGCGCCGTGGCCACCAAGACGGCCACTTACGTGGCTGAAGTCCAGGGCACGAAGGCGCAGATCGTCGATACGCGCAAAACCCTGCCCGGCCTGCGGCTGGCGCAAAAATATGCTGTTTTAAGTGGCGGCGGCACGAATCACCGCGTTGGCCTGTACGACGCCATTCTCATCAAGGAAAACCACATCGCCGCAGCAGGCGGCATTCCGCAGGTGCTGGCGCAGGCGGCGCAGCTAGCGGCCGAGGCCGACTTCATCGAGATCGAAGTCGAAACGCTGGCGCAATTAGCCGAGGCGCTGGACGCAGGCGCCCGCATGGTGCTGCTCGACAACATGGACATCGCCACGCTGAATGAAGCGGTTCGCATCAACGCGGGCCGCGCCATTCTGGAGATTTCCGGCGGCGTCACGCTGGCGGGTCTGCGCGGCCTGGCCGAGACCGGCGTGGACCGCATTTCGATTGGCACCTTGACCAAAGACGTTCAGGCCATAGATTATTCGATGCGCTTTGAGGCGCAGCAAGGAGGCCAGTGATGAGTTCAGTTCTGACCCGCATTGATGTCGATTACGAGCAGCCCGAAATCGCGCCTTCCGGCGAGTCCGGCGCCTGCGCCACGCGCCACGCCTGGGCGCGCGTGCCCGTCGAGCCCTCGCAAACGGAAAGAGCGGCGCTGAAAGAGCGCATCCGCCAGTTGCTGAAAGAAAAAAACGCGGTGCTGGTGTCGCACTTTTACGTGCATCCCGACTTGCAGGATTTGGCCGAGGAAACCGGCGGCATCGTCTCCGATTCGCTGGAAATGGCGCGCTTTGGCCGCGACCATGCGGCGCAGACGCTGGTGGTCTCGGGCGTGCGCTTCATGGGCGAAACGGCCAAAATCCTTTCGCCGGACAAGCGCATCTTGATGCCCGATCTGGACGCCACCTGTTCGCTCGATCTGGGCTGCCCGATTGACGAATTCAGCGCCTTTTGCGACGCGCACCCGGACCGCACCGTGGTGGTCTATGCCAACACCAGCGCCGCCGTCAAGGCGCGGGCTGACTGGGTGGTCACGTCGAGCTGCGCGCTGGACATCGTGCGGGCATTGAAAGCGCAGGGTCAGAAAATCCTCTGGGCGCCGGACCGGCACCTGGGCGGCTACATCCAGCGCGAAACCGGCGCCGACATGGTGATGTGGAACGGCGCGTGCATCGTGCATGACGAGTTCAAGGCGTTTGAATTGCAGGCGCTGATGCAGGAACACCCGCTGGCCAAGGTGCTGGTTCACCCGGAATCCCCGGCGGATGTGGTGGCGCTGGCCGACGCCGTGGGCTCGACCTCGGCCATTTTGAACGCGGCCAAAACGCTGGACGCCACGGAATTCATCGTCGCCACCGACAGCGGCATGATGCACAAGCTGCGCACGCTCAACCCTGGCAAAACCTTTATTGAAGCGCCCACGGCGGGCAATAGCGCCACCTGCAAAAGCTGCGCCCATTGCCCGTGGATGGCGATGAACGGGCTGGCGGGCGTGGCGCAGGTGCTGGAGCGCGGCGCGAACGAAATCCACGTCGAGCCTGCCTTGATTCCGCGCGCGCGCCTGCCGATTGACCGCATGCTGGCGTTCACGGCGGCTTTGAAAAACGGCCAGCCGACCGTCGGCTTGATCCCGAACATCGGCGCGGCGTAAGGGCGGCGCGGTCGTGAGCGGCGGCTGTTTTAATCGCTGCCATGACTTTTATTTCCTCCCTGATCGACTTTTCTGACCCGCAGGACAGCGCCGCGCCGCGCCTGCGCCATGCGTTTGGCACGCCGCGCTCGGTGCTGGTGGCGCACGCTCTGGCGCAGGTCGGCCCGCTGCTGGACGCCGTGCAGGCCGCCGCGCAGCAGGGTTTGTGGTGCGTCGGCTACCTGCGCTACGAGGCGGCTGCGGCGTTTGACGCCGCGCTGGCCGTGCATGCGCCCGACGGCCCGCTGGCCTGGTTCGCCGTTTATGACGAGGCGCTGCCTTGGCCGCAAGACGCGTCAGAAAGCGCCAGCGCCGGTTCAGTTGCAGCCACGCAAAAGACCGCAGCCGTTCAAGCGCACTGGCTGGAAAGCTGCCCGCGCCCGGCTTTCGACACCGCGCTGGCGCACATCCAGCGTGCCATTGCCGACGGCGAGCTGTACCAGGTCAACTTCACCGCGCCGCTGCAGGGCGCGTGGCTGGGCGAGCCGCTGGAGAATGCCGCCTTGGGGCTATTCGCCGCGCTCCAGCGCGCCCAGCCGGGCGGTTACGCGGCTTTTATCGACACCGGCGTACACGCTGCGCTCGCTTCGGAGGGCGCAGGAAATGGCGGTGAAATCGGCACAACGAATGGCGTTGGCGAACTGGCCGACGCAGGCGGCGAGCAGTTGTTATCCGTCTCGCCCGAGCTGTTTTTTGACTGGCAGGACGATTTGAATAATCAGGAGGGCGGGCAGATTCTGGCGCGGCCCATGAAAGGCACGGCGGCACGCGGCGCTACGCCCGCGCTGGACGCCGCTCAGGCCGCTGCGCTGCGCGCCTCGCCCAAGGAGCGCGCCGAAAACGTCATGATCGTCGATCTGCTGCGCAACGACATGTCGCGCATCGCCCAGCCGTTCAGCGTGCAGGTGCCCGCTTTATTCCACACCCAGGCGTTGCCCACGGTCTGGCAAATGACCTCCGACGTGAGCGCGAAAACCCGGCCCGGCACCACGCTGGCCGGGGTGTTTGGCGCGCTGTTTCCGTGCGGCTCGGTGACGGGCGCGCCCAAGGTGCGCGCCATGCAGCTGATTCGCACCCTGGAGCCTGAGCCGCGCGGCGTTTACTGCGGCGCCATCGGCGTGGTGCGGCCGGTGTCGGGCCGGGGCGAGTCAGGCCAGTCGGGCCAGTCGGGCCAGTTGGGCCAGTTGGGCGAGGCGGGACGCGGCGGCATCCGGGCCACGTTTAACGTACCGATCCGCACCGTCAGCGTGCAGGCCGGGCGGCTGCGCTGCGGCATTGGCAGCGGCATCACCTCGGGCGCGACGCCGGACGCGGAATGGCAAGAGTGGAAAAACAAACAACAATTTCTGGAGCGCGCCAGCATGCCTTTTGACCTTCTCGAAACCCTGGCGCTGGAAAACGGCCAATTGCGCCACGCCGCCGAGCATTTGCAGCGTCTGGCCGGAGCCGCCGCGCATTTCGGCTATCCGTGGGACGCGGACCGCGTTTCGCACTGCCTGCAGGCGCTGGCGCAAGCGCACCCGCAAGGCGCATGGCGCGTGCGCCTGCTGCTGGGCGCGGGCGGCGCGGCTCATGCCGAAGCGTTCGCGCTGGAAGCGTCACCGGCCAGCGTGCGGCTGCAACTGGCCGGGCGCCCGCTAATGCAAGCCCACGGCGAATTTGTGCGCTTCAAAACCACCCGCCGCGCCCATTACGACGCGTTCACGCCGACGGCGCCCGGCGTGTTCGACACCGTGCTGTGGAATGCCCAAGGCGAAATCACCGAATGCACACGCGGCAACGTGGCGCTGCTGATCGAAGGCCGCTGGGTCACGCCGCCGCTGGCCTGCGGCCTGCTGCCGGGCGTGGGCCGGGCGCTGGCGCTGCAAAGCGGGCGCTTGAGCGAGGCCGTGGTGCGGGTGGAGGATTTGCCCAGCGTGCGGGGCTGGGCGTTTTTGAATAGTTTGCGTGGGTGGATTGGGGCGCAGATGACCGCGCCAGCGCCACAAGAAGGCTGATTTTTATTCCGCCATGCGTCGGGCGTGGCCGGATAAACTCCGGGGCCGTGCCAAAACCCCATCCATCCACCTAGCCCGAGAGAAAACACATGCCCCGACTAACTTCCGTAGAAATCTGCTCAGGCGCTGGCGGGCAGGCGCTCGGACTTGAGCAGGCGGGTTTTCACCACAGCGCGCTGGTTGAAATTGAGCCGCCCGCCTGCGCCACACTGCGCCTGAACCGGCCCCAGTGGAACGTGATCGAGGGCGACGTGAAAGCCTTTGACGGCCGCCCCTACCAAGGCATTGACCTGTTGGCGGGCGGCGTGCCGTGCCCGCCGTTTTCAAAGGCCGGCAAGCAGCTGGGCGCTGACGATGAGCGCGACCTGTTTCCCGAAGCCGTGCGGCTGGCCGATGAGTGCCGACCGCAGGCGGTGATGCTGGAAAATGTGCGCGGGCTGATGGATGCGGTGTTCGAGGACTACCGCCTCAAGGTTGAAAAGCAGCTCAAAAAGCTGGGCTACACCACCGGCTGGCGGCTTTTAAACGCTTGTGATTACGGGGTGTCGCAGCTTCGGCCCCGAGTCGTTTTTGTCGGCATCCACAAGAGCGCGGCGGGCCAGTTCGTCTGGCCCGAACCCCGGCAGCAGGAGCCGCCGACCGTGGGCGCGCTGCTGCACGACTTGTTAAAAGCCAAAGGCTGGCGCGGCGCGGACGCCTGGCGCGAACAGGCCAGCGCGATTGCCCCCACGCTGGTGGGCGGCTCGAAAAAACACGGCGGCCCCGATTTAGGCCCGACGCGGGCCAAAAAAGCCTGGGCTTCGCTGGGCGTCGATGGCATGGGTTTGTGGGATGAAGCGCCGCCGCCCGATTTTGTCGGCATGCCGCGCTTGACGCCGCGAATGGCCGCCCGCATTCAGGGCTTCCCAGATGAATGGCAGTTTTTTGGTCGTAAAACCGCCACGTATCGGCAAATCGGCAATGCGTTTCCGCCGCCGGTCGCCGCCGCTGTGGCCGGGCAGATTCTGGCCGCACTGACGGCGCAACGTATTTTTAAGGTTGCATGATGTCCGATTCTTCGCAGTTTGCCCAGGCCCGCAAGCTATTCCATGCGGAGCTTTTGAAAGCCACCTTGACCACCAACGCGCTGGGCGTGGTCAGCAATGCCGATGGCAGCAGCGCCGCCAGCAAGGCCATTGCCAAAGGCATCGCAGAGCTGCTCAACGCCGAAACCATTGGCGAGCGCATTGCTGGCCAGACCTCGGGCAATCAGTTTGAAGGGCTTTGCGCTGAGTTTGTGAAGCGCACTTTTCTCCAGCTGGGGCACTTGCGGCCGGGCGCCTGGGATGTGCATCAGGTGTCGGGGCGCAACCGGCTGGAAATTGCACGCTATGAGCAGTACGCCCATCTCGTCGCCCTGGACCGGGCGGCTAAGAGTGACCCGGAGTTGGCTGCTGCGCTGGGCAGCGATTACACCATCACGCCCGACATTGTGGTGGCGCGGGCGACTGTTGAAGATACGGTGGTCAATGCGCCCGCGTTGCTGGTTGATGACAGCGTCGCGCTGCTTGCCAGCCTGCGCCAGCGCAACGGGGGCTTGCCGCTGCTGCACGCCAGCATTTCCTGCAAATGGACGATACGCAGCGACCGCGCGCAAAACGCCAGATCAGAAGCGCTCAATCTGGTGCGCAACCGCAAGGGACGCCTGCCCCATGTGGTGGTGGTGACCGCCGAGCCTATGCCCAGCCGCTTGGCTTCCATCGCTTTGGGCACGGGCGATATTGACTGCGTGTACCACTTCGCGCTCTATGAGTTGCAGGCCACGGTCAAGGCGCTGGGCATGGAGGATGCGGGGGACTTGCTCAATGTCATGGTCAACGGCAAGCGCTTGAAGGATATTTCAGACCTGCCGCTTGACTTGGCGGTGTAAAGGGCTTGGCAATGGGCATCAGCCTCAGCAAAAACACCGCGCCGACGCTGACTGGCAGCCTTCGGCGCGGCTTCAAACCCCCGGTGGCACCAGCACCGTTGGCACGGCTTTTTCTGCCGTTTCGGGGTAATCGCGGCTGAAGTGCAGGCCACGGCTTTCATGGCGGCTTTGCGCTGATTTCACAATCAAGTCTGCCACCTGCACCAGGTTGCGCAGTTCCAGCAAATCGCTGGTGACGTGGAAGTTTGAATAAAACTCCTGAATCTCGCCCTGCAGCAGCGTGATGCGGTGCGCGGCGCGGTCCAGCCGTTTGTTGGTGCGCACGATGCCGACGTAGTCCCACATGAAGCGGCGCAGTTCGGCCCAGTTGTGCGAAATCACCACCGCCTCGTCGGCGTCGGTGACCTGGCTGTCGTCCCAGGCGGGCAGGCTGGTCAGGCGGGCGCCAGCGCTGCGGCCTGCCGCTGGCGCGGTTCCTGGTGTTTGCGCCGCCGCCTCTGCCGCATCTGCCAGATCTGCCGCTTCTGAAGCCTCAATAGCTTGGGCCGTGGCGCGGGCCAGCACCACACATTCGACCAGCGAATTGCTGGCCAGCCGGTTGGCGCCGTGCAATCCGGTACAGGCGGTTTCGCCGATGGCAAACAGGCCATTCAAATCGGTGCGCCCGGCCATGTCGGTCAGCACGCCGCCGCAGGTGTAGTGCGCGGCGGGCACGACGGGAATGGGTTCCTTGGTGATGTCAATGCCCAGTTCGGCGCAGCGCTGCAAAATGTTGGGGAAGTGCTCGCGCAAAAATTCGGGGCTTTGGTGCGAGATGTCCAGATAGACGCAATCGACGCCGTGCTTTTTCATCTCAAAATCGATGGCGCGCGCCACCACGTCGCGCGGGGCCAGTTCGGCGCGTTCATCGTGTTGTGGCATGAAGCGCGTGCCGCCGGCCTCGGGCGGCAGCAGCAGACGGCCGCCTTCTCCGCGCACGGCCTCGGAGATCAAAAAGGACTTGGCGTGCGGGTGGTACAGGCAGGTGGGGTGGAACTGAATGAACTCCATGTTGCTCACGCGGCAACCGGCGCGCCAGGCGGCGGCGATGCCGTCGCCGGTGGCGGTGTCCGGGTTCGTCGAGTACAGATACACCTTGCCTGCGCCGCCGGTGGCCAAAATCGTGTGCGCGGCGCTGAAGGTGGAGACTTCGCCGCTATGCACGTCCAGAACGTAAGCGCCGTGGCACTGGCTGCCGGGGCGCTTCAACTGGCGGTCGGTGATCAGATCGACCAGCATGTGGTGCTCAAACAGCGTGATGCCGGGCGTGCCCCGCACCTGGCGAATCAGCGTTTGCTGCACCGCTGCGCCGGTGGCGTCGGCGACGTGGACGATGCGGCGCTGGCTGTGGCCGCCTTCGCGCGTCAGGTGCAGCTCGCCGGGGTGGTCGTGGTCTTCGGAAAACGCCACGCCCATCTCGCGCAGCCAGGCAATCGCCGGGGGCGCGCCCTCGACGACGGCGCGGGTGGCGGCCAGATCGCACAGGCCGCCCCCGGCAATCAAGGTGTCGCTGACATGCTGGTCCAGCGAATCGCCCTCGGCCAGCACGGCGGCCATGCCGCCCTGCGCCCAGCCGCTGGAGCCGTCGCTGAGTTCGCGCTTGGTGACGACGGCCACGCGCCGACCGGGCGCCAGCAACAGCGCGGCGGTCAGCCCCGCCAGACCGCTGCCGATGATGATGACGTCAAAATGATGCGGGGCGGGGACGGGCTGGTGGGTCATGAGGGGCAGTCGGGATTCAGAAAAATGATAAAGGGATTTTTCAGGCTGGCGTGTAGGCCAGCCGCACGTAAATGGGGGCGAAGGATTCGGCCTGGGTGATTTCGAGCAGGCATTCCTTGGCGAGTTCCAGCAGCGCAATAAAAGTCACGACCAGCACCGGCACGCCGCGCGCCACGTCGAACAGCTCCTCGAATTCGAGGAATTTGCGCCCCTGCAAGCGGCGCAGCACGATGCTCATGTGCTCGCGCACCGAGAGTTCTTCGCGGGAAATGACGTGGTGCTGGACCAGTTTGGCGCGCTTGATGAGGCCGTTCCAGGCGTCTTGTAAATCGGCCAGCGACACGTCGGGCAGGCGCGGCGGCGCGGCGCTGTCCCTAGGCACCTGAGCGCATAAAAAGTCGCGGCCGAACTGTGGCACGGTGTTGAGCCGGTGCGCGGCCAGCTTGATTTGCTCGTATTCCAGCAGGCGGCGCACCAGTTCGGCGCGCGGGTCTTCGGCTTCCTGGCCTTCGACTTTGCGCGGGGGCAGCAGCATGCGCGACTTGATCTCGATCAGCATCGCGGCCATCAAGAGGTATTCGGCGGCCAGCTCCAGGTTGGTGGCGCGGATTTCATCGACATAGGTCAGATATTGGCGCGTCAGCGCGGCCATCGGAATGTCGAGGATGTTGAAGTTTTGCTTGCGGATCAGGTAGAGCAGCAAGTCCAGCGGGCCTTCAAAGGCGTCGAGGAAGACTTTGAGCGCGTCCGGCGGGATGTACAAATCCCTGGGCATGGCAAACATCGGCTCGCCGTACAGGCGGGCGAGCGCGACCGGGTCGAGCACGCCCGGCAGGGCGGGGCTCAGGCCTGCGGGCAGGTCAGCACCAGCGGGCGGCGCCAGCGGCAAAGCCTGCCTGCCTTTAGTAGGCGGCGTTGGGGTGGCTGCTGGTGCCGTACACGTAAGGCTTTTGCGGCACGCGTGCTTCTTTGTTGTTGGCCTGCTCGGTCAGCGTCTGGGCTTTGTCCCACCAGATGGCGCGGCCGGCGAGCTGTTCGGCTTCCAGTGTGGGCTTTTTTGCCTTCAGGCCGTCGAGGAACTCGGTGGCTTCGGAGGTGTAGTCGGGGCGGCGAAAAATGGACATGGTTCTGGACTGCCTAAAACGTATAGTTGGGGGATTTTACCGGGGGACCGTCATGCATTCGTCACTATCGTCACTATCGTCACTATTACGCGGGCCGGGGTCTGTGGAAAAGGGCTTTTTTTCACGCCGCTGGCCGGTTGCGCCGCAAAGAAGGGCGCTGGGCGTCGGCTTGCTGGCGCTGCTGCTGGGGCTGGCGGGCTGCGACCAGCAGCGCATCAAGGAGCTCGAAGAGGGCGTGGCCACCGAGGCCGATGTGCGGGCGCGCTTTGGCCAGCCGGAAAACATCTGGGAGGCCCGCGACATGGCTTCGCTGCCCCAGCCCGGCGCCGCCGCCGAGCCCGGCGCCCGCACGCTCGAATACAACCGCCAGCCCGCCGGGAACGTCAACTACATGATCACCATTGGCCCGGACGGCAAGATGAGCGCGCTGCGCCAGGTCTTGACGCCGCAGAACTTTGCCAAAGTGCAGCCCGGCATGTCGATGGAGCAGGTGCGCAAGATGCTGGGCAAGCCGATGAAAATCACCGCTTACGAGCTTAAGCAGGAAAGCCATTACGACTGGCGCTACCTGAATCCGCCGAATACGCCGATGATTTTTACCGCCGTGCTGGACCCCGATTTGCGTGTGCTGCGCACCCTGTCCGTCGAGGAAGAAAGCGTCAACCCCCGGCGTTAAAGCGTTTCTACATGGTCCAGAAAGCCCCAGCGCTGCATTACGGCTCGGGGCTGGGCGTTCAGGCCCGCTAGCACCAGCCGACCGCCGCGCACCGCGATGGCTTTTTGCAGTTGCTCCAGCACATCGAGCCCCGAGGTGTCGAGCAGCTGCAGCGACTGCAGGTCGAGCTGCACCCGCAGTCCCTGCGGCGCGCTTTCGACGATGTTCAGGACCGGGTCCATCTTGGCCACGGCGCCAAAAAACAGCGAGCCGTGCAGCCGGAACTGCGCCTCTTCGGCACTGCGCGAGACTTCCACCACCTCAAACAGGCTGCTCATGCGCTTGACAAACAGCACGCAGGCCAGCAGCAGGCCCACTTCCAGCGCCACCGTCAAATCAAACACCACCGTCAGGAAAAACGTCCCCAGCATGATCAGGCGGTAATGGCTGCTGGCGCGGCGCAGCTCGGTAAATTCGCGCCATTCACCCATGTTCCAGGCGACGTACAGCAGCACCCCGGCCAGCACCGCCAGCGGTACATGCACGGCCAGCGGCGCGGCGGCCAGCACCACGGCCACCAGCGTCAGCGAATGCACCAGCCCAGCCACCGGGGAGGTGGCACCGGCGCGCACATTCGTCACCGTGCGGGCAATCGTGCCGGTGGCGGGCATGCCGCCAAAAAACGGCACGACGAAGTTGGCGATGCCCTGGGCCATCAGCTCCTGATTTGGATCGTGGCGGGGCAAGCCCGATACCTGGTCGGCCACGCGGGCGCACAGCAGCGACTCGACCGCGCCGAGCAGCGCAATCGTCAGCGTCGGCGTGACCAGCAGGCGCACCGTGGCCCAGGAGAAATCGGGCAGCGCAAAGTCCGGCAGCGACTGCGGAATGCCGCCAAAGCGCGTGCCTATGGTTTCCACCGGCAGCTGCAGAAAGTAAGCCAGCAGCGTGAGCGTGAGCAGCGCCACAATCGGCCCCGGCAGGCGCGAGGCGATGCGGCCAACGCGCATCAACTGCAGCCCTTCGCCCGCCTGAATCATGCGCACCAGCCGGTTGGTGAAGGCGTGGGTGTAGCGCGCCTGCGTGTCAAACAGGCGCGGCCAGACCAGCAGGCCGAGCAGGCAGGCCAGCCCCAGGCCCAGCGAATAGGGATTGAGCGTGTCAATGTGCTGGGCAATCGTGCGCAGTTGCGAGAAAAAATCCGCCGGCATTTTCGGAATCGCCAGTCCGAGCAAGTCCTTGACCTGCGACAGCGCAATCAAGACCGCGATGCCATTGGTAAAGCCGACGACGATGCTGACCGGCACGTAGCGCACCAGCGTGCCGAGCTTGAAAAACCCCAGCACAAACAGCAGCACGCCCGCGCAACTGGTGGCAATCAACAGGTTGGGCAAGCCGTAGCGCTCGACAATGCCATAGACGATGACGATGAACGCGCCTGCTGGCCCGCCAATTTGCACCGCCGAGCCGCCCAGCGTGGCCACCAGCGCACCGGCAATGATGGCCGTCCAGATGCCCGCTTCGGGCTTGAGCCCGGAGGCAATGGCAAAGGCCATCGCCAGCGGCAGCGCGACGATGCCGACTGTCAGGCCCGCCCCCAGATCCTTGATGAAGCGTTCCCGGCTGTAGCCGGTCATGGAACTCCGAAGACGGGGCTGAAAGTGGGCGAGGTAAGAGGGCGGCTGCATGGGCTTCATTGTGCGCTTGAGCCCGCAGTTGACCTTACAAATTCAAAGGAAATGGCGGTTTTTAGCCGGGCGCCAGCCGCTTTTTGCGTGCCCGGCTTATTTGCCCGAGCCGGGAATCACCGCGTCCGCCGTGGCGCCGACGACCGAGCCGGCAATGCGCGCCGTGCCGATGACGGCATCGGCGGCCAGCCCGACCGTGCCAATGGCCACCGAAGCCACGGCATCGGCGGCGGCGATCACGGCGCAGCCCTGCAGGGCCAGGGCCGAAAAGCCGATCAGCGCCAGGGCGCCCAGGCGTTGGCGAAAGTGCGGTGCAAATGTCATGGGTCGGGCTCGGGTTGCGTTGGCGGGTTGGCGGTTGTGGGCGAAGATCGGGCGTGCGGCGTCTGGATCAGTGAATCCGCATGCCCGGCGCAGCGCCTGCGACCGGCTCCAGGATGTAGATGCCGGGATGGGCTTTTTCGTCGGCGTCGCTGGCGGCCAGCACCATGCCCTCGCTGATGCCGAATTTCATCTTGCGTGGCGCCAGATTGGCCACCAGCACCGTGTGCTTGCCGATCAAATCCTCCGGTTTGTAGCAGGACGCGATGCCGCTGAACACATTGCGCATCCGGCCTTCGCCCGCGTCCAGCGTCAGGCGCAGCAGCTTGGTCGAACCGGCCACGGCCTCGCAGTTGACGATCTTGGCGATGCGTAAATCGACCTTGGCAAAGTCATCAATCGTGATAGCGGGCGCGATGGCCTCGCCGCCCGGAATCAAGGCTTCAACCGGCTCGGCGGTTTCGGCGGCTTCCAGCGCTGGCGCGGCCGCTTCGGCACCGGCGGGCGGCTCAAACAGCGCGTCGAGCTGCTTGACATCGACGCGCTGCATCAGGTGTACGTAGGGCTTGATGACATGGCCGACGGGCAGCTTGAGGATGGCCGAATCCCACTGCTGCACATCCACGCCCAGCCAGTCGCTGACCTGGCTGGCCAGGCGCGGCAGGATGGGCGCGAGCAGCACGGTCAGGTCTTTGAACAGGCCAATGGCCGTCGTGCAGACCATGTGCAGTTCCGCGTCGCGCGCGCTGTCCTTGGCAATCAGCCAGGGCGCTTTCTGGTCCACATACTGGTTCACCAGATCGGCAAAGTGCATGACGATGCGGATTGCCTTGCCGTACTCGCGGCTCTCGTAGAAGTCCCTGACCTCGTTCAGCGAGGCCGAGGCCAGCGCGTACAGCGCATGCGCCTGCGCGTCTTCCTCCCCCAGCGCGCCGCCAAAGCGTTTCGTGATGAAGCCCGCCGAGCGCGAGGCGATGTTGATGTATTTGCCAATCAGGTCGCTGTTGACGCGCGCCATGAAGTCGTCGGCGTTGAAGTCGATGTCCTCGTTGCGCGCGCTGAGCTTGGCAGCCAGGTAGTAGCGCAGCCATTCGGGGTTCATGCCCAGGCTCAGGTATTTCAGCGGGTCCAGGCCGGTGCCCCGGCTCTTGCTCATTTTTTCGCCGTTGTTGACGGTCAAAAAGCCGTGAACAAACACATTGTCCGGCGCCTTGCGGCCGCTGAAATGCAGCGTCGCGGGCCAAAACAGCGTGTGAAAGGTGACGATGTCCTTGCCGATGAAGTGGTACTGCTCTAAGCGCGGGTCGGCCATGTAGTCGTCATAGCTTTCGCCTCGCTTGTTCAGCAGCTCTTTGAGCGAGGCGAGGTAGCCAATCGGCGCGTCCAGCCAGACGTAAAAATACTTGCCCGGCGCGTCGGGAATCTCGATGCCAAAGTAAGGTGCGTCGCGGGAGATGTCCCAGTCGCCCAGGCCTTCGCTGAGCGTGCCGTCCGGGTTGGTGCGAATGGAAAACCATTCCTTGACCTTGTTCGCCACTTCGGGCTGGAGCTTGCCGTCTTGCGTCCACTGCTCCAGAAAGGCCACGCAGCGCGGGTCCGAGAGCTTGAAAAAGAAGTGTTCCGAGCTTTTCAAGACCGGCGTCACGCCCGACAGCGCCGAGAACGGCTGAATCAGGTCGGTGGGCGCATAGACGGCGCCGCAGACTTCGCAGTTGTCGCCGTACTGGTCCTTGGCGTGGCATTTCGGGCATTCGCCCTTGATGAAGCGATCCGGCAGGAACATGGCCTTTTCGGGGTCGAAGAACTGCTCTATGGTCCGGGTTTCAATCAGCGAGCCGTCGGGGTTGTCGCGCAGGTCGCGGTAAATCTGCCGGGCCAGTTCGTGGTTTTCCGGTGAATCGGTCGAGCCCCAGTTGTCAAAGCTGATGTGAAAGCCGTCCAGGTACTGCTTGCGCCCGGCGGCAATGCTTGCAACAAACTGCTGCGGCGTCTTGCCCGCTTTTTCGGCGGCAATCATGATGGGCGCGCCGTGCGTGTCGTCGGCGCCGACGAAGTTGACTTCGCTGCCCTGCATGCGCTGGAAGCGCACCCAGATGTCGGCCTGGATGTACTCCATGATGTGGCCGATGTGGAAGTTGCCATTGGCGTAGGGCAGGGCGGTGGTAACAAACAGGCGGCGCTGGGTCATATAGATGCTTTGTGGCGGTAGAGGGCTAGCCTTTGATTTTAGGCGGCAATGCGCGGCCTGCCCCGCTTGGCCCAATCTCCCCACGGGGCGCTTATCAAGGTGGCGGCGTTAGACTTCACGCCAGCCCGGCGGGCGGCGTATTTCCCCCTTCAAGCGCCAGCCCGCCTTGTCAGATTTAACTTGGAGAGTTTCGCTATGGCTGTAGAACAACAGGCAATTTTGACCGCGCTGCAAGGCGTGATCGACCCGAACACCGGCAAGGATTTTGTCAGCACCCACGCGCTGAAAAACCTGCAGATCAGCGGCGCCGATGTGTCCTTTGAGGTCGAGCTCGGCTACCCGGCCAAAAGCCAGATTCCGGCGCTGCGCCAGCGCCTGAGCGACGCGGCCAAAGCCGTGCCGGGCGTGGGCAATGTCTCGGTCAGCATTGCCATCAAGATCGTCAGCCACAGCGTGCAGCGTGGCGTGCAGTTGCTGCCGGGCGTGAAAAACATCATCGCCGTGGCCTCGGGCAAGGGCGGCGTCGGCAAAAGCACCACCGCTGCCAATCTGGCGCTGGCGCTCACCGCCGAAGGCGCCCGCGTCGGCCTGCTGGACGCCGACATCTACGGCCCCAGCCAGCCGATGATGCTGGGCATAGCAGGTCGCCCAGACAGCCTGGACGGCAAAAACATGGAGCCGATGGAAAACTATGGCCTGCAGGTCATGTCCATCGGCTTTCTGGTCGATAAGGACGAGGCCATGATCTGGCGCGGCCCGATGGCGACGCAGGCGCTGGAGCAATTGCTGCGCCAGACGAACTGGAAAGACCTGGATTATTTGATCGTCGATATGCCGCCCGGCACCGGCGACATCCAGTTGACGCTCTCCCAGCGCGTGCCCATCACCGGCGCGGTGATCGTCACCACGCCGCAGGATATTGCGCTGCTGGACGCTAAAAAAGGCATCAAGATGTTTGAAAAAGTCGGCGTGCCGATTCTGGGCATTGTGGAAAACATGGCGGTGCATATCTGCACGAACTGCGGCCATGCCGAGCACATCTTCGGCGAGGGCGGCGGCAAGAAAATGGCCGCCGACTACAACATGGACTACCTGGGCGCGCTGCCGCTGGACATCAAGATTCGCCAGCAGGCCGACAACGGCAAGCCCACCGTGGTGGCCGACCCGGACGGCGACATTGCGGCCCTGTACAAAGCGGTGGCGCGCAAGGTGGCGCTCACGGTAGCTGCCAAGGCCAAGGACTTTTCAGCCAAGTTCCCGACCATCGTCGTCAGCAAAAACACTTAAAGCCGCTGCGCCTGCGGGGCGCTGCTTATTGCGGAGCGGATGGTGGCGTGGGCATCGGTTCCTGCATGGGCATCGGGGCTTCCCTCGTGTATCCGGGTATCGTTATCGTGACGGATGATTCGCGCAAGACGCCACCGTCAATCACGCTGGCGTCCATTGTGGCGCCTTTGACGCGTGCTTCACAGGCGGAGCGGTCATCGGCGAGCTTGAAAACTTCGCAGCGCTTGAACGCATTGGCTTCAAAATTGGCGCCGTAATTTTCCAGCTTGCCCGCACGCTTGGCCGCCTGGGCGGTGCGCGCTTCGCCAATGCAGATTTGGCGGGCCTGCGGCGTGGCTCGCTCGGCGCAGGCTGCCACTTCGCTTTTAAAGTTCCCTGTGGTATCCAGGCTGGAAGCGCTGGCCGTCTGCGCCGAGGCGCTGGCGGACATGAGGGCGGCGCCTAGCACCAGCAGGGTGGCGCCCCAGAAATAGGCGGCCCGCTTGTCCAGGCGATGCAGCGGCGCAGACGGTGAAAGGCAAAAAGGGACAGAGGCACGCATGGTCAAACTCCTTGTTATATAAAACTCTAAAGTTCGAGTGTGCGGCGGCTGCGGGCGCCCGGCTGCAAGACAAGGCAGCGTTTTGCCCGTCTGGCGCGCTGATTTACGTGTAGGACAGCGCCGCTTTTTCTCCGGTCTGGCTGGCTTGGCTAGCTTGGCTGATGCGGGCGGCCAGATGGTCCAGCGCTTCTTGCACCTGATCGACCAGGATCAGGCACAGATCGCCCGGCTGCAGGCGCGCCAGCGCCGTGTCAATGGCCGTGAATTCGCCGCGTATTTCCTCGATGTGCCGGGTGCGGCTGGCGTCCTTCAAGCCTTCGCGCAGCAGCGCCATGACTTCGCCGTCGGCGCGCCCGCGCTGGGCGGCGTCCTGGTACAGGATCACCTCGTCAAAGGCCGCGCCCAAAATCACCGTCTGGTCGCGGATGTCGCTGTCGCGCCGGTCGCCCGCGCCGCTGATGACCACGCTGCGCCGCTGCCCGGGCATGGCGTTGACGGCCTCGACCAGGGCGCGCATGGCGTCCGGGTTGTGGCCGTAGTCGGCAATCACGGTGGCGCCCGCGTAGTCCATCACGTTAAAGCGCCCCGGCGCGTTGTGCGAGTCGGTGACAAAGCTGGCCAGTCCGCTCTTGATCGTGTCCCAGTCCAGACCGGCGGCCCAGGCAGCGCCGACGGCGGCCATCACGTTTTCCACCTGAAAGCCGATGCTGCCGCCGCGTGTGATGGGAATGCTGGCCAGCGCCATGCGCTCCATCCACGCGCCTTCGGCGGCCACCAGCATGGCGCCCTCGACGTACAGCGTGCGCTTGCCCTGCGCCCGGTGCGTGGCCATCAGCGGATGATGGCGGTCGGCGGCGAAGTAAATCACCTGGCCGGGGCAGGCGTGGGCCATACCGGTGACGATGGGGTCGGCGGCGTTGAGCACCGCGTAGCCGCTGGCGGCAACGTTCTGCACGATCACGCGTTTCAGCACCGCCAGGTCTTCGACGGTGGTGATGTAGTTCAGCCCCAGATGGTCGCCGCTGCCGATGTTGGTGACGACGGCGACTTCGCAGCGGTCAAAGCCCAGGCCTTCGCGCAGCACGCCGCCGCGTGCGACTTCAAACACCGCCGCGTCCACGTCCGGGTGCATCAGCACGTTGCGCGCGCTTTTCGGGCCGCTGCAGTCGCCGCTGTCGGTCTGGCGGCCGTTGATATACACGCCGTCGGTGTTGGTCATGCCGGTGCGCAGGCCTTGCGCGCCCAGCAGGTGGGCGATCAGGCGCGCCGTGGTGGTCTTGCCGTTGGTGCCGGTGACGGCAATCACCGGAATCCGGCCGTTGCTGCCTGCCGGAAACAGCTCGTCAATCATCGCTGCGCCGACGGCCCGGCCCTTGCCGTAAGACGGCGCCAGGTGCATGCGCAGGCCCGGCGCCGCGTTGACCTCGACGACGCCGCCGTTTTGCGCTTCCAGCGGCTGCAGCATGCTTTCGCAGACCACATCGACGCCGCAGACATGCAGGCCAATCATCTGCGCGGCGGCCACGGCGCGGGCGGCGACTTCGGGGTGGACCTCGTCGGTCACGTCGGTGGCGGTGCCGCCGGTGGATAAATTGGCGTTGTTGCGCAAAATCACGCGCTGGCCCTTGGGCGGCACCGAGGCGGGCGTGAGCCCCTGCGCATCGAGCCGGGCCACGGCGATGTCGTCAAAGCGGATTTTGGTCAGCGACGTGGCGTGGCCAGCGCCGCGCTTGGGGTCCAGATTGACCAGCTCGACCAGCTCGCGCACCGTGTGCAGCCCGTCGCCGACGACTTGCGGCGGCTCGCGCCGGGCGGCGGCGACCAGCTTGTCGCCGACCACCAGCAATCTGAAATCGCTGCCGGGCAGGAATTTTTCCACCATCACCTCGCCATGCTCGCTGGCAGCGCGAAAGGCAATGTCTAAGTGCTCGCGGGTTGTGATGTTGACGGTCACGCCCTTGCCCTGGTTGCCGTCCTGGGGCTTGACCACCACCGGCAGGCCCAATTCCAGGGCGGCGGCCCAGGCGTCGTCGGCATCCGCCACGGGGCGGCCCCACGGAGTCGGCACGCCAGCGGCGCGCAGCAGCTTTTTCGTCAAATCCTTGTCCTGGGCGATGGATTCGGCCACGGCGCTGGTGCTGTCCAGCTCGGCGGCCTGGATGCGGCGCTGGCGCGCGCCCCAGCCGAACTGCACCAGGCTGCCCTTGGTCAGGCGCCGAAACGGAATGCCGCGCGCCACGGCTGCTTCGACGATGGCGCCGGTGCTCGGCCCCATGCGCTCGTCCTCGTCGAGGTCGCGCAGCTCGGCCAGCGCCGCCTCCAGCGCAAAAGCGGCGTCGGCTGGCGCCGTTGAAGCTGCCGCCGCGCCGTTCAGCGCCGCGCAGATCAGCGCTTTCGCCTGTTGCAGCGCCAGACGGCCGACGGCCTCTTCGCTGTACTCGACGATGACCTGGTAAGTGCCGTCCTCAACGGTGACCGCCGTGTGGCTGAAGGTGACTGGGCAGCCGGCCGCCTTCTGCAGCGCCAGCGTCGCCGCTTCGAGCGCATGGGCCAGCGACAGCGGGCCGGTGTGGCCGGTCTCGCGCAGCGCGCCCATGCCGGGAAACAGGGCGCGCAGGCGCGTCTCGAAACCGGGCAGGTTTTGGTCAATGCAGCGCTCTTCAGGAGAACAGGCCACGATGGCTTCGAGGGCCGTGCGGCGACTCCAGAGGTTGGGGCCGCGCAGAGCCCGGATACGGGAAACTTCCATCAGACTGCCCTCCCGGCAGGTTGCAGGTTGGAGTCGAAGGCTTGTATGCCTGCGCCAATCAGGTTCAGGGGAATATCGAGCGCCCAGGCCGCGCCAATGGCCGCCAGCAGCGCGCTGCTGGACATGCCGCTGGCGCTGTGGCGCTGGTGCCAGGCGGCGAGCTTGCCCAGGCCGGGCAAAAACGATTCGGTGTTGCCGACGATCAGCACCACCTCGTCCTGGCGCAGCGTCAGCGCGCGGCCATTGGCGCTGTGCGGGGCGCTGAGGGCGGGCGCATCGGGATTCGTGCTGTAGAAAATCACCTCGCCGTCGCACAGCGGCGCCATGTCGGCGACACCGGCCGCGTCGGCGTTCAGCACAGCGGCGCCGCCGGGCAGCACGACATCGACCTGCGAGCGCAGCACCTTGAACATCTGCTCGTCTTCGGTGATGTCGAATTCGGTCAGCGCCGCAGCGCCGTTCAGGTCAGTGACCACGCCGACCTGGCAGCGGTCGTAAGCCAGGCCGGTGCGCAAAATGGTGTCGGCGCCGTTTTCAAACACGGCGGCCTGCACGGCGCGGTTGATCAGCAGGCGCTGGCCCGCTTCCCAGCTGGTGCTGTCGGCGCTTTCCATGCGGCGCTGGTCGAGGAACAGGCCGCTCTGGCAGGCCAGCCCGGTGTGGCGCCCGGACAGGTGCAGCAGCCAGGCGACCAGCCGCGCCACCTGCGTGCCGCCTTCAGACCCGGCAATGCCGACGATGGGAATGCGGCCCTGCGGGCTGGCGTGGCGGCAGGCGCTGGCGTCGGGCGCGTCGCCGGGCAGCGGAAACAGGTGCTCGCAAATCGCCCGCCCGACCGGGCGCGGCGCACCCTCGGCGGGCTTGAGGTGCATCAGCAGGCCGGGACCGGCGTTGACCTCGACAATCGCGCCGCCCTGCTCGTGCAGCGGGCGCGAAATATCCTGCGCCACCACATCGACGCCCGCAATGTCCAGCCCGACGACGCGGGCGGCCAGCGAGACGATGTAATCGACCTCCGGGTGAACCGCGTCGGTGCAGTCCACGGCGACGTTGCCGTTGCGCTGGATCAGCACCTCGCGCCCGGCCGCCGGGACGGCTTGCGGCGTCAAGTCCTGGCGCTGGAGTTCAAGCAGGATGGCGCCGTCGCTGTCAGTCTTGATCTGGCTCAGCGGAAAGTCTTCACCCACGCCGCGCCGGGGATCGGTGTTGAGCTGGGCGTTGACCAGCTGTGCCACCGTTGAAACGCCGTCACCCGTCACGCTGGCCACCGCGCCGCGCGCAGCGGCGACCACGCGCCCGCCGACCACCAGCAGGCGATGCTCGTGGCCGCGCACATAGCGCTCGACCAGGACTTCGCTGCCGTGGCGCTCGGCCAATTCAAAAGCCGCTTCGACTTCCGCGCGGGTGTTGAGGTCCAGCGACACGCCCCGGCCATGGTTGCCGTCAGACGGCTTGACGACGACCGGCAGGCCGATGTCCTGCGCCGCTTCCCAGGCGGCTTCGGCGCTGGCGACGATTTCACCTTCGGGCACCGGCACGCCGCAGCTGGCGAGCAGGCTTTTGGTCAAATCCTTGTCGTGGGCGATGCCCTCGGCGATGGCGCCGGTCAGGTCAGTTTCTGCCGTCCAGATGCGGCGCTGGCTGGCGCCGTAGCCCAGCTGTACCAGGTTGCCGTCGTTCAGGCGGATGTGCGGAATGCCTCTATCGGTCGCGGCGGCGACGATGGCCGCCGTGCTGGGGCCGAGGTAGCAGTCGTCGATCTGGCTGCGGATGCGCTCGGCGGCGGCCTGCACATCGGCGGGGCCGTAAGCGGTGCCGTGAATGGCCGCCATCAGGAGCTGGTGGCCTTCGGCCAGCGCGCTGCGGGCGACCTGCTCGTCGCGCGCCCGAAACACCATGCGATAGACGCCGCGCTGCGAGGTGCTGCGCGTCTGGCCAAAGCCGGTCGGCATGCCCGCCAGGTTCAGCAGCTCGATGACCACATGTTCGAGGATATGGCCCGCCCAGGTGCCTTCTTTCAGGCGCTCGATAAAGCCGCCGCGCTCGCCGACGCCGCAGTGGTGTTCGAGCAGCGCGGGCAGCAGCGCCAGCAGCCGCTCGTTCAAGCCGGGCAGCTGGTGGCTGGGCGCGTCTTCCAGCGATCCCAGATCCAGCCAGACTTCCAGCACCGCCCGGTAAGTCCAGATGTTGGGGCCGTGCAAATAGTTGATGCGCAGAAGCTTGATGTCGTCCTGTTGGCTCATGGATGGAAAAATAGGTAGGAAAGAAAGGTCAACCGGCCAGGCCGGGGTCACGTTTATATCCGGCGCGGCAGGGCCAGCGACGGGTCTGGGGAAAATGGGATGCTTTGAAGCCTTCAGCTCTCGGATTGTCTGCCTTGCGGTTTCCAAAATCGCAGGGCAAATGGAATAAAAAATTGAAATCGTTCGTGGCCTGCGGGCTTGGGCGAGAATCCCCGTTCAGCTTGTCTCTTGGCAGGCGGCCAGCGCCTTCTGGCGGTCACAGAATTCACAATACCATGCAACACAAGCACCTAGAGGACGGCTCCCGTCCCGATGATCCGGCAATGGCCGGACTTCATTCACAACTCGCAGCCCAAGAAAACGTCTTGTGTCAGTTAACGGTTGACCTGAACCCCCAGCTTCGCTTTGCGCCGGGGCTGCTGGTGCTGACGCCGCAGCGGCTGCTGGCCAAAAACGAGCAGGGCGACTGGGCCAGCTGGCCGATCCGCGACGCAGCCGGCGCGGCTCTGCCGGGGCTGGCGCTGCGCCACTTTGACCACGCGGGCGTCGGCACGCTAGAGCTGCTCGATGGCGCCAGCGCGCCTGCGCAGCGGCTGGCGCTCTGGCGCTTCACGCTGGGCGCCAATGTGCAGGCGCTGCGCCTGCTGCGGCTGTTCAATCAGCAGCAAGCGCCAGTGCGCGTCAGCGCCCCCGACGACGACGACGACGATGAGCTGCCGCTGTGCCCCGAATGCGACCTGCCGCTGCCGCCCGACAGTGACGAATGCCCGGCCTGCGCCCACAAAGTCCACACGCCGCCCTCGACCTGGGTGCTGCTGCGGCTGTGGCGCTTTGCCCGGCCTTACCAGTGGCAGTTGCTGTCCGGCTTCCTGCTGACGCTGGCCTCGACGGCGGCCACGCTGGTGCCGCCGTATCTGACGATTCCGCTGATGGACGACATCCTGATTCCGTTCCAGAACGGGCGGCAAATCGAGCCCGGCAAGGTCGGCCTGATTCTGGGCGGCCTGCTCGGCGCGGCGCTGCTGGGCTGGGCGCTGAACTGGGCGCGCACCTATTTGCTGGCGCTGGTGTCCGAGCGCATAGGCGCGGATCTGCGCACGGCCACGTTTGACCATTTGCTGGACTTGTCGCTGGACTACTTCGGCGGCAAGCGCACCGGCGATCTGATGTCGCGCATCGGCTCCGAGACGGACCGGATTTGCGTCTTCTTGTCGCTGCACGCGCTGGACTTTGCCACCGACGTGCTGATGATTGGCATGACCGCCGTGATTTTGTTCTCCATCAACCCGTATCTGGCGCTGGCCACCTTGCTGCCGCTGCCCTTTATCGCCTGGATGATCCACGTCGTGCGCGACAAGCTGCGCACCGGCTTTGAAAAGATAGACCGCGTCTGGTCCGAAGTCACCAACGTGCTGTCCGACACCATTCCCGGCATCCGCGTCGTCAAGGCCTTTGCCCAGGAAAAGCGCGAAGCCCAGCGCTTTCGCGCCGTCAACCAGCAAAACCTGGCCGTCAACGACCGGCTGAACAAGGTCTGGTCGCTGTTCTCGCCGACGGTCTCGCTGCTGACGGAAATCGGCTTGTTAGTTGTCTGGGCCTTCGGCATCTGGCTGATGTCCAAGCAGCAAATCACCGTCGGCGTGCTGACGGCGTTTATCGCCTACATCGGGCGCTTTTACGGGCGGCTCGACTCGATGAGCCGCATCGTGTCCGTGACGCAGAAAGCCGCCTCCGGCGCCAAGCGGATTTTTGACATTCTCGATCACGTTTCCAACGTGCCCGAACCCAGCCAGCCGGTGAAAATCAACGCGCTCAAAGGCGGCATCGAGATGAAGGCGCTCGGCTTTCGCTACGGCAACCGCTCGGTGATTCGCGGGCTCGATTTGCAGATTCAGCCCGGCGAAATGATTGGCCTGGTTGGCCACAGCGGCTCGGGCAAAAGCACGCTGGTCAATTTGCTATGCCGCTTTTACGACGTGAGCGATGGCGCTATTTTGGTCGATGGCACCGACATCCGGCGCTTTGCCGTGGCCGACTATCGGCGCCACATCGGGCTGGTGCTGCAGGAGCCGTTTTTGTTTTTCGGCACGATTGCCGAGAACATCGCCTACGGCAAGCCGGGCGCGACGCGGGCGGAAATCGTCGCGGCGGCGCGGGCGGCGCACGCGCACGAATTCATTTTGCGCCTGCCGCAGGCTTACGACTCGCTGGTCGGCGAGCGCGGCCAGGGGCTGTCGGGCGGCGAGCGCCAGCGTATTTCGATTGCGCGGGCGCTGTTGATTGACCCGCGCATTTTGATTTTGGACGAGGCCACCTCGTCGGTCGATACCGAGACCGAAAAGGAGATTCAAAAAGCGCTGGACAACCTGGTGCAGGGCCGCACGACGATTGCGATTGCGCACCGCCTGTCCACGCTGCGCAAGGCCGACCGGCTGGTGGTGATGGACCGCGGCCAGGTGGTGGAAGTCGGCCCGCACGAGGAGCTGATGGCCAAGCAGGGCCACTACTGGCGCCTGTACCAAGCTCAGCTGCGCCAGGTGGACACCGAAGGCGACGAGACCGAAGCGGCCGACAGCCGCGCCGCCGTGGCCACGGCGCAAGTGGCGCACACCGCCCAGCACGCGCCCCAGCAGGCCGGCAGCATGTGAGCGCCCGAATGCTGGAGTCGCTGAGCGCCCAAGCGGCTGAACGCCCGAGCCAACCCTTGACCTTGCATCATTTTTCCTGAAAGAGCGGCGCATGACCGATTTCAATTCCACCACCGCCCCCTCATCCACGGCTACCACCGCCGCCGCCATCGGCCCGGATTTCCGGCTGGCGCGCCTGGCCTCGGGCCGGCTGCAGTTCACCGGCGCCGACGGCGAGACGCACGAGGGCGTGACCCCCGTGCGCGCTTTTCCGCTGGCCGCGCCGGGCGAAGGCATTTCCCTGGTCAGCACCGACGGCCGCGAGCTGGCCTGGATTGCGCAATTGCAGGATTTGCCCGCTGACATGCGCGCTCTGCTGCAAGAAGAGCTGGCGCTGCGCGACTTTGTGCCCGAAATCAGGCGACTGAAAAGCGTCTCGTCCTTCGGCACGCCCAGCCAGTGGACGGTGGAAACCGACCGGGGCGAGACCACGTTTGTGCTCAAAGGTGAGGAAGACATCCGCCGCCTCAAAGGCAGCGCCCTCTTGATTGCGGGCAGCGAGGGCGTGCAGTACAGCATTGCTGACATGGGCGCGCTGGACAGGGGGTCGAGGCGGTTGCTGGAACGCTTTCTTTGAACAAATAGACACCTTTCACACTCGCTGATACAGTTCTTCCCAACTAAAAAATTGACCCCTGACTAACCAGGGGCATCAAGGGAGGGCTGACGTGTGACGGCAAGTTCAAGCGCGCTCGCAAACATTGGCGAGCCAATCCATCGTGGGCCATCCACGGCGGCAAATTCCGGGGAACGCGCTGCAGTTGCCCAGGGCCATGCCGATGCGCTGGCGCCCCTGGCCGCCCTGTGCGCGGTGGCGCGGTTTCACCAGATAGCGGCCGATCCGGCCACGCTGGCCCATCAATTAGGCCTGTCTTCCAGCGACAAGCTCGGCGTCGATGACCTGCTGCGCGCAGCCGCGCGCCTGGGCCTTCAGGCCAAGTGCGTGCGCGCCAGCGTGGAGCGCCTGGCGCTGACGCCCCTGCCCGCGCTGGCCCTGATGCGTCCCGGCGGCGCAGGCGAAAGCCAAGGCGAGGGCGAGTCCCTGCGCCTGGTCATCCTGGCCCAGAGCGACGGCAAGCGCGTGCTGCTGCAAGACCCCGGCGCGGCAGGCGGGCGCCCCACCATCGAGCCGGTTGAAGTTTTTGCCAGCCAGTGGAGCGGGCGCCTGATCCTGATCAGCAGCCGCGCCAGCCTGGCCGGCGCCCTGGCCAAATTCGACTTCTCCTGGTTCATCCCCGCGCTGGTCAAATACCGCCGCCTGCTGGGCGAGGTGTTGTTGATCTCCTTCATGCTGCAGCTCTTTGGCCTGGTCAGCCCTTTGTTCTTTCAGGTGGTGATGGACAAGGTGCTGGTCCACAAAGGCATGACCACGCTGGACGTGCTGGTCATCGGCCTGGTCATCGTCGTGATTTTTGAAAGCGTGCTCAACGCCCTGCGCGCTTATGTGTTCAGCCACACCACCAGCCGCATCGACGTCGAGCTGGGCGCCCGATTGTTCCGTCATCTGGTGCAGCTGCCGCTGGCCTACTTTCAGGCCCGGCGCGTGGGCGACTCGGTGGCGCGTGTGCGCGAGCTGGAGAACATCCGCAGTTTCCTCACCGGCAATGCGCTGACGGTGCTGCTCGACGTGTTCTTTTCCGTCGTCTTTATCGCCGTCATGCTGCTCTACAGCGTGCCGCTGACCCTGATCGTGCTGCTCAGCCTGCCGCTGTACTTCGGCCTGAGCCTGGCCGTCGTGCCGATGCTGCGGGCGCGGCTGGACGTGAAATTTGCCCGTGGCGCCGAGAACCAGGCCATGCTGGTGGAAACCGTCACCGGCATTCAGACTGTCAAGGCCACCGCGCTGGAGAGCGCCTTTGCCCGGCGCTGGGACAATCAACTCGCCGCCTATGTCGCGGCCAGCTTTCGCACCCAGAACCTGGCCAGCGTGGCCCATGAAGGCGTCAACCTGATCGGCAAACTGGTCAACGCCGCCACCCTCTGGTATGGCGCCCATCTGGTCATGGGCGGCGACCTGAGCGTCGGCCAGTTCGTCGCCTTCAACATGTTCGCCCAGCGCGTTTCCCAGCCCATCATGCGCATGGCCCAGCTCTGGACCGATTTCCAGCAAACCGGCATTTCAGTCGCCCGCCTGGGCGA
Organism: Burkholderiales bacterium; assembly: GCA_038249155.1. Classification (GTDB taxonomy): domain Bacteria; phylum Pseudomonadota; class Gammaproteobacteria; order Burkholderiales; family Burkholderiaceae_C; genus Polaromonas. The sequence continues at coordinate 4,282 of JBBRWN010000028.1, read as the reverse complement.
CATCCTCAACACCCGCACCGAAGTGGCGCCCGCCAGCGCCGCCCAACTGCCCGCGCTCAAAGGCCGCATCACGCTGGACCAGCTCACCTTCCGCTACCGCCCGGAAAGCGCGCCTGTGCTCAACAGCCTGAGCCTGGACATCCGGGCGGGCGAGGTCATCGGCATCGTCGGGCGCTCGGGCTCGGGCAAAAGCACGTTAACGAAGCTGGTGCAGCGCCTGTACAGCCCGGAAGGCGGGCGGCTGCTGGTCGATGGCATCGACATCAGCCTGATCGACGCGGCCCAGCTCAGGCGCCAAGTCGGCGTGGTGCTGCAAGACAACCTGCTGTTTAACCGCAGCGTGCGCGAGAACATTGCGATTACCGACCCGGCCGCGCCCATCGAGGCCGTTATCGCGGTGGCCCGGCTGGCTGGCGCCCATGACTTCATCAGCGAGCTGCCCGAGGGCTACGACACGATGGTGGGCGAGCAGGGCAGCAGCTTGAGCGGCGGTCAGCGCCAGCGCGTGGCCATTGCCCGCGCCCTGTTCACCAACCCGCGCATATTGATCCTGGACGAGGCCACCAGCGCGCTGGACTACGAGAGTGAAGCCATCATCCAGCGCAACATGGCGCCCATCTGCCAGGGCCGCACCGTGCTCATCATCGCGCACCGGCTGTCCGCCGTGCGCCACGCCCACCGCATCATCGTGATGGACAAGGGCCGCATCGTCGAGGCCGGGACGCACGAAACCTTGGTCCAGCAGCCGCAAGGCCTGTACGCCCACCTGTGGCAGATGCAGGACGGCGGCCAGCCCACGGAGTCACCCGCGCAGGAGGGCGCTGTATGAGCATGGACCGCATGAGCAGCATGGACACTTCGAGCAGGATCAACCCTTCGGCCAGCGCCGCCCCCGCCTCCGCCTCCGCCAGCGCCAGCGCCAGCGCCAGCGCCAGTGCCAGTGCCAGTGCCAGTGCCAGTGCCAGTGCCAGTGCCAGTGCTGCGCCCGCCCCAGGACCGGCAGCCCTTGAGCAACCCCGCCACCCCGCCCTCGAACTGCTGGCGCGCTACCGCGCCGTCCTGTCTGCCGCCTGGACGCACCGCGCCGAGCTGGCCGGGCCGAGCCGCCTGGCCGACGAAACGGCTTTCCTGCCCGCCGCGCTGAGCCTGCAGGAAACCCCTGTGCATCCGGCACCGCGCCGCCTGGCCTGGGGTTTGATGCTGCTGTTTGCGCTGGCGCTGCTGTGGTCTGTCATCGGTCAGGTGGACATTGTGGCCGTGGCGCCGGGCCGCATCATCGTGAGCGACCGGACCAAGGTGATCCAGCCGCTGGAGAACAGCGTGGTGAAAAGGGTGCTGGTCAGGGACGGCGACCTGGTCAAGGCCGGCCAGGTGCTCGTCGAGCTCGACGCCACCGTGGCCACGGCGGACAAGGCCAGCGTGCAGGAGCAGCTCAAGGCGGCCATCAGCGAAGAGCGGCGCACCGGCGCGCTGGCGCAGTTGCTGGCCGGACAAAAGTCGCTGGAGCAGGTGCTGCGCGCGCTGCGGGCCACCTCCAGCCAGGACACCCGGCAGGACACCAGCGCCGACCAGGCCGCCACCGAAGCCCAGCTGATCGCCGAGTGGCAGGACATCAGCGCCAAGCTCGCCAAGCTGGACGCCGAGGCGGCCCGGCGCCAGGCGGAGACCGCCACCGTGCAGGCCAGCATCGCCAAACTGGAGGCGACCGTCCCGATGGCCAGAACCCGCGAGGACGACTTCAAAAAGCTCGTGGGCGAAGGCTTCATTTCCGGCCATGCCACGCAGGACAAAACCCGCGAGCGCGTCGAGCTGGAGCGCGACCTGGCCACCCAGCGCGCCCACCTGGCGGAAAGCCTCTCGGCCCAGAAGGAAACCGCGCAGGCCAAGGCCGCGTTTCAGGCCGAAACCCGGCGCAGCCTGAGCGACCGCCAGGCCCAGGCGGCCACCAAGCACCAGCAGTTCAGCGCCGACGACCGCAAGGCCGACCAGCGCCAGCGCCTGACGCAGCTGACCACGCCGGTGGACGGCGTGATCCAGCAACTGGCGATTCACTCCGTCGGCGGCGTGGTCACCAGCGCCCAGCCCTTGATGATCGTGGTGCCGGGCAGCGCCAGCGTGACCGCCGAGGTGAGCATTGCCAACCTGGACATCGGCTTTGTCAACGCCGGGCAAACCGCCGAGGTCAAGCTGGAGACTTTCCCGTACACCAAATACGGCACCGTGCCCGCGCGCGTCGATGTGGTCACTGCCGACGCGGTGACCGATGAGAAGAAGGGCAGCTATTACCCGGCCACCTTGACGCTGCAGGCCAGGGACATGCTGATCGACGGCAAGCGCGTCAACCTGAGTCCAGGCATGAACATCACCGCCGAGATTAAGACCGGGCGCAGGCGGGTGATCGAGTATTTGATGAGCCCGGTACAGAGGGCAGGCAGTGAGAGCTTGAAGGAACGGTAGGGTTATATTAATTTTTATTTGGATTTTGATGAAATGGAAAAAATTATATGGAAAAAATAAAGATGAGTTTTTTTGAGCGCAAAAAATATTCTTTGAGAATATGTCTGGTGATGCTGGGTGGGCTGGGCTATCCGTGGCTTGCGATGCAGCTAAATCCTCCGCCAAATCCAGAGAATCTGAAGCGGGTGCATGTAAGAATAATTCAAATCAGAGATCAAAGTCCAAATATAAGAGCTGAAATATCAAATGGGCAAATTCAAGATTTTGAATTTCCTCCGTCTGGATATTCCCCATTTCATGGGTTTCCGAGATTTCCTCTTACAAATAAGAATAAAAATAAGATTGAAAATTGTTTGGGGTATATAGATTATGATGAGATGCGATTTCTAATACTTAGAAAGACATATCGTGTCTGGGGGGTGTATTGCGAGGGGAGGGCTTTTTCATATGCAGATATTTTTCAAATATATGAAGAGGATTCCACTGCGGCAAAATAGATTGAAGGTGTTGGATTTTTATTGATGTTTTCATTTTGTGTTTTTTGTTATACCATGAAGGGAAAGAGAAATGAATGGATATACAGTATTTTTGAATAATTTTGGCGCTGGTGTTGTGGCTGCCAATACAACATCAACCAATTCAGATAGAGTAGTTAATGGTTTATTTTAATTGATAATGTTGCGAGAAATTTTTATCTCACTTGACTGGTGTTGGTTGGGTAAAAATATCAATAGAGTTTATGTTATATAAATAATAATAATAATAATATTATTTATATAGTATAAAATTTAACCAATTAAAATCAATAAGCGCTTCATAACAAATCCTTCCGTAAATTTCAGAGCCATCCAGGGAGCAATACACGCATAGATTACGGAAGAACTTCTGGTAAAGCGCTTAACTTAAAGAATCGGCATAAAAATACAAAAACTTTTTCTTTTTCGACTGAAAACCACACTATTTCATATAATAAAAATTACGCTGTTTTGCGTAAGACTTAGCCAAATTTTTGAGTAACTTATGATTTCTAATATATTCAAGATGCTTACTGTAGCTTTTTTTTTGCGAGCGTGGTTGGTGTAACAACTTACTATTCAATAGATAAAGATACTGCGCGAATAATTCGTAAATCAATACGGGCACTAAATAAAAAACAGTATTTTAAGTTTGAACATTTGCTGTACTTTGTTGTTAAAGCTGGTCAGTTGCGAGTGAAATTATTAATTATAACTTTTTCTTGTTTGTTGATGTATTTATTTTTTAATTTTTTTGGAGTTTAAAATGCCAACGATTATTGAGAATGTGGAGTCTGCCACATCTGGCGTGCAGTTTGTAATAGGACAGGTTGCAAATAGAATATCCCCGCAAGCAAAAGCGATCACGGATCTTATAACGGGCCAACCAGCATTACTTGCCGCATGGGCTGATTTGGTACAAAAAGTTGACGCTGGAAAAGCCAAATGGGAAGATGCCATTGATGTAACCCTGAAGTTGGAGAGTTTGTTATCTGCTACGGCTTTACTAACGGTTACGCCAGGCGCACAGCCTGCGGGCGCCATTCTTGGAGCTGTCGCGGCATCCTTTTTTGTTTGGAAGCAAAGAGATTACATTTTGGCGAACAAGGATTTGGTTTTTGTTCCAGTAGATTTGCTTGCAAATGGATATATCACAATCGAATCATACTTAGGACTTACGCAAAACTCACCAATATTTCACTTTGTGAAAATTCCTACCGCTACACAGCCATCCGAACCGATGGGCTTCGCAGCTCTTGCTGCATGTAATGCGACAGCATTCCCTTCTTCAGACTGTATATATTGGTGAG
>JBBRWN010000027.1:0-34259 GCA_038249155.1 Burkholderiales bacterium | reverse complement strand
CAGGGCGATGATGCGCTGGTCTCCGCCGACTATGTGAACCGCAACTACTGGAGCAATGCCGACACCTATGTGTTCAACGCGGGCGACGGGCGCGACACGATCCGCGAGTTTGGCTACCAGAGCACGACAGACACGCTCCGGTTCGGCGCGGGCATAGAGTCTGCGGGTGTGCGCCTGCAGCGCAGCGGCAACGACATGGTCTTCAGGGTCAGCGACACCGATCAGGTGACGGTGAAGGACTGGTTCAGCTCGACGTATTACCAGCTCGAGCAGGTGCAGTTTGCCAATGGCACGGCGTGGGACTTGGCTGCCATCCAGGCCAATGTACTGACTGACCTCAACGGAACCGAATCCGCCGATACCCTCAACGGCACCGCCAGTTCAGACAATATCATCGGTTTGGCAGGGGATGACATACTCAATGGACTTGCGGGCAACGACCGGCTGGATGGCGGCGCTGGCAGCGACATCATGGCGGGTGGCTCCGGTAACGACATCTATGTGTTGGGCCATGACTATGGCGCAGACACCGTGCAGGAAAACGATGCCACTGCAGGCAATACCGACATACTGCAGTTCTTGGGCGGCATTGCCAGCGACCAGATATGGCTGCGCCAGGCTTCAAACGACCTGGAGGTCAGCATCATCGGCAGCACTGACAAGGCCACACTGACCAACTGGTACCTGGGCAGCCAATACCACATCGAGCAATTCAAAACGAGTGATGGCAAGACCCTGCTGGACAGCCAGGTGCAGAACCTGGTCAGCGCCATGGCGGCGTTCGCGCCTCCGGCAGCCGGGCAGACCACGCTGTCTGCGAGCTATGCGGCGGGGCTGGCGCCGGTGATGGCGGCCAATTGGCAGTAAGCGGGCGAATGGGCCGCCATCTTGGCGGGGAATTTTCCTGAAATGCACATCAATCCCAGGGCAAGCCTGGGATAGCAGCGCCCTTTTTAGCGCACGGCGCTGGCGTTAGCCACGGCCAGGGCCGTCAGGTTCAAAATGCGGCGGACCGTCGCCGAAGGCGTCAAAATGTGCGCCGTGGCCGCTGCGCCCAGCAAAATCGGGCCGACCGTCACGCCTTCGCCGCCGGTGACCTTGAGCACGTTGAACAGGATGTTCGCCGCGTCCAGGTTCGGGCAGATCAGGATGTTGGCTTCGCCGGTCAGCGTGCTGTCCATCAGCGAATTACGGCGGATTTCTTCGGACAGGGCTGCGTCGCCGTGCATTTCGCCGTCGCATTCGATGTCGGGCGCCATGTTGGCAAACAGTTCGCGGGCGCGGCGCATTTTCAGTGCCGAGGCGCTGCGCGACGAGCCGTAGTTCGAGTGCGACAGGAACGCCACCTTGGGCGGCAGGCCGAAGCGGCGCACCTCGTCGGCGGCCATCAGCGCGATGCCTGCGAGCTGCTCGGCGCTCGGGTCTTCGTTAACGAAGGTGTCGGCAATGAAAATCGTGTGCTTTTGCAGCATCAGCGCGTTCAGCGTGGCAAACACCGACGCGCCGGGCTGCAGGCCGATGATGTCGCGCAGGTGGCCCAGATGCACGTCAAAGCGCCCGTGCAGGCCGCACAGCATCGCGTCGGCGTCGCCCAGCTTGAGCATCAGCGCGGCAATCGTCGTGGTCGAGCGGCGCACGGCGGCTTTGGCCGCTTCGGGGCTGACGCCGTTGCGCCCGAGCAGGCGGTGGTAGGTTTCCCAGTACTGGCGAAAGCGCGAATCGTCTTCAGGATTCACGCATTCCACGTCCTGGCCTAGGCGCATGCGCAGACCGGCTTTCAAAATGCGCGCCTCGATCACCGCCGGGCGGCCGATCAGAATCGGCGTGGCGATGCCGTCGTCGAGCACCAGTTGGGCGGCGCGCAGCACGCGCTCGTCTTCGCCTTCGGCGTAGGCGACGCGCTTGGCCGTGGCCATGCGGGCGGCGCCGAACACCGGGCGCATCAGCATGCCGGTCGAATAGACAAAGCGCGAGAGGCTCTGGCGATAGGCTTCCATGTCCTGAATCGGGCGCGTGGCGACGCCGGATTCTTCCGCCGCCTTGGCCACCGCTGGGGCGATGCGCAGGATCAGGCGCGAGTCAAACGGCGTCGGGATCAGGTAGTCGCTGCCGAAGGACAGCTCTTTGCCGGCGTAGGCTTTGGCCACTTCCTCGCTGATGTCGGCTTTGGCCAGATGGGCGATTTCACGCACGCAGGCCAGTTTCATGGCCTCGGTGATTTTGGTCGCGCCGCAGTCGAGCGCGCCCCGGAAGATGTACGGAAAGCACAAAACGTTGTTGACCTGGTTCGGGTAGTCCGAGCGGCCGGTGGCAATGATGCAGTCCGGGCGCACGGCCTTGGCCAGCTCGGGGCGGATTTCCGGCTCGGGGTTGGCCAGCGCCAAAATGATGGGCGCGCGCGCCATCGTCTTGACCATGTCTTGCGTCAAGACGCCGGGGGCCGAGCAGCCCAGGAACACGTCGGCGTCGTTGACCACATCGGCCAGCGTGCGCAGTTCGGTGGTTTGCGCAAAACGCGCCTTGGACTCGTCGAAGCCGCCGGGACGGCCTTCGTAAATCACGCCTTTGGAGTCGCAGACGTAGATGTTTTCGCGCTTGACGCCCAGGCCGACCATCACGTCCAGGCAGGCCAGCGCTGCAGCACCGGCGCCGGAGACGGCGATTTTGACTTCGTTAATGCGCTTGTTGACCAGCTCCAGGCCGTTCAGCAGCGCGGCCGACGAGATGATGGCGGTGCCGTGCTGGTCGTCGTGGAACACCGGGATGTTCATGCGCTCGCGCAGCTTTTTCTCGATGTAAAAGCACTCGGGCGCCTTGATGTCTTCAAGGTTCACGCCGCCCAGCGTTGGCTCCATCGCGGCGATGATTTCGACCAGCTTGTCCGGGTCGTTTTCGGCCAGCTCGATGTCGAACACGTCGATGCCGGCGAATTTCTTGAACAGGCAGCCTTTGCCTTCCATGACGGGCTTGGACGCCAGCGGGCCGATGTTGCCCAGGCCGAGCACCGCCGTGCCGTTGGTGATGACGCCGACTAAATTGCCGCGCGAGGTGTAGTCGTGGGCCAGCGACGGGTCGGCCTCGATGTCCAGGCAGGGATAGGCGACGCCGGGCGAGTAGGCGAGTGACAGATCGCGCTGGTTCGACAGGGGCTTGGTCGCGTTGACGGAAATTTTGCCGCGTGTCGGCAGGCGGTGGTAATCGCGGGCGGCTTCGCGCAGGGCCAGTTCGGCGGGGGAAAGCGGTTGATTCATGGTTCTCCTCAGTAAGCAGTAAGCGAGTTGTTATAGGAAAGCCCTACAGCGTACCGCAATTGCATGCCATAACGGCGGCAGTGTTGGACCAAGAGGGAGGTTGGCGCGAAAAATTTGGCGTCCGTGCCGCCCGCCCGTGCGCAGGCCTGTGGCGGGATGCGTTAATCTGCTGGATTATTTTTGATGAGCCGGCCGTTTTTTAACATGCGCATACTTTTTGTCCATCAGAATTTCCCCGGCCAGTACAAGCACCTGGCCCCTGCGCTGGCCGATGACCCCGGCAACGAAGTCGTCGCCATCGGGGACCAGGCCCATCTTCATCAGGCGCAGGGGCTGCACCCGCGCCTTCGCCTGTGCGCCTACCCTTCGCCGCAAGGCGCGAGCCCTCAGACGCATCACTACCTGCGCAGTACCGAGTCGGCGGTGCGGCGCGGCCAGGCGGTGGCGCGGGCGGCGCTCGAATTAAAAAACCGGGGCTTCACGCCGGACGTGATTTGCGCGCATCCCGGCTGGGGCGAGGCGCTGTTTTTGAAGGACGTTTTTCCCGCCGCCAAACTGGTGCTGTACCTGGAGTTTTACTACCGCGCGCAGGGTTCGGACATGCACTTCGACCCCGAGTTTCCTTGCAGCTTTGATGACGGCTGCCGTGTGCGCATGCGCAACGCGACCCAACTGCTCAGCCTGGAAGCGGCCGACGCGGCCATCAGTCCGGCGCAGTGGCAGCGCGCCCAGTACCCGGCGATGCTGCAGGAGCGCATCAGCGTGATCCACGACGGCGTCGATACCGACAGGGTTTGCCCCGGCCCGGTCAGCGGTTTTGAACTGCCCGGCGGCCGCGTGCTGCAGTCCGGCGACGAGGTGATTACCTATGTGGCGCGCAACCTGGAGCCGTACCGGGGGATTCACCAGTTCCTGCGCTCCTTGCCGCAGATTCTGGCGGCGCGGCCGCACGCGCAGGTGCTGGTGGTCGGCGGCGACGAGGTCAGCTACGGCCGCGCCGCGCCCGATGGCCAGACTTACCGCACGCTCTACATGAAAGAGCTGCAGGGGCGGGTGGACGCCAGCCGGATTCACTTTTTGGGCAAGCTGCCGTATCCGCAGTATCTGCAGGTGTTGCGCCTGTCCAGCGCGCATGTTTATTTGACTTATCCGTTTGTGCTGTCGTGGTCGATGCTGGAGGCGATGGCCTGCGGCTGCCTGCTGATTGGCTCCAGCACGGCGCCGGTGCTCGAAGTGCTGCAGCACCAGCGCAACGGCCTGCTGGTCGATTTTCACGCGCCCGAGGCGATTGCGGCGACCGTCATTGCGGCGCTGGAAGACCCGCAGGCGATGGCGCCTTTGCGCGAGCAGGCCAGACGCGACATGCAGGAGCGCTTTGATTTAAAGCGCGTGTGCCTGCCGCGCCTGAAAGCGCATATTGCCCGTCTGGGCTGAAAAGCCGGGCGGGCTGGGTTCAGTCCTGCCCTTCGGTCAGCGTGTCGAGCTGGAATTTGCCGCTCTTGTCCCACAGCCAAGTGTCGATGTACGCCACCTTGTCCGGCCCGGCAGGCGGCGGAAACGGCGCCGCCTGCCGGATGGTGCGCTCGATGTCGGCCATCACTTCCGGCGCGTGGCTGGGCGCGCGCAGCCAGTCCAGGCTGCTGACTTGTCCGCTTGGGTCGATTTCCACACGCAGTACCCCGACGGCGTACAGCAGGGGCCGCATCCTGCCCTGGTAGATACGCTCGATGTTCAGCGTATAGAGGTGCATGGCGCAGTCCTGCCGGTAGGCGCGGGCCGAGGCAGTCGGGGCCGCCGGGGCGCTCTGGACCACGCGCGCGTAGGCCAGGCCCGGCCCGATGAGGCTTGCTGACTCGGGCGCCGTAGAGGTCTCGGGCGCGGGGGGCGCCGACTGGGCGGCGGCACAGGCGCTGAACAGCATGGCGGCAGCGGTGGATAGCCACTGGCGCTGCCAGACATGGCGGGGGCTGGATGTGGACATGAGGCGTCTCCCATGATGAAAGGCCCCGGTGCCGAGGAGAAATGGCGGCAAACCCGTAAACCTGACGATTCATTCTGGGTTTTTTGCCACGCCTGCTTTTTTTGTTTTGCAACAGACTTTTAAGATGTTTCGCCCTGAGCGGCACTGGACTGGCGCCGGTGGTATGGTTTGGCGGCGGCCATGAGGGCCATGAGGGCCATGAGGGCCAGGCGCTGGTGCATCGCCTGGACTGGTTACTGTTTTTACTTGGCCGGCTGGATAGCCGTGCTTCAGGCAAGGCGCCCAGCGCCCTTTTTTTGTACTCTGCCCCCTTTGCGACGGGAGACTCCGCATGACCTTTTCCCTTTCCCGGGCACAGCCAGCGCCGCTGCTAGAGCCCGTCACGCAGCCGCGTGCGTTTCTCCAAGCCCTGTACCAGGCGGCCGTCACCCGCGCCTTGCCGCTGGCCAACACCGCCCGCTACCTGCCGCCGCCGCCCGCGCCCGGCAGCGGTGGGCGCACCCTCGTGATTGGCGCGGGCAAGGCGGGCGGCGCGATGGCGCAGGCGGTCGAGGCGCTGTGGCCGCTTGACGCGCCGCTCGAAGGGCTGGTCGTCACCCGCTACGGCCACATTCCGCCCCGGCCCGCCGGGCTGGCCCAGCGCATCGAAGTTGTCGAAGCCGCGCACCCGGTGCCCGACGCGGCCGGGCTGGCGGCGGCGCAGCGCATTCTGGCGCTGGTGCAGGGGCTGACGAAAAACGATCTGGTGCTGTGCCTGATATCCGGCGGCGGCTCGGCGCTGCTCACGCTGCCCGCCGACGGCTTGACGCTGCCAGACAAACAGGCCGTCAGCCGGGCGCTGCTGAGCAGCGGCGCCAGCATTGCCGAGATGAACTGCGTGCGCAAGCACCTCTCGCGCATCAAAGGCGGGCGGCTGGCCGCCGCCTGCGCCCCGGCCCGCGTCGTGACGCTGACGATCAGCGATGTGCCCGGCGACGATCCCTCCTTGATTGCCAGCGGCCCGACCGTGCCGGACGCCAGCCGCTGCGCCGAGGCGCTGGCGATTCTCCAGCGCTACGGCATTGACGTGCCCCAAGCCATCCGCGACCAACTGGCTCAAGGCGCGCTGGAAACCCCCAAGCCCGGCGACGCCCGCTTTGACGGCCACGAAATCCATTTGATCGCCACGCCCCAGCAAAGCCTGCAAGCCGCCGCTGAAACGGCCCGCGCCGCCGGTCTGCCCGCCTACATCCTGAGCGACGAGATGGAAGGCGAGTCGCGCGAAGTCGGCAAAGTCCACGCCGCGCTGGCCCGCGCCGTGGCTTTGAGAAACCAGCCGTTTCAAAAGCCCTGCGTGATTCTGAGCGGCGGCGAAACCACCGTCACCATCCGCCCGCAAATGCCCGGCGCGCCACGCGGGCGCGGCGGGCGCGCCGGTGAATTTTGCATGGGGCTGGCGCTGGCGCTGCAGGGCCAGCGCGGCGTGTATGCGCTGGCTGCCGACACCGACGGCATCGACGGCGTGGAAGACAACGCGGGCGCTTACGTCGCGCCGGACACGCTGCAGCGGGCGGCGGCGCTGGGCCTGAAACTCGACGACTGCCTGGACCGCAACGACGCTTACGGCTACTTCGAGCCGCTGGGCGATTTGCTCATCACCGGGCCGACGCACACCAACGTGAACGACTTCCGGGCGCTGTTGATTCTTTAACGCCTGACGGGGGCCGGTTTGCTGCCATCCTGGCTCATCTGGTAGCCGTACCACAGGCTTTGGGCGATGCGCTTGGCCAACTCGTTGGCTTTCTCGGCCAGCGCGGCATTCGGCAGCGCGCCAGTGGTTTGCCGAAACAGCGCCAGCCAGTGCTGGAACAGCTCAACGCTCAAGCCGGGCAGGGCCGCGTGCTTGGGCATCGGCGAGCCCTTGAAACGCGCCGTCCCGCGCAGCGCCGAGGACCAAAAATCCACCATCACCGGCAGGTGCGTGTCCCAGTTTTTCACATGCTGGTTGAAGATAGGCCCGAGCACCGCGTCGCTGCGCACCGCATCGTAAAAGCCATAGACCAGTTGAACGATTTCCTCTTCGGTACACAGATCAAGGGCAGGCATGAGGGGAGTTCCTTTGACGCTCGGGTTGGGGGATGATGGCAGCATCGCCGCACCAAAAAAGGTGTATTTTAAATGAATCTTAAAATTCCCTCCTTTCTGCGCCATGTCGGCCCCGGCGTCATCACCGGCGCGGCCGACGATGACCCGTCCGGGATTGCCACTTACACGCAGGCGGGCGCGCAGTTTGGCACCGGGCTGCTCTGGGCGGTGTTTTTGTCGCTGCCCTTCATGATTGCCATTCAGCTGGTCAGCGCCCGCATTGGCCGCGTCACTGGCAAGGGCGTAGCGGCGAATCTGCGCGAGCACACGCCCCCCTGGTTTCTGATGAGCATGGTGACGCTGCTGGTGCTGGCCAACACCCTCAATATCGCCGCCGACATTGCCGCGATGGGCGAGGCGTTGGCGCTGGTGGCAGGCGGCGCCCAGCATTTCTATTCGATGGCCTTTGGCGTGCTCACCGTGCTGCTGCAGGTGTTTGTGCCCTACCGCAGGCTCGCGCCGATTTTGAAATGGCTGACGCTGTTTTTGTTTTCCTATGTCATCGCCGCGCTGCTGGTGCCGGTGCCGTGGGGCCAGGTGCTGCATGACCTGTTGATTCCCACACTGCAATGGACGCCGGATTACTGGATGATGCTGGTGGCGCTGCTGGGCACGACGATTTCGCCCTACCTGTTTTTCTGGCAGGCCGCGCAGGAAGTCGAGGAGCTGCGTCTGAAGGGCGCCGGGCACGCCAGCGAAGAAGAAATCCGAGGCGATCTGCAGCGCGTCAGGCGCGACACTTTCACCGGCATGTTTTTCTCCAACGCCGTGGCTTTTTTCATCATGGTGCTGGGCGCGGCCGTGCTGTATGCGGCTGGCGTGCGCGACGTGACCTCGGCGGCCCAGGCGGCGCAGGCGCTGCGCCCGCTGGCCGGTGAATTTGCCTTTGCGCTGTTTGCGGGCGGCATCATTGCCACCGGCCTGCTGGCCGTGCCGGTGCTGGCCTCGTCAGCGGCCTACGCGGTGGCCGAAGCCTTCGGCTGGCCCGAAGGGCTGGAGCGGCGCTGGTACGAAGCCAAGCGCTTTTACGCCATCATCACGATTGCCACCGGGGTCGGCACCGGGCTGGACTTTAGCGCCATCAACCCGATGAAAGCGCTCTACTGGAGCGCTGTAGTCAACGGCGTGGTGGCCGTGCCCATCATGGTCGGACTGATGCTGCTGGCGAGCAAGAAATCGGTGATGGGCAGCTTCACCTGCGGCCTGAAAACCACCTGGTTCGGCTGGAGCGGGGCGCTGTTGATGGGGCTGGCGGTGGGGATGATGTTCTGGGATCTGGCGCGCCCGTTCCTGTGAAGGCCGCCCGCATTCCCGCCGCTCCCTGAATGGGCGGGCCTGACTGAAGCGCGCTAATTGAACTCCGTGGCCCCCCTGGCGTGGCCTGTGAGCGACTTGCCAATGATCTCCTTGGCCAGCGCCCTGTCGGCGTCGCCATGCGTGCGAACCACCAACACCACGTTGCCCGACTGAATGGCGTCCATCACCAGTTCGGAAAATTTTCCTTCCTTGCCCTTCTTGTTCTCTTGGTTGGCAGCCCCGGCGATGGCGCCAGCGATGCCGCCGACGCTGGCAAACCAGCCGAGCATTGCCAGCGGCGCCACCACCGGACTGGCCACGAACAAGGTCACGCTGGCGGCCCACAGCATCGCGGTGCCGATGGCGCCCACGCCCGTCCCCACCGCCGTGCCAATGGCGCCGTCCACCAGCATGTCTTTGAGCACCTCGTCATTGCCGCCCGCGTCCGGTGGCAGCGGCAGATCCTTGAGCAAAGTGACTTCGCTGGCGGCAATTCCACCATCCATCAGGTGCTGGCGCACACGCCCGGCTTCCTCCAGCGTGGCATAGAGCGCCGCTACCTTGTGGCTACCCCCGGATTCAGGCAATTGCGCGACCAAGTCTGGGCTCAGGGTGACGCTGGGGTCGTTCTTGTCGATAGAGCTGTTCATGGAAACCTTTTGATGTTGGGTAGCGGCGCTACAGGCGCTACAGGCGCTGCTTAAGCCCCGCATCTCAACATAACAGGCCGCGCCAGATGGCACCACCAGTGGAGAGCGCCATGTGACGTGGGTTCATTCCTACACGCTGCGATGGCTCTTTATCCTGTCAGAGAGGGCAGCAAGCTCAACTGCAGGCCAATGCCATAGTTAGTTTTTATTTGTTAATTTAACATTTTAAATGATACAAATATATCTTTTGGTTTTTATAGTATCTGTAAAAAACCATCGATCAGCTTGCTGCAAATGACTTGCAGGAGGCGCCAGCTATGGCTGGATATTCTTGAAATTTTCATCCCCCTAAAACAGCTCAACACCGCGCCAGTGTTGTTCTGAAAGGGTATTTGCCCGGCTTTCAAAAAGCCGCAGCGTCCTGCCAATTTACACATTTGAATCGTCGCCTCCACACCACCGGGCGATCAGGCGCAGCCCTGCACATCTCCTTACTGCCGAGTTATGAGTAACAACTAACATAAATTTACTACCCACTACGGGGTACCTATTTTTTCTTAACTCAGCAATTTTTTTCTATATGCAAACCACTTTTCTCAAATCTCCTTCCAAGCCTCACTCAGGTTTGCTCCTTTCACGCGCTTTGCGCAGTGCTGTCATGGTGGTTGCGGTGACAAGTTCCCTGACGGCTTTTGGCGGCACCCGCCACCGCTGGAAGCCAACGCCGACGCCGACGCCGACGCCGACGCCGACACCGACACCGACACCGACACCGACACCGACACCGACACCGACACCGACACCGACACCAACAAGCACGACGGCCAATAACTATTACGTTGCCACCACGGGTTCCGATTCCAATCCTGGCACACAATCAGCACCCTTTCGCACCATCATGAAAGCGTCCACGGTGACCAAGCCCGACACCACGGTGCATGTGGCCCCCGGCACCTACGCTGAAGCCATCACTACCACGAAAAACGGCACAGCCTCCGGCCGGATTCGTTATGTGTCCGACACCAAATGGGGCGCGAAAATCGTGCCCGTGGCAAACGGAACGTTTATGTGGAAAGCCGATGGCGGTTATACCGATATTGATGGATTTGAAATTAATGGAACCGACAGTACTAGCGTCAGGGACGGCGTTGAGCTGACCGGCGGCAACTCATCTGTAAAAAACAGCTGGGTTCACCACATCGCTGAAAATCCTTCCAGCTGTGACAGTGGCGGAGGCGCTGCCATGAATGCCCATCAGTACCGGGGGGCAGCATTTAATAATTATGATTTCACAGGAAATCTGGTCCATAACATTGGCGGTAGCTGCAGTTTCATTCAGGGTATTTACCATTCTTCCTCGGGGACGGTGAAGGATAATATCGTGTATGCAACCAACTACGGTATTCACCTCTACCATGATGACCATAATATAAATGTAGTGAATAATACGGTATTTGGCAATCGCGCTTCGGGTATTGTGTATGGAGGATGCCAGGAAGCGTATAACAGCGGCTGCCCGACTGCCGGCATCAATATCTACAACAATATTGTTTATGATAATGAAGTCGGCATATCCGGCCCCGATGCGTCAGAAGATACGGGCAGCAATTCACTCAAAAATAATCTGGTGTACGGCAACCGGACCAACTTTGACATGTCGTCCAAAGGCGTCTCTCAAACCTCTGGAACGATTGCGGCCGATCCCCAGTTCGTCAGCTACAACCGCACCGGCGGCGGCGACTACCACCTCAAGAGCAGCTCGCCTGCCATCGACAAGGGGCTTTCCACCTACGCACCAGCGACGGACTACAGCGGCGCGGCGCGCTTGAAGGGCGCAGCGATTGACCTGGGCGCTTACGAGAACTATTAAAGCGTGAGGCAGGCGGGGGAAGTCCAGTTTGTCAGGCTTGACAGATTTTCCCCGCCAGCTCGGGCGCCGGTTGCGGCAGGCCGCCAAAAACATGCCATACCGCCATCGACCTGGGAAACACACCCGGTCACGGACTTTTTGCAAATCGACATTGATTCATCGCTGACAAGGATTACGGTACGCAGGTCCGGTTGATAAGACCCTTAGAAAGACAGGCAAGGCGGGTTCGGACATAGTTGGCGAACTGGGGATCGGCGCTGATTGTTCCCGACACCTGGCTTTGCGCATTCGGCGCCAATTCAAAATCGCCATACACACGGTTTCCAAATACGATATTGTTCTTAATCGAATTATTGCCGGTGTCCTCATCGGCATTTGGTCCGGCTACCCCGCCGGCATTGTCATAGACGATGTTGTTGTGGATATTGATGCCAGCAGTCGGACAGCCGTTGTTATACGCGTCAGCGCATCCTCCATACACGATGCCGAAAGCGCGGTTGCCAAATACCGTGTTGTTCACGACGTCGATATTGTGGTCGTCATGGTAGAGGTGAATGCCGTAGGTGGTTGCATACACGATATTACCCTTCACCGTCCCCGAGGAAGAATGGTAAATACCCTGAATGAAACTGCAGCTGCCGCCGATGTCATGCACCAGGTTGCCGATGAAATCATAATTCTTAAAAGCAGCTCCCCGATACTGATCGGCAGCCAGTCCAGCGCCGCCATTAGCATCGCACCCTGAATTCTCGGCGACATGGTGAACCCAGCTGTTCTTCACCGTGGAGTTGCCGCCCGTCAGGTAGATGCCCATCTTGACGCTGGTGCTGCCGGTCCCGTCGATCTGGAATCCGTCGATGTCGGTATAGCCGCCATCGACCTGCCACATCGTGTTCGCGCCTGCGGCGGGTACGAGTTTGGCGCCCCATTTCGTATCGGAGACATAACGGATTCGGCCGGAGCCCGTGCCGCTCACTGTTGCGGTGACGGTTTCGGCGTAGGTGCCGGGAGCGACATGGACCGTGGTATTGGGTTTGACCACGCTCGCCGCCTTCTTGATGGTGCGAAAGGGCGCTGCCTGCGTGCCCGGATTGGCGTCGGAACCCGTGGTCGCGACGTAATAGTTATTGATGGTGGCGGTGGCGGTGGCGGTGCCGATAATTGTCACGGTATCTCGATAGGCAGTGAAGCCCCCCAGCATCGCCGCCATAATGATGGCCCTGCGTAGCGTGCGCAAAATCAGAAATTTCCTGGAAGGCCACGCACAGGTCCAGTTTGGCATCTTCGCAACATCCTCACCCAAACGCTCGCGCCAACTCAGGCTCCGGCTTCGGCAAAGTGCCAAAAACATGCCAGACCGCCGTGGACTTGGGAAAGAGTACCACCCACAGCGTCAGCCCGATTAGCGTGAAATAGGTTTTCAAGCTCTGGTTCTTCACATACCACTGCTCCAGCACCCCCTTGTAGGGCGCCACCACATGGTCGTAAAAATGCCGGGCATCGGCGTGACCATGCAGCAGGTTTTCTTCATCCCGGAACATGATTGAGCCTATGCCGGACAGGCCCGGCAGCACTTGTTGAATCGCTTGCTGCGCGACCGGGGGAAAGGCGTCAAAGCAGCGCCGGGTCTGCGGGCGCGGGCCGATGACGCTCATGTCGCCCTTGAGAATATTGAGCAGCTGGGGCAGCTCGTTGATCTTGGTCTTGCGCAGAAAATGCCCGACCGGCAGGACGCGCGGGTCGTTCTTGATCGTGACCGTGCCGGTGCCAATCTGCGGGCTGTTTTTCAGCATGGTGGCAAACTTGTACAGCTGGAACATCCGCCCGTCCTTGCCGACCCGCTCCTGCATGAAAAACACCTCGCCCTCGCCGGTCAGGCGCAGCACGATGGCAATCGGCACCAGCAGCGGCGACAGCGCCAGCAGGGCCAGGGTGGAGAAAAGAATGTCAAAAAAGCGTTGCATGGCTACATCCTTGCGTCGAGGTATTTGCCGGTTTCCTTGTGGGCGAAGTCCGGGATCATGGTGTTGAAAAGGTCCACCATCTCGGCTTTGTGCCAGGTCGGCTGGGTTTTGAGGGCGCCAATCGTTTTCAGGAAATACGCCAGGCGCGTCTGGTCAAAGCCAGCCGGGTTCTTGATGACGCCCACGCTGTCCAGGCGCGCCATGTCCAGCGTTTCCTGGCCGGTGAAGAACTCTTCAAAATCCTTTTCCCCGGTGGTGTCGCTGCTGAAAAAGTAGCAGGGCCACTGGCGGCGGGCGATCAGTTCCGGGGCGCGCTCCCTGGCCTCGTCCTCGCTGGCGCATTCGTGCGCTTGGTAGCCCAGCGCCTGCAGATAGCGCACGGCGATGCTGGAGAAGGTGGTCAGGTGCAGGGACTCGCTGAGTTTGGGGAAAAAGATGTCGCGGTTCTCGCCGAGCAGGCAGGACATCAGGCACAGCTCGCCGGACTCCTGCGGCGTGACAAAGTAGCGCCGCACGTCGCTGGGCGCGGAAATCGGCTGATGCTTGACAAAGCGCTGGTTAAAGCCGTGCAGCAGCGAGCCGTCGGAAAAGGCCACGTTGGCAAACCGCGCCGTCGAAACCGGCTGCGCCTCGCTGGCGCGCATCAGGAACATTTCCATGATGCGTTTGCTCGCACCCATCATGTTGACCGGGTTCGCCGCCTTGTCGGTGGACACGCAGAAATACTTGCGCACGCCCTGGGCCCGGGCCAGCTCAATCGTCTTGAGGGTGTTGAGCACGTTGACCTCGATCAGGCGCATCAGCGTGAACGGGTCTTTCTCGGAGCGCACATGCTTCAGGGCTGACAGGTTGAGCACGTAGTCATAACCCGCCGATCCGTTCATCAGCGCCTCAAACTCGCGCCCGCCGCAGTCAATGGCAAAGGTGCGGAAGTCGCCTTCTATATAGCCCAGCGTACTGCGGATGTCGCGCACCAGCTCGACCATGTTGTTCTCGCTGATATCGACCACATGCAGCACCTGCGGGTGGCGCCGGAAAATCTCCCGCGTCACGGCCTGGCCGATGGAGCCCGCGCCGCCAATCACCAAAAAGCGGTGGCCCGCCACCAGGCTGGAGAGTTCCTGTTCGTGGCGAGAAATATCCGCGTCAAACAGCGGGCGGTCGCGGCCAATCAGGGCCAGCATTGAATGGGCGGTGCTCATGCGACGGCTCCTAACAAAGCGCCAGTCACCAGATCGACATCCTCATCGGACATTGTCGGGTAGAGCGGCAGGGTCAATTCGCGGCTGCAGATGTCTGCGGCCAGCGGCGCATCCTGCGCCCTCATGGAATCCTTGTAGGCGCTAAACCCCCAGAACGGCGGGTAGTGAATGCTCGACTGCACGCCCGCCGCCTTCAGCATCTCCATCACCGCCGTGCGGCTGCAGCCCTGGGGCAGCAGCACCGGCAAAATGTGGTGGGCCGACACGGCGTCGCGCGGCAGCTGCTCAAAAGGCATCTGCAGCGGCGAGCCCGCCAGATTGCGCCGGTAGCGCCCGGCCAGCGCCTGGCGCCGCAGGTTGCCGGCGGGCAACTTGTCCAGCTGCACCAGACCGATGGCGGCCCGCATTTCGTCCATGCGGTAGTTCAGCCCCGGCTCGACCACGTCGTAAGTCACGGCGCGCCCCTGGTGCCGGTCCAGCGTCAGCGTGGTCATGCCGTGCGAGCGCAGGTAGCGCAGGCGCTGCGAGAGCGCGGCGTCGCCCGCCGACACCATACCGCCTTCGCCGATGGACAGGTTCTTGTTGCTGAAAAACGAGAAGCACCCGACATCGCCAAACGTGCCGCACATTTGCCCGGCAATCGAGGCGCCCGGCGCGTGCGCCACATCCTCCACCAGTTTGAGCCCGCGTTCGCGGCACAGCGCGGTAATGGCCGCCATGTCGCACGGAAAGCCCGCGTAGTGAACCACGATGACGGCTTTGGTGCGGGGCGTGATTTTGCGCGCAATCGACTCGGCCGATACGTTCCAGTCTTTCAGGCTGGCGCAGTCTGCCAGCACCGGCGTGGCCCCGGCGATGCGCACGGCGTTCGCGTCCGCCACAAACGTCAGGGCCGGAATAATCACCTCATCGCCCCGGCCAACATCGAGCGCCAGCAAGGCCATGTGCAGCGCCGCCGTGCCATTGGCCACCGCCGTGCAGTGCGCGCCGTGGCCCAGGTAGTTGCCAAAAGCAGCCTCAAACGCCAGGATGCGCTCGCCCATCGTCAACCATCCGCTGTCCACGGTTGCCAAGACGGCATTGCGCTCGCGGTGGTCAAAGTTGAGTTTAAAGAGTTGGATCTTCCACATGGCTTGTTCTCCTTGGGGTTGTCGGGATGGATGAAGGGGCACCGGGCTCCGTGGCGGCGGCCAGAAAACGCGCTGCCAGAAATGGGTAGGTCTGGTTTTTCAAAATGAAGGCCTTGCCCGCGCTGCCCAGCCGCTGGCGCTGCGCGGCGGGCAGGGCGGCCAGCGCCAGGATGGCCTCGGCGACGGCGGCGGCATCGCCGGGCGGCACGGTCAGGCCGCAGCCCGCTTCGGCCACCGGGTCGTTGCCCGCGCTGACGGCATGCACCACCGGCTTGCCCGCCATCATGTAATCCATCAGCTTGTTCGGCGAGATGCCAAAGCGGTACAGCGGATTCGGATGCCAGCCGATATAGGCGATATCGACTGCATCGAGAAAGCGCGGCACGGCGTGCTTGGCAATGGCGGGCAGCATCGTGACGTTCGTCAAGCCCTCGGCGGCGACCCGCGCCAGCAGGGCGTCGCGGTCCGGGCCGGTGCCGACCATCACCACCTCGGCCCGGCCCTTGAGGCGGGCCGCCGCGTCGAGCAGCAGGTCCAAGGCGTTGCTCAGGCCATGCGTGCCCGCGTAGCCGACCAGCGGCAGCCCTTTGGCGCGCAGCGCGGCCAGGGTTTCTTTCAGCGGCGGCGGCAGCTCGCCCGGCTGCGCCCATTCCTCGGTATCGACGCCATTGGGCACGTAGGCAAATTTCTGCGCCGCCATGCCGCGCGAACACATGTACTGCATGGCCTTGGGCAGCATCGACACCACCTTGTCCGCGTGGCGGTAGGCGTAGTCTTCGGCCAGCTGCACCCAGACGATGAACGGGTGCCAGCGCGGCAAGCCGCCCAGTTCCATGGGCGAGAGCGGCCACAGGTCATGCACCTCGTACACCAGCCGGGCCTGGCTGAGTTTGGCGATGCGGCGCGCCGGCCAGATGTCCATCGGGTAAGTGCTGGAGGCAATCACCACATCGGGCTGGAACTCGCGGGCCAGACGCGGGCCGTCGCGCCACAGCGCCGTCATGAAGGCCAGCATGTTTTTGACTCGGCCCGCGCCGTTGCCGGTGTAGGCCGGGGTGCGCAGCCAGCGGTAATCAATGCCTTCAATCTGCTCGTCGAGCGCCGCGCCCTCAAACTCGGGCTGGCGGGCGCGGATGTGCGAGAACGAGGCCGCCACAATTTGCACGCGGTGCCCGGCGCGCACCCATTCACGCGCCAGATAGAACGGCCTGAACTCCATGCCGTGGCGGGTCGAGCCCGCGTAGTGGTTAATCAGCAGGATATTCATGTGGCGCTACTTCCGGTTAGCACTTGGTCGTAAAAGCGCAAGAGCTTGGCTTCTTCAACCGACCAGTTGTATTTTTCAAGCACGGCGCGGCGCCCGTTATTGCCCATGCGCTGCGCCTCTTCAGGATGCGTCACTAGATAATCAATGGCGCGGGCAATGGCGGCAGGGTCAAGCGGATCGACGCACAGGCCGCAGTCATGGCCCTCGATAATGTCCCGCCAGAGCGGAAAATTCGACGCAATCGGCGGAATGCCCGCCGCCATGTATTCAAACATCTTGACCGGCAGCGCATCGAGATAATTAATCACCGGGCGCAGCGTCACCAGCCCGGCCATCGAGCGCCCGAGCACGTCACGCACGCCCAGCCGGTCCACAAATCCGAGTTCATTGACCTGCTGCCAGCCGGGCATAATGCGGGCCGCCTGCTCGACCGCCGGCTCGGAAAAGCATCCGGCCAGATTCAGCCGAACGGCTGAGGGCAACTGGCCCATCGCGGTGATGATTTCCTGGATGCCGCGAATGGCGGCAATGCCGCCCACATAACACACCTCGGCCTGCTTGCTATCCCACGCAATGGAGGTTTCCAGCTCGCCCAGCACTGGAAAATTATTCACATCCACGGTATTTGCATTTATTTTCAAAAACTTGTCACGGATATAAGGGGTAGCCGCCACAACCCCATCAAAGCGGCGGCAGGCGTAGCGCTCGTAACAGGAAAAAATGCCTGCCAGGGCTCGCAGGCGCAGCGGCCCTAAATAAGGCTTGCCGAGCAGCTGGCTGGCCACATCTTCATGCGCATCAAAAATCACGCGCTTGCCCAGGCGCTTGAGTTTCAAGCCCGCCGGAATCAGTTCGGGGTCGTGCAGGTGATAAATGTCAGAGTCGAGCGCCAGCGCTTTGGAAAAGACCCGCTGCGTGGTCGATAGCATGCGCTTGAGTCGGCCCGGTAAATGCCCGACGTCAACTATATTCACACCATTTTTCAGGTCATTGCCCTTGCCATCGGCCACCACCAGCGACACGGAAAATCCTGCGCAAGCCAGACTGCGGCATTGTTTGATGAAGATACGCGTGTCACCACGCGGGTGAGCCGAAGTGAGGTGTGATATTTTCATGGCAGTTTTTGTTAAGTGGCTTTAAATCAGGTCAGACGGTAGTCAACCCTGTGCGTAGGGGGAGGCGTATAGTCATTTTCTGTATATATACAGATGCAAAATAAATGCAGCCTGCAGTAAAAAACCAGTCGCCAAACACTGTTCCACTTTTTAATCCGATCAGCATAGAGTAGATAAAAAACAATACCAGTAAATCTGCTTCACGGCTGCTGCGGTAATACTTCCAGACTCCCCCTGAAACAATAAAAATAAAAGCCAGCGTAATCGGAATTCCAAACACAATAAAAAATTCCACCAAGACATTGTGAGGATACATTCCAAAGGGATAGCCGAAATAAGACTGAAAGTATCCGAATCCGCACCCAAAAATCATGCAGGCAGGCTTATTAAGAAGCAGCTGAAAGGCCTGGCCCAGCAGTACATCCCTTTGCCCAAAATTTCCCTCCAGTCCTGAAAATCTTTGAAATATCTGAAAATTCTCAATCCCGGACCAGTCTCCTACTCCAACATACAGCATGAACAATATAGAACCCAGCCACAGCAGGCCACGGATTGAAGTTGATATCACTAGATAAGCCATTACCAGCACAAGTGCAAATATGCTGTCTCCCCGGGCACCACCCAGAAGGCTAAACAGCAAAAATACCAGAACCAAAGAAAAGTAAAAATACTTTACCCGCCTGCCACTGCCATTGATAGCCACGAATGCTGCTGCCATTGCGCCAAAGCCAAAAAATCTTGACATTTCCTGGCTATACAATGTTTCCATTGAATTGACCCCAGCTTCATATTCAAAATTAAATTGTGGGACAGGCGTGAATTCCAGGCCGCCGATGAATACTGTGAGGAGAATGCCTACAGATATATAAACAATAAACCACTTGGCAAACCTGATTGAGCAAATGTTGCTATTTTTATAGCCCAGCAATAAAATTCCGCATACCGTGATAATTACATTAACCAGCAATCCGGTGGAGCCAATTTCGATGGATTCATTTAGCATGGCGTGCGAAATGCCAACTGTCAGCAAAAAAGCATACAGGGATAATCCAATTAAATGCTTGTAGCACAGCTTTGATTTGTACAGGATAGCAACCAGGGAAAGAACGACACCAATTTCAAAGACCCTTCGGAAGGGTTCAATAAAAAATCTCGAATAATTGTTCGTACTTATATATCCGATAGATATCATGACAAAGAATGAAAATATGCCATAATGCAATGCGTTTTTTCTGATCTCATAAATTTTCATATCACCTCCCAGGTAATTACTGGACTTTCGGCGTGACAACGAAATTTGTCAGGAATAAATATTGATTTTTTTACCTGTCACGCGTACCGCTAATTTTTGTATTTTTTTGATAATATTTTGGCGTCTTGTCCAGTTCGGATATTCAAGATGGCTGTGTTTTTCTGCCTCAAGAAAATGATTAAAATCATTGCGACTGAGTCCCAGCTTTTTGCAGAGATAAGAAGTATCTTCCTCAAGCTCATTCGGAGAATACAAGGGCTCCGCCAATTTCGTGAGGGCTTCTTCACGGGATAATTGTCCAGAAACTATCAGACTCGAAAAATGGGGTCGTCTTTTGTCATAGCCGAATTTGGCTGGTAAATAGTGATTTTGAAAAAATTTCGTGAAAATAGATTCGCCATGCTTGAGCCCATAGGCGCGCCAGCCGATTTTCTGCTCCAGCTCTGCGACAGCAGCTTCTTTATTAAACGGCATGTAGTTCAGAGGACGAAGGGTGCGCAATCCTTTGATGAACGGATACCAGATGTAATAATCTAAAAAACTCACGGTCTTATAATCTTTCAGCCTGCCCTGGCCGAATTTTTTATGGATGGCCATGAGATTAATAGCATCCATAGCACTGCCCTGCCAGGCCTCTGGAAAAACACCTTCAGTGGCTAAATTTCCGCCACTGAGCACGTACTTGATTCCGTGTTTGGTTGCATAGTGATAAGTGCTCGCGAAAAAAATATGATCCTGCGGAACATCCTGGTTTGAAATTCCAGAGCGCAGAAATGCCAGCTGCAGGTCGCGCATTTCTTCCCAGTCAACGACATGGGTGTATAAATCAAAGCTGCAGAATTTGACTATTTTTTCAATATTGGCAACCGCCAGTTCGCTGTTCCAGCCGGCATCAACATGGATAACCAGAGGCCGAAGACCCCATTCATGCACTTTGAGCGCCAAGTAAGAACTGTCAATACCGCCACTCAGGCCAAGAATACAGTCATAGGTTTGGCCTTTACCGGCTGTCTTGATTTCATCAATCATTAGCGCAAGACGCTTTGCCCCTTCTTCATTGGGGAACCACCCTTTGGCGCTTATTTCGTCAAATTCACGGCAGTGGTTGCATACCCCCTGGTTATCGAAACTGATGGCCGGATCGCTGGTATCCATGACGCAGCGGGCACAGATTTGATATTTGGTTTTCATTTATTTATCCAGTAAAGTAACAAGGTCGGTATAGTTGGGGTAGGTAATCAGCACGGCGCGGTGCGGCCCATAGTAAATAAACATGGCGCCTGCGGCTATGGCACTCGCACCGGCATCGACAGCGGCACGCAGATCAGATAATGTGGAAGCCCCACCTGCGGCAATAATGGGAATGGGGCACGATTGTGTGGCTGCATGAATCAGTGAAAGATCCATGCCGCTCAATGTCCCATCACGATCAACGGCCGTCAGCATGATTTCACCGGCACCGGCAGCGACCACCTTGTTTAGAAAGTCGCGCCAGGGTTCGTCCAGCATTTTTCCAGAAGACGAGGAGTACAGGCGATAACTGGCGAGAAGGTTCTTTTTGATATCGACTGAAACCACAACGCTCTGGTTACCGTATCGATATGCAATGTCACGAATCAGCTGTAAATCGGCCAAGGCCCGGGTTTGGATGCAAACTTTTTCCACACCCAAAGAAAAAAGCCGCTTGGCCTGTTCGACCGTACTGATACCCCCGCCGTAGCAAAGAGGCATAAAACACTCACCGGCAAACTGTTCTATCAGTTCATAGTTCGGTTCCCGATTTGCCTTGCTGGCCTCAATGTCGAGAACAATCAGCTCATCGACTTCCTTATCATTGAAAATACGAATAACGTTGATCGGATCGCCGACATATTTTGGCTCCTTAAACTTTTGAGTTTTTACCAAGCCGCCATTTTTCAGCAGCAGGCAGGGAATGACGCGATGCTTCAGCATGTCAGACCTTCAAAAATTGTTGGATTAAAGACAAGCCAAACCGATGACTTTTTTCGGGATGAAACTGAACGCCGTAAACGTTCTCTCTTGAGTAGGCCGATGGAAAACGGTGTCCGTATTCAGTCGTTGCCAAAATATCAGATTCATCTGCGCAGGCAGCGTAGTAGGAATGAACAAAGTAATAACGGTTCTCTTCCTGCTTGTCAGGAATAAGAGAATTTGATTTCTGGATTTGAACGGTATTCCAGCCTACATGCGGCACGCGCATTGCCGAGTCAGCGGAAAAAGCAAACCGTTTAAATTTTGCTGCGATCAGTCCAAGGCCAGGCATCTTGCCTTCTTCGCTCCCCTGGGCTAATAGCTGCATGCCCAGACAAATCCCGAGCAGAGGCACTCCGGCGGCAGCACGGGCTTGCAAAATGGCGGGTAATTGCTTGGCATGCAAATGACTCATGCCGTGATCGTAAGCACCGACGCCTGGAAGAATCAGCTTGGTGGCCTGCTTGATGACTTCATGCGAGTCGGAGACGATGGCGTCACCGCCGGCCTTGCGCAGCATATTCAGCACCGAGGCGATATTGCCACACGCATAATCAACGATAACAATCATGAGTGAACTCCCCGAGCGGCCCTGTATGAAATAAACAGATAGATCACGTATAACGCGCTGTAGCCCAATGAATACACCTGAACGGCACTCAGGAGGCTGCCCGTCAAATCAAAAGCGGCCCAAGTCATTAAAAGCAAGGCAATTTGCCAGCCTAAATCATGCAGCTGCCGGTCGGAAATATAGAGGGTGTAACTCAAAGGACTGGCAATGAATTTCATCAAAAACATCGGTGCCAGAATTGCTGCAAAGCGCCCTGCCATCGACCAGTCATCGCCAAAAATAAATACAAAAGCTTGTTCGCCGTAAAAAAATAGCAGGGTGAATGGAATAATAGCCATTAATAGCAGTGACCGAAAAGCGTAGTGGTAGGCCTCCAGGCAGTTGCCCTTGTCTCGGTAATCACGGCCCGCCTGTTCTTTGAATACAGCCAGTATGGAATTGCCCAGCAAACCTATAGGCCCGGAGAGGACGCGAAGCGTCAGCGCATACAGGGCGACGGATGCCGCGCCAAAACGGATCGCAATAAGAAAAAGAGGGATCTGAGCGGCAAAGGCATTGATAAAATCCGATGGCATCGCAATCACGGGAAAGCGATAGTAAATTTTCAGTGTGTCTTTTAGACCGGCACTGTTTACATTGGCCAAAAGTGACAGAGGGCGAAGTCCTGCGCGGTACATCAAAGTCATCGTGACGATAAAGGACATGGCGAGTTGCCCATAGACAAGTCCACCTAGCCCTGCGCCCGCCAGGCTGAGTGCCAATTGCGCCAGTGCCACTGAGCCTGCCAGGAGTATTTTTCCACTGGCCATGCGTTTGAACTGAGATCTGTACACATAAACAGCCAGCAAGGTCTGGCAGTTGGCCATAATGACGGCATAGACGGCCCATGCCACTGAATATCTGCTGGCAGCGCCATCCAGCAAATGGTTGCTGGGGAATTGTTGAAAAGCTATAACCGTCAACAGTCCGGCGATACCAACAGCACAGCTGATAACAAGCACGGCCTGGAATATCGCGTTAACTTGCGCTTCACTCTTGGCTGAAAAAACGGCCATGTCCAGGCGAGCCGAAGCAATCACGATCAAGATAGACGTTGCACCAAACCAGACAAAATAAGTCCCGAGTTCATCGGCTGACACAATGCGCGTCAGCAATGGCAGGATGGCAATCGGAATAACTTGGGCTATCGCCGTACCGCTAAGCACGGTGATGACGTTTTTCCAGAAAGTGGGCAGATTCATGGCAAAAATGCTCACGCGGCGATTTCAGAGGCCAGGGCGATGCGCAGCTGGTCGGCGATTCGCTCTTGGTCGGCCTCCTTCAAATACGCATGCATCGGCAAACTCAGGACTTGCCGCGCCACTTCGTCGCCCACGGGCAGCACGGCCTGGGCATCGGCCACGGCGGGCTGCTGGTTCAGCGGCACCGGGTAATGCACGACGGTCGGAATACCGGCGGCCTTGAGCGTTTCCTGCAGCGCCTGGCGGTTCGGCACCTGCAGGGTGTACTGCGCATAAACGCTGGTGTTGTGCGGCGCTATGAAGGGCGTGGCGGCAATGCCTGCCTGGTGCAGCAGCCGGTCGTAGCGGCTGGCCACGCGCTGGCGCAGTGCAATTTCGTCGTCAAAAATCGCCAGTTTGCACAGCAAGATGGCCGCCTGCAAAGTGTCCAGGCGGCTGTTCACGCCGACACGGATGTGGTGGTAATGCCGGTCTTGCCCGTGCCGGGCGATCTGGCGCATGACTTTGGCCAGCGCCTCGTCGCTGGTGAAGATGGCGCCGCCATCGCCATAGCCGCCCAGCGGTTTGCTGGGAAAGAAGCTGGTGCAGGCGATGCGGCTCAGGTTGCCGCTTTGGCGCCCCTTGTAGGTCGCGCCAAAGCTCTGGGCCGCGTCTTCGATGACTGGAATGGCGTATTTTTCGGCGATGGCGTTGATGGCGTCAAAGTCGGCGCACTGGCCGAACAGGCTGACCGGAATGATGGCTTGGGTTCTGGGCGTGATGGCGGCCTGGAGCAGGCGCGGGTCAAGGTTGCAGCTGTGCGGATCAATGTCCACATAGACCGGTTTGGCGCCGAGCAAGGCCACGGTTTCCGCCGTTGCAATGTAGGTGAAGCCCGGCGTGATGACCTCGCTGCCGGGGCCGACGCCCAGCGCCATCAGCGCGATTTGCAGCGCGTCGGTGCCGTTGGCGCAGCTAATGCAGTAGCGGGCGCCGGTATAGGCGGCCAGCTTTTCTTCCAGCTCGGCCACTTCCGGCCCGAGGATGTACTGGCCGTGATGGAGCACCCGCGCGATGGCTGCATCCAACTGGCGCTTGATGCGCGCCTGCTGGGTTTTGAGGTCAATGAATTCGATCATAAATTTCTCAGATTTAAATGGCAGGTACTAAAAGTTTTGGTGTAATCTTTTGGTCAACTTATTGGTGGCCCATCTAATGTTCGTGCCGAGCTTATATAGATAACCAGGGTCGATTGTTGTTTGTTCTTTTGCGAGATGGTCTAGCAGGGTAGAGGCGGGAACAAACCAGCCATTTTTTTTGGCAAGGTATCTGATATTTTTCTCAAATTGTGAGTTGACTTCTCCTTTGTTATTTACGAAACCAGAAGCGAAATGCGTGTAAATAATGCATGCGCCGCCATCTTCGGCGAGATGATCAATATTTTCAGGTGATATAAGTTCCGTGAATTCATTGACAGTTCTTCCGTCAGATGAACTGAACCATAAGTTTGAAAATTCTGCGGTCTTATTTATTTGATAAGGCATTTTTGGGTCGCTGGCGATAGTGTTTATATTGTTGAATGTTAAGTTCCTGATATATCTAATATGTCGCTTTGTTAAATCTCCCCAGAAAAAATTATTAATTGACAATTCGCCGCCGCGTTTGATTGTGCTATTGCAAAATAGCTTGTATATTAGGTTTATGGGCCATACGAAGCGATTTTCCCACCAAAATAGATTGTCGGGATTGGCTGAATGATTGGAGTGAATTTTCGGATAATATCCAATTTTTTCTTTGAATATATCAAGGCCATCGCTGATTTCCTGTCGGGTGAATAATCCGTCTCCAACATTATGTAGTCCGATTTCAAAACCTCGATCTTGAAGTTCATGAATAAATTTAAGGTATTCTTCGTCTTGAATTGATGAGCCCTTGAAAGAGCCGCGCGGTGGATATACCCAGGTCGATTTTGTGGTTTTAATGCCGCAGTTATATAGCAAGTCATAGACTGGTTTTACATTTGCTACGGTTGCATTATCTGTGTCGTCGCATACTGTGAAGGCAAATTCTTTTCCATTCGG
The DNA here is from genome assembly GCA_038249155.1 of Burkholderiales bacterium. Lineage (GTDB taxonomy): Bacteria > Pseudomonadota > Gammaproteobacteria > Burkholderiales > Burkholderiaceae_C > Polaromonas. The sequence continues at coordinate 9,293 of JBBRWN010000027.1, read as the reverse complement.
GAACATAAATTATTTACTCCTATGGTTTAATGGTCGTCGTATATGAATACCCTACAGAAAGCAAGCGTTGGTAGTGTGAAGTCTCAACGGAGTTGCAGTCTTGTATAAGGTCTTTGGTTATTTTTGTAACCATGATCAGGTTACCTGGTAACGAATGCCTTCATAGATACGGTTTAAATTATCCTTTGCATTGACCAGCGGGCTGCTGCGCCACTGTCTCGGATGAATCAGCAGCTTGATGACCTGATCCCCGCGCTGAATGGCGTCCAGCGGGTTTCCCGGTTTCCAAATGCCGGGGTATTCCATATCCGCAAAGCGCGACGACAGGTAGCTGACCAGTTCATCGTCATAGGCTTCGTAATTGATATTCATTAGCTTGCGAATTTGCGGCGTCAGTAGCTCAAAATTGGTGATTCCCAATCGGCGGTTGACAAAATCGCCATGCGATGCAATGCCGCACAAGGGCAGGCCGCTTTTTTGCCTCAAGGCAGCCAGGTTGCTGCAGAATAATTCGCCAGCGTCTTTCTTTAATAGAGAAAGATTAATGGCGCCTTTGAGTCCTTTTTTCTTGGCGACTGTGGCTATCTCTTCAAAGTGATAGCCCACCTCTGTGCCGCTGGCGTGCATTTCCTGCATGAGTCCGATGTCCGCTGTTTGAAGCCTGAAATAAAAAGTGCCGCGAAAACCATTTCGGCATTCAAGCTGCCAGATCGCCCTGGTGGTAGCCACGTCGGTGTCAATATCGTGTCGCAGCATCAGGTAGCGGGCGCGGCTGTCCAGTTTGCCTTTTCTCGCCAGGCCTAGAAACTGGCCGATGGAGACGAAGGTATAACCATTAAAAAGGGCTGTCAGCAGCACCTGCTCCAGTTTATCCAGACGGGGCGGCATGAGGAAATCATTAAATAAGCGGTAGAGAATTTTTTTCATGGCGGTGATTTCATTTTTTAAATTGAATGCTCTTTGGTAAGCGCCATGTCCTTCAGGACATAGTGGGCGCCGGTGTGCGGGCAGACGGCCATCCCACTTCCCTCGCATGGCAAGGGCAGCCGTTCGCCGAACTCGCTGATCCAGCCAATCTGCCGGGCTGGGACGCCCACCATGAGCGCGTAAGCGGGAACATCTTTATTAATCACCGCACCCGCGCCAATCAGGGCGTATTCACCTATCGTCACGCCGCAGACAAGGGTGCAGTTGGCGCCCAGGGTAGCGCCTTTTTTGACCAGGGTGCTTCGGTATTCATTTTTACGCTCGATCTGGGCGCGCGGGTTATACACGTTGGTAAACACCATGCTGGGGCCGCAAAATACCCCATCTTCAAGCGTGACGTTGTCATAAACGCTGACGTTATTCTGGACTTTGCAGTCGTCGCCAATCACCACCTGATTACCGATGAAGACGTTTTGGCCCAGCGACACGCCTTTGCCAATCAGGGCGCCCGCGCAGACATGCACAAAATGCCAGACGCGTGAGCCTTCGCCGATGCGGGCGCCGTCATCAACAATGGCGCTGGGGTGCTGGGTGTAGCTCATGCGAGTAACCGGCTGACGTAGGGATGGGCGTCGGCGCCGGGCGTCGCCAGCGTGGCCGTGCGGATGACGTTGACGGTTTCAATGCAGTGGCGCGCATCGTCCAGGCCGTAGCCCCGGCCGGCCAGAATTTCCTGGTAGCTGGTGGTGTGCAGGTCGGTAAAGCCGTCCGAAAACTCCAGTTGCTCACCGCTGATGTCAATGTTGCGGTAGGTGGAGTTTTTGCCTTTGACCTCATCGGGCAGGTCGTTGGCGTCGATGGACAAAAACCAGCGCACGCGGGCGCGCTCGTATTCCAGGTAGCCTGCGGCCTTGGCGTCGCTGCGGTAATGCGTGACGTTGCGCTGCAGGCGGCCAAAAATGAAGTGCAGCATGTCGTAGAAATGCACGCCGATGTTGGTGGCAATGCCGAAGGATTTGCGCGGATCGCCTTTCCAGCTTTCGGCAAACCACTTGCCGCGCGAGGTGATGTAGGTCAGATCGACATCAAACTTGTGGTCTTGCGGGGCGGCGGCCACTTTGTCGCGCAGCTGGCGGATGGCGCTGTGGTGGCGCAGCTGCAGGATGTTGAAGACGCGCTTGCCGGTGTCTTTTTCTACCTGTGCCAGCTCGTCCAGCAGTTCCGGGGTCGGGACCAGCGGCTTTTCGCAGATCACGTCGCAGCCCAGGCGCAGACCGGCGGCAATGTGCGGGTGGTGCAGGTAGTTGGGTGAGCAGATGGCGACGTAGTCGAGCGCGGTGTCGGGGCGGCGCTTGAGCGTGTGGGCAAAATTCTCGAAGCGCTCAAACTCGGTGAAAAATTCACTCGCCGGTGAAATGCTGTCGATGATGCCGACGGAGTCGTTGATATCGTAGGCCACGGACAAGCGGTTGCCGGTGTCCTTGATGGCACGCATGTGGCGCGGGGCGATGTAGCCAGCGGCGCCGATCAGGGCAAAGTTTTTCATGTTTTTTGAGCGGTGAGGGGGTTACAGGCGAAAGACGGTGAAACCGGCGGCGGCGGCGTGCTGGCGGTCGAGCAGGCTTTTCACATCGGCCAGCACGGGTTTGCTGCCACGGCAGAAAGTGCGCAGCTCTTTGGGTGTGGCATGGCGGTATTGGTGGTGACCGACGGCCACCACCAGCGCATCGACCGGGTGGTCGGCGTCCACGGCGCCGAGCTGCACGCCGTGTTCGTGCATCACTTCGTCGGCGCAGGCCCAGGGGTCGGCGACGACGACGCAGGTGCCCCAGGCTTCAAACTCGCGCACCATGTCCACCACCTTGCTGTTGCGGATGTCGGGGCAGTTTTCCTTGAAGGTGATGCCCAGTACGCCGATGCGGCAGCGCGGCACGTCCATGCCGTTTTTCAGCATCAGCTTGATGGTGCTGCGCGCCACGTAGCGGGCCATGTTGTCGTTGATGCGGCGCCCGGCCAGAATCACCTGCGGGCGGTAGCCCACTTCCTCGGCCTTGTGGGTCAGGTAATACGGGTCAATGCCGATGCAGTGGCCGCCCACCAGCCCAGGGCGAAAGGGCAGGAAGTTCCACTTGCTGCCAGCGGCCTCCAGCACGTCCAGGGTGTCTATGCCCAGGCGCTCAAAAATCACCGACAGCTCGTTGACCAGTGCGATGTTCAGGTCGCGCTGGGTGTTTTCGATCACCTTGGCGGCTTCGGCCACTTTGATGCTTTTGGCCCTGTGGGTGCCGGCGGTGATGATGCTGCCGTACAGGGCATCGACCGTGTCGGCGGCCTCGGGCGTGCTGCCGCTGGTGATTTTCTGGATGGTGGTCAGGGTGTTGACCTTGTCGCCGGGGTTGATGCGCTCGGGGCTGTAGCCGCAGAAAAAATCAACGTTGAATTTTTTGCCGCTGAACTTTTCCAGCACCGGCACGCAAATTTCTTCGGTGGCGCCCGGATACACGGTGGACTCGTAGATGACGATGTCGCCCTGCTTGAGCACCTTGCCGACGGTCTCGCTGGCTTTGATGAGCGGCGTCAGATCCGGGCGGTTGGCCTTATCGACGGGCGTCGGCACGGTGACGATGAAGATGTTGCACAGCTCCAGCGCGGCGCGCTCGGTGCTGAAGACCAGCTGCTTGGCCTGGCGCAGCGCTTCGGGGCAGACTTCCAGCGTGTGGTCTTGTCCGCTTTGGAGCTCGGCCACGCGTTTGGCATTGATGTCAAAGCCGACGACGGGGTATTTTTTGCCAAACTCGACGGCCAGCGGCAGACCGACATAGCCCAGACCGATGACGGCGACACACAGATTGCTTGCAGGGTTTTTCATATGTTTTTGAGGTGAAAAAGGTCAATAAAAGCAGCAGGCGGATGGAAACGGGAGTCGATGGCGTCAAGCGGTTTTCGGAACCAGCGTGGCGGGGCTGAAGCACCAGCGGAACTGGGTGAGCCGCGCATAAATGGCCAGGTACAGCAGCGCGCAGAAGGCGGACCCGAGCATCAGCATGGGCGTGCTGTCGCGCCACTGAACGGCCATCACGGCGGGCAGCAGCGAGGCCGGCCACATCAGGGCGCCGGTGGCTGAGTTGCCCAGCAGCGGGGAGGCGTTTGGAAAAAGGCGCCGCACCAGGCGGCGCTTGACCAGGCTGTGCAGGTGCAGGCGGTCCGGGCCGCTGACGCTGGTCTGGCGGCGGTGGCGGCGCGCGATGCTAAAGAGCACTTCAAACATCGGAAAGCCACACATCAGCAGCGGCGCCCAGGCCGAGACTTCCGGGTGGCGGTTGAGCACCAGCACAGACAGCCAGGCCAGCGAAAAGCCGACAAAGTAAGCGCCGCCGTCGCCCAGAAACAGCTTGCCCAGCGGCCAGTTGACCGCCAGAAAACCGGCAATGGCGGCGGCCAGAATCATGCAGACATACACCATGTCGGTGTCGCCGAAGGCGCTGAACAGGGCGCCAAAAGCGGTCAGAATGATCAGCGCCGTCCCCCCGGACAGGCCATTGAAGCCGTCAATGATGTTGATGGCGTTGGAGATGCCGCTGACGGCAAAAGCGGTAAAGGCCACCGACACGGCGGTAAAACCGAGCAGCCAGTCCAGCCCCCAGACATTGACGTAGGTCACCGAGTAGCCGGTGAGCATCCAGCCCAGCACGCCCCCGCCCATCGTGGCCAGCAGGCGGGTGCGCACGCTGACGCGCTTGGTCAGGTCTTCCAGCAGGCCAAAGGCCAGGGCCGGCATGCCGGCCAGAGCCAGCGGCCCGAGCAGGGCTCTTTTGCTGGCGTCGGCGCTCAGGTAGCCTGCAGCAATGCCCAGCGCAATGGCAATTCCGCCCACACGCGGGGTCGGGTGGGTGTGGCATTTTTGAATGCCGCTGGCCGAGTCCATCGTGTAGTGCCCGTGCCAGTTCTGGGACAGCACCAGCACGAGGGCGGCCAGCAGCGCCAGGCTCCCGGCCATCAAGGCGGGCAGCGGCATGAGGCTGGAAAGGAGGGCTTGCATGGTCTTACTGGCCTTTCTGCTGGCTGTACTGATAAGGGGTGTAGCGGTAGCCGCCGTAGCGCTGGCGGCTGGTGTCCAGGTCGTTGAACACCACGCCTTTGACCGGCACCCCGCTCTGGCCCAGGCGCTGGGCGCTTTCCTGCAGGTCCTCGAGCGAGGTCACGCCAGCCCGGGCCAACAAAAAGACCGTGCCCGCGTGAGGCGCCAGCACCTGCGTGTCAGACACGGCCAGCACGGGCGGGGTGTCTATCAGCACCAGGTCGTACTGGGCTGACAGGGTTTGCAGCAGCCGCAGCGTTGCCGACGACACCAGTAAATCGCCGGGATTGGGCGGCAGGGTGCCGGTGGTTATCAGGTCCAGCTGGGGCGCCACGGCGCGACGCACCGCCTCGCCGGGCGCGCAGGTGCCGGCAATCAGCTCGCTCAGGCCGAGGCCGCGCTGCAGGCCAAAGAACTGGTGCAGGTGGCCTTTACGCAGGTCCGCATCAATCAGCAGCACGCGCTTGCCGCCCGCGCCGAGCACGGCGGCAAAGTTGGCGCTGGTGAAGGATTTGCCGATCCCCATCGTCGGGCCGGTGAACAGCACCACATTGCTGGGGGCGCCGAGCATGGCAAATTGCAGTGCGGTGCGCAGGCTGCGCAGGCTTTCCACCGCCGGGTCGTCGGGCTGCGCAAGCGCCAGCAGGTGATGGCCGGGCGCCTGGCTCTGGATCAGCCGGGACAGCTTGTCCTGCCCAACGGAATGCGGCACGGTGGCAAACACATGCAGTCCCGTGGCGGGCGCAATGTCCGCCGGATTCTTCAGGCCGGGGCGCAGGCTGTTGCGCAAAAATGCCAGTCCTATGCCCAGCAGCAGGCCCGGCATGAGGCTGATGACCAGAATTAGCGCCCGCTGCGGCCTGATGGCGTGCTCGGGCACCACAGGCGCATCGACCACGCGGACATTGCCCACCTTGCCCTCCTTGGCCAGGCGCAGCTGCTGCGCGCTGGTCAGCAGGTTCAGGTAGAGCTCGCTGTTGACCTTCACGTCGCGCGTCAGGCGCAGCAGGTCTTGCTCGATGCCTGGAAGGACTTTGACCTTGCGGGCCAGGGCCGATATTTCCTTGCTGACGGCGGCAATCTGCGCGTCCAGCGTCTGGATGACCGGGTGGGCGGCCGTGAACTGGGTGCTTTGCTCGCGGCGCTTTTGCTGCAGCTCCAGCAGGCTGCCTTGCAGCCTGACGGCGGTGTCGAGGTAGCTTTTGCCTTCGCTGCCCAGGTCAAACGTGCTGTTCTGGTTGCGAAAGTTGTTGAAGCGCACTTCGGAGTCTTCCAGCTGGCTTTTAAGCTGCGGTAAATACTCGCCCAAAAAGGCCAGGGATTTTTCGGCCTCGGCGGAGCGGCGCTGAATGTTCTGGCGCACATAGTTGGTGCCCACTGCGTTCAGGGTGCGGGCGATTTTCTGCGGGTCTGTGCCTTGCAGCTGCACGGCAATCACGCCCGACTGCTTGCCCTGCTCGGCGATGGACAGGTCTTTTTGCAGCCGCTCTATCACCCCCAGGCGGGAATGGCGCACGAGGGTGAAATGCGCGCCGGGCTTGGCCTTGAGCTCGCTGACCAGAATGCGGCCCGTGTCTGAGCCGCTGCCAAAGCTCGCGAGTAGGCCCGCCTTGCCCTGGGCCAGCAACCGGCCTTCGGGCTCCTGCAGCACAAAGCCGTCTTGCGTCGCCACCAGCCGCAGCGGCTTGCCTTCGAGTCTGGCGGGCACTTCGAGCAGGCCAAGGCGAATCGACTCGTTGCCCGAGACGTAGCCGCCCATGCCCATGAAGCCGGGGTTGGACAGCGCGGTGGCGCGCCTAGCCAGCCAGGCGCCGACCAGCGGCAGGTAGTTCGGGGTGGCCGTGACATACAGCTGCAACTCATCGACCGCCTGGCCTACGACCAGGCGCGAGCGCAGGATTTCCATCTCCGCCGTGGCCGGGGAGTTGATGTCGAACAGGCTCGACGCTATCCCCAAGGCGCCCTGGGCGCCAGACAGGCCGGGCTTGCTGTCTTCGACCTGAATCAGCGACGAGGCCTCATAGACCGGACGGAGCAGCAAGGCGTAAGCGCCGCCCAGCAGCAGCACCAGCGCCGTCACGCCAGCAATCAGCCAGCGCGCCTCCAGCAGCACGTCGAACAAGCGCAGCAGGTCGATTTCATCGTTGTCGCGGGGTGCCAGGGGCAGCGCGCAGGCGTAAGAGGGCGAGGTGTTCATGGCGGGCAGATCGGCTGCGTGGGTTTACTTGGTGGTGTCGCGCACGGCGCTGGTGGCCTGGGCGCTGGGAAGAATCAGGCTGATAACGCGGTTCCAGAGCACCAGCGGCACCGGATCGACAAACACGACATCACGCGATTCGAGCTCAAAGCCCTCGGCCAGCGCATAGGCGGCGGCGGAGCTGGCGTCAAGGTGGTAAATCTCTGGCAGGGCACCCGCGCCGCTGGCGCCCGCGCCGGGGCGGCTGCGCACGACGTAAATCTGACGCGGATCGCCGGAGGCCGGATTGACGCCGCCCGACTCGCCCAGCGCTTCATTGAGCGTCAGGCTGCCATCGCGCAGCGCCAGCGCCCGGGGCGCAGTGACTTCGCCCAGCACATACACCTTGGCGTCCTCGCGGCTGGCCACGCGCACCATGTCGCCTGGGGCCAGCAAGATGCGCGACGGGTCCACGCCCAGCTTGCCCAGCTGCGGCAGGCTGATGAGGCTGGTCGCGCCGCCGCGCGTGACGGCGACCGTGGCCCGGTCAGCCAGCGGCGTCAGCCCGCCAGCGCGGCTGATGGCTTCCGGCAGCGTCATGGGAATGTCGTTGATGGCTTGCAGGCCGGGCGTGCGCACCTCGCCATCGACATAGATGCGCCCGGCCCGGTAGGCCTGGATGCGCAGGGTGATTTGCGGGTTCTTGAGGAATTTGGACAGGCTGCGGGTCAGCGCCGCCTGGGCCTCGTGCTCTGTCAGGCCGCCCACCTTGAAGGCGCCGAGCAGGGGAAACTGGATCAGGCCTTGCGGGCTGACGTTGTAGCCGTTGCCGACCGAGGCCAGCCCGGAGGCGTCTGTCGTCAGCGTCGCGCCTGCGGGCGCCAGCACCAGCTCGGGGTGATTCCAGACGACGATATTGACCACGTCGCCGGGACCCATGCCGTAGGGCCGGGCCTGCGCAAACAGGCGCTGCACGCCCTCGCTTACTTCGGCCTTGCGCAAGGCGCGCTGGCGGGCGATCAGTTCGGGCGTGATGCTGAGCAGGGCGCCGGGCGGCACCGCGCTGGAGGCCGCGTCGCCACGGGCCGCCATGAAAGCCGTGTCGGTCTTTGGCAAGCCCCGGCCAATCGACAAGCCGGGCGCCATTGCGCAGCCGCTCAGCCAGAGCGCGGCCAGCGCCGCAACCGGCCAGTGCGCCTGCAGGCGCGTATAAAGAGGGCGGCAAGCCGGAAAACCTTGCAGGCGCAGCCGTGTATAGATAAAACACCATAATGAAGACGCACAGGCCGGGGGCGCAGCGCCGGAGCCGTTATTTACTGAATAGCTCATTAATGACGACCTCCCAAGTCCGGCAAAAATTGATTTAACAGCGTATGCGGCCGGTAATTTTTAATTCCTCACATCCCGCACGATGAGTAAATATTACTGTTTAATTCGGGGGATTTTTGGCGCTCTGATGAGTTAATAAACTGTCGTTACGCGGCTTACTTTTTCTGAGTCACCATAATTCTTGGGGCGATATTTAAGGCTGAAGGGTCCTGATTAAGAAATTAACAGCAATCACACTTGTAGCGTTGCAGGTGTTTTATTTTTTATAAATCAGAAATACTGTGTAAGTATTATTGCAATTGCTTTGCATGTCCCCGGGAAAATCCCTGAAGCAGCCGGGAAAGAAGTCGTTTAAGCAGAATAAATTACTTAATGAAACTCTGTGATACTCTATAAAACTAAAATGCTTGTGATTTTGAAGCAAACGAAATGGCGGGATAAACTCTGTTGCTGGCGCTCTTTGGGCTGCGCGTGGTGGCATGATCTGGCCAAGCGGCGCATAGCGCGCACCTGTTCGCGCTGGGGCATGCGTTAATACTTGTAAGCTGGGCGCCGCTTCAGGCCGGGAATTGAATCCGTCAGGGTGTCCGCGTCATCCTTGTCGGTCTTGACGGGGCGTGCTTGACGCGAATTTCTATCAACTCTAGCAGCCTGTCGGGCTTACCCCGCCAATCCGAGATAATCTTGCCCAACCCCACCCTTGCATTGCCACCGCATGAGCCGCTTCATCGCCGTTGACCGCCAAAGCGTTTACCTGCTGCCCCCGTCGCTGCAGGACTGGCT
>JBBRWN010000026.1:0-35676 GCA_038249155.1 Burkholderiales bacterium | reverse complement strand
GTCAAAAAAGCACACGGCGTTGCGCCCGCTGGCCTTGGCCTGGTACATCGCCAGATCGGCCTGCTTGAGCACATCGCCCACGCTGTCCTGCTGGCCATTGAGCAAGGTCACGCCAATGCTGGAGGTGGTGTAGTGCTGGTGACCAATCAGATCGAAGGGCTCGCGCAGCTGCATGAGCACCTTGTCGGCCAGGCTGCGCGCCTTGCGGGCGGCGGCGGCGGGGTCGTCGCCGAGATTCTTGAGCATGATGACGAACTCGTCGCCGCCCAGGCGCGCCACGGTGTCGGTTTTGTGTACGCAGCCGCTCAGGCGAATGGCCACTTGCTGCAGCAGCCGGTCGCCATGCGCGTGGCCCAGCGTGTCGTTGAGCACCTTGAGCTTGTCCACGTCGATGAACATCAGCGCGCCCTGAGAGTGGGTCTGGGCGTTCTGGGCCAGCAGGTGTTCGAGCCGCTGGAGCAGCAGCAGGCGGTTCGGCAGCGACGTGAGTGCGTCGTAAAAAGCCATGTGGTGGATGGCGTCGGCGGCGCTCTTGCGCTGGGTGATGTCGCGCCCCACGGCGACCCAGTGGGTCAGCTCGCCGGTGGGCGCCAGCACGCGGATGATCTCCAGCTCCAGCCAGAAGCTGCTGGCATTTTTTCGGTAAATCAGCAGCTCGCGGTGAATATGGCGCTTGTGCTGCAGCGTGGCGGCCATCTGTTCGAGCTCGCCGGGCGCAGTGCCGGGGTTGAACAGCAGCTGTGGCGTCTGGCCGAGCACCTCGTGGCGCTTGTAGCCGGTGTGGTGTTCAAAGGCGTGATTGACAAACACGATGTGCGGCACGCTGGCGCAGGCGCTGCGGACTTCGGCAACCAGCACGATGTCGTTGAGCCGGGACACGCAGGTCTCCAGCAGCATCTGCTGCTCCTGCGCCTTGCGCCGCCTGGTGACATCGCGAAAGTACACCGCCAGGCCTTCAGCAAACGGGTAAGCGCGCACTTCGAGCCAGCGGCCCAGGTGGGGGTAAAAATCCTCAAACTCCGTGCGGCGGTCAGTGGCCAGGGCATTTTCCAGCTGCTGCTTGAGGCGCTGGCCGACGCCGTGGCTGGCATCCTTCCAGACTTTTTTGCCCAGCAGTTCGCCCGCCGGGCGCTGCAGCAGGCGCTCGCTTTCCGGGTTCAGGTAGGTGAAGGCGCACTGGCGGTCCAGCGTGACAAAGGCCTCGGTGATGCTGGCCAGCGTGGTGCTCAGGCGCACGGCCAGGCGCAGGGTCTCGCTTTGGGCCTGCTTTTGCGCTGAAATGTCCTGCAGCACGCCTTGCAGGCCGGTGATCTGGCCGCCCTCGCTGCGCACGGCTTGGCCCACGGCGCGGACCCAGCGGCCGCCCCCGGCTGGGGCGAGCAGTTGCATTTCCTCGTCAAAAGGCGCTGCGTCCCGGCTGCAGGCCTGCAGCCGCGCGCTCAGGCGCTCGGCCCCTTCGGGCGTGAAGCGCGCCATCAGCGCCTTGAGCGTGAGTGGCGCGCCCGGCGCCAACTCCAGAATGGCGGCGCATTGGCGCGAATACTGGAGCTGCTGCTGCGCCAGCGTCAGGCTCCAGCTACCGATGCGCGCCGTGTGCTCGGTCATGGCCAGCAGGCTGGCCTGCAGCTGTGCGGCGCCAGGCATCGGGCCGCCCACGGCTGCGCTGGCGGCGGCCGATGGCAGAGGGTTTTTCAGCACCTGTAACCGGGCGTCAATCATGCTGGTCTCCGTTACATGAATGGTTGCCGACGGGCCTGCCTGGGCCGGGGCGGGAGCCGAAAAATAGCAGGTTTTTTCTTCTCATGGGATCGTTTTGCTTCAAAAAAATCGTTGCATGAAGTAAAAAAAGTCAATCGCCGCTCCCGGCCACTGCGTGCGCGGTTGTGGCGCGCGGCGCGCTTGCACGGGCACAGTCTATAAGCCCTGCACGGCAGGCGCGCGGGGCCCATCTGCCTGCTGTTGTGCCATATCAACTGGGCTGTATTTTTCGGCAGTCGGGGGCGGAACCGCCAGCGCTTTAGGAGCCGGTTTTTGCGCTGGAAGAGGGTGTTTTCTTCAACGCTGCTTGAATTGCCGTACATCAACGGAGGTAACCAAGGGGCCGAAATACCTTATGGCCAGCAGAGCACTCCCGAAGTGCCGTCCCAAAAAACAGCTGCCACTCAACAGAGGAAATCCCCCATGAACCCACTTGACAGGCTCCAGAACTGCCCTGATGTCGCCACCCTCAAGCCCGAGTTGCACAGGCTGTGCGAAAAATTCGGCGAAGTCACCCGGCTCGATGTGCTGACTTCCGTCCACGAGGGAACGCGGCAGGCGATTTGCTTTTTGCGGCTGGACACGCCAGAAAAGGAGCTGGTGCTGATGCGGGCCCTGGGTGTCGGGCGCTTTGGCGGGGAGGTCGTGTTCGTGTTTGATCTCGGCGCGCCCGAAAGCCGCCAGGCCGAGGGGCCATCGTCCCGATGGAGCACGCTCGGGGAGGGGGAAGGGGCACGGCCAGCGGCCTGAACGGCTGAAGTTGGCAGCGCGCGCAAGCTCAGTTAATTTCGTTACCTCTCTTGCATTGGTGCTTATCTTTTAAACGGGTGGCGACGTACCATCCGACATTTTTCAAGGGAAATAAACATGGCGACACCGTTTTTTGGCAAACGAGACGAGGCCCAGGCAGTTGCCCGTCCCGCTGCAGTGAACAGTTACGGTGGTTCCGGTCCGTCCAGTCCAAGCTCGCTCAAGTCTGCCGGTGACGCGGCAGCCTTCAGCAGCACCATCAAGGAAGGCGGCAGCAAACTGATGGTTGGCCCCAACATCAAGCTCAAGGGCGTGGAGATCACCGACTGCGACACCCTGATGGTCGAAGGCCTGGTCGAGGCGACGATGAATTCACGCGTCATCCAGATCACCGAGCAGGGCGCCTTCAAGGGTGTGGCCGAAGTCGAGCAGGCGGAAATCCGGGGCGAGTTTGACGGCAGCCTGACGGTGCGCCAGAAGCTGATGATTTACGCCACCGGCAAGGTGATGGGCACGATACGCTACGGCAAGCTGGTGGTCGAAGACGGCGGCCAGATTTCAGGTGACATCACGCTGACCGCGCCGGGGGCAACTCATCAACCCGCCTTGCTGGATAAATCAGGCGCGCAGGCCGCCGCCTGAAGCTCTCCAGAAACCCCGGCCCTAAAACACCCTGAACGCCAGCGGCAGCAGCAACGACGCCAGCACCACCTGCAGCCCCAGCGCCAGCCCGGCGTAAGCGCCTGCGTCGGCGTTGGCCTGCATCGCGCTGGCCGCGCCGATGCCGTGGGCGGCCGTGCCCAGCGCAAAGCCCTTGGCCGTCCAGCCGTCGGCGTCTTCCGGAATGCGCAACAGTGCAAACAGGTATGGGGCGCAGAGCGCGCCAATCAGGCCGGTAATCGCCGCAAACACCGCCGCCAGCGCCGGAATGCCGCCGATCTGCTCGGCAATGCCCATCGCCACCGGCGCGGTGACGGATTTGGGCGCCAGCGACAAAATCACCTCCTGCGGCAAGCCCAGCAGCCAGCCCAGCGCCAGCGCGCTGGCCGAGGCCACGCTGCCGCCCGCCAGCGCCGCGACCAGCAAGCGGCCCCAGCGCTGGCGCAGCTCGGCGCGGCGCAGCCACAGCGGCCAGCCCAATGCCACCACGGCAGGCCCGAGCAGAAAGTGGATGAACTGCGCGCCGGCAAAATAAGTCGGATACGACACGCCCGTCGCCAGCAGCGTGCAGGCCAGCGTCAGCACCGACAAAAGCACTGGATTGGCCCAGGACGCGTAGCCGCTGCGCGCATAGACCGCCTGCGCCGTCAGATACACCACCAGCGTGGCGCTCAAGCCAAACAGCGGCGTGGCCGAGAGGTAAATCCAGAGTTCGACAAATTTAGGCATCGGGCGCCTTGTCTTGCGGCGGCTGGCCGGACGCGGCGGCATCGGGGCGCTCGCGCAGCCCGTACAGCGTCAGCGCCGTCACGCCCAGACCGGCCAGCGTGGACAGCACCAGCACCGCCAGCATGCGCAAGCCGTACTGGCTGACCAGCGAAAGATGCGTCATCACGCCCACGCCCACCGGCACAAAGAGTAACGAAAGGTGCGACAGCAAAAAGCCCGCGCAGATCGAAACCGGCTCGCGCACCACGCGCCAGCGCAGCCCGCCCATCAGCAACATCATGCCGATGACCGGGCCGGGCAGCGGCAGATGCAGGCCGCGCGCCAGCAACTCGCCCACCGATTGAAATACCAGCAGCCAGGCCAGCCCGTGCAATCCGCTCATGAAAAAAATTCCTTTTAAAAGCGCGGCAGGTCGGGGTGCGCGATCTTGCCGCCGCGCACCAGCATTTTTCCGTACTCGGCGCAGCGGTGCAGCGTCGGAATCACCTTGCCGGGGTTGAGCAGCCCCTTGGCGTCAAAAGCGCGCTTCAGACCGAACATCTGCTCGTTTTCTGCCGCCGAGAACTGCACGCACATCGAGTTGAGCTTTTCCACGCCGACGCCGTGCTCGCCGGTGATGGTGCCGCCCATCGCCACGCTGGTTTCCAGAATGTCCGCGCCGAACAGCTCGCAGCGGTGCAGCTGGTCCGCGTCGTTCGCGTCGAACATGATGAGCGGATGTAAATTGCCGTCGCCCGCGTGAAAGACGTTGGCGCAGCGCAGGCCGTATTTGATTTCCATCTCGGCAATGGCCAGCAGGATGTCGGCCAGGCGCTTGCGCGGAATGGTGGAATCCATGCACATGTAGTCCGGGCTGATGCGCCCCGAGGCCGGAAAAGCGTTTTTTCGTCCGCTCCAAAAGCGCAGCCGCTCGGCCTCGTTCTGGCTCACGGCAATGGCCGTCGCGCCGTGGCGCGCCAGCACCGCGCTCATGCGGCCGATTTCTTCCTCGACTTCTTCGGGCGTGCCGTCGCTCTCGCAGAGCAAAATCGCCGCCGCGCTCAGGTCGTAGCCGGCGTGAACGAAGTCTTCGACCGCCGCCGTCATCGGCTTGTCCATCATTTCCAATCCGGCCGGGATGATGCCCGCCGCAATCACCCCCGCCACCGCGTCGCCCGCCTTGCGCAGGTCGTCAAAGCTGGCCATGATGCAGCGCGCCAGCTGCGGCTTGGGGATCAGCTTGACGGTGACTTCGGTGGTCACGGCCAGCATGCCTTCGCTGCCGACGAGCACGGCGAGCAGGTCGTAGCCGGGCGCGTCCAGCGCGTCGCCGCCGAACTCGATCTCGTCGCCTTCAATGGTGAAGCCTTTGACTTTCAGCACGTTATGCACCGTCAGGCCGTATTTGAGGCAATGCACGCCGCCCGAGTTTTCGGCGACGTTGCCGCCGATGGTGCAGGCAATTTGGCTGGACGGGTCGGGCGCGTAGTACAGGCCGTAAGGCGAAGCCGCTTCGGAAATCGCCAGGTTGCGCACGCCGCCCTGAACCACGGCGGTGCGGCTGGCGCGGTCAAGCCTGAGGATTTTGTTGAACTTGGCCAGCGACAGCGTCACGCCCAGCTTGTGCGGCATGGCCCCGCCCGACAGGCCGGTGCCCGCCCCGCGCGCCACCACCGGCACATCGAGCGCGTGGCAGGTTTTTAAAACGGCCTGCACTTGGGCATAGGTTTCGGGCAGCGCGACGGCCAGCGCTCGCTCGCGGTAGGCGGTCAGGCCGTCGCATTCGTAGGGCGTCGTGTCTTCGGCGGTGTAAAGCAGCGCGTGGGCGGGTAGCACGGCTTGCAGGGCGCGCACGACTTGGCGCTGGCGCCCGGCGCGTTCAAGGGATGAGAGTTGTTGCGGGGCGGCTGGGGCGTTCATAGGCGGGGCTTCAGTGGGGGGAACGCAAACTGTAGTTCAAGCCGCCGGGGCCGGGGTGAAGATTTTTAAAGGGAAGCGTGAAATGCCGGGTACGCACGCTGGAGTGGTGCATGGCGACAGTGGCGTCTTTGGCCAGGTAAAACCGGACCATGTTCTCGTTGAATGCCTGTGCCTTGGCCGCAGAAACGCTGATGGCATCAATGCCGGCGGACATCAGTATGCCGTTCATCATGAAACGGGAAGTGCGCTTGTTGCCGTCAAAAAAAAACAGCTGCAAAGCGCCAAACAGAAAAAAAGGCGGCGGCCTTCTCGAAGGGTTGCGGCACCTCGCTTTAAAGTGCTTGCAAACCGCTTGCAAAGACACGGTTCAACTCCGGGGCGCCAGCCACCGTTGCCAGCGGAGTGTGTCGCCCGTGTTCGCCCAGCCCAACGTCAGGCGTGTAGTTTGTTTCTTGGCCCTCACCGCGAAAATGTCCCCACTCCAGGGCTTCATTGCGGGCGACGAGGCTGTGCAGATCGGTAAAAGTGGCTTTGTCGAGGGAAAACTGGCCCGCTTTGACCAGTGCCAAAAGGTGTTTGGAGCTTTTAGCCAGATTGAGAACTTGTTCCTGATCGGAAATTTGCCGTCCGCCTATGGTCACGCCATCGAGCAGCATCTGGTGGAAGCGGAAGGCAACCCGTTCGACGGAGTGCGTTGGCATGACGGCTGGCACAGCCGACCTGCTTCAGTGAAATCCCAGCGCAGTGAAGAGTTTCATGTTTTTTCCTGTTCCCTAAATTCTATTTTTATAGCGTCAAACCAGGCTCTTGCGCAGCCAGTCGGCAAAGGCGGCGCATTCCCAGCGGTCCATCGTGCCGGTGCGCCAGCACAGGTAATGGGCGTGCGGGCTGGCAATGTTGCGGGTGAACACCTCGCTGGTGCCCAGTCGCACCAGCGAGCCGTTTTCCAGCCAGGGCGCGGCCAGTTTCAGGCGCACCAGGGCCACGCCCATGCCAGCGGCGGCGGCGTCGCACATCAGGCCGACATCGTTGAACTGCGAGCCTTCCGTCGGTTCGGGCCAGTCCAGCCCGCTGGCGGCAAACCAGGTGCGCCACGGCTCCAGCGGCGAGCGCAGCAGGTTTTCGCTTTCCAGGTCTTCGGGCGTGTCGAATGGCCCGTGCTCGCGCACAAAGCTGGGCGAAGCCAGCGGCGTGACGGCGTCATTGAGGATGCAGACATGCTCCAGATCGGCGTAGCGCCCGGTGCCAAAGCGCACGATCAAATCGGAGTCTTCGGCCACCACGTCGAGCAGCGGAATCGACACTTGCAGCGTCAAGTCGATCTCGGGGTAGGCGTCGGTGAACTGGCGCAGGCGCGGAATCAGCATCGAGCGGGCAAAGGTCGGCGTGACCGCCAGGCGCAGCTTGCGCTTGCCGGGCGTGGCGCTTTGCCCGGCCGTGCCGGGAAACTTTTGCAGCGTGGCCAGCCCTTCGCGCACATGGGCCAGGTACTCGCTGCCCTCGGTGGTCAGCGAAAAATCGGCGCGGCCAAACAGCTTGGTGCCAATGATCTGCTCCAGCTGCTTGACGCGGTGGCTGACGGCGCTGGGCGTGACGCATAACTCCTCGGCCGACTGGGTGACGCTGCGCAGGCGCGCCAGCGCCTCAAAAGTCAGCAGGCACTGGATGGGCGGAATGCGCTTGGCCGCCGCGCCGGGCAGGGCGCTGCTTTTTTCGGCCGAGGCGTTGTTGCGGGTCAACCGGGCGGTGGAATTGGCGCCAGCAGGGGGCTCGGCAGCGTTCATGGCGGGCCTTTATTTGAAAATCACGGTCTTGTGGCCGTTGAGCAGCACGCGGTGCTCGCTGTGCCATTTCACCGCCCGGGCCAGCACCTGGCTTTCGGTGTCGCGGCCCATCGCGGTCAGGTCTTCGACGGTCTTGCTGTGGTCGGCGCGCGCCACGTCCTGCTCGATGATCGGGCCTTCGTCGAGGTCGGCGGTGACGTAATGGGCGGTCGCGCCTATCAGTTTGACGCCCCGGTCGTGCGCCTGGAAGTAAGGCCGCGCGCCCTTGAAGCTGGGCAAAAATGAATGGTGGATGTTGATGGCCCGGCCGGCCAGCTTGCCGCACAGCTCGTTCGACAGGATCTGCATGTAACGCGCCAGCACGACTAATTCGGCGCCTTCGGCTTCGATGATTTCGAGCTGGCGCGCTTCGACCTGCGCCTTGGTCACGGCGGTCACCGGCAGGTGGTGAAACGGGATGTTGTAGCTGGCCGCTAACTGGTAAAAGTCGCGGTGGTTCGAGATGATGGCGCGCACCTCCAGCGGCAGCAGGCCCGATTTGCAGCGAAACAGCAGGTCGTTCAGGCAGTGGCCTTCCTTGCTGACGAGGATGACGGTGGGCATGGGCTGCGTGGTGTCGTGCAGCTTCCAGGTCATCTGGTAGGGCTCAGCAAAGGCTTTGAGGCGGCTTGAGAGGTCATCGTGCGTGAGCTGGCAGCAGGCAAACTGCACGCGCATGAAGAACAGGCCGGTGCCGGGATCGTTGTACTGCGCGGCCTCTTCAATGTTGCCGCCCTGCTCGAACAGGAAGCCGGAAACGGCATGCACAATGCCCCGGCGGTCGGGGCACGAGAGGGTCAAAACGTAGGCGTGATTCATAGGGGCTGGATTGTCGCAGGTAGCGCCGCCTGTCGCCCCGAAACTGCGCCGCTTTCAGTGCAGCGAGATGGGCGTGGTCGCCAAGCCGCTGTAGCCTTCCAGCGTGTCTTCGACTTCTTCCTGCGTCGGGGTGTTTTTGGCCCAGGCGCTCAGGCGCTGCTGGAACAGCTCGGCCCACGAGCCGTCCAGATAGACCTCCTTGCCGGAGCGCTTGTCCACGATTTCAAAGCCGTGGCGGGCCAGCTCGGGCCGGGCGGAAACGGGGGCGGAGGCTTCAGGCGCATTGGCATGAATCTGCACCACCACAAAAGAGTCTGAGTCGTAAAGTAGTTGCATGGATTTCCCCTTTCCGAGTAGATAGCAACGTTGATGCCAACTTCAAGAGGCGGTGTTGCCTCAAGGTCTGCTCAGGGTGCTGAGCTGCTGATCGACAAAGTCGCCATTGTCTTCGCTGAGTTTGTTGCGAACCGGCAGGTAGCCCAGCGAGGGCGCATACCAGACTTCGAGTTTTTTATCGTGCTCATGGCGCAGCTGGCGCGACAGTTTGATCGTGGCCAGTGGCCCAAACGGCAGGTTGAGGATTTCACCGCCTTCCACCAGGAAGGTCCAGGTGTCCGCATCGCGTGGTCCGACGGTGTACACCGAGATGCTGCTGCCGACGGGAAACGCCGCCGCGTTGCCCGCCAGCATGGCGCCGAGTTGAATCAGCACACTGGCGCGGTCTTGCACGCCTTTGACCCAGGGCACGGACGGCGTGTTGGCGCTAAAGCTGATCTGGCCTTTGTCAGACTCGAAATGGGCTGCCACTTCGCTTCTGGCCTGGTCCAGAAAGCGGGTCGGTGCCAGGCCTTCGGCGCCTAACTGGCCCTGGCTGCTCATGCCGCGCGAGCCCAAAAACAAGGTGCTGACCGTCATCTGGATTTGATAGCTGCTGGCGTTGTGACGCCAGTGCAATTCGCCCTTGGCGTGGTAGCTCAACCCCTTGACATTGCCGGTGACCTCGTAGCCCATGTCTTCGCTGGCGGGCAGGGTGATGGCGCCGACCGGGTGCTGGTCGGGTTGATCGGGCGGCGCGGCGGGCGGCGTGCTGGCAGCAGCGCTGCTGGCGGGCTGTGTCTGGGACGGGGTCTGCGGCAGCGGCGCTTCTTCCGGGCCGCTACCCTGCGCCAGTGCGGAGAACTGGTCGGCGGAGGACTGCGGCGGCCCGTCGTCGGCCACTTCGGGCGCCGCAGTTGCCGGAACTGCCGCAGCTTCCTGTGCGGGCGCTGGCGCTTTCTGCGCGGCGGCCAGCGGTTTTGCCGGGGGTGGATTGGCGGCGGCCTGGGCGGCCTGGGCGGGCGACCGGGCGGCCGCTGGCGCTGGCGTGGCTGGCTTTGCCTGGAGGGGGGGGGCGGCCGGTGGCGGCAGGCTCAGGCTGCGGGTGAGCATCACCGGCACCGTTTGGGCGGCGGGCGCTGGCGTCGGCCCAAAATTTATGGGCGCTGTGCCCAGAGCCAGCGCATGGGCCAGCAGCACCAGCGCGGCCAGTAGCGCCAGGATGCGCCAGGGGGGAGCCGTCCGTGGGCAGGCCGCCGCAGGCGCGCAAAACGGATGAGGGGAGTTAGACGCAGACGCCGTGGTCTTCATGCTTCGAGCTTAGCAGGCTGCGAGTGTGCCTACAGGCTGAAAGGGCGGGTGAAAATCGGTTGACGCGCCGCTCAGGCGTTGCACAATGCAAGACGTGCAGGCAGGTTTGGGCACATCGACCCGGCGCTTAAAGCCCCTGCCCCGCAGACCGCGACAGTCCATCAACCAGGAGACCTCCATGAATCAAGCAATTCCTTCCTTTCCCGATTTCGGCAAATTGGTGCCCGGTTTTGATTTTCTGCAAAACCTGACCAAGCAGGCCGCCGGAGCCCAGCCGCAGGCCAGCCCGCAGTTGCCCAATCTCGGAAACTGGATTGCCCCCACGCTCAGCCTCGAAGAGCTGGACAAGCGCGTGCAGGAGCTCAAGGCGGTTCAGTTCTGGCTGGACCAGAATGCCACGGCGCTCAAGGCCACCATCCAGGCGCTGGAAGTGCAAAAAATGACCCTGGCCACGCTGAAGGGCATGAATTTCAACATGGCCGATATGGCCAACGCCTTCACCATTAAGACCGGCGAGAGCCTGGCCAGCATGAAAGAGGGCGTGGCCAGCCTGAGCAAGAGTTTTGCGGGGCTGGAAATTCCGCCCTCGGCGTTTCAGGCGGCCAAGGCTGAGGCCAAGTCCGAGGCCGGGTCCGGCGCCAAAACCGCCGCTGCCAGCGCGCAGTCCGACGAGTCTGAACAGCCTTCTGCGGCGGCCAACGGCATGGTCGATCCGATGCAGTGGTGGGGCGCGCTGACCCAGCAGTTCCAGACCATTGCCACCGAGGCGATGAAGGAAGTGGCGAGCAAGACGGCGCTCAACGCCACCACGGCGATTGCCCAGGAGGCCGTCAAAACTGCCGCCGACATGGCCAAGGGCATCGCTGAAACTGCCAGCAAAAGCATGAGCAGCGGGCAGGCCGCGATGGGCACGGTGCTCAAGAGCAGCATGCCCGCGCCAGCGGCGGCCAGAACCGCTGTACGCGCCGCATCAAAGGCTGCTGCGCCCAAAGCTGCTGCGAAAGCGCCTGCGTCTAAAACCACCGCCGCCAAAACCAGCGCCAAGGCTCCGGTGCGCAAGAGCGCAGCCACCAGCGCCAAAAAGACTACCCGCTGAGCTTGCGTTTGTGAAGGCTCCCCTGTCCTGCGCGCCGCTGCGGCGGCGCCGCCCCTGACAGCGGCAGGGTTGGCGCTGGTGTGCCACAGTCGGAATTTCAAGGGTTTCGGCCCGACTTGGATGTTTTCCATGAAGCTTTTTCCCTACGCTCACGCCGCCCATGCGCAGTGGCGCGTCGCTGCCGACTTGGTGCTGGCGCAGCTGCGCAGCCGCCTGGCCCTGCCCGATTACGCCAGCGCGCCGACGCTGGCGCTGCTCTACATCACCGACCATTACGCCGCCCACGCCCAGGACATCCTCGATCACCTGAGCGCCGAGCTGCCCGAGATCACCGACTGGAGCGGCACGGTGGGCGTGGGCGTGGCGTCGAACAATGTCGAGTATTTTGATGAGTCGGCGCTGGTGGTGATGCTGTGCGAGCTGCCGCACGACCATTACCGGGTGTTTTCCGGCGTCTCGCCGCTGCTGCTGGCGCGCAGCAGCCGGTTCAAGGGGCACACCGCGCTGGTCCATGCGGACGCGGCCACGCCGGATGTGGCCGGGCTGATCGACGAGATGGCCGGCTGCACCCACAGCGGCTACCTGTTCGGCGGCCTGGCCTCCAGCCGCGCGGGCAGCGTGCAGTTTTCGCTCAGCGGCCACGGCAATGTCAAGGGGCAGGGCGCGGCCGGCGGCGTGTTTCGCGGCGGCCTGAGCGGCGTGGCCTTTGCCCGCGATCCTTCGGGCCAGATGGGGCTGATGTCGCGCGTCACCCAGGGCTGCCAGCCGGTCTCGGCCCATCACGAAATTACCGCCTGCGAGGGCCATGTGGTCACCGCCCTGGACGGCAAGCCCGCGCTCGATGTCATGCTGGCCGATCTGGGTATCGGGCTGGAGGCGCCGCGCAAGGCCCCGCGCAGCCTGAGCACGGTGCTGGTCGGCCTGAGCCAGCCCGCGCCGCAGCGCCATGACGCCCCGCTTGCGGCCCGGCGCACCGGCCAGTTCGGCGCCGAGGTGGTGGTGCGCCACCTGATCGGGCTGGACCCGGTGCGCCGGGGCATTGCCATTGCCGACCTGCCCAGCGTCGGGATGAAGCTGGTTTTTTGCGAGCGCAATGCCCAGGCCGCGCGCGCCGATTTGATTCGCATCTGCGCTGAAATCCGCGAAGCGCTGGAGCCCGAAGAATTGACCCTGGAAGTGGCCAGCGCCCTGAATGCGCCCGACGCGCAGGCCGCGCCGCACCCGGCCCGGCGCATTGCCGGGGCCGTTTACATCAGCTGCGCCGGGCGCGGCGGGCCGCACTTTGGCGGCCCCAGCGCCGAGCTGCAGATCGTGCGGCGTGCCCTGGGCGATGTGCCGCTGGTGGGCTTTTTTGCCGGCGGCGAGATCGCCCGCAACCATTTGTACGGCTACACCGGCGTGCTGACGGTGTTCACCTCGGCCGACTGAGAGGATGTTTGAGTGATGGATCAAGCCGTGCTGCCAGATTAGCGATGGACAGTCTCAGTTTTCTGCGCTTCAAGCGGTGCCGCTGCCGTCACTCAGAAACCTAATGGAGCGCTCTTTTGATCGCCAGCAATTGCTGCCTGTGCCAGCGAAACATCGCCGCCTGCCTTGCCCCAATGAGCCGTTCCCTGGATGGTGCCACTGGGCGGTGACATGCCATGCAGACCGCACAGCTTCAAGGTGAGCGGGCTCAGTGAGTATTCTTTTTGGTCAAATGCCCAAAGTGCTCGACCACCGCCGACATAGGTCGCCTTTCTTTGTGTTTCATCCGTGATGACCATTTGCGGACGCGGCAGTTTCACCAGTCGCAATGTGTCACCCGGTTGAAGTTGACCAGAGGCTTCCAGCACGTCGCAAGCGCGTTGCCGTCGCTGCACGGCTTCTGCCTGCTTGACCTCTTCAATGTTTTTGTCCCGGACTTTGACGAGATATTCCGACTGTTGCGGCAACGGCAATAGCAGATCGAAGTGCAAGGCAAATTCATCGCCGTATTTGTAGAGCGCCACCGTGTGGCAGGAAATGTCGATCTCCGTGTGTTCGATAAGCCACAAGACCGTGGTGGTGATTTCAGAGCTGAATCCCTGCGAGACCAGCATGATGCGCGGCATGCTGCTGATGACCACCTGGCCCTCGTCGGTTGCTTCGAGAAAGCTCATTAACTCGGCCAGTGCCTGGTCGCGTGTGGCGTGAAGGTCTGTCTTTTGCCGGTGCGTGTGCAGAGCGTTCACCGTATCCTTGAAGGTGTGCGTCGAGAGCATGGCGGCGTAGCGCAGCGCCTGGAGTTCGGCGTGGCCGCCGTCCTTGGTGCGTTTGATTTCCACCACCACCAGATTCTTGCCTTTGTCCAGCGCCAGCACGTCGATAGACCGCTTGGCATCGGACCAGTTCGAGTATTCGCAGGCAAGCACCATGAGTTGCTGCTCTGATTCGAGCTTGTCCAGATGCCGCACCAGCAAATCGCGCAATACGCTTTCCTTGATGTTGGCATTGGCGAAATCCTGGACAGGTAGAAGTTCGGCCTTGTCGATGGCGCCTTGTTTGAATGTGAAGAAAGCCATTTATTTTCCTTGTTGATGGGTTGCCAAATTGTGTGGCAGTGACTGTGCCATTTCCTGCGCATCCACAAACCGCTGTGTTACTTCCAGCGCGTCTTTCAGCACATCCAGCCGCCGAACCCAAGCATGCGGCACGGCCATGACGCCGTGGCGCGCGCCGTAGAGCTGTCCGGCAATCGAAGCGGTGGAATCGCTGTCGCCATCGTGGTTGGCGGCCAGACGGATCGCGTCTTTGAAACTGCGCGCCGCGCAGGCCGCGTACACGCCGATGGCCAGCGCTTCGTCGCCGGTCCAGCCTTCGCCCAGGCGCTTGAAAATGTCCGCGCGGGCGGGCGTCTCCTCATCGAGCAGCGCCAGCGCTGCATGGAGGAGGGCAACCGTGCCGGAGGCCATGACGGCGCCGCGTCTGGGGTGCGGGTGCTCGGCCAGCAGGCGCAGGGTTTGCTCTGCCGCCGGGCGCAGGTTTTCACCTTGGGCGATCAGCCGCATCATGGCGCTGAGCGCGCCGCCGGGCAGCCAGCCGTCGAGATGGCCATGGGTGAGCGCGCCGGCCGCATCGCCCAGCGCCATAGCCAGCGTCGGGCTCACGCCTTCGATCAGGCCCAGGGGCGCAGTGCGCATCACGGCGCCGCACCCTTTGGAGTCGTTTGCTGGATGCGTCGGGGTGCCGCTGGCACCGGCGCGCACGGCCGACAGGCAGGTGTTGCCGGGCGCGCGCAGCTGGCGCAGGGCCGGGCTCAGGTGCAGGGCGCCTTCGTCACTGTCCTGCGCTGAACCGGCAATGCCCTGTGTCATGCCCCAGCGCAGGTAGGCGCGGCGGCAGGCCGCTTGCAGCGGGCGCGCCAGAATTTCGCCGTAGAGCGCGGGCAGTTGCCCCTGCAGTGTCACGGTCATGGCTTCGAGTGTGAATAGCGTCATTTGCGTGTCGTCGCTGACCACCATCTGGCCGTGCCGAAGCACGGGCTCCCGCAAGCCGCCTGGGCCATGGCGGCGGCTGATGACGTCCCAGCGGTCGAACTCGATGGCGTAGCCAAACGCATCGCCGAGCGCGCCGCCCAGAATGCAGCCCAGCGCGCACAGGGCGCGGCTTTCATCGGCGGGCGCGGGCTGCGTGCGCAGCACATGCGTTTCCTGCGCGCGGGTTTCAATCGCGCCGGGGCGCTGCGAGCGCACGGCGCGGATGGCCGCCTGAGCCTCCCAGCCGAGTTCGACCAGCAGCCGCGCCGCGATGGTGCCGCTGCGCCCGAGGCCGCCACGGCAGTGCAGCAGCACATGGCGCCCGGCGCGCAGGTGCTCGCGCAGACGCAATCCGGCGTACAGCCAGGCGGCTTCAAAAGCGGCGTCGGGAACATCGACATCCTGAATCGGCAGGTGGTGCCACTCCATGCCGAGCGCTTCGCAAGCCGCGCCAATGCCGTCGGCCTGCACGGCCTGCAGTTCGCTTTGCGGCATCAAGGTCAGCACGGCGGCCGCGCCCCAGTGCTGCACCGCCTGCAGATCGGTAGCCAAGTCGCGCTGCCAGATGCCGGAGACGGACACCGCCTGGCGTTTTCCGGGGCACAGCGTCAGCCCGACCCTGCCCAGTGCCGGGCCGGCGGAAATCTGG
Organism: Burkholderiales bacterium; assembly: GCA_038249155.1. GTDB lineage: Bacteria > Pseudomonadota > Gammaproteobacteria > Burkholderiales > Burkholderiaceae_C > Polaromonas. The sequence continues at coordinate 20,370 of JBBRWN010000026.1, read as the reverse complement.
GCGATGTGCAAGGGGCGGTTCAGGCTGGTGAGAAGGGTGGTGACAGGCATGGGTGCATTTCCTTGAAGGTTTATGTTGTATAGAACAACTTTGAAAGTCGCATAATACACTTTTAAATTCACCGCGCAAGGATTTGTGCATGAGCAGCACCCCCAACAAAACTACCCCGCGTAGTGCGCCTGCCGCCTCGGTGCAGGACATCACCCGTCCGCTGGTGACAGTGGATATGGTCGTGTTCACGCTGATCGATGAAGCCCTGCAGGTGCTGCTGGTGCAGCGCCCGGTTCAGAGCACTGAGCCGTTTCCTGGCCGGTGGGCGCTGCCGGGTGGCTTTGTCGATGTGCTGCAGGACGTGGACCTGCGCGCCTGCGCGCTGCGCAAGCTGCGCGAGAAAACCGCTGTGCAAAGCCCCTATCTGGAGCAGCTCGGCGGCTGGGGCGGGCAGGGGCGCGATCCGCGTGGCTGGTCAGTGACCCAAGCTTATTTTGTGCTGCTGCCCTGGGTCAGTCTGCAGCCGCGCAAGGGGGGCAATGCCGCCGATGTGCGCTGGTTCCCTGTCGATGAAACTGGCACAGTGCAGACCGATGATGGCTTGGCGTTTGACCATGGGCTCATCCTTGCTGCGGCTGTGGAACGGCTGCGCTCAAAAGTGGAATACACCTCCCTGCCTGCGTTCCTGCTGACCGAGCCGTTCACGCTGCCGCAGTTGCAGCGGGTCTATGAGATCGTGCTGGGCCGTCCGGTGGACAAGAGCGCGTTTCGCACCCGCGCCTTGGCTGCACCGGATTTTCTAGAGGAAGCGGGACTGCAGGCCACAGGTGCGCCGCGTGCGCCCATGGGTTACCGGCTCAAGAGTCGCGAGCAGCCGGTGACGTTTCCACGCACCTTCCAGGCTCGCAGTTAAGGCGCGTGTGGGCGGTGGAATGCCGCTTTGCTCGGCCCATCAGCGCCGTAGCGCCACAAAAGCCTCAAATTCCCAGCGGCGCATCGCCAGCAGCAGCGTGTAGCCTTCCTTGTCTTTGCCGGCCAGCTTCTGGTCGGTCTGGTGCTGCTGGGCAAAATCCTGGGCCACGCGCTGCATGCGCTCCATGAACGAGGGCGCCAGGCTGCGGCTGATCGCGCCATGCACCAAGAGCAGGCCTTCGCCCGCGCCATCAAAGCCGCCGGAGAAATAGTCCAGCAGCGCGTTGTCCCGAAAATAATCCATCACCGGCCCGTGCGGGCGCCAGCGGAAGGTCTTGGCCAGCTTGAGCCGGTAGCGATTCAGCGGCTTGAGTTCAATGATGCCGATGCGGTCGAGTTGCGCGAAGTAGCCGATGCACTCGGCGGGCGAGACGCGGTAGCTGGCGCTGATTTGCTCCAGCGTCCACTGCGAGAGCACGCAGATGGCGGCCAGCAGCAGCTTTTTGTCCGCCACCACGGCTTTTTCCTGCGCCTCGGTCAGCTGGGCCAGCAGCGGCTGGCTGTCGGCCACCTGGCGCGCCAGGTCGGCAAAATCGAGCTTGAGCACGCGGCAGATCGCGTCAATGCGCGACAGCGGCATGTCGCCCTTGGCCAGCATGCGCTTGACGCTGGACTCGGCCAGGCCCAGCGCCTGCGCCAGATCGGCGTAAGTCAGCTGGGCCGCTTTGAGTTCTTTTTTTAAAATTGCAACGAGGTCGGCGCTGGTACACATAGGTATCGTTTCAGGCTACTTCTGGATTGAAATGCTGCCACTGTATAGAAACGCGCTGCTGCCGGGGACGCTGGCGGGCACAGTTCCGCCATCCCTTCATTTTTTCAGGAGCTGCCTGCCATGCAATGTCCCCCTTACCGCTCCCTGCCGACGCCGCTGCGGGTGTTGCGCCGTGAAGGCGCGCTGGCGCTGGCGGCCTTGCTGCTCGGTGTGCTGGCGCTGGCTGGCCCGGCGCTGGCGCAACCCGCCCATTACCACGACTTTGCCGACCAGCGCGCTTGGGGGCCGTTGCCGCATGCGCTCGATGTGCTGAGCAATGCGCCGTTTGCGCTCTGGGGCTTGGCGGGCTTGTGGACGCTGGCGCGGGCGCTGCGGCTGCGCGCTCTTGACTGCGCGCAAGCGGGGCTGGCGGCCTTGTTCTTTGCCGGGCTGATCGTCACGGCCGGGGTTTCTTCTTATTACCACTGGCAGCCCGATGACGCTGGGCTGGCCTGGGACCGGGGCGGCATGGTGCTGGCTTTTGCCGGCCTGCTGGGGCTGGCGGCGCTGCAGGCAGTGAGCCGCCGCGCTGGTATCGCGCTGGCGGCGGCGGTGCTGGTGCTGGGGCTGGCCGCTGTTGCGCACTGGGCCGTGACGGGCAATTTTTTGCTCTGGGCCGTGCTGCAGGGCGGCGGCATGGTCTTTATTCTTGTCGCTGCCTGCCTGCGGCCCGTGCTGCCCGAGTCCGGCCTGCCGATTCGCTGGGCGCTGGTGATCGCGCTGTACGCGCTGGCCAAGGGGCTGGAGCTGGCCGATCTGCCGGTGTTTGAACTGACCGGCCAGCTGGTTTCCGGCCACAGTTTGAAGCATGTGGTGGCGAGTTTTTCCGCCTGGCCGGTGCTGCTGGCGCTCAAGGCGGCGCTGGCGGCGGCTGAACAACGCCCTGAATCCAGCGCAAAATCAGCTTTGCCCTTTTTGCTCGCAGAGTCGGTCGGCCCCCAGCCGGGGCCGAGCGCTGGCCCAGCAAGCTTTTAAAGCAAGCCTTTGAACCCAGGAGTTACGCATGAGTGTTGAACTGTCCAGCCCGGATACCGCCGCAGTGGCCATCCCGCCCGCCGCGCCCGCGCCCGCGCCTTCCCACGCGCATCCGAACCAGTTCGCGCTGCTTCGGCAGCGCCGCTTTGCGCCGTTTTTCTGGACCCAGTTTTCCGGCGCGGCCAATGACAACCTGTTCAAGTTTTCCTTCACGGTGATGGTGACGTATCAACTCAGCGTGAGCTGGCTGCCGCCCGCGCTGGCCGGGCTGGCGATTGGCGCGCTCTTCATCCTGCCGTTTTTGCTGTTCTCGGCCACCAGCGGGCAGCTGACCGACAAGTTTGAAAAAACCCGGATGATCCGCTTCGTCAAGAATCTGGAAATTGTCATCATGCTGATCGCCGCTGCCGGCTTTGTCAGCGGCAATGTCAATGTCCAGGTGCCGCTGCTGCTGGCCTGCACCTTTTTGATGGGTCTGCACTCGACACTGTTCGGTCCGGTCAAGTTTGCTTACCTGCCGCAGGCGCTCAGCGAGCGCGAGCTGACCGGCGGCAACGGCATGGTGGAGATGGGCACCTTTGTCGCGATTTTGCTCGGCAACATCGTCGGCGGGCTGATGGTGGCCGTGCCCGGCGTGGGAGCGCAGTACGTCGCCGTCTCCTGCGTCGCGCTGGCGCTGGCGGGGCGGGCCGTGGCGCAGTTCATTCCAAAGGCGCCCGCCACCGATCCGGGCTTGCGCATCAACTGGAATCCACTCACCGAAACTTGGCGCAACTTGCAGCTTGCCCGCGTCAATGTGGCGGTGTTTCGCTCCATGCTGGGCATCAGCTGGATGTGGTTTTTTGGCGCGGTGTTTTTGAGCCAGTTTCCCAGCTTTGCCAAGGAAGTGCTGCACGGCGACGAGCATGTGGCCTCCTTGCTGCTGGTGGTGTTTTCGGTGGGCATTGCCACCGGCTCGCTGCTGTGCGAGGTGCTGAGCCGCCGCCATGTGGAGATTGGCCTGGTGCCGCTGGGCGCCATCGGCATGAGCGTGTTTGCCATCGACCTGTACTTTGCCGCGCGCGGCCTGCCCGCTTCCAATCTGATGGGCGTGGGCCGCTTCATGGCCGAGTCGGCGCACTGGCGCGTGATGGCAGACTTGGCGCTGCTGAGTCTGTTTGCTGGGCTTTACAGCGTGCCGATGTACGCGCTGATCCAGCTGCGCAGCCAGCCCACGCACCGCGCCCGCATCATCGCGGCCAACAACATTTTGAACGCGCTGTTCATGATCGTCAGCGCGGTGCTGGCCGGGGCGCTGCTGAAGGCGGATTTCAGCATTCCGCAGATTTTTTTATTCACCGGGCTGGCCAACGCGGTGGTGGCGTTTTACATCTTCATGCTGGTGCCCGAGTATTTGCTGCGCTTTGTGGCGCTGCTGGTGTCGCGCTGCATTTACCGCTTCAAGGTGCAGGGCGACGAAAACATCCCGGCCCAGGGCGCCGCCGTGCTGACCTGCAACCACGTCAGCTTCATTGACCCGGTGCTGCTGATGGCGGCCAGTTCGCGGCCGATTTACTTTTTGATGGACCACCGGATTTTCAAAATGCCGGTGCTGGGCTGGCTGTTCCGGCTGGCCAAAGCGATTCCAGTGGCGCCGCGCGCCGAAGACCCGGCCGCCTACGAAGCCGCTTTTGAGGCCGCCGCCCAAGTGCTGCGCGATGGCGACCTGCTGGCCATCTTCCCCGAAGGCGGCATTACTTTTGACGGCGAGCTGCAGCCGTTCAAGGGCGGCGTGATGAAAATCCTCGACAACGCGGGCCGCGACGGCCTGAGCGTGCCAGTGGTGCCGATGGCGCTGACGAATCTGTGGGGCTCGTTTTTCAGCCGCATCGAGCGCGTTAACGGGCAGAACGTGGCGATGGTGCGGCCGTTCCGGCGCGGTATTTTCAGCCGGGTTGGGCTGAATGCCGGGGCCGCGCTGGCGCCCGCCGAGGTCCAACCGGAAGTATTACAGGCGCGGGTTTTGGCCTTGTTAAAGGCATAAAGCAGAACAAAGAGATTCTCACGAGCCCCGATTATTTAACCCAAGGAGATTTTAAAAATGGCCACCAAATATGTCATGCAGCGCGATACCGCAGGCTGGCGCACCCAGGTCTGGATTTCATTCGGGCTGGCCCTGCTGGCCAGCGGCACGGGGGTGATGTACCTGCCCAGCCAGGAGCTGGACCGGGCTTTTCTGGCCATCGGGTTTTTCTTTTGCCTGTTCGCCTCCTTTGCGGCGGCCAAGACGGTGCGCGACAACCGCGACGGGCAGATCGACACCAGTGGCTGGATTTTGATGGTGTGGATTTCCTTTGCGGCGGCGGTGTCCCTGACGGCCTGGGGCCTGTGGCGCATGGCTATCAGCGACTGGCAAAAGGGCTATATGGTGGTGAGCTGGCTGTTTTTGGTCAGCAGCACCTTCACGCTGGCCAAAACTATCCGCGACCGCTACGAGGCCGACCTGATGGCGCGCGGCAACGAGCCCATAGCCGACACGCGGCCCGCCTGAGCGGCGCTGCCGGGCGCGGGCTGGGCTCAGTCACCCGCCGCTTTGGCTTGCAAAAAGCGCTGCTGGCGCAGCAGCGGCTCGACCGAACCGGCGTGCAGCAGCCGCTCGCGCTGTTCCAGCTCCGACTGCAGCAGCGCCAACTGGGTTAATAAAAGCTGGTCGGCGCTGGGGCCAGCCTGCGGGCCGGGCAAGGCTCTTTGCGTGGGCGGCACTTGCAGGTAGGCGCTGAGCGTGTCGGGAATGTAGCGCCGGATGGCCTCAATCACGTACAGGCGGTGTTCAACGGTGAAGTCGCCATCCACCTCGGCGCCATTGACGGCCAGCGCCATCCGGGCGGCGACGCCCTTGAGGGCGATCAGGCGCTCCAGGACCGGCTCGCTGACGGCGCCAGCGGCGGCCTCAAACGTCTGGTCAATCCGGCGCAGCGCCTGCTCGTCGAAAGGCGAGGCGCGGGCTGAGGGCGGCGCGTGCAGGCTCAAGGCCCGGCGCGCTGCCCGCGTGATGCGCCGCTGCCACAGCCAGCAGGCGCCGCTGAGCGCCAGCAAGGCGCCCGCCAGCGCCAGCCCGGTGCCCGAGCGGATCAGCATCAAGGCGCAGACGGCCGCGACGGCGCAGACGGCGGCGCCAATGACGGCCGGATGAAGCGCGCTGTGCGGGCGCGCTACGCCGTTAGAGGCGCTGCGCGCCAGCAGCTCGCTCAGAGGCGCGCCCAGCACCTCGCGCTGCCGGGCCTGCTGCGTGCGCGCCCTGACGGCGGGCGGCGGCGCCTGCGGTCTGGGCGCGGCTCTGGGGGCGGTGCGGCGGTTGACGGGGGCGCTTGAATAAGCCCGGCGGGGATTATTTTGTTCAGGGTCGGGCATGGCATTTCGTTCAGTGCAGGCTCAATCGGAGCCGGGTTTGATTATGAAATTGAAAGGCTGCGTTTTTCCCGGCGGCGCCACTAGGCGCCCGGTGAGAAGCGCTGCCTGTGCTGGCTTACGGATTTGTCAAGCTCGGCTACATTAAGCCCTACAGGGTTAAAAAAATTACACAGAGTAATTGCTATTACAAGGGGTTTCCATCATGAATGCATACCTACGCAACCATATGGCGGCAGTCTTTCTGTCGCTGCCTGTCGCTACGGCGATGGTTGCTTTGCCCACCGCCGTGATGGCTCAGACGGATGCACCTGAACTGCGCTCTTTGAAAGTCAGCTCCGACAATGGGCTGAGTGCCGGGGCCGAGCTGGGTTTTACGGTCGAAGGGACGGCGCGTGCCAAGAGCCATGTCCGTATCGACGGCGTCAACCGCGACATTATTCTCAAGGAAACAGCGCGCGGCGTCTATACCGGCACTTACACGATTCTGAGCCAGGATCGAATTTTGCAGACCAGCCCGATACGCGCCATCGTGCAGGCGGGCAATCGCAACGTCGTTGCCAACTACATCTTCCCGGTCGGCATGGCGACGGCGCCAGTGCCGCTCGCTGACCCGGTCAAGGCAAAGATCAAGGAAAAGGAAAAAGAAAAAACCAAGGTAAAGACTGAAAAACTCAGGATTGACCGCTTTACCGTCGATCCGGTTGCCAAGCTGGAGCCGGGGGCCGAGCTGCATTTTTCACTCAATGGTATGCCTGGCGGCACTGCCGATGTCGCGATACCCGGCATTGCGAAAAAAGTTTCAATGAATGAAGTCAGTCCCGGCGTCTATGCGGCCACTTACACCCTGCGCAAGCAGGACAAACCCAAGTCCACGAGCACTATGGTCGCAACCCTGTCGCAGGGCGATAAGTCTGTCAGGGCCAAACCGGGCAAGGTCAAGGCGGGCGATGCCAAGGCAGCTGCTACCAAGGTGCCAATGGTTCTGAATATGCAGCCGCTCCAGGGTTCGAGCACGCCCAGACGCGCCATTATTCCGATTTCCGCCTCTTTTGAGGCCAAAGGCGGCGTCAACCCCAAGAGCGTTCACATCCTGGTGTCGGGTCGCGATGTCACGGCGGGCAGCAAGATCACTTCAGATGCCTTTACTTATCGCGCCAATCTCAAGCCCGGCCGCCACATGGTGGATGTGACGGCTGCGGATGTGAGCGGCAACAAGGTGCGCAAGACCTGGACTTTCAACGTGACCGAGCCGGGGACGCCAGGCAGCACCAAGGCCGAGCGCTGCGAGTAGCCCTGAGCCTGTCCGCCGGAAGAAGTATTGGAAAAAGATACTTTGCGTATGAAAGAACCAGCCTTGGTTGATTTTTTTACGACTTTTTGGTGGCCAGGACTAAGCTGGCCCGAACAAGGATTTTCTTGGGTAACGGGAGGTGATGTATGAAGTCCGCTGTGTCAATTTTTGAGCGTTTGCGCCTGATGCGCCGTCTGGCCTTGATGGGCGCTGTGCTCGGTGCTGGCGCGCTGAGCGGCTGCTATGTCGCGCCGCTTCAGCCGCCCCGTGAGCCGATGCAGCCGTCGGCGGTGTATGTCGCACCGCCCCCGGCCAGCGTGACCTTCACGGCGCGGCTGTATCCGGCCAACCAGGCTGCTGCGGCCTATGGCATGGTCGGGGCTGTCGTCACCAATGACCTGCACGGGCGCGGCACCTTCAGCACCGTCATCAATGGCGAGAGCTTTGCCGGGGAAGCGACGCGTGCGGCCAGCAACTCATCGCGCGAGGGCATCGCCAACGGCGCAGGCAACCGGGGCAGCTACATCAACTGCCACTACCAGATGAACTCGGCGACGATGGGCACCGGCCAGTGCCGCCTGTCCAACGGCGCGCAGTTCACCATGCATGTGGGCAGCTGAGCCGCTCAGACGCCGCGCTGGCGGTCGGCTTTGAACTGCAGCACGAAGGCGCCAAAGCGGCCCGCGTCCAGCGCGTCGCGCACTTCCTGCATCAGGTTCAGGTAGTAATGCAGGTTGTGGATGCTGGCCAGCATGGGGCCGAGCATCTCGCCGCAGCGGTCCAGGTGGTGCATGTAGGCGCGACTGAAGTTGCGGCAGGTGTAGCAGGTGCAGGTGGCGTCCACCGGCGCTTCCTCGCTTTTATAACGCGCGTTGCGGATTTTCAGGTCGCCAAAGCGGGTAAACATGTGGCCGTTGCGCGCATTGCGCGTGGGCATCACGCAGTCGAACATATCGACGCCCGAGGCCACGCCTTCGACCAAATCTTCGGGCGTGCCCACGCCCATCAAATAGCGCGGTTTATCTTCCGGCAGGCGGTGCGGCGTGTGCGCCATGATGCGCAGCATTTCCTCTTTTGGCTCGCCCACGCTGACGCCGCCCACCGCATAGCCGGGGAAATCCATCTCCACCAGCGCCTCCAAGGACTCCTGGCGCAGGTTCTCGAACATGCCGCCCTGCACGATGCCGAACAGCGCGTTCGGGTTTTCCAGCTTGGCGAATTCGTCCTCGCAGCGCTTGGCCCAGCGCCGGCTCAGTTCCATCGAGCTGCGCGCTTCGCCTTCGGTGGTGATGTGGCCCTTGGTGTCGTAGGGCGTGCATTCGTCGAATTGCATCACGATGTCGCTGTTTAACAGCGTCTGGATCTGCATCGAGATTTCGGGCGTTAAAAACAGCTTGTCGCCGTTGACCGGCGAGGCAAATTTCACGCCTTCTTCGGAAATTTTGCGCATCTCGCCCAGCGACCAGACCTGAAAGCCGCCGCTGTCGGTCAGTATCGGCTTGTTCCAGCTTTCAAACTTGTGCAGGCCGCCGAACTGCTTGACGATGTCCAGGCCGGGGCGCATCCACAAATGAAAAGTGTTGCCCAGGATGATCTGCGCATTCATGTCGTGCAGCGACTGCGGCGTGACGCCCTTGACGGTGCCGTAAGTGCCGACGGGCATGAAGATGGGCGTTTGCACCACGCCGTGGTTCAGTTTTAATTCGCCGCGCCGGGCGTAGGAGCCGAGGTAGGCGCCCTCGCCGTCAACGCTGGCCGGGTCGGTTTTGAGGACTTCAAATTCAAGCATTTTTAAATTTCGCAAATGGGTTCAAGGGGCGGGCGGCGTGGCGCTCGCCGGGCTGCGCGCCAGCAGCATGGCGTCGCCGTAGCTGAAAAAACGGTAACGCTGCGCAATCGCGTGCCGGTACAGCGCCATGACATGCTCGTAGCCCGCCAAGGCGCTGACCAGCATCATCAAGGTGCTTTTGGGCAGGTGAAAGTTGGTCAGCAGCACATCGACGACCTGGAACTGAAAACCGGGGGTGATGAAGATGTTGGTGTCGTCGCAATCCGGGCCGAACTTGGCGGCGGATTCCAGCGCCCGCACCGTCGTCGTGCCCACAGCGACGACGCGCCCGCCGCGTGCCTTGCAGGCGGCAATCGCCGTGTGCGTGGCAGCGGGAACGTCAAAGCGCTCGAAGTGCATGTGGTGCTCGGCCAGATTGTCGGTTTTGACCGGCTGGAAGGTGCCCGCGCCCACATGCAGCGTGACGCTGGCGCGGGCAATGCCACGCGCTTCGAGCTTGGCCAGCATGGCTTCGTCAAAGTGCAGCGCGGCGGTCGGCGCGGCGACGGCGCCGGGGTTTTTCGCGAACACGGTTTGGTAACGCTGCTCATCGTCGGCGGAGTCGGTGTGCGTGATGTAGGGCGGCAGCGGCACATGGCCGAATTTCGCCATCAGCGCATACGGGTCGCTGCTGAGTTTGAAGTGGTACAGCGGCCCGTGCGCCTCGGGCCAGCGGCCCAAGAGCGTCGCAGTAAAGCCGCCGTCCATTTGCAGCACCGCGCCGGGCAGCGGTTTTTTGCTGACTTTCATGTGCGCGGCGACTTCGTCACCTACGCCCGTCTGCGGCGAGAGCACGCGCTCGATCAGCAGTTCCAGCTTGCCGCCGCTGGCCTTTTGGCCGAACAGCCGCGCCTTGACCACTTGCGTGTCGTTGAACACCAGCAAATCGCCGGGCAGCAGCAAATCGGGCAGCTCGGCAAAGCGGCGGTCCGTGATGGCGCCGCCCCGGCCGTCGAGCAGGCGCGAGGCGCTGCGCTCGGCGGCGGGATGCTGGGCGATTAATTCGTCGGGGAGTGTGAAATCAAAGTCACTGAGGCTGAAAGTCGTCTTCATAGGAGGGCACAATTGTCCCATGACGCACCCGGCTGCTCCCGCCCCCGAAACGGCTCTGACAGACGCCGCGCCCGAGGCCGTCGCGGCAGGCGTAGCGCCCGCCAAAGCCCCGCCCAAATCCCCGGCGCAAAAGGCCCTGGACAAACTCGGCCTGCAGCGCGACATCGACCTGGCGCTGCACCTGCCGCTGCGCTACGAGGACGAAACCCGCCTCACGCCGCTGGCCGGGGCGCGCGAGGGCGAGATCGTGCAGTTTGAAGGCCAGGTCACGCACAGCGAAATTTTCATCCGCTCGCGGCGCCAGCTCCTGGTGACGGTAGATGACGGCACGGGCAGCTGCGTGCTGCGCTTTTTGAATTTTTACCCTTCGCACCAGAAAACCCTCAGCGTCGGCGCTTGGGTGCGCGTGCGCGGCGAGTTGCGCGGCGGTTTTCTGGGCCGCGAGATGGTGCATCCGGCTTTCCGGCTGGCCGGCGGCGAGCTGCCCGGCGCGCTCACCCCCGTCTATCCGACCTCCGCCGGCTTGCCGCAAACGTATTTGCGCAAAGCGGTGCTCAGCGGCTTGGAGCGCGCTGATCTTGAAGAGACGATTCCCGCGCCGTTTTTGAGCAGCGGGCCGCAGGGTTTGTTCAGCCTGCGCGAGGCGCTGCAGTTTTTGCACCACCCGACGCCCGATGTGGCGCTGGCCACGCTGGAAAACCACAGCCATCCGGCCTGGCAGCGTCTGAAAGCCGAGGAATTGCTAGCCCAGCAGCTTTCCCAGTTGCAGGCGAGAAGAGTGCGTGCCGCGATGCGCGCCCCGGCTTTAAATGGCCCGGCGATGCGCGGCACCCACTGCACGCTGCAAGAGCAATTATTGGAACGCCTGCCTTTTCGGCTGACAGCGGCCCAGCAGCGCGTCGGCAAGGACATCGAGGCCGATCTGAAAAAAAATGTGCCCATGCACCGCCTGCTGCAAGGCGATGTCGGCGCGGGCAAAACCGTGGTGGCGGCGCTGGCCGCCGCGCGCTGCATCGACGCGGGCTGGCAGTGCGCGCTGATGGCGCCGACCGAAATCCTGGCCGAGCAGCATTTCAGTAAATTAATCAGCTGGCTGGAGCCGCTGGGCATCACCACCGCTTGGCTCACCGGCAGCCAGAAAACCAAAGAGCGCCGCCAGATGCTGGCCTTGATCGAAAGCGGCGCCGCCGGGCTGGTGATTGGCACGCACGCGGTGATTCAGGCCAAAGTCAAATTTAAAAATCTGGCGCTGGCCATCATCGACGAGCAGCACCGCTTCGGCGTGGCCCAGCGCCTGGCCCTGCGCGGAAAAATGGGTGACAGCAGCAAGCTGGCGCACGAGAGCCAGGAGCCGCATTTGCTGATGATGACCGCCACGCCGATTCCGCGCACCCTGGCGATGAGTTATTACGCCGACCTGGACGTGTCCACGCTGGACGAGCTGCCGCCCGGCCGCACGCCCGTCGTGACGAAAGTGGTCAACGACGCGCGGCGCGATGAAGTCGTCGCCCGCATCCAGGCGCAGATTGCCGAAGGGCGGCAGATTTACTGGGTCTGCCCGCTGATCGAAGAAAGCGAGTCGATGGACTTGGCCAACGCCACCCAGACGCACGAAGACTTGAGCGCGGCCCTGCCCGGCGTGGGCGTGGGCCTGCTGCATTCGCGCATGGCTCCGGCCGAAAAGAAGGCCGTGATGGCGCTGTTCACCGAAGGCGTGATGGGCGTGCTGGTGAGCACCACGGTGATCGAAGTCGGCGTCGATGTGCCCAATGCTTCGCTGATGGTGATTGAGCACGCCGAGCGCTTTGGCCTGAGTCAATTGCACCAGCTGCGCGGGCGCGTCGGGCGCGGCGCGGCGGCCTCGGCCTGCGTGTTGCTGTACTCCACCGGCGACGCGCCCCGGCTGGGCGAGGTGGCGCGGGCGCGGCTCAAGGCGATGGTGGAGACGAACGACGGTTTTGAGATTGCCCGGCGCGACCTGGACATTCGCGGGCCGGGCGAGTTTTTAGGCGCGCGCCAGTCGGGGGCGGCGATGCTGCGCTTTGCTGATCTGGCGCAGGACGCGCCGCTGCTGGCCTGGGCGCGGGAGGTGGCGCCGCTGATGCTGGACCGCTATCCCGAACTGGCGCAGCGGCATATCCAGCGCTGGCTGGGCGGGAAGGCGGAGTTTTTGAAGGCTTGAGGGGAAGAGTGAACGGCTATCCCTATGAGCATTGGGTTGCCAGTGCTTTTCACCGCCGGACAGGCACGCCACCCTTGCGGGTCATTCCTGCATTCACGCGCACGATGTCGGGGAAGTCAACCCGGCCATCGTCGAGCATGCGGCATAAACCCAACTCCTGTAGTGCAAGGAGAATAGAGCCAGGCTCAGTCTTTGAAATTTTTTCAGGCAACGGCACTGATGAACTTGTGTTTAAAAGGATATCCAGCGTCTTGGCTTTTCGCCACCGGCTGACAACGTCTTGTCGCATTGAAGGTAGCGGCAGTCCCTTTAGCGGCTCGAAAATAGCTTCAATCCACGGAAGGTTTTCTTCCAGTTCAGTGCGCCTGGCCGCTGAAGCGCTGGAAACTCCTTCCTTGATTGAGGAGGTGTGAAGCGCGGATTCAGGGCCGATAAATTTCCGTTTACGGGAGTCGATGGCGGCGGCGCGCAGGGCGACTAAAAAGCTGCGTGGGCTGGTATAGCCACGCGCATCGCTCAGGTGATTGGGTAGCCAGGTCCAGGTGTTCCCTCCCGTTTTGCCACCCATCGTTTTTCCTGCCAACTTGTGAAACATGGCTTGCTGCAGGGACTCGTTGTGCTTGATTTCTTCGCTGAGAAAAAAGAGCTGTCCATCACCAGGCGTCCACTTGAACAGCCCATCGTTTTCGCAATAGTACCGAAAGGATGCGCTGGCTTTTTTGTCGCTGGAGTTCGCCAGGTATTGCCACATCAGGCCGTAAAGATCGATGGGAGCCCATTCCAGCTTGACCGCGAGTGCCACCAGTTTGGACGCGTCTGGAAAGCGCCTGACGGCTGGATCAGCCAATAAGTCGGGACGAATAAAGGCTTTGGTCCGCAAGTGGCTGTATTTGCTGAAATCCAGCTGGGTTTGCAGCAGTCCGCGCACCAGTTCAATGGTTGATTTCCACGTGTTGGCGAGGCGATCCAAACCATCAAACGCAACCAGCAGGATTTTTCCTTCGGCTGTCAGAGTGGCATTTTTACTGCGTAGTTGTTTGGCTACGGTTGCAGATTCTTTGTTGACCCATTCGATTTTTCTGAGCCATGTGTCGATCTCTGGCGGAATGAGGGCGGGCAAACAGGCCTGCACCATCACGGTATGCCAGATGTCCGATGGCTCTGCGCCGTCTTGGATGAGCGTTGCCAGTTCCCTGGGCGTGGGGTCATTTTCTGCCAAGCTGGGGTCAAACCCTGTCGTGACCTCACAAGAGAGCAAAGACGGAAAGTCAAAAACTTCGCCAATCAACTTCCGCCGGGATGGATCAGCCAGACTTTTGAGCCAGAAGCTTTTGCCCGCACCACGATCCCCGACAACCAGGGGCCGGTCCAGTGCAATGGCCTTGTAATGGCCCGAGGGCATGTAAATATGCCCTGGCTCAAGCTGCGTCGTGTCGGCTTGAGCGCCATCAGGGATGGCGATTTCAAACAGGTTTCTGAGGTCTGAAGGCTTCATGCTGCAGTCTCCGCTTGCGCAGCATTTTCGATATCGCTGTCCATGCGGGCAAACAACTCGCCAAAAGATTGTTTGGCATTTTCAGCATCAAGTTGCAGCGCTTGGGTAAGAGGGGAAAAACTCACGTACACGCCCTCATGCCAGATGCAAATAGGGCGGTGGGGCGCACCCTCTTCAAACGGGCCAAAACTGAACAGTTCGGGCGAAGGCTCGTCGCTCAGCTCGTCTGCCGGGTGCTCTTGGCTGGGCTCCTCATCGTAGAGTGGGAGAAAGGTGTCAAAGGCGTGTTCGCCGAATGTGTCCCGAAACGCGTCCTTGTCTGTCGCTGCAGGCGTCAGGGCCGATACCAGCCGCAATGACTCACGAACCCTCTTGATCGTCTCAGGCTTGATGGCCCAATGTGAAAACAATGCCTTATACCCCGCCCAGGTTTGTGCGCTATCCGATGCAAATAGATAGGAGAAGGCATCCAGCCGGGTCAGTGCCACTGCAGAAATATGGTGAATGCCCGCACGGCTGTCCAGAAGCACCACATCGGGCTTGACCTGCTCTTCCAATTGGGCGACGGCTCGGGCCAGCCTGTCACCAAAGACTTCCGGGACGCCTTCACGGTTAGGTAAATCGGCATAAGCCCGCGACAGCTTGCTTACATAATCCTGCTTATGCAGGCCGCCCGCTGCGGGAACTACGAGAATTTCGCCCCGGCCAGCAACGGTAATCGGGCTGGGCTGAATCATGGCGCGCACCAGTTCGGCGTCTGCCTGGCCTACAGCATCTTCCACAAACCAGTCGGTCAGACCAAAGTCGGGCCAGCCGGGCAGGGCGGTGTCGCCCTCTTCGCTAAGGTCTTGGCGCACCGGCAGCAGCATGTTGCCCAAACCGGGGGACTCCAGGTCCAGGTCAATGACCAGAACTTTTTTGCCTTGCCGGGCCAGATGCCAAGCCGTCATTGACAGGGCGGTGGAGCGTCCCACGCCGCCTTTCAAGCCATAAAAAACAAACCGGGGCGGGTGTTTGTCGGGGGCGTTTGCAGGGTACAGCCACTCGCGTCCCGTTACCAGCCGGTCCAGCACTCTCCAGTTGTCGGGTAGTCCATCGCAGTGATAAGCATCGGGAGCCTTGAAAAAAGAATCGAAGCCTTGATTCCGCCCGAGGCGAATCAGGAACTGCCCGCCAGCCTTGTAAGACCCGAGCAACTCGGTCATTTCGTCTTCATGGGTGGAGTTCCAAGACGCTGGCTCCATGCTTTCGGCAATCAGGCGTATTTGCCCGCGCAGGTCTCGCACGATGACCAGATCACTTTTGGGGAGTAAGCCGGTGTGGGTTGTGAGCCATTGAGTCAATGCACCCAAGGCGATGTCAAAGCGAATAGTCATGGTCAAAGCCCTTCCGGGAGCATGGCGCTGTTAAGCATGTTGCGGAAACAGGCTGCATCCAGCTTGTATTCGTCTATCTTCGGTTGCAACTGAGAGCCGTCTTCGTAGCGGGCATTGATGTCCCAACCTAGAAATGCAGGTTGTTCTGGTCCCATCAGCGCATTAGTGCCCGTTTGTGCTGCGTTGTACAACGAAAGCAGGTCGCTCGGATTTGGATTCTTTGTTGTTGCTTTTTTCTTCTGATTCAGATGGAGAGCAAACTCGCCTGAAGGTTTTCCGTCTGGCCCAATGGTGAAAAGCTTTTGTTTGAACCCAAGAGCTTTCAAAGTGCATTCAGCCCCATAAGCCCACAGTTGCACAGCATTGGGGATGCGTGAATGCTGGTGCAAAAAGTCGCCATCATCGAGATGGCGCTGGGCTGCGGCTAAAAAGTCGGGCATGTTTCCAGTCAAGGAGTGAAAAGAGGTTTTTGGGACTGAAAGCTTGGGGGCTGAACAAGCAGATGTTTTTGATGCTCATTCGCTGGGGACACGACTGATTCTTAAGAGAATTCCAAGGTGGTCTTGCGTTTACAACTCAGATCCCGATTCTAAAGTGCCGAGGCAACAGGTTCATCTCAACCACCCCTCCCAGCAATCCCCGCAGCGAAACGCCGACAATCCCCCCATGACGCTGACCGAACTCAAATACATCGTGGCCGTGGCGCGCGAAAAGCACTTTGGCCGGGGCGCCGAGGCTTGCCATGTCTCGCAGCCCACGCTCAGCGTGGCGATCAAGAAGCTCGAAGAAGAACTGCAGGTCAAACTGTTCGAGCGCAATGCCAATGAAATCACCGTCACGCCGCTGGGCGAGGAGATCGTGCGTCAGGCGCAAAGCGTGCTGGAGCAGGCCGAGAGCATCCGCGAGATTGCCCGGCGCGGCAAGGATCCGGTGAGCGGGGCGCTGCGCCTGGGCGTGATCTACACCATCGGGCCGTATCTGCTGCCCGACCTGGTGCGCCAGATCATCGAAAAAACGCCGCAAATGCCGCTCATGCTGCAGGAAAATTTCACGGTCAAGCTGCTTGAAGAACTGCGCACCGGCGAGATCGACTGCGCCATCCTGGCCGAGCCCTTTCCCGACACGAATCTGGCCATTGCGCCGCTGTATGACGAGCCTTTCATGGCGGCCGTGCCGAGTAGCCACCCGCTGGCCGCGCGCGCCAGCGTCACCGCCGAAGAGCTGAAAAAGGAAACCATGCTGTTGCTGGGCACTGGCCATTGTTTCCGCGACCATGTGCTGGAGGTGTGCCCGGAGTTCGCCCGCTTTTCCAGCAGCGCCGAGGGCATCAGCAAGAGCTTTGAAGGCTCGTCGCTGGAGACCATCAAACACATGGTGGCCGCCGGCATGGGCATCACGCTGGTGCCGCGCCTGGGTGTGCCCAAAGAAGCGCTGGCCGCCGCGCCGGGCGCCAAGAAACCGGGTCGCCGCAAGGCGCCGCAGACGCTGGCGCCGGAGCCGCCTTCGTTTATTCGCTACCTGCCGTTTGAAGGCCATGTGCCGACCCGACGCGTGGTGCTGGCCTGGCGCCGCAGTTTCACCCGCTACGAGGCGATTGCCGCGCTGCGCAACGCCATTTACGCCTGCGCGCTGCCGGGCGTGACGCGGCTGTCCTGAGCGCCGCCCGGCCCTTGGCTATCGGTAATGGCCTATGGGGCCTATAGGCTTTGGCTGTTGCTGCGGCCGAGTCTATCCCCTAGAGTGTTTGCTTCCCAGTTATCTTTCTAAAGGAAAAAATCATGGCCAAATCGTCCGCCAAAGCCCTTGCCAAAATGGCGCTTCAAAGCACGCCCGACATCAACATCGGCATCAGCAAAAAAGACCGCGCCGCCATTGCCCAGGGGCTGAGCCGCCTGCTGGCCGACACCTACACGCTCTACCTGACGACGCACAATTTCCACTGGAACGTGACCGGGCCGATGTTCAACACGCTGCACCTGATGTTCATGACCCAGTACACCGAGCTGTGGACGGCGGTGGACCCGGTGGCCGAACGCATACGCGCCCTGGGCCATCCGGCGCCGGGCTCTTACGCCCAGTTCAGCCAGCTGGCCAGCGTGCCCGACGTGCCCGCCACGCCGCCCAAAGCGCTGGAGATGGTGCGCATCCTGGTGCAGGGCCACGAGGCCGTGGCGCGCACGGCCCGCGAGCTGTTTCCCATGGCCGACAAGGCCAGGGACGAGCCAACCGCCGACCTGCTGACCCAGCGCATGACGGTGCATGAGCAGACCGCCTGGATGCTGCGCTCGCTGCTTGAGGTTTAATTCAGCCTCTGTTTTTTTCGATTTTTGACGATGAACGCCAGCCTGACGCGCAAACTTTCCCTTTACTTGCAACTGATTCGCTGGAACCGCCCGGCGGGCTGGCTGCTGCTGCTGTGGCCGACGCTGTCGGCGTTGTGGGTGGCTTCCAGCGGCTTTCCCGGCTGGCATTTGCTGGCGGTGTTCACGCTGGGCACGTTTTTGATGCGCAGCGCGGGCTGCTGCATCAACGACGTGGCGGACCGGGACTTTGACCGCCATGTCAAGCGCACGGTTCACCGGCCGGTGACCAGCGGCGCGCTCTCGGTCAAAGAGGCGCTGGCCGTCGGCGCGCTGCTGGCGCTGCTGGCCTTCGGCCTGGCGCTGAGCACCAACGCGGCCACCATCGCCTGGTCGTTTGCCGCGTTGGTCATCACCGTGCTGTATCCCTACGCCAAGCGCCATGTGGCGATGCCGCAGGCGGTGCTGGGCGTGGCCTTCAGCGTCGGGATTTTGATGGCGTTTGCCGCCGTGCAGTCGCAGGTGCCGCCGCTGGCCTGGGCGCTGCTGCTGGGCAACTTGTTCTGGGTGATCGCCTACGACACCGAATACGCGATGGTGGACCGCGACGACGATCTGAAAATTGGCATCAAAACCTCGGCCATCACGCTGGGGCGCTTTGACGTGGCGGCCATCATGGTTTGCTATCTGGCTTTTTTGGCCATCTGGGCGCTGGCTTTGGCAGAGCGTGTTCCCTCAAGCGTTTCTCGGCTTGCCATTGGGCTGGCTTTGGCCCAGGCGCTGTGGCACGGCTGGCTGATCCGCCAGCGCCAGCGCGACGACTGCTTCAAGGCTTTTCGCCTGAACCACTGGCTGGGCTTGACGGTGTTTGCGGGTATTGCCCTGGCTTACGCACTGGGCTAAAGCGTTCGGCCATAAAAAAAGCCTGCAGATTGCAGGCTTGCTGGCTTTGCCGGGGTCGGCAAAAGGCGCAACTTAGATGGCAGTGTGCTTGGCTTTTTTGTGCTTCGCTTTGTGCTTTGCTTTGTGCGCGACTTTGTGAGTGGCTTTATGCGTCACTTTATGCGTGCTTTTGCGGGCCGCTTTGTGGACGACTCCGTTGTTGGCTTCGCTTGGGGTTTCTTTGACCATCGGCATGGTGGTTGCTGGCTTGTCAACCTGGGCTGCAGCTGGAGCGGAGATGAGAGCCAAAGGCATGGCAAGCATGGCAGCGCTGGCAAGAATGGACAGGAATTTTTTCATGATGGATCCCAGAAGGTTAGCTAAATAATCACGCGCCTGCCGCCCACTCATCCGCTTTGGCGGATGACGAGTGGCATGCTCGTGAACTGAGAAACGTGCGAAAGTAGAAATCGGTTGACCGAATCGTGCCTCTGTTACACGCAATTCCTGCGATTTGATTGAATCAGGCCGCGCCGAATTCATCACCCAGCTCGCTGGCGCGCTGGCGGGCGGCCTGCATGGCGCTGATG
The DNA here is from genome assembly GCA_038249155.1 of Burkholderiales bacterium. GTDB lineage: Bacteria > Pseudomonadota > Gammaproteobacteria > Burkholderiales > Burkholderiaceae_C > Polaromonas. The sequence goes on along the minus strand of JBBRWN010000026.1, from coordinate 1,294 downwards.
AACTGCTGCTTGACGCCGCTTTGCTCCATTGAGGTGAGGGCGGCGTAGGTGGTGCCGCCTTTGGAGGTGACGCGGGCACGCAGCACGTCGGGCGCTTCTTCGGAGCTTTGTGCCAGTTCGGCGGCGCCGGTGAACGTCTTGACCGCTAGCTGGTGCGCCTGCTCGCGGCTCAGGCCCATGCCGGTGCCCGCTTCAATCATGGCCTCGATGAAATAAAACACATAGGCCGGGCCGGAGCCCGACAGTGCAGTTACCGCGTCGAGTTGTTCTTCCTGGTCCAGCCATAAATAGTCGCCGGTGGTTTCTATGACCTGCGCCACTGCCAACCGGTCGGCGGGCGTGACGGCGGGGCGGGCGAACAGCGCGGTCATGCCTTTGCCGACCAGCGCGGGTGTGTTCGGCATGGCGCGCACCACCCGCTCAGTTCCCAGCCAGCCGGCAATGCTGCTGGAGCGGATGCCGGCGGCCACGCTCAAGTGCAGAGCGTTGGGGGTGTGGGCGCGGGTTTGCGCGGCCGCTTCCCTGAAGGTCTGGGGCTTGATGGCCCAGACGACCAGGCTGGCGCGCTCCAGCGCGGCATCGGGCTGCTCGCTGACGGACACCTGAAACTGCTGCACCAGCCGGGCGCGCTGCTCGGCAAAAGGCTCGACCACCAGAATCTGGCTGGTGGGCAGGCCGCGCTTGAGCAGGCCGCCAATGATGGCGCTGGCCATGTTGCCGCCGCCGATGAAGGCGATGTGTGCGGAGGTGCTGGCTGAATGCTGGGTACTCATAAGATCGCCTGGTAGGAATGGATGCTGGGTGTGAAAAAGTCGGGCAGCGTTCTCTAAAAGAAGGCCTTTTTTTCGGGAATTGTCGCCCAATCCCGAGTCGGCAAAAGCGGTTTGCACGGTGAATACGGGGCGCCAGGAGGCTGGCTCGCCCCCAAAGCAAGTGCAAGGCCGCAAGCTCCGCAGCTTCTGCGTTGCTTTGTCGCTGAATTATTTTACAAACACTTATTGACGAAGAATTTTTCCTCAGTCATAATCGTGGGCTTCGCCGTTAAAAAGCGAGGACTTCTGCCCAAAGGAAGCATTGCAAGTGGTTTGTGATGTGGACGACGGGCCCAAGACTGATTGGCTGGCAGCGTGCGACAAGCACTCTGCTTTTTGCCGGTGCAAGTTGGGACTATATTTAAATGATTCAAACGCAATCCAAACTCGATGTTGCTGACAACACGGGTGCCAAATCCGTGATGTGCATCAAGGTGCTGGGCGGATCCAAGCGCCGGTACGCCAGCGTTGGTGACGTCATC
>JBBRWN010000025.1:0-40061 GCA_038249155.1 Burkholderiales bacterium | reverse complement strand
CATTGCCAACACCGAAAACCGCAAGGTCTGGGTGTTCTGTGGTGATGGCGAAATGGACGAAGTGGAGTCGTTGGGCGCGATTGGCCTGGCGGCACGCGAAAACCTCGACAACCTGGTGTTTGTCATCAACTGCAACCTGCAGCGCCTCGATGGCCCAGTGCGCGGCAACGGCAAGATCATCCAGGAGTTAGAGGGCGAATTCCGGGGCGCTGGCTGGAACGTCATCAAGCTGATCTGGGGCAGCAGCTGGGATCCGCTGCTGGCGCGCGACAAGGACGGCGCGCTGCGCAAGATCATGATGGAATGCAACGACGGTGATTACCAGTCGTTCAAGGCCAACGATGGCGCTTATGTGCGCAAGCATTTCTTCGGCCGTGACCCGCGCACGCTGGAAATGGTCGCTGGCATGAGCGATGACGACATCTGGAAGCTGACCCGTGGCGGTCACGATTCGCAAAAAGTCTATGCCGCTTTCCATTCGGCAGTGAAGCACACCGGCCAGCCCAGCGTGCTGCTCATCAAAACCGTCAAGGGTTTTGGCATGGGCAAGATCGGCGAGGGCAAGAACAACGTGCATCAGACCAAAAAGCTCAGCGACGAGGACATCAAGGCCTTTCGCGACCGCTTCAACATTCCGATTCCCGACAGCCAGCTGGCCGACATTCCGTTCTACAAGCCCGCCGACGACACGCCGGAAATGAAATACCTGCACGAGCGGCGCAAGGCTCTCGGCGGCTACCTGCCGCACCGCCGCACCAAGGCCGACGAGCAGTTCACGGTGCCCGCGCTGGACATTTTCAAATCGGTGATCGAGCCGACCGCTGAAGGGCGCGAAATCTCCACCACGCAGGCCTATGTGCGCTTTTTGACGCAGTTGCTGCGCGACCAGGCGCTCGGCCCCCGCGTGGTGCCGATTCTGGTCGATGAAGCGCGCACTTTCGGCATGGAAGGGCTGTTCCGCCAGATCGGCATTTACAACCCGGCCGGCCAGCAATACACGCCCGTCGATAAAGACCAGGTGATGTATTACCGCGAAGACAAGGCCGGCCAGATTCTGCAGGAAGGCATCAACGAAGCGGGCGGCATGGCCAGCTGGATTGCCGCAGCCACCTCGTACAGCACGAACAACCGCATCATGGTGCCGTTCTATGTCTATTACTCGATGTTTGGCTTCCAGCGCATTGGCGATCTGGCCTGGGCGGCGGGCGACATGCAGGCGCGCGGCTTTTTGCTCGGCGGCACGTCGGGACGCACCACGCTGAACGGCGAAGGCCTGCAGCACGAAGACGGCCACAGCCACATTCTGGCCGGCACGATTCCGAACTGCATCAGCTACGACCCGACCTTCGCGCATGAAGTCGGCGTCATCCTGCACCACGGCATGAAGCGCATGGTCGAGCAGCAGGAAAACGTCTATTTCTACATCACCCTGCTGAACGAGAACTACGCCATGCCCGGCCTCAAGCCCGGCACCGAAGCGCAAATCATCAAGGGCATGTACTTGTGCCAGCCAGGCGCCGATGGCGACAAGCGCGTTCAACTGCTGGGTTCCGGCACCATTCTGCGCGAATCCATCGCCGCTCAAGCCCTGCTGGCGACCGATTGGGGCGTGCAGGCCGACGTGTGGAGCTGCCCCAGCTTTAACGAACTGGCACGCGACGGCCAGGATGCCGAGCGTTTCAATCTGCTGCACCCGCTGGAGACGCCGCGCGTGTCCTTCGTCGCCGAACAACTGGCTGCCCATGCAGGCCCGGTGGTGGCTTCGACCGACTACATGAAGGCTTACGCCGAACAGATCCGCTCTTTCATTCCAAAAGACCGCACTTACAAAGTGCTGGGCACCGACGGTTTTGGTCGCAGCGACTTCCGCAGCAAGCTGCGCGAGCATTTCGAGATCAACCGCCATTACATCGTCGTGGCGGCGCTCAAGGCGCTGAGCGAAGAAGGCACCGTGCCCGTGGCCAAGGTGGCCGAGGCTATCGAAAAGTACGGCATCAACGCCGACAAGATCAATCCGCTTTACGCTTGAGACCGGAGACAACAACATGGCACTGATAGATATTCAAGTCCCGGACATTGGGGATTTCGACGAGGTGACGGTGATTGAACTGCTGGTCAAGCCCGGCGACACCGTGACGGCTGAACAGTCGCTCATCACCGTGGAGTCGGACAAGGCTTCGATGGAGATTCCCTCCAGCCACGCAGGCGTGGTCAAGGAAATCAAGGTCAAGCTCGACGACAAGGTCAAGCAGGGCTCGGTGGTGCTGACGCTGGAAGTGGCAGGCGCTGGCGCCGCTGCGGCTCCGGCTGCCGCACCGGCACCCGCTGCTGCCGCCCCGGCTGCTGCTGCTGCCCCTGCCGCCCAGACCGCGCCGGTGGCGTCCGCCCCGGCTCCCGTCGCTGCGGCTGCGGCACCCGTTGCCGCCAGCGGCCCGGTGGAAGTGCGCGTTCCCGACATTGGCGACTTCAAGGATGTCGTCGTGATCGAGTTGCTGGCCAAGCCCGGCGACGCCATCAAGGCCGAGCAGTCGCTAGTCACGGTGGAGTCGGACAAGGCGTCGATGGAAATCCCGTCGTCGGCGGCGGGCGTGCTCAAGGAGCTGAAAGTCAAGCTCGGCGACACCGTCAACATCGGCGATCTGCTGGCGATTCTGGAAGGCGCCGCAGCGGCTTCGGCCCCTGTCGCCGCGCCCGTTGCTCCAGCGGCGGCTGCCTCGGCTGCTCCCGCGCCAGCGGTTACGGCATCTGCAGCTTCTGCGCCCGCCCCGGTGGCGACGACTTCCGCTGCGCTGGCTGCTGCACCCGCGCACAACCCGACCGCGCTGGCTGTCGGCCTGCCGCACGCCTCGCCGTCGGTGCGCAAGTTCGCCCGCGAACTCGGCGTGCCGTTGACCGAAGTCAAGGGCAACGGCCCCAAAGGCCGCATCACCCAGGACGACGTGCAAACCTTCACCAAGAGCGTGATGGCCGGTGCCGTGCAAACGCTGGCGATTGCCGCCAGCCAAGCGGCGACGGCCAAGGCGGCCCCGGCAGGCGCTGGCGGCTCCGAGCTGGGCCTGATCCCGTGGCCGAAGGTCGATTTCGCCAAGTTTGGCCCCATCGAGCGCAAGGAACTGGGCCGCATCAAGAAGATCAGCGGCGCCAACCTGCTGCGCAACGCGGTCATGATTCCCGCCGTCACCAACCATGACGACGCCGACATCACCGACCTCGAAGCCTTCCGCGTTTCCACCAACAAGGAAAACGAAAAGAGCGGCGTCAAGGTCACGATGCTGGCCTTCCTGATCAAAGCCTGCGTGGCCGCGCTCAAGAAGTACCCCGAGTTCAACAGCTCGCTGGACGGCGACGCGCTGGTCTATAAGCAGTATTACCACATCGGTTTTGCCGCTGACACGCCGAACGGCCTGATGGTGCCGGTCATCAAGGACTGCGACAAAAAGGGCATCCTGCAAATCTCGCAAGAGATGGGCGAGCTGGCCAAGAAGGCGCGCGACGGCAAACTCGGCCCCGCCGAAATGAGCGGCGCCAGCTTCACCATCTCCAGCCTGGGCGGCATTGGCGGGCGTTACTTCACGCCCATCATCAACGCGCCTGAAGTGTCGATTCTGGGCGTGTGCAAGAGCCAGATTGAGCCGAAGTGGGATGGCAAGGCCTTCCAGCCGCGCCTGATGCTGCCGCTGTCGCTGACCTGGGATCACCGCGTCATTGACGGCGCGGCGGCGGCACGGTTCAACGCCTACCTCGGCCAGATTCTGGCTGACTTCCGCCGCATCCTGCTATGACCACGCTGGTGGTGGTGAAGAAGGCGGGCCATGTTGCCATCGCTGCCGATACGCTGGTGACCTTCGGGGACACCAGCCTGACCCACCGCTTCGAGGCCAACAGCAAGATATTCGGGGTTGATACCCCGGACGGCCCCAGCTACATCGGCATGGCCGGGACGGTCGCGCACTTTCCGGTGCTGCGCAAAGCCCTGGCCGGGATGCCGGTCGATCAGCTCAGGCTGGGCAGCCGCGATGAGGTTTTCGACACCTTCATCCGGCTGCATCCCTTGCTCAAGGAGAGCTTCTTTCTGCAAACGAAGGAAGACGACAACGACCCCTACGAGTCCAGCCAGTTCACGGTGGTGATTGCCAATGCCAGCGGCATTTACGGCCTTTACAGCTACCGCGAAGTCTTTGAATTCAAGGAATTCTGGGGCATTGGCTCGGGCCGAAGCTTTGCACTGGGCGCCATGCACGCCGCTTGGGGCAAGGCCAAAACCGCCCGCGAAGTCGCCGTGGCGGGCTTGAACGCCGGCTGCGAGTTCGACAAGAACTCCGGCGGGCCGATTGATGTATTTACCCTTAAATTGAAAGCCTCATCATGAGCGCATCCGCAAACCTGATCGACATCGCCGTGCCGGACATTGGCGATTTCGACGAAGTGACCGTGATTGAAATTCTGGTCAAGCCCGGCGACGCCATCAAGGCCGAGCAAAGCCTGATTACCGTCGAAAGCGACAAGGCGTCGATGGAAATTCCCTCGTCCCACGCGGGCGTGGTCAAGGAACTGAAGGTTCAGCTTGGCGACAAGGTCAAGCAGGGCACCGTGGTGCTGACGCTGGAGGCGGGCGGGGCGGGTGCTTCGGCGCCAGCGCAGGCTGCTGCGCCAGCATCGGCTCAAGCGGCCACGCCGACACCGGCCCCCACCTCCTTCCTGGCGAAGGCAACACTGACAGCAGCGGTGCAATCTGGGGCTGCCGCCCCGGCAACTCCGACACCGACTGCTGCCAGCTTTGGTGGCACGGCTGATCTGGACTGCGACCTGCTGGTGCTGGGCGCTGGCCCCGGCGGCTATTCTGCCGCTTTCCGCGCCGCCGACCTGGGGCTCAAAGTCATTTTGGTGGAGCGCTATGCGTCGCTGGGCGGCGTGTGCCTGAACGTCGGCTGCATTCCGTCCAAGGCGCTGCTGCACGTCGCCGCCGTGATGGACGAGGTCAGCCACATGGCCGCGCTCGGTGTCGATTTCGGCGCGCCCAGCGTCAACATCGACAAGCTGCGCGGCCACAAGGAAAAAGTCGTCAATAAACTCACCGGCGGCCTGGCCGCGATGGCCAAGATGCGCAAAGTCACCATCGTGCGCGGCTACGGCGCCTTCGTCGGCGCGAATCACGTCGAGGTTGAAGAAACCAGCGGCACGGCGCAGGACAAGACCGGCAAGAAGCAGACCATTACGTTTAAAAACTGCATCATCGCCGCCGGCAGCCAGGCCGTGCGATTACCCTTCATGCCCGAAGACCCGCGCGTGGTCGATTCGACCGGCGCGCTGGAATTGAAAGAAGTGCCCAAACGCATGCTGATCCTGGGCGGCGGCATCATCGGCCTGGAAATGGGCACCGTCTATAGCTCGTTGGGCGCGCGCCTGGACGTGGTGGAAATGATGGATGGCCTGATGCAGGGCGCCGACCGCGATCTGGTCAAGGTCTGGCAGAAGATGAACGCCAAGCGCTTCGACAACATCATGCTCAAGACCAAGACGGTGGGCGCCCGCGCCCTGCCCGAAGGCATTGAGGTGACGTTTGCGCCAGCGGAAGAGGGCGGCACCGCCCCCGCGCCGCAGGTGTACGACCTGGTGCTGCAAGCCGTGGGCCGCACGCCCAACGGCAAGAAGATCGCCGCCGACAAGGCCGGCGTGGCGGTGACGGATCGCGGCTTCATCAACGTCGATATCCAGATGCGCACCAACGTGCCGCACATCTTCGCCATCGGCGACATCGTCGGCCAGCCGATGCTGGCGCACAAGGCGGTGCATGAAGCGCACGTCGCCGCCGAAGTCATCGCGGGCGAACTGCAGGGCAACAAGGAACTGGCCGCCGCCGCGTTCAACGCCAGGGTGATTCCGAGCGTGGCCTACACCGACCCCGAAGTGGCCTGGGTGGGCCTGACCGAAGACCAGGCCAAGGCGCAGGGCATCAAGGTGAAAAAAGGCCTGTTCCCCTGGACCGCCTCCGGCCGCGCGATTGCCAACGGCCGCGACGAGGGCTTCACCAAGCTGCTGTTCGACGACAGCCCGCAGGCGCACGGCCACGGCAAGATCCTGGGCGGCGGCATCGTCGGCACCCACGCGGGCGACATGATCGGCGAGATCGCGCTGGCCATTGAAATGGGCGCCGACGCGGTGGACATCGGCAAGACGATACACCCGCACCCCACGCTGGGCGAGAGCATCGGCATGGCGGCGGAAGTGGCGCATGGCAGTTGCACGGATTTGCCGCCGACGAGGAAATAGTCCGTTTCGGTTGTGGGTAAAAAGGCCGCCATTGTTTGCGGCCTTTTTTTTTGCGTCCAGTTTGGTTGTGCGCCTGCGAGTTCGAATTTTGCTGTCAGCGAATTTCTACGAACAGAGGGGAGCTTTCCCCTCCACGTAAAATCCCGATCACTGTCACGCTTGTGCCTTTGCATGATCTGACGCAATCCAGGAGATAGCGATGAACAAACCCTCTGCAGCCGTTCGAGTAAAAAGCATCCATGTCAGGGGGCTGTTTGGTATGTATGACCACGATGTCGTTCTGAATGAAAGTGAGCGCATGACCGTTGTTCATGGTCCCAATGGAGTTGGTAAAACAGTGCTTTTCAAGCTGGTTCAGGATTTACTGGCGGGACAAGGCGTAGATTTGCTGAGATTCCCTTTTCAGGAATGCCGAATTGAGTTCACAAATAAAGCGACTTTGACTGCTCAGAGAGATCACGAGCGGGGATCCGTGCAGATCACAAGTCGCGTTGGAAAGGACGCATCTTCAGTCAAAATTGACGAGGAGTCATTTGGCAAGCTGGCTCGCCGTTTGGAGCGTCATTTACCGATTCATCAAATGAATCCAAATTCATGGTTTGATCATGAAACAGAGGAAAAGTTGAATGCTTTTCAAGTCGTGACGCGATATATCGGGGGGATGGATGGTGAAGTTGACAGTTCGCTTGAAGGCTCTCTGCATAAATGGCGCAAAAGTCAGAATTACATTCCAAAAATCCATCTGATCGAAGCACAACGCTTGATCAGGCTGCGTAGCGTGGCTTCACGCCCCTATCGAGACAGCGAGGCACAGTCTGTGCGTGACACGGTGATGGAATATTCTCAGCAACTCAAGCAGCGGATTAACACGACGTTGGCGGAGTACGGACGGCAAGCTCAAAAGCTTGATCAAACCTTTCCTCAGCGCTTGCTGCAACAAGGCGGGACACCTGCAGATGCAAAGCAGATCGAAAAAGACTTGCAAACGATTGAAAGCAAACAGGAAACCTATCGGAAACTGGGGCTGATTGAAGAGGAGTTGTCCCCGGTTCAAGGGCTGGATCAGTTGGAATCTGATCCGGTCAAACTCGCCGCAATGACGGTGTATGTGACCGATATGAAAACCAAGCTTGGTGTGTTGGACTACTTGGCAGAGCGCGTGTCTTTGCTGTTAGGACAGATCAACGAGAAATTCACCAACAAAAAGTTGCTTATCAACGCTCAACATGAGCTGGCCATCGAAACCAGTCATGGTGACGCCATCCCGGTATCAGCCCTTTCGTCCGGCGAGCAACACCAAATTGTGTTGGCCTACGACATGTTGTTTCGCATAGAAGCCAACTCCCTGGTGATGATTGACGAGCCCGAGCTGTCCTTGCATGTGAATTGGCAAGAGCGCTTTTTAAGCGACCTGGAAAGTGTGATTGGTGTGGCCAATTTTGATGCACTGATAGCTACCCACTCCCCCTACATCATCAACGGGCGAAATGAATTGGTGGTCAGCTTGTCGGCCAAAGATCACTCCAAAAACGCCTGAAGCCATGGTTGCCATTGCCAAGACTCCAGCGGTTTTGAGTTCAGAAATACTCCTCAAATCTTCCGGCTATGCGGGCTGGTTCATTTTGCTTGAAGGGGATTTCGAGGCTCTTCGTCATTCCGTGTGGAACTTGACATCAGGCGCAGCGGTGGAGTAGCGCAGAAGCTTGAGCACTGGCTGGCACAAAGGGATTGCCGGGCAGGTGCTTGAGTTTGGACATGCGCAGGTAAGCGATGGCGATGAAGTTGGCGGCAGTTTTAAATCCTCGGGCGGCGCGCTTGACTTGCTGGAGCAGTCCGTTCATGGCCTCGACATAGGCGTTGCTGCGGTTGTCCACCATGCCGCGCACGACGGCGTCCAGGCGCTTGCCCAGCGTTTTGGCCAGCTTGACGAAGGGCGCCAGGCGGCTGCGCCTGGCCCAGCTCAGCCAGGCTTTGAGGTTGGCCTTGGCCGCGTCCGCGTCGTTGCTCTGGGCGGCCTTGGCGTACACCTCGCGCAGGGCCATCTTCAGGCGCCAGGCGCGCGCGCTTTTGAGCCGCGAGCGCTGCAGCAGGTGCATCGCGCCGGCGTGGCCGGCATTCCAGTCGCACGGGTTGCGCCGCATGGCCCAGGTCAGGGCCTTGCGCAGTTTAGACTTTTTGTCGCCAAAGACTTCCTCGACGGCCTTGGGCTGCTCCTTGACCTCTTCGCGGCGCACGCCGTCCATCGCTTCGTTGGCCATGGCCACGACGTGGAAGCGGTCGTAGCTGATCTGCGCCTCGGGCAGGGCCTCGCCTACGCCCTTGGTATAGGCCGCGCTCATGTCCATGCAGACGTGCTCAATCTTGTCGGGCGCGCCGCCGTGCGCCTTGAAGTCGGCGGCAAAGTCTTTGACAGTTTTGTGGTCACGCCCCTCGCAGGCAAACAGCAGCCTTTTGCCCTCCAGGTCATGCACCACGGTGATGTAGCTTTGCCCCTTGCGCAGGCTGGTCTCGTCGATGCCTATCAGGGTGACGCCGGACATGTCTTCCTTGGCGCGCGCCTCCTCCACGTAATGGCTGACGCGCCGCCACAGCTGCTTGTCCGAGCAGCGCAGCATCTGCGCGGCCTGACTCACCGGCATGCTCTGGCACAGCGACAGAGCCAGCGCTTCAAACAGCGCCGTAAAGCCGCTGCCCTCGCGCGCCCAGGGCACGGCCATCTGGCTCGTTTTGCCGCACGCCGTGCAGGCAATGCGCGGCACCTTGGCGTGAAGCCAGGCCTCGAACTGGAAGAAATCGAGATGGCGCCAATCGCGCTCCAGCCGGTCATGGATGCCTTGCTCGGGCGCCTGGCAGTGCGGGCAGGCCGCCTTTTTGGCCGTGCAGTCCAGCTCAAAATCAATGCGCCTGCGCCCGGTGTCCAGCTTGACTTTGCTCACCACCCAGGGCGCTTGAAGACCCAGCGCGCTGGTGAACAGGGATTCGACTGCTGCACTCATTTTCAACTCTCCTCGTGCGGTTAAACGGCGCCCAGGCGCGCCCTACAGGAGCGTATTGTCCATGTCAAGTTCCACACGGAATGACGAAGAGCCGATTTCGACCAACGGTTTTGGGAATCGCGCCTGAATGCGGTCCATCTGAAACCGATCAATTGCGTGGGCAAACCCAATGTGCTTGGCACCCTTGATTGGCTAATTTCAAGAAATCAGGCTCAGAACATTGTCGCGCTGGCGGATAAGGATTACGACGAAATTCTGGCGCGCCTCAGGCAGTTTCCACAGTTGGTCTACACCGACAAGAATGACCTGGAAGTGACTTTGTTGCGCTGCCCCTCAAGCGCGGTAGCGCCTGCGATGGAAAGAATTTTGAGTGAGTCAGTTGACAGCGGCAAACTCCGGTCATTTGAAGCGGGCGCAGGTCATTCGGTTGTAGAGCACCTGCGGCAAATGGCTGCGAACTATGGTGTGTTGCGCCTCATCAATGAGCAGTTGCAGAGTGGGGTCAACTTTGATCGTTTGCCCATTCGGAACAACAATTTTCTGGATCACAAGACACTGCAACAGAATCAAACGGCGTTGCAAAGCGTTTTTGTTGATGCGGCAAACCAAGCTGGAAAAGTTCAGATCACGGCGGTCGATCTGGCAGGAAAAATTGAGTTGTACCAGACCAGCGGCCTCTTTTCAGGATGGGCGTTGGTGCAAGGACATGATTTGATACAGCTGCTTGCCATCGCTATCAATTCCAGCGCCTTGAGGCATGAGGCAGGGCATCGGCAGGTCAGCGAAGAAAGTTTGGCCCGTGATTTGTGCTTGATGATTCACCGCAACGATTTGCAGATTACAGCCATGTTTCAAGGTTTGCGTGAGCATGGCGACTTGGCGGGATTGGAATTCTTTGTATAAATCTGTTTGATGCAATGTTGCCGCCGACAAGGTCGGCGTGGCGGTGACGGACTGGGGCTTTATCAACGTCGATTCCAGATGCGGACCAACGTGGCCTACACCGACCCGGAAGTGGCATGGGTCGGCCTGACCGAAGACCAGGCCAAGGCGCAGGGCATCAAGGTCAAAAAGGGCTTGTTCCCGTGGACGGCCTCGGGCCGGGCCATTGCCAACGGCCGCGACGAAGGCTTCACCAAGCTGCTGTTTGATGATTCGCCAGAGGCCCACGGTCACGGCAAGATTCTGGGCGGCGGCATGGTCGGCACCCATGCGGGCGACATGATCGGCGAGATTGCGCTGGCGATTGAAATGGGCGCCGACGCGGTCGATATCGGCAAGACGATTCACCCGCACCCGACGCTGGGCGAGAGCATCGGCATGGCGGCGGAAGTGGCGCATGGCAGTTGCACGGATTTGCCGCCTGCGCGCAAGTAGTTCAAATAGCCTTCCCGACGCAAAGCCCGAACCCTTACCAGTTCGGGCTTTGCGCTATCTGGGTGGTAGTCGCTTCGCCAATACAGTCAGGGAGCATCGGCCAGGCGCAGCCAGATTTCATTGCGCCGCATGAACCAGGGCGTGAAGGGCGCGTTGTAGCGGCTATACACGGCTTGCCCGGTCGGAACCAGATCGGCAGCGCGCAATGCAGCCTGCAACTTGGCCAGGTGCTCGCTGTAATTGGCGTCCGACCAGAACCCTGAGTAGCGTATCACCGCCATGCGGCTGGGCGGCACCTCGCGCAGCTTGATGCGGGCGTCCAGCGGCTCGGGCGCGGTGGCCAGGGTCACGTCTTTGGGCAAAACGAACTGCACCAAAAATCCGCTCGCCACAGCCGTCTGGGTGACAGGCGCCGTCATTTCGAGCTTGACCGGCACGGCGGCCTGCGTCACCGGGGCCGTCATCGCCAGTTTGCGCTCTCCTTTGTTCTTGCCAAAGATGTATCCCGCCAGGATCGGGAACGCCTGGTTGCCCGCTTCGCTGGCCGGGCCGGGCACTTCAACCTCGGCAACCAGGTAGGCGGCGTATTGGCGCAGCTCGATGTCTTTTTCGAGTTCGCGGATGATGTTGAAATCAGGCTCTTCTGTGGCGTGGCTTGGCATGGTGAAGGCGAACAGCCCGAGGCAGGATAGAGCGGGAAACAGGGCTGTGGCAACAAGTTTTTTGAGCCTTACCCTCAAATTCCGCTGCGGTAATACATCCATAGTCAGCATGTTCGTGAGTCCGGTTCGTTAATGGAGTTCCATTATGAACGAACAGATTTCCACGCCCGAGTCCTGCGCGCAGGCCGAACGTCCGACCTTGCCCGAGCGCTTGTCATTGGCTCCCCCTCGCCAGCAAAGATCGACAACCATTTCGTGCTGCCAACGGAAAAAGGCTTCAAAACCAAAGTCTTGAAGCCTTTTATGCTGGAATCAGCGCAGGGCTGAAATAGCTAATTTGTAACGGCATTGCTGCCGTTGACTGGGTTGCAGGGCTTAGTAGCCGCCGCGACCGCCGCCGCCGCCGCCGTAGCCGCCGCCGCCGGAACGATCACCGCCGCCGCCGTAGCCGCCGCCGCTGGAACGACCGCCACCGCCGCCGCCGTAGCCGCCGCCGCCGGAACGATCACCGCCACCGCCGTAGCCGCCGCCGCCGCCGAAGCCGCCGGTGCGGGGAGGACGTGCCTCCATTGGACGGGCTTCGTTCACGGTGATGCTGCGACCACCGAGTGATTGACCGTTCATGCCAGCGATTGCAGCTTGCGCTTCAGCATCGCTGCCCATTTCGACGAAACCAAAGCCTTTGGAGCGACCCGTGTCGCGTTCCATCATGACCTTGGCGCTCGTGATAGAGCCGAATTCGCCAAAAGACTGTTGCAGATCTTCGTCACGCACCGTGTAAGGCAGGTTGCCGACGTAAAGTTTGTTGCCCATGAGGACTCCTTAAAAACACATAAAAACAAAAGCGATGGGGTCCCGAAGGCACAACAAACCCGAAAAGTACCGCAGCAGCGCGCGAAACGAACCGATCACCTAACTTGTGCGGGTAGTGTACTACGCGCAGCCATAGATTATGCATCACGAAACGCATAGTTAATTTTTTTTCGATTCTGCCAGTGATATGGCACACATATTTACACCGATGCGGTCCAAATGTCAGCCAGGCGCTGACAGCAATCCGGCCTGAGCGCCTATAAACCAGCGGCAGCGCTTGTGCCATTCTGAAGCCTCTTGTTCAGGAAGGTTGAATCATGCTTGCCAACCCACAGCCGCCTCACGTCCCCCATGTGCCTCATGTTCCGTTCAGGAAGGAGGAGCAGGAGGTACGCCTCAGACACGACATTGCACCCAGACATCACCACGATCCTGAAGAGGAGGGGGTGATTGGCGAAAAGGACAGGCCGGCGCCCTCGTCCGACAAGCCCAGGTCCGTTACGGCGCCGGGCTGGAAGCGTCTGACAAGGCCACAATGACCGGCGCGTGGTCGCTGGGCTGTTTGTTCTTGCGCGGCTGGCGGTCTATCGTGCAGGCTTTGACAGCGGGCTTGAGCGCATCGCTGACCAGGATGTGGTCGATGCGCAGCCCCCGGTTTTTCTGGAAACCGAGCATGCGGTAATCCCACCAGGAGTAGCTTTTTTCGGGCTGCGCGAACAGCCGGAAGGCGTCGTTCAGGCCCAGGTTCAGCAGCGCCTGGAAATGCTGGCGCTCTGCGCTGGTGTGGTGGATGGTTTCGCGCAGGCCCACCGGGTCGTAGCTGTCGCGGTCGTCGGCGGTGATGTTGAAGTCGCCCAGCAGCACCAGATTTGGATGCGCCTGCAGCTCAGCGCGCAGCCAGTCCTGCAGGCCGGTCAGCCAGGCCATCTTGTAGGCGAACTTGTCGCTGCCGGGCTCTTGGCCGTTGACAAAATAGCCATTGACGATGCGCAGCTCGCCGCCGCCGGGCAGGTCCAGCGTGGCGGCAATCACCCGCGATTGCTCATCAGGAAAACCGGCGATGTTTCTGGCGATGTCGCGCGCTGGTGTGCGGCTCAAAATCGCGACGCCGTTGTAGGTTTTCTGGCCGAACACAGCGCTGTGGTAGCCCGCCGCCTGCAGCTCCATCAGCGGAAACTTGTCGTCGCTGAGTTTGAGTTCTTGCAGGCACAGCACATCCACCGGATTGGCTGCCAGCCAGTCCAGCACCTGCGGCAGGCGCACGGTCAGCGAGTTGACGTTCCAGGTGGCGATTTTCATGGGGTAATCCGTCGCGGCTGCGGGCGGTTAAATATGCAGCGCCGCCAGAGCGCCGAGCAGGATACCGACGCCGGCGAGCACAAACATGGCGTATTCCAGCCACTTTTTGCGCGTCAGCAGGGCAATCGCGGCCAGCGCGATGGAAACCTGCAGCAGCGTGGTCGCCTGGGCCCAGCGGTGGTGCTGGTGCATCTGCACGTCGGAGGACTTGTCCCAGGCGGTGGACTCGGCTTCGAGCTTTTCAGCGCCCAGCTTGATCTCGTTTTTTTCTTTTTCGTAGCGGTCAATTTTTCCCTGGTAAGCCGCTTTTTTGTCGTCCGGCGCCAGGTCGCGGGAGAATTCGGCCAGCGACTGCTTGGTGCTTTTGGACTGGAAGTAGCTCCACTGGTTGGCCGCTTCGGTCTTGCTGATGGCGGCGTTGTTCTTGTACAGGCCGGCGTTGGCCTGGGTGGCCCCGCCCATGTAGCCAAACAGCGCGCCTATGGTGGCAATGATGGCGGTGACGACGGCAATCTGCGCCGTCATGCCGCCGCCATCGCCATCGTCATGGCTTTCCTTGTGAGCGCCGTGCGTGGCATGCTCCAGAACGTGGTCGTGGGGGCCGTGTACGTGAAATCCGTGTCCAGACATGTTAATTTTCCGTTTGTTTTTGGTAGGTGATGAAACTGAATTTCAGCCCGCTGGCGGCCACATGGTCTTCCCGCGCAGCCTCTACCCACTGCGGCCCCAGCGCCGGGGCGAAGGCGTCGCCTTCAAAGTCCTGGGCAATTTCGGTGACTTCAATGCGCCCGGCCAGCGGCTCGGCCTGGGCGTAGATTTGCGCGCCGCCGATGATCCAGACTTCTTCAGACTGGCTGCACAGCGCCAGCGCGTCGGCCAGGCTGGCGGCTGTCAGCGCGCCGGGCTGCTGCCAGTCCGACTGGCGCGTGATGACGATATTCGTGCGGCCGGGCAGCGGGCGAAAGCGCGCGGGCAGCGAGTCCCAGGTCTTGCGCCCCATGATGACCGGCCAGCCCTGCGTCAGGCGCTTGAAATGCGCCAGGTCTTCGGGCAGGTGCCAGGGCATGGCGTTGTCCTTGCCGATGACGCCGTTGGCGGCGCGGGCGTAGATCAGGTTGATGCGCGGCTGGGGCATGTTCGTTGTCTTCATACGGCCACTGGCGCCTTGATGGCCGGGTGGTGCTGGTAATCTAAAAATTCAAAATCCTCGAACTGGTAGTCGAAAATCGAATCAGGCTTGCGCTTGATGCTCAGCGTCGGGTAGGCAAACGGTGCGCGGCTCAGTTGCAGCGCGACTTGTTCGCTGTGGTTGCTGTAGATGTGGCAGTCGCCGCCGGTCCAGATGAAGTCGCCCACGCTAAGCCCGCATTGCTGGGCCACCATGTGCGTCAGCAGCGCGTAGCTGGCGATGTTGAAGGGCACGCCCAGAAAAATGTCGGCGCTGCGCTGGTACAGCTGGCAGCTCAGTTTGCCCTTGCCGCCCGGCTCGGTGGCCGGTGCGACGTAAAACTGGAACAGCGCGTGGCAGGGCATCAGCGCCATTTTGTCCAGCTCGGCCACGTTCCAGGCGCTGACGAGGATGCGGCGCGAGTCGGGGTTGGTTTTCAGCGTCTGGATGACTTCAGCGATCTGGTCGATATGGCCGCCGTCCGGCGTTGGCCAGCTGCGCCACTGCACGCCATAGACCGGGCCCAGGCTGCCGTCGGGCCGTGCCCATTCGTTCCAGATCGTCACGCCGCGCTCAGTCAGCCAGTGGTTGTCGGACGAGCCGGTCAGAAACCACAGCAGCTCCTGAACGATGGATTTGACGTGAACCTTCTTGGTCGTGACCAGCGGAAAGCCTTCGTTCAAATCAAAGCGCATCTGGTGGCCGAACACGCTGGTCGTGCCGGTGCCGGTGCGGTCGGCCTTGCGCGCGCCTTGCGTGGCCACATGGCGCATGAAATCTTCGTACTGGGAGCGGATCGGGCGGGTCATGGAAAAGCCAGGAAAAAAAGCCTTTGAGTATAACTTTCGCAGCCACTCAGGCTTCATGGCGCCGGGCAGTTTCAGCGCCTGCGCAAGGGCCCGCAGCGCGCCCAGATCAGTACTGCAGGCCGCGCTTGAGCTGCTTGAGCAGCAGCGTCACCTGGCTGGAGGCGTGGCGGTAGGAAACGTCCAGCGCATGGCGGGCTTTTTCAGTATTCCCGCTTTGCGCCAGCGCCACGACGGTGGAGGCTTGCACATGAAAATTTTTGTGCCGTGAGATCAGAATCTGAAACGCCGGGTAGTGGCCCAGCCGCTGCCTGCCAGAGCCGTGCAGCCATTGACCCAGGTCGCAGCGGTTGTCCATGCAGAGTATTTCGGGTTTCAAGACTTCGCTGGAGTTGCCGTCGAGGAAATTTTGCAGGCGCAGTTTCCAGTTGTCATGGCTGGCGATGGCGGTGTCCAGATCGATGTCGGCGATTATCCCTTCCATCGTGATGGCGTCCAGCCCCGACTCGGTTGACGGGCCGGACAGGGTCGAAGGGATGGACACGCCAGCCTCAAGATGGTCGGCATTGAAAAATCGGCTGAAAAATCCTCTCATACACTTTTCCTTTTTTAAATCAAGCTGATGAACCGCAAACAGGGCACTTGGGGCCAGCAAAGCCTGGGGTGCAAAACTCAGCTTAAAAGAAAAATGTGACAGTTGTTGCAGCGCGGCGGCTGCTCAGCGCTCCAGGCCGCGTTTGAGCTGTTTGAGCAGCAAAATCACCTGGCTGGAGGCCTGTCGGTAGGGGGCGTTGAGCGTCTGGCGGGCTTTTTCCAGGTCTCCGCTCTGCGCCTGCGTGACGATGGTGGCCGCTTGCACATGGAAGTACTTGTGCCGTGCGATCAGCATCTGAAACGCCGGGTAGTGGCCCAGCCGCTGCACGCCGGGGCCGTGCAACCATTTGCCCAGGTCGCAGCGGTTGTCCTGGCAAATCACTTCAGGCTTCAGGGCTTTGCTGGACTCGCCATCGAGAATATTTTGCAGGCGCAATTTCCAGTGTTCATGGCTGGCAATGGCGATATCCACATCGATTTCAGCCAGCACCGCGTCCATTGCGGCCGAATCGAGCCCCATTTCGGAGGGGCCCGATGCGTCCGACGGCTGGGAGTGCTTGGCATCGAGCTTGTCGATGTTGAAAAACCGGCTGAAGAATTTTTTCACGGGGTTCTCCTTGTGCTTGCGGCTCCGGTGTCAACCTGCGCTTTTGGCCTGGCGCAGTTTTTCCATTTCCTTGTCTTCCAGTTCACGGCGCTTTTGCTGCTGTTTGAGTTGCTCGGCGGCGCGCTCGGCGGCCTCCTCCTCGGCGCTGGGCTCCTTGTCGAAGGACAGCGCCGGGCCTGTAGATTCCGACTCGGGCTCGCCGCGCTTGCTTTTGAGCTTCATGTTCAGGCGCAGCTCGTTGGCCGAGTCGGCGTTGCGGATCGCCTCTTCCCAGGAAATATGGCCGGCGTCGTAGAGGTCAAACAGCGCGCCGTCGAAGGTACACATGCCCAGCTGGCGCGATTTCTCCATCAGCGACTTGATCTCGCCAAATGCGCCCTTGAAAATGCGGTCGGCAATGGTCGGCGTGTTGAGCAGGATTTCAATTGCCGCCTTGCGCCCCTTGCCGTCTTGCGTGCGCACCAGGCGCTGCGAGACGATGGAGCGCAGGTTCGAGGACAGGTCCATCAGCAGCTGGTTGCGCCGCTCTTCGGGGAAGAAATTGATGATGCGGTCAATCGCCTGATTGGCGCTGTTGGCGTGCAGCGTGCCCAGGCACAGGTGGCCGGTTTCGGCGAAAGCGATGGCGTGCTCCATCGTCTCGGTGTCGCGGATTTCGCCGATCAAAATTACGTCGGGCGCCTGGCGCAGGGTGTTTTTCAGCGCGTGGTGCCACGAGTGCGTGTCCACACCGACCTCGCGGTGGCTGATGAGCGATTTTTTCGACGCATGCACATATTCGACCGGGTCTTCGACGGTGATGATGTGGCCGGGTGAGGTGCTGTTGCGGTAGTCGATCAGCGCGGCCAGCGTGGTCGATTTGCCTGAGCCGGTGCCGCCGACGAGCAGCACCAAGCCGCGCTTGTTCATGATGACTTCTTTGAGAATCGGCGGCAGGCCCATTTTTTCAAAGTTCGGGATTTCCGAGGCAATGGTGCGGATCACCATGCTGACGGTTTGCTGCTGGATATAAGCGTTGACCCGAAAGCGCGAGACGCCGGGCAGGCTCATCGCAAAGTTGCATTCCATCTCGGTGGCGAACTCGCCGCGCTGGCGCTCGTTCATCATCGAGTGGGCCAGAATGCGCGTGACCTCGCCGCTAAGCTTTTGCTGGGACAGCGGCTGCATGCTGCCGTTGGCCTTCATGCTGGGCGGAAAATCGCTGGCAATGAACAAATCAGAGCCGCCCGCCTGGCTCATGGCGGCCAGCAGTTTGTGCATATAGGCGCGGGCTTGTTCTTCTGTGAGGGTGGCCATATGTTTTTTTTGGGTTAATTGATTGCAAGGTGTATCTTAAGCAATGCTAACCCGCGTGGCGTTCAATACGTAACACCCGGCCCGGATTCATCAGGCTTTTCGGGTCCAGCGCCTGCTTGATGGCCCGCATCATGCTCATCGCCACCGGGGATTTGTACTGCGCCAACTGCTCGCGCTTGAGGCTGCCCACGCCGTGCTCGGCGGAAATCGAGCCGTCAAAGCGGCTGACTGCGTCATAAACCAGCGCATTGACATGTTTTTCATGGTCGCGCAAAAAAACCGCCGCATCCCCGCCCTCGGGCGCCTGCACGTTGTAGTGCAGGTTGCCGTCGCCCAGATGGCCGAAGTTCACCAGCCGCACGCCGGGCAGCGCCTGCGCCAGCAGCGCATCGGTCTGCGCGACAAACTCGGGAATGCGCGAGATGGGGATGGAAATGTCGTGCTTGATGTTCAGCCCTTCCTCGGCCTGGGCCAGCGGAATGCTTTCGCGGATATGCCACAGGGCTTTGGCCTGGGCGAGGTTTTCCGCGACGACGGCGTCGCTGACACAGCCTTGGTCGAGCGCGGTTTCCAGCAGGCGCTCGAACTGTTCGCGCGCATGGGTTTCAGACTCGTGGTCGGAGTTTTCCAGCAGTACGCACCAGGGCGCGCTTTCAAACAGCGGCACGCGCAGCTGCGGGAAATGCCGGTCCACCAGACTCAGCGCAAACCGGCTCATCACCTCGAAGCCGGTCAGGCCCGCGCCCAGGTGCTGGTGTGCCAGCCCGAGCAGCTCGACGGCGGCCTGTATTGACGGCACCGCCGCCCAGGCGGTCAGGCGCACGGCGGGCTGCGGATACAGCTTGAGCGTGGCGGCGGTGATGACGCCCAGCGTGCCTTCGCTGCCGATGAATAAATCGCGCAGGTCGTAGCCGGTGTTGTCCTTGCGCAGGCCGGACAGCCCGTGCCAGACTTCGCCCTGCGCGCTGACGACTTCCAGCCCCAGGCAGAGCTCGCGGGCGTTGCCGTAGCGCAGCACCTGCGTGCCGCCCGCGTTGGTGGCCAGGTTGCCGCCAATCGTGCAGCTGCCCTCGGCCGCCAGGCTCAGCGGAAACAGGAATCCGGCCTGCTCGGCGGCTAACTGCAGGTTTTGCAAAATACAGCCCGCCTCGGCGGTGATCGTCAGATTGGCCGCATCGACGGCGCGCACGGCGTTCATGCGCTGCAGGCTCAGCACGATTTGCGTGCCCGACGCATCGGGCACCGAGCCGACGGCCAGGCCGGTGTTGCCGCCTTGGGGCACCATGCTCACGCCAGCGGCGCTGCAGGCCTTGACGACGGCGGCCACTTCAGCCGTGCTGGCCGGGCGCACGACGGCCAGCGCCCGGCCCTGGGCGCGCTTGCGCCAGTCGTGGGTGTAGGCGCTCAGGTCGCCGTCGCACAGGACATGGGCCGGGCCGGTGATCTGGCGCAGGCTGTCAAGCAAAAAAGCGTGGTCGGTCATGAGGGTGCTCCTTGTTCGGCGGCGGGGCGCAGGGCGTTTTTCAGCCGGATGCGCACATGCAGCGCGCAGGCGACAAACAGCGTCAGGCAGAGAAAAACTTCCAGCATGCCCAGGTAATTGCCCGGCGCCTTGTCGCTCCAGGCGCGCACGCAGCCTTCGGTGAAGTACAGCCAGACCATCAGGCTGACCCAGCGGTAGGTGTACATGCGGTTTTTCATGATGCCCGCGAGCGGAATGCACAGCGGCAAGACTTTCAGCGCCAGCAGCGAGCCGCCGGGCCGGATCGGCGCCAGCCACATTTCCCAGGCCAGGCCCAGCACAATCAGTCCAGCCAGGCTGCCCAGGGCCAGCAGGCGCGTCATTTCAATTTGGTTTGCTTTGTTCATGTGGATGGCATGATACCGGCATGAAAATTCAGCTCTTTTTTCAGGCTTTGCTGGCCAATTTGTCGCGTTTTCCGTGGCGCGACACGGCCGTGACCCTGCGCGCGCGCTTTCGCGAGGACCACATGGGCCTGACGGCCAGCAGCCTGACCTTCACCACCTCGATTGCGCTGGTGCCTTTTTTTACCGTCGCGCTGGCCGTCTTTACCGCGTTTCCGATGTTCTCCCAGCTGCAGGGCGCGCTGGAGGCCTGGCTGATCAAAAGCCTGATTCCCGACAACATCGCGCGCCAGGTGCTGGGCTACCTGACGCAGTTCAGCGGCCAGGCCAGCAAGCTCGGCGGCGCCGGTCTGGTCGTGCTGCTGATGACCGCCATCACCTTGATCCTGACGATAGACCGAACCCTGAACGGCATCTGGCGCGTCAAGACGCCCCGGCCGCTGGCCCAGCGCCTGCTGATTTACTGGGCCGCCATCACGCTGGGGCCGCTGGTGCTGGCCGCCAGCCTGGCCGTGACTTCCTATGTGGTGTCGGCGTCCAAGGGGCTGGTGGGCGATTTGCCGGTCAGCCTGCGCTTTTTGCTCGATATGGCGCAGTTATTTCTGGTGGCCGGCTCCACGGCCATGCTGTTTCGCTATGTGCCCAATACCTATGTCAAATGGGCGCATGCCTGGAGCGGCGGCCTGTTTGTCGCGGCCGGGCTGGAAATCGCCAAGCGGGGCATCGGCATTTATTTGAGCGCCGTGCCCACCTATTCGCTGGTGTATGGCGCTTTTGCCACCCTGCCGATTTTGCTGGTCTGGATTTACGTCTCCTGGACGGTTGTGCTGATGGGCGCGGTGATTGCCGCCTACCTGCCCAGCTTGATGGCGGACGCGCCGCGCCAGCGCAGCGCCCACGGCTGGGCGTTTCAGCTGGCCCTGGAAATCCTCCAGCAGCTAGCCCAGGCGCGCAGCAGCGCCCGCCGGGGGCTGGGCGCTTCGCAGCTGGCCCAGCAACTACAGGTTGATGCGCTGCAGCTCGAACCCGTGCTCGAAACGCTGACCGCGCTGGACTGGATAGGCCAGCTCAATGATGCACAAGGCGCGGATGAAGCGCGCTACCTGCTGCTGGCCAACCCCGACACGACCGCGCTGGAGCCCTTGATGCAGCGGCTGCTGCTGGACAAGGCGCCCTCGGTCAGCCCCCTGTGGGAAAAAGCCCGCTGGTCCGGTTTGCAGCTGCGCGATGCGCTTTAAGCGCCGCCTGGCCTGTGCGGCGCGCGTTCCCTTTTCTTTGAAATCCAATTCCTCCCATGTCCTCTTCTTTTGCTTCTGAGCCTTCCCTGTCCGAACCCGCCGCCTGGGTAGTCTGTCTGTGCGCCGAGTGGTGTGGTCTGTGCCGCGATTACCAGGGGCTGTTTGCGCAGATGGCCGGGCGTTATCCGTCCTTTCGCTTTGTCTGGCTGGACGTGGAAGACCAGGCTGATCTGGCGGGCGATATGGATGTGGAGACTTTTCCCACGCTGCTGCTGGCCGACGCGCAGGGCCTGCGCTTTCTCGGGCCGCTGACGCCGCAGGCCAACACCCTGTCGCGCCTGCTGGACGCGCTGCAAAGCGGCAGCCTGCAGCGCGCCGCCCATTCGCCCGAGAGCGCGCAGCTGCTGCAGTCGCTGCAGAGCGCGCCCGAGCATTGGCTGGACGCCTCGAACGCGGCTTAAATCGCTCCGTCGAACATCAGCACCTCGACCTCATCGCCGACGGCCACATCGCCCTGGGCGTGGCGCAGCACGATCAGGCCGTTGGCCTCGGCCATCGAGCGCAGCACGCCCGAGCCTTGGGCGCCGGTGGTTTTGACCTGCAGGCTGCCGTCCGGCGCGGTGCTGACGCAGCCGCGCTGGTATTCGGTGCGGCCCGGTTTCTTGCGGATCGCCTCCCGGCTGCGCGCCCTGAGCAGCGGCTGGGGCTGGGCGCTGGCGCCCATCATCTGCAGCAGGGCCGGGCGCACAAAGGCCAGAAAAGTCACCATCGCCGCCACCGGGTTGCCGGGCAGGCCAAACAGCAGCGCGCCCTTGGGCTGGCTCGGGCTGGCGGGCCGCATCCGGCCCACGGCCATCGGGCGGCCCGGCCGCATCGCAATGCGCCAGAAAGCCACGTCGCCGAGCTGCTTCATCATGGCTTTGGTGTGGTCGGCCTCGCCCATGCTGACGCCGCCGGAGGTGATGATGGCGTCGGCCTGGGCGCCCGCCTGGGTGAACGCGGCCTGCAGCAGCGCCGGTTCGTCGCGCACCACGCCAAAGTCAATCATCTGGCAGCCCAGGCGGCTGAGCAGGCCAAAGACGGTGTAGCGGTTGCTGTCATACACCGCGCCTTCACGCGGCGCCTCGCCCAGCGACAAAATCTCGTCGCCGGTCGAAAAATAAGCCACGCGCAGCGGCCGCCGCGTTGGCAGTGTTTTCAGGCCCAGCGAGGCCGCCAGTCCGAGCCGGGCCGGAGTCAGCACATCGCCCTGGCGCAGTGCAGGCTGGCCGCGCATCAGGTCTTCGCCGCGCAGACGCCGGTTGTCGCCCGCTTGCAAAATCCCGGCGGGAATGGTGATGAATCCGGGGCGCAGTGAGACAAACTCCTGCGGCACCACCGTGTCCAGCCCCTCGGGCATGACGGCGCCGGTCATGATTTTGACGCACTGGCCGCGCTGGACGCGGCCCTGCCAGGCCTTGCCCGCCAGCGCCGTGCCCACCACCTGCAGTTCCAGCGCCGCGCCCGCCGCAAGCTGCGCGCCGTCAAAGGCGTAGCCGTCCATTGCCGAGTTGTCATGCGGCGGCACATCGAGCGGCGCCAGCACATCGGCGGCCAGCACCCGGCCCAGCGCTTCAAACAGCGGCAATTCCAGGCTTTCCTGAACCGGCGTGACGAGGCGGGAGAGAAAATCCAGCACCGCCTCGGCGCTCATCGCCTGCGGGTTGTAGCCGGGCAGTTCGGCGGCAATTTGATCCAGGGTTTTCATGGCTGTTGGGATTCCAGTTGGTGCAGTTCGGCCAGGGTGTTGGCGTTGAAAAAAGCCTGGGCGCTGTCGCCCGGCTGGTCAAAAGCGACGCGGACGGCGCGCTGCTGGGCGGTCCAGGCGCCGATTTTTCGGCCCCCCCCAGCGGTGAAAGCGGCCAGGCTGGCGTGCAGCGACGCGGCCATCAGGCAAAACACCGGCTGCGGGCGCAACTGGCCGTCGGCATCGGGCGCGCTGGCGATGGCGATGTCGGCGTTTTCCTGCGTCAGCGCGTCGGCCAGCCGCGCCGCCAGATCAGCCGGAAACAGCGGCGTGTCGCAGGGCACGGTCAGCAGGTACGGCGTGTTGCAATGCGCCAGCGCGGTCAGAAAACCGGCCAGCGGCCCGGCGTAGTCTTCGCCCAGCGCGGCGCGGTCGTCGGGCCAGACCGGCGCGCCAAAGCTTTCATACGCCGCCCGGTTGCGGTTGGCGTTGAGCAGCAGCGGGCCGACCTGGGGCGCGAGCCGCTGCAAGGCGTGCAGCGCCAGCGGCGTGCCGTGAAAGGTTTGCAGCCCTTTATCCACGCCGCCCATGCGTGAGCCCCGGCCCCCGGCGAGAATCACGCCGGTGATTTGCGATGCATCAATCATGAAAATTTGCCGGTGTTGCCAGCTTGGGGAAAAGAAGCGCAAAGTGTAGAAGGTTGTAGCGCGCTGGCTGCTGCCATCAGCCGCCGATGTAGCTCATCTCGACCCGCTTGAACGCGTCGCCCGGCAGGCTGGCATCCGGCGGCAGCGCGGCGCGCAGCTCGGAATAATGGTCGCTGCGCGCCTGCCAGAGCGGGGCGATAGCCGCTGAGATTTGCGCGTCGGCGTAGTTGCCGCGCAGCAGCGCCCGCAGGTCGTGGCCCTGGCTGGCGAACAGGCACAAAAACAGCTTGCCCTCGGTCGAGAGCCGCGCCCGGTTGCAGTCGCCGCAAAAGGCCTGGGTCACGCTGCTGATGACGCCGATTTCGCCCGCGCCGTCGGCGTAGCGCCAGCGCGCAGCGGTTTCGCCGGGGGCGCTGGCTTGCAGTGCGGCCAGGGGGAATTGAGCGTTTAGCAGTTCAACGACTTGGGCCGAAGGCAGCACTTCGTCCATGCGCCAGCCGTTGCTGGCGCCCACGTCCATGTATTCAATAAAGCGCAGCACCGCGCCGGAGTGGCGGAAATGCTGCGCCATCGGCACGATTTCATGCTCGTTGGTGCCGCGCTTGACCACCATGTTGATCTTGACCGGCGCCAGCCCCACGGCCTGCGCCGCTTCAATGCCCTTGAGCACATCAGCCACCGGGAAATCCACATCGTTCATGCGCCGAAAAATCGCGTCGTCCAGCGCGTCCAGGCTGACGGTGATGCGCTGCAGCCCGGCATCCTTGAGCGAGCGGGCTTTTTTCGCCAGCAGCGAGCCGTTGGTGGTCAGCGTGATGTCCAGCGGCTGGCCGGCGGGTGTCTGCAGGCGCGCCAGCATTTCAATCAGCGCTTCAAGGTTTTTGCGCAGCAGCGGCTCACCGCCGGTCAGGCGGATTTTTTCGACGCCGTGGGCGACGAAAATTTTGGCCAGCCGGGTGATTTCCTCAAAACTGAGCAGCGAGGTCTGGGGCAAAAACGCATGGTTTTTGTCAAACACCTTGCGTGGCATGCAGTAGCTGCAGCGGAAATTGCAGCGGTCCGTGACGCTGATGCGCAGGTCGCGCAGCGGCCGGCCCCGGCTGTCGCGCAGCAGGCCGGTGGGGGCGCTCAGGGCAGCCGGAATGGGCGGCACACGGCTGGCGTAGCGCAGGTCGGCCAGGGGAATGATTTTTGGGAGTTTGTCTGTCATGGTGGAAGAGTCTTGGGGCGAATTTACCCCATCGGCTCTGCCAGCCCTGCAATCGGCAGCCCTACTTCGGGCGGGGATACCTTATGGCCGTGCTGGTATGGCTCGGCGGGCTGTCAGGCGGGCATGACGCTCAGCGTCTGCGCCAGCGAGTGCGTGGCGCCCGGCGCCAGCGTCACGACATCCGGCCCGGCGTTGGCCGCTTCGATGCAGAAAAAATCCTGCCAGCTGTGACCGGGCACATCGGCCATGCGGCGGGCGGTTTCGCGGCCGGGGTTCCAGACCACCACGGACGCGCTGCCCAGCGTGTCGATGACGATGCGGCGCTGCCAGGCCGGGTCGCTCAGGCGGTAGCGGTGGGCGGATGGCTGCGCCGCGCCTGCCGGGGGCTGGGCGTAGGTGCGGTCGCAGGCCTGCTCAAGCGCAAAGGCGCTGCGCTGCACATCGGTGGCCAGATCGCGCAGCCGGTCCTGGTAAGGCAGGCCAACGAGGCCGTCAATGCTGACCTGCGCGGCGTGGCTGACCGCAAAATAGCTGTGCAGCGCCTGTGTCAGTTGAAAAGGCTGATCGCCGCTGTTGCGCGTCTGCAGGCTCTGGCTCAAGGTCTGGCCGAGCGTGATGCGCAGGCTGACTTGCAGGCCGGGCGCCAGCGCTCTCAAATGAGCTTCCTGGGCCACTTGCGCGCAGGGCTGCAGGCTCAGGCTGACTTCTTCGCCGCTGCTGGCGTGAATCGCGCTGATCTGCCACGGCAGGCCGCGCACCGGGCCGTGCTGCATCGCGCCGTCCGGCATGCCTTGCTTGGCAAACCACGGCCAGCACACCGGCACGCCGCCGCGAATGGCCGCTGGCTCGGGCAGGGCGCCGGGCGAGAGCCAGAAGACCTCGCGCTGGCCGGTCGGAATCCACGATAGCAACTGCGCGCCGTGCAGGGCGACGACGGCGCGGCCGTGGCGGGTGGCCAGCTGCAGGGCGCGGTGGCCCGCATGGTCAACAAGGGTGATTTCGGGAGGACGTTGCATGGGCTGGATTATGGCGAGGGTAGCGCCTGCCTGCGCCACCAGGCTTTTTCGATTTCCACTGCGCCATAGACCGCGAATGCGGCGGCCAAGCAAATGCCCAGCTCGGCCAGGCTGAGCGGCTCGGTCTTGAAAATAGGGGTCCACTTTAGGCGCGCTGGCTGACTTGCTGCGCGCTCAGCCCGGCGGCCGGGTTCACGCCATGCGCGCGTGCCAGTTCGTGGGCGTCGCGCAGGTGCCAGTCGCCGGACGGCGGAGGGCGGTTGTTCCGTTGTCATTTTTTGTGTGTGCCAGAGGCGGCTCTTGCGCCGAACTTAAACTCGCAGCCATGCTTGTTCGCCGCTTTGACTCCCTTGATGCCCTGCGCGGCATCGCCATCGCCTGGATGACGCTGTTTCACTTGTGCTTTGACCTGAATTATTTCGGCTGGCTGAAGCAGGATTTCTACGCCGATCCCTTCTGGACGGGCCAGCGCACGGCCATTGTCAGCCTTTTTCTTTTCACGGCGGGGCTGGGCCAGGCGGTGGCCGTCGGGCAGGGTCAGGGTTGGCCGCGCTTTTGGCGGCGCTGGGCGCTGGTGGCGGGCAGCGCGCTGCTGGTCACGGCGGGCTCTTACGCGATGTATCCGAGGAGCTTTATTTATTTTGGCGTGCTGCACGGCATGGCGCTGATGCTGCTAATCGTGCGCCTGACGGCCGACTGGGGGCGCTGGCTCTGGCCGCTCGGGGCGGCGGCGCTGGCGCTGAAGTTCGTCGCGCCCTGGGCGCATGGCGCCTGGCCGGAACTCGACTTTTTGAACCAGCCGCTGTTCAACTGGCTGGGGCTGATCAGCCGCAAGCCGGTGACCGAAGACTATGTGCCGCTGCTTCCGTGGCTGGGCGTGATGCTCTGGGGCGTGGCTGCTGGCGCCTGGATTCTGCGCCAGCGCCCGCACTGGCTGGCGCTTGACATCGGCGCGGCGGGGCGCCGACTAGCTTGGCTGGGGCGCTGGAGCTTGCTGTATTACTTGCTGCACCAGCCGGTGCTGATCGGCTTGCTGACGGCGGCAAGCGCCCTGAAATAAGACCGCCCGGCGCAGTCAAAAAAGGCGCTGGAGGCGCCGTTTTGGGCCGGTTGCCCAAAAATAAGGCATTCTGATGAAAGCCGCGCCCCGCTTGGGTTTGCGCCGTTTTAAAGTGAGTCATCCACAAGGTTATCCACATGAAGTAGGGATAACTTTTGGGCTCTGGCTTATTCGATTTTGGCTTTCTTGCGCAGCTCGTCCTGGAAGGCGACCAGCTTTTGCTGCTGCATCTGCTTGGCAATTTGCGGCTTGACTTGTTCAAACGTGGGCAGCTGGGCGGCGCGGATGTCGTCCACGCGGATGACGTGGTAGCCAAACTGCGATTTGACCGGCGTTTCCGTCAACTGGCCTTTGCCCAGCTTGAGCATGGCGGCGGAGAATTCAGGCACGTAGCTGGCCGGATTGGCCCAGTCCAGATCGCCGCCCTTGACGGCCGAGCCAGCGTCTTTGGATTGCTTTTTGGCGATGTCTTCAAACTTGCCGCCTTTTTTCAGGCTGGCAATGATGGCTTTGGCGTCGGCTTCCTTGTCCACCAGGATGTGGCGGGCCTTGTATTCCTTGCCGCCGCTGGCTGCTGCGAACTTGTCGTATTCGGCTTTCAGGTCGGCGTCGGAGATCGGGTTTTTCTTTTCATAATTGGCAAACAGCTCACGGATCAGCAGGGTCTGGCGTGTCAGTTCCATCTGTGCCTTGAAGTCTTCGCTGCCGGACAGGCCTTGCTTTTCCGCTTCCTGGATGAACACTTCGCGGGTGATGACTTCCTCGCGCAGTTGGCCTTCCATCTCAGGCGTCATGGGACGGCCGGATTTGGCAATCTGCTGGGCCAGCATGTCCATGCGGGCCTTGGGCACGGCCTTGCCGTTGACGATAGCCACGTTTTGGGCCAGAACGCCTTGGGCGCTCAGGGCCAGCAGGCTTGCCACTGCCGTGGCCAGTAAAAATTGTTTCTTCATGATGAGTTTGTAATCCTTGGAGTAGGAGAGTGGGTTGAGCGGTTATTACCAGCCAGAGGTCGGGCTTGCTTGGGAAAAATCAAGGCCTTCAGGGCGACTTGATGATCTCGATGGCCAGCGCGTGCAGCCCCTGGTCAATGAAATTTTGCAGTGCATCATACACAAGCCGGTGGCAGGCAACCCGGCTCTTGCCAGCAAAGGCGGGGCTGGCAATGCGCACCCGAAAGTGCGTGCCAAAGCCCTGTTCATTGGCGCCCATGTGGCCTGAGTGGGCAGCGCTTTCGTCCACCACTTCGAGCTCGGCGGGCGTCAGCTTTTCCAGGAGTTGCTGCCTGATTTCGGCGCTACGCACTGGCAGGGGCTGGGCGCTGGAGGGGGTTGTTGGTTCAGTCATGGGGTGGTGTGCCGATCTGGGGTTCAGGAATAGGGTCTGTCTGAATGTATTTGTTGAGAAAAACCGCTTGCCCCAGCACAAACACCAGCATCAGTCCCATGCCGCCAAACAGCTTGAAGTTGACCCAGGTGCTGGTCGGAAAGTTGAACGCCACCCACAGGTTGACAAAGCCCATGACGGTGAAAAACCCAGCCCAGCTGAAATTAACCGTGCGCCAGACCGGCTCGGGCAGCGTCATCTGGGCGCCCATCACCGACTTGATGCCGTTCTTGTTGAACAGCAACTGGCCCAGCAGCAGCGAGCCGCCCATCACCCAGTACAGCACCGTCGGCTTCCATTTGATGAAGTTTTCGCTGTGAAAATAAATGGTGGCGCTGCCCAGCACCGTGACCAGGCCCAGGCTGATCCAGAGCATGGTATCGACCTTGCGGCCGCGCGCCTTGATCCAGAGGATTTGCCCCAGCGTGGCCACGATCACCACCACTGTGGCCAGCATCACCGGCGCCTCGGTCAGCCCGACGACGCCGCCCGAGACCATAAAGCCCAGCCAGTCGGTGGCCACGCTGGCGGCCCAGTCCTTGTGGCCTTCGGCGTACTTGAACATGCCGAAAAACAGCGCAATCGGCAAAAAGTCAAAGAGAATTTTCATCGCGTGATTATCGCGGCTTGAAATCGAGCGAGGCCGAGTTCATGCAGTAGCGCAGGCCGGTGGGCGCCGGGCCGTCTTCAAACACATGGCCCAGGTGCGCGCCGCAGCTGGCGCAGACGGTTTCGGTGCGCGCCATGCCGTGGCTGCGGTCCACATGCTCTTCAATTGCGCCTGCGGTGATTTCCTGCGAAAAACTGGGCCAGCCGCAGCCCGCGTCGAATTTGGTGGCCGAGTCAAACAGCTCGGCGCCGCAGCAGATGCAGTGGTAGCGGCCAGCGGCGTCATGCGCTTCGTATTTGCCGGTGAACGGGCGCTCGGTGGCGGCGTGACGGGTGACTTCAAAGGCGACGGGTTCGGCGCCTTTTTCGGCCAGCAGGGCTTTCCATTCGGCGTCGGTTGTTTCGATTTTGGCGGTCATGCGGGTTTCCTGAAGGTGGAAGTACAAAGAAGACGGGCTGGGAATTCAAGAGCTGCAGCTAACGGCAATCGAGGCGGCCCAGTCGGGCGGGAATCCGGCTAGATCTTCATGTGCCGGATACTCGTCAAACGGCGCTTGCAGCACGGCCAGCAGCGTATCGACTCGGGAAAAGTCTTTTAGTTTCGCCGCCTGGATGGCTTCTTCGCACAGGTGGTTGCGCAGCACGAATTTCGGGTTGCTCTTTTGCATCAAGGCGGCGCGCTGCGTCGGCGCCACATTCGTCAGGCGTGCTGAATACTGCGCCGCCCAGGCGTTGAAGGATTCGCGGTCAAAGAACAGGTCGCGCAGTGGCTCGTGGCCGCTTTGCGGGGTGAACTGGTTCAGGCGGCGCCAGAAAATCGTGTAATCGACGCGGTTGGCGGCCAGCAGCCGGAAGGTTTCGTCGATCAAGGCCTGGTCGCCGGGCTGGGCCTCGTCGGTGAGGCCGAGCTTGGCGCGCATGCGCTCTTGCAGCGCGTTCGGGAAGACGGTTTTGTACGATTCGAGCGCGGCCAGCGCGTCGTCCTGGTTTTTGATCAGCGGCAGCAGCGCCTGGCCCAGGCAAAACAGGTTCCAGTAGGCCATGTTCGGCTGGCGGTTGTAGGCGTAGCGGCCCTGCTCGTCGGAGTGGTTGCAGATGTGGCCCGGATCAAACGTGTCGAGGAACTGGAACGGGCCGTAGTCAATCGTCAAGCCCAGCATGCTCATGTTGTCGGTGTTCATCACGCCGTGGCAGAAACCCACGGATTGCCAGGCGGCCATCAGGTCGGCGGTGCGCTCGCTGACGGCCTGCAGCAGCGCGGCGTAGGGCTGAGCCGCGTCGCGGCAGGCGGGGTAAAAGCGGCCGATGACGTAATCGGCCAGCGTCTTGAGCTGGGCATGCTGCTGGCGGTAGCTGAAATGCTCGAAATGGCCAAAGCGGAGAAAGCTGGGCGCGGTGCGGGTGACGACGGCGGCGGTTTCGATTTCCTCGCGCCGAATGGGCGCGTCGGAGCCGGTCACGCACAGGGCGCGGGTGGTGGGAATGCCCAGTCCGTGCATGGCCTCAGAACACAAAAATTCGCGGATCGAGCTGCGCAGCACGGCCCGGCCATCGCCCGAGCGCGAGTAGGGCGTGCGGCCCGCACCCTTGAGCTGGATTTCCTGTGGGCCGTGCGGCGTGGCAATTTCGCCGAGCAAAATCGCCCGGCCGTCGCCCAGTTGCCCGGCCCAGACGCCAAACTGGTGACCGGCATAGACGCTGGCCAGCGGCTGGCTGCCGGGTAGTGGCTGGCTGCCGCTGAGGGCGGCGAGCGTGTCGGCGGATTCCAGCCAGGCGTCTTGCAGGCCCAGCTCGCGGGCCAGTGCGCGGCTGCGCCCGACCCAGTAGGGCGCGGGCAGCGGCTGGGGCGCCAGCCGGGTGTGGAACTCCGGGCCGAGTGCGGCAAAGCTGTGCGCCCATGCCGGGCCGGGTCCGGCGGGGCTTTGTTCGGGGGGAAGGGTGTCGAAGGCAGGCGTCATGAAGCGGATTGTGCAATGGCGCCGCCAGCCCTGCGCGGTAAGGGATAAGCGCCCTTCGGCGGCTGGCCGGGAAGAAAAGGGAAAATAGCCTGCTTTGGGCCAAAGCGCAGGCGTGAGCCGGATGCCGTGGCACCGGGCCGATTGGCCATCGGGCCTTTTTCTTTTTTCAACAGAACTCAATGACGCTGGAGCTTTTTGCCATTTCGCTGCTTAACGGGCTGAGCTACGGGCTGCTGCTGTTCATGCTCAGCGCCGGACTGACCTTGATTTTCAGCATGATGGGCGTGCTGAACTTTGCCCATGCCTCGTTTTACATGCTGGGCGCTTATCTGGCTTGCAGTCTGGCGCAGCGCATTGGTTTCTGGGGCGCTTTGCTGGTGGCGCCGCTGCTGGTGTTTGCGCTGGGGGCGGCGTTTGAGCGTTTTTGCCTGCGCAAAGTCCACGCTTTTGGCCATGTGGCCGAGCTGCTGGTGACTTTTGGCCTGTCTTATTTGCTGTTTGAGGCGGTGCAGCTGGTCTGGGGCCGTCAGGCGCTGGGCTATGCGCTGCCGCCCGTTCTGCAGGGGCCGCTGTTCAGCCTGTACGGTGCGCAGTTTCCGCGCTCGCGCGCTTTCATCATGCTGGTGTCGGTAGCCATGCTGGCGGGCCTGTGGGGGCTGCTGAAATACAGCCGCATCGGGCTGGTGATTCAGGCGGCGCTGACGCACCCCGACATGGCGCAGGCGCTGGGCCACAACGTGCCCCGCGTCTTCACGCTGGTGTTTGGCGGCGGCGCGGCGCTGGCGGCGCTGGCGGGCGTGGTCGGCGGCAACACGTTTATCACCGAGCCGGGCATGGCCGCTTCGGTCGGGCCGGTGATTTTTGTCGTGGTGGTGGTCGGCGGGCTGGGCTCGCTGGGCGGGGCTTTTCTAGCCTCGCTGCTGATCGGCCTGATGCAGACTTTTGCCGTCGCGCTGGGCTGGGTCTTCGCGCCGGTGCTGCCGTTTTTATTGCTGGTGCTGGTGCTGGTTTTCCGGCCTCGGGGCTTGCTGGGCCAGCGGGAAGCCTGAGCGTGCCCGCCAATGACTGTGACATGACTGGGTTCAGAGCGGCGCCATGCCCGCGCCCGAAGTTTCGCCGCGCTGGCCGCTGGGTCGTCTGGAGCCTGTATGCGCTGCTGCTGATTGCCGCGCCGCTGCTGTTCAACAGCCGCCTGTCACTGACGCTGCTGTCGCAGGCGGCTTATCTGGTCATCATCTGCCTGAGCTACAACATCTTGCTGGGGCAGGGCGGCATGCTCAGTTTTGGCCACGCGGTGTATGCCGGGATGGGCTCGTTTGGGGCCGTGTACGCGATGAATGGGGCGGCTGGCGGCGGCTTTTATATGCCGCTGCCGCTGATTCCGCTGGTCGGCGGCCTGGCGGGGCTGTGTTTGGCTGCCTTGCTCGGCTACGTCAGCACGCGCAAGGCGGGCACCACGTTTGCGATGATGACATTGGGCGTGGGCGAGCTGGTGGCGGCGCTGGCGCTGATGCTGCCGGATTTTTTCGGCGGCGAAGGCGGCATTGCCACCAACCGGGTCTATGGCAAGCCCTTGTGGGGCTTGACCTTTGGGCCGCAGATTCAGGTGTATTACCTGATTGCGGCCTACTGCTTTGTCTGCACCGCCGCGATGTTCGCCTTGACCCGCACGCCGCTGGGGCGCCTGCTCAACGCGGTGCGCGACAACCCGGAGCGCGCCGCCTTCATCGGCTGCAACCCGCAGCGGGTGCGCTACCAGGCTTTTTTGCTGGCCGGATTTTTTGCCGGCATCGGCGGCGCGCTGGCGGCCATCCATTCTGAAATCGTCACGGTGGAAGTGCTGGGCAGCGCGCGCTCGGGCAGCTTGCTGCTGTTTACCTTTCTGGGCGGCTCGGCCTTCTTTTTTGGCCCCATCGTCGGCGCCGTTTTAATGGTGCTGGCGCTGGGCGGGCTGTCGGCGCTCACGTCGGCCTGGTTGTTGTATGTCGGCCTGATGTTTTTGCTGATGGTGATGTACGCCCCCGGTGGCCTGGCCAGCCTGCTGGTGATGAATCTGCGGCTGGCCGTCGCCGGGAAACTTAAATTCCTGGGCGCGGCTTATCTGGCGCTGCTGGCGGCGGCGCTGCCCGCCTTGACGGGAACGGCCGCGCTGGTCGAGATGCTGTACCGCCTGCAGCTCGACGCCACGCTGGGCATGACGCTGGATTTCATCGGCGTGCCGCTGAACGCAGACCAGCCCGCCGCCTGGCTGGGCGCTGGGCTGCTGGGTTTGACCGGCTGGG
Source organism: Burkholderiales bacterium (assembly GCA_038249155.1). GTDB lineage: Bacteria > Pseudomonadota > Gammaproteobacteria > Burkholderiales > Burkholderiaceae_C > Polaromonas. Next base: position 7,175 of record JBBRWN010000025.1, on the reverse strand, counting down.
GCTTGTTCGCGCTGGCGCGGCGCAGGTTTCTGGCGCAGTGGCGCCAGCTACACGCCGGGATGGAAAGTGAACGGGTGGCGCAAACTGGCGCTGATGCGGATGCCGAAACGGTCATTTTTACCAGAAATTTGCCATGATGCTTTCCGCCAGCTCCGCCAGCTCCGCCAGCTCCGCCAGCCCCGCCAGCCCCGCGCTGGCGCTGAAAAATCTCTGCAAAAGCTTGGGCAAAACCGGCATCCTGCGCGGCGTCAGCCTGACGGTGCAGGCGGGCGAGCGGGTCGCTCTGATCGGGCCGAACGGCGCGGGCAAATCCACGCTGTTCAACCTGATTAGCGGCCGCCTGGCGCCCGGCAGCGGTGACATTTTCCTCAACGGCCAGCGCATCAATGGCAAAAAGCCTTTTGAGATTCAGCGTCTCGGGCTGGCGCGCAGTTTCCAGGTCAGCAGCTTGTTTGCCCATCTCAGCGTGTTTGACAACCTGCGCTGCGCCGTGCTGGCGGGCCGGGGCGAGGGCTACGGTTTTCTGAAATTCCTGTCCCGCATGAGTGAGGTGAATGCGCGCGCCGAGGCGCTGATGGCCCGCCTGCAGCTCGACGGCCGACGCGACGCGCTGGCTGCGAGTCTGAGCTACGCCGAGCAGCGGGCGCTGGAAATCGGCTTGACGTTGGCGGGCGGCGCCAGCGTGATTTTGCTCGACGAGCCGACGGCGGGCATGAGCCGCTCTGAAACCAGCCGCTTCATCCCGCTCATCCGGGCGTTGACCGAGGGCAAAACGCTGCTGCTGGTGGAGCACGACATGGGCGTGGTGTTCGGCCTGGCCGACAAGGTGGCGGTGCTGGTCTATGGCGAAATCATCGCCTTTGGCACGCCCGAGGCGGTGCGCGCCAATCCGCTGGTGCAGCAGGCGTATCTGGGCGCGCCGATGGCGGGCGAAAACTGAGCGTCGCGTGCATTGAGGCGTCACATGCTGCAACTGAAAAACCTCCACGCTTTTTACGGCAAAAGCCATGTGCTGCACGGCATTTCTTTCAACGTGCGGCCGGGCGAAATCGTCGCCTTGCTGGGGCGCAACGGCTCGGGGCGCTCAAGCACCGCCAAAGCCATCATGGGGCTGGTCGAGACTAGCGGCGCTATTTTGTGGAAAGGCGCGGACATCGCTGGGCTGAAGACTTATCAGATTGCCCGTCTCGGCATCGGCTATGTGCCGGAAAATCGCGATATTTTCCCGAAACTCACGGTGCATCAGAACCTGCTGCTGGGCCACAAGGGCGCGGGCCAGGACGCGGCGCTGTGTTCGTTTGGCGAGATGTACTGCCTGTTTCCCGCGCTGCTGGCGCGCCAGCACACTGAAGCGGGCGTGCTCTCCGGCGGCGAGCAGCAGATGCTGGCGCTGTGCCGCACGCTGATGGGCGGGCCGGAATTGATAGTCATCGACGAGCCGACCGAAGGACTGGCGCCCCAAATCGTGGCGCTGGTGCGCCAGTGCCTGCAAACCCTCAAGGCCAGAGGCGTGTCGGTGCTGCTGATCGAGCAGAAACTGACGCTGGCACTGGCCATTTCCGACCGGGTGCTGGTGATGGGGTGCGGGCGCATCGTGTTTGACGGTACGCCCGCGCGTTTGCAGGCGGATGCTGCGATTCGTCAGGAGTGGCTGGAAGTGTGAAGGCGGGCGCCCGAAAATTAGAATGGCGCCATGAACTTTGGCACTGACATTCCTTTTGTGACCCACCTCGGCTTTGCGCTGGAGTTGTTCGAGGGCGGCGAGTCGGCGCTGGGCTACACGCCGCTGCCCGAGCACCTCAATTCCTTTGCCGTGACCCACGGCGGCGTCTGCATGACGCTGCTCGATGTGGCGATGGCGCTGGCGGCGCGCAGCGTGCAAAAAGAAATGGGCGCCGTCACCATCGAGATGAAAACCAGCTTCATGCGTCCCGCGCCTGGCGACGGCAGCAGGCTCACGGCCCGAGGTCGGCTGCTGCACCGAACAGCCACGCTGGCATTCACCGAGGCGACCCTGTACGACGCCAAGGATCAAGCCTGTGCCCACGCCACTGGCACATTTAAATATGTCAAGCGCCTGGCCACCGGCACCCGCAGCGTCAATCAACTGAATGCGTCGGCAGGCCCCGTTTCCACGGATTGAGGCGGCGCGGCCCCCGGCGGTCCCCGCTTGGGTACGATGGCGTCTGGCACGAATGAGAAAATCCTCCAGGAGATCGTCATGACTGTTTTGCCGACCCCAATTCTTCACCATTATCCGAACTCGCCCTTTGCCGAGAAAATCCGCCTGATGCTGGGCTACAAAGGAATTTCCTGGCAGTCGGTGGTTATTCCGCTGATTAATGCTCAGTCCGATCTGGCAGCGCTGACGGGCGGTTACCGTCAAGTGCCGGTGCTGCAGATGGGTTCAGATATTTATTGCGACTCCAGCCTGATTGCCGATGTGCTGGAACACAGGGCGCCCTGGCCGACGCTTTATCCCGAGCCTAGCAAGGGTCTGGCGCGCATCCTGGCGCAGTGGGCTGACACCACGCTGCTCTGGACCTCGATGGTCTTCAGCACCCAGCCCAAGGGGATGGAGCAGCTTTTCGAGCATGCGCCGCCCGAAGCGGCCAGAGTCTTTAGCGAAGATTGCAAGGCCATGAACGCCGACAAGGCTCCGCTACTTGCGCAGGATGCGGCCGCCGCCTACCGATCCTGCCTGCGCCGCCTGTCTGACATGCTCGATGACCGACCATTTTTGCTGGGCGATATGCCTTGTATTACCGATTTTTCGGTGTACGCGCCGCTGTGGTTCACCCGGATTCGCACGTCGGCGCTGGCTGACATCCTGAATGCGACACCGGCCGTGCTCGACTGGATGGACCGCATGTCAGCTTTGGGTCATGGTTCGATGGAAAAATTCAGCGCTTCCGGCGCGATTGCCGTAGCCGCCGCTTCGGAGCCAGCGGCGCTGCATGACGACATTTTTCAGGATGAGCACGGGATTGCGCTGGGCAGCCGGGTGGTGATTGGTGCGGTGGGCGTTGGGCAGGAACTCACTGAGGGCGAACTGATTGCCGCCACCCGCCTGCATTACACCTTGCGCCGCACCGATGAGCGCGCCGGTACGGTGCATGTGCATTTCCCGCGCATCGGTTATGCCCTGAAGCTTGGCACGTCAGCGTGAGCGCTGTGGTTCGGCGGCGCGGCGTTTGATTAACGCCAGGCCCGCTTGAATAGCGGCGCTAGGTACTGTTCTGCTTGGACGGATGTTGTGTTGATCTGGAGGCTGATTTATAAATGCCCTTTCAACTTTTTGGTCAATTACAATTAACTAAAATCACCCATGTTAATTTTTGGTGTAATTTATAACAAAATAAATCATTTGTTATGCGTGATGTTTCTTTAGTGTAGTTGATCTTTATCAATCAAAAATTGATGTTTCAAGTAGTTGCTAAACAAGTAATGAATGTTTCTGAATAAGAATTCAGAATGAAGCAGGTGGCGAGTAAAAAATAAAATTTTGGGAGGAAGTCATGGAAAATCCGAGTTCAGTTATGGCATCAAATTTTTCAGTCGAAGCTGGTTCGCTGGCCGCAAGCCAGCAGTTGGCGCCGCACGTCGGCTTGCCTCCTTTGTGGCCTGGGTTTCTGACAGGCCAGGCGGATCGTCCGATTCGCGTTCTCTTGATTGATGATGATCCCCATATGAGCCGGGTCATTGCTCACGAATTGCTGGCAGACATGCGAATCAACCTGCTGGGCCAGGCCGGCAGCGTGCGTGAAGGGCGCCGACTCATCAGCCAGAGTGAGTTTGATGTGATGCTGGTGGACCTGAATCTGGGTGACGGGACCGGCTTTGACCTGATTGAGTACATGAAAACCGTGCGTCCCATGGCCGAGGCCATCGTTATCTCGGTCATGGAAGACGAGCAGCACGCCCTGCATGCCTTTGAGCTCGGCGCGACGGGTTACCTTGTCAAGAACTCTTGGTTCGGTAGCTTTCCGCAGGCGGTGCTGCAGGTGGTCAATGGCGGCGCTTCCATCACGCCCAATCTGGCGCGGCGTCTGCTCAGCCGCTTTGAACATGGCCCGCTCGCCGAGCAGGTCACGCAGGAAGCGCGCAGCAAGGACAAACTGTCCGAGCGCGAGAAGGAAGTTCTCAAGCTGGTCGCCTCGGGCTTGACCAGTACCGAGATTGGTGCCCGCTTGATCATCAGTGGACAGACGGTCAACACCCATATCAAGAACATTTACCGCAAGCTCAATGTACGCACCCGTGCGCAGGCTGTGAGTTTTGCCACCAATCGGGGATTTCTTTGAGAACGGGCATCTTGTTCGGCCCGGAGTTTTTAGCTCGGCCGCCTGTGCGTGGATGACTGCATCGAGTGCCGTCCTCATGCTGGCAGCACTCTAGCTGGCAAAATGGGACTGAATAGGCCTATTTTTTAGTCTTCTTATTACAGGTTTTCATGATAGTTCCCTCTTTTTCCAAGCTCCTTCCCGCCACGCTGATGGTTGCCAGTCTGCTGCTGGCCGCCTGTGGCGAGTCCCCCAGTACCGGCGCGATTGCAAGCGCAAAGGTTGCCGCCACGCCGGTGTCTGTCGCCGCCATTGCGGCTGAGGCCCAAGGCTTCTTGGTCGGCTCGCAGATGAGTGCGCGCACGGTTTATGTTTTCTTTGATGCACAGTGCGCCCATTGCGGGGCTTTGTGGAATGCGGCAAAACCGCTCAAGTCTCAGGCGAAATTTGTCTGGATTCCCGTCGGCCTGCTCAATCCGTCGAGCACGATTCAAGGCGCTGCTTTGCTTGCCGCCAAAGATCCGGCTGCTGCGATGGATGAACATGAAGCTTCTTTACTGGCAAAGCAGGGCGGCATCAGCGTAGGCAGTGGTCTGGACGCGCAAAAGGCAGCGGTTGCAAAAAATACCGCGCTGATGACCCAGTTCGGTTTTGCTTCCGTCCCCAGCATTGTGGCCACCCATGCCCAGACTGGCGCTTTGATTGTCAAGGAGGGCTCCATGCCCACTGAAGCCCTTGCCAATTTGCTGGGACTTCCCCTGCCCGCAGGCCAGCCCGTTTTGCCTGCGCACTGAGCTTTTCCCGAGCTGGGTCTAAAAAAGCACGCGGCTGCGGATGGTGCCGGGCACTTGAGCCAGCCTGGCCAGCGCCATATCGGAATGCGCCGCATCAATGTCAATCACCACATAACCAATCGCTTCGTTGGTCTGCAGGTATTGCGCGGCGACGTTGATGTGCTTGTCGGAAAAAATCTTGTTGATTTCCGACAGCACGCCGGGCACGTTGTGGTGAATATGCAGGAGCCGGTGCTTGCCGGGGTGGGCTGGCAGCGCCACCTCGGGAAAGTTGACGGAGGAGGTGGAGGTGCCGTTGTCACTGTACTTCACCAGTTTTTCGGCCACCTCGATGCCGATGTTCTGCTGCGCTTCCATCGTTGAGCCACCGATATGCGGGGTCAAAATGACATTGTCCAAGCCGCGCAAGGGTGACTCGAACAGATCCTTGTTGCTGTGCGGCTCGACCGGAAACACGTCAATGGCGGCGCCCAGCAGGTTTTTTTGTCGCAGAGCCTCGGCCACCACATCAATTTTGACCACGGTGCCGCGTGACGCATTGATCAGGACAGCCCCGGATTTCATCGCTGCAATCTCTGCGGCGCCTATCATCCACTGTGTGGCCTGGGTTTCAGGAACATGCAGGCTGACGACATCTGATTGCGCCAGCAAATCGTTCAGCTTTGTCACTTGATGGGCATTGCCCAGCGGCAGTTTGGTGACGACATCAAAAAACATCACCCGCATGCCCAGTGCTTCAGCCAGCACCGACAATTGGGTGCCGATGGAGCCATAGCCGACGATGCCCAGGGTCTTGCCACGAATTTCATAGGAATTTTCCGCCGATTTCAGCCAGCCGCCCCGGTGCGCTACGGCGTTTTTTTCCGGGATGCCGCGCAGCAGCAAAATTGCTTCGGCCAGCACCAGCTCGGCGACTGAGCGGGTATTGGAAAACGGCGCGTTGAACACTGCGATGCCGCGTTCCCGCGCTGCCTGCAGATTCACCTGATTGGTGCCTATGCAAAAACAGCCAACGGCCACGAGCTTTGACGCTTGCGCAAACACCTCGGCCGTGAGCTGGGTGCGTGACCGAATGCCCACGAAATGCGCATCCGCAATTTTTCGCTTCAATTCATCATCGGGCAGGGCGCCAGGAATGCTCTCAATCTGGCTATAGCCAGCAGTCTTGAGCACACTGACGGCCGATGGATGAACTCCCTCCAGCAGGAGGAACTTGATAGTGCTTTTGGACGTTGATGTTTTGCTCATGAGGTGGCCTATTTGTTCAAAGGGTCTAAGTGCCAGCGTGTCAGTATGAATGAACCCACAAGCCCTGCGTCCCCGTATCCAATTGACCCTGACTCGGTTGTAGTAGAATTGGCAACAACAAGTTAGAAATTAAGAGCGTAGAAGCTTGACTAGAAAAGTTTTTTGATAAAAAACAAAAAATTGAAAAAAGTCAAAAAATTAAAGCTATAATTGCAAGCTGAAATTCCTCAATAGCTCAGTTGGTAGAGCGCCGGACTGTTAATCCGTAGGTCCCTGGTTCGAGCCCAGGTTGAGGAGCCATAATAACAAAGCCCTGCACTTTTGTGCAGGGCTTTTGCCGTTTTTGGTTGGCTTTCCTGTGTATCTTTTTGTGTGGTTCGGGCCGGGATTTGTATGCCGGTCTTTGGGTGGGTCTGGCTTTTGCTTTGATGTCTTCGCGTTTGAACCTCTGTTGTCTTTTCGTCATCCGGGTGCTGCTTTGGCTAATAGTTGTGAGGTACTTAAAAATTTGTGCGTGAGGGTAAAGAAGGGTGCTAAAATAAACAGCTCTGCTGATGAAACAGGCGGTTAGTTCAAAAGCTGGCAGCAAGTTGGAAAGCAGAGAAAGTCAAAATAAATTTGACCCGGCTTCAAAAACCGGTATATAATTTGAGGCTCAGCTGATTACAGCTAACGACTGCAGGCAAGATGGCAAAAGCTGTCTTGTTCGGGTCAGGATCATTAAAAATTTACAGCCGATAAGTATGGGCGTTTGAAAGGCAGTTGCCAGGTCACTTGTGACCAGGTCTTCTGGACCTTAAACGCTCATAGAGATAGAAGTGAAGTTCACTTCAATTCCGTTTTTATGAGT
>JBBRWN010000024.1:0-47507 GCA_038249155.1 Burkholderiales bacterium | reverse complement strand
GCTTGCTCGGGGTTTTCGGCCCAATGTCGGCATCATCTTGCTCAACCAGCGAAGTCAGGTATTTTGGGGCAAACGCATCCGTACCCACTCATGGCAATTTCCGCAGGGCGGCATTGATCGGGGCGAAAACCCCGAGCAAGCCATGTTCCGTGAGTTGCATGAAGAGGTCGGACTGTACCCACAGCACGTTCAGGTGCTGGCCCGAACCCGAGACTGGTTGCGCTATGAGGTGCCTGACCGGTTCATCCGCCGCGATGCGCGTGGACATTACAAAGGCCAGAAGCAAATCTGGTTTCTTCTCCAACTCGTCGGTCACGACTGGGATTTGAATCTGCGCGCCACCACGCACCCCGAGTTCGACGCCTGGCGCTGGCACGACTACTGGGTGCCGCTGGACGTGGTGGTGGAGTTCAAGCGCGGCGTCTATGAAATGGCGCTGACCGAGCTGTCGCGCTTTGTGCCGCGTTCGGAGCTGCGCTTTGACACCCGGCCCGAGCAGCGCAACCGCTATTTGCGCGGCGGCCTGCACCAGCGTGATGCGCAGGCGGGCGAGTCGGCCGCTGGCGCAGCGGGCTATCCTTCGCGGCCCTGCGCGCCGTTTGAGCTGCCGCCCGGCGGCACTTTCGAGCCCGATCCGCATACCAATTTTGGCGCCGATGCGCCCGTGAAAAAACCATGATTTCTAAACCGCTGGCAGGTATTTTCCTGGGCGCCTTGCTTTGCGTCGGCAGTGCGGCCTGGGCGCAGTCCACCGACGAAGAGCTTGAATGGAAAGAGTCGGAGGCGCCACCGCCGCCCGCTTTCGATGTTGGCAAACTGGTGAGTGTTGAGGTCTCGCCGAACTCGGCGCTGGTCTATGGGGTCGATCCGGCTTCCATCAGCATTTCCAAAAGCGACGGCCTGGTGCGCTATGTGATGGTGGCCAGCAGCGCCAGCGGCGCCCGCAACGTGATGTACGAGGCCATCCACTGCGCCACCGGCGAATTCAAGACCTATGGCCGCTATTCGCCGGACGGGCGCTGGACGCTGGCCGATAAGCCGCAGTGGAACCCGCTCTACGGCATGCCTTCAAAGTATGCGCTGCGCTTTGCCCAGGCGGGCGCCTGCGACGGCGCGGCGGCGCCATCATCGGTGCAAGTGCTGGTCAGTCGGCTGAAAAACCCGTACCGCTGAATCGGCCGCTGGCGCTGAACGCCGTTAGCGGCTCAGGACCAGATTCGTGCGGTGAACCATCTCGGCTTCACCCGTGTAGCCCAGCAGCTTTTCAAACTCCGACGAGGCTTTGCGGCAGATCAGCCGGGCCTCGGCGCTGGAGTAGTTCGCCAGGCCGCGCGCAATCTCGATGCCTGCGCCATCCTTGATGGCAATCACGTCGCCGCGTGAAAATTCGCCCTGTACGCCGGTCATGCCAATCGGCAGCAGGCTTTTGCCGCCATCGCGCACCACGCTGGCCGCGCCCGGATCGACGCTGACCGAGCCGCGCAGCTGCAGGTGATCGGCCATCCACTGCTTGCGCGCCTGCATTTTTTGCGTGGGCGCGATCAACAGCGTGCCAATGGCTTCGCCCTGCGTCAGCCGGATCAGCGCCTGCGGCTCGCGGCCCCAGGCAATCACCGTCGAGGCGCCCGAGCCTGCGGCGCGCTTGGCGGCGAGAATTTTGGTAATCATGCCGCCCCGGCCAATGCTCGAACCGGCACCGCCCGCCATCGCTTCGAGCCGGGCGTCGCCCGCCTGCGCTTCGTGGATGAACTGGGCGCTCGGATCTTTGCGCGGGTCGGCGCTGTACAAACCCTTTTGGTCCGTCAGGATGATGAGCGCGTCGGCTTCGACCAGATTGGCCACCAGCGCGCCCAGCGTGTCGTTGTCGCCGAACTTGATCTCGTCGTTGACGACGGTGTCGTTTTCGTTGATGACCGGCACCACGCCCAGCTGCAGCAGCGTCAGCAGCGTGGAGCGGGCGTTTAAATAACGCTCGCGGTCAGCCAGGTCGGCGTGGGTGAGCAGCACTTGCGCGCTGCCGATGCCGTTTTCGCGCAGCTGGGTTTCATAGACCTGCGCCAGGCCCATCTGCCCGACAGCGGCCGCCGCCTGCAGCTCGTGAATCGCTTTGGGGCGGGCGCTCCAGCCCAGGCGCTTCATGCCCTCGGCAATCGCGCCGCTGCTGACCATGATGACTTCGCGCCCGTCCTTGACCAGCGCGGCGAGCTGCTCGCACCACTGGCCGATGGCGGCGGCGTCCAGCCCCCGGCCTTCGTTGGTCACCAGACTGGAGCCGACCTTGACCACAATGCGCCTGGCGTTGCGCAGAACCGGGGAGCCTGATGGAGCTTGCATTTTTTCAGTGTTGAAACGCACGCAGCGCATGGCCTCCATGCGCTGCATGCGGGTTGTTGAAGGTCAAAAAACGGGGGCGCCGCCCCAAGGCGGCTGGCTGTTAGCCCTTAGCCCTTAGTCGGCGGCAGGCGTTTTCGGCTCGGGCGGCAGCTCGATAAAGCGCGGATCGATGACTTCTTCGGGCTGCTCGCTCTTTTGCACCTGCTTGACGTGCTGGTAAATCGTCTTGATGAGCTGCTCGCAGCCCTCGCGCGTCAGCGCCGAGATTTCAAACACCGGGCCTTTGAACTTGAAGCGTTTGACGAAGTCCTTGACGATGGCGGCGCGCTTGTCGCCATCGACCATGTCGAGCTTGTTCAGCACCAGCCAGCGCGGTTTTTGGAACAGCGCGTCATCGTATTTTTTCAGCTCGCCGACGATGGCCTTGGCCTGCGCGACCGGATCGACGCCCTCGTCAAACGGCGCCAGATCGACAATGTGCAGCAGCAAGCGCGTGCGCTGCAGATGGCGCAAAAAGAGGTGCCCCAGGCCCGCGCCTTCGGACGCGCCTTCAATCAAACCGGGCAGGTCGGCCACCACAAAACTCTGCTCCGGGCCGACGCGCACCACGCCCAGATTCGGGTGCAGCGTGGTGAACGGGTAGTCGGCAATGCGCGGGCGGGCATTGGACACGGCGGAAATAAACGTCGATTTGCCGGCGTTGGGCATGCCGAGCAGGCCGACATCGGCTAGCACTTTCAATTCAAGTTTCAGGCTTTTGCGGTCGCCGGGCCAGCCGGGCGTCTTGCTGCGCGGGGCGCGGTTCGTCGAGCTTTTAAAGCGCAGGTTGCCAAAGCCGCCGTCGCCGCCTTTGGCGATCAGGATTTGCTCGCCGGGAACCAGCAGCTCGAACAGCGTTTCGCCGGTTTCGGAGTCGGTCAGGATGGTGCCGACCGGCATTTTCAGGATGATGTCGTCGCCCTTGGCGCCGAACATGTCCGAGCCCATGCCGTGGCCGCCGTTGCGCGCTTCGTGGCGGCGCGAAAAGCGGAAATCGACCAGGGTGTTGAGGTTGATGTCGGCCACCGCATACACATGGCCGCCCCGTCCGCCGTCCCCGCCGTTCGGGCCGCCGAATTCTTTGTATTTTTCGTGGCTGAACGAGACGCAACCGCTCCCGCCATCGCCAGCGGCAATGTCAATATAAGCTTCGTCAACAAATTTCATGATGGAATCAGGGTAGGGAAGTTCGCGAGGAACGGGGTGGACGGAGTCTAGTTTACAAACAGAAAAGCCCCGGCAGGCCGGGGCTTTTCTGCCATCGACGTGAGCAGCTTACGCTGGGGTCACATTGACAGTTTGCTTGTTCATCGAACCTTTGATGGCGAAGGAAACCGAGCCATCAACCAGTGCAAACAAGGTGTGGTCTTTGCCGATGCCGACATTGACGCCTGGGTGGAACTTGGTGCCACGCTGGCGCACGATGATGCTGCCTGCGCTGATCACTTCGCCGCCAAACTTCTTGACGCCGAGCATCTTTGGTTTGGAGTCGCGTCCATTTCGCGTAGAGCCGCCGCCTTTTTTCTGTGCCATTTTCCGTTACTCCTGTTACTGGACTGATTAGCCGACGATAGCGCCGATTTGCAGTTCAGTGAAGTTCTGCCTGTGACCCTGGCGCTTTTGGTAGTGCTTGCGACGACGCATTTTGAAAATGGTGACTTTGTCGTGACGACCGTGCGACAGCACCGTGACCGTAACAGTTGCGCCGGAAACCAAGGGCGTACCGACCTTGATGGAGCTGCCTTCGCCGACAGCCAACACCTGGTCAATAACGATCTCTTGGCCTACGTCCGCAGTGATCTGTTCTACTTTAATTTTTTCTCCAGCAGCAACTTTGTATTGTTTGCCGCCGGTTTTTATGACCGCGTACATGTAAACCCTCGTATTTTGAGTTCCGCGAACGAATTTTCGCAGAGCCAAGGATTCTAGCATTGTGCGTAAAAAATAGCCAGTCCTTTGATTCGAGGGGCATTTTTGGCAACGGATCTGCGCAAGGCCTCTTAGAGAGAGCTTGATGGGCTTCCTATAATCTGCGCAAACTTAACCTCGGGATTCCTCTTGTCTGCCAATTCTTCAAGCACTGCCGCTGCCCTTGCCCTGATTGCCGGAGATATGGGTGAAATGGACGCGGTGATTGAGCGCCGTCTCAAGTCCGAAGTGGCGCTGGTCAGCCAGGTGTCGCGCTACATCGTGGCCGCTGGCGGCAAGCGCCTGCGCCCGGCTTTGCTGCTGTTGATGTGCGGCGCGCTGGGCTACCGGGGCGATCAGCGCTACAACCTGGCGGCGGTGGTCGAATTCATCCACACCGCCACCTTGCTGCACGACGACGTGGTCGATGAATCGACGCTGCGCCGGGGCCGCGCCACCGCCAACGAGGCGTTTGGCAACCCGGCCAGCGTGCTGGTCGGCGACTTTTTGTACTCCCGCGCTTTCCAGATGATGGTCGAGGCCAACGATATGCGCGTGATGCAGACGGTGGCCGAAGCCACCAACGTGATTGCCGAAGGCGAAGTGCTGCAGCTGATGAACATGCACGATGCCGACCTGTCCGAAGACGGCTACCTGCGCGTGATTCGCTCCAAGACGGCCAAGCTGTTCGAGGCCAGCGCCCGCCTGGCGGCGTTGCTGGCCGGGTCGCCGCCAGCGATTGAACAAAGCTGCGCCGACTACGGTCAGGCGCTGGGCACGGCCTTCCAGGTGATCGACGATGTGCTGGACTATGACGGCGATGTGGCCGAAATGGGCAAGAACCTGGGCGACGACCTGCGCGAAGGCAAGGTCACGCTGCCTTTGATCATTGCGATGCAGCGCGGCACCGAGTCCGAGCGCACCACCATCCGCCACGCCATTGAAACCGGCGGCACCGAGCAAATGGCGCAGATCATTGCGCTGGTGCAGCAGACGGGCGCGCTGGAGTCCACCCGGCAAGCCGCCGCCGCCGAGGCGCAGCGCGCGCTCAGCGCCTTGGAAAATCTGCCGAAAAATCCTTACAGCCATGCGCTGGAGCAGCTGGCCTCGCAACTGCTGGCGCGGCGCTCCTGAGCTTTGAAAGCTGTCAGCGCGTAGCGAGCGGCGCTTTTATTTGACCAGCTGGTTGAGCTGAATAATCGGCATCAACACCGCCAGCACGATCAGCATCACGACCAGGCCCATCACGACGATTAGCAGCGGCTCCAGCAGTGTGGCCAGTTGCAGGGCGCGGCGTTGCACTTCGGTGCCGAGCTGGCGCGCGGCGCGGTCCAGCATCACTGGCAACTGGCCGGTTTGTTCGCCGAGGCGGGCAAACATGCTGAGCAGTCCCGGAAAACGTTTTTTGTGCGCCAGGGCCGCCGCCAGCGGCGTGCCTTCGCGCACCAGCACCAGGGCGTCGAGGGCGTCGGCGCGCATGGCACGGTTGGACAGCGTGTCGGCGGCGGCTTGCAGGGCGCGCAGAATTGGCACGCCTGCGCCTGCCAGCATCGCCAGCGTTCCGGCAAAGCGGGCGGCGTTGTAGCCACGGGCGAGCTTGCCCAGAATCGGCAGCGTCAGCCAGAAGGCATCGAATTTTTCACGAAAAGCGACGCTGGTCCAGGCCAGCTTAAAACCGCCCGCCGCCGCAATCAGCGTCAGCAGCATCAGCCAGCCCTGGTTGCGCACAAAGCTGGCCAGCCCGAGCATGATGACGGTCAGCGTCGGCAGGGCGCGCTTGCTGCCGGCAAACACCTGCGCCACCTGCGGCACGACGTAGCCGAGCAAAAACATCACGATGGCAATCGCCACCAGCGAGACGATGGCCGGGTAGAGGGCCGCGCCGATCAACTTGGCCTTGAGTTCCTGGCTCTGCTCCAGGTCGTCGGCCAGACGCTCCAGCACCCCGCCCAGATTGCCGCTGTGCTCGCCCGCGCCGATGACGGCGCAGTAGGTGGCGGAAAACTCGCGCGGGTGCAGCGCCAGCGCGGTGGCAAAAGCCGTGCCGCCGTTGACCTCGGCGCGCAGCCCGGCGACTAACTGGCGCTGGGCGGGGTCTTCGGATTCCTCGGACAGCGCGGTCAGCGCCCGCTCCAGCGGCAGGCCGGACGTGACCAGGCCGGCGATCTGGCGCGTCCATATCGCCAGCGCGGTGGCGTTGAAGACGGGTCGGCTCCAGAGTGTGGCATTCCAGCCGGTGGCGCCCGACGCTGGCGCGCCTTTGGCGTTCGTGCCGCTGCCGACGGGCTGCACCGCCAGCGGTACCAGCGCCTGCGCGCGCAGCATACCGCGTGCGGCGCGGGCCGTGTCGGCCTCGATGATGCCCTTGCGGGTGGCGCCGTCGGCGCTCAAGGCTTCAAAGGAGTAGGCGGGCATGGTGCTTTCGTTGCGGTGCTTGGTTGGCGCGAAGTCACAAGCGTGGGCGTCATGCTCAGTCTCTGGTGACCCGCACCAGCTCTTCGCGGGTGGTGATGCCGCTGCGCACCAGCCGCTCGCCGTCCTCGCGCATCAGCGTCATGCCGTTTTTGAGACCGGCTTCGCGCAGCTCGGCTTCGGAAGCTCGGTGGTGGATTTGCGCCCGAATGGCGTCGTCGGTGGCGAGCAGCTCGAACACGCCGGTGCGGCCCTGGTAGCCGGTCTGGCCGCAGCTGGCGCAGCCGGTGCCGTGGCACTGCCCGCACACCTTGCGCACCAGCCGCTGCGCCAGCACGCCCAGCAGCGAGGAGCTGAGCAAAAACGGCTCGATGCCCATGTCGGTCAGGCGCGTGACGGCGCTGGAGGCGTCGTTGGTGTGCAGCGTGGCCAGCACCAGGTGGCCGGTGAGCGAGGCCTGGATGGCGATTTGCGCGGTTTCAAAATCGCGGATTTCGCCAATCATGATGACATCCGGGTCTTGGCGCAGGATGGCGCGCAGGGCCTTGGCAAAGGTCAGCTCGATTTTGGCGTTGACCTGGGTCTGGCCGACGCCGGGCAGCTCGTACTCAATCGGGTCTTCGACCGTCATGATGTTCTGGCGCCGCGTGTCGAGGCGCTCCATCGCGGCGTAGAGCGTGGTGGTTTTGCCCGAGCCGGTTGGGCCAGTGACCAAAATAATGCCGTGCGGCTGGGCCACCAGATGCTCAAAGCGCGAGAGCACATCGCCCTGCATGCCCACGGCCTCTAAATTGAGCCGGTCGCCGCTCTTGTCGAGCAGGCGCAGCACGGCGCGCTCGCCATGGGCGCTGGGCAGCGTCGAGACGCGCACATCGACCGCGCGGGTGCCGATGCGCAGCGAGATGCGGCCGTCTTGCGGCAGGCGCTTTTCGGCAATGTCGAGGTCGGCCATGATTTTGAGGCGCGAAATTAAAGCGGCGTGCAGCGCGCGATTGGGCTGGACCACGTTGCGCAGCGAGCCATCGACACGAAAGCGCACGGCTGAATGGCGCTCGTAGGGCTCGATGTGGATGTCGCTGGCGCCGTCGCGCGCGGCCTGCGTCAAGAGGGCGTTGAGCATGCGGATGATGGGCGCGTCGTCCGAGGTTTCCAATAAATCTTCAATCGCGGGCAGCGCCTGCATCATGCGCGAGAGGTCGATGTCGCTCTCGACTTCGCTGATGACGGTGGCGGCGCTGGACTCGCTTTGCGCGTAGGCCGCGCTGATGCGCTGCTGCAGCAGCTCGGGCGCTTCGACGCTGACGTGCTGCACGTCAAATTTACGCATCACTTCGCTGATGGCGCTGGCCGCGCCGGGCGCGTTCAGGCTGTGCAGCCACAGCGTCAGCTCGCCGCCGAAGTCTTCGAGCAGCAGCTGCTGGCTGCGCGCAAACGCGTAGGGCAGGGGGTAATGGGGCGCTTGCATGGCTTACCGTCCCAGGGGCACGGGCACGGGCACGGGCACGGGCACGGGCTGGGGCGCAGCGGCGGGCTCAAAGAGCGTTTTGGCCGGCGGCGGCGCGGGCAGCACGGGCGACTCGTTCACCGGAATCATCGTGCTGCTCGGTGGCTGCGTTTGCTGTTGCTGGGTGCGCATCAGGTCGTAGCGGTCCATCGACAGGGCGTTGGTGGCGGCGGCGTCGCGCACTACCACGGGCCGCAAAAACACCATCAGATTGGTCTTTTTGCGGCTGCGGCTTTCGGACTTGAATAAGTTGCCAAAGAACGGCACATCGCCCAGCCCCGGCACTTTTTCCTGGTTGCCGGCGTACTCGTCCTGCAGCAGCCCGCCGAGTACGACGATGGCGCCGTCCTCGACCAGCACGTTCGATTCGATGGAGCGCTTGTTGGTGATGAGGCCGGTGGCCGAATTCACCGAACCGGCCTGCACGCTGGAGACTTCCTGAAAAATCGCCATTTTCACGGTGCCGTTCTCGCTGATTTGCGGCTTGACGCGCAGTGTCAGGCCCACGTCTTTGCGTTCAATGGTCTGGAACGGGTTGACGCTGCCGCTGCCTGAGCCGCTGTTGGCGTTGGTGTACTGGCCGGTGACAAAAGGCACATTCTGGCCGATGACGATTTTGGCTTCCTCGTTGTCCAGCGTCAGCAGATTCGGCGTGGACAAGATGTTGCCCGCGCCCGAGGTTTGTAAAAAGTTGGCCAGAAAGCCCAGGAAATACACGCCGTTGCTGCGCGCTGCCACGCCCACGTTCATGCCCGTGCCGGGCGTCAGCGGGTTGCCGCTGCCAGCGGCCAGGGCGGTCTGGATGATGTTCTTGCCGCCGGTGCCGAAGTTGGTGCCCAGCAGGCCGATCAGGCTGTTGCCATTGCTGCCGAGCGGGCCTTGCCACTGAACACCAAATTCGGCGGCCTTGTCCATGTTGACCTCGGCGATCAGGCTTTCCACATACACCTGGGCGCGCCGCGCATCGAGCTTTTCGATGACGGCACGCAGCTGGCGGTACTGCGGCTCGGAGGCGGTGATGATGAGGGAGTTGGTGGCCGGGTCGGCCTGGATCTGCCCGCCGGTCGAGGGTCCGGGGCTGGGGGTGATGGGGGCGCTGGCGGCGCTGCTCTGGCCCATAACGCCTGCAGCGCCGGGCGTGCCCGACGCGGTGGCGGGACTCAAGGCGGTGGCGCTGCTGCTGCTGGCGGAGGCGGTGCCGCTCATGGCGGCGCGCAGGACGGTGGCCAGATTGGCCGCGTTGGCGTTTTTCAGATAGACCACGTAGATGTTGCCGGCGTCTCCGTTGGGGCCGTTGAGCAGCGGCTTGTCCAGGCTTTTGACCAGCGCTTTGGCCAGCTCCAGCCGGGCGTTATTGGCCGCGCGCACGATCAGGGTGTTGCTGCGCGGCTCGGCGATGACGGTGGTTTTGTAGCTCGCCTCGGCGGCAGCGCCCGCGCCGGCCCCGGCGCTGCTGTCGAGCAGTTTGGTCAGCAGCGGCGCCATGTCCGTCACCGAGGCGTAGCGCACTGGAATCAGCTCGACATCGGTGGCGTTGGCCACATCCAGCGTGGCGATGATGCGGCCCAGGCGCTTGAGGTTGTCGGCGTAATCGGTGATGACCAGCGAGTTGTTGCCGGGGTTGACGTTGATGGTGTTGTTCGGGCTGATGAGCGGGCGCAGTATCGGCAGCAGGTTGTTGGCGTTCTCGAAATTGAGCCGGAAGACGGTCGTGGCAATCTGGCCGCCAGACACCGGGATGTCGGCGGAAACCGCGCCGCCCTGCAGCTTGGCGTCGGCTTCGGGAACGATTTTGTCCAGCCCCGGCGTGCTGATGACGGCCGCGCCCTGCATGCGCAGCAGCGCCAAAAACTGGTTGTAGGCGACGGCCGGGCTGACCGGGCTTTCGGTGGTCAGGGTGATGGTGCCTTTGACGCGTGGATCGACCACCACGTTGCGCCCGGTCAGGATGGCCAGGGTGCGGGCCACGGCGTCAATGTTGGCATCGACAAAGTTCAGCGTGATGGCTTCGCCGCGCTTGACTTCGGGCGCTGGCCTGGCGGGCGCCGCTGAAGTGGGCGCCGACGCCTGGCCTGCTGGCTGCGCCTGTGTTGGCTGGGGCAGGGGGCGATGTGAGCGCTCGGGCGGCCTCTGCGCCTGTACGCTGGCAGGAAAGATTCCCGTGGCGCAGGCGATGAGCACGCTGCTGGCGATGCAGGACAGCGCGGGAAAAGGTTGAGGCCGGGGCCGGGGGCGGGAGATCGGGAGTGATGACATGCGGATTAACCCACTTTGATGATGGCGCGCGCGCCGTTGCGCCGTCCAATGATGTTCAGGAGATTGGAGAGCGCCTCGACGCTTCCGGGGGCGGCGCTGGCCGCGCCGTTGAAGCGCAGGCGCTGCCCGACCCATTGGCCTTCGCCGGTCAGCTGCAGGCTGCCTTCCAGGGTGTCCAGGGCCAGCGTCGGGGTGGCGCCGCCCTGCAGCGTGAGGCGGTAGCTGCCCATCGGCTGCAGCGTGGACAGGCGCGATGAAATCTGGGTGGCGTCGATCTGCAGGCGCCCTGTCAGGCTCAGTTGGCCCTGCGCCCATTTCAGGGAAAAGTCTTGGGTGGAGGCGGCCAGCAGGCCCTGGGCCTGCACCGTGTTCCAGGGCGTGCCCAGGCCGCTTAGCAGGCTGGCGGGCCACTGCGACTGGCTGTCGGACAGCGTCAGGCGCACGCTGCCCCAGCCCAGCGGCATCAGTTGCAGTTTCAGGGGCTGGCGGGTGCAGCAGTCGGCGCTCAGCTGCAGGCGGGCGCCGCTCCAGGCCGGGCGCAGGCGCCAGGCCAGTCGGCCGGGCAGGGCCATCGCGTTGCGGCTGCCGCTGCCGCCGGACAGCACCAGCTGCGCCGAGCCCTGCCAGATGCTGCCCTGGGGCGCCAGCAGCATCACCTGTTCGCCGCTGGCTTGCTGCACCAGCGCGGCCAGCCAGCGGGCCGGGGCCAGCAGCACCGTGGCCAGCAGCAGTCCGGCCAGCGCGCCCGCCAGCGCCCAGCGCCACGGGGTGGCGGCAGGGCTGGCGGCGGAAGGCGGCAGGCGCTGCATCGTGTCAGCGCGGCGGCAGGGCCATCATGACCGTGCCGCTCCAGGCGACGCCCTCTGGCACGCTGCCGCGCACCAGCCGGGCTTCCAGCGGCACCGAGCGGGCGTTCAGGCGGGCCTGGATCAGCCAGTCGGCTATGTCGTCGGGGTCGGCGTCCTTGAGGGTGACGCTGGCGCGATCCCCGACCATGCTCAGCTGGGCCGTAGGGCCTAGCGTCTGTTGGGTGGCGCTGGCCAGGGCGCGGCTGGCTGCGTCAAAATCCAGCGGCGGCTGCTTTTGCAGCCCTTGCGCCTGGGCCTGGGCGGCGCGCATCTGCTGGAGCTGGGCGTTCAGCGCGCTGGCCTGGGCATCGGCGCTGCGCAGCGTGGCGATGGCGGGCTTGAGGCTGAACTGCCAGAGCAGCGCGCCCAGCACCAGCACGGCGCTCAGGCGCACCAGGTTTTTTTCGCGCGTGCCCAGTCGGCTCCAGCCCGCCTTGAGCGGCTGGACGGCGTTGGCAAGACTCATGGACGGCGCTCCTCTTTGATGACCAGGCTGTCGCCTTCGGCTTTGGCGCTGTAGCCCTGGGCCTGTAGCTTGGCGGCAATGCCCGCCAGTCCGCCCGCAGCCGGCTCAAGCGCTTTGAGGCGCAGCTCGCCCGCCGTGTAGTCGATGCTGCCGGGCGGGCGCAGGTCGGGGGCGGCGGCCTGGAGTTGGCCCAGCATGGTTTCCAGATCCGTCAGCGAGGCGGCGCCGTTGCGGCGCTGCAGATCGGCCAGCGCACGGGCCATTTGCAGCGGCGCATTGACCACCACGCGCACTTCGGGAAAGGTCGCCAGCAGCGTGTCCCGGATGGCGCTGCGCTGGGCGGCCAGCGCCGCCTCCTGCTTCCAGGCCCAAGCCTGCAGGCCGATCAGATTGATGGCCACCAGCGCCAGCGCTGCCCAGCGTGCGGCGCGCCAGCGCGGCGCGCGCAGCAGGTCCGAGGCCAGCGTGGAGAGCTGTTTGCGGGTGCGGGTGCTGCGTGTGTAGAGCAGCTCGAACTGCGCCAGATCCCAGTCGGACTGGCCCGCTGCCAGCCAGCGTTCGGCGGCCGTTTGTACGCTGACGGGGCGCTTGAAGCAGTCTTCTGCCAGCGCGGCGACGCCGGGTTCGGCCAGTAGTTCGGCATCTTCGGGCCAGGCGAGCAGCGCGGCGCTGCTGGCCGACAGCGGCAGCACGGTCACGCCGCCGGGGCCAGCGAGCAGTAGTTGGGCGTTGCCGGGATCGCCAACCGCCTGCAGCGAGATTTGGGCCGGGGCGCCAGTTGCGGGGGGGGCCAGCTCCGGCACGATGCGGGAGGCGGGGCGCCCGGCCTGCTCCAGCGCCACCAGCCAGGCGCTGAGCCAGACCCGGTCGCAGGCGGCGACCCAGACGGGCTGCCCGGCGCGCGCCTGCGGCTCCAGGGCGAAATGCAGCTGGGCCGTGTCATCGAGCAGCTGCTCTTCGAGCAGGCCGTCGAGTACGCTGCGCAGCCGGGTGGCGCTGGCTTTGAGGGCGCCCTTGGGCAGCTCCAGCCGGTGCCAGGACAGGCGCGCGGCGGGCACGACGGCCACCATGTCCTGGCCGGAGGGCGCAGGCAGCAGCGCCAGCGTCGATTCAATCGTTCGTGCGCCCGTGCGCCCGTCCTCGCTCAGCACGGCCTGGCAGAGGGTGGCCGCTGTCGGCAGCGTGCGGGGAAGGGTGAGGGTCAGGCGGGTCATAAAGGGCTTGATGGGTCATTGTAGAGTGCTGTTTTGACGCCCCTGGTTACCCCGCTCGCGCCACAAGGTTTTGACGCTGAGCCCGTCGCGCTGCACCACGGAGCGCTCTTCGACCACGGACTGGTCCAGCCTGAGCCGTCCCTGGATTTCAAAAAAGCGCGTGCTCACGCTGTGCTGGGATTCATTGAGGGAGCGGGAACTCTGGCCGATCAGCGCCGCCGCGTCGGCCAGCGTGCGAAAGTGGCTGCTCTGGCGCGCGCTGACCAGCCGCTGCGCGCCAGCCATGTCCAGCGCCGGGATGCAGGCATACAGCACGGTGGCGCTGGCGGTGTTGAGGTTGACCGGCGTGCGCACCGGCAGCAGCGTGATGTAGGGGCGCAGCACGGCCAGGCTGCGCGGCGACAGGCCGAGCCAGACCAGCTGATCGACGCGTTGCGCCAGCAGCGCGGTCTGCTGCGTGGCGCTGTTGTCGGTGCTGGTGTCCTGGGCCAGGCGCAGGTTTTCCGCCAGTGCGGTGAGTTCGCCAGGCGGCAGGCCCAGCTGTTTAAACAGCTTGGCAAAGGCTTGCTGTGCGGGCTCGGAGACTTTGTTGCCATCGACCAGGTTGGTGACGTTCAGGCGCGCCTGCAAGTCGGTAATCAGGCCGGACAGAAAGGTTTGCGCGGCGCTGTCGTCGTTTTCCAGGGTGGTGGTCTTGTCGGCGGCCAGAAAGGTGGACAGCCGGGCTTCTTCAAGCGGCACGGCCCAGGGCTCGGCCAGGTGGTCGGCGCCGCCGGAGCGGGCGTCTTCGCGCAGGATCAGGCGCGCCCAGTCCAGTGCGCCGATCAGCACCCAGCGCGACTGCACCCTGGCGCGCTCGGCCGTTTCCACCTCGACGCTGCGCCATTGCTGCCACAGCGCGCCAGCGGCCAGACTGGCCACCAGCGCCACGGTCAACATCGCCATCAGCAGGGCTGCGCCTGCTTGGCGGCGTGCGCTGGGCCTCATGATTTGCCTTTTCCCAGGGCCGGCTGAACCCAGTCTAGCGTCAGGTTGCCGCTCAGCGCCTGGCCGGGCGGCAGGGTCAGTACCAGCCGCACGCCTTCGGGCAGGGAGGGGTCGGGCGCGGCGGCGGCTTGGCTGGCGCCTGAGGCGGGGATGGCCGGGGCGGGAGCGACGGACGGGGCAACGGCTGGGGCGACAGCGGCAGTGGCGGCGTTGTCGCTGGACAGCGGGTTGGTCCAGGCATTGCCCCGGAAATAAAAGATTTGCCACTGCGTCAGCGCGGCGATGCGGACTTCGTATTTCTTTTCCTCGTCGCCGGGGTTCTGGGCCCATTGGGCGGCGCGCTCCCAGGCGCTTTGCAGCCCGCCCCGAGTGAATTGCGGCGGCGATTGCCAGCGCAGCCATTGGGGGGCGCCGTCGATATTGCGCAGCGCCCAGGCCACGACCAGCAGGCCAGCACCGGGCGCAGCGCTGCTGTGGCGGATCAGGCGCAGGCCGCGTCCGTCCCAGTCCAGCGCCTGGGTTTGCGGCAGCGCCTGCAGTGCGTCCAGATCGGCGCTCCACTGGGCCAGACCGGCTTGCAGCGTCAGGACGGCGTCGGCGCGCTGCTGGATTTGCGCCTGCGCCCGCACCATGCCGTCCAGGCCGCGCCAGCTCAGGCCCGCCATCAAGGCCATCGCGGCAATCGCCACCAGCAGCTCGATCAGCGTGAAGCCCCGGACCCGGAATGCGCCGGTCGCCGGTGGGCGCGAAGGAGCAATGCGGGCGGTCATGTTCAGTAGCGCCCGACCACGGTGGACAGGTTCAGCAGCCCGGCCGGGCCGTCCGACACCTGGGCTTCAACGCGCAGAAAATTCGGGTTCGGCGTGGGCTGCGCCGACAGCTTGACGGCCAGGCTGCGCCCGGCCTGTTCGCAAACGGTGGTGTTGCTGCCAGCGGCGGGCATTTGCTGAGACAGGCGCACGCTGATCAGCGCGTTTTCGGCGCATAGCTGGGCGAGCAGCTGGTCGGACTGGCGCTCAGCGTTGCGCGTCAGCGAGGCGGTGGCCCGCACGCCCGCCGCCAGCGCAATGGCCACGATGCCGAGCGCGACCAGCACTTCCACCAGCGTGAAGCCGCGCAGCCGTGCGCGCTTGCGGGCGATAGCCCGGCTGGCGGCTGAAGTTTCAGGTGCGGTTTTTTGGGCGGTAGGCGGCTGGGCGGCGCTATGTGGCGTCATGGCGCGTCGCCTCCCTGCGCCAGCACCGAGAAAGGGCGCACGCCATCGGTGGCCAGGGTCAGGCTGCGCGCAGGCTCGGAAATGGACACGAGGCGGATTTGCTGCGGCCCGATCACCGGCTCCGGCCCGAGCAATATGGCAACCGCGCCCGCCGCCTGCACATCCGGGCTCAGCCAGTTCGAGGGAAGTGTGGCCGGGTCTGTCAGGCCTTCAAACGAAAAGCCGGTGGCGCTGGGCCTCCAGTACACCGGGTTGGCCGTCATGCGCGACTGCGCCCGCCCGGATTCGAGCAGGACGGCCAGGCGCTGGGCTTCGCGCTCCAGCGCCGTCGCAGAGCTAGGGCGCAGCGACAGTGAAACCCCGGCCGTCGCGATGGCCATGATGGCTACCACGATCAGCAGCTCCAGCAGGGTAAAGCCGCTGGCGCGCCTGCGCTGAAAAATGCCGATACGCTCAGTCCCAGCTGCCGACATCTGCGTTCTTGCCTTCGCCGCCCGCCTGGCCGTCGGCGCCGAAAGACATCACGTCAATTTCGCCCTTGATGCCGGGGTTCAGGTACTGGTAGGGGCGGCCCCAGGGGTCGTTGGGCAGCTTGTCCAGGTAGGGTTTCCAGTTGCCGGGAATCGGGCCGGTGCCCGGTTTGGCCTGCAGCGCCTGCAGGCCCTGCTCGGCGGTGGGGTAGCGCTGGTTGTCCAGCTTGTAGAGCTTGAGCGCCTGCATCAGGTTGTTCACGTCGGTTTTGGCGGCGGTGGCGCGGGCGTCGTCGGCGCGCTCCAGCACATTGGGCACGATCAGCGCGGCCAGCACGCCGATGATGACCAGCACCACCATCAGCTCAATCAGGGTAAAACCCGCTGAAAAGCGGCGCCGGGCAGCGTTTAGGAGGGAAATTCGAGTGTTCATGATCGTTTCAATCATAATCCTGCCATGCAGACAGATGCCCTTCGCCTATGGTTGTCCCGGATTGTGACATTCACGATTTCCGGTTTGGCCGCTGCCAGCGCCGCTTACTGGGGGCTCAAGGCCTGGGGGCCGTCCACGCCAGTGGCCGCTGCGGCGATGGCGCTGGCCTGGGCGCCGCCTGTCGGTCCAAAGGTGCTGGCCCTGGCGCTGGGTGGCGGACGGGCCCCGCAGGACTCTGCCGAGGCGCCTCCCACGCCCAGCCGTTATGCGCTGCTGGGCGTCGCAGCCGGGAATGCGCATGGCGGCGCGGCCCTGATTTCCGTCGATGGACAGCCGGCCAAGCCGGTGCGCGTCGGAGCACCGGTGGAGGGCGCTCTGGTGCTGCAGTCAGTGACGGGTCGGCGCGCCGTGTTGTCCTCTGGTGAGGGGCCTCGGGTGACGCTGGAGTTACCGCCCCTGAACCATTGATGCAGTGCAGAAAAAACAGCCGCAAATTGTCATCTAAATCTGCAAGAATTGTTGCAAACTGCCACTACGAGATGTTTCTTCATTTACACCTTGTGATTCATGGACGATGATGTCCTTTTTGAGTAACTGCTGAGAATCATGGCCGCTATCGATATTGCCAACACTCCTTTGTCTTCCGTGGCGCTTCCGGGACTGGCCCGCGCGCTGGTGTTTGCCGGAAAGCTGGGCCAAAAAGCGGCCGAGGAAATTTTTCTCAAGGCAAAAAACGGGCGCACCAGTTTCATTGCTGAACTGACCGGCTCCGGCGCCGTATCGGCGTCTGATCTGGCGCACGTCATGTCTGCCTCGTTTGCCGCGCCCTTGCTGGACTTGAACGCGATTGACGTGCAGCGTCTTCCCAAGGATCTTCTCGACGCCAAAATTTGCCAGGCCTACCGGATCGTGGTGCTGTGCAAGCGCAGCAACCGCCTAGTGGTGGCAACGGCAGACCCTTCCGATCAGGAAGCGGCGGAAAAAATCAAGTTCTCCACCCAGCTGAGCGTGGACTGGGTAATTGCCGAGTACGACAAGCTGTCCAAAATGGTGGAGGCATCCAGCGTCACGGCAACCGAGGCGATGGAAAATCTGGTGGGCGACGACTTCGAGTTTGACGAGGAAGCGGCCGAGGCCAGCACGGATGAGCAAGCCGACAAGGCGGCTTCAGACGTTGATGATGCGCCAGTGGTCAAATTCCTGCACAAAATGCTGATCGACGCGTTCAACATGCGGGCGTCCGATTTGCACTTTGAGCCTTTTGAGCATACCTATCGGGTGCGTTTTCGGGTCGATGGTGAATTACGGGAAATCGCTTCCCCGCCGGTGAGCATCCGCGAAAAGCTGGCGGCGCGCATCAAGGTGATTTCCAAGCTGGATATTTCCGAAAAACGCGTGCCGCAGGACGGCAAGATGAAGCTGAAAATCGGCCCTGACCGGGTGATCGACTTTCGGGTCAGCACCTTGCCGACCATGTTTGGCGAGAAAATCGTGATCCGGATTCTGGACCCGAGCAGCGCCAAACTGGGGATTGACGCCCTGGGTTACGAGCCGGCGGAAAAAGAGCGCCTGCTCGCAGCCATTGCGCGTCCCTACGGCATGGTGCTGGTGACGGGGCCTACGGGGTCGGGTAAAACGGTCTCGCTCTACACCTGTCTGAACATTCTGAACACGGCTGGCGTGAACATCTCGACGGCCGAAGATCCGGCCGAAATCACCCTGCCTGGCGTCAACCAAGTCAGCATGAATGACAAGGCCGGCATGACTTTTTCGGTCGCGCTCAAGGCTTTCCTGCGCCAGGATCCGGACATCATCATGGTGGGTGAAATCCGTGACATTGAAACCGCCGACATCGCCATCAAGGCCGCCCAGACCGGCCACATGGTGCTGTCAACGCTGCACACCAATGATGCGCCGACCACGCTCACGCGCATGCGCAACATGGGCATTGCGCCTTTCAACATTGCCTCCAGCGTGATCTTGATCACCGCCCAGCGGCTGGCGCGCAGGCTGTGCCCGCTGTGCAAGACGCCGGCCGACATTCCGCGCGAAACCCTGATGGAGGCCGGTTTCGACGAGAACGAGATCGACGGCTCCTGGACCCCTTACCGTCCGGTCGGCTGCGCCAAGTGCAGCAACGGCTACAAGGGCCGTGTCGGCATCTACCAGGTCATGCCGATTTCCGATGAGATTCAGCGTATCGTCCTGCGCGATGGCAGCGCCATGGAAATTGCGTCTCAGGCAAAAGTTGAAGGTGTCAACAGCTTGCGTCAGTCCGGTTTGTATAAAGTTAAACTTGGCATGACTTCGCTGGAAGAGGTTCTGGGCTGCACCAATGTGTGATGCCACGCGTTTGCCAGGCGTAGCGCGGGTGCGTGACTGCTGCAGCGAGCCGTTCTGACAAGCGTTCATTAACAGTAAGGCATTATGGCGACGGCAGTATCCAAAGATATCAAGGAATTTGTCTATGAGTGGGAGGGCAAAGACCGGGGCGGCAAACAGGTTCGCGGAGAAGTTCGCGCTGCTGGCGAAAATCAGGTCAAGGCTGTCTTGCGTCGGCAGGGTGTATTGCCTACCAAAATCAAAAAGCGCACCATGCGCTCAGGTAAGGCTATCAAGCCCAAGGATATTGCCATATTCACCCGCCAGCTCGCCACCATGATGAAAGCGGGCGTGCCTTTGCTGCAGGCTTTTGATATCGTGGGACGGGGCAATCCGAACGGCAGCGTCACCAAGCTGCTCAATGATGTGCGCGTTGATGTTGAAACTGGCACCTCTCTGAGTTCGGCCTTTCGCAAGTACCCGCTGTATTTCAATACCCTGTATTGCAATCTCGTCGAGGCCGGCGAGCAGGCCGGTATTTTGGAGGGTCTGCTGGACCGTCTGGCCGTCTATATGGAAAAAACCGAGGCCATCAAGTCCAAGATCAAGTCGGCCCTGATGTACCCGATCTCGGTGCTGGTGGTGGCATTTGTGGTGGTGGCGGTGATCATGATCTTCGTGATTCCGGCGTTTAAAGAGGTGTTTGCTTCCTTTGGCGCAGATTTGCCAGCGCCTACCCTCTTTGTAATGGCCATCAGTGAGTTTTTTGTGGCGTACTGGTGGCTCATTTTTGGCGGTATCGGCGGCAGTCTGTATTTTTTCATGCAGGCCTGGAAGCGCAGCGTGAAAATGCAAAATGTGATGGACCGGATCATGCTGAGAGTTCCCATATTTGGCGTGCTGGTTGAAAAATCCTGCATTGCCCGCTGGACTCGCACCTTGGCCACCATGTTTGCCGCTGGTGTGCCTCTGGTGGATGCCCTCGATTCTGTCGGAGGCGCTTCTGGTAATGCCTTGTATGCCGATGCCACCGAAAAAATCCAGCAGGAAGTCTCGACGGGCACCAGCCTGACGGCCGCTATGACCAATGCCAACCTGTTTCCCACCATGGTGCTACAGATGTGCTCCATCGGGGAAGAGTCCGGCTCGGTTGATCACATGCTGGGCAAGGCCGCTGACTTTTATGAAGCGGAAGTCGATGAAATGGTCGCTGGCCTGTCCAGTCTGATGGAGCCCATCATCATCGTGATTCTGGGCAGCATCATTGGCGGTATTGTGGTCGCCATGTATATGCCGATTTTCAAAATGGGTCAGGTGGTTTGATGAATTTCATGGACTTTTCGTCGGAATTGAATGTGGCGCTGGCAGGTCTGTTTGGCCTGTTGATCGGCAGTTTTCTGAATGTGGTCATTTATCGGCTGCCCAAAATGCTGGAGCAGCAGTGGGCTGACGAGTGCGCCGAACTGGCCGGAAAGTCCCCCGAGGCGGCTGAAAAATTCAACCTCCTGGTGCCGCGTTCACGCTGCTCTAATTGCGGCCATGTGATTGCCTGGTATGAAAATATTCCCGTGCTCAGCTACCTCTGGCTCAGAGGAAAATGCTCAGCCTGTGCCACGCCTTACGGCATGCGCTATGCGCTGGTCGAAGTGGCAACGGGTGCGCTGTTTGCCTTTTGCGCCTGGCGCTGGGGCCTGTCGCTGACGACGCTGGTCTGGTGCGGTTTTTCTGCGGCGCTGCTGGCGCTGGCCATGATCGACTGGGACACCACGCTGCTGCCGGACGATATCACCCTGCCGCTGCTCTGGGCAGGACTGATTGCTGCTGCGCTGCAGTGGAACCCGGCCGTGAATTTGCCCACCGCCCTGTGGGGCGCGGTAGCCGGTTATCTGTCGCTGTGGAGCGTCTATTGGGCTTTCAAGCTGGCGACCGGCAAGGAAGGCATGGGTTATGGCGACTTCAAGCTGTTTGCCGCCCTGGGCGCCTGGTTTGGCTGGCAGGCGCTGGTGCCCATGATCCTGATGGCCTCTGTTATCGGCGCCATCATCGGCATTGGGATGAAATTCTCCAGCGGGCTGCGTGAAGGCGGCTACATTCCGTTCGGCCCCTTTTTGGCGGGCGCGGGCTTCACCGCTCTGGTGTTTGGGCCTCAGTCGATTTTGCGTTTCATCGGTTTGTAGCGGTATGCCCCAAGGCCTCCAGCGCATCGGCCTGACGGGCGGCATCGGCAGTGGAAAAAGCACTGTTGCCCAGACATTAGCCGATTGCGGTGCCGTTTTGGTGGATGCAGACCTCATCGCCCGCCAGGTTTGTGCGCCGGGCGGAGCGGCCATCAGCGAGGTGGCCCGCCAGTTTGGGCCGCAGGTGATCACCGCCGAGGGCGCTCTGGAGCGCGACCGGATGCGCCAGCTGGCCTTTGGCGATCCGGCGGTTCGGCAGCGGCTCGAAGCCATCATTCATCCCTTAGTCGGGCAGGAGTCCGAGCGCCAGTTTCAGGCGGCCGCAGCGGCAGGGCGCCGCTGCGTCGTGTTCGATGTGCCTTTGCTGGTCGAGTCAGGCCGCTGGCGGCAGCAGTTGGACCGCGTGCTGGTGGTCGATTGCACAGAAGCGACTCAAATTGCGCGGGTCATGGTCAGAAACGGCTGGGACCGCGAGCTGGTCCAGACCATCATGAATGGGCAGGCTAGCCGGGCGCAACGCCTGGCCGCTGCCGATTTTTGCATTTGTAATGAAGGGTTATCGTTGCCGGAATTGGTGCGGCTGGTGCGCCAATTGGCCAGCCACATCGGGCTATGATGCGTCAAAACACATCCCGTGAAGCCAAAAACCAGTTCCGTGATTCTTTACGAGCATCCTTTTAACGAACGCATACGCACTTACCTGCGCCTGGAGCAGTTATTCCGCCGCCTGGGCGAGCTGGCCAGGCGCGACAGTCCGATTGACCATCACTACGCCTTGGCCACGATTTTTGAAGTCATGGATGTGGGCGGGCGCACGGATTTAAAAACCGATGCGCTCAAGGATATTGAAAAGCAAAAGCATGTCCTCAATGGTTACCGGGGCAATCCGGCAATATCCAATGCCGCGCTGAACAGCATCATCGGCCAGCTTGAAAAATGCTTGGCCGGATTGAGCCAGCTGCCGGGCAAGATCGGCCAGTCGCTGACCGAAGACGACTGGCTGATGGGGATTCGCAGCCGCATCGGCATTCCCGGCGGCACCTGCGCGTTTGACCTGCCCGCCTACCATGCCTGGCAGCATCTGCCTGTGGTTGCGCGGCAGCAGGATTTGCAGCGCTGGATGTCGCCGCTGCTGCCGCTGGCCGAGGCGGTGCGCCTGCTGCTGACGCTGCTGCGCGACTCCGGCACGCCGCAAAAAGTCATGGCGGAAGCCGGAAAATACGAGCAAATGCTGCCGCAGGGACGCACTTTTCAGCTGCTGCGGCTGCGCCTCGATTCAAAAGGGGGGCTGATCCCGGAAATCAGCTGCAACCGCCTGATGGTGGCTGTGCGCCTGACGCGCCGGGAGCGCGATGGCCGCCTGCACACGAGCGGCGCTGATGCGATGTTCGAGCTGACTTTGTGCTGCTGAGCCGGGTGGCCCGGCCTGCGACTTTTTCTTATTTTCCAGATTTATTTTTTTGACCTCATGAACCAAGAAGCGTTGTTTTCCCGGCAGGTGGTGTGCCCCGGCTGCGGTGGCCCCAGCCTCTATGCGCCCAGCAATCCTTTTCGTCCTTTTTGCAGCGAGCGCTGCAAAAAAATAGACCTGGGTGCCTGGGCTGACGAGGGTTTTCGTCTGCCCGCCGACATGCCGCCGGATGATGCTTTTCCGGATAATCGAAAATTGCCGTGAAAGTCTGGAGGTATATCCGGCCCGGCCAGAGCCGATTCTGCTAACCTGCACGCAGCAAGTGCATAGATAAAGGGAGATAAAGATGAAACATTTCGCGTTCAAACCGGCTTGGGCTTTTCTGTTTGCGGCGGCGGCTCTGATGGGTAATGCCCATGCCCGTTTGCCTTCTTCGACGGCGGGCGATCCACCCGCTGCGAGCAAGGCCAAAAAAACCGCTGCCGCCAAATCCCCCCGCGTCAGCCAGATCAGGTTTTTGCCCGGTTCCGGGGAAACTGAAAAAGAGCGCAGCAGCCGCCTCAAGCGTGAGTGCAAGGGCCGCGTCAATGCAGGCGCCTGCGCAGGCTACACCTACTGAGCTAAAAAACGCCTGGGCAGGGTGAGCAACAGGCGTTGAAAATCAGGCTGCGGGCGTTCAGGCTGCCGGGGTGCCCAGCATCTGCTGGAGTTCGCCGCTTTCGTACATTTCCATCATGATGTCGGAGCCGCCGACAAACTCGCCCTTGACGTAGAGCTGGGGAACGGTTGGCCAGTTGCTGTACTCCTTGATGCCGCTGCGCACGGCTTCGTCTTCCAGCACATTGACGGTGGTGGGTTTGGTCACGCCGCAGGCTTTGAGCACCTGGATGGCGCGGCCTGAAAAGCCGCACATCGGAAACTGGGCCGTGCCCTTCATGAACAGAACAACGTCGCTGGACTTGACGATCTGGTCAATGCGTTGCTGGGTGGAATCGGTAGCGCTCATGTGACATCCTTCAGGGGCCTGCAAGGCCATAAAAAATTAGTTACCGGCAGTTAGTGAAAAGCCGGGCCGTTACGAATTTACGGAATCTGGCGGCCAGAGTTCCAGCCGCTCGATTATCCGCTGCGCTGCTTTTTCGTGCTGAACAGCGGTTCCCGGTCTCGCCAGCAGACCGACTATGACTAAGTGCCTCATTTTTCATGAAAATGGGGGCGCCTCAAGCGGGCCACTGACCGCCCGTGCAGCGTTCAATACCGGCCAGATCCAGGCGGCTCTGCACCTGCCCGAAACCCTGGCTGGCCAGCAGTTCGCGGACGCGCCCGGCCTGGTCGTAGCCGTGTTCGAGCAGCAGCCAGCCGCCGGGCAGCAGGTGGACCGGGGCTTGCGTAATGATCTGCCGGAGGTCGTCGAGCCCGTCGGTGCCTGCGGTCAGCGCCTGCAGCGGCTCATGCGTCAGCGCGGCCAGATGCGGGTCGGCGCTGGCGATATAGGGCGGATTGCTGGCAATCAGGTCAAAGCGTCCGCTGACCTGCTGCAGCCAGCTGCTTTCGAGAAACTGCACGTTCTTCAGCCCCAGCCGCTCGGCGTTGGCGCGGGCCACGGCCAGCGCATCGGTGCTGGCATCGACGGCCAGCAGCCGGGCCGGGCGGCTGGCGGCTTGCAGGCTGTGGGCAATAGCCAGCGCGACGGCGCCGCTGCCCGTGCCCAGGTCTAGAACTTCCAGCACTTCCAGCGCCGCTGGCGTTTCCAGTGCCGCTGGCTGCGGCGCGCTGGCGGTTGCCAGCAGTAAGTCCAGCGCCCATTGCACCAGCGTTTCGGTGTCGGGGCGCGGCACCAGCACGCGGCTGTCCACCTGCAAATCGAGGCCGAAGAACTCCTTGCTGCCAACGATGTAGGCCAGCGGCTCACCGGCGGCCCGGCGCAGACTCAAGGCCTGAAATTGCCGGGCGACATCTTCGGTCAGCCCATCGGTGTCGTGCGCCAGCAGCCAGGCTCTGGCGTCGGCGGGTTTTCCGAGCGCGTGCAGCAGCAAGAGCTGGGCATCCAGACGCTCTAGTCCAGCGGTGCGGGCGGCGGCCAGGGCTTGAGCGCAGGTCATTGAAGTCACGGGCTTCAGCCGCCGTTGCTGATTTCCAGCTCGGCCATCTGTTCGGCGCCGCGCGCCACCTGCAGCGCCGTGACCACATCGTCCAGGTCGCCTTCCATGATGGCCAGCAGCTTGTACAGCGTCAGGTTGATGCGGTGGTCGGTCAGGCGGCCCTGCGGGAAGTTGTAGGTGCGGATGCGGTCGCTGCGGTCGCCGCTGCCGATCAGGCCTTTGCGCTCGGCGGCGTCTTTGGCGGCGCGCTCGCTGCGGTCTTTTTCGTGGATACGCGCCGCCAGCACTTTCAGCGCCTGGGCTTTGTTACTGTGCTGGCTGCGACCTTCCTGGCATTCGGCGACGATGCCGGTCGGAAGATGCGTCACGCGCACGGCGGAATCGGTCTTGTTGATGTGCTGGCCACCGGCGCCGCTAGCGCGGTACGTGTCGATGCGCAAATCAGCCGGGTTGATCTGGATGGCGACGGCCTCGTCCGGCTCTGGCAGCACGGCCACGGTGCAGGCGCTGGTGTGGATGCGCCCTTGCGTTTCGGTGGCGGGTACGCGCTGGACGCGGTGGCCGCCGGACTCAAAGCGCAGCTTGCCATACACGCCCACGCCCATCGCGTCGGGCGCGCCGTCAATGCGCAGCACGATTTCCTTGTAGCCGCCCAGCTCGCTCGGCGACTCGCTGACGATTTCCACCTGCCAGCGCTTGCGCTCGGCAAAGCGGCTGTAAAGGCGAAACAGGTCGCCCGCGAACAGCGCCGACTCGTCGCCGCCGGTGCCGGCGCGGATTTCGACAAAGGCGGCGCGCTTGTCGTCCGGGTCTTTGGGGATCAGCGTCAGTTGCAGCGCCTCGTCGATCAGCGTGATGTCGGCTTTTGCGGCCTTGATTTCTTCCTCGGCCATTTCGGCCATGTCGGGGTCGGCTTTGGCCTCGGCCAGCATGCTTTCGGCGCTAGCCAGATCGGCCTCGCGGGCGGTCAGGCGGTTGTACTGCTCGGCCACGAGGCTGGTTTCGGCATGCTCGCGGGTCAGGGCGCGAAAGCGGTCCAGGTCGCTGACGACATCGCTGGCCGAGAGCAGCGCGTCCAGCTCATGCAGGCGCAGCAGCTGGCGGTCCAGGGTTTGGCGGAGAAAGGGTTTCATGAAAATTGCGGGCCGGGAAGGGCCAAAAAAATCGGAAAAAACATGCCAGCGCATGGGCCGTCGCCGTCGCCGTCAGCACGGGCTGCTGGGGCGGGGGCTGGCGTTGGCGCTAACGCTCTTTGCTGTGCGGCGGCGTGGCGGGCGGCTGGCCGCGCAAAAACATCCGCGACACGGTGTGCGCCGTGGCTTCGCGGCTGTGGGCGTCGCCTGCGTGCAGCTCGGCCAGCGCGCCGTGCAGCATTTTTTGCGTCAAGCCCCGGCTCAGGGCTTCGAGCACGGTGTCTATGGATTCGCCTTTGGCCAGCAGTTTTTTGGCGCGGACGATTTCGGCGGCGCGCCAGGCGTCGGCTTGGGCGTTGAGCTGCTGGATCAGCGGCACCGTGCCGCGCTGATCGAGCCAGTGCATGAAATTTTGCACGCCGGCGTCGATGATGACTTCGGCCTCGGCCACGGCGGCCTGGCGGCTGTTCTTGCCGGTTTGCACGACGTGCGCGAGGTCATCGACGGTGTAGAGGTAAATATCGGGCAGCGCCTTGACCTCGGGCTCGATGTCGCGCGGCACGGCCAGATCGACCATGAACATCGGCCGGTGTTTGCGCAGCTTGACGGCGCGCTCGACCGCGCCCAGGCCGATGATCGGCAGCGTGCTGGCGGTGCAGCTGATGACGGCGTCGAATTCGTGCAGCCGGGCTGGCAGCTCGCCCAGGCGCATCACTTCGGCGCCGAAGCGGCTGGCCAGCTTTTCGCCGCGCTCCAGCGTGCGGTTGGCAATCGCCATCGACTTGGGGTTTTTGGCGGCAAAGTGGGTGGCGGCCAGGTCGATCATCTCGCCCGCGCCGACAAACAGCACTTTGATATCGCCCAGGTCTTCAAACAATTGGCCCGCCAGGCGCACAGCCGCCGCCGCCATGCTGATGCTGTGCGCGCCGATTTCGGTGCTGGTGCGCACTTCCTTGGCGACGGCAAACGAGCGCTGGAACAGCTGGTGCAGCGTCGTGCCCATCGCGCCCGCGTCTTCGGCGGCGCGCACCGCGTCTTTCATCTGGCCGAGGATTTGCGGCTCGCCCAGCACCATCGAGTCGAGTCCGCTGGCGACGCGAAAAGCGTGGCGCGCCGCCTGGTCGCCCTTGAGCGTGTAGGCGTGGGCGCGCAGCAGCGAACTGGAGACGCCGCCGTTGTGCGCCAGCCATTCGAGCGTGTGCTCCAGATCGTCGCTGCTGCCCGCGCCGTAAATTTCGGTGCGGTTGCAGGTCGAGAGCAGCGTGGCCTCGGGCTGGCGTGCCAGCGAGGCGCGCAAACCGTTCAGGGTTGGCGCAATCTGGTCCAGCGCGAACGCGAAACGGCCGCGCAAATCGAGCGGTGCGGTGTGATGGTTTAGCCCTAAGGCCCAGACTGACATCGGTAGATTATAAAATTGAAGTGTGCCGGAAAGAGCGCCCGGCCAGAATCAATCTGGCCGGGCGCTTTTTCGCGGCCTTTGCCAAGATCGCCCGCGCCGACTGTGAAGCCCCGACATGACCGCCTACCTGCTGATAAATCACCTGCTGAACTTCATTGCGCCTGCCGCTTTCACGGCCTTGATGCTGGGTGTGCTGTCGCGTTTCTTCGCCGGTTTTTTCGGGTCGGCAGATGCCGAGCCGCCGCACTGGGCGCTGCAGGTGGCGCTCAATTTCGCCATTGGCGTGGGTGTTTTGCTCGCCGGGCTGGTGCTGCTCGGGCGCGATGGAAAAATGCTGACCTATCTGCTGCTGATGCTGGCCACCGCTACCAGCCAGTGGTGGCAGCTGGGCGGGAGCCAGGACTGCCGGGAACGGCTGAAAAAATTAGCCACGCGCCAGCGTTGAGGCCGCCGGGCTGAACAGATCAACCCGGTCGGTGATGATGCCGTCCGTGCCCAGCGCGATCAGGCGCCGTGCAGTCGCTTCGTCGTTGACGGTGTAGCTCAGAACGCGCAGGCCAGCGCCATGCGCCTGCGCCACGCTGGCACTGTCCCAGGCGCGATGCTGGCAAACCACGGCGACGCAGTCCAGCGCCAGCGCGGCGCCCAGCCAATTGGCATCCAGGCGCTCCAGCAGCAGGCCGCGCGGCAGGCCGGGCGCGCTGTGCGCTGCGCCTTGCAGCGCTTCAATTGAAAACGAACTCAAGAGCGGCGTCACGGCCGCGCCTTGCCACAGCTGCGCGGCTTGCTGCGCCACCACTTCGCCGGTGCGCCGCCCGGTGCCGGGGCTGGGCTTGATTTCGATATTCAGTGCGTAGCCGTTGGCGCGGCAAAACCGGCTGGCATTTTCCAGCGTCAGCAGCGGCTCGCCTGCGAAGGCGCTTGAGTGCCAGCCGCCCGCGTCGAGCTGCGCCAAGGCGGCCCAGGAATGCGCGCCCGCCACGCCGCTGGCTCCGGCGCCCAGCCGGGCGGCAGCATTGGTCGTGCGGCCCAAGGTCGTGTCGTGCAGCAGAAACGGCAGGCCATCGGCGCTGAGCTGGGCGTCGCATTCAAACATGCGGTAGCCGTGCCGGGCGCCCAGGCGAAAAGCGGCCAGCGTGTTTTCGGGTGCGAGTTTTCCGGCGCCCCGGTGGGCAATCCAGAACGGGTAGGGCCAGGGGGCGGGGGGTGCTTTTTGGCGCATGATGAGTTGTCCAAAAGTGGAAAGCGCCTGCCCGGTTTGGGGCTGACAGGGGAGCGCGGGGACAAGCGGGCTTTTTATGGGGGCAATTTTGGTGTCTCTGCCGCCAATGAGCGGCTGCGATAATATGCCCTCACAGTGCTGGACGTGGGTCCGAAGCCGCTGAATTTTTCACGATGAACGCTCCTACTACCCTCCAAGAATTCCATGCTGTTGCCGGTGAGGCACAGCCAGGCGAATCGCGCATTCGCGAAATCCCCTACAACTACACCTCTTTCTCTGACCGGGAAGTGGTGATTCGCCTGCTGGGCGAGCGGGCCTGGGGCTTGCTCAATGCCCTGCGCGGGGAGCGCCGCACCGGGCGCTCGGCGCGCATGCTCTACGAAGTGCTGGGCGACATCTGGGTGGTGCAGCGCAACCCCTATCTGCAAGACGATCTGCTCGACAACCCCAAGCGGCGCAAGGCGCTGGCCGAAGCCTTGCACCACCGTCTGGGTGAAGTCGAAAAGCGCCGCACCCAGGAAGCCGAGCCCCAGCGTGATGCGATGGTCGGCGAGCTGCTGCAGGCGGCGCGGGCGGCGGTCAGCGCTTTTTCCGCCTCGTTTGACGAAATCGCCGGTCTGCGCCAGCAAACTGAACGCAAGCTGCGCAAGATCACGAAAAAAGACAACATCAAGTTCGATGGCCTGTCGCGTGTCTCGCATGTGACGGACGCCACCGACTGGCGCGTTGAATACCCGTTTGTCGTGCTCACGCCGGACACTGAAGTTGAAATGGCCGGGCTGGTCAAGGCCTGCATCGAGCTGGGGCTGACGATTGTCCCGCGCGGCGGCGGCACCGGCTACACCGGCGGGGCGATTCCGCTGACGTGGAAATCGGCCGTCATCAACACCGAAAAGCTCGAAGCGATGACGGAAGTCGAAATGGTCGCGCTGCCCGGCCTGGACAAGCCAGTGGCCACCGTCTGGACCGAGGCGGGCGTGGTCACGCAGCGCGTGGCCGATGCTGCTGAGCGCGGCGGTTTTGTCTTCGCCGTCGATCCGACCTCGGCGGAAGCGTCGTGCATCGGCGGCAATATCGCCATGAACGCGGGCGGCAAAAAAGCCGTGCTGTGGGGTACGGCGCTGGACAATCTGGCTTCGTGGCGCATGGTCACGCCGGACGCGCAGTGGTTAGAGGTCGTGCGCGTCGGCCATAACCTGGGCAAGATCCACGACGCCGAGATGGCCAGCTTTGACCTGAATTATTTCGAGGCCGACGGCAAGACGCCGATTCGCACCGAGCGCCTCGATATTCCGGGCAAGACTTTCCGCAAGGAAGGCCTGGGCAAGGACGTGACCGACAAGTTCCTCAGCGGCCTGCCGGGGATTCAAAAAGAAGGCTGCGACGGCCTGATCACCAGCGCGCGCTGGATCGTGCATCGCATGCCGGCGCACACGCGCACCGTCTGCCTGGAGTTCTTTGGCAATGCCAAGGACGCCGTGCCCAGCATCGTCGAGATCAAGGATTTCATGTTCGCCGAGCAAAAGCGCGGCGGGGCGATTCTGGCCGGGCTGGAGCATCTGGACGACCGCTACCTGCGCGCCGTCGGCTACGCCACCAAGTCCAAGCGTGGCGGCGATGGGCATGGCAACTCTTCCGGTGTGCCGAAAATGGTGCTGGTCGGCGACATTGCCGGGGACGACGCCGATGTCGTGGCGCGGGCCACCAGCGAAGTCGTGCGCATTGCCAATTCGCGCAACGGCGAAGGCTTTATTGCCATCAGCCCGGAAGCGCGCAAGAAATTCTGGCTGGACCGCAAGAAAACGGCGGCCATTTCGCGCCACACCAACGCTTTCAAGATCAATGAAGACGTGGTGATTCCGCTGCCGCGCATGGCTGAGTACACCGACGGCATCGAGCAGATCAACATCGAGTTGAGCCTGCGCAACAAGATCAAGCTGTGCGACGCGCTCGAAGCCTTTTTCCGTCAGGGCAATCTGCCGCTGGGCAAGTCGGACGATGCCAATGGCGTGCCGTCCGCCGAGCTGCTGGAAGACCGCGTCAGCCAGGCCTTAGTGCTGGTGGCCGGGGTGCGCACGCTCTGGAGCGGCTGGCTGCAAGGTATTGCGACGCATTTCCCCGAGCTGCAGGATCACACGCTGCGCGCCAGCTGGAAAACCCAGCTGCGCGCCCCGCTGCAAACGCTGTTTAGCGGCGAAGCCTTTGTGCCGCTGCTGGCTGAGTGCAGCGCGATTCACAAGCGCGTGCTCAAAGGGCGCGTCTGGGCGGCGCTGCACATGCACGCGGGTGACGGCAATGTGCATACCAATTTGCCGGTCAACAGCGACGACTACGAAATGCTGCAGGCCGCCCACGAAGCGGTGGCGCGCATCATGGTGCTGGCGCGCTCGCTGGACGGCGTGATTTCTGGCGAACACGGCATTGGTATCACCAAGCTGGAGTTTTTGACCGACGCCGAGCTGCAGCCGTTCACCGATTACAAGGCGCGCATTGACCCCGAAGGGCGCTTTAACAAAGGCAAGCTGCTGCGCAACCCGGCCCAGGCGCTGCCCGGCCAGCAGGGCTTGCAGGCCGACCTGACCAACGCCTACACGCCCAGCTTTGGCCTGATGGGCCACGAGTCGCTCATCATGCAGCAAAGCGACATTGGCGCGATTGCCGCCAGCGTCAAGGACTGCCTGCGCTGCGGCAAATGCAAGCCGGTGTGCGCCACGCATGTGCCGCGCGCCAATTTGCTGTACAGCCCGCGCAACAAGATTTTGGCGACTTCGCTGCTGGTCGAAGCCTTTTTGTACGAGGAACAAACCCGGCGCGGCATCAGCATCAAGCACTGGGAAGAGTTTGAGGATGTGGCCGACCATTGCACCGTCTGCCACAAATGCCTGAATCCGTGCCCAGTCAATATCGACTTTGGCGACGTGTCGATGAATATGCGCAACCTGCTGCGCAAGATGGGCCAGAAGAGCTTCCGTCCGGCCGGTGCGGCGGCGATGTTCATGCTCAACGCGACGAATCCCGAGACCATCAAGCTGGCGCGCAGCGCGATGGTCAATGTGGCGATCAAGGCCCAGCGCATTGCGCATGATGTGATGCAGGTCGTGGCGCGCAAGCAGACCAAGGCGCCGCCCGCCACCGTCGGCACCGCGCCGATCAAAGAGCAGATCATTCACTTCGTGAACAAAAAGCTCCCCGGCGGCCTGCCCAAGAAGACGGCCCGCGCCTTGCTCGACATCGAGAACAAAGACTACGTGCCCATCATCCGCAACCCGAAAACCACGACGGCGGAAACCGAGGCGGTGTTTTACTTTCCCGGCTGCGGCTCGGAGCGCCTGTTCAGTCAGGTTGGGCTGGCGACGCAGGCGATGCTCTGGCACGCGGGCGTGCAGACGGTGCTGCCACCGGGCTACCTGTGCTGCGGCTACCCGCAGCGCGGCAGCGGCCAGTTCGACAAGGCCGAGAAGATGATCACCGACAACCGGGTGCTGTTCCACCGCGTCGCCAACACGCTGAACTACCTGGACATCAAGACGGTGGTGGTCAGCTGCGGCACCTGCTACGACCAGTTGCAGGGCTACCAGTTCGACAAGATTTTTCCCGGCAGCCGCATCATCGACATTCACGAATACCTGCTGGAAAAGGGCATCACGCTGGAAAATGCCGGCTCCTTCCTGTTCCATGATCCCTGCCACAGCCCGATGAAGCAGCAGGCGCCGATCAAGACCGTCAAGGCCTTGCTGGGCGAGAACGTCATTCAATCGGAGCGCTGCTGCGGCGAATCGGGCACGCTGGCCCTGAACCGGCCCGACATCTCGACGCAAGTGCGCTTTCGCAAAGAAGAGGAAATCCTCAAGGGCGAAACCGAGCTGCGTGAAATGGGCGGGCTGGGCGCTAAGGAAAACATCAAGATACTGACCTCCTGCCCGGCTTGCCTGCAGGGCTTGAGCCGTTATGGCGACGACCTGAAAAACGGGCTGCTGGAAGCCGACTACATCGTGGTCGAGATGGCCAGCCAGATTCTGGGCAAAGAGTGGCTGCCCGACTACGTAGCCGCCGCCAACCACGGCGGCATTGAGCGGGTGCTGGTGTGAGCGTGACAGCGGCGCAAGCTTGTCCGCTGTGTACGGCGGACGGCGGCTTGCTGGTGTTTCGCAACGATGATTTGCGCATCATCCAGGCCAGCGAAGCCGGTTTTCCGGCGTTTTACCGCGTCGTGTGGGGTCGGCATGTGGCCGAGTTCTCTGACCTGTCCGCTGCCGAGCGCGCTACCTGCATGAACGCCGTGGTGGCGGTTGAGCAGGTGCTGCGCGCCGAGCTGCAGCCAACCAAAATCAACCTCGCGGCGCTGGGCAATCTGGTGGCGCATCTGCACTGGCATGTGATTGCCCGGTTTGAATGGGACAGCCACTTTCCGGCGCCGGTCTGGGCTGCGCCCCAGCGCCCGGCCGATGCTGATCAAGTGGCCGCCATCGCTGCGCGCTGCCTTCAGATCAACCGGCTGATTGCCGAAAAAATGGCGGCCTGAGCGGCCCGCGTCCTAGTTTTCAAAAAAGAGAGATTTTCCTATGGCAGGTCTTCAATCCGGCTCCCCGACGCCGACGGCACTGACGGTTCACGGCCAGTCCCGCGTTCTTGAAGTGGCGTTTTCCGACGGCGCATCTTTCAAAATTCCGTTTGAGCTAATGCGCGTGTATTCGCCCTCGGCCGAAGTGCAGGGCCACGGGCCGGGCCAGGAAACGCTGCAGACCGGCAAGCGCGACGTGACGATTGAGGCGCTGGAGCCGGTGGGCAACTACGCGGTCAAGCCGGTGTTTTCCGACGGCCACCAAAGCGGCCTGTTCAGTTGGGATTACCTGTACCACCTCGGCGCCGAGCAAAGCCGCCTCTGGGCCGATTACACCCAGCGGCTGCAAGCCGCAGGCGCGGAACGCGACGCGCCCATGCCGGTGGCAGGCGGCCCGGCCTGCGCCAGCCATTGAAACAGCCCGTACTCACACCCAGGATTGCCGCTATGACAACTACCCATTTTGGTTTTGAATCGGTTGATGAGCAGGACAAGGCGCGCCGCGTGCGCAGCGTGTTCGACTCCGTCGCGCCGAAATACGATGTGATGAATGACTTGATGTCGATGGGCCTGCACCGCGCCTGGAAGCTGCACACCGTGCTCGTCGCCAACGTCAAGGAAGGCCAGCAGGTGCTCGACATCGCTGGCGGCACGGGCGACTTGTCGCTGGCGTTTGCGCCCAAGGTCGGCGCGACAGGGCGCGTGGTGCATACCGACATCAACGAAGCCATGCTGCGCGAAGGGCGCAACCGGCTGATCGACGCGGGCGTGTGCCTGCCCACGCTGGTCTGCGATGCCGAGCAGCTGCCGTTTGCCGACGGGCATTTCGATCTGGTCACCGTGGCTTTCGGCCTGCGCAACATGACGCACAAGGACGCGGCGCTGCGCGAAATGAACCGCGTCCTCAAGCCCGGCGGCAAGCTGCTGGTGCTGGAGTTCTCCAAAGTTGCCAAGCCGCTGGAGAAAATTTACGACTGGTATTCGTTCAAGGTGCTGCCCAAAGTTGGCAAGCTGGTGGCCAACGATTCGGCCAGTTACCAGTACCTGGCCGAATCCATCCGCATGCATCCGGGCCAGGAAGAACTCAAAGACCTGATGCGCCAAAGCGGGTTTGGTCATGTGGATTACCACAACATGTCCGGCGGGATGGTGGCATTGCATGTTGGAATCAAGTGCTGAAGAGGTTTGCGGCTGCTGGCCGTGACCCGCATTTGAGACATGTAAAGAAGGAGACTTTATGAAAATCTGGCCCGCATTTTTTTCGGCGCTATTGGCCATCACCCTGACGCTGTCGGGCGCTGCTGCGGATGCCAAGCGTATGGGCGGTGGCGGCTCTGTCGGCAGGCAGTCGTCCAACGTGACGCAGCGCCAGGCCGCGCCCGCACCCACGCCGGGCAAGCCTGCGGCGGCTTCGGGTACACCCGGCGCACCAGCCCCGGCCGCAGCGCCCGTGGCGCCGAAAAAACCGTGGGGCGCCATGCTCGGCGGTCTGGCGGCGGGCCTGGGTCTGGCCTGGCTGGCGTCGTCGCTGGGCCTGGGCGGCGCCTTTGGCAGCATCATCTTGTTTGCCTTGCTGGCGCTGGGGGTGATGCTGGCGGCTGGCTTTGTCATGCGCAAGCTCAAGGGCGGGGCCACCAATGCCCCGGGCAGCGATACGCCAGCGCCGTCGCCGTTTGCTTTTCAGGGGGCTGGCG
Source organism: Burkholderiales bacterium (assembly GCA_038249155.1). GTDB lineage: Bacteria > Pseudomonadota > Gammaproteobacteria > Burkholderiales > Burkholderiaceae_C > Polaromonas. The sequence continues at coordinate 13,399 of JBBRWN010000024.1, read as the reverse complement.
GCGCTGCGCAGGCGCCCGCCAGCTACAACCCCGAGCATGTCGGCAACGACGCTTCAGCGCGCCCCTGGGAGCGCAGCAGCATGAACTTTGAACCCGCCAGGTCCGACGCTGCGGCGCCTGCGGGCAGCTCGATGATTGGCGCCGCGCTGGCCGGGCCGCAAACCTGGGGCGTGCCCGCCGGGTTTGACACTGAAGGATTCCTCACGGCCTGCAAGGCCAATTTCGTGACCCTGCAGGACGCCTGGGACCGCTCGGACATCCAGAACCTGCGCGCCATGATGACCGACGAGATGCTGGCGCAAATCAAAACCCAGCTCGCCGAGCGTGAAACCCATACCGGCGGCGTCGCCAACAAGACCGAAGTCGGCATGCTCCACGCGCAGCTGCTGGGCATCGAGGAGCTGAGCGATGTCTATATGGCTAGCGTGGAGTTCTCCGGCATGATCAAGGAAGACGCCTCGGCGGGCGCGAGCCCGTTCCGCGAAGTCTGGAACATGACCAAGCCGCGCAACGGCGCCAGCGGCTGGCTGGTCGCCGGTGTGCAGGCGCTGCAGTGATGACGTTTAGCTGAATAGGCGCCTTTTATCCTGCAAAATCGGGGCGATGAACAACACGCCCCCTTTTTCTTTTCTGGAGTCCCTCGCCAGCCGTTTTCAGCCGCCCGCCTGGGTGGTTGAGGAAGGCCAACAGCGCTTGGTGCTGTTTTTAAACCATGTCCTGATGCAGGAAAAGCAAGCCCAGGAGCGGCTGCTGCGCCAACAAGGCCGCACCGTCCACGCCCGCTGGGGCGTGTTTGCGATAGACCTGATCGTCACGCCCGCCGGTCTGGTGGACCGGGCGCCACTTTCGGACATGCCCGATCTGCTGCTCACGGTTGAGGCGCAATCGCCTTGGCGGCTGGCGCAGTCCGCCCTGTCGGGCAAGGCGCCGCCGGTCAGGATTGAAGGCGATGTGCAGCTGGCCGCCGAATTGGGCTGGCTGGCAGAAAACCTGCGCTGGGATGCCGAGGAAGACTTGTCTCGCCTGATCGGCGATGCACCAGCCCATACTGTGGCCAGTCTGGGGCGCAGGCTGCTCGCTGGCCTGCAGCTGTTTGTGGCCCAGGGGCCGCTGTCTTCTCCGGCGTTCATGCGCGCAGCGCCAGTCGCTCATCCGGCAGATGCCGAACCCAAGGCCTCGGCATGAGCCGGATGGCCCGAGGAATTTTCATCGTCTGGACGCTGCTGCGCTTTGGGCTCGATGAGCTGGTGCTGTCCAGCTTTGAAAAGCCCTGGATTCGCCGCCTGACCCGCATCATCTCCACCGGGCGTAACCTGAAGGCGCCGCGTGGCCAGCGCCTGCGCCAGGCGCTGGAGCATCTGGGGCCAATTTTTGTCAAGTTTGGTCAGGTGCTGTCCACCCGGCGCGACCTGCTGCCGCCCGATATTGCCGATGAGCTGGCCCGGCTGCAGGACCGGGTGCCGCCGTTTGACTCCGGCGTGGCCGTGGCCATCATTGAAAAATCCTTTGGCCGCCCGCTCGAGCGCATTTTTGCCAGCTTTGAGCAGACACCGGTGGCCAGCGCCTCGATTGCCCAGGTTCACTTTGCCACGCTGCCCGGCGGGCGCGAGGTGGCGGTCAAGGTGCTGCGCCCGAACATGCTGGCGGCCATTACCAAAGACCTGGCGCTGATGCGCATGATGGCGGGCTGGGTCGATAGCGTCTCGGCCGACGCCAAGCGCCTCAAGCCTAGAGAGGTTGTGGCCGAGTTCGACAAATACCTGCATGAAGAGCTCGATCTGCTGCGCGAAGCCTCCAACGCCGCCCAACTGCGGCGCAACATGCAAAGTCTGAACATGGTGATGATCCCGGAGATGTACTGGGACTACTGCATGCCCGACGTGATGGTGATGCAGCGTATGCACGGCGTGCCTATCGGCCAGACCCAGCGCCTGCGCGATGCCGGTGTCGATATGAAAAAGCTGGCCCGCGACGGGGTGACGATTTTCTTCACGCAGGTGTTCCGCGACGGGTTTTTTCACGCCGACATGCATCCAGGCAACATCCAGGTCAGCCTGGCGCCAGCGACTTTCGGGCGCTATATTTCGCTCGATTTCGGCATCGTCGGCACGCTGACCGAGGTGGACAAGGAGTATCTGGCGCACAACTTCAGCGCCTTTTTCCAGCGCGACTACAAGCGCGTGGCCGAACTGCACATCGAATCGGGCTGGGTGCCGCCCGCGACCCGGGTCGATGAGCTGGAAGCGGCCATCCGCGCCTGCTGCGAGCCGATGTTTGACCGGCCCTTGAAAGAGCTGTCGCTTGGGCTGGTGCTAATGCGGCTGTTCCAGACATCGCGGCGCTTTCAGGTGGAAATCCAGCCGCAGCTGGTGCTGCTGCAAAAAACCCTGCTCAACATTGAAGGCCTGGGGCGCGAGCTCGACCCGGACCTGGATTTGTGGAGCACGGCCAAGCCCTTCCTGGAGCGCTGGATGCTGGAGCAGGTCGGGCCGGCCAAGCTGCTGGCCCAGTTGAAGGCCGAGGCGCCCGCCTATGCCAAGCTGCTGCCCGCGCTGCCGCGCCTGCTGGCGCAATACCTGAAGACGCCGCCCGCCGGGCTCACCCGGCGCGATTTTGAAGCGCTGATAGCCGAGCAAAAGCGCACCAACAAGCTGCTGCAGAGCCTGATTTATGGCGGCCTGGGCTTCGTGCTGGGGCTGCTGGTGATGCAATGGGTGATTCGGGTGCGGGTATTTTGACGGCCGTGCGGGTGCAGGGTAAGCCCTATAATTGAAAGTTTTTCACCAAGCGCCAGCATCATGCCAATCTACGCCTATAAATGCGAGTCCTGCGGATACGCCAAGGACGCGCTGCAAAAAATGTCGGACGCGCCCTTGACGGACTGCCCGCAATGCGGCGCTGCCACCTTTAAAAAGCAGCTCACTGCTGCGGGTTTTCAGCTCAAGGGCTCGGGCTGGTATGTGACCGATTTTCGCGGCGGCAACGGCCCGGCGCCCGCCACCACCAAGACTGTTGAGAGCGGTGCGGGCATGGACAGCAAAGGCGCTGACAGCAGTGCTACCACGGCGCCAGCCGCTGCTGCATCAGCACCAGCGGTCGCCCCGGCCGCCCCGGCCAGCAACACAAGCGCTGGCAGCGACGCCTCTTCCAAATCTTCATGATGAGCTCGATTCGCCGGTGGCTGCTCGCCGGCCTGCTGGTGCTGGTGCCGCTGGCCATCACGCTGTCGGTGCTCGACTGGATTGTCGGAACGCTGGACCAGACGCTGTTGATTCTGCCCAGCGACTGGCACCCTGACAAACTGCTGGGTTCTCATATTCCCGGCTTTGGCGTGCTGCTGACGTTCGGCATCGTGCTGGTCATGGGCGCTGTTGCCAGCAATTTTCTGGGAAAAAAACTCCTGTCGCTGGGCAATGCGGTGCTGCGCCGCATTCCCATCGTGCGCTCGATTTATTCCAGCGTGAAGCAGGTGTCGGACACGCTGTTCTCTGAAAACGGCAATGCTTTTCGCAAGGCGCTGCTGGTGCAGTGGCCGCGCGAAGGCGTCTGGACGATTGGCTTTCTGACCGGCGCGCCCGGCGGCGATGTGGCCAACCATCTGCCGGGCGACTACGTGAGCGTTTATATTCCCACCACGCCCAACCCCACCGGCGGCTATTTCGTCATGCTCAAGAGAAGCGAATGCGTCGAGCTCAAGATGAGCGTCGATGAGGCGCTGACCTACGTGATTTCCATGGGCGTGGTCGTGCCTGCCGCGCGTCCGCTTCCACCGCTCAATCCCCCCCTGTAAACGGCGCCCCGGCGCCGACAATAATTCGAGTATTTTTTATGGCTATCGCTGAAACACAAGTCGCTCCCATGCGTTCCAACTATTGCGGTCTGGTGACCGAGAGCCTGCTGGGCCAGACCGTGAGCCTGTGCGGCTGGGTCAACCGCCGCCGCGATCATGGCGGGGTGATTTTCATCGACCTGCGCGACCGCGAAGGCTACGTGCAAGTCGTCTGCGACCCAGACCGCGCCGAGATGTTCGCTGTTGCCGAAGACGTGCGCAACGAGTTCTGTGTCCAGGTCAAAGGCCTGGTGCGCGCCCGCCCCGAAGGCACGGCCAACGCCAATTTGAAAAGCGGCCAGGTCGAAGTGCTGTGCCACGAGCTGATCGTCCTCAACGCCAGCGTCACGCCGCCGTTTCAAATTGACGACGAAAACCTGTCGGAAACCACGCGTCTGACGCACCGGGTGCTGGACCTGCGCCGCCCCTACATGCAAAACAACCTGATGCTGCGCTACCGCGTGGCAATGGAAACGCGCAAATTTTTAGACGCCAACGGTTTTGTCGATATCGAGACCCCGATGCTGACCAAAAGCACGCCCGAAGGCGCGCGTGACTACCTGGTACCCAGCCGCGTCAACGAAGGCCAGTTCTTCGCCCTGCCGCAGTCGCCCCAGCTCTTCAAGCAGCTCCTGATGGTGGCCGGTTATGACCGCTACTACCAGATCACCAAATGCTTCCGCGATGAAGACCTGCGCGCCGACCGCCAGCCCGAATTCACGCAAATTGATATTGAAACCTCGTTCATGGGCGAGCAGGAAATCCGTGACATGTTCCAGGGCATGATCAGCAACATGTTCAAGACGGTTCTGGGCACCGACCTGGGCGAGTTCCCGGTGATGGCTTATTCGGAAGCGATGCACCGCTACGGTTCGGACAAGCCCGATCTGCGCGTGAATCTCGAATTCACCGAGCTGACCGACGTGATGGGCGATGTCGATTTTAAGGTGTTCAGCGCACCGGCAACGACGCCCGGCGGCCGTGTGGTGGCCCTGCGTGTGCCCGGCGGCGCCGAAATCAGCCGCAGTGAAATCGACGCCTACACCGAGTTCGTCAAGATTTACGGCGCCAAGGGCCTGGCCTGGATCAAGGTCAACGATGTGACCAAAGGCCGCGAAGGCCTGCAAAGCCCGATTGTGAAAAACATCCACGACGCGGCGATTGCGGAAATCCTGACGCGCACCGGCGCGCAGAGCGGCGATATCTTGTTCTTCGGTGCCGACAAGGCCAAGGTGGTCAACGACAGCATTGGCGCCTTGCGTCTAAAAGTCGGGCACAGCGAGTTCGGCAAGAAGGCCGGCATTTTCACCAAGGGCTGGAAACCGCTGTGGGTGGTGGATTTCCCGATGTTCGAGTATGACGAGGACGGCAAGCGCTGGAGCGCGGTGCATCACCCCTTCACCGCGCCCAAGGACGGCCACGAAGACTGGATGGACACGGACCCCGGCCGCTGCATCGCCAAGGCCTACGACATGGTGCTCAACGGCTGGGAACTCGGCGGCGGCTCGGTGCGGATTCACCGCGCCGACGTGCAGAGCAAGGTGTTCAGCGCGCTCAACATCGGCCCCGAAGAAGCACAATTGAAATTCGGCTTCCTGCTCGACGCGCTGCAGTACGGCGCGCCGCCGCACGGCGGTCTGGCTTTTGGCTTGGACCGTATCGTCACCATGATGACCGGGGCCGAGTCGATCCGCGACGTGATCGCTTTCCCGAAAACCCAGCGCGCCCAGTGCCTGCTGACGCACGCGCCAAGCCCGGTCGATGAAAAGCAGCTGCGCGAATTGCACATCCGCCTGCGCAATCCGCTGCCGGTTTGAGTTTTGAGCCGCTTTGGCGGCTTCTTCCATGAAAAAAAGGCGCCGTTTTTGGCGCCTTTTTTACGTCCGGGTTTTGTTTAACGCAGCACCAGCACCGGCACGCTGCAGTGGGTGAGCACATGCTGGGTCTCGCTGCCCAGCAGCACGCGGGTGATGCCCTTGCGGCCGTGCGAGGCCATCACGACCAGATCGCAGTCGTGTTTGGTCGCGGCAGCGATGATGGATTCGGCCACCAGATCGGACTGCAGTACCACGCCTTTGGCGTTCACGCCCAGGCCTTGGGCTTGCTGCTGCGCGGCGTCCACCACAGCCTGGCCCTTGTCGCTCCACTGCTTTTCGGTGCGCGCCATGTCCTCCACGGAAATCGTGATGCCGCCTTCAAAATAGCTCACCGGGTAGCGCGGCACGACATACAGCGCCACCAGTTCGGCCTTGACGGCCGCTGCCAGTTCAATGGCGCTGCGCACGGCAGTTTCTGAAAGGGCTGAGCCATCGGTGGCCACGAGGATTTTTTTGTACATGGTGTGATTCTCCAAATTGGATGAAAAGCGGCTGGATCAGAGCGGGAACTTCAGATGCGGTGCGCAAGACGAGAATTAATTTTCCCGTATGCCTTTTAAAAAATCAGCAGTGGGGGCTCATGATTTTCTCTTTGAATTTTTGCAGCGGTGTAAATAAGTTATTTTAAATGTTAATTTATTTACTATTGAGCATCGCTAATTTGGTAGAGTAATTTGTAACTTTAGAAACTATTTGTATCTTTGTTCTCGTTCTGGCCTGATTCAACAGCGATTTGCCCTAATGTTCCAACTCGACATAAAAATAAAAATTTCCACCTGAGTACGTAAACAGAGCTGCCCTCCATTTTCTCAGGAGTGCGGGACGCTGTAGTGCTGTGATTTGAGAGAAATAAAAAAAGCTTAAGGAGGATTTATGGAGAATCAAATTCAGTTTGGTGTGAAATCTGCCGCGCTGGCGAGAATGGAGAGCTTGGCATCTGACCATTTTTATGGCTACGGATCGCATGTTATGAGGCCAGTTTTTTCGACACGCTCGGCCGTCACCCTGCCTGATTTTTTTTGCAGGGAGAGTGAACGCCGCGCTTTCGCCATGGCCGCCAACGCTATTCGTGAAGAAGAAAAAGCCCGCGTGGCGCGCGAGTTGCACGATGAGCTGGCTCAATCCCTGAGCGCCCTGAAAATGGACACCCTCTGGGTGCGCGAGCATGCGGCCCATGTGCCCGATGCCGTGGCGGCCCGGCTCACCGATATGCTGGCGATGATTGAGCATACGGTCACGGCAACGCGCCGTATCGCCGCTGACCTGCGCCCCATGATGCTCGACGACCTGGGGCTGCTGCCGGCCATCGAATGGCTGGTGGACGGCTTTACCCAGCGCAGCGGTGTGGCCTGCAAGCTGGTGCTCGACGCGGGGCTGCAGCTGCAATTGCAGGAGCCCTACGCAACAGCCTTGTTTCGTATTGTTCAGGAGTCGCTGGGCAATGTGCTCAAGCACGCCGGGGCTTCGCAGGTTCACGTCATCCTGGACAGGGTACACGGTGGGGTGCGCCTGCGCGTGCAGGACAACGGCTGCGGATTTTCGACGGCTGCGCCGCGCAAGCGCCAGTCATTAGGGCTGATGGGTTTGCACGAACGAGCGCAACTGCTGGGCGGCAGCGTCACTCTTCAAAGCGTGCCGGGGCACGGCACCAGCGTCGAGGTATGCATTCCCTGGGTTCCTGCTGAAGCGGGTGCTGTCGCATGATCAAGATTGTCGTGGCCGATGACCATGCCATTGTCAGGGAAGGGCTCAAGCGCATCATCGCTTCATCCGGTGATATGACGGTTACGGGCGAGGCGGCTGACGGCGCCGAAGTGATGCAGCAGGTGCGCGGGTCCGACTTTGACGTGCTGGTGCTGGACCTGTCCATGCCGGGGCGCAGCGGCATGGAGCTGGTCAAGCTCGTGCGCAGTGAAAAGCCCAGGCTGCGCATTCTTGTGCTCAGCATGCACCAGGAACTCCAGTACGCCGTGCGCGCCATCAAGTCCGGTGCCAATGGCTACCTGACCAAGGAGAGCGCGCCCTTGCAGCTGCTCCAGGTGTTGCGCAAAATTGCGGCGGGTGGCGCCTTCATCAGCGCTGATGTCGCCGAGCAGCTGGCTTTGGGTAGCATGCGGGGCGGCGTTGCAGCGGCCCACGAAAGACTGTCGGACCGGGAATTTGAAGTCTTTCGCCTGATTGCCAGTGGCGTCTCCGTGAGTGACATTGCGGTGCGGCTCAACCTTTCAGCTAAAACCATCAGCACCCACAAGGCTAACCTGATGCAGAAAATGGAACTGCACAACCAGAGTGAATTGATCCGCTATGCCATCAAGCACGGTGTGGCAGAGCCGCTGGAGCCTTGAGCGCAGCGGTGCTGGGGCGCTGTCACCTGCTTGATGCTTGTCAAGCAAGGCAGGTAAATGAAACCCTAGCATAAGGGTTTTCACTTGCCTGACGGAGGTTTTATGAGTCAATCCCTGGCGCAACTACTGGTGCATCTCGATGCTTCGCCGCAGGCCGTGCAGCGCCTTGAGGCCGCCTGCCGCCTCGGGCAGACGCATGGCGCTGCTGTTTGTGCGCTGTATGCGGTAACCCCCAGTTTGGTGGAACTGCCTTTTTCTCCCGAGATCGGCCCCGACATGGCAGCGACCCTGCGTGAGATTGATGACGCGCAGCGCGCAGGCGTTCTGGCCGCTTTCAGGCAGTCGCGCCTGGTAGCCGATGTCCAGGCGACCTGGGCCGAGGTAGCAGATGCCCCTGCGGCGGCGGTTGTTGCCCAGCAGGCTTTTTATGTGGACCTGCTGGTCTTGGGCCAGCATGGCGCGTCCCCCTCGTCCCCAACCGGCGTTCCGCCTGATTTTGTCGAAACGGTGCTGAGCGCCAGTGGCAAGCCTGCCTTGATCCTGCCCGGCGTCGAGGCGGCTGCGGAGATTGGCCAGAATGTCCTGATTGCCTGGAAACCCACCCGCGAAGCGGCACGCGCTGTCAGCGCGGCCATGCCCTTGCTGCAGCGCGCCCGAAGCGTGCAGATTATTGCCTGGGCCGACGAAGAGGAGGCGGTCAGTGGTGCGCGCCTGGATCTGAATGGCTACCTGTGGCGACACGGCGTAGAGGCCATCTGGCACCGCGAGGGCGAGGAGCCAGAAGCGCTGGGCGAGTTGCTGCTGTCGCGCGCTTTTGATCTCAATGCCGATTTGCTGGTGATGGGCTGCTATGGCCACAGCCGTACCCGCGAATGGATACTGGGCGGCACCTCCCGCACGGTCCTGCGCGCCATGACCTTGCCGGTGTTGATGGCGCACTGATCGCTTGGTTGGGGGCGGCATTAAAGCGCCCATGCCGGGCTGGTTTTGTAGGCTGCGCTCTTTTTTTAATCCTGGATTCTTCCTAACGGTGTACGCCGCAAGCGCGTCCTCAATGGGGTATTCCTGACGCCAAGATTCAGCCCTGCCCGATGCTGCGTTGCAGCAAAAATCATCATAGTCGTGGCATGTCTTCTTCAAATAGCCCTGCCAGCATTTTCATTGCCGATGATTCGTCTTTGATGCGGGGTGCCGGTTCGATGCGCATTTGTGGCCCAAAACAGCAGGCTTCGATTCACGGCATTCTGGCTGTATTTCCCAATACAGCGGTGGGAGGCATTCAACTAGATGGAGGCGCTGGTCTGCAAGGTTTGCGGGACGTGCGTTCTGCTGCAGCCCGCATTGATTTTTTGGTGTTTAACAACGGTTCTGACACAGGGTATGCCAAAGGCCACCCCGGCATTGGGCCGGAAGATTTTTTCGATAAAACCGCGTATTTGACCAGCTTGTGCATGCGGCTGTCAAAGCCGCGCAGCAAGTCACCTATCAACCCCCTTTAGTGCCCGTCAAAGAAGGAGTTCCTCATGCCTGTTGCCGCTTTAAAAGATTTCACCGTCAAGACTCCAGTCATTTTTCTGCAAAAGGAAACTCCTTTGACATCGGCGCCGGTCGTTGCTCTCAGGGTGTTGTGCTCTACCTGTCATCTGCGTGAGTTGTGCGTTCCCTGTAATATGTCCTGCAGTGACGTGCAGCGGCTCGATGATTTAAAGTTCGGTCGGCGCAGGGTCAAGGCGGGTCAGACGCTGTACCGTGCTGGTGATCATTTTCAGTTCATGTACGCCGTGCGCAGCGGCACTTTTCGCTCCAATTTGATGCTGCCCGACGGGCGTGAGCAGGTCAACGGTTTTTATATGGCAGGCGAGTTGATGGGCCTGGATGGTGTAGCTCAGGATATTCATGGCAGCAGTGCCAGCGCGCTGGAGGATGCGGAAGTTTGCGTCATTCCCTATGCCAGCCTGAGCGATCTGGCGAAGAATCACGCGGGTCTGCAGCAGGTGGTCGCCAAGTTGATGAGCCGGGAACTTCTGCGAGCAGAGAGCCTGATGATGTTGCTGGGAAGTATGAATGCCGAGGAGAAGCTGGCCACTTTTTTACTCAATCTGTCGCACCGCCTGAAAGTGCGTGGCTACTCGGCAAGCGAATTCCACCTACGCATGTCGCGCGCCGAGATCGGCAGTTACCTGGGCATGACGCTGGAGACTGTGAGCCGGATATTTTCGGCCTTCCAGCAGGCGCGTCTGCTGGAAGTGGACAAGCGCCACATCCGCTTGACTGACTTGGACGGACTGCGGCGCGCTTTTGAAATACGCTTGCATTGAAGAAGGGGGGCAACCTGCGAAAAAGCAGGACGCCCCGGATGAAAAGGTACATTTATTGCACAGTCACTTTCAAAAGCAATCGGCGTAAAGAAGCGGCGCAGGGCTGTCTCAAAAGAATCGTTAAATGCGGGCTCCAAAGTGCGAAGTTTACTCATGAAATATCTCCTTGACTTGACTTTATCCATTTGCTGCTGCGCTTGAAACGCAAACCCGACTGATGCAGTCTATGGATGGTTACCACTCCGCAACGAGAGGCCCATCATGTCGACATTGCCAGCCGGGTTTGCAACGCTAATCCTACCCTTCGCCAGCCTGTTTTCCAAGCGGGTGTTTCAATCAGTGCAGGTGCTGCTGGCCGGCGCCATCCTCGCTCCGGGCAAGCGCACGGTAACGTCCGTGCTGCGCATCATGGGCCTGAGCCAGGAGAGGCACTTTCAGACCTACCACCGGGTACTCAATCGCGCCGTGTGGTCGAGCCTGGCGGCCAGCCGGATTTTGCTGCAGTTGCTGGTGCGCGCCTTTGCGCCCGAGGGGCCGCTGGTCTTCGCTCTGGACGACACGATCGAGCGGCGCTGGGGCGCGCGCATTGCCGCGCGCGGCATCTACCGCGACCCGGTGCGCTCCTCGCGCAGCCATGTCGTCAAGGTCAGCGGCCTGCGCTGGCTGTGCATGATGCTCTTGGTACCGATCCCGTGGGCGGCGAGAATCTGGGCGCTGCCTTTTTTGACGGCGCTGTGCCCCTCGCAGCGCTATCACGACAGCCAGGGCCGGCGACACAAGACGCTCACCGACTGGGCGCGCCAGCTGGTCAAGCAGGTGCGCCGCTGGCTGCCGGGCCGGCGCCTCGTCATCGTGGCCGATAGCGCCTTTGCCGCGCTCGATTTTCTGGGTGCAACCCGCCAGCATGCCACGGTCATCACCCGCCTGCGCCTGGATGCCGCGCTCTACGCCCCAGCGCCCGAGCGCCTGCCCGGTCAGCGCGGACGCCCACGCCTCAAGGGCGAGCGGCTGCCCGCATTGAGCGCGGTGCTCGACGATCCAGCAACCTCCTGGATCACTCTGACGGTGCCTGTCTGGTATGGCGAGCATGACCGGGCGGTCGAGGTCGCCAGTGGCACGGCCCTCTGGTACCACCCCGGCATGTCCACCGTCCCGCTTCGCTGGATCCTGATCCGCGATCCGCTCAAGCAATTTGAGTCCCAGGCACTGCTATGCACTGACCAGGAGGCCACGCCCTCTTTCATCCTGGAGTGCTTCGTGCAGCGCTGGCAGGTGGAGGTCACGTTTGAAGAGGCGCGCGCCCATCTGGGCATCGAGACCCAGCGCCAATGGTCGGACAAGGCCATTGCACGCACCACGCCTTGCCTGCTGGGCATCTACTCCCTCGTGACGCTGGCCGCCCAGCAGCTGTTTTCGAGTGGACAGCTTTACCGGCGCTGCGCCGCCTGGTATCCCAAACCGCAGGCCACCTTTTCCGACACCCTCGCCGCCGTGCGCAGCGCGTTGTGGAGCCACGCGTATTTTTCAACCTCCCACGACGAGGACGACATGGTGAAAATTCCGCGCCCTTTGGTTGACCGCTTTATCGACTCGCTTTGTTATGCGACTTGAATGGATAAAGTCGAGCTTGAGATGGATGAAAAAGCGCTTCAACAGACAAGGCCAGATTCCCCTCAAACGTCTCGATAGCGCCTGTTCTTCGGCGCATCCTCTCCCGAAAGAAAGTGGCATGACAGACGGCGGCTACCCAGCCTGCTATTCAGTCTATGCAACTGGTTTTCCACTAAGTTGATATTGCGCAAGGGGGAGGGCGATTCGGCTGTTGGTTACTCAATGGACGCGCTGGGTCTGCTGGCAAAAAAACCCTTGACCAATGGCAGTGTCGCCTGAAAAGCGTCCAGTGTTGACTGTAGGTTGTTGCCGATCTGGCAGTTGGGCATATGACTTGTGCAGGTCATGATCTCAACCTGGGCTTGCTGTGCTGCCGCCGCGAGTTGCTGCCAGTACTGGCTGGCTCCAGCCGTGTCAAAACGCAGCAGTTCTGACTGGATGCCCAGCAAATCGGCGGGCGTGCAGTTGGCGCGCAGCTTTTTCGTGACCGCTTCATGGCGCAGTGAGGCTTGGTGCGCCGCCTGCTGCTGGATTTTTCGCATGGTTTCGCTGCTGCGAAACAGAGTGCTGGCGATTTCCGTGAAAACGGCAAGCTGCTCACGGCTAAAGTCGGCAATCGGACCCAACGAGGCCTGCGTGTTGTCGCTAGCTTGACTTGCCGAGGCAGGGCTGACGAGGGCTGTATTCATGTGGGTTTCCTTTTGCGGGACGAAAGAGGGGGTGGGGGGGCGAGGTTGCGGTAGTGCCGCGACGGTATTCATTCTGGGAGCCGCAAAGCCGATGCTGGTTGACGTAGCGCAAGTGAAACCATTTGTATGGTGTCGTCACGAATTGGCATTCTTTTGTCTGCGCTCCAGGAAACACCAGATTCATGCGCTATAATTTATTCATTGGCGGCTGTAGCTCAGTTGGATAGAGTACTTGGCTACGAACCAAGGGGTCGTGGGTTCAATTCCTGCCAGCCGCACCAAGAACGCAAAGCCTGCAACGAAAGTTGCAGGCTTTTTCGTTTGCGCGTCTATTTTATAGAGTATCTGCCCTCAATGCTATCGCGAGCCTTGCATGAACAAATCTTCTTCCAAAAGCGCTGATGTTGAAGAGGACGGCCGCGATGCAGCGCCAGCGCCCCTGCCTGCAGGCGGTAAAAATTACATCACCCCGGAAGGTTATGAGCGTCTGCGCGCTGAACTGCTGGGGTTGATCGACAGCGAACGCCCCAAGGTGGTCGAGATCGTCCACTGGGCCGCCAGCAACGGCGACCGCTCCGAAAACGGCGACTACCTGTATGGCAAAAAGCGGCTGCGTGAAATTGACCGGCGCATCCGGTTTTTGACAAAAAGGCTGGAAATCGCTGAAATCAGCCCGCCCTGGCTGCACCACGGCAGTGATCAGGTTTTCTTTGGCGCCACCGTCACCTAT
>JBBRWN010000023.1:0-52351 GCA_038249155.1 Burkholderiales bacterium | reverse complement strand
TTTTTCAATATTTCGAAGTCTGATTTTTTCTTCGTCAGAAAGGGTAAAAGGTTGAACTTTCATGTCTGTCAGTGTTGAATAATTATTGCCATTTTAGCACTTAATTAAAAGTGCAGTTAATTTATTATTACCGACTTACCAAGATTGAATAAATTTATATTTTTCATCGCATCCCTTAAAAATTATTCAACCAACCTCACCCAAGATGCAAATAGAGCCGCCAAAATCGACTGATTCAAGCCGCCAGCACCCGGCCCTCTGGAGGAAACTGCCTGGACAGCAATTCCTGATCGCTCAGGTTGCGGCCTTGCCAGAGGATCACTTTTGCGGCGCCTGCGCCCTGCGCCATTTCGTGAAAGGCCCGGCACTCCACCTGCGTCAATCCGCCCGCAGGATCGCCCAGCGGATGCAGGATCACACAGGGCGAAACAGCCAGCCATGAGCGACTCTGGACGCGGTACAAAAAATCTTTCAGCACCTGCTCGCCCAAACTGAAGTCCGAAATCAGAGAGCGAGGGTGGGCAAACGGATTGACAAGTTCCACGCCAGCATTTGACGCCAGAGCGCGGGCCTGGTCGCCGATACCCAAAATCTTGCGCACCGGACTTCCCGCAAGCGCAATCTCCGGCACCTCGGCGATTAACTGGCCTGTTTTGATATTTTTGACCGTCAGGCGCTCAGGCGACACCTGGACATAGATGGTTGGAATGAGAGAGAGCATGAGGCTGTGTTGGCGGTTGATTTAACGAAGCAGTTTCCAAAAAGCATGGATTTAGTACATCTTACGAACTGACGTGATGTACACAAAGAAAACTACTTCCGAGCTGTAAAAACCGACAGCCCGGTTGCCGCGCCAGCAAATCTTCGCCTGCGGCTAAAGCCGGCTTTAGTCATGTAACATGATTCAACAATTTTCAGAATTGCCGTTTTCGCAGCTTTGCGAGACGCCCTGACCGTGAAGTATCGCCTGACCAGCAGCTTCTTTGTTTGCCCCCACTTTTTCCGCCCGCCTATGGAACTCAGCGCCGAATCCGTCCTTGCCCTGGCGCCTGACGCCGCCTCGGCCAAAGCTGCCAACGGGCTGCTCAAGCCGGGCAACTGGCCCACGCTCGGGGCCGATGCCGCCGCCGTGTGGGGCGAATGCCAGGGCAGCGGCAGCAAGCCTTATCAAACCCAAGTCGATCTGTCCGGGCCGACTTTCAAATGTTCTTGCCCGAGCCGCAAATTCCCCTGCAAACACGGTCTGGCCTTGCTGCTGCTGCGCGCCAAGGACACCAGCCTGTTCACCGCCACGACGCCGCCCGCCTGGGTGACCGAGTGGCTGGGCGCCCGCACCGAGCGGGTGCAGAAAAAGGAAGAAAAGCAGCGCGAACAAGCCGCCAGCCCCGCCGCCGAGCCCACTGCCGCCGCGCTCAAAAGCGCGCAGCAGCGCTGGGCCAAAATGGCCACGGGCGCGGCCGAATTGCAGCCGTGGCTGTTCGATCAGCTGGCGCGCGGGCTGGGCAGCCTGGGGCCGCAAAGCCGCGCCGCCTGGGAAACGATGGCCGCCCGGCTGGTGGACGCCAAAGCGCCCGGCCTGGGCCAGCGCCTGAGCAAGGCCGCCGCCGGGCTGCTGCAAGGCGCCGACTGGCCCGAAAAAACGCTGCGCCAGCTCGGCCTGCTGCAACTCGCTTGCGAAGCCGTGGCCCGGCGCGAGGCGCTGAGCGAAGCGGCGCAGACCGATTTGCGCATCATGCTCGGCTGGCCGCTGGACAAGGAAACGGTGCTGGCAAACGCGCCCGGCGTGGCCGACATCTGGCAGATCACCGGCGTGGTTCAGGAAGAGCGCGACAACAATGTGCAGGAGCGCCGCGTCTGGCTGCAAGGCGAGCAGACCGGGCGGCGCGCGCTGCTGCTGGAACACGCCTTCGGCGGCCGGGGCTTTGAGCAAAGCTGGCTGCCCCTGTCCCGCCACGCGGCCACGCTGGCGTTTTACCCCGGCGCCGCACCGCTGCGGGCCATTGTTGTCAGCAGCGGGGCCGCCGATTCGGCCAGCGCCGCGCCCTCTGCCGCGCCCGCCGCATCCAGCCCCGAGCAGGAATGGCGCGCCCTCGCCCAGCGCGTGGCCGACAACCCGTGGATTCCCCTGCACCCGCTGCGCTGCCACCCCGCCACGCCCTGCCGCGAGGCTGACGGGTTCAGTCTGCACTGGGGCGGCCAGTCGCTGCGATTGAATCTGAGCGGCAACGAAGGCTGGGCGCTGCTCGCCTTGAGCGGCGGCCAGCCGCTGTCGGTGATGGGCGAGTGGAACGGCGAAACCCTGCGCCCGCTGTCGGCCACCGGCGCCGATGGCGTCTGGAACTGGAGTCTTTCATGAGCGAAACAAGCGCCAGCTATTGGCAAACCCTGCTGCCCGCCGCGATGGTGGGCACGGACAAAATGGCTTTTTCCAGCCCCGCCCTGAGCGGCCCGGTGGGCGCGCTGCTGGCGCAGCTTCAGGCGCGGGCCGATTCGCCCGCCTTGGCGCTGCTGCAGACAGCCGGCGTGCTAGCCGTGTGCGAACGCGCTGCTCAACAGGGAACGACTCGCACCGCGCCCGCCCTGGACGCCGCCGCACCGGGAAGCGCGCCTGCTGCGGATAGCGCCGCGCCGGCAAGCGCCCCCGCGCCAGACGCCGCCGCCGCGCCCGAAACCGCGCCCGCGCTGCAAGCCAAAAGCCTGCAAATCAGCCTGCGCTGGGCGCTGGCCGAGGCGCCGGTGCGGCTGCAGATCGAAGTGCTGCAGCATTTGAAAACTGCCGGCCTGCGCCTGCCCAACGCCCTGCTGCCGCTGGCGCTTGACGCCGGGCTGCGCAGCGTGGCGCTGCGCCCGGCCCTGCTGGCCGTGCTGGGCGAGCGCGGCCGCTGGCTGGCCCGGTGCAACAGCGCCTGGCGCTACGCCGAAAGCGCGGCGGCCGACGCACCGCTGGAAACCCGCTGGTCCGAGGGCAGCCTGGCCCAGCGCGTCGAACTGCTGCGCCAGGAGCGCCGGGTGGATGCCGCCAGCGCCCGCGAACGCCTCAAAACCGCACTGCCCGATCTGCCCGCCAAGGAGCGCGCCGAACTGGCCGCCGTGCTGATCGAAGGCTTGTCGATGGACGACGAAGCGCTGCTCGTCGCCCTGTGCAAGGACCGGGGCGGCGAGGTGCGCCAAACTGCCCGCGCCCTCTTGGTGCAGTTGCCGGGCAGCGCCCCGACGCAGCGCGCCATCGCCCGGCTGCAGGCTTGTGTGGAAAAGCCATCCACTTTAAAAAGCCTTTTGGGCGCGAAATGGAAAATCGACGCCCCGCAAGCCGCTGGCGACGACTGGAAAGCCGACGGCCTCGAAGCCGAGCGCCCCAAGCACGAAAGCCTGGGCGAGCGCGCCTGGTGGCTGTACCAGCTGGCGCGGCAGGTGCCCCTGGCCTGGTGGGTTGAACACACCGGCATGGCGCCCGACGCGCTGCTGCAGTGGGCGCGCAAGGGCGACTGGAGCGAAGCGCTGGCCCGCGCCTGGCTGGAAGTGCTTTCAATAGCGCCCGATGCCGCCTGGTGCAAGGCCTTCCTGGACCACTGGCCCGCCAAGGCCTTGAAGGAAACGCCCGCCACCGTGCTGGCCCTGCTGCCACCGGCCGAGCGCGAACCGTACTGGACGCAGACGCTGCAAGACATCAGCGCCGCCAAATCCGCTCCGTTCAACGACGTGGCCATTCAGATGGTTCAGGCCTGCCAGCCCGGCGAGCATGTGTCTGAAGCCCTGTCGCTGCTGCTGCTGCAAAAGCTGCCGCTCTACCTGGGCAAATCCTACCTGCGCGTGTCGGTGGACGAGCTGTGCTGCGTGCTGCACCCGGCCCTGCTGCCCGCGCTGCTGGACCCCGCCGCGCTGGCCCTTTTGGTGCCGCCGCCCGAAGACGGCAGCACCCAATCGCTGGCCCATGTGCTGCGCAACAGCTTGCAAGTCCTCGCCGCCCGCCATGCTTTTTTTCAACCATTCCTCCCTCCTCAAAAACGCCCATGACCACGCTTGACAACGCCCTGCGCCAGCACGCCGAACAGGAATTTGCCCACGAACTCGACGAGCTGCAAAAGCACGACCGCCACCCGCGCCCGGCCAACTGGTTGCTCTCGCCCTGGGCCGTCGTGGCCTACCTGATGGGCGACAAGCTGGACAACGGCTTTCAGGTCAGCGCCAAGTACATCGGCAGCCGCCGGCTGATGGAAATTGCCGTCGCCACGCTGGCCACCGACCGCGCCCTGCTGCTCTACGGCGTGCCCGGCACCGCCAAATCCTGGGTCTCCGAACATTTGGCCGCCGCCGTCAGCGGCAACTCCACGCTCTTGATTCAAGGCACGGCCGGCACCAGCGAAGAGCAACTGCGCTACGGCTGGAACTACGCCCAGCTCCTCGCCAACGGCCCGTCCGAAAAAGCCCTGGTGGCCAGCCCGCTGATGAACGCCATGCGCGCCGGAAAAATTGCCCGCGTCGAGGAACTCACCCGTATCCCCGCCGATGTGCAGGATTCGCTCATCACTATCCTGTCGGAAAAAACCCTTCCCATTCCCGAACTGGGCTCCGAAGTGCAGGCCGTGCGCGGTTTCAGCGTGATCGCCACCGCCAACAACCGCGACAAGGGCGTGAACGAGTTGTCGGCCGCGCTGAAACGCCGTTTCAACACCGTCGTGCTGCCCGTGCCTTCGAGCGAAGAAGAAGAAGTCTCCATCGTCGTCAAGCGCGTGAGCGAGATGGGCCGCGCGCTGCAACTGCCCGCCGAGCCGCCCGCACTGAAAGAAGTGCGCCGCATCGTGCAAATCTTCCGCGAACTGCGCAGCGGGCGCACCGCTGACGGCAAGACGCAAATCAAATCGCCCAGCTCGTCGCTGTCGTCGGCAGAAGCCATTTCGGTGATCAACAACGGCATGGCGCTGGCCGGGCACTTTGGCGACGGCGTGCTGCACCCGCGCGACATGGCCGCCGGGCTGATCGGCGCGGTGATCAAAGACCCGGTGCAGGACGCCGTGGTCTGGAAGGAATACCTCGAAGTCGTCGTGAAAGAGCGCGAAGACTGGAAGCCGCTGTACCGGGCGTGCATGGAACTGGAGTGAGCGTGAACCCCGTCCATTACTTCGGCATTCGCCACCACGGGCCGGGCTGCGCGCGCAGCCTGTTGCGCGCCTTTGACGCGCTGCAACCGGACTGCGTGCTGGTGGAAGGCCCGCCCGAGGCCGAAAGCACGCTGGCGTTTTTACTGTCCGAGCAGATGGCGCCGCCCGTTGCAATTTTGAGTTATTGCCCGGACGAGCCCCAGCGCGCCGTCTATCACCCGTTTGCCGTGTTCTCGCCCGAGTGGCAGGCGCTGCGCTGGGCGCTGGCGCACGAGGTGCCCGCCAGCTTTATCGACCTGCCGGTAACAAACCAGATGGCGCTGGACAAGGCGCAGGAAGAGGCCGAAGCCGCTCAAGCCGGCCAGCAAGAAGCCGAAGAAGCTGCCCGGCAGGAGGCCGAGGCCAGCGCGCCAGCCAGCGCCGAAACCCCAGCCGATGCAGCCCCGGCCTTGACCGCGCCCGTTGCCGCCGACGACGCAGGCGACACCCCGGCAGCGGACGCGCCCGCCCTGGACGAGCCCGACGCCTGCAATCCGCGCACCGACCCACTGAACTGGCTGGCCCAAGCCGCAGGCCACGCCGACGGCGAAAGCTGGTGGAACCACACCGTCGAGGAGCGCGGCGACGGCGAAGAATTATTTGCCGCCATCGCCGAAGCCATGACCGCCCTGCGCGCCGACCTGGGCGAGCAGGCCCAAGAGCGCGACCCGATAGAGGCCCGGCGCGAGATCCTGCGCGAAGCCCACATGCGCCAGCGCATCCGCGATGCGGTCAAAAAAGGCCATGAGCGCATCGCCGTGGTCTGCGGTGCCTGGCACCTGGGCGCTCTGCAGGCGGCCACCAAGGCCAGCGCGGACGCCGCCCTGCTCAAGGGCCTGCCCAAGCTCAAAGTGCAATCGACCTGGGTGCCCTGGACCTACCGCCATCTCACCAGCGCCAGCGGCTACGGCGCCGGCATTCACGCGCCCGGCTGGTACGAGCACCTGTGGCACTGCGGCGCGCAAGCCAGCGCCAGCGGCTGCGCCCCGCCGCCGCGCACCATCGGCTGGCTGGCCAGAGTGGCGCGGCTGATGCGCGAGCGCGACCTGGACTGCTCCTCGGCGCACCTGATCGAAGCCACGCGGCTGGCCGACACGCTGGCCGCCCTGCGCCAGCGCCCGCAGCCCGGCCTCGAAGAGCTGCACGAAGCCACCCGCAGCGTGCTGCTGATGGGCGACGATGCCGCGCTGCAGTTCATCGCCGACGCCCTGCTGGTCGGCCAGAAGATGGGCCAGGTGCCGCTAGAGGTGCCCACCGTGCCGCTGCAAAAAGACGTGGAGCAGCAGCAAAAATCCCTGCGCTTGAAAGCCGAAGCGCTGGAGCGCACGCTCGATCTGGACTTGCGCCAGCCCAACGACCTGGCGCGCAGCCACCTGCTGCACCGCCTGCGCCTGATCGACGTGAACTGGGGGCGCTTGAGCCGCACCGGCGGCTCGGCGCGCGGCACGTTTCATGAAATCTGGTCGCTGCAATGGCAGCCCGAATTCGTCATGAAGCTGATCGAAGCCAGCCCGTGGGGCCATACCCTGACCGCCGCCGCCACCGCCCGCAGTTTGGACCGGGCGCACAGCGCCGCCAATCTGGGCGCGCTGTCTGAACTGGTGAACCAGGCGCTGCTGGCCGACCTGGGCGAGGCGGTGCAGGCCATCAGCGCCATCCTGGAAAACCGCGCCGCCGTCAGCGGCGACACGCTGCAGCTGCTGCAGGCCCTGCCGCCGCTGGCCAATGTGTTTCGCTACGGCAACGTGCGCCAGACCGACACGGGTCTGGTAGCGCACATGTTGGATAGCCTGATCCTGCGCGCCGCCATCGCCCTGCCGCTGGCCTGCTGCGCCCTGAACGACGCCGCCGCCCAAGCCCTGCGCGCCAAAGTCATCGCCGCCCACAGCGCCATCGCCCTGCGCGACGCCACTGAGCAAACCGAAGCCTGGCAACGCGCCCTGCAACACATCGCCGCCAGCGGCAGCGCGCACGAGCTGCTGCAAGGCCTGGCCAGCCGCCTGCTGCTGGACGAACACCTCTGGCAAGCGAGGGACGCCGCGCAGGCCCTGTCGCTGCACCTGTCCAGCGGCGCCGAACCGCTCAAGGCCGCCGCCTGGCTGGAGGGTTTTCTCAACCGCAATGCGATGGTGCTGCTGCACGACGCGGCGCTGTGGCAGCTGGTCAACGACTGGCTGGGCGGGCTGGGCGAAGAGCATTTCACGCACATCCTGCCGCTGGTGCGGCGCACGTTTTCGGCGTTCAGCGCGAGCGAGCGGCGCGATCTGGGGCAGCGGGCGCGGCAAGGAGTGCAGCCGGTGGAAGCAGTGGCCAGTGCGCCCGACTGGGATGAGGAGGAGCTGGCGGCTTTGCCAATTCCTTTTTTGAAGACTATTTTTGGATTTTCATAATAAATACAACATCCTTCAAACCAAATAAAAGCAATTCAACAAAACCACCCAAATCCACATCTCCACATCTCCACATCTCCACATCAAAAATAAATTATGCAAACACAAGAATCATTTACATCTACAGCAAACCATAAAGAATGGACAGCCGAGAAAATTTCCGAAGCAAATTCCTCTTATTACCCCTTCTCCTCTTCCGGACCACTCTGCCCAATTCTTAACGACGAGAATTTACTTCTTACATTTTATCCACCCGGCAACAATCGAAAAGAAATTAAGCGCCTACTAAAAACAAAGGTATGGCCCAACAAACCAAAAATGCCTTTAAGCATCAGCATGTCAGATGATGCACTAAAAAAATTACTCAAATCAATGTGGAACTCACCAGAAGCACGCCAACTAATCAAAAAACACAACAAATTAGAGCTTCACAATGCAATTTGGGAATGGTTCCAAACAACAAATCCAGAAACACTTAATTTACTAAAAACATATTGCCATAAAAATAAAAATAAAAACAAACCCAACAATTTATTTATAACACCAGAACACCTGGGAAATTTCTTCAATGAGTTAAATAAAACAGAATTATCATCAATTCGAAATTCACTAATTTATATAACACTAGCATTTGGAATGCTAGAAAACAAATTATGCAGCGAATATTTTTATAAAATTTTAAAAATATATCCAGATGCCAGCCATGAAATTGGCATAGAAAACAAACCCACCAACCTACCACAAAAAAACCGTGAATCAAATTCAGAAGACAACCAAAGCACCGAAACACTAGAAATTATTAAAATAGATTCCGAGAAATTTCAAATAATACCAAAGTATGTAGTTGAATGCAGACTTCTACACATCAACGATCTCACCAGAAAAACAGAAGAATTAAAAAAATCATTCAAAAACTTTACAAAAAACATTGCACAACTTACCGAATCCCAAGAATCAATTTCTTTTATTAATTCAGAGAATGCCGCAACACTCTTAACAGCACTCGAATCGGATAGAAAAAATATTTCCAATCAAATTGAGAATATTAAATTATTAACCTCTAAATCTTGCAGAGAAACCAACAAACACGAGTGTCAATTACAAGATTTTTTTAAAGAGATACAAGACAACCCAGCAACAACAGTTAAAAGCCTAACAAATTACATAAGCACAATACAAACAAAAGCCAATACGATTATCACAAATGCCAAATCAGCAAAGCTAGAATTCAAACAACTTATATCTACCGAAATTGATCTAAATGCACTACTTGACTTACCCAATAAAAATACAAATTATTTAGATGGAAATTATCATCCATGCAAAATTCTTCAATTAACAACCGAACAGCGAATATACGTTACAACTCTTCGTCAAAAAATAGCCGAAGAAAATCAAAAACTCAAAAATATTTTTATTGCAAACTGCCTTGAATTAGAGGCGAAATACAAAATTACACATAACGAAAGCCATAAAAATATCCTCGCCGATATCAGTGAACTAAAATCTTTAATTTCATTATCAGAAAATATCAAAGAATTAAAATTACTAGAAATTAATTTGAAAAACATCACTAATAGATGCATTGAATTAGAAAATTTCAACACAAACAAGCTTGCAACTCAACTAAAAGAAAATATAAACAAATTTCCTGCATTTTTAGACATTTGTCGATCTTTAATTAATCAAAAAACACCAGAAATTTCATTCCTACTACTCCACCTCCGGCAGAATTTATATTCATTTAAAGAAATTTCTGGTTTTTCAAACGAAGCAATTTCTATTTTGCTTGAAACCTCTTCGAAAGCAGCGTTAGGAGAGCTTGAATTATCGACTATATGGCACACCCTTAGCACAGAACCATGGTTGCTCAGCATTAGCCGCGATGACATTGATTCGCCCGAAATTCTTGAGAATATTATAATTACAACCTTAGGAAATGCACTTGGAGAAAATAGCGAAAAAGCAGCCATGATGCTATTAAATATAAGTGCTGCAGAATTTAGTCGCCAAACCTTGCCAAAAATAATTAATGAGTTTTTACAAGCATTAATCACCCGACAAAAAATAAATCTTGTTTCCAGCAAAGGGCTAGCCATAAAACACGAACAAGAGAATCACATTAACGAAATCATAGCATTTGAAAATGGCAAGTACCGGCATCTTCAATGCAGCAACGCGACCCATTTTGCACGCTTTGAATCTGTTCAAGTTTTTCCTGCAATGCAAAAATTATGGGAGGAAATTCATAAAGAAATTAGGCTTGGCAACTACCAAAAAGCAAACAAATTAATTAACGATATTGATATAGGTGATTGGTACCTAGATCTTAATCGCAAATATGATAGGCCAGTTGGCACACACCCTCATTTCCCAGTAAAAATTCGAGACTTCATGAGGAGTTTTCTTACTTCTATCCAAAATCTCATAGGGTATTGCGAAGAGCTTTTACCTTCTGACCATTTCACACTAGCCGAAGATCAAATTAAATTGGGACTGGAAAATTGGGCAGGAACACACAAAGAACGAAAAATCCTAGCCGATTTAGTGATAAAAAATTTAACACTCCCAAAAAATGAAACTTTTTATAAAAAACCAATTTTTGATGCCTTAGCCACATGTAAACCAATAATATTAAAATGCCCGAATTTTATAATATGGCTGCGCAAACAGCAAAATCCAGAAATAGAACCAAAGATCGAAAAAATCATTTTAGATGATTTAGAACAAGATTTTAACATTGAGAGATGTTCTGAAATTTTGCATGCAAATCAAGCATGGAAACAATTGAGCATTCTTCATCAAGGAATAAATACTCCTTATGAGCAAGAATGCATCACCAACCACGAACGCGATATTGCTGAACTAGTTGCAAAAAGAGAAGATATGTTTGCAACTAAAAATCAAAAGCAAATTGAAAATTTCAATGCGTGCATTGAAAGCAGTCGCGTTCCTGCAGCACATCAAATTTTTAATAACTTTTTATTACAAAAAGAAGAATTGCGTGAATATATCAAACTAGGAATAAAGTCATTCGCCAGCGCTCAAATAGAAGAACTTAATAAAATTAAAGATAATGCAGCCGACTTAAACATGCCAGAAGACTGGCAAAACAATATTTCTAAATTTTCAGCAATAATTGAACGCCAATTAAGAGTTTTACAGCGCACGGAAGATACTGAAAATAGCATTCAAGACAAACAAGCCAAAATTATTAGTGCTATTAATTCACTAAAATTCATCGCACAACAACAAACAAAAGCATTTGACGAAGTCGAATACCACCTACGAATTTTCAATACGGACAACACTATAAAATTAATTAGCACAACTGATTCAAGCAAAGCGATTGAAAAGTGCCCCGAGTTAATAAAACACTGGAACGCTTTAACCTCAACAGATTTAGATAATGTTGAAATAAAAAAAGTTTGGGGTCAATTCGTTAAAGAATTTTCTAGAACTTGCAATCTTTATCATGACGAACAAGATGAAAAGAAAAGATTTATCACCATCCCTTCAATTAAATATCCTTTTTTAGTTTATCAGACTGCATTTCATAAACCACAAAGTGAATTCATGAAGCGTCCGCTTCGTCTTTACCTTTATCGTCAGCGAGATATTGATACACCGGCTCTTCAACGCCTAGAGACCGAGCTTTCAAGTGAAGATTCAGCAGCATGGCTCCACATTTTGTTTGCACCTCAAGGTTTAGACAAAGTACGGCGCTTTTTCAACTACGACAAAGGTTTTAAAAATTTTCTTCTTATCGATAACTTGTTTTTAAACCAAATTTGTATTGTAGAAAAACATGATGTACCGGTACGTCAGTCACTTCACGCATCCGTCACAGACTTAGTAAACTCTTCGCCATTTGTGGCTCAGGGCTACTGCCATCAAAAAAATAATATTTATGTTGGCCGCAAAGATACTCTACAAAAATTATTAAATACCCCGCAAGCCATGATCTGGGGAGGGCGACGTATCGGCAAAACGTCTGTTTTACACACCCTTGAAAACACTCTAAAAAAGAGAAACTATAACGTTGCTTACGTGTATGTAGATATTGAAGACAACGGTGATCCAGACTTGTCAATTGCAAAAAAAATAGCAGCAAAACTCAAACTATCAGATATTGCAAGCATTACCGATTTTGAACGCGAGATTACTGAAAAAAGAAATAGCGGGTTGCGCTTTGCTTTCTTGATTGACGAAGTAGATGAGTACATAAAGAAGAGCAGACTGATACATGGTCAAGCCTTCCCACTTGCCACTGTACTAAGGCAACTAGTAATGGATGACTCTTCAAAAGAGACTGTTCTCGTTTACTCTGGCTACCACCAGCTTTACTATGAAGCCAAACTCGATACTAGCAAACGGCGAGTAGGGCATCCTTTTATTAATATTGCACAGCATATCCCAATACGTGATCTAACGCACGATGATGTTAACGAGCTTTTAAAAACTGGTTTTCAGGAAATGCTTGGCATTACTGTCAACCCAGACGTTCCCGCTCTCATCTCTCAACGTGCCTCGCGCCACCCTGCATTTGTACAGCAATTTAGCAGATCCTTATTAGAGTGGGTTTCAAAAAGGCGCTCCCCAGGCACTCGCATAACAATAACTCGGGATGATGTAGAGGCTGTATATGCTGCAGATGGAGCAGGTGAAGGCGAAGAGCAACCTTTCATATTTTATTTCCATGAAACTCTAGGATACAACCTATCCAATCTTGGCCGAGCCATCATGCTCATGATTTGCGATAGCATGCACATTGAAGGCCAAGCAGAAAATGACAATTACTATTATTCTATTCAAAAAATAGAATCTGAATTAAATCATTGGTTTGATATTGTTGGTGTGGCGCCACCAGAACCAGAACACTTTCAGCAAACCATTGAGCTATTGGTAATGACAAATATGCTTACGCAGAACCCAAAAGAACACAACAACTACCGGGTTACATACTTGACCTATATTGACATTCTTCGCCGACTTGACAAACTCGGCAAAGCTGCCATTGGAAAGTCTATTCACGAATATAATCAAAAAGAGCGTACAGAAGGAGTTTTACTATGAGCAAAAATTTAAATTGGCTAAAACGCTTAAATAATGACCAAAAAGGAATTTGGGGAATTGAATACCCAATAGGCACCAATTTTAACGCCGAGTGTATTTTTAACTCATTTCGCTCCAACTGTGAAACTGAAATTTTTTATGCCGTAAAAATTGATGAGGTGTTGAAATTTCGAGACTCCCTTGATCAACTTGTAGAGCCAAATATTTCCGAAATATTTAAAAACATTTCAGAAAAAGAAAAATATAATAATCACTCCATTCGAATTGTTATTACAGACTTTCACAATGCCAACATCAAGCAGCAATGCAATTTAATAAAGATCGCAAGAAGCATTCAGGAATCTTCAGAGTCTTCTTGTCAGTTCATTTTTTGTGGTCACTGGAGCTATTACGCTTTTTCTCGCGAATATAAAAATATTCACGGCCACACAAGTTCACCGCCTGCACAGTCAAAAGATATATTGCATCACCCACCTTTGTGTAGAAATGATGTCATTCACTTACTAGACAAAGAAAGAATAATAGGAAATTTCCCATCGGAACTTGATCTCATAGCCTCTGATTTTTTTATCGAACAAACTGCAGGCGATGAATTTCTAATTTACGAAGGAATAAAATTTTTAAAAAATTATGAAGGAAAGTGGACCGAAAATATCGAACAAGTTCTCAACGAACTAGTTTCAGCACAAGATGTAATTCAAGAAATTAACAAGAGAATTAACACGCTCGAAGAGTCAGAAAAACTAGAATTACTTAAACTAATAAGATTTCATTATTTAGTTAGAGATTATGAAAGTGCAGTTTCAGAAAAACTTTGGCTTGCCGGCCTTACTCAACGCCAAAAACTGCCAGGGCAAGGAGGAAAATATTTTATTTATATTGCCAGCCCCTTGATTAATACATTGGTTCGCCACATTTTAGGAAATGAAAAACCTGAATATGTAGCACCACCGAACTATCTTTGTTTTGAACGCAAGGCAATCTCTACCGCCGCTTATCAAAGAATATCAAGAATTGAAAACATGCTTCGAAACTTAATTGTTTCAGATTACTATATAAAAAGCGGCAATGAATTATATGAAAACCTTAAAAGCGTTAAAGTCTCCTCCTACATCCCAGAAGAACAGGAGGATTTGATTAAACTCGTGCTTTTTCATATCCGCTCCGAATTAAATATTAATCTTGATAGAGACAAAACCGAAAAAATTAACGACACCACTTCTTCCGTACGCGCATTAAAAATAGATTTATTTGAGTCCGCCAAAGATTGGCAAAATCGACAACGAGCTACCCACGCCATCGAACTTGCACAAGATAATATTATGCATTTCTTAACAACAGAATCTCTTACAAAAGTACTAAACAACAAACAAAATGGATTTTACGGAGAGGGAAAACCATTCAGGAAAGAATTTCTTGCTACCGCCATGAAGGAGTACACATCAATCCGATCTGCTGTAGCACATAATCAGCCAATTAAACTCAGCACGATATCACGACTAGATGACTTGGAGCGAAAATTCATAGACTGGATTACCGTATTTGCCGACAAGCTTCCAAAAAATAGCCAAGGTTAATTTATGAAAATATTTTCAATTATTAAACACTAATCACCTTAGCTCTTTATTTTAATGACCATTAAATATACTTATAGGCAGATCATGATATACAATGAAGAACCACCACGACAATTCCACACAAAATAAAAGCAATCATAAAACCCAAACTATCGTAAATTTAAATTACCAAAGAGTTTTCTATGTTTTCAATTTCTCAAAAATAAGAATTTGAGCTTGAAAATTTTTAGATAGATCGTTAGTAGCTCTACCTTTTCTCTGCCAAAAACCATTTCCAGAGTTAGTTCATGACCCCATCCATCCCCATTCCTGCAGCCGCCCCGCTCCCCGACGAAGCCCGCCTGCGCCGCTGGCGCCTGGTCCTGGGCAGCGAAGCCGAGAGCAGCTGCGGCAAGCTCTCGGGCGTGCCGGCCGAGATGGACCAGGCACTGTCCGCCCTCTACGACGCGGACGGCAAGAATGGCCTGAACACCGACCGCCGGGGCGGGCGCGGCGGCTCGGCGCCCAGCGTGGCGCGCTGGCTGGGCGACATCCGCAAGTATTTCCCCGGCACCGTGGTGCAGGTCATGCAGCACGATGCGCTGGAGCGGCTGAACCTGCGCGAGATGCTGCTGCAGCCCGAAATGCTGGAAACCGTGCAGCCCGATGTGCATCTGGTGGCCAGCCTGATCGCGCTCTCGGGCGTGATTCCGGCCACCACCAAGGACACCGCCCGCAGAGTGGTGCGCAAGGTGGTCGATGCGCTGCTCAAACAGCTCGAAGAGCCGATGCGCTCGGCGGTGACCGGCGCGCTTGACCGCAGCCGCCGCAACCGCCGCCCGCGCCACAGCGAGATCGACTGGAACCGCACCATCCGCGCCAACCTCAAGCACTGGCAGCCCGACTACCGCACCATCGTGCCCGAGCAGCTCATCGGCTACGGGCGCAAGGCGCGCAGCCCGCAGCGCGAAGTCGTGCTGTGCATTGACCAGAGCGGCTCCATGGCCGCGTCGGTGGTGTATTCGAGCATTTTCGGCGCAGTGCTGGCCTCGCTGCCGGCCGTGGCGACGAAACTGGTGGTGTTCGACACGGCCGTCGTCGATCTGACCGAGCAGCTTGACGACCCGGTGGAGCTGCTGTTTGGCGTGCAGCTGGGCGGGGGCACGGACATCAACGGCGCGGTGGGCTACTGCCAGTCGATCATCCGCGAACCGCGCAACACGATTCTGGTGTTGATTTCCGACCTGTACGAAGGCGGCGTGGAGGCTAATTTGCTGCGCCGCGCCGCCGGGCTGGTGGAAGCGGGCGTGCAGTTCATCACCCTGCTGGCGTTGAGCGACGAAGGCGCGCCGTCTTACGACCGGGCGCTGGCGGCCAAGCTGGCCGCGCTGGGCGTGCCGTCGTTTGCCTGCACGCCGGACGCCTTTCCGGGTTTGATGGCGGCGGCCGTGCGCAAGGAAGACATCAACGCCTGGGCGGCCGGGCAGGGCTTGCTGGCGACGCGGGGGCGCTGAAAGTTATTTAGAATTTCCCGAACAGTAAGCCTCATAGGCTGCTGCAGTATTCGCAAAAGATTTTTTAGCTGCCAGTTCCCAGGGTCGCACGCAGGAATTTTCCTTCGCGCACCAGGAATAACCGGCCGAGGGAATGCAGCCGTGCGCATCGCGATCACTCCCCACAAGCGGAAGCGGAAGCGGAAGCGGAACCGGCACAGCGCTACGAACAGGCTCTGCGGACGGTGCCGATTTTGGTTCTGGTATTTTTTGACTTGCGCATGAAATCAGTGAAGCAGCCCCAAAAACCAGCGCAATCATGATGCGGCCAAAAAAATTAAAGTTAAGCATGAATTACTTTCTTGGAAAACGTACAAAATAAATATAACCTGCAAATAACCGATTTGGCGCGGCAGCCGGATGCCCGTCTTCAAATTAAAGCCCGATTTTTACGCAACGCTTCCCGTTAGACATTAAAATTTTTCTGTCACACACGCACCCCGCTATTCCAAGGAGGAATTCATGTCACTGCCCCGCTCCCTTGCCAGCCTCGCGCTGCTCAGCCTGGCCGCTGCCCAGACGCTCGCCCAGACATCCGCCCCCGTGAGCCTGCCCGCTTACGGCGCCAATCCGCTGCAGACCTCCGTCTCCGGCCTGTCGTCGGGCGCCTTCATGGCGGTGCAGCTGCAGGTCGCTTATTCAAGCTCCATCGTCGGCGCCGGGGTCGTGGCGGGCGGGCCTTACTACTGCGCGGCCAACAGCATGTTCAATGCGGGCATCTGCATGGGGCAGGTGCCTTTCATGCCGCCCAATCCGTCGCTGATGGTCAATGCCGCCAAGGGCTTTGCCAAAGCGCGCCAGATTGACCCGCTGAGCCATCTGAGCCAGCGCCGCATCTACGTCTTCAGCGGCACCGACGACAGCGTCGTGCGCCAGCCCGCCGTCGATGCCACGGTGTTCTTCTTCCATCAGCTCGGCGTCAAGCCGGGGCAGCTGCAGTATGTCAACACCCTGCCGGCTGGCCATGCCGTCATCACGCCGAACTACGGCAACGACTGCGCCGCCAACGCCGCGCCCTACATCAGCCATTGCAACCTTGACAACAGCGGCTACGACCAGGCCCAGGCCATCCTGCAGCATATCTACGGCCCGCTGCAGCCCCGGGTGGACGAGCCTGCCGGGCAGATCGTCAGCTTTAACCAGCGCAGCTACGCCAGCGCCGCCACCAGCATGGCCGACACCGGCTACCTGTACGTGCCGCAAAGCTGCACGGCCCAGGGCGCGAACTGCAAGGTGCATGTGGCCATCCACGGCTGCAAGCAGTCGGTCGAATCCGTCGGCAACCAGTTCATCACCGACACCGGCTACAACAACTGGGCCGACAACAACAAGCTGATGGTGCTGTACCCGCAGGTCAACAAGTCCTCCTACCTGCCGTCGAACCCGCAAGGCTGCTGGGACTGGTGGGGCTACACCGGCAGCAACTACGCCTACAAGTCCGGCGCGCAAATGAAGGCCATCAAGGCGATGATTGACCATCTGGCGCAGCCGCCTAAAGCCTTGAGGTAATGGCCTCCATGAAAATCAGACAACTTTACCTGGCGGCGGTGTTCTTGCTGGCCTTGCTGCTGTCGGGCTGCAGCGGCATCAGACTCGTCGGCGACTACGACGCGCAGACCGACAAAGGCATCACGGCGCTGCAAAAGGACATGGAAGTCTTTTTCGTCACGCTGGAGTCAGCCGAAGGCAGCATGGCTGCGCCCTATGCGGCCAGCAAGGGTTTTTATGGCCAGACCAGAGTCGCCATCAGCTCGCTGCGCATACGCGCCGATGCGCTGGAACGCAACAGCTTGAGCGTGCGCATGCTCGACAAGCTGCAAAACAATTTCGACCGGCTCGCCGCCGACCACCGGGAAGGCATCAGCAAAAGGGAACTCCCGCTGTACCGGGGCGGCCTGAACAGCCAGTTCACCGGCCTGCTGACTTTTGAGCTGGCCAAGCGCCGGGGCCAGAAACTCGAAGACGCCAAGGCGCTGGCGCCCGCAACGCCGCCTTTTTTTGAAACAGGACCCAGCCGATGACTATCAATACCAACGATGTCGCCCGAAAAATGATTGCAGCGGTCAAAAGCGTGGTGGGTGACCAATGGCCTGCCACCCAGAGCTATTTTGAATCCGAGTCCAGAATCTTTGCCGAAAGATTTTCCAGCATTGCCGCGCTGCGCGCCGAGGGCCTGATTTCCGAGTCCCGGGCGAAAAGCCATGTGCAATTCCAGAAAGAGGCCTGGGAAACGGTGCTGCTGGCGGTGGCCGGCCTGAACCAGATCATGGTCGAGCAGGCGCTAAACGCCGCCCTGAACGCCGTCAACGAGATGGTCAACAAGGCAGTGGGTTTTGCCCTGCTTTAAAACTGGGCGCTTGTGCTGGTTTTCCTGCTGGTCAAGCGGCGCCTTTAGGGTCAAAATTGCGGCTCACATCTTTGCGTAACAACACTTTTCGCTCTTTCTTCAGACCAAGGGGGATTTGATGACCTTCATGCCGTGGAGTGATGCTTATTCTGTCGAGCTCAATGAGGTTGACAAACAGCACAAGTGGCTGTTCGACGCCACCAATCGTCTGCATGATGAAACAAGCAAGGAAGTTCACAGCCGCCAGGTGATTGGCGAAATCATCGAAGGACTGATGGACTACACGATGAACCACTTCATCATGGAAGAAGAGCTGTTCGAGCGCTATGGCTACCCGCAGGCGCAGGCGCACAAGGCGCAGCACGACAGGTTCACCGCCACCATCTTGCACACGCTGACGGAGTTTGAAAGCGGCGCGGCCGTGGAAAGCGAAGTGCTGGAAACCCTCAAGAACTGGCTGGTTCAGCACATCCTGAAAACGGACACCGCCTATGTGCCGTTTCTGAAGGAAAAGGACAGCCAGCGCTTTGCCGCCGACAGCGCCTAGCGCCTAGCGCCTAGCGCCGAGCCAGCGCCTGCTGGCGCGGGGGCGCCGCTTATCAGGGTTTATACTGAATTGCCTGCCGATCAGACGCTTGGCTTCAGGCCAAAAATAGCGGCTGGAGTCTTTCGGCAACTGAAGTATTCACTTGTTTACACCAAAGGGGATTTGATGACGTTCATGCCGTGGCGTGATGATTTTTCTGTCGGACTCGATGAGGTCGATGAGCAGCACCAGTGGCTGTTCGATGCCACCAACCGCCTGCACAACGAGATGAACAAGCCAGCCCCCAGCCGGGCCGTGATTGGCAACATCCTCGAAGGGCTGATGGACTACACGGTGAACCACTTCATCATGGAAGAAGAGCTGTTCGAGCGCTATGGCTACCCGCAGGCGCAGGCGCACAAGGCGCTGCATGACAAGTTCACCGCGTCCATCATGAATATGCTCACGGGCTTTGAAAACGGCATGCCGATTGAAAATGAGCTGCTTGAAATGCTCAAGGACTGGCTCGTTGAGCACATCATGAAAACCGACACCGCCTATGTGCCGTTCCTGAAAGAAAAAGGCGGCGAGCGCTTCGCCTCGCCGAACGCCTCCCCAGCTTAAATCTCGATCTTGCTGCCCAGCTCGACCACCGAGTTGTTCGGCAGGTTCAAGAAGTCGGCGGCACCGCTGGCGTTGTGGTGCATCTGGGCAAACAGCTTTTCGCGCCAGGCGGCCATGCCGCTGCCAATCGTCGGAATCACCGTGTCGCGCGACAGGAAGTAGCTGGTCGTCATCGGCTCTAACTGGCAGCCCCGGTTACGGATATGCTGCAGCGCCTTGGGCAGATCCAGGTCGTTCTTGAAGCCGTAATGCACATTGACCTGCCAGCAGTCGTGGCCCAGTGATTCAATCTCCAGGCGCTTGTCCATGCCTATCCACGGCACCTCGTGGCTGCGCACCGTGACGAACAGGTTTTGCGCGTGCAGCACCTTGTTGTGCTTGAGGTTGTGCAGCATCGCGTTGGGCACGATGCCCGGCTCGGCGGTCATGAAGACGGCCGTGCCCTCGACGCGCAGCGGCGGGCTGACAAACACCGCGTCCAGAAAGCTCGGCAGGTCCAGCGCATCGGCGCGCAGCTTTTCATTGAGAATTTGCCGCCCCTGCTTCCAGGTCATCATCAGGGTGAAGACGGCCCCGCCAATCACCAGCGGGAACCAGCCCCCGGCAAACAGCTTCATCAGGTTGGAGGCAAAAAACGCAAAATCGACGATGAAAAACACGCTGGTGGCGGCAATGCACAAGGCCAGCGGGTATTTCCAGGCATAGCGGATCACGTAAAAAGTTAGCACCGTGGTGATCAGCATGTCGGTGCAGACGGCAATGCCGTAAGCGGCGGCCAGATTGCTTGACGAGCGAAACATCACCACCGCCAGCACAATGGTGACAAACAGGCCCCAGTTGACAAACGGCATGTAGATCTGGCCGGTGTCGCGCACGCTGGTGTGCTGGATGCGCAGCCGGGGCAGGTAACCCATTTGAATCGCCTGCTTGGTGACGCTGAAGGCGCCGGTAATCAAGGCCTGCGAGGCAATCACCGTAGCCAGCGTCGCCAGCCCGACCAGCGGCAGCAGCGCCCAGTCGGGCGCCATCAGGAAAAACGGGTTTTTCACGGCCGCCGGGTTGTTCAGCAGCAGCGCGCCCTGGCCGAAATAGTTCAGCACCAGCGAAGGCATGACGACCGAAAACCAGGCCAGGCGAATCGGCTTTTTGCCGAAATGCCCGAGGTCGGCATACAGCGCCTCGGCGCCGGTCACGCACAGCACCACCGCGCCCAGAATGATGAAGGTCACGCCGGGGTTGGCCCAGATGAACAGCAGCGCGTAATGCGGACTGAGCGCCCACAAAATGGTCGGGTGGGTGACGATCTGCGAAACGCCGAGCAGCGCAATCACCAAAAACCAGACAATGGTGATCGGGCCGAAAAACTTGCCAATCCCCGTCGTGCCGTGCTTTTGCAGCATGAACAGGCCCAGCAAAATCATCAGCGTGATCGGCACGACGCCCTTGGTGAAGGTCGGCGAGACCACTTCCAGCCCCTCGACGGCCGAGAGCACCGAAATGGCCGGCGTGATAACCCCGTCGCCATAAAACAGCGAGGTGCCAAAAATGCCCACGGCCAGCAGCAGCTTGCGCAACTGGGGCCGGTCCTGCACGGCGGTCGAAGCCAGCGCCAGCATGGCAATCAAGCCGCCCTCGCCGTTGTTGTCGGCGCGCAGCACCAGCGTGACATATTTGAGCGAGACGATGATGGTCAGCGTCCAGAAGAAAATGGACAAGATGCCGTACACATTGTCCGGCGTGAAGGGCACATGGCCGGAGCCGAAAACCTCCTTGATGGAATAAAGAACGCTGGTGCCGATGTCGCCATAAACGACGCCAATGGCGCCGAGGGTGAGCGCTGCAAGAGAGGATTTTTGACTGGTCACAAAAATGGAACGCCTGGAACGATGGGCCGGAAAAACCGCTCAAAGCCGACGGAATGGTTGTCTAAGGGAGCGCTATTTTGCGCCCGCCCGGCCGACGGCTAACTGACAGGCAAACCGAGCCTCCCGAAAAGCGGAATTTTTGCCGAAACGCCGGACCTATTCAGTCGTAAACCTCGGCATCCGGGTCGGTCGCTTCGAGTTCGTAGCTGGCCGCCAGCATCGCCAGCCGGGCGACGACGCCGTACATGTAAAAGCGGTTCGGCCCGCTGGAGCCGGGCTTTTCGCCGTACTGCGGCAGACGCCCGCTGTCGGAAAAGGCCAGCGGCGCAAAACTGGCGCCGGGCGCGTTGAGGTTTTCATCGGTGCCGCGCCCGGCATTGACGCGGTAAAAACCGCCGACCACGTAGCGATCCATCATGTACACCACCGGCTCGGCCACGGCGTTGTTGACGCGCTCGTGGGTCAGCACGCCCTCCTGGAGGATGAATGCGGAAAGCGGCTGGCCGCCCTTGCCGACGCTGATCTGGCTGATGTCGCCCAGGGCGCCCAACTCCTTGGCGTCATGCACTGTCGTGATGCCCCGGCCATTGGTGCCGTTGTCGGGCTTGATGACGACAAACGGCTTTTCGTTGATGCCGTATTCCTTGTACTTGCGCCGGATCCGGGCCAGCAGCGCATCGACGTGGGTACTCAGGCACTCCATCCCGACCCCTTCGGCAAGGTTGACATCCTCGCACTGCGCAAACAGCGGATGGATCAGCCAGGGGTCAATGCCCAGCAGCTTGCCAAAACGCTTGGTGATTTCTTCATAGGCCTTGAAATGGCGCGACTTGCGCCGCACCGACCAGCCCGCATGCAGCGGCGGCAGCAAATACTGCTCGTGCAGGTCTTCCAGAATGCCCGGAATGCCGGCCGACAGGTCGTTGTTCAGCAAAATCGTGCAGGGATCGAAATCCTTCAGGCCCAAGCGGCGGTCGCTGCGGATCAACGGCTCCAGCATCAAGGCTTCGCCGTCGGCCAGCGGCACCGGGGTCGGCGCCTTGATCTCCGGGTTCAGCGAGCCAAAGCGCACATTCAGCCCCGCCTGATAAAAGATGCGCTTGAGCTGCAGCAGGCTGGCCAGGTAAGCCGGGTCGGTGATATTGCTTTGCGGCACCACCAGCAAGTTGCGCGCTTCGGGGCAGATTTTTTCAATCGCCGCCATCGCTGCCTGCACGGCCAGCGGCAGCATCTGCGGCGTCAGGTGGTTCCAGCCAGCGGGGAACAGGTCGGTATCGACGGGCGCGAGCTTGAAGCCCGCGTTGCGCAGATCGACCGCGCTGTAAAACGGCGGCGTGTGCTCCATCCATTCGAGCCGGAACCAGCGCTCGATGGCGGGCGTGGTGTCCAGAATGCGCTGCTCAAGCTCGTTGATGGGGCCAGTCAGGGCGGTGATGAGGTGCGGAACCATGCGGCCACTTTCAAAGAGGAATATCGCGTTATCTTGTTCGGTAATGGCCAAATTCTAGGCCTTATGAAAGCGCCATTGTTACAAACGGCCCCGGCCTCGCCGCTCCGCCTCAGCCGCGCACTTCGCCCTGGCCGAGCACCACGTACTTGAGCGAAGTCAGCCCCTCGATGCCGACCGGCCCGCGTGCGTGGAATTTATCCGTGCTGATGCCGATTTCCGCGCCCAGGCCATATTCAAAGCCGTCGGCAAAGCGCGTGCTGGCGTTGACCATCACGCTGGACGAATCGACCTCGCGCAAAAACTGCTGCGCGTGCATATGGTCGCGCGTCAGGATGGCTTCGGTGTGGTGGCTGGAGTAGTGGTTGATGTGGGCAATGGCTTCATCCACGCCCGCCACCACTTTGACGCTGATGATGGGCGCGAGGTATTCCTCAAACCAGTCCTGCTCGGTCGCAGCTTT
Organism: Burkholderiales bacterium; assembly: GCA_038249155.1. GTDB lineage: Bacteria > Pseudomonadota > Gammaproteobacteria > Burkholderiales > Burkholderiaceae_C > Polaromonas. The sequence goes on along the minus strand of JBBRWN010000023.1, from coordinate 29,366 downwards.
GAGCAGTCGGCCCGGCACGACGGTGGCCAAAATGCGCAGCGCCTCGGGGCAGGCGCGCATTTCCACGCCCTTGGCGGCATAGACCACGCCGATGCGCGGCAAAAAATCGCCCGCCACGCCAGCGGCCACCAGCAGGCTTTCGCTGGCGTTGCACGGGCTGTATTTCTGCGTTTTGGCGTTGTCGGCGATTTTCACGGCCATTTCGAGGTCGCACGGGTCATCGACGTAGGTGTGGCAGTTGCCGTCCAGGTGTTTAATCACCGGCACTTTCGCGCCTGCGCTGATGCGCTCGATCAGCCCCTTGCCGCCGCGCGGGATGATGACATCGACGTATTTCGGCATGGCGATTAATTCGCCGACGGCTGCGCGGTCGGTGGTGGCGACCAGCTGCACAGCCTCTGGCGGCAGGCCGCTTTCCGCCAGCGCCTGTTGCACCAGCGCGGCCAGCGCCTTGTTCGACTCGATGGCCTCGGAGCCGCCGCGCAGGATGCAGGCGTTGCCACTCTTGATGGCCAGCGAGGCCGCTTCAATCGTCACGTTCGGGCGGCTCTCAAAAATCATGCCGAAGACGCCGATGGGCACGCGCATCTGGCCGACGCGGATGCCGCTGGGCTGCTCTTTCATGCCAATAATTTCGCCGATCACGTCAGGCATGGTGGCGAGCTGCTCGCAGCCGAGCGCGACGGTTTCCAGGTCTTTGGCGCCGAGCTTGAGGCGATCCAGCAGCGGGCCGGTGAGGCCGGCAGCGGCGGCGCGGTCCAGGTCGCGCTGGTTCGCTTGCTGCAGCGCCGGGGCGCTCTGGCGCAGCAGCGCGGCGAGTGCGCGCAGCGCCTTGTTTTTGACCGCAGCCGGGGCGCGGGCGGTGTGGGCGCTGGCGGCTTTGGCTTGCGCGCCCAGCGTCTGCATGTAGTCGGCGATGTTCAGGGCGTTCATGGTTTCAGTTCTCGATTCATTCGGATTTTTATCATTAATTTCGGGTGTGGGCCTGGAATTTGAAATGGCGAGTTTCTTGGCCCTTGAAATATCTAACTCATAGTTATTACCATACTGACGCGTATCCATCACAGCCTTCTTGATACATCCATGATAGATTGTTAAAAGCGCTCCATTCACATAGTGAACCAGCATCAGATCATCAGCCAAATCTAATGTACTTTTTGAAATGGCCACAAACCCGGATGTTTGAGCTGTGGTCTTGACACTGATTTTTCTATTGTCAGAAGAAATCACATCAAAACCAGGTTGATTTGTTCCAGTTGGAAGTACTCCTTTGGTTTCTTTCACACAGTAAAACTCTCCCAGCCTGCCGAGCAAATGCCGGATTTCTGTCGGCCTGACACCAAACCCTTCGACTTCAAACCGGACCAGATCAAAATATTTTTCATACAAAGGCTGAACGTTTTCATGATTGATCATACTCAACGCACCCTGATGATTAATTTTTTCTTGGCCGGGTCAATCTCATACTTGTAAACCTCAAAGAGATGCTCATCAAAAGTCATGGCAACATGAAACGCACCCGTTTCTGAATTAATGAGTTTGGTAATTTCCTGAGCTGTGGCTTTACGGAGTGGAACAAAGCCCTCACCCTTGAATTTCACTTCTACGGAAAATTCACCATTTCCAGAAAACAAACAAAGATATTCAGGGACTTCCACGTATTGCCTTTCAAATTCAATTCAAGCCTCTCAGCAATCAAAGGGAGAGGATTGCATGGATTTTCGCACGCACCGTTGAAAGATGAAGGCTTTGCTATCATCCTTTTTCAGCTGCAGGACGCACCGGCGCCACGCCCCGGCGCTGCATCATGTCTTCGCTCATCGCTTGCACTGCCTGCGGCGGCAGGGCGGCCTGGGCGGCGGGATAAGCGGCACCGTTCTCGTCGGCCAGATGCTGCGCGTAGAGGGCGGCGAACTGGTTCAAGGCTGCCGTTTGCGCTGGAGTCAGCGCGCGCCAGTCGGCATCCGGGCGGCTGTCGGCAATGGCCTACAGCACGCTGCGCGCCGGAATCCAGGCCGATTCCATCTGTCGGTGCTCGTTGATGAGCCGCCCGGCCAGCGCACGCAGCGCGGTATCAAGACCGGCCAGCAGCGGCGGGAACACATGCAGCTCCTCGTCCTGGTGGTGCAGCGGCGCGGCCACATCAAAATAGCGCATCACGTCACGGGCGGCCTGGCGGGCCGCTTCGTCGCAGCCCTTGTCCAGCAGGTGCTGCTGCAGCTTGGCCTGCAGCGCCAGCATGCGCTCGACCCGCTCATGGCAGGCGGCGAGCATTTCAAACGGCGCTTCCAGACCGGCGGCCAGTGGCCGGTGGCCGGGCAGTGACACCGGCCGGGTCGTGCTGTTGGCGGCGTTTTTGGCGGCGCTTTGGGCGGCGTTTTTGGCGGCGCTCATCGCGCTCAGCCCAGCCGGACGGCGTGGCCCTGCGGGTCAAACGGCATGTAGCCGCCGATCTCGCCGCGCTTGATGGCTTCAACCATGCGCTGCAGCGGCGCCTCGGCGTCGGCGGAGGTCGGCGCCCGGCCCGGCTGGCCCGACATGGCGGCGGCAAACACCATGCCCCAAGGTTGGCCGAACTGGCGCGCTTCCTCGACCAGCGTGCTGAACGCGGCCAGCTCGTCGGGCGACTTGTCCACGCACATCAAGGGCACCAGCGCGCCGCCCTGCCCGGCGTCAAACGCCTGGCGCTGGGCGGGCGTGGCCTCGTCGGGCAGCTCGACTCCGGCAAAGACAAACAGCAGGCGCTGCGGCTCAGGCTGGCTTTTGGCCGCCTGCAAAAGATCGTCAAAAGTCGAAAGCGTCATATTTGTTTCAATCCACGCCCCGTTCGGGGCAAATTTAAAAAAGTTATCCCAAAACGCCGGGCGGCTTGTCAAAAACCCGGCACCGGCGCGCCGCTTGGCCCCAGCGTGCTGACATAGTCGCCCGGCGCGGGTCGCTGGCGGGCGCTTTTGCGTGATTTCGGTGTGCCTATGCTCAAAAAGCACAGCGCCTGCTCATCATCGCTCAAGCCAAACAGCGCACGCAGGCCGGTCGATTTGAGCGCCTTGCCGCTGGTCAGCGCCGAGCCGTAGCCCAGCGCTGTCGCCATCAGCAGCATGTTTTGCACGGCGCAGCCGACGGACACGATGCGCTCGGCCAGATCAATCCCGGAATCGCCGCAGCGGCCATCGACGATGACCAGCAGCAGCAGCGGCGCCCGGTGCGCTTTTTCCTGCGCCTGCGCGACCTGCTCGGGCGTGGCGGCGGCATCGCGCTCGATCAAGGCTGCGCCAAACACCTCGGCCAGCCGCTGGCGCGCCGCCTGCGGCACCCGCACAAAGCGCCAGGGCCGCAACTGGCCGTGGTCGGGCGCGCTGGCCGCCGCCTCCAGAATCAGCTTCAGTTGCCGGGCATCCGGGCCGGGGTCGCCGAGCCGCTTGGGCAGGAGGGTCTGGCGCGACTGCATCAGCGCGGCAGCGGTGCTGGCCAGCTCGTGCTCGGCCGACACCTCATCGACCAGCACATCATGGAGCCGACGCTCTGGTGCAGCAGAAGAATTCATCGCATCCTCCCTCTTGAAAAAGCAATCCCGCCTGAGTGCCAATCCGTGAAGCTCATCCGCATGTTCCCAGCTGGCCGCACTGGGTGCAGTAGTCGCAGCCGTCCTTGCGGATCACCGCATGGGCGCCGCATTCGCCGCATTTCTTGCCCGCCATCACCGGCGGCGCCAGGCCCGCTTCAGCCGCCTGCGCCGCTGTCGGCTCTGGCGCCAGCGCGCTGGCGCCCGGCTGGCTGGCGCGCCGGGCAATCAGGTGCTGCAACGCATAGGCAATCGCCGCCACTTCCGAGTCGTGCCACATCGGCACATGGGTGCCGTCGGCTTTTTCGTAAGTGCCCAGGCGCACCGGGCCTCTGTCCCAGGCGACTTTGCGCATGTCGCTGAGCGCGCGCTCCAGAAAACCGCCGCGCGCCGCCAGTGACAACATGCGCATGCTCGACGTGATCCACTGCTGCGAAGCGCCGCTCTGGCCGACCGGCATGAAAAACTCAATCGCCCGCTCCACCGTGCCCGCGCCACTGGCCGCTGGCACCGGCAAAAACGACACGACCAGGTAAAGCCGCTGATGCCCTTCCTGGGTCCAGTATTCGACTTTTTCGACGATGGCCGACAGCGCGCCTTTGGGGCGGCTTTCAATCACCGTGCGCATCGGATCGACCGGCGGCGCGGCGGCGGTGGCCCCGGTTGCGGGGCGGGTCGCTGCCTCGGGGCTGGCGTGGGTTTGCAGCACCGCGCCCAAAATCGCGTTCGGCCGGTAGGTCGCCAGCCCCTTGAGGCGGGCGCGCCAGGCTTGGCTGTACAGGCTTTTGAAATCGTCGTAGGCGTAGTCAGCCGGGATATTGACCGTCTTGGAAATAGCGGTGTCGATGAAGGGTTGAACCGCCTCCATCATCGCGATGTGGCTGGCAGCCGTCATCTCCAGCGCGGAGACGAAATAGTCGGGCAGCGCGTTCACGTCGCCGCCGAGTTCGCGGTACAGGCGCCAGGCGTGGTCTTCGACGGCGTACTCGGTGCGGCTGCCGTCGGCTTCGCGCTTGTGGCGCCGGTACATCCACGAAAACGCCGGCTCGATGCCGTTGGAGGCGTTGTCGGCAAAGGCCAGGCTGACGGTGCCGGTCGGCGCGATGGAAAGCAAATGGCTGTTGCGGATACCGTGGGCGCGTATCGCCTGCTGCAGCGCGGGCGGCAGGCGGCTGGCAAAGGTGCCGCTGGCCAGGTAGCCGTCGGCGTCGAACTTGGGGAAAGCGCCTTTTTCCTGCGCCAGCGCGACCGAGGCGCTGTAGGCCGCATCGCGCAGGCGCACGGCAATGCGGGCCGCCATATCGCGGCCTTCGGGCACGTCGTAGCGCAGGCGCAGCATGGCCAGCGCATTGCCCAGCCCGGTAAAACCGACGCCGATGCGGCGCTTGGCGGCGGACTCGGCGCGCTGCTGGGGCAGCGGCCAGAAAGTCACTTCGAGCACGTTGTCGAGCGCGCGCACCTGCGTGGCGACTGAGGCTTCAAAGGCTTCAAAATCAAAACTTGATTCGCCATCAAAGCCGAAAGGATGACGCACGAAGCGCGTCAGAATGATGGGGCCGAGGTCGCAGCAGCCATAGGGCGGAAGCGGTTGCTCACCGCATTGTCCCGAAACCAGGCCGTTGAAGATGACGGTATTGCCGTCCGGCTGGGTCGTGTCATAGACCGGCTCGACACCGGCAGGCTCGATGGCGGTAATGGTGGCGGCAAAGCGCTGGGTCTTGACGAGTGCCTTGCCAGCCACCCAGGCTTCGTATTTTTCGCGCTTGGCGGGAAGTAAAAAGCCGATCTCGTGCATGAAGGCCTCGCGCGATTCGCCATCAACGATCAGCTCGTGCTGGGTCTGGCACAAGTAGTCGCGCTGCCCGCCCCGGCCATCCGGCATGGGGCGCGCGCCGGCCTGGCGCCGCTCGTGGATGCGCGAGAACACGCCGAAGTTGGCCAGCAGAACCTGCACGTCCTGCAGCAGCGGCCGGTGGCTGGACGACAGGCGCACCGAACAGCTCTGGCTGTTTGACGACACGTTGACCGTCCCGTCCGTCTGGAAAAGCCCTTGCAGATAACCGCGCACGCAGGCTTCACTGCCCCGCCAGACCACTTCGGGCACGGCCAGGTGGCTCTGCGCATTGAAATCGAGCAGGCCCAGCGCCTCGCTGCCCTCGGTGCCGAACTGGCCTTTACCCGACTGCACCCACAACTCGTCACCAGTTTTCAGTTCCGACAGCTTGAGCTTGCCTCGGGCCGTGTAGAACTCGTGCCAGGCCGTGGCCTTGATCTCGTAACCCGCATCCGTCGTGACCTTGAAGACCTCGGCTTGGCTCGCGGTCAGAAACGCCGGCACGGCCGTCCGCGTGACGGTGCCGCGCTGATGCTCGCCGAGCGCGCGCCGGTCCACCGTGCATTCAAGCGCGCCAGCATTGGCCTGCAGCCAGCCGATGGGTACCAAGCCGTGCTGCGTCGCCAACCGGGTGTCAGCAGTGACGCACGGATTCGTCGCGGCAATCGACTCGCAGTAGCGCAGATTGTTGTCCGTGTTGATGTTGTCCAGGAACAAAATGCCCGGCTCGGCAAAGTCGTAGGCCGACTTCATCACCGTGTCCCACAGCTCACGGGCAGCGACGGTTTGATACACCCACAGGCCGTCGGCGCGCTGGAAAGCGCCCTGTGCCAGCAGCGCCGCGCCGGGCTTTTCCTGGTGGATCAATTCCCACGGCCCGTCTTCGGCCAGCGCCTGCATGAAGGCATCGTGTACGCCGACGGAGACGTTGAAATTGTTCCAGCGCCCAGGCGTGCGCTTGGCGGTGATGAATTCGTGGACATCCGGGTGGTCCATGCGCAGCACGCCCATTTGCGCGCCGCGCCGGGCGCCTGCGCTTTCCACCGTGGCGCAGGACTGGTCAAACACGTTGATGTAGCTGCACGGCCCCGAGGCCATAGACGCCATCGCCTTGACCTCGGCGCCACGCGGGCGGATGCGCGAAAAGTCGTAGCCCACGCCGCCGCCGCGCCGCATGGTTTCGGCCGCTTCGCGCAGGGCTTCGTAAATGCCGGGAAAGCCGCCACTATCGACGCCCTGGATGCAGTCGCCGACCGGCTGGACAAAGCAGTTGATGAGCGTGGCCTGGATGTCGGTGCCCGCCGCGCTCATGATGCGGCCCGCGCCGATGGCGCCGGCGTGCAGGTTTTCCAGAAACAGCGCTTCGTATTTGGCGCGCTCGGCGGGCAGCTCGACAGAGGCGAGCGCGCGCGCCACGCGCCGGTACACGTCCTCGACGCCGCTTTCGCCGGGTTTCAGGTATTTTTCTTTCAGCACGTCCTGGCTGATGGGCTGGGTGGCGGTCAGGTCTTGCGGGCGGCCGAAGTGTTCGCGCTTCATGGGTGTTGATCCTGGGAAAGGGCTGCGAAGGCGAGAGCGCCGCCCGGCAGCTGACGGTTGCAATCTGGTTGTGAAAGCCGCCGCGCCGTGTCGTCAACGAGCCAGCGTTTCGCAGGGGCAAAGCATAGTCTTTTTGCGGCGCATTTGACCGGATGCCCTGCCGGGCTTGCGGGCATAAAACAGGTTTTGCTGGCTTGGATCAAGCATGGTAGGCGCGGGCTTGGTGACTTGGAGAAACCCTGCCGACAGGTTCAAATTCTTATCAAAACCAGGCTTATCTTATCAATCCACCAAAAATCCTATCAAAATCTCTCAATTTTGATAAGAAATTGATAAGGTAGATGGCTTGTAAAGACTTTTGATCGGAAGACAGGCATGGCCAAAAAACAGCTTTCGTCCAGCATTCTGGCTTATTTGACCCAGCGCGCAAACCAAGGGCTAAATCCCGTGGGAGCCGACGACATCGCGGCGCAAACAGGCGAAAAACGCCCCACCGTGAACCGCTATCTGGCCGCGCTGGTAGTCGGCGGCGCAATTGTTCGCACGGGCTCCGGCCCGGCCACACGCTACGCCATCGCAGCGCCCGCGACGGACACGGCGCCGCCCGTATCGCCTGAATCGCCTGCACCAGAAGCGGCAATCTCTCCCCTGCCCTGGAGCGCTGCCGCACTCGAACTGCGCGCCCAGCTGCAAGCGCCTATCGGCACGCGAACCCCGGTTTCCTACCGCAGGCAGTTTGTCGATGACTACATTCCCAATCAATCCTCGCTGCTTCCGGCGAATCTGGCCGAAACCCTGCTGACCAGCGGGCGCGCCCAGGGCCAGCAGCCGGCCAGCACCTATGCGCGCAAGGTGCTGGAGCAGCTCCTGATCGATCTGTCCTGGCAGTCGTCGCGGCTGGAGGGCAACCGCACCAGCCTGCTCGACACCGAGGCGCTGTTTGCCAGGGGCCGCTCGGGCAGCGATGACCTGGACGCGTCCATGCTGCTGAACCACAAGGACGCGATTGAATTCATGGTGGATGCGGTGCCCGAGTACGGCATCACGGCGCCGGTGGTGCGCAACATCCAGGCGCTGCTGATGCAGGGACTGCTCGATAACCCCGATGCGCTGGGCACCATCCGGCACACGGTGGTACACATCACGAATTCGGTTTACCTGCCCGCGCAGGCGCCCATGCTGCTGGAAGAAATGCTGGGGCTGGTCATAGCCAAGGCGCGGCAGGTCAAGAACCCGGTGGAAGCGGCATTTTTCCTGTGGGTGCAGATCGCCTATCTGCAACCGTTTGAAGACGGCAACAAGCGCACCAGCCGACTGTGCGCCAACCTGCCGCTGATGCTGTCCAACTGCGCGCCCCTGTCCTTCCTCGATGTCGAGCCGCAGGACTACGCCCTGGCCGTCACCGGGATTTATGAGCGCCTGGATGTGACGCTGGCGGCGGAGCTGTTTGCCTGGACCTACCGGCGCTCCATCGCCAAGTACCAGGTGATTCTGGAAGCCATGGGCGCGCCGGACCCGTTTCGCGCTAGATACCGCGAGCAACTGGGCGAAGCGGTGCGCGAGGTGGTGGCGCAGGGCGTTTCTATGCAGGAAGCCATCGCTGCACTGGCGCTGCCCGAGCTGGACCTGACGCCTTTTCAGACACTTTTGCGCCAGGAGCTGGCGCGGCTCGAAGCCTTCAATTGCGCCCGCTACCGGATGTCGATTCGGAAAACGGAAGAGTGGATTGCCAGGGGGCGTCCGATGTGAGGGGGCGTGGGCGCTACCGCCACCATAGGCCGGCTCGGCTGGCCAGCATAATCATGCCGCGATCTCGGCGCGCACCTGCTGCGGCGGCTGCTCGCGCTCCAGGGTGAAACCCGGCTCGAACGCGGACAAGCCGGCTTCCAGCGTCGCCCAGGGGTTATTGACCGGCAAGAGCAATACGCCGTTGCCGAAACGTTGAACGCTGACCTCGGCGCCGCTAAAACGGAACTCCTCCGGCAGGCGAACGGCTTGGCTTTGGCCAGAATGGAAAAGACGAGCAGTTTTCATAGCAAGCTCCTGAAATTGATAGCTATCAAAGATAGCTGTTTCTTCTAAAAACTGGAACTTTTATGAAATCGGTTCAATGGTCAATTCACCCTCTAACGCATATCTGACATAGGTCAATAGCTACTAAAAAAATAGCAGATGATGTTTCATTTCTAGCTTCCTCAATCCAACATGATGTCATGTGAAAAAAATTACTTGCTATCATGTAGATCATGCGATACGATGCAAGTGCTGATGATTGAAAGTCGTTGGCAATCAAAATCACTATTGAGGAGCGCAATCATGGGGTTATGGGATGATTTTTGTGACGGTGTTGGCGATTTCATTTGCAGTGGAATCGATTCCGTAGGCTCTACAGCCTGCAAAGGCATTGATGTGATCGGCAATGTTGCAAGTGCTGCAATTGACAATCCTGTGGAAGCGGCTGCTATTGCAACGGCAACTGTCGCAACAGGCGGAGCTGCATTAGCTTTCGCTGGACCTATTGCTGCAACGATAGGCGGAACAGGTTTACTCGGCGCAGCTAGCACAGGAGCAGCGATTGCTCCTTTAGTTGGGGCTGCCAAGATGAGCGCTTCGTTGGCTGCTCTTGGAGGTGGTGCCGTGGCCGTCGGAGGGGGAGGAATGGCTGCTGGCACAGCAGTAATCACAACAGCGGGGGCAGCAACAGGAGCAGGTCTATCTGCTGGTGTTATCGCAGGAAGAAAACTGTAGCGATTTAATTTCGACTTCCACCTTACAGGATATTGATCAGCAACAACAATATCCCATTGAATATTGGCAGTCTCTCTTGCACAGGCGACATAAAATTATTAAACACCCACCAGCCAAAGCTGGTGGGCTTCATAAAACCGGCAACTTCAATTTTTGCCAGACAAAAAACATCAACAGATTTAAATGAAAACACTTAGAAAATTAATAAGAATTGCAATTCTTTTGTTCGTACTTCAACTTATTTATTACAGCATTTTTCCAGGTCCAGACGAAAAGGATGCCAGGATTTCAATTAGCAACTATGCAAAGCAATGCCAAACAACCATAGATAAGGCAACCGAAATAGCCTCAATACAAGCCTCAATAGAGGCCTCAAAGATACTTGACTCCGGAAAGAATAGCCTTTCCGACACTTTCAATGTACTCCGGTTTCAGATGGAGCAGTCTTTTGGACTTGACTCTGAAAAAAGGATAAAGCGAGTAACAATCAAAGCAGTAATCAATACACTAGAAAATGATTCTGAAAAATGTCAATTACTAAAAAACAGCGAAGCCAAATCAACACCCGCCACAAAAGCAAATAAGACACCCACATCCGAATCAACAACCAATCCAGAAAATAACAAGCAAGAAAACTCCAAAATAGTCTCTCAGGAAGTTAAAAAGCAAACAAGTGTTGAATATTCTGCAAAATTGGACGCCATCAGAAAAGATCCTGAAAAATTCATAAATAGCTGCACCACTGAAGGAGTCACTATCGCCATGAAGTTTGGAGGAATGAGTCTTTCCGAAGCCGAAAAGAAATACAAAGCAAATTGTTTTTTACAACTTGATGCACTTAAAAGATGCATGGAAAAACCCTCTGCCAAAGCTGACTTTTGCTATATGGAGGTTTTTGAGACTGGCGATTAAACAACTCAAACCTTGTTAAGCGCTCTACGAAAAGTTCTTCCGCAACCCGTTCCGGCATTGCCATAAAGGCAAGTTCTGCACTTTGCGGAAAAACTTTTCATGAAGCGCTTGCACTATTAAAATAGAAAGGAAATTAAATGCAAAATCAAATCAACATAAAACAGGTAATAAATGGAAAATCCTACAACACGAGGACAGCATCTCTTATTCACACAAAAAATAAAATAATTAACAAAGCCAGCAAAATTGGGACAGGAGCAACACAGGAAGACTATAAAGAAACTTTATATCGAACGCTTACTGGAACTTTCTTTCGCGTTAGATACGATGTCCCCATAAAATGGAATGCCAATACCCAAAGTCACGAAATAGGAAATGCAATATCCCCACTTAACGATAAGGAGGCAAGAGATTGGATTGCCGATCACTGCCCAGAGAAGCTAGCCGATTTTTTAGACAACGCAGACATACCAAAAAGCCAAGGAAACACTTTAACAATAAGAATTGATCCAATTCTTAAAGCAAAACTTGCAGCAAAAGCCAGTACTTCGGGCCAGTCAATGAACTTGCTATGCACACAAGTTCTTTCTTATATAGAAAATCCACCAATTACCTATTCCAACCCGCTACCAGAACCAGAAGAATTTAAATTTATTGACGGAAGCAATGCATTAACAAAATATGGGACAGCAGAAGAGCATGAAAACTTCACAAAAAATGAGCTATCAAAAATAGCAGAACTTATTTACTCCAACTCAAAAAAAGAAAGATACATTTTCGACGGATACATTGTTGACATAACATCGAAATTAGCCGAAAAAAACAAAATCTTCTGCTTATTAATAGTTCAATCCTGGGTAAGTATTATCATCAACCGAAGAGTAGCCTTTCAAGACAAGTACAACGAACTTGACGAAAATGAAGCACTCAGCCTAACAAAAGGCTTCACAAAGAACAAATTACAAAATTTATTCAAACAAAATAACATTACATAACCCAATAAGACTCAAGACCGAAGTGCAATAGCCAAATACCACCCGTTCAGTCGGCAATAACCTGCCCATCATGCTCCACATAAGGCTGATACGGCCCCGTTCCGCAATCCAAAGCCTGTGACGCCGGGACGAAATCGCCTTTGCGGGCGTCAAAAATATGGATTTCCCCGGCCTCGATGACGTAATGCCAGCCGTGCAGCGTCAGCATCCCAGCCTCCACCGCCCGGCGCACCATCGGGTAGGCCATCAGGCGCTCCAGTTGCAGCACGACTGAGCGCTGCTCGGTGCGGCGCAGTGCCTCGGCGCAGGGCTGGACTGGTAGCAGGGCTTCGCTGACCAGCTTGAGCCAGGATTTGAGCGCCACGGCTTCGTCGGGCACGCCTTCGTAGGCGGCGCGGATGCCGCCGCACTGGCTGTGGCCGCAGACCACGATGCGCTCCACCTTCAGGCTCAAAACAGCGTACTCAATCGCCGCCGTGGTGCCGTGCAGGCCGTGCGAGCCGCCGTAGGGCGGGATGAAGGCGCCCACATTGCGCACGATGAAGAGTTCACCCGGCCCGGTGCCGGTGAGTAAATAAGGCACCAGGCGCGAGTCCGAGCACCCAATGAACAGCGTTTTTGGATGCTGGCCTTCGGACACCAGGTCTTGAAAGCGCTGCTGGTGCAGCGGGAAATAGTCGGACTGGAAACGCCGCAGGCGCAGCAGCAGATCGTCGTTGGCTGCGGCGCTGGCGGCGTTGGCGTTCATTGCACCAAGGGCGAGTCGGCCGCGTCGAGGTCAACGCCTTCCACCAGCGCCTCGCCCGACAGCAAGCTGATGTACTGGTGCAGCGCCCGCGCCCGCGACTGCATCGCCAGCAGCGCGGCAATGCGCTGGCGCACCTCGGCGTAAGCGGGCAGCTTGCCGGCGCGGCGGTTCAGCACCTCAATGATGTGAAAGCCGAAACGGGTGTGGATCAGGCGCGGGTGTACGCCCATGCCCCATTGCGCATGCTTCTGGTGAAACAGCTCGTTGGCCAGCTCGGGGGCGCAGTCGTCCGGGCCTATCCAGCCCAGATCGCCGCCCTGCTGGCTGCTCGGGCAGTTCGACAGCTCGGCGGCCAGCCGGGCAAAGCGCTCGGGCGAGGCCTCTTTGCCGGTCAGCTCCAGCAGGGCTTTTTCGGCGTGAATCGTCAGCGCGTGGACGTTGACGCCGGGCGTCACGGCAAACAGGATGTGGCGTACATGCAGCGCCTGGCCGACCATGAACTGGGGCTTGTTCGCCTCGTAGTAGCGCTGGCATTCTTCTTCGGTGGGCTCGGGCGTGGTGACGGCGCTGTCCACCATCGCTTCGAGAACCAGGCGCATGGCCTCGTCCGGCTCGGGGGCGGTCAAGCCGGTGTGGCGCGGCAGCAGGCCCTGCCTGACCGCCTGCTGGCGCAGCAGTTCGCCGTAAGCGCGCTCGCGCAGCTCGCCCATGTCCGGGCGCTCGCCAGGCTCGTGCAGGGCGATGCCGTTGATGGCGGCAGTGGCGAATGCGGGCACGGCGGCTGGACTGGCCGGACTGGCGCAGAGGCAGGTGCTGCTGGCGCAGCCGGTAACGGTGGAAGTGGGCATGCTCATGGCAATTTACCTTTTTGCTTCAATAGGCTGTTAACGCTTGGCGGGCGCTGTGCTGCCCGCGCCCAGACGGCGGCTGCGCACCACCTGGTAAGGGCGCAGCAGGTAAGCCACCGAGCCAAACCCGCTCCACACATGCACCAGCCGGGTGAACGGGAAGATCAGGAAAATCGACATGCCCAGGAACATGTGCAGCTTGAACACCCAGCTGGCCTCAGCCAGCATCGCTGGCGCGCCCGGCTGGAAGGTCATGATGTGCTGCGCCCATCCGGCCAGCAGCAGCATCATGCCGCCGTCCAGATGCTGGGCCGACAGCGGAATGGTGGCCAGCCCCAGCGCCAGTTGCAGCCACAGCAGCACCAGCAGCACGATGTCGCTGGTTTTGGAGGTGGCGCGGATGCGCTCGTCGCCAAGGCGGCGCTGCAGCAGCAGCGACACGCCGATAAAGCCCAGCAGGCCAAACAGCCCGCCCGAAACCATCGCCATCAGCTGCTTGGCACCAGCGGTGATGAAGTGCTCATAAAGAAAGTGCGGTGTCAGCATGCCGAAGGTGTGGCCGAAGAACAAAAACAGCACGCCCACATGAAACAGGTTGCTGCCCCAGCGCAGCTGCCCGGCGCGCAGCAGTTGCGACGAGTCGCTTTTCCAGGTGTACTGGTCGCGGTCAAAGCGGATCAGGCTGCCGAGCAGGAACACGCTCAGGCAGATGTAGGGGTAGATGCCAAAAAGAAAATCGTTCAGCGGGCTCATGCTTGCGCTCCTTGGGCGGGACGGGCCGGGCGCTGGGCCTTGGGCACGATGTGAATCGGTTGCGGCTGGCCGGGGCTGGCCTGGCCTTTGGAAGAGCAGCCGCCAAACACCTCTGGCTCCTGCCAGACAGCGTCGATGGCCTCTTCGGCGGCGATTTCTACCGGCGAGGCTTTTTCGCCGGCCAGCTCCAGCAGGGCGCCCAGGATGCAGGCGTAGGCGCTTTCACGCTGCTGCAGCGCCGCAAAAATGGCGTTGAAGATATGTGCCATTTCGGCCAGAAACTCCCGCGCCTCCTGCGGCGGCTGGGTCGAGGTGAATTCGAGCACCACCGGCAAAAAGTCGGGCAGCTCGCCTTCGCCGAGAAACAGACCGGCTTTTTCGTAAGTCTGCGCCAGGTCGATCATGGCCGGGCCGCGATCCCGCGAGTCGCCATGCACATGCTCGAACAGGTGCAGCGAGGTGGCGCGGCCCCGGTCGAACAGCTCGACATAAGCGGCTTCGGTTTCCAGCGGCTCGGCGCTCGCCAGCTGCGCCATCAGCGCGTCCAGCTCGGCCAGCCGCGGGGCTGGCAGGGCTTTTTCGGCGTGCAGCGCGTCGCGCATATCGGCCAGGTGGCCGCGCAGTTCGGCATCGGGGTAAGACAGCAGTCGCGCCAGCACGCGCAGGGTTTTCGAGGCCATCACAGGTTTGTTGAAAAGTGACATCGCTCAGACCTCCAGCTTGATGGGAATGGTGCGCTTCTTGTTGCCGCCAAACAGGCTGACTTCGCTGGCGCCGTCAGAGCAGCCGTTGCCAAATGAAAAACCGCAGCCGCCGCGCATGTCGAAGGCGTTCTCGGCGTACTCGCGGTGGCTGGTCGGGATCACGAAGCGGTCTTCGTAGTTGGCAATCGCCATGACGTGGTACATCTCCTCGACTTCGCCCACCGTCAGGCCGGCTTGCTGCAGCACGGCCAGGTTCTGCTCGTTGTCCACATGCTTGCTGCGCTGGTAGGAACGCATCGCCATCATGCGCTGCAGTGCGCGGATCACCGGTGCGGTGTCGCCGGCGGTCAGCAAGTTGGCCAGGTACTGCACGGGAATGCGCATTTGCGCGATGTCGGGCAGCTCGCCGTTGATGCCGATCTGGCCGGCGTTGGCGGCCGAGGTGATGGGCGACAGCGGCGGCACATACCAGACCATGGGCAGGGTGCGGTACTCGGGGTGCAGCGGCAGCGCGACTTTCCAGTCCACCGCCATCTTATAGACGGGGCTCTTGCGCGCCCCTTCGAGCCAGGCTTCGGGAATGCCGTCCAGGCGCGCCTGGGCAATCACCGCCGGGTCGTGCGGATTCAGGAACATGCTCAGCTGGGCCTCGTACAGGTCTTTGTCGTTTTCGACGCTGGCGACTTCCTGGATTCGGTCGGCGTCGTACAGGATCACGCCCAGATAGCGGATGCGCCCGACGCAGGTTTCGCTGCACACGGTCGGCTGGCCGGCTTCGATGCGCGGGTAGCAGAAGGTGCATTTCTCGGCCTTGCCGCTTTTCCAGTTGTAGTAAATCTTCTTGTACGGGCAGCCCGAGACGCACATGCGCCAGCCCCGGCATTTGTCCTGGTCGATCAAGACGATGCCGTCTTCTTCGCGCTTGTAAATCGAGCCCGACGGGCACGACGCGACGCAGGCCGGGTTCAGGCAGTGCTCGCACAGGCGCGGCAAATACATCATGAAGGTGTTCTCGAACTGGCCGACCATGTCCTTTTGGACCTGCTCGAAGTTGGCCAGATTCGCGTCCTTGCTACGCTTGGAGAACTCGCCGCCCAAGATTTCTTCCCAGTTCGGACCCCATTCGATTTTTTCCATGCGCTTGCCGGTAATCAAGCTGCGCGGGCGCGCCGTCGGCGTGGCCTTCATTTCGGGCGCGGCCTGAAGATGGGCGTAGTCGAAGGTGAAAGGCTCGTAATAGTCGTCGATCTGCGGCATGTTCGGGTTGGCGAACAGGCGCATCAACAGCTTCCACTTGCCGCCCTGACGCGGCTCGATGGAGCCGTCGGCCTTGCGGATCCAGCCGCCGTTCCATTTGTCCTGGTTTTCCCATTCCTTGGGATAGCCGATGCCGGGCTTGGTTTCCACATTGTTGAACCAGGCGTATTCCGCGCCGGGGCGGCTGGTCCAGACGTTCTTGCAGGTGACCGAACAGGTGTGGCAGCCGATGCACTTGTCCAGGTTGAGCACCATGCCGATTTGTGCGCGTACTTTCATGCCATTTCTCCCATTTTGCGCACGGCGGCGACGTATTCGTCATCCGTGGGCGTGTCGAGCCAATCGACCTTGTCCATCTTGCGCACGACAACAAATTCGTCGCGGTTCGTGCCGATGGTTCCGTAGTAGTTAAAGCCGTAGCTCAGCTGGGCGTAGCCGCCAATCATGTGCGTCGGTTTGAGCACAATGCGCGTCACCGAGTTGTGAATGCCGCCGCGCTGGCCGGTGATTTCCGAGCCGGGCGTGTTGACGATCTTTTCCTGCGCGTGGTACATCATCACCATGCCGGGCTTGACGCGCTGGCTGACGACAGCCCGCGCCGCAATGGCGCCGTTGACGTTGTAGGCCTCGATCCAGTCGTTGTCCTCCACGCCGATCAGCTTGGCATCGTCTTCGCTGAGCCAGATGATGGGGCCGCCCCGGCTCAGCGTGAGCATCAGCAAGTTGTCGGTGTAGGTCGAGTGAATGCCCCATTTCTGGTGCGGCGTGATGAAGTTCAGCAGGATTTCGGCGTTGCCGTTGGAACGGATGCCATGCACGCCCGCCGTCGCCTTCAGATTGACGGGCGGGCGGTAGCTGGCAAAGCCCTCGCCAAAGGCCAGCATCCACGGGTGATCCTGGTAGAACTGCTGGCGACCCGTGAGCGTGCGCCACGGGATGTATTCATGCACGTTCGTATAACCGGCGTTGTAGGACACCGTTTCGGACTCGATGCCGCTCCAGGTCGGCGAGCTGATGATCTTGCGCGGCTGCGCCTGAATGTCGCGGAAGCGGATTTTTTCGTCTTCGCGGTGCAGCGCCAGATGCGTGTGGTCGCGCCCGGTCTGCTTGCCCAGCGCTTCCCACGCCTTGACGGCCACATGGCCGTTCGTTTCGGGCGCGAGTTGCAGCACCATTTCGCAGGCGTCGATGTCGCTGTTGATGCGCGGCATGCCTTGCGTCACGCCGGGTTCGGTGACCAGGCCGTTGAGTTGGCCGAGCTGGGTGACTTCAATCTGCGTGTTCCACGCAATGCCCTTGCCGCCGTTGCCGATTTTGTTCAGCAGCGGGCCGACGGCGGTAAAGCGTTTATAGACGTTCGGGTAATCGCGCTCGACCACCTGCATCTGCGGGGCGGTCTTGCCGGGAATCAGCTCGCACTCGCCGCGCTTCCAGTCCTTCACTTCAAACGGCTGGGCCAGCTCGCCCGGGGTGTCGTGCATCACCGGGGTCAGCACCATTTCCTTTTCGACGCCCAGGTGCCCGTTGCACAGTTCGCTGAATTTTTTCGCAAAACCCTTGTAGATTTCCCAGTCGCTTTTCGATTGCCACACCGGGTCCACCGCTGTGGACAGCGGGTGGATGAAGGGGTGCATGTCGCTGGTGTTCAGGTCGTTCTTTTCGTACCAGGTCGCCGTGGGCAGCACGATGTCCGAATACAGGCAGGTCGTGCTCATGCGGAAGTCCAGCGTGACTAGCAGGTCCAGCTTGCCTTCAGGCGCCTTGTCGTGCCAGACCACTTCCTCGGGCTTGGCCTCTTCGCGGCCCAGATCCTTGCCCTGCACGCCGTTGCTGGTGCCCAGCAAATGCTTGAGGAAGTATTCATGCCCCTTGCCCGACGAGCCGATGATGTTGGAGCGCCAGACGAACATGTTGCGCGGCCAGTTGGCCGGGTGGTCCGGGTCTTCGCAGCTCAATTTCAGCGAGCCATCTTTCAGCGCCTTGACGGTGTAATCCTTGGCATCGAGACCGGCGGCCTGCGCATCCTTCACGACCTGCATCGGATTCGTCTGCAACTGCGGCGCGCTCGGCAGCCAGCCCATGCGTTCGGCGCGCACGTTGTAGTCGATCATGCTGCCGCCGTAGAGCTTCTTGTCGGCCAGCGGCGAGAGCACTTCATCGACGCCGAGCTTTTCATAGCGCCACTGGTTGGTGTGGGCGTAGAAAAAGCTGGTCGAATTCATCTGCCTAGGCGGGCGGATCCAGTCCAGCGCAAAGGCCAGCGGCGTCCAGCCGGTTTGCGGGCGCAGCTTTTCCTGGCCCACGTAATGCGCCCAGCCGCCGCCGCTCTTGCCGATACAGCCGCACATCATCAGCATGTTGATGACAGCGCGGTAGTTCATGTCGCTGTGATACCAGTGGTTCATGCCCGCGCCGATGATGACCATCGACTTGCCGTGGGTCTTGTCGGCGTTGTCGGCAAACTGGCGCGCCACGGCAATGATCTGGTCGCGCGGCACGCCGGTGATCTGCTCCTGCCAGGCGGGGGTGTAGGGCGTGTTGTCGTTGAAACTGTCAGCGGCGAGTTCGCCGGGCAGGCCGCGCGCGATGCCGTACTGGGCCACTTGCAAATCAAACACCGTGGCCACCAGCGCCGAGCGCTCCTCGCCCGCCTTGCCGAGGGAAATGCGCTGCACCGGCACCGTGCGCACCAGCACATCGCCCGGCGCCTTGGCCTGCGCGTTGTTCGGGAAATGCTCGTGGTGGATGCCGCCGAAATACGGGAAACCCACCTGCGCGCCCTCGTGGCTGGCCGTGTCGCCCTCGCCCTCCATCACCGAGAGTTTCAGGCTGACTTCCTGGCCGTGGCGCGCTTCTTTGGACTCCAGATTCCACTGGCCGACATCGGCGCGGCCGTCCGGTCCCCAGCGGAAACCGATGGCGCCGTTCGGCAGCACGACTTTGCCGGTCGCATCGAAAGCGACGGTTTTCCAGTCCGGGTTGTTGGCCTGGCCGAGATTGCCGTTGAAGTCGGAGGCGCGCACATAGCGGTCTGGCACCAGCACGGTGTTGCCGTTTTCCAGCTGGTGCTCTTTGAGCATCACCAGCATCGGCAGGTCGGTGTAGCGCCGGGCGTAGTCGTCAAAATAGGCCGAGCGCGGTTTGCCGTTGCCGCCGAAATAAAAGTCTTTCAGAATCACATGGCCCATCGCCATGGCGACGGCCGCGTCGGTGCCCTGCTTGGGATGCAGCCACAAGTCCGAGAGCTTGGCCACTTCCGAGTAATCCGGCGTGATCGCCACCGTTTTCGTGCCCTTGTAGCGCACTTCGGTGAAAAAGTGGGCGTCGGGTGTGCGCGTCTGCGGCACGTTCGAGCCCCAAGCAATAATAAAACTGGAGTTGTACCAGTCGGCCGATTCGGGCACGTCGGTCTGCTCGCCCCAGACCTGCGGGCTGCTCGGAGGCAGGTCGCAGTACCAGTCGTAAAAGCTCATGCACACGCCGCCAATCAAGGAAAGGTAGCGCGAACCGGCCGCGTAGCTGACCATCGACATGGCCGGAATCGGCGAAAAACCGATGATGCGATCCGCGCCGTGCTTTTTAATCGTGTAAACATTGGACGCGGCGATCAGCTCGTTGACCTCGTCCCAGGTCGAGCGCACAAAGCCGCCCAGGCCGCGCACGCTTTGGTAATCGCGGCGCTTGGCCTCGTCCTGCACGACAAAGGCCCAGGCTTCAACCGGCGCCAGCGTCAGGCGCGCTTCGCGCCAGTGCTTGAGCAATCTAGCGCGGATCATCGGGTATTTCACCCGGTTGGCGCTGTACAGATACCAGCTGTAGCTGGCGCCACGGGCGCAGCCGCGTGGCTCGTGGTTGGGCATGTCCCAGCGGGTGCGCGGGTAGTCGGTCTGCTGGGTTTCCCAGGTGACGATGCCGCCCTTGACATACACCTTCCACGAACAGGAACCGGTGCAGTTCACGCCGTGCGTGCTGCGCACGATCTTGTCGTGCGCCCAGCGGTTGCGGTAAGCGTCTTCCCAGGTGCGGTCTTCCGCCGTGGTGACGCCGTGCTCGCCAGAAAACGATTCCCTGGGATTGGAAAAGTGGCTGAGGCGGTCTAAAAAATGACTCATTGAATGTCTCCGGTCAAGCGGTAAAGGGTTCAGGGGTTCTTGATCTCGGCGCCAGCGCGCAGGTAGAACCACCAGTTCAGCACTAGGCACAGGGCGTAAAAAATCGCAAAGCCGTACATGGCGTTCTGCGGCGTGCCGGCCTTGATCTGCGCGCCGATCACCACCGGGGCGATGAAGGCGCCGTAAGCGGCGATGGCCGAAGTCCAGCCCAGCACCGGGCCAGCCTGCTGGCGGTCAAAAATCACGCCGATGGTGCGAAACGTCGAGCCGTTGCCGATGCCGCTGGCCGTGAACAGCAGCACGAACAGGCCCATGAACATGAAAAAGTATTGTTCTGGCGTGGCCGACTGGTAAGCCAGCAGCATCACGTAGCCCACGGCAGCAGAAGCCAGCACCATCACGGCCGAGATGATTTGCGTGACGATGGAGCCGCCGACCTTGTCCGAAATCCAGCCGCCAATCGGGCGCACCGCCGCGCCGACGAAGGGGCCGATCCAGGCGTAAGTCAGGGCCGAGGGCGCGTTCGGGTTCTTCAGCGTGTGCTGGATGATGCCCGCCGCGTCCGGCACATGGCTGATGCCGAAAATCACCGTGATCGCCAGCGGCAGCGCCATCGAAAAGCCGATAAACGAGCCGAAGGTGACGATGTAAAGCACGGTCAGCGACCAGGTGTGCTTGTTACGAAAAATAGCAAACTGCTTGGCGATGTTTTCCTTCATCGGGCCGAAAGCGGTGAGCTTCAAAACCATCAAGGTGCTGACGATGATCAGCGGCATGGCCACCCACATGTTCAGCAGCCCCAGGCCGGACGGCTTGGGCAGGTAAAGGTACAAGCCCAGACCGGCGGGCACAAACGACAGAGTGTAGAGCCAGATGATCTTCAGAAAAGCCGCAATCGTGCCGCCAATTTCAGGCGACACGGTTTTCAGGTTGTTCATGCCGAAAAAGCACAGCACCGACAGCGGCACCAGCGACAGCAGCCAGGTGAAGCCCGCGTTCTGAATCCAGGTCGGCGTGCCAGCAGGAATCTTGCCGAAAATCCAGCCACTGCTTTTGACCAGCAGCGTCGGCTCGCCGCCGAAGCTGCCGAACACGCTCATGGTCATCACCAGCGGAATGACGATTTGCATCGTCGTCACGCCGAAGTTGCCCAGACCGGCGTTCAGGCCCAGCGCCGTGCCCTGCAGCCGCTTGGGAAAAAAGCCGCTGATATTCGACATGGAGCTGGCAAAGTTGCCGCCGCCCACGCCCGACCACAGCGCCATCAATTGAAACGTCCACAGCGGCCACTCGGGATGCTGCAGCACGATGCCAGTGCCAATGGCCGGGGCCAGCAGCATCGAGGTGGTCAGGAAAATGGTGTTGCGCCCGCCCGCCAGCCGGATCAGAAAGGACGCCGGAATCCGCATCGTCGCGCCCGCCAGACCGGCAATCGCGGTCAGGGTGAACAGCTCGGCCTGGGTGAAAGGGAAACCCAGGTTGAGCATCTGCACGGTGATGATGCCCCACATGCCCCAGATGGCGAAACCGCACAGCAGTGCCGGAATCGAAATCCACAGGTTGCGGTAGGCGATGCGCTTGCCGGTGCTTTCCCAGAAGCGTTCGTCTTCGGGGCGCCAGTCGGTGATGTCGGCGCCGGAATCCCGTCCGGGCGGTACACCCGCAAGGCCTGCGGTAGAAGCAGTTTTCATGTTCATGGTTTATTTCCGGTAGAAAAACGGTCAAGCCTGGGCGCCAGCGGTGTGGCTGCCCATGACTTCGGCGCGGCGCACTTCGGTCCAGTACATCCAGATCAAGGAGACCCAGACCACGCCGTACATCAGCATGAAGGCGCTGGAGCGGATGCCGGTCAGGTCCATCAGCGCGCCGAACAGGATCGGCAGCACAAAGCCGCCCAGGCCGCCGGCCAGCCCGACGATGCCGCTGATGGCGCCGATGTTGTGGCCGTAGTCGTTGCTGATGTACTTGAAGACGCTGGCCTTGCCGAAGGCGAAGGCAATGCCCAGCACGCCCATCAGCGCGGTGAAGGCGTAGATGTTCAGACCGAGGTGAAAGGTGGCAGGGCCGTTGACCGTGATGATGGTGAAATCAGTTTGCGGGTACGACAGCAGGAACAGGCAGATCCAGCTCACCCACATCACCCACCAGGTCACGCTGTGCGCGCCGTACTTGTCCGAGAGCACGCCGCCGACGGCGCGCAGCACGCCGCCGGGCAACGAGAAGCAGGCGGCGAGCAGCGCGGCGGTGCGGATGTCCAGGCCGTACTCGCCGACGTAGTACTGCACCATCCACAGCGACAGCGCCACATAGCCGCCGAACACGATGCTGTAGAACTGGCAGTACTTGAGCACCTTGGGGTCTTTGAGCGCCTTGAGCTGGTCGGTAAAAGTGACGTTGCTGGGCACCAAATGGGCCGGGTCGCTGTAGCTGAACATCCAGAACAGTGCCAGCGTGCCGAACATGATGACCGCATACACCTGCGGCACCATGGTCCAGCCAAAGGCCACCAGCAGCACCGGCGCGACGAACTTGTTCACCGCCGCGCCCGAGTTGCCCGCGCCATACACGCCCATCGCCGTGCCCTGGCGGCTTTTCGGAAACCAGCGCGCCACATAAGGCGTGCCGACAGAAAACGAGCCGCCCGCCAGTCCGACAAACAGGCCGATGACCAGGAAATGCCAGTAAACGGTGGCGTAGCTCATCAGCCAGATGGCGGGCACGGTGATCGCCATCAAGGTGGCCATGACGATGCGCCCGCCAAACTTGTCCGTCCAGATGCCCAGCGGCACGCGAATCAAGGAGCCCGTCAGCACCGGCATGGCCGTGAGCAAGCCGAACTCGGTGGCGTTGAGGCCGAGCATCTTCTTGATCGGGATGCCGATGACGCCGAACATCATCCAGACCATGAAGCAGACGGTGAAGGCGAGCGTGCTGACGATGAGCACGGACCAGGCGCGCCGCGAATTGTTCAGCTCAGAAGCCATGCTTTTTTTCTCCAGGGAACATGGCATGACTGTCGGGTTTTTCTAGGATTTTGCCTATCCGCCAGTCGAGGGGGCAAGCTCGGCAGAAGAACGATGGCGCACGGCTTTGCCGTAGTCCGAAAGAACTATTGACTGGTCATGGGAAAACATTGAGCCAAGGAAGGGAGGCGTCGAGCAATTAGCCAGTGGGGGTTGCGATATCTATGTCCAGCACGGCAGGGTGCAGCGGCAGATTCAGGTGAACACATCACCGAACCAGCGTCTGCTTTCAGTATCAGATAGTAAAGCCTTGACCTTGAGGGTGCGATTCGACGATTTGCTCGACTGGGGCCAGATACCACCAACTCTCGCCCGTCCTCGCACGCCTCTGTGCGCCTGAATCTGCTACCTCCCCCATGAGCCTCTCTCATTAAAAAATTTCGCAAATCACCGAATTGTCATCACCAGGTTGAAAATTTTGCATTACTCTGTCGTAATTTTCCACAGAACTAGCCATCACCATGCCTACAAGTACCAGTGAGGGTGGAATCCTCACCATCAAGCAGGTCGCCGACTACCTGAAGGTCACGGAGCGGACGATCTACAGGTTAGCGGCTGTCAAGCAGATCCCCGCCTTCAAAGTGGGGGGAAGCTGGAGGTTCTCGCGGGCTGACATCGATAGCTGGATCAAGCAGCAGTCGATGGAGGGCCTCGAAATTAGCCGTGAACAAGATGGCGCTGCCACTGGCCAACCAAAAAATGAGAAGTAAAAATAATGCTTGGACTGACTCTACGAGAAGAATTTCGAGGCAAGCGCCTCAAAGGGACAGCCATTGAGCTTTCCAACGACACGAACACTGGCGCGACTCAGATCGCAGCCCAGGAGTTCTTGGATATCACGTATCCGACCCACGATCTACTGAAAGGGATCGAGGCGGTCGGCCCGAACCAAGGGCGTCCGGTCGTGGTGATCGGCGAGCGCGGCCTCGGCAAGTCTCACTTGATGGCCGCGCTGTACCACGCAGTGAACGATGCGGCCTCGACCGGTGCGTGGCTCAATTCGTGGGCCACCACCTTGAGCAATCCACAGATCGGCAAGATCGGGTTACGCAGCGGAATGGCCGTGATCGGCGAGAGCCTGCACCGACAGCGCTACAAGTTTCTATGGGACTTACTGTTCGCGCGCCATCCCCACGGCACCTACATCAAGGGCAAATGGGAGGGCATGGGCGCGGCCAAGACGGACATTCCGTCCGACAAGCTGATCCTCGAACTGTTGCAGCACACCCCGACGATGCTGCTGCTGGACGAATTCCAGACTTGGTACGACGGCCTGACCAACACCAAGCAGTACCCCTGGAAGAACTGGGCGTTCAACTTCATCCAGATCCTGTCCGAGATCGCCAAGGAGCATCCGGAGTTGCTGGTGCTGGTCATCTCGGTTCGCAACGGTGGCAGCGATGCCTATCAGCAAGTGCATCGCGTCAATCCGGTCGCTATCGACTTCATGGCGGGCGGCAATCCCGAGCGGGTACAGCAAGATCGCCGCCGGATGCTGCTGCATCGCTTGTTCACCAACCGGCTGCAGATCACCAAGCCCCAGATCGCGTCGCTCATCGAAACACACGTGACCGAAAGCTTGCGCTTGATGGAGGTGCCCACCGCCGAGCATGAGCGCAAACGCAAGGAATTCCTGGTCTCTTGGCCATTTGCCCCGCATCTGTTGCGTCTGCTTGAAGAGCAGGTTCTGATTGCCACCGACGCGCAGGAAACGCGCGACATGATTCGCATCCTGGCCAACCTCTACAAGAGCCAAGGCGAAGTAGCACCTGTACTGACAGCAGCAAATTTCCGGCTGGATGACGATGCCTCGGGCATTGGTGCGCTGCTGGATTCGGTGTCAAACGAGCATCATCGCAAGCTGCGCGCGAAGGCCCAGCAAAACATCATCTCGGTCACCGAAGCCGTGACCAACCACGCCAGTCTTGCGCCGCATCTGCAGGAGATCGTGGGCGCTTTGTGGCTGCGCTCCATTGCTGTCGGCAATTTGGCTGGTGCCGAACCTGCCACGCTGCAGGTCGATATCACGCGCAACAAGGCCGTTGATGACAACGCGTTCCAAGTGGAGTTGGCAACCATCGTCGAGAACAGTTTCAACATCCACCAGGACGGCCACCGGCTGGTCTTCAAGGAGGAAGAGAACCCTCGCGCCAAGCTGATGGCTTGTGCGCGCAACGACAAACTGTTCACCGACGGTTCCGACCAAGCCCAGCTTGCCAAGCAGGTTCGCTACGTGATCGGCGGCACCGACGAGGTTGCCAAGACCTGCCGTGTGATCGCTCTGCCGAAAGCTTGGCAGACAGAGCCCTGGGTCAAGCTGGATGAAGCCGAGCAACCGGAGCGCTGGGACGACCGCCTGCCCATCCTGGTGCTGCCAGAGGAACCGGACAACATCGACCAGCGTCTGGGCCACTGGATCAAGGATCACCTGCAAAAGCGCCGCAACACCATCCGCTTCCTGTTGCCGCGATCCGGCTCCACCAATGCCTTTCAGGACCGCGACCTGCTGATCCTCGCGCGTGCCGAGATGAAGGCGCAGGAATGGAGTGGCAAGAACCCTGAGTACAAGAAGCTGCACACCGAGTATCAGGGCGCTCTGCGCGACATCCTGAAGAAGCGCTTCGACCGTTTTGCGGTGCTGCATCGCTGGAATTTCGCCGACCCAAGCCAGTGCGTATTCAACGTCGAGAGCCTGAAGAAGCAAGGTGCGCAGATTCCCGAAGGCATTGAGGAAGCGTTGACCAACGACCTGTTTGTGCCCGAAGACTTTGAAGCCCTCGTGCTCGAAGCCGCCGCCGACAACTCGGCGCTCGGCAAGCTGCTGCGCGAGCTGCAAGAGCCTCGCCCTGCTGGTCAAGACGGCATCCCTTGGCTTGGCGAAACCGCCATGAAGGAGCGCATCCTGCGCCTGTGCGCGCGGGGCAAGATCGCCATCAACTTGCGCGGCCTTGAGTATCTGCAGACCCAGCCCGGCGAGGATGAAGACTCAGCCTGGAAACGCCTGCGCCCGAAGCTGTCCTATACGGGTCGCCAGCTTGATGAAGTGTTCCTGATGGAACCATCGGCGGTATCGACCACTGGCGGCACGATGCCTACTGCACCCCAGCCACCTGTTGGCGGGGATGGCAGTGGCCTGTTCGGTGGTGGCACGAAGTCTCCACCAGCGCCTCCTTCGGGCGGTGACACATCAACAGGAAGCGTCACACCACCGACCGGAGGCGGCATCTTCGGTGTCGGCTCGACAGGTGCGGGCGGCAAGCCCCGCATCCCTCTGAGCAACCCGCCCACCTCACCGTTGAATCTGATCGGCAAGCTTGAAGGCTGGGGAATTGGCCCTGCCTCGGCCGTTCATGAGGTTCGCCTCAGCTCTATCGGGAACGCGAACAGTCGCCTCGTCGAGGCTTTGAAAATCGTCGGAGATGCCAACAGCGAAGTGTCGATCAAGGTATTGACTGCTGCTACCGGTGCCCAGCTCAAGGAACTGCTCAAAAAACTGCCTGACGGCATGATCTTTGAACTCAGCCTTGAGAAGGAGGACAACTGATGCCGCTCGATGCCGGGGTATTGAACAGCCTGACCAAAGGCTCTGCCGAGGACGCGTGGCGCCTCATCATCAATAACGCCGTCGAGATTGCGTCCAAGCCGCTGGCCGCAGGCAACGCGCCCAGCGAGGTCATCAAGCGCGACCGTGAAATCGGCACTCTTGACCACTTCCTGTCCTCGACCGGCTGGGACTTGTGGCAGGCCTTCGGCGACACCGTCGAGCGCACCTCGGATCGACTGGCGCGCTGGTGGACCGAGCCGGGTTATGGCACCAGCAGCGCCAAAGCGGTGCTGATACTGGATGGCCTGTCCCTGCGTGAACTGCCTTGGCTGCTGCAAGGTGCCAAGGAGCGCGGCTTCACCCTTCACGAGGTGTCAGCCAATGCTTCTGAACTGCCAGGCGAGACCAATGAATTCGCGCGAGCCTTGGGCTTCGGGAGCCGCAGTCAGCTTCAGAACAACGGCGGCGGCCTTGCCCACAAGCTGCAACCGGCGCACACCGAGTGTGTCGATATGCCGTGGAAGGATTGCGCTGGCCTGATCAACGGCACGCCGAACTGGGTGTTCTGGCATCAATGGCCCGACAGCAAGCTCCACGACGGCGCGGGTGCAGGCCAAGGCCTCGACACGTTGACCCGCGACGCAGCTGATCAACTCAGCAGCGATGACTTCTGGGCTTTCGTCGAGCGCTTGGCCACCGGACGGCGCTTGGTCATCACCTCCGACCACGGCTACGCCGCCACGGGCTACTTCCCCGACGCCGATGGCGAGGTCGGCCAGTTCCTCAAGAAAACGTTCGCCAGCGGTCGCAGCGCCAAGGGCACCGGCCTCTCTGCAAAAGACTGCGGCCCCTTCGTGCCGCCGGTGGCACTCCAGATCAACAGCCCGCACGGCGCTCACCTCCTGGCCGTTGGCCGCTGGAAGTGGAAGAGCCAAGGCGGCTACCCGACCTTGACGCACGGCGGTCTGTCGCTGCTCGAAGTGCTTTCACCATTTGTCGAAATTTCAAAAATATGAGGTTTGTAATGAATCAAATCCCTAAACGCCTGAATAAAGAGCCGCTGATCGAAGCCATCTGGCAAGTCCAATTTGAACCCCAAGAAGGTTTGCCTGTAGGCGACCTGCTGCCCGGAATCTTGTATTCAGCGCTCAAAACCGACTACCCGCATTTGCAATTGCATCGCTTGCCAACCGCAGATATTCCGGCGCCTATCGCGCAGCTCGATCCGAGCCTACGGTTTTCTGCAAAGTACCGCATGGAAGAACTCGGCAGTCCATTCTTTTTTCAAGTTGGTGATCGGATCGTCACCCTGAACTGCAGAAAGCCTTACGCCGGCTGGTCTGTATTCAAAGCAAGAATCTTGAAACTTCTGGATGTGATTGAAAGTAGTGGTTTGGTGCCAGTTCCTGGCCGTCATTCGCTGCGCTATATCGACTTGCTTACGCTAGACCCAGCCCCCGACCTCCGGGCATTACAAGCCCAATTTCAGATCGGCCAATGGAATATTCAGAATCGCCCACTGCAAATGCGGGTAGAGATACCTGACGAAGGGTGTCATCACGTTATTCAAATTGCCACACCAGCAGAAGCGAATTTGCCTGAAGGGATAATTCAAGGGTCAGTCATTGATTTGGAAACATCTTCCAGCTCACAACCAAGGAGCTGGGAAGACGTTCGCACACAAATCGATCAGATTCACGACCGTTTAAAGGCAGTGTTCTACCAACAACTGTTGACTGCGCAAGCCATTACGCTCATGGGGCCGGAGTACTGACATGTTGGCAAGCACGATAGACACACTCCATATTCCATCCCTGTGGTACCCGGTTGTTCAACAAATTCAAGCGGCAGCCGAACCACCGAAATCATTCTATTTGGACAGTCTTGGCAAAGGCCTTTACAGGCCCGGCGCATCCAGCACGGTTTGTGCACGCGTCGTTTCATTGCCCAGAATCGAGCAGTTGGGATGGAGCGCTGTTGAGGCACTTGAGACGCATCTTCGCTTACGCAATTTTGCCGAAGACTGGGATGCCGCCGGCATGGAGGCATACGATGACCTGTAAGCGCGGTGACGTGATTCTTGTGCGATTCCCGAATTCCGATTTGACTACCTATAAAAAGCGCCCTGCCTTGGTGGTGCAGGCGGATGGATTGGCTGCCGGATTGCCCCAGAAAATCATTGCCCTGATTACGTCCAATACAAGCCGAACAGGTGTAACCCGCGTTCATTTTCAAGAGCAAAGCCAAGAAGGAAAAACTATGGGTTTACGTTCTGATTCCGTTGTCGTGACAGACAATCTTGCGACCGTTCTGGATCGTGAAATCGACAAAACCATCGGCCATTGCCCCAACATGCCTGCGGTGGATGCTGCGTTGAAGCAAACGCTAGGGTTGGTATAAAGAATGGCAACCAAAAAAGAACAAATCGCTCAGGAAGTCGCTAAGGCCGTCGCCGCAGGCAAGACGGTCGCGATGGAGACTGTCGATTTCAACGATCCGAACCGCCCCAAGACCTGCCTGGAGGTTGATTTCCCGATAAGTCGGTAATAATAAATTAACTGCACTTTTAATTAAGTGCTAAAATGGCAATAATTATTCAACACTGACAGACATGAAAGTTCAACCTTTTACCCTTTCTGACGAAGAAAAAATCAGACTTCAAAATATTGAAAAATATAACGAAAACTGGAGAATTCGCGAAAGAGCCAAGTCGCTTCTCTTGCTTGCCACCGGCCTGACCTGCAAACAAATAGCAGAACAATTGGGCCTCAATTTTAGAACTATATC
>JBBRWN010000022.1:0-52532 GCA_038249155.1 Burkholderiales bacterium | reverse complement strand
GATGTTGCTGACAACACGGGTGCCAAGTCCGTGATGTGCATCAAGGTGCTGGGCGGATCCAAGCGCCGGTACGCCAGCGTTGGTGACGTCATCAAGGTGAGCATCAAAGAAGCCGCTCCGCGTGGCCGCGTCAAAAAAGGCGAGGTTTACAGTGCTGTGGTCGTTCGCACCGCCAAGGGCATCCGCCGCGGTGATGGCTCACTCGTTAAATTTGACGGCAATGCAGCAGTGCTGCTCAACGCCAAGCTGGAGCCTATCGGCACCCGTATCTTTGGACCAGTCACGCGCGAATTGCGCACTGAAAAGTTCATGAAGATCGTGTCCCTGGCTCCTGAAGTTCTGTAAGGACACAGCCATGAACAAGATTCGCAAAGGCGACGAGATCATCGTGATCACCGGTCGCGACAAGGGTAAACGCGGTACGATTTCGTCACGCGTTGATGACAGCATGGTGCTGGTGGACGGGATCAACCTGGTGAAAAAACACACCAAGCCCAACCCCCTCAAGGGCACCGTGGGTGGCATCGTCGAAAAAAGCATGCCGATTCACCAATCCAATGTGGCCATTTTCAATGCTGCATCGGGCAAGGCGGATCGCGTTGGTATCAAGTTGTTGGCTGACGGCAAAAAAGTGCGCGTCTTCAAGTCCAGCGGCGAAGAAATTAAGGCTGCATAAACATGGCACGCTTGCAAGATCAATACCGCGAGAAAATCGCGCCCGCCCTGGTTGAAAAATTCGGCTACACCACGCCGATGCAGGTGCCCCGCATCACCAAGATCACGCTCAATATGGGTGTGAGCGAGGCCGTTGCAGACAAGAAAGTCATGGACAACGCCGTCGGCGACATGACCAAGATTGCCGGCCAAAAGCCTGTCGTCACCAAGGCCAAGAAGGCTATCGCTGGTTTCAAGATCCGCGAAGATCTGCCCATCGGCTGCATGGTCACGCTGCGCGGCGTCAAGATGTATGAATTCCTGGACCGTTTCGTCACCGTGGCTCTGCCCCGCGTGCGTGACTTCCGGGGTATTTCCGGCCGCGCCTTCGATGGCCGTGGCAACTACAACATCGGCGTCAAAGAGCAGATCATTTTCCCTGAAATCGAGTACGACAAGGTTGACGCCTTGCGCGGTCTCAATATCAGCATCACCACGACGGCCAAGACCGATGAAGAGTGCAAAGCCCTCCTCACGGCCTTCCGTTTTCCGTTCAAGAACTGAGGCGGGATATGGCAAAACAAGCATTACTGCAACGTGAAATCAAGCGCGACAAGCTCGTCGCCAAGTTCGCCAAGAAGCACGCTGAATTCAAGGCTATCGCCAATGATTTCAAGCGTACTGACGACGAGCGCGCCCTGGCCCGCCTTGAGCTGCAAAAGCTGCCGCGTAACGCCAACCCTACACGCCAGCGTAACCGCTGCGCCATCACGGGTCGTCCACGTGGCACGTTCCGTCAATTCGGTCTGGCTCGCGCAAAAATTCGCGAGCTGGCTTTTGCAGGTGATATCCCCGGTATCACCAAGGCAAGCTGGTAAGCACTAGGAGAACCGCAAATGAGTATGAGTGATCCTATCGCCGACATGCTGACACGCATCCGCAATGCACAAATGGTTGAAAAAGCTGTTGTGCTGGTGCCGTCTTCAAAAGTCAAAGTCGCCATTGCACAGGTTTTGAAGGATGAGGGCTACATTGATGGCTTCTCCGTCAAGGCTAACGATGGCAAACCCCAACTGGAAATCGCCCTGAAGTATTACGCAGGCCGCCCCGTGATTGAGCGCATCGAGCGCGTCAGCCGCCCCGGTCTTCGTGTTTACAAAGGTCATGGCGCCATCCCCACGGTCATGAATGGCCTGGGTGTGGCAATTGTCACGACGCCCCAGGGCGTCATGACCGATCGCAAAGCGCGCGCTACCGGCACCGGTGGCGAAGTGCTGTGCTACGTGGCCTAACGGCGGCATTGAGGAGTAACTGAAATGTCTCGTGTAGCAAAAATGCCGGTCGCCATCCCCCAGGGTGTGGATATCGCAATCAATGAAGCCCAGATCAACGTCAAGGGTGCCCTCGGCACCCTGGCACAGGCCCAAAATGCCCTCGTTCTCATCAAGAACGACGACGGCAAATTGAGCTTCGAGCCAGCCAATGACTCGCGCCAGGCCAATGCCATGAGTGGCACGATGCGTCAGCTCGTGAACAACATGGTGACCGGCGTGACCAAGGGCTTTGAAAAGAAGCTCAGCCTGGTCGGCGTGGGCTACAAAGCCCAGGCGCAAGGCGCCAAGCTCAACCTCACGGTGGGTTATTCGCACCCTGTGGTGATCGACATGCCTGCGGGCATCACGGTCGCAACCCCAACGCCCACCGAAGTGGTCATCAAGGGTTCGGACCGCCAACGTGTGGGTCAGATTGCCGCCGAAGTGCGCGCCGTCCGTCCTCCCGAGCCTTACAAGGGCAAGGGCATCCGTTATTCGGATGAGAAAATCACGATCAAAGAAACCAAGAAGAAATAAGGAGCTGCATCATGTTGACCAAAAAAGAGCAGCGCCTTCGTCGTTCACGCCAGACCCGCATCCGCATTGCTCAGCAAGGCGTGGCCCGTTTGTCCGTCAATCGTACCAACCTGCATATCTACGCCAGTGTTATTTCTGGCGACGGCACCAAGGTTCTGGCCTCTGCTTCCACGGCTGAAGTGGCAGTGCGCGCTGAACTGGGTGGCTCGGGTAAGGGCGGAAATGTTGCTGCTGCGCAAGCCATTGGCAAGCGTATTGCCGAAAAGGCAAAAGCAGCGGGTGTAGAAAAAGTGGCGTTCGATCGCGCCGGTTTTGCGTACCACGGCCGCGTCAAAGCGCTGGCTGATGCGGCTCGCGAAGCTGGTTTGCAGTTCTAAGCAGACTGGAATCAAAGTATGGCTAAGTTTCAAGCTAAATCGCAAAACGACGCTCCAGACGATGGTCTGAAGGAAAAAATGATCGCGATCAACCGCGTGACCAAAGTGGTGAAGGGCGGCCGTATTCTCGGTTTCGCCGCACTCACGGTGGTCGGTGACGGTGACGGCCGCGTTGGCATGGGCAAAGGTAAATCGAAAGAAGTGCCTGCAGCCGTGCAAAAAGCCATGGAAGAGGCGCGCCGCAACATGACCAAGGTCTCGTTGAAGAACGGCACGCTGCACCACAATGTGTTCGGTCACCACGGTGCTGCCAACGTCATGATGGCGCCGGCCCCCAAGGGTACCGGCATCATTGCCGGCGGCCCAATGCGCGCAGTGTTTGAAGTCATGGGCATCACCGACATCGTGGCCAAAAGCCACGGTTCGAGCAACCCGTACAACATGGTGCGCGCCACCATGGACGCACTGAAAAACTCCACCACGGCCGGCGATATCGCCGCCAAGCGTGGCAAATCAGTCGAAGAAATCTTCGGTTAAGGCAGGCAGTGAAATGACCCAAGAAACCAAAGTAAAAGTCCAGCTGGTTCGCAGCCCGATTGGCACTCAGGAATCCCATCGCGCCACCGTGCGCGGCCTGGGCCTGCGTGGCGTCAACAGCGTCAGCGAATTGCAGGACACGCCCGCAGTGCGCGGCATGATCAACAAGATCAGTTATCTGGTCAAGATTATCTGAGCGGGAGATTCAAATGGAATTGAACACAATCAAGCCTAGCCAAGGCGCCAAGCACGCCAAGCGGCGTGTGGGTCGCGGTATTGGCTCTGGCTTGGGTAAAACGGCTGGCCGTGGCCACAAGGGACAAAAGTCCCGCTCTGGCGGCTACCACAAGGTCGGTTTTGAAGGCGGTCAGATGCCTATGCACCGTCGCTTGCCAAAGCGCGGTTTCAAGTCGCATCTGCTGCAGTTCAATGACGAAGTGACCTTGTCGTCGCTGGAGCAGCTGGGCCTGGCTGAAGTTGACCTGCTGATCTTGAAGTCTGCTGGCCTGGTTGGTCACAAGATCAAGAATGTCAAGGTCATCAACACCGGAACGCTGACAATCGCTGTCAAGCTGACCGGTATTGCTGCCACGGCAACTGCCAAGACCATTATTGAAGCCGCTGGCGGCTCCATCGCTGCTTAATACTTGACGGGGACAACTCAGTGGCAACCAACTCGGCTCAAATTGCAAAAACCGGCAAGTACGGTGACTTGCGCAACAGGCTTGTGTTTTTGCTGCTGGCACTGGTGGTGTACCGTGTCGGTGCGCATATTCCGGTTCCCGGCATTGACCCCGGCCAGCTCAAAGAGCTGTTCAAGGGTCAGCAGGGCGGCATATTGAACCTGTTCAATATGTTCTCCGGCGGTGCTTTGTCGAGATTCACGGTGTTTGCGCTGGGCATCATGCCCTACATCTCCGCCTCCATCATCATGCAGCTGCTCGGTTATGTGGTTCCCACATTTGAGCAGATGAAAAAAGAAGGTGAAGGCGGGCGGCGCAAGATCACCCAGTACACGCGTTATGGAACGCTGGGCTTGGCCCTGTTTCAATCGCTGGGTATTGCAGTGGCGCTGGAAGGTTCTGCTGGCTTGGTGTTGAGCCCCGGTTTCGGCTTCAGAATGACAGCAGTGTTCAGCCTCACGGCGGGCACGATGTTCCTGATGTGGCTGGGTGAGCAGATCACTGAGCGTGGTCTGGGTAACGGCATTTCGATCCTGATTTTTGCAGGTATTGCGGCCGGTTTGCCCAATGCCATGGGTGGCTTGCTGGAGCTGGTTCGCACCGGCGCCATGAGCATTCTGGTGGCGATCGTCATTGTGATGGTGGTGGCGCTGGTGACCTACTTCGTCGTCTTTGTCGAGCGCGGTCAGCGCAAGATTCTGGTGAACTATGCCAGGCGCCAGGTTGGTAACAAGGTTTATGGCGGACAGTCTTCGCACCTGCCGCTCAAGCTCAATATGGCTGGCGTGATCCCTCCGATCTTCGCCTCGTCCATTATTTTGCTGCCAGCGACACTGGTGGGTTGGTTCAGCGCAGGTGAAGGTGAAGGCGTTTGGCGCTGGCTGAAAACTTTCGGCAGAGATGCCGCCAGTACGCTGACACCAGGCCAGCCGATTTACGTGCTGTTGTACGCCACTGCCATCGTGTTCTTCTGCTTCTTCTACACGGCGCTGGTTTTCAACAGCCGTGAGACGGCGGACAACCTGAAAAAGAGCGGTGCGTTCATTCCCGGCATTCGCCCAGGCGATCAAACCGCCCGGTATATCGACAAGATTCTGGTTCGCCTGACGCTGGCAGGGGCGGTGTACATCACCTTCGTCTGCCTGCTGCCCGAGTTCCTGATTTTGAAGTACAACGTGCCGTTCTATTTCGGTGGAACGTCGTTGATGATTATTGTTGTGGTCACTATGGATTTCATGGCTCAGGTTCAGAACTACATGATGTCGCAGCAGTATGAATCGTTGCTGAAAAAAGCCAATTTCAAGTCGTGATGGCTTGATAAAACCTGACGATTTATTCGCGAGCACGCCCTGTGTTCCGTTCCAAGTAAGCACATAGTGAAAGATTAGGAGAAAAAAATGAGAGTTTCAGCTTCGGTCAAGAAAATTTGCCGCAACTGCAAAATCATCCGTCGCAAGGGCGTTGTTCGCGTGATTTGCACAGATCCACGCCACAAACAGCGCCAAGGCTGATTTTTAAGAGATTTAGAGGACGCACATGGCTCGTATTGCTGGTATCAACATTCCGCCGCAGAAGCATGCCGAAATCGGCTTGACTGCAATTTTTGGCATTGGTCGCACGCGCGCTCGCAAAATCTGCGAAGCTTGCGAGATCGATTACTCCAAGAAAATCAAAGACCTGACCGATGGCGACCTGGAAAAAATCCGGGACCAAATCGCTCTGTTCACCATTGAAGGTGATTTGCGTCGTGAAACCACGATGAACATCAAACGCCTGATGGACATCGGCTGCTACCGTGGTTTCCGCCATCGTCGCGGTCTGCCTATGCGCGGTCAGCGCACCCGCACGAACGCCCGTACCCGCAAGGGTCCGCGTAAAGCTGCTGCGTCTTTGAAGAAATAATTGAGAGGTCGTCATGGCAAAATCACCCAATAACAGCGCTTCGCAGCGCGTTCGCAAAAAAGTTCGCAAGAACGTGGCCGATGGCATCGCCCACGTCCACGCCTCTTTCAACAACACCATCATCACCATCACCGATCGCCAGGGCAATGCATTGTCATGGGCTTCTTCCGGTGGTCAGGGTTTCAAGGGTTCGCGTAAATCGACGCCTTTTGCAGCCCAGGTGGCTTCGGAAGTCGCTGGCCGCGCTGCCATTGAGCAAGGCATCAAGAACCTTGATGTTGAAATCAAGGGCCCTGGTCCTGGTCGTGAATCTTCGGTTCGCGCTCTGGGCGCCCTCGGCATTCGGATCAATTCCATTGCTGACGTGACCCCAGTTCCACACAACGGCTGCCGCCCACAAAAGCGTCGTCGTATTTAATTGCGCTGCTCTCGTCCCGGCCGCTTGCTTTGCAGGCGGCCGGGCGTCAGCGTTTTCACAAGCCCACCGCCGTCAGGCTACTCGCCTTCGGCTCCTGCATGAACTGCAGCAGATGACAAAAGGATGCTCACGTGGCACGTTACCTCGGCCCCAAGGCCAAACTCTCCCGCCGTGAAGGCACCGATCTTTTCCTGAAGAGCGCACGCCGCTCGATCAGCGACAAGGCAAAATTTGACTCCAAGCCAGGTCAGCACGGCCGTACCTCCGGTACGCGCACGTCCGACTACGGCCTGCAGCTGCGCGAGAAGCAGAAGGTCAAGCGCATGTACGGCGTGCTGGAAAAGCAATTCCGCCGCTACTTCGAAGAAGCCGACCGCCGCAAGGGCAACACCGGCGCCAACTTGCTGTCCGTGCTGGAATGCCGCCTGGACAACGTGGTTTACCGCATGGGCTTTGGCTCTACGCGCGCTGAAGCGCGCCAGCTGGTGTCGCACAAGGCGATGACGGTGAATGGCCAGTCGGTCAACATTCCGTCGTACATGGTCAAGACCGGCGACGTGATTGCCGTGCGCGACAAGTCCAAGAAGCAGACGCGTATCGCTGAAGCGCTGGAATTGGCCAAGCAAGTTGGCCTGCCAGCCTGGGTCGATGTGAATGCTGACAAGGGCGAAGGCGTGTTCAAGAAGGTGCCAGATCGTGACGAGTTCGCCGCTGACGTGAACGAATCGCTGATTGTTGAGTTGTATTCACGCTAATTTCCCGTTCCAGGCGACGGGGGATGTCCCCTGTCGTCAGGCGTGCTTCGCCGGCCTTATCGGTGTAACGAGCCGAGGGTATTGAGAGGAAGACTACATGCAGACTAATTTGTTAAAACCAAAAACTATCAATGTTGAGCAGCTTGGCGTGAACCGCGCCAAGGTGACTCTGGAGCCGTTCGAGCGTGGCTATGGCCATACGCTGGGCAACGCCTTGCGCCGTGTCTTGCTGTCATCCATGGTGGGCCACGCTGCGACCGAAGTGACGATTGCTGGTGTTTTGCACGAGTACTCCTCTATCGACGGTGTTCAGGAAGATGTTGTCAACATCCTGCTGAACCTCAAGGGTGTGGTTTTCAAGCTGCACAACCGCGATGAAGTCACGCTGAGCCTGCGCAAGGACGGCGACGGCCCGGTAACGGCTGCCGACATCCAGACGCCGCACGACGTCGAAATCATCAACCCTGACCATGTGATCATGAATTTGTCGCACGGCGGCAAGATCGACATGCAGATCAAGGTCGAAAATGGCCGTGGCTATGTGCCCGGCAATGTGCGCCGCTACGGCGACGAGTCGCCCAAGTCGATTGGCCGCATTGTGCTGGACGCGTCTTTTTCGCCGGTCAAGCGTGTCAGCTACATCGTCGAAAGCGCCCGCGTCGAGCAGCGTACCGATCTGGACAAGCTGGTGCTGGAAATCGAAACCAACGGCGCCGTGACGGCAGAAGATGCTGTTCGCGCTTCGGCGAAGATTCTGGTCGAGCAGCTGGCAGTTTTTGCCCAGCTCGAAGGCAATGAACTGGCCGCGTTCGACGCGCCGGTGCAGCGCAGCTCGCAGCAGTTTGACCCGATCTTGCTGCGTCCTGTGGACGAGCTGGAACTGACGGTTCGCTCGGCGAACTGCCTGAAAGCGGAAAACATCTACTACATTGGCGACTTGATCCAGCGCACCGAAAATGAGCTGCTCAAGACCCCCAATCTGGGACGCAAATCTCTCAATGAGATCAAGGAAGTTTTGGCTTCCCGTGGTTTGACATTGGGCATGCGCCTCGAAAGCTGGCCACCGGCCGGCCTGGATAATCGTTAATTTTTAAGTGCAGGGGCAGTACCTGATACGGCTGCCCTGATATTAAACAAAGGAAGCACTATGCGCCACGGACACGGATTACGTAAACTCAACCGCACCAGCGAGCACCGCCTCGCGATGCTGCGCAACATGATGAACTCGCTGCTGCAGCACGAAGTCATCAAGACCACCCTGCCTAAGGCTAAAGAACTTCGCCGCGTCGTCGAGCCGATGATCACGCTGGCCAAGGAACCCACGCTGGCCAACAAGCGTCTGGCGTTTGACCGCCTGCGCGACCGTGACATGGTTGTGAAACTGTTTGCAGAACTGGGCCCACGCTACAAGACGCGTCCAGGCGGCTACACCCGCATTCTGAAGATGGGTTTCCGCGTTGGCGACAATGCGCCTATGGCTTTGGTTGAGCTGGTGGATCGTCCTGAAATTTCGGAAGAAATTAAACTTGACGAAGCTGCAAAGTAAGCTACAATAACTACATACCGCGCGGTGGAGCAGCCTGGTAGCTCGTTGGGCTCATAACCCAAAGGTCGTAAGTTCAAATCTTGCCCGCGCAACCAACATCCAGATGAAAATTTGGTAACAAAAAGCCTACCTAAAGTAGGCTTTTTGCTTTTTTGGAAAAACTTTCACTCAGAAGTGAAAATTCTCCCACTTTTCTGCAAAACCGGGCCGTCTATTCTCCTGCTCAAGATGCTTACAAGCTGGACTTGAGTCTTTCCGTTTGCTGTAAAAATTGGCTGCTGCCTGCCGAAGGCTGCATAATCAAAAGCCTGCGGGCTTTATGGCTGCTTTATTGCGGAATCTCTGACTCCACTGTGATTGAGTTCAGCCGATTCGGGTAGGGCGCCTAGTGAACAGTCCGTTTCCTTTGCTGCAAGCCGGAGAAAAGGATTGATTTTGTGATTTTGAATCCCGAAATCCACAAGCCAGAGGCTTATGCCAATACCGGCGTCCTTGTTGCAGTGCGCGGCAGCGTTGTGGATATCCGTTTTGACAAGCAACTGCCACCGATTCGCACACTGCTGCGCTGTGGCGATCAGGACTCAATCCTCATTGAGGTGCTGGCCCAGCGCGATGCACACCATGTGCGCGGAATTTCCCTGACCTCCACCCAGGGACTGGCGCGCGGCATGCTCGTCAAAGACAGCGGTGGCCCCTTGCTGGCACCGGTCGGCAAGGGCATTCTGGCGCGCATGTTTGATGTGTTTGGCAATGCCATTGACCGGCAAGCGCCTCTGGCGGATGTGCAATGGCGCTCGGTTCACAGTGCGCCGCCATCGCTGGCAAGGCGGGCCACGCAGTCTGAAATTTTTGAAACCGGTATCAAGCTGATTGATGTGCTGGTGCCGCTGGAGCGCGGCGGAAAAACCGGCCTGTTTGGCGGCGCTGGCGTGGGCAAGACAGTGCTGTTGACAGAAATGATCCACAACATGGCCGGCCACCATCAGGGCGTGAGCATTTTTTGCGGCATCGGCGAGCGCTGCCGCGAAGGCGAAGAGCTGTACCGTGACATGAAAGACGCCGGTGTTCTGTCGAAAATGGTGATGGTTTTTGGCCAGATGAACGAGCCGCCGGGCGCACGCTTTCGGGTCGGCCATGCGGCCTTGACGATGGCCGAGTATTTCCGCGACGACGAGCACCGCGACGTGCTGCTGCTGATCGACAATATTTTCCGTTTTATTCAGGCGGGCTCCGAAGTCTCCGGCCTGATGGGGCAGATGCCTTCGCGGCTGGGCTACCAACCGACGATGGGCACCGAGCTTTCAAGCCTGGAAGAGCGCATCGCCAACACCGACAGTGGCGCCATCACCTCGATTCAGGCGGTGTATGTGCCGGCGGATGATTTCACCGATCCGGCGGCGGTCCACACGTTCGGCCATCTTTCCGCCTCGATTGTGCTGTCGCGCAAGCGGGCCAGCGAAGGGCTTTATCCGGCGATTGATCCGCTGCAATCGAGCTCGAAAATGGCTACGCCGGGCATTGTCGGCGAGCGCCATTACCGGCTGGCGCAGGAAATCCGGCGCACGTTTGCCCAGTATGCCGAACTCAAGGACATCATCGCCATGCTGGGCCTGGAGCAGCTCTCGCCTGAAGACCGCCATGTCGTGGCGCGTGCGCGTCGGCTGGAGCGCTTTTTGACCCAGCCTTTTTTCACTACCGGGCAATTCAGCGGCCTGCCTGGCAAGCTGGTCAGCCTCAAGGATGCGCTTGACGGCTGCGAGCGCATTCTGCGCGATGAATTCAAGGATCTGCCCGAAAGCGCTTTTTACATGATTGGCACGATTGACGAGGTTCGGACCAAAACCAAGCCCGATGCTCATCCCGAGCCAGAGCCCGCCACGCGGCCCGGTGATGTCCATGAATCTTAAAGTGCTGCTGCCGCATCGGGTTTTTGCCGAAAAAGACGGCGTGCTGCGCGTGCTGGCGGAAACCAGCGAAGGCTCGTTCGGATTGCTGCCGCACCGGCTCGACTGCGTGGCCGCGCTGGTGCCCGGTATTTTGATTTATGAAACCCCGGCGCAGGGCGAGGTCTGTCTGGCGGTCGATGAAGGCGTGCTGGTCAAGGTGGGGGCGCAAGTGCTGGTGTGCGTGCGCCGGGCGATTGAAGGCGCGGACCTGGGCCAGTTGCGCCAGGCGGTAGAAAAAGAATTCCTGACCCTCAACGAGAGCGAACAAAGCGTGCGCGCGGTCATGACCAAACTGGAGAGCGGATTTTTGCACCGTTTTGCGGGCTTTCAGCATGACTGAGCTGCCCCCCGATCAAACGCCCAAAGCGCGCTCGGGTCTGGCTGAGCAGGTCGGCGCCAAAGCGGCGCGCAAGCGCAGGGCCAGGCGCCATGCGGTGCCGGGCTTGTGGGGCGGCTTGGGGGCGATGGGTCTGATCGGCTGGTCCGTCGTGGTGCCGACGCTGCTGGGCGCCGCGCTCGGTGTGTGGCTGGACAGGCACTATCCGGGCAAACATGGCTGGACGTTGGCGCTGTTGGTGGCCGGGCTGGTGCTGGGCTGCTTTAACGCCTGGCAATGGGTGGCCAAGGAAGACCGGGCGATCCGGGAGGAACAAAAGGAGGATGCCGATGAATGAAGCATGGCTACTGGCCTGGATGGCGGGGGGCGCGCTGGGCTTGATGTTTTTCGGCGGCCTGTGGTGGACGGTGCGCAAGGGCGCGTCGTCGCGGCGTCCGGCGCTGTGGTTTTTCGGCAGTCTGCTGCTGCGCATGAGCCTGACGATGACCGGTTTTTATGGCGTGTCCGGCGGCCATTGGGAGCGCATGCTGGCGTGCCTTTTTGGCTTTGTCATGGCGCGCCCGCTGGTCATCTGGCTGACTCGCTGCCACCCCCCAAATTCGGCTGCCACGGCCAGGGAGTCCCGCCATGCACCTGAGCCCTGATACGGTCATTTTCTGGCAGTACGGCTTTGTCAAGCTCAATGCCACCATTGTGTTCACCTGGGCGCTGATGCTGCTGATGACGGTGGGCGCCTGGCTGGTCACGCGCCAACTTTCCGGCGAACTGGAGCGCTCGCGCTGGCAAAACCTGCTGGAAATCATCGTCACTGGCATTGAGCAGCAGCTCGCCGAAGCTGGTTTGCGCCAGCCGCAAAAATACCTGGGTTTTCTGGGCACTTTGTTTTTGTTCATTGCGACGGCCAATCTGGCCACCCTCATTCCCGGCTATGAGCCGCCCACCGGCTCGCTCTCGACAACGCTGGCGCTGGCGCTGAGCGTGCTGGTGGCGGTGCCTTTTTACGGCATCCAGGACCAGGGCCTGGGCGGCTACTTGAAAACCTATGCCGAGCCGACACTGCTGATGCTGCCCTTTAACCTCATCAGCGAAGTCTCGCGCACGCTGGCGCTGGCGGTGCGCCTGTTTGGCAACATGATGAGCGGGGCCATGATCATTGCGATTTTGCTGAGCATCACGCCGTTTTTGTTTCCCATTGTCATGACGCTGCTGGGTCTGTTGACCGGCATGGTGCAGGCCTATATTTTCAGTATTCTGGCAACGGTCTATACCGCCGCCGCGCTGCGGGCGCAGACATCCGGGCCGCCGAGTCCAGCTTCGCCAACGCTCTGAAGCGCCGCGTCACACCCTTTCTTCAACCTTATTGGCAAGGAAAAAATTTATGGACAGCATGACCCTGATTGCGATGGCCTCCATCATTACCGCAGGCCTGACCACCAGCTTTGGCTGCTTGGGCCCGGCGCTGGGCGAAGGGCGGGCAGTGGCCACTGCGCTGAGCGCGCTGGCCCAGCAGCCAGACGCTTCGGCCACCATCACCCGCACGCTGTTTGTCGGTCTGGCCATGATCGAGTCCACCGCGATTTACTCCTTCGTCGTCTCGATGATCCTGATTTTCGCCAACCCCTTCTGGAACCACTTCATGACCCAGGCAGCAGGAAAATAGCCATGCTGATTGACTGGTTCACTGTCGGGGCGCAGGCGCTTAATTTTGCGGTGCTGGTGTGGCTGATGAAGCGCTTTCTCTACCAGCCGATTTTGCAGGCGGTCAATGCGCGTGAGCAGCGCATCGCCCAGAGCGTGGCGCAGGCCAACGCCCAAAAAGCCCAGGCGCAGCAGGACAGCGAAAAGCTCCAGCACGAGCGCCAGGCGTTTGAGCAGCAGCGCGCCGCTTTACTCAGTCAGGCGGCCGAGGATGCCGACGCTGAGCGCCAGCGCCTCATCGAACAGGCGCGCCAAGCCGCCGACGCGTTGAACGCCCGGCGCCAGGAAACCCTGCTGCGCGATGCCCGCCAGTTCAACCAGACCCTGAGCCAGCGCGCCTGCCAGGAAGTGTTTGCCATTGCGGGCCGGGTGCTGGCCGATCTGGCGGGCAGTTCTCTGGAGGCGCGCATCTGCGAGGTGTTCATCAGCCGTGTGCAAGCGTTGGACGCAGCGGCCAAAGCCGCGCTGGCCGGTGCTTTCCAAGCCGCTTCGGCCCCCGCTTTGGTGCGCAGCACCATCGCGTTGGCGCCCGCGCAGCGCGCCGCCCTGCAAAGCGCGCTGAACCAGGCTTTTGCCGCTGAAATTGCCCTGACTTTTGAAACCGCCCCCGCGCTGGTCAGCGGCATCGAGCTGAGCGTGAATGGCCAAAAACTCACCTGGAGCATTGCCGCTTACCTGGCCTCGCTCGAACAGGCGGTGGATACGCTGATCCATGAAGAGTGCGCCCCCCAAGTCGCCAAGCCGTCCGAAAAACCTGAAAAATCTCCTCCATGACGCCGGAACTGCCCAGTCTGCCGCAGGTGTTTGACCATGCTTTTGACGCCCTGGCCCAGGCGCGCCAAGCCTTCAGGGCGCAACTGGTGCCGCACGAAACCGGCACCGTCACCAGCGTGGCCACCGGCATTGTCAAGGTCAGCGGCCTGGCCAGCGCCGGTTCCGAGGAGTTGCTGCTGTTTCCCGGCGGCATCTCGGGCATTGCCTTTAACCTCGATGAGGATGAAATTGGCGTCGTGCTGCTGGGCGACTACTGGCAGCTCAAAGCGGGCGACGAGGTCAGGCGCACGGGCCGGGTGATGGACGTGGCGGTGGGCGAGGGCCTGCTCGGGCGCGTCATTGATCCGCTGGGCCAGCCGCTCGATGGCCTGGGGCCGGTCATCAGCCGCAGCCGCCTGCCGATTGAGCGCCCGGCCGCGCCCATCATGGAGCGCGCGCCGGTTACCGTGCCGCTGCAGACCGGCCTGACGGTGATTGACGCCTTGATTCCCGTCGGGCGCGGCCAGCGCGAGCTGATTCTGGGCGACCGGCAGACCGGCAAAACCAGCATTGCCATCGACACCATCCTGAACCAGCGCGGCCAGGATGTGTTGTGCGTCTATTGCGCCATCGGCCAGCGCGCTTCAGCCGTGGCCAAGGTGGTGGCCGTGCTGCGCGAAAACGGCGCGCTCGACT
The DNA here is from genome assembly GCA_038249155.1 of Burkholderiales bacterium. Lineage (GTDB taxonomy): Bacteria > Pseudomonadota > Gammaproteobacteria > Burkholderiales > Burkholderiaceae_C > Polaromonas. The sequence continues at coordinate 38,380 of JBBRWN010000022.1, read as the reverse complement.
ACACCGTCGTGCTCGTCGCCGAGGGCAACGATGCGCCCGGCCTGGCCTATATCGCGCCTTATGCGGCGACCAGCATTGCCGAGCACTTCATGGAAGCCGGGCGCGATGTGCTCATCGTCTATGACGACCTGACCCAGCATGCGCGCGCCTACCGCGAGCTGTCGCTGCTGCTGCGCCGCCCGCCTGGCCGGGAAGCCTTTCCGGGCGACATTTTCTACATCCATTCGCGCCTGCTGGAGCGCGCCACGCACCTGCGCCCGGAGCGCGGCGGCGGCTCGCTGACGGCCCTGCCGATTATCGAGACCGAGGCGCAAAACATGTCGGCCTATATTCCGACCAACCTGATTTCGATCACCGATGGCCAGATTTACCTGTCTCCGGCGCTGTTTGAGCTGGGGGTTTTGCCCGCCGTCGATGTGGGTAAATCGGTTTCCCGCGTCGGCGGCAAGGCGCAGCGGGCCGCTTACCGGGCGGTGGCGGGCGATCTCAAGCTGGCTTATGCGCAGTTCGAGGAGCTGGAAACCTTTGCCCGTTTCGGCGCCCGGCTCGATGAGGACACGCATCGGGTGATTGAGCACGGGCGGCGCATCCGCGCCTGCCTGAAGCAGCCCGCGTCTTCGCCGGTGTCGGTGCCCGCGCAAATTGTCAAACTGCTGGCCCTGTCGGACGGGCTTTTTGACGCGGTGGCGCTGGCGCAGATGGCTGACGCCGCTCAAGCGCTGCAGGCGGCGGCAGCGGCGCTGGCGCCCGCGCTGTGCCAGCGCCTTGCGCAGGTGGACAAGCTCAGCGACGAAGACCGCGAAACCCTGATGGCGCTGGCCCGTCAGACGCTGGCGCCCTTTCAGGTCCAACCCGGCGCGCCCCAATGAGCGAGGGTAGCGCCAGCTTGCAGCGCAAGATCAGCAGCGCCAGTGATCTGCAGTCGGTGGTGCGCACGATGAAAGCGCTAGCCGCCTCCAGCATCGGGCAGTACGAGCAATCGCTGCGGGCGCTGGCCGATTACAGCCGCACGGTGGAGCTGGGCTTGGGCGTGTGTTTTCGCCAGCATCCGCCCGCCGCGTTAAAGACGGGCGCTCAAGCCCCGGCGGGATGCGCCGTGATTGTGTTCGGTTCGGATCAGGGGCTGGTCGGCCAGTTCAATGACCGGGTGGCCGACTGTGCCCTTGAAACGCTGGCTGCGCAGCCTGGGCCTTGTCAGGTTTGGGCCGTTGGCGAGCGGGTGCATACGCGGCTGCTGGAGGCGGGCTTGCCGCTGCAAGGGCTGTTTAATGTGCCCGCTTCGGTCCAGGCCATCACGCCGCTGGTCGGACAGATTGAGCTTGAGCTGCAGGCCAGGCGCAGCCTCGATAGTGATGCCAGCGTCTATGTTTTTCACAACCGCCAGAATGCCACCGGCGTGTATGCGCCGGTGCGCCAGCGCCTGCTGCCGCTCGATGCCCAGTGGCAGCAAACGCTGGCCGGGGGACGCTGGCCCACGAGCCATTTGCCGCAGCTGATGCAGGGGGCGCTGGCGCTGCGCGCCCTGATCCGCGAATACCTGTTTATTTCGCTGTTTCGCGCCTGCGCCGAATCCCTCTCCAGCGAAAACGCCAGCCGACTGGCGGCGATGGAGCGGGCCGATAAAAACATCGACGAACTGCTGGCCGATTTTCAAGGCCGCTTTCACCGCCTGCGCCAGAGTTCCATTGATGAGGAGCTGTTTGATGTCATCGCCAGCTATGAAGTGCTGGGCCAGGACAGCAAGCGCCCGCCGCCCGCGCCCTGAAAACAATCAGGACTGGCGGCTCAGTACCGGTTCGCCGCCGCTGCTGCTTTGGCATCGGCTGATTTTTGGGCGAATTCTGCGCGCAGCGCCTTGAGCTTGGCACGCGGGTCTTCCTTGACAGTGGCTTGGTCCAGCGCCATTTCGGCGATAAAGCGGCTGGGCACACCGGCAATCATGTCGCGGCCTTTTTTGCGCCGGCGCAGCCAGTTCACCGCCAGCGTGCGCTGGGCGCGGGTGATGCCCACGTACATCAGGCGGCGCTCTTCCTGCAGGCGCAGCGCGATGCTGTTGGTGTTCTCGCCGTCGTCGTCTTCGAGCTTGAACGGCAGCAGCCCCTCGTTGACCCCGGCCAGCATCACATGCGGCCACTCCAGCCCCTTGGAGGCGTGCAGCGTCGAAAGCGTCACCACATCTTGGTCGCCCTCACGCTCGCTGATGGTCGAGAGCAGCGCAATCGTCTGCACCACTTCGAGCATGGTTTTGGTTTCCCGCGTCATCACGCTGCCAGCGCTGTCGTCGATCTGGCCGCCGCAGCGCTGGGCCACCCAGTCGCAAAAATCCATCACGTTGCTCCAGCGCGCCGCTGCGACTTTTTCGCTGTCCTCGCCGTCGTAGAGGTGTTTTTCGTAGTCGATTTCCTTGAGCCAGTCGTTCAGGAAGGCGCGGGCGTCTTCGGCGCCGATGCAGCGTTTGGCGCGGTATTCCAGGTCGTTGACGTAGCGGCCGAACTCCTGCAGCGAGCCGAGCGCCTTGGGCGGCAGCGCCGCGCCCAGCGAGTGACTGAACAGCGCCTCAAACAGGCTGATTTTTCGACCATCGGCAAAAGCGCTGAGCGCGGCCAGCGTGGTGTGGCCTATGCCACGCTTGGGCGTGTTGACCGAGCGGATAAAGGCCGGGTTGTTGTCGTTGTTGCTCAGCAGCACCATCCAGCTGCACAAATCCTTGATTTCGGCGCGGTCGAAAAAGCTCTGCCCGCCCGAAACCTTGTACGGAATGTTCGCCTTGCGAAACGCTTTTTCAAACGGCTTGGCCATGTGGTTGGCGCGGTAGAGCACGCAAAAATCCTTCCAGTCCCGGCGCTGTTGGCTCTCGGCCTGCAAGCTGCCTTCGGCGCGCAGACTCAGGATGCGGGCGACGACGCGCTCGGCCTCGTGCTCTTCACTGTCGCAATCGACGACGCGCACCGGCTCGCCTTCGCCCAACTCGCTGAACAGCGTTTTGGGATACAGCTTCGGGTTGGGGCCGATGACGTTGTTGGCGGCGCGCAAAATCGCGCTGGTCGAGCGGTAGTTTTGCTCCAGTTTGACCACTTTGAGCGTCGGAAAGTCTTGTGGCAGTTTTTTCAAATTGTCCAGCGTCGCGCCGCGCCAGCCGTAGATCGACTGGTCATCGTCGCCCACGGCGGTGAAGCGCCCTTTTTCACCCACGAGCAGTTTTAAAACTTCGTACTGGGTGGCGTTGGTGTCCTGGTATTCATCGACCAGCACATGGCCGAGCGCCGCCTGCCATTTGTCGCGCACGGCTTCGTGCTCCCGGAGCAATTTCAGCGGCAGGCTGATCAGATCGTCAAAATCGACGCTTTGGTAAGCACTCAGGCGCTCTTCGTAGTGAGCCATGACGCGGGCCACCAGCCGCTCCTCGTCGCCGCTGGCCTGGGCTTCGGCCTGGGCGGCATTTAAACCCTGATTTTTCCAGGCGCTGATGGTCCATTGCCACTGGCGCGCCGTGGCCATGTCGGTGCTGGCGCCTGCGTCTTTCAAAATGCTGGTCACGTCGTCGCTGTCGAGAATCGAAAATTGCGGTTTCAGCCCCAACGCCGCCCCGTCCTGGCGCAGCATACGGACACCCAGCGCATGAAAAGTGCAGATTAGTACGCCCTTGGCCGACTTGCCGATCAGGCTTTTGGCGCGCTCGCGCATCTCGGCGGCGGCCTTGTTCGTGAAGGTGATGGCGGCAATCTGTTCGGGCTTCATGCCCATCTGGATCAGGCGGCCAATCTTGTGCGTGATGACGCGCGTCTTGCCCGAACCGGCACCGGCCAGCACCAGGCAGGGGCCGTGCAGGTAGTTGACGGCTTCTTGCTGGGCCAGGTTCAGGCCGTGGGCGATGGCGGAGGCGGGCGGGGGTGAGGACATGCGGGCAGATACCGAAGAGGGGCGCAAAAAGGCGCGCTGAAATCAAAGTGCCAAAAGCAGCGGCCATCATAGCCAGTCACCCATGCGGCTGTTCGGCCTGTGCATCGTGCTTGTCAGAATGGTTGTCGGCCCATCGGGGGTCTCTGTGTTCAGATCCGCGCAGGGTTACAAAAATAAGCCTCAACCGGGTCTTTGTGTGAAATAAAATTGGTTTTGTAAATAGTTGTTATTTTTTCTTTAGAAACCATCAGACTTATGTGCTTAGCTCCTGAAAATATAGCGTAAGACTGATGCCGACAGTTAGCCCCCAGGCCCGAATGAGGCTTGTCACCGATTGAGATGCCATGCGCTTGTTACGTCTTCCCAAGGTTTTTTTTAGCCGGTTTTTACTGCTGCTGCTGATGCTGCTGTCCAACGCGGCGTATGCCGTGGTGGACGTGAGCGTTTCGTTTGGCACTATCAATATATTGACCAACCAGACCGCAGCGCTGAATGTGACGCTGGTCAACTCGGCCACCTCGATTGCGACAGGGCTGGCCTTTACGAACACCTTACCAACCGGGGTCGTTGTGCAATCGGTGACGAGCAACGATTGCGGAGGCACCTTGACGGCGACGGTGGGAGCTGGGTCGTTCTCGCTTTCAGGGGGGTCTGTGCCGCAGACGGTGGGCACGACAACGGGGCAATGCACCTTGCTGGTGGTGGTGAAGGCCACAACAGCGGGTACGCAGATCGACACCATGGCTGCTGGCTCGGTCACTACCACCAACCAGGGAAACAACCCCAAAGCGGCATCCGCTTCGCTGACCGTGTCTGCGCCTGCGCCCCTGACCGGCACCAAGGCTTTCAGCACTGGCTTCATTCATGGCGGGGGGACATCCGTTGTGACGATTACGCTGAACAACCCCAACAACCAGAGCCTGAACAACGTCTCTTTTACCGATACCTTGCCAACGGGGCTGGCGATTGCTACCGCGCCAGGGGCTTCCAGCACCTGTAGCGGCGCAAGCGTGACCGCCACAGCGGGCGCGGGATCAGCCAGCTTGAGTGGCGGGACTATTGCAGGGCTTGGCAGTTGCACGGTCACATTTACTGTGACGGGCGTGAAAACGGTGGCTCAAAACAGCTCAGTGACCAACACCCTTGGGGTGGGCGCAGTGACCAGCACGGAAAACTCCAGCAATACGGCGGCCATCAGCAGCAGTATTTTTTCTGTGCAGACCGGCGGCAACCTGACCAAGGTATTTGCTCCGACCTCCATTTTGGCCAACGGGGTGGCTGTTTCCACGCTGACGCTGACGCTCCAAAACCGTAATCTGACGGCTTTGAGCGGGGTGACACTGACGGACTCCTTTCCGGCCGGGATGGTGGTGGCAGCTACGCCAACGGCTTCGACTACCTGCGCTGGCGGCTCGGTGACGGCAACGGCGGGTGCTGGCAGCATTAGCCTGTCAGGGGCTACGGTTCCAGCGGCAGCCATTAGCACTGGCTCAGTAGGAAGCTGTACGGTCACTGTCAAGGTGGTGACCACGACGGTAGGCCTCCAGACCAACAGTATGTCGGGCACTTTTGGCGATAGCACGGGGCCAACGCCTTACCCTCCCGTCAGCACCACACTGACTGGCACGCAGCCGGTCGTGGCTGTCGCCAAAGCCTTTTCTCCTACAACAGAAGCGCCAGGCGGCACGTCCACCCTGACCCTCACGCTGCGTAACCCGTTTGGCTCAGTCGCGACCATTAGCTCATTCACTGACCTTCTTACCACTATGGGGGCCGGATTCACAGTGGCCGCGTCGCCTGCGGCCAGTACGACCTGCGCGGGCGGTACGCCTGTGGCCGTTGCGGGTTCAACCTCCATCACCATGACAAGCGGCACCATTCCGGCGGCAACATTGGCCACCACGCCGGGAACCTGCACGATCACGGTGCCGATTCAACTGGCCTCCAGCGGCCTGACGGCGGGCGGCAAAAACAACAAGGTGCAAATCAGCGGGCTGGTGACCGATCTGGGCAGCAATACCGCTGCGGTAACCGGCACCCTGACGGTGGCTTTGCCCAAGGCGACCAAGGCGTTTTTGCCGGCATCAGTGGCCGTCGGGTCCAGCAACAGTGTTCTGACGATTACTTTGGCCAACCCCTCGTCTTCGGCGGCAAGCATTACGTCGTTCAGCGACAACCTCAGCACGATGGCGGGAGCGCCAGGTGGTTTTACGATTGGCGCAGGGGCGACAACCAGTTGCACGGGCGGGACGCTGACAGCCACGCAAAATACGACGCTGATTTCGCTGGCGGGCGGCACCATTCCTGCGAACGGAAACTGCACCATCACCATGCCCATTCAGGTTCTTACCGGTACGCCTGTCGGCTCTTATACCAATACCATTGCCGGCGGCGCATTGGTCACCAACCGGGGCACCAGCAGCGGCAATCAAGTAGCAACATTGGCCGTGACGGCGGCAAGCGTGAGCAAGGCGTTTTCTCCCACCACCCAGGCGGCGGGGCTGGTCAGCAACCTGACCATCACGCTGATGAATCCGGCGGTGACGGCCGCAACCATCACCTCTTTCACCGACAACCTCACCACGATGTTGGGCACGTTTACGGTGGCGCCCTCTCCAGCGTCCAGCAGCACTTGCGCGGGCCACAATCTCAGCGCTGCGCCCGGAGGCACCAGCATCACCATGACGGCAGGGACGATTCCGGCTACGGGCAGTTGCACCATCACGGTTCCCGTGCTGGTTGGTGACACCGTGACGGCAGGCGCTTACACCAATACGATTGCTGTTGGCGCACTGGTCACTTCGGCAGGCTCCAATGCCACGACGGCACCTGCAACCCTGACGGTGGTTGTGCCCAGCGTTGGCAAGGTGTTTTCTCCCACTACGGCAGGTCCAGGCCCAAACACCACCCTGATCATCACACTGACCAACCCCTCTGACAGCCCGGCTGTCATCAGCGCTTTTACCGATAACCTTTTGAGCACGATGGGGACCGGGTTTTCGGTGTCCTCCGCTTTTGCGGCCAGCAGCACCTGTGCAGGCAACAACCTCAGTGCCGCGCCTGGCGCCACAAGCATCACCATGACGACGGGCACCATTCCTGGATTGGGTTATTGCACGATCCTGGTGCCGATACAAATACCGTCCAGCGTGGGAGAAAACTCGAGCTACACCAATACGATTGCCGCTGCTGCCCTGACAACCGATCAGGGCAACAACGCTGCCGCTGCGAGTGCCACTCTCACGACCCATTTGCCGACGGTGACGAAAACGGTGTCGCCCGCCAGCGTGGTGCAGGGGCAGACCGCCACCTTCACCATCACGCTGCAAAACATCAATAACCCGACAGCTGCGACGATCACCAGTTTTACCGATAACCTGACCACGCTGGATGCTGGCGGTCAGTTTGTCGTGGCCAGCAGCCCGGCGGCCAGTACCACCTGCGTGGGCAGCACGTTAAGCGCGGTGCCGGGCAGCACCTCCGTCACCCTGACGGGGGGCTCCATTCCTGCTTCGGGCAGTTGCACCATTACTTTGCCAGCAGTTCCTCTGGCGGGAATTTCTGCCGGGAGCAAAAGCAATACCCTTCAGATTGGCGCTTTGCAGACCAGTCAGGGCAGCAACTTGGCGGCTGTCAGTAGTTCTGTAACGGTTACGCCCTCGCTGACCTGCGGCAAGGCTTACAGCCCCGCATCGGTCGGGCCGAGCAAGCTGACGACCCTGACGGTGACGCTGACGCATGCGAACAACGCGCCTGCGTTTAGCGGTCTGGCCTTTTCGGACTCGCTGCCCACCGGACAAACCGTGGCGGCGCTGCCCAATATCGTCAATACCTGCGGCGGCACGGTGACGGCGGGGGCCGGTGGCACCAGCTTGTCGTTGGTCAATGGCTCTTTGCCGACGGGGGCGACTTCGTGTACGGTGAGCGTGGATATCAATGCACCCGCCGCTGTTGGCAATACGACCAACACGCTGCCTGCGCCTACTTCGACAGAGGGCTATACCTGCTCCACCAGCCCCACCGCGACGCTGACCGTCTCATCGGCAACGGCTACCAACGTGACCATGAACAAGGCGTTTAGTCCGGCCACTGTCAATGGCGGCGGCGTTTCCGTGATGCAGTTGCTGGTGGATAACACTGCAGTGGGTTCTGTGGCCCTGAGCGGGGTTACGCTGACGGACAACTTCCCCACCGGCATGGTGCTTTCCAGCAACCCCAATCCGACGATGCTGAGCGGCTCTTGTACGGTGGGGTCGGCGACCAGTACGCCGGGCGCAACCAGCTTTAGCCTTTCGGGTGCCACCATTCCCGCTAACACCACCTGTACCCTGGGCGTGAATGTGTCGTCCTATCTGGAAGGCAACCTGACCAACACCATTGCGGCCTCGTCCATAGGTTCATCTCAGTTGGCCACCAACAGCAACAGCCCCAGCGCCACCCTGACGGTGTTGCGCAATGTGGGTATTTCCAAGTACTTCAGTCCGTCTAATATTTCTGTCAATGGCACCTCCACGCTGTTTCTGACGCTGTTTAACACCAACGATGTGGTGCGCAATCAGGCGGGCTTTACCGACACCTTGCCAGCGGGCGTGAAAGTGGCGGCGGGTGCCACGACCAATACCTGCGGCGGCACTTTGACGGCGACGGTCGGCGGCAGTACCGTGGTGCTTGCTGGTGGAACATTGGGTGCCAACTCCATTTGCACCATGAGCGTGCCCGTGACGGCGGCGGCCACGGGGACTTATACCAACACCATTACAGCTGGTGCCATCACAACGCTTGAGGGCAGCACCAACCCCGATCCGGCCACTGCCAATTTGGTGGTGGTTAATGTGCCGACTATTGCCAAGGCTTTTGGCACCAGCCCCATCGCCTCGGGGGGTAGCACCACGCTGACATTCACGCTGACCAACAGCAATGCCACTGCAATGACCAGCGGCACGTTTACCGATAACCTGGTCAATATGAGCATTGCCACCCCTGGCGCAGCAAGCGGCACCTGCACGGGTGCGAGCGGAAATTTGTTTTCTGCCGGGCAGACGGCGCTGAACTTTACCGGCCTGACCATTCCGGGGTCGGGCAGTTGCACGGTGGTGGTCAATATCACCAGCAGCAAGCCAGGCGTCAACCCCAATACCACCAGCGGCGTCACCACGGCGCAGACGGGCGGAACGGCGGGTAACGTCAGTAATACCGCCAACCTGACGGTGCTGGCCCCTGCCGCCATCACCAAGTCATTTAACCATTCGACGATTGGCGCAGGTGAAACGACCACAATGACCATCGTGGTCAGCAACGCCAACTCGACTGCGCTGGCGCTGGCGACTACGGCGGCTTATACCGATATTTTTCCGGTGACACCTGGCCAGATGCAGGTAGCCAGTCCGCTCAGCACCACCAGCGTCTGCAGCACTGGCGGGGCGGCCAGCACGGTGACAGACTCCACTAATGCAACGCTCAATGCCGGTGATATCGGCATTCAGGTCAACGGCGGGACGATTGCGGCGGGCGGCACCTGCACCATCACCGTGGGCGTGACGGCCAGCGTTGCGGGCAGCTACACCAACACCACATCGACCGTCAGCGGCACCATCGCCGGTGCCAGTGCAGGCGTGGGCAGCGCGCCGCTGACGGTGCGCGACCAGCCCCTTATCAGCAAGCTGTTTACGCCGGACTTCATCACTGCGGGGGGCACGTCGCTGCTGACGTTTACGCTGAGCAACACCAACGTTGCCACCGACCTGAGCGGTGCCGGATTTACCGATGCCCTGACGAACATGAGCATTGCCAGTGCGGGTGCGGCGGGAGGCACTTGCGTGGGGGCCGGCGCCAATGTCTTCAGCGCGGGTGCCACGGCCCTGAGCTTTACGGGGTTGACGCTGCCTGCAGCGGGCAGCTGCACGGTGACGGTGTCTGTCACCAGCAGCGTGGCCGGAGCTAACCCCAACACCACCAGCGGCGTGACCACTGCGCAGACTCTGGGGGCCGGGCCAGTCAGCAATACGGCCACGCTGAGCGTGTACACCACGCCGCTGATCAGCAAAGTCTTTAGCCCCAGCACCATCACGGTGGGCAACACCAGCACCCTGACCATTACCCTGACTAACACCAGCACCACTTTGGACATGACGCTTTCGCCGACGGCCTTCACCGATGTGTTTCCGACTTCGCCCGGCGCGATGACGCTGGCCAGTCCGCTCTCGGCGAGCACGACCTGTACTGGCGCTACCTTGCGCAACTCCGGGGGAACCGCGCTCGTGGCGGGTAATCCCGGCTTGCGGCTGGACGGCGGCACCATTTTGGCGGGCGGCACTTGCACCGTCACCGTAAATGTGACCGCCAGCATGCCCGGCGCTTACAACAACACCACGTCAGTGCTGTCCACCACCACCATGGGCACCAGCACGCAAGGCGCGAGCAGCACGCTGACTGTCAATGCCGCAGGCGTTAACGTCAGCGGGCAGCTCTATGCCGACACCAACCACAACACCACGCGCGATGTGGGCGAGTCCTGGAGCACGGGCACGACGGCTTACGTCAAGCTGTTTCTTAATTGCACCGCGCCTGCTGTGGCGGTGCAAACCCTCAACGCGCCCACTGGCACTTACAACTTTGCTACTGTGGCGGCAGGCAGTTACTGCCTCGTGGTGTCTGGCAACGCCTCGACGGCCAGCACGACACCGAGCACGCCAGCGGGCTGGCTCCTGATGTCCCCGAGTAGCGGGCAACTCAATGTGACGGTGGGTACGCTGGATTTGCAAAATCAAGATTTCGGTCTCTACAACGGCAGCAAGCTCAGTGGACGCGTGTTTGTCGATAGCGGCGCGGGCGGCGGCACGGCGGTCGATGCCATTCAAAACGGCAGTGAGCTTGGCCTGAGCGGCGCGACTCTGACGGCCACCAGCGCCGGCTGCAGCGGCTCGTGCGACAGCGCCACCAGTAGCGCGCTGGGCGACTACGTGCTGTGGCTACCCGCAGCGGCCAGCGGCAGCATCGTCATCACCAAAACCAATCCGGCCAGCTACCTCAGTAGCGGCGGCGTAGCGGGCACGACGGGCGGCAGCTACACGCCAGCCAGCGACAGCGTGACCTTTACCCATAGCCTGGGCAGCTTCTACACCGGGGTCAATTTTGCCGACATCCAGCTCAGCCAGTTCCTGATTGACGGCGTGCAGACGGCCATGCCCGGCACAGTGGTGTTTTATCCGCATACTTTTACGGCGGCTATCGGCGGGACGGTTAGCTTTAGCCTGAGCAGCGTTGCTGCGCCCACTTCTTCATCTTTTACGTGGAATGAGGTGATTTACCGCGACAGCAACTGCAACGGCGCCATTGACGGCGGCGAACCCCTGCTGACCGGCTCGGTCAGCCTGACGGCTGGGCAGACTTTGTGTTTGCTGGTCAAGGAGTTCGTGCCGCTGGGTGCGCCGCTCAATGCCCTGAACAAAGTGACGATCACTGCCAACTTTGTTTCCGGCACAGTCAGCAGCAGCATCAGCCACTACGATGTGACCACTGTCGGTCAGACGCCCGACATGCCGCTGGTCAAGTCGGTGGACAAGACCACAGCTTCGCCCGGCAGCAACCTGACCTACACCCTGACGTTTACCAACGTCAGCAGCGGCACGCTGTCGGCCATCGTGGTCAATGACGCCACGCCCGCCTTTACCGTGTTTGTCAGCGCGGGCTGCGGTGTGCTGCCGCTGAATCTGACTGCCTGCACCATCACCGCGCCAGCAGTGGGCGCCACCGGCAACCTGCGCTTTACCTACACCGGAACGCTGGCGCCCAATGCCAGCGGCGCGGCTATGTACACCGTGCAGATCACCCAATAGCGCCCGTGCGCCCGGCAGTAGCCGCGCCGGGCGCAGCGGCTGCATTACGATGCAGCCCATGCTTGATATTCTCACCGTCACCCTCAATCCCGCCCTGGACGTGGCCACCTCGGTCAGCAAGGTGGCAGACACCCACAAGCTGCGCTGCGCCGCCGCCCATATTCACCCCGGCGGCGGTGGTATCAACGTCGCCCGCGTGGTGCAGCGACTCGGTGGCGATTGTCTGGCGCTGTACTTGGCTGGAGGACTGAACGGCCAGCAGTTGGCGCAGTTGCTCGATCAGGAGCAGGTGCGCAGCCACAGCTTGAGTGTTACGGGCCAGACGCGTGAGTGCTTTTCGGTGCATGAAACGAGCAGCGGCCTGGATTTTCGCTTTGTGCTGCCCGGCCCCGACGTGGCACCGTTTGAGTGGCAGGCGTGCCTGGACTACGTCAGCCATCTGGACGCTGCGCCCCAGTATCTGGTGGCCAGCGGCAGTTTGCCGCCGGGCGTACCGGACGATTTTTATGCTCGGCTGGCCCGGCTGGCCAAAGCGCGTGGCAGCCGCGTGGTACTCGACACCTCGGGTCCGGCGCTGGCCGCCGCGCTGGCTGAAGGCGTTTATCTGGTCAAGCCCAGCCTGCGCGAGCTGCGTGAATTCAGTGGCCAGCCGCTGGGGACTCAAGCGCAATGGCGCGATGCGGCACAGCAGCTCATTCACGCCGGACAGGCGCAGATCGTGGCGCTGTCGCTGGGCGAGGACGGCGCGCTGCTCGTCACGGCAGATCAGGCCTGGCGTGCCCGCCCGATTCCAGTGACGGTGCAAAGCACCATCGGCGCGGGCGACAGCTTTGTTGGCGGCATGGTCTGGGCCTTGAACCGGGGCGCTAACGTGGAGGAGGCGTTTCGCTACGGCATGGCCGCAGGCGCTGCCGCCGTGCTCTCGACGGGCACCGGGCTGTGCCAGAGCGCCGATGTGGAGCGCCTGCACCGCCAAGTCATCCTGACGCCCATCCCCTGAGCCAAGAGGCGCTCAAAGTCGTCTGACGCCGCCGCACGCTTTTTATATGCCAAATAGGTCTCTAGTGCTTGATGGGTGGTTGTTTTAAGCTATTAAAAATATAGCAGTATGACGGCCCGAATTCAGCTGCTGCCGATGTTCGAGGCTGCGCATTCAGTGGCCGTACCCGTGCCGGTGGTGGATGTCGTCGGGAAAGTGGGGATGCCGGTGCGCCAGGGCGGTGTGTTCGTGCCAGTGCGCGTGCGGCTCGCCGCCTTCGCCTGCCAGATCGTGCGGATGCTGGTGGTGCGCGTCATGCCGGTGGTGATGGGCGTGCGCCAGCGTTTCGTGCGTGTGGTCGTGCTGCTCGCTCAGGTGCAGCCACATGCCCAGCCCCATGAAGCCGCTGGCCAGCCAGAACGCGGGCGTGGTCGATTCGCCCAGCAGCCCCAGTGCCAGCGCTGCGCCGATGAAGGGTGCAGTTGAAAAATACGCGCCCGCCCGTGCCGCGCCTAAACCGCGTAGTGCCAGCACAAATAGCACCAGACTGACGCCGTAGCCGAGCAGCCCGACCGCCGCCGTGGCCAGCAGTGTGAGCGCGCCCGGCCAGGCCGCCCCCAGCGCCAGCGCCAGGCCGGTGTTGACCGCGCCCGCCATCAGGCCTTTGCTGCCCGCGATGAACAGGGCGTCGGAGGCCGAGACTTTTCGAGTCAGGTTGTTGTCAATGGCCCAGCACAGGCAGGCCGCCGCGACCGCCAGCGGGCCGATCCGGTCTGCGCTGTCCGCGCTGCCCGTAGGCCAGGACAGCGCCACGCCGCCCGCGACGATGGCTAGCATGCCCAACACGATGCGTCGGTCGGCGTTTTCCTTGAAGGCGACCCAGGCAATCACCGCCGTCAGCACCGCCTCCAGATTGAGCAGCAGCGATGCGCTCGATGCGCTCACATGCCGCAGGCCAAACAGCAGCGCCACCGGGCCGAGGACGCCGCCAAAGAAAATTGCGCCCAGCAGCCAGGGCCACTCGGCGCGGCTCAGGCCGGAAGGCTTACAGTCCCGGTCGCGGATCAGCCAAGCTAGCGCCAGCCCGACGCCGCTGCCCAGGTACAGCAGCCCGCCCAGCAGCACCGGAGACAGATCGCCGATAAGCAGCTTGGCAAAAGGTGTGCTGGCACCAAACAGCACAGCGGCGAGCAGGGCGTAAAGAATGCTGCGGTTCATGGCCCTATTGTCAGCGGGCCTTCAAATCGCCAGCGGATCCACGTCGATGGCCCAGCGCACCAGGCTTTTGAACTCGGCCTGGCGCCGGGTTTCAAACAGCAGTGGCTGCCAGGCGGCCAGAAAGCGCTGCAGCGCGATGCGCGAGGCGCTTTCGACCAGCATCTGGGCGCGCTCGATGTTGGCCACGCGCTGGATGGTCATCGGCACGGCCGGGTAGGGCGTGACCCGCTCGTGGCCGCTCAGTTGCTGCGTCTGGGCGGCCAGCGCGGCGGCGTTTAAAAAGCCTTGTGCGACTTCTTGCGTTTTGGCCTCGGCGCGTAGCAGCGCCGAAAAGCCAAACGGCGACAGGCCCGCGACTTCGCGCTCGGCCAGTTCCTGCTCGGCAAAATCCGGGTAATCGTGGCGCTTGAGGGCGTCAAACAGCGCATGCTCGGGGTGAAAGGTTTGCACCCACATCTCACTGGCCGCGCTGTGGCGGGCGTCGCGCCCGGCGCGCCCGCCCGCCTGCATCAACAGACCAAACAAACGCTCAGCGGCGCGGAAGTCGCTGGAAAAGAGAGCCCCGTCCGGGTTGATCGCCGCCACCAGCGTGATGTGGCGGAAGTCGTGGCCCTTGGCAATCATCTGCGTGCCGACCAGCACGTCGATTTCGCCTTCATGCACGCTGGCCAGTTGCGCTTCGAGCGCGCCCTTGAGCCGGGTGCTGTCGGCGTCGATGCGGCTGATGCGCACCGGGCCGCCGTCGGGGCGCTGGACACCGGCCAGCAGTTCGGCCAGGTGCTCTTCAAGCCGCTCGGTGCCGCGCCCGACCGGGGCGATGTCGATGTTGCCGCAGTTCGGGCAGGCGTGCGGCACGCGCTCGGTAAAACCGCAGTGGTGGCAGCGCAGCGTGCGGTCGATTTTGTGGAAGACTCGGTAGGCGCTGCAATGCGGGCAGTCGCTTTTCCAGTCGCAGTCGTGGCAGGCCAGCACCGGGGCGTAGCCGCGCCGGTTCAGAAAAATCAGCGACTGCTCGCCGCGCGCGACGCGCTCGGCGATGGCGGCCAGCAGCGGCGGGGCGATGATGCAGCGCTTGGGCTGGTGGTTCATATCGACACGGCGCACTGTCGGCAGTTTTCCCTGGAAGGCGGCTCCGGCGCTGCCGATGCGCTCGCTCATGTCCAGGCGCTGGTAGCGCCCGGTGAGGGTCGCCTGCCAGCTTTCCAGCGAGGGCGTGGCCGAGCCGAGCAGCACGCGGCAGGGGCTGGGCGCCTCCGGGGTTTGCATCGTTTCGAGCTTGGCGCGGTAAATTGCCAGGTCGCGGGCCGAGTAGCGTGCGCCTTCTTGCTGCTTGTAGCTGGGGTCGTGCTCTTCATCGACGACGATCAGGCGCAGATGGGGGATGGAGGCCAGCACCGCCATGCGCGTGCCCAGCACCAGCCGCGCCTGACCCGCATGCGCGGCCAGCCAGCTTTTTAAACGCTGGGCGGGCGTGAGGCCGCTGTGCAGCGCGACGACGCGCTCCTTGCCCAGATGGCCGAAGCGCGCTTCAAAACGCGCTTGCAACTGCGGCGTCAAATTGATCTCGGGCACCATCACCAGCACCTGCGCTTGCGGGTCTTGGTCCAGTACCTGGGCGGCGGCGCGCAAATAAACCTCGGTCTTGCCGCTGCCGGTGGCGCCGAACAGCAGCGCCGGGCGTTGCTGGCCTTCGCTTTCGGCGTTGAACTCGGCCAGCGCGCTGAGCTGCTGCGCGGTGAGCGTGACCAGCCCCGCCGCGCCGGGCGCGTGGCTGGTGTCGGCGACCGGGCGTTTCAGGCGCCGCGCCAGCTGCTCGGGCGTGAGTTCGCGCAGTTGCGGCGGCAGGGCTGCCAGCGCCACTTCGCCGAGCGAGCGCTGGTAATACTGGGCGGTAAAAGTGATTAATTTGCGCCAACTGGCCGACAGCGGCGCCAGGCCGCCCAGCACCCCGGCCACGTCGCGGATGCTGGCGGGCGCCATGTCGCCCGCATCTGGCAGCGCCTTCCAGACCACGCCCAGCACTTCGCGGCGCCCGAACGGCACACGCACCAAGGTGCCGGGGCTGAGGGCGGACGCGCTGCGGTAGGTCAGCGGCCCGGCGATGGCGCTGTGCGCGGGCGCGGCCACCACGACCTCCAGCCAGTGGCTCACAGCGCCCGCTCCAGAGGCCGCGAGGCTGGAAAAACCGCGCCAGCGCTAACGTGACAGAGTGGGTTTTTTCGTGCCTTCAAGTTATCCAGTGTTCCTGTGGATAACTTTGTGGATAGCTTGTGGGAAAGTGCTGGAAAGCCTTGTAAATCAAGGCCTTGCTTAAACTGCCTGCTAAACAGGCAATTTAAACTTTCCTTATAAATCAAGCACTTACGAAAGCGATGGGTTTGATGGTGGCTGGCTGGCGCTAGCACAGACTTTCGCACAGCAGCAAACTTTTTTTGTGCATAACTCTCGGGAGAAGGAGCTTTTTTTGTGCTAGTCACGCCATTTGCCCCGGAGAATTTCGCTGTTGGCAGGCGCTGGCTGTCGCTCTTCAAGCCCGGCTGGCGCGCAGGCTGCGCGAGTGCGAATGCACGGCGCGCACCAGCGCTTCGACGCTCTCGGGCGGCGTGAACTGGCTGATGCCGTGGCCCAGATTGAAAATCTGCGTTGGGCCGGTTTGTGTCTTGTCCATGTGCGGCGCGCCGAAGCTGTTCAAAACGGCGGCGACTTCAGTTTCGATTTGCGCCGGGCTGGCAAACAGCACGTTCGGGTCGAGGTTGCCTTGCAGCGCCTTGGCGTTCGGGCCGTTTTCGCCGACCAGCGCGCGCGCTTTGGCCAGGTTCACGGTCCAGTCCAGGCCGAGCACTTCGCAGTCGAGCTGCTTCATCGACTCCAGCCACTGGCCGCCGCCTTTGGTGAAGACCAGGCGCGGAATGATGACGCCGTTGTGCTCGCGCTTGAGCTGGGCCAGCACTCTGGCGGTGTAGGCCAGGCTGAAGGTTTTGAAAGCCGCATCGGCGAGCACGCCGCCCCAGCTGTCAAAAATCATCACTGCCTGCGCACCGGCTTCGATTTGCGCGTTCAGGTACTGCGCGACGGCGTCGGCATTGACGGCCAGCATCTTGTGCATCAGATCCGGGCGCTGGTAGAGCATGGTCTTGACCAGGCGGTAGTCGTCAGAACCGGCGCCTTCGACCATGTAGCAGGCCAGCGTCCACGGGCTGCCGGAAAAGCCGATCAGCGGCACGCGGCCGTTGAGCGCCTTGCGAATCGACGTGACGGCGTCGAACACGTAGCGCAGCTTGTTCATGTCCGGCACTTCTAGCTTGTTGACGGCCGCTTCGTCGCGGATCGGCGTGGCGAATTTTGGCCCTTCGCCCAATTGAAACGACAGGCCCAGGCCCATCGCGTCGGGCACCGTCAGGATGTCGCTGAACAAGATGGCGGCGTCCAGCGGAAAGCGCTCTAGCGGCTGCAGCGTGACTTCGGTGGCGTAGTCGGTGTTGGTGGCCAGCCCCATGAAGCTGCCGGCCTGGGCGCGGGTGGCTTTGTATTCGGGCAGGTAGCGCCCGGCCTGGCGCATCAGCCAGACGGGGGTGTAGTCGGTGGCCTGGCGCAGGCAGGCGCGCAGGAAGGTGTCGTTTTGAAGGGGTGCAAACATGAGGGGGATTGTCTCAGGTGGGGTTAGGGTTGATCGGGCTGGCCGCCGCGCCGCTTCGGCTCTAGGATGGCAGTTATGGTTTTTTCTTCAACACGAAAAGGGAATTGTCATGCAGATCAGTGACCAGGAATATTTTCGCAGCTGCCTTGCCAAGGAGCGCCATCTGGCGCAGCTGCTCGGCCATCAGCATATCGAGGAATGCTACGAAAGCGCCGGAACGCTCTGGGCGGGCAACCAGCGCCTGCCGCAGTGGACGCGCGACTGGCGCGCCTGCGGCCCGCTGATGACTGAGTACCGCCTGTCGGTAACTTACGGCGAGGGACTGGTGCATATTGGCAACACCACGGTGCATTTTGCCGACCACCCGACGCGGGACCGGGCGGTGATGGTGGGCACCGTCAAAGAGCTGATCTTTCTGCTGGAGCACGGCAAGGCCGTCAAAGCCCCGCCGCCGCTTCCGGCTACCCAAGCAGCGTAGCCGTCAGGCTGGCCGCAGTTCCAGTTCGCCGCTGGACAGCAGCACCCGGTGGTCAATCTTGATGCAGCGGTCTTGAACCACCAGCAGGCCAGCGGCCTCGGCTTTGGCGGCGGCTTCGGCGTTGCTCACGCCCAGCTGCATCCACAGCGCCTTGGCGCCGATGGCGATGGCTTCCTCGACGATGGGCGGAATGTCCTCGCTGTTGCGAAAGCAGTCCACCAGATCAATGCTCTCGTGCTGGGCGGCTTCCTGCAGCGTGGCATAGGCTTTTTCGCCCAGCACTTCGGTGACGTTGGGGTTGATTGGAATGATGCGGTAGCCGTTGCCTTGCAGGTAGTTGGCCACATCAAAGCTGGCGCGGTGCGGCTTGGGTGACAGACCCACCACGGCAATGGTGCGATAGTGACGAAGAATGTATGGAATACGCTTGGCGTGAAGAACGGAATTCATCGGTGTCTCTTTCTGGGTTGTTATAGCGGGTGGCCGCCGGGTCAAATCACGGGTCACAATCTGGCTAGAGCCGCCCGGACATCGCTGACGGACAGGATTTCCGACAGCAGCACCGGCGCGTGGCCGCTCTGGTAAAGCACATACACCGGCACGCCGCTGCGGCCCAGTTCGGCCAGCGCGGCGGTGACGGCCGGGTCGCGCCGGGTCCAGTCGGCGCGCAGCAGGGCGACGTTTTTTGCCGCCATGTCGGCCAGCACGTCGGCGTTGGCCAGCGTGGTTTTTTTGTTGTACTGGCAGGTCACGCACCAGGCGGCGGTGAAATCGACAAACACGCTCTGGCCCTGCGCCGTCAACTCGCCGACGCGGCCTGGCTGCCAGTCCTGCCAGCGCGCCGGGGTTGCGGCTGAAGCTGAAGCTGCGCCTGCAGTAGTGGCCCTATCAGACGCCGCCGCTGGCAGGCTGGCTGCCGTGGTGATATTCGGGCCGATGGCCCACAGCCCGAGCATGCACAGCGCAATTGAAACCGTCGCCAGCAACCGGCGCGGCAGGCCGCGCAGCCCCAGCGACCAGACCGCCAGCGCCAGCAGCACCAGCAGCGCCAGCAGCGCGCCGACGCCGTTGATGCCGCTTTGCTGACCCAGCACCCAGACCAGCCAGACGACGGTGGCGAACATCGGAAACGCCATTAGCTGCTTGAACGTCACCATCCAGGCGCCGGGGCGCGGCAGCGCGCGGGCCACGGCGGGCACGGCGCTGGCGAGTAAATAAGGAATCGCCATGCCCAGTCCGATGCTGCCAAACACCGCCAGCGCCTGCAGCGCAGGCAGGCCGACGGCGTAACCCAGCGACGCGCCCATAAACGGCGCGGTGCAGGGCGAGGCCACGGCGGTGGCCAGCACGCCGGACAAAAACGCATTGATGCCCGGATTTTTTGCCTGCAGATTGATGACGCGCAGCGGCAGGAGATTGCCGAAATCAAACAGCCCGGCCAGATTCAGCCCCAGCAGCGTGAACAGCGCCGCCAGCGCCGCCACCACCGCCGGGTTTTGCAATTGAAAGCCCCAGCCGAGCTGCTCGCCCGCCGCCCGCAGGCCGAGCAGCAGCGCGCCCAGCGCCAGAAACGACAGCACCACGCCCGCCGTGTAAGCCAGGCCAGTAGCCAGACGCGTCGCTTGGTCTTTCACATGCACAAAGCCCACCATTTTGATCGCCAGCACCGGAAACACGCAGGGCATCAGGTTCAGGATCAGCCCGCCTAGCAGCGCGCCTATCAGCGCGGCCAGCAGGCCCAGCGCGGGCGCGCTGGCCGGGGCTTCTGCCAGCCCGGAAGAGGCGCTGGCAGAAGCCCCGGCTGAGAGCGCGGCGGGCGCCGCGCCAGCCGCACTGGCGGCATTGGCCTTCAGCGCCGCTTCCAGCGCGGGCGAGACCACGGCGGGCGCGGCGGTGGCGGGCCAGCTGCCCCGAATCGGCGCGTCGATGCGGTAAGCCGTGCCATCGAGCGCCAGCACCAGCGGCAGGTGATTCGGGCTGTCGCTGCGCTGGCTTGATACCGGCAGTTGCGCCGTCCACAGCGCGCCCTGCCAGGCCTGCTGCCAAGGCGCGGCGGGTTCCACGATGCTGGCGGTTTCCGGGAATAAGGCCAGTGTTTTACCCTGCAGCGCGGCGGGCAGACCGGCCAGCGACACCGTCAAAGTCTGGCCGCTGATGTCCATCTGGCTCGCTCCCGTAGGCAGCGCTTTGGGCGTGGCGTCAAACGTTGCCTGAAACAGCGCGCCGCTGGCCGCCGTCGAGCTGTTGACAGGAAGGCGCAGCGCAAAATCGCCCTCCTGCGGAATGCATTCCTTGCGGCAGACCAGCCACGACGCTTTCAGTTTCACGTCCAGCTGGGCGGCGCTGAAGCCGGGCGCAATCGTCAGTGGCACCGGCAGCAGCACCGTGCCTTCATAGCCGTAATTGGCCAGCGTGCCGATGGGGATTTTTTTCGGCGTCGGCCAGGCGATCTCGCCCGCCGTGATGCCAGCGGGCAGTTGCCAGTCGAGCTGCGTCGGCAGGCCCGAGTCGCCGGAATTTTTCCAGTAGGTGTGCCATTGCGGCTGGTGTACTAGCTGCAGGCCCAGCCAGACCGGCTTGCCCGCCTCCACGCCCTCGGGCGCCCAGGCCAGCAGCTCGGCGCGCACCTGCGCGGTGCTGACGACCGCGCTGCCCGCTGCGCCGCCCGCCGGAAAAAGCGGGCCGTTTTGCGCCCCCGCCCCCGCAGGCAGGGCGCAGGCCAGCGTTAAACAAATAGCTGTGACAAAACGTTGGAAATTCATCGTGATCTGAGCGGCGCTGGCGCCTTTAGTTCCGGTGTGGGCGCTGGCGTGAACACCGATGGCAGCTTTTTCGGCGCCTTGATGCGCAGCTGCTTGTTGACGTTTTCCTGGCCGAACACCACCTCGATGTCGGCCACCGCCACGCCAAACAGCGGCGCCAGAAAGCGCACCATGTGGTCGGTCGCCTTGCCGTTGAGCGGCGCGGCGGTCACGCTGATCTTGAGCTGCGTGCCCTTGGGCTTGCCGATGGCGTCCTTGCTGGCGCTGGGCTTGCCCAGAACGTTGACCACCAGCGTGTCGCCTTCCCAGGCGAAGAAGGAGTCACCGGTTGAGTTTCTAGGTCGCATCGTCGTTTATTACAGGGCTTGTCATCGTCTGGATAATACCGGCATGGATTTTTTCCCCGCCGCCACCCCGCCCGCCATCGTTCTGGCCACGCTCAACGCCAAATACATTCACGCCTCGCTCGGCCTGCGCTGCCTGCTGGCCAACATGGACTTGCACGGCGGCCCCGGCCTGCGCGCGCGCACGCAATTGCGCGAATTCACCATCGGCCAGCGCCCGGTTCAAATTGCCGAGGAGCTGCTGGCGCTGGCGCCCCGCGTGATCGGCCTGGGCGTGTACATCTGGAACGTGGTCGAAACCACGCAGCTGGTGCGCCTGCTCAAGGCGCTGCGCCCGGACATCAAAATCGTCCTCGGCGGGCCGGAAGTCAGTTTTGAAACGGGCGAGCAGGAAATTTGCCGCCTCGCCGACCATGTCATCACCGGCTGGGGCGATGTCAGCTTTCCCAGACTGTGCCGCGCCCTGCTCGACGGCCCGGCGCCGCTGATGAAAATCAGCCCCGGCGAGCAGCCAGCACTTAGCGAACTTGCGCTGCCCTACCGCGAATACACCGATCAGGATCTGGCCAAGCGATTGCTCTATGTCGAAGCCTCACGCGGCTGCCCATTTAAATGTGAGTTTTGCCTCAGCTCGCTGGACAAGACCGCCTGGGCCTTCGAGCTGGACGGCTTCATGGCCGAGATGGCGGCGCTGTATCGGCGCGGGGCGCGCAATTTCAAGTTTGTTGATCGCACGTTCAACCTGAAGGTGGATTTTTCCGTCCGCATCCTGCAGTTTTTCCTGGACCGGATGCGGGACGATGCGGCCGGCGCCGCGCCGCCATTGTTTGTGCATTTTGAAGTCGTGCCCGACAGCCTGCATGAGCGGCTTAAGGCGCTGATTGCGCAGTTTCCGGCGGGCTCGCTGCAGTTTGAAGTCGGCATCCAGAGCTTTAACCCCGAGGTGCAGCAGCGCATTTCGCGCAAGCAGGACAACGACAAAACCGCCGACAACCTGCGCTGGCTGGTCAGTCAAAGCCAGGCGCATGTCCACGCCGACCTGATTTTCGGCCTGCCCGGCGAGACGCTGCAGAGCTTTGCCGACGGCTTTGACCGGCTGTACGCGCTCGGGCCGCACGAAATCCAGTTCGGCATTTTGAAGCGCCTGCGCGGCACGCCGATAGCCCGGCACACGGCGCACTTTGCGATGGTCTATGACCCGCAGCCGCCGTACCAGATTTTGCAGACCGGCGCGGTCGATTTTGCGGCGATGCAGCGCATCCAGCGCTTTGCCCGCTACTGGGAAATGCTGGCCAATTCCGGGCGGTTTTCGCAGGCGCTGGGCCTGCTGCTGGGCGGCGCTGCTTCAGCCGAAGAAGCGCCTGTGTCGGCCTTCTGGAATTTTCTGGCGTTCAGCGACTGGCTCTGGCAAACGACGGGCAAGACCCACGAATTCGCGCCGGAAAAGCTCGTCGATGTGCTGTTTGAGCATCTCACCGCCGAGCGCGGCTTGGAGGCTGAACCAGTGCGCGCCGCGCTGCTGCTGGACTACCGCGCCAGCGGCGCGCGCGGCAGGCCGCATTGTCTGGCCGACCTGCTGGGCGCCGAGCGCCAAAGCGCGTCCGCCGGGGCCAGCCAGCGCGGCGCGCAACGGCAAAGCCGCCACGCCAGCCAGCAAAGCCACCGCGACGCCTTTTAAAAGGCAACGGCGGCTTGAGGGCGGGCGGCCATTCGCGGGCGCATTGATGTTGCGCAAGGAGGGGCGCGGCGGCGCGGCTAGATTCGGGCGTTCAGCGAGCCAATCTTGTGTGCATCGTTATTCTCCCGAAGGAGTCATCATGAAAAAATCCTGGTCAGTTGTGGGGCTGGTTCTTGTGGCGGCTGTGGCGGGCGTTTCCTGCGACAAGTTCAAGCAGCCCCAGCCGGAACTCAAGCCGCCTGCGGCCGCCTCGGGCCAGCCCAGCGCCGCCGACAAAGAGCGCGAGCGCGGCGAGTTCACCCAGTCGGCCCGCAAGGAGCTGGACGAGCTCAAGGCGTCGATTGCCAGCTTCAAGGAAAAGGCCGAAGCGTCTAGCGACCAGACCAAAGCCAAGCTTCGCGAGGAAGTGAAAAAACTCGAAGCCGATCTGGCCGAGGCCGAGCAGCGCCTGACGGAGCTGACGACTGCCACGCTGGAGTCCTGGGGCCAGTTCAAGGAATCGTTCAGCCGCTCACTGGACAAGCTCAAAGGCGGCGTTGAGAATTTCCGCAAAAGTTCCGTCTGAAAAATTCTCTGGCAGGACGCCAGCCGGGCTGGCGCCGCTGGAAAATACCCGGATGACGATAAAAAAACCTGCCTGCACTGCCTTGCCCCGCTTCTGGGCGGACCTGAAAAGCCCCGATTTTGCCCGGCTGGACTTGGCGCGCTGCATCGCCGTGCTGCCGCTGGCGGCGATTGAGCAGCATGGCCCGCACCTGCCGCTGAATGTCGATACAACGCTGGCCGAGGGCGTGATTGCCGCCGCATTGCCGCATCTGCCGGACGATCTGCCAGCACTGTTTCTGCCCACGCAGGCGGTCGGTTTCAGCCCCGAGCACACGCGCTTTCCCGGCACGTTAACGCTGAAAGCTGAAACCATCCTCCGGCTGTGGACGGACATTGCCGAATCGGTGGTGGCCACGGGCGTGAAGAAGCTGGTGCTGTTCAACGCGCACGGCGGTCAGGTCGGGCTGCTGGATGTGGTGGCGCGGGATTTGCGCGCCCGGCTGGGCATGCTGGTGTACAGCGTCAACTGGTTTAATTTGCCGCTGCTTGACGAGGCGGGCGCGTCGGTGGCGGCGCAGTTCAGCGCCGACGAGCATCGCTTTGGCATCCACGCGGGCGACATCGAAACGTCAATGATGCTGGCGCTCAAGCCTGAGCTGGTGGACATGAGTCAGGCGCAGAATTTTCACTCCACCTCACAGGATCGGGCCGAAAAATTCAGCCTGCTCGGCGATGGCCGCAGCGCCAGGCTGGCCTGGCAGATGCAGGACTACAACCCGCACGGGGCGGCAGGCAACGCAGCCGTCGCCACGGCTGACAAGGGCCGGGCGCTGCTGGCGGCGGCGGGGCGTAGTCTGGCTCGCGTGCTGGTGGAAATTGACCAGTTGCCGCCGGACACGCTGCGTCAGCGTACGGCGTTTTAGGCGCTGCACCGCGAGCGGGCAGCAAGGCGCACGCTCTGGCGCGCACGGCTTGAGGATTTGAACGAGAAGGAGTTTTATCATGCAGGCACAGCTGGTTTTTTTTAATTTTTTCAGGGGCGCTCTGGCAACTCTGCTCTGTACGCTGGCGCTGGGGGCCTGCGGCGATACCGCCTTGCTGGCGCCCGAGGCGGGCATGGGGCCGCATCCGGTTTTGCCGCTGCCGCGCTCCAGCGTGCTTCCGACGGTCAACATCGCACCGGCGCAGGGCTGGCCTGAAGGCCGGATGCCCACGCCCATGCCCGGCTTGGGCGTGACGGCTTTTGCCTCCGGCCTGAACCATCCACGCTGGCTCTACACCCTGCCCAATGGCGACGTGCTGGTGGCCGAAACCAATGCGCCGCCCAGGCCTGAAGACGGCCAAGGAATCAAGGGCTGGTTCATGAAAAAAATGATGCGGCGCGTCGGCGCCGCCGTGCCCTCGGCGAATCGCATCATCTTGCTGCGCGACGCCAACGGCGATGGCCGGGCCGAGACGCGCAGCGTGTTTCTGGAAAACCTCAATTCGCCTTTCGGCATGGCGCTGGTGGGCGGCACGCTGTACGTGGCCAATACCGATGCGGTGCTGCGCTTTGCCTACGAGGCTGGTCAGACGCGTATCACGGCGGCGCCGGTCAAACTGCTGGACCTGCCCGGCGGCCCGATCAACCACCACTGGACGAAAAACATCCTCGCCAGCCCGGACGGCGCCAAGCTCTACGTCACCGTCGGCTCGAACAGCAATGTGGCGGAAAACGGCCTCCAAGCCGAAACCGGCCGCGCCGCGATCTGGGAAGTCGATATCGCCACGGGCAGCCACCGGCTGCTGGCCAGCGGCCTGCGCAACCCGAACGGCCTGGGCTGGGCGCCGGAGACGGGCGCGCTCTGGACCGTGGTCAACGAGCGCGACGAGCTTGGCAGCGACCTGGTGCCCGACTACCTGACTTCGGTGAAGGACGGCGGCTTTTACGGCTGGCCTTACAGCTACTACGGAGCACATGTGGATGAGCGCGTCAAGCCGCCCCGGCCCGATCTGGTGGCGCAGGCGCTGGCGCCGGACTATGCGCTGGGCGCGCATGTGGCGCCGCTGGGGCTGGCTTTTTCGCAAGGCAAGGCGCTGGCGCCCGCGCTGGCCAGCGGCGCTTTTGTCGGCGAGCATGGCTCCTGGAACCGCAAGCCGCTGAGCGGCTACAAGGTGGTTTTCGTGCCCTTTTTCAAGGGCCAGCCTGCTGGCCTGCCGGTCGATGTGCTGACGGGTTTTTTAAGCCCCGAGGGCCATGCTTACGGGCGGCCGGTGGGCGTGGCGCTGGACGGGCGCGGCGCGCTGCTGGTGGCCGACGATGTGGGCAACGCCGTCTGGCGCGTCAGCGCCGCAGCGGCCCGCTGAGTCTTCACAGCGGCATCGGTCCATCGACACAGGTCACCGATTCGCCGCCGACCCAGACCTGGCCGCTGGCGTCGCGCTCAATGAATAGCTGAGCGGCCCGGCCCCCGCAGAGGCCTTGCGAGACTTGGTAGCGCTCGGGCGCGTAGCCTTCGGCCATCAGCCACTGGGCCAGGCTGGCATTGAGGCTGCCGCTGACCGGGTCTTCAGGTACGCCGATGCAGGCGGCAAAAGCGCGCACTTCCAGATCCGGCGCATCGGCGATGACGGCGCGGTTTGCCTGCTGGCCAAAGGCCCGCGCTTCGCGGTTGATGCGGCCAATCAGCGGCGGCGCCTCTGGCGGCGCATAAAAAGCGGCGACGCCGACCAGCACCTGCAGATCGGACAGGATCAGGTGGTCGGGCGTGAGCTGCAGCACTGTTTCCGGGTTGTCAAGCAGCAGCGCCAGCCAGCGCGGCCCGTTGTCCAGCATTTGAAACGCCAGAACCTGATCTGATCTCAAGCCCAGCGCGGCCAGCACTTTGTCCAGCAGCGCCGGGCTGGGCGCCGAGCGCTTCAAGGGCGGCGCGGCAAAGGCCCGCCGCTGGCCTGGGGGCAGGGTCTCGCGGCGGCTATTCATGCACGGCGCATCTCGCGGATGGCGGCGGCCAGCGCGGCAATGCCGGTGTTGATCTGCGCCACGCTGGCGGTGACGAAGGACAGGCGCAGCGTGTGGTCTTGCGCATGATCGGCATAAAACGCCCAGCCCGGCACAAAGGCCACGTTGCGCTCGACGGCCCTGGGCAGCAGCCCGATGGCGCTCATGCCTTCGGGCAGGCGCACCCACAAAAACATGCCGCCCGCCGGGGTGTTCCAGGTGACGCCCTCGGGCATTTCGCGCGTCATGGCCGCCAGCATGGCGTCGCGCTGGGCGTGGTACAGCGTGCGGATGGTCGGCACATGGCGCTCCAGAAAGCCGTCCTTCATCACCTCGGCCACCAGGCGCTGGTTGAAGCCGGGGCTGTGCAGGTCGGCGGCCTGTTTGGCTTGCAGCAGCTTGGGGAAGATGGCCGCAGGCGCGACCATAAAGCCCAGCCGCAGCCCCGGCGCCAGCACCTTGGAGAAGGAGCCGAGGTAAATGCAGCCCTCGGGGTTGCGCGCCGTCAGCGGCAACGGCGGCGGCGTGTCAAACCACAGGTCGCCGTAGGGGTTATCTTCGACCAGCGGCAGGCCCAGGCGGGCGGCTTCCAGGCTCAGGGCGGCGCGGCGCGCTTCGCTCATGGTGCGGCCGGTGGGGTTCTGGAAGTTGGGCAGCACATAAAAGAAGCGCGCGTCCTGTGCCTTGGTGGCCAGGTCGGCGATGTCCACGCCCTCGTCGTCGCAGCACACGCTGACAATCTCGGGCTCCATCGGCGTGAAGGCCTGCAGCGCGCCCAGGTAAGTGGGTGTTTCCACCAGCACCCGGCTGCCCTCGTCAATCAGCACCTTGGCGATCAGATCCAGCCCCTGCTGCGAGCCGGTGGTGATGAGGACCAGCGCCGGGTCCACGTCCCAGGGCAGCATGGCCGCGACCATCTCGCGCAGGGGGGCATAGCCTTCGCTGGAGGCGTATTGCAGCGCGGCATGGCCGTCTTCGCGCAGCACTTTTTCGCAGGCGGCGCTGAAGGCGCTGACCGGAAAGGTCTTGGGCGAGGGCAGGCCGCCAGCAAAGCTGATGATGCCGGGCTTCTCGGTGACTTTCAGGATCTCGCGGATCACGGAGGGGTTCATTTTTTGGGCGCGTCGCGCTTGGGTCCAGGCCATCTTGATTTTCCTTACTCTGGGTCACGCAGGACCCGTTACATCAAAAGGCCTATTTTCCGGGAAAAACGGCCTGAAGTAAGTTGTTACAACATGTTTCGATGTCGGTATGGATTTCCGTGAATTTTTCAAAAAAAATTCTTCAATGGCACCAAAATTGATCATTTATCAATGATTTTTCGATAACAAATTCACGAAATGAGGCTGTATTTTCTGTATTTTCTGCTTTTTGTTACAATTAAGTCGATATATATAGTTATTCAACATGAATTTACAAACTTCACTAAAATCGTAACGCAAATAAGCAAAAATATTTGCTACGGAGTGTCAGGCTCTGCCGTGTAGGCGCCTGGAGTCTGATCCGTAACCCAACCACAGGATGCTTGCCCGATGAAACCCATTTTGAGCCTTTGTTTTTTTGCTGCCAGCCTTGTCTTGGGACAGGCGGCGCTGGCGCAAAGCCCAGCCGTCACCTCCAGCCTGACCGCCCAAAAGGTCGAAATGCTGGAGGGCAAAGCCGTACTCAAACCCGCCACCAAGGGCAAGCCGGGCGATGTCATCGAGTACAGCGGCACTTACCGCAACGTCAGCGCTGCGGGCGTGAACAAATTGCAGGCCACCGTGCCTGTTCCTCTTGGAACAACTTTTATCGCCGACAGCGCCCAGCCAGCCCAGGCTCAGGCTTCAACTGACGGCACCCGGTTTGCACCCATGCCCTTGATGCGGACCGTCAAACAGCCTGATGGCAAAGAGCGCCAGGAAGCCGTGCCGCTGGCCGAGTACCGCGCCTTGCGTTGGGAAATCGGCAGTTTGGCTGCAGGCGCCAACACCGTGGTCAGCCTGCGGGTGCGTATTGACGCGCCTGCCGTCAGCCCCGGCGCCAAGCCCTAAGCCCCGCCTCTTATGCCAGCCCGCAGATTCGGGCTGTGATGCCAATTTGGACAAGTCAGCTGTGGCTGGCTGGGCCGTTCGTTGTTAGTTGGTCGTTGTTTGTTTGTTGTTTTACTTTGAAATCAGGAGAAAAATCCATCATGTATGCCACCCCCAAGAGTCCGCACCCGCTGCGGCTCCCCGAATCTTTTACCCACTGGATGGTGGGATTGTTTATGGCTGTCTTGCTGGCGCTGACCGGCATGGCCGCGCACGCCGCAGCGCCCGCTGCTGGCGCATCTATCAGCAATCAGGCCTCAGCGAGCTACACCGACGCTTCTGCGACACCGCGCACCGTGACCTCTAACGTGGTCAGCACCACGGTCACACAGGTCACCAGCATGACCCTGACGGCCAACGGCGCCCAGACTGCCACCCCGGGCAGCGTGGTCTATTACCCGCACACCCTGACCAACACGGGTAACGGCACGGACACGTTCAACCTGACCAGCAGCAATGCTGGCGGTTTCAGCATGACCGGCGTGCAGTTTTTTGCTGACAACGGCAGCGGCACGCCAACCGGCCCGGCCATCACGTCCACCGGCCCTCTGGCTGCCGGCGCTTCGTTCAAACTGATCGCAGTTGGCACCTTGCCCAATACGGCGACGGCAACGCAGACGAATACGATCACGGTGACGGGAACGAGCACATTCACCTCAGCGGTGACGGCTTTCAATACCGACGTGACCACAGTGACCACCAATGCGGTGGTGACTTTGACCAAGGGCATCAGTGTCGCGAACGGTTTGCCAGGAACCACGGCTACCTACACCCTGACCTACACGAACACGGGTAACAGCACGGCCACCGCTGTGGCGATCACCGACGTGATTCCTACCGGCATGACCTTCCAGGCTGGCACGGCCCGCTGGAGCGTGACTGGTCCCGCCACCGATGCCATCGGATCGGTAGGCACTGCGCCCAATACGCTGGTTTCTTCGATCACCGGCCAAACCTTTGTGGCAACCCTGGGTCAAGTGACGGCAGGCCAGTCGGGCACCATCAGCTTTCAGGTGACGGTGAATGCGGGCGTGGCACCAAGCGTGCTGAACAATACCGCGACGACTTCGTACAACAACGGTGCTGCGACGGTTGCTGGAACTTCCAATACCGTTCCGTTCACCGTGCTGCAAACTGCAGCCGTGACCTTGGTCGGCCCGACCGCTACGCCTACTGCCAACCCTGGCAGTACGGTCAGCTTCACCAACGTGGTGACCAATACCGGTACGGGTGTTGACACCTTCAACATCACGCTGGGAACCAACAACTTCCCTGCTGGCACCACCTTCCAGCTGTTCAAGACCGGCGGCCTGACCCCTCTGGTCGATACCAATGGCGATGGCGTCATCGATACCGGTCCAATGGCTGTTGGCGCAACGTACGACGTGATTCTGAAGGCAACACTGCCACCGAATGCCACCAGCACGGGTGCCCCGTTCAGCATCACCAAAACGGCAACCTCGGTGTTTAATCCTACCGTGTCATCAACAGGCACGGACACGCTGACGACCATTGCGAATGCCGCAGTCGATTTGACCAACAATGCGCCTATCGGCGGCAGTGGTGTGGCAGGTGTGGGTGCTGGACTGGTTGGAGACGCAGCACAGGTCACCAACAGCACGAATCCAGGCACGACAACGACGTTTACCCTGGTGACCAACAATACCGGCCCATCGCCAGACAGCTACAACCTGACGGCCAACAATGCCTTCGTTTTCGGCGGTACCTTGGGCCTGCCTGCGGGCTGGACGGTGACCTTCAAGGCTGACGGCGGCACGGGCACTTGCTCCACAACAGGCGCCAGCATCATCAACACGGGTAACGTGGCTGCTGGTGGTTCTGCGACGGTTTGCGCTGTGGTGACGGTGCCTGCAGGCTTTGCCGCAGGAACCAGCGACCTGTATTTCCGCGCCCAGTCGCCCACCTCTGGTGTGGTTGACGTGATTCGCGATGCCGTCACGGTCAATGCCGTGCGCTCCATCACTATCACACCGAATGGCGCAGGTCAAACCTACCCAGGCGGCTCGTATGTGTACAGCCACACGCTGACCAACAACGGTAACGTGTTGGAAGGTGATGCAGCGGTCAGCGCCCTGGCGCTGGCAACTGCCAACAATCAGCCTGGCTGGACTTCGACGCTTTACCTCGACGCAGGCAGTCTGACCGGTGGCGTTGCTGCTGCAGTGAGTACGGGCAATGGCGCGCTGGATGGCGCTGATCCGTTGATCTCCGGAAATCTGAGTGCTGTTCTGGCTGCTGGTCTGGCTCCCGGCCAGTCTGTGACCATTTTCGACAAGGTGATTGCTCCTAGCGGCGCGGTTCCCGGCTCTGTGAATGCGACCAGCGTTACGGTTACCACCAGCCAAGGCACCTACACCCTCGCCTTGGCACCGGCACCGGCTGCGACAGTGGCTGTTGACAGCACCACGGTGATATCTGGTAACTTGACCCTGGTCAAAGAGCAGGCTCTGGCTACCAGCACTGCGGGCGTCTGCGCTGCTCCAGGAACCTATGGTATCGGCACCCTGTCGGCCAAGCCCGGCGACTGCGTGTACTACCGCATTACCGCGACCAACGTCGGCTCTGCCAATGCCACTCTCGTGGTGGTGTCTGACAGCACCCCGACTTTCACGACGATCAACACGACGGCCACTATGCAGATTGGTGCTGCTGCTGCGACTGCTGCAACGACTACGCCAGCAGTAGGCGCTACCGGCGCGATCGGTGCAAATCTCGGCACGCTCCTGCCTGCCCAGACCGCAGTGGTGATCTTCAGCGTCAAGCTCGACCAGTAATCACGGTGTGAACTTCTGGCGGAGGGGGCGCAAGCCTTCCTCCGCTTTTCACAGTCCGCCCTGACAGCGGCTTGTGAAAAGCGCCTGCCCACAGTCCTCTTTTACTACGCACAAGCCTTATTACATGCTCCACCGCCTGCTATCCAAGCTGCTGTGCCTTTTCCTGCTGCTGTGGGTGGGGGCCGGGCAGGCTGCGCCCGTGCCGGCTGGCACTGTCATCAAAAACACCGGAACGGGCACTTATGTGGACCTGGTCTCCGGGCTGCCGGTGCTGCTCAAATCCAATACGGTCGATATCGCCGTGAGCGCCCTTGAAGCCCTGACCCTGACGGCTGACCAGACCGCCTTGATCGCCAGCGGCGCGCCGTTCACCCTCAGCCATGTGCTGACCAATACTGGCAATGCCTTGACCGCCTACCTTGTCACCGCCAGCGTTGCGCCGGGCGGCGCTTTCACGCCTGTCAATGTGCAGGTGGTGCGCGACCTCAATGGCAATGGCCAGGCCGATGCGGGCGAGCCTGTCATTTCTGCTGGCGCCACGGTTTCGCTGGCGCCAGGGGCGCACGCCAATTTGCTGATTACGGCGCAAGCGCCCGTCATCAGCGCGCCCGGACAGACTGCGCAGCTGGTCATTGCCGCAGTGAGCCAGCTGCAAGGCGCCACGGCAAAAAACATCGATACGGTGACGCTGACCAGCGGCGCGGCGGTCCAGGTGACGCTGGCCGCTTCCGCTTCAAGCACGCTGCCGGGAAGCACGTTCAGCTTGACCGCCACGGCGTCGAATAACAGCAGTGCGACGGCGGCCCCTGTCAGTATCAGCTTGAACGGCATGCCTGCCAGCCTGTTTGTGCTGCGCATCCCCATCCCGGCCAATGTGATATTTGCTGCGGCCCTGGCTTCTACGACTTCGGGGGCGCAAACGCTCTACCATGTGCTGGGCGCGCCCGCCAACAGCTATGTGACTGCCGTGCCTGCCGCTGCAGATGTGGATGCGGTGGCATGGGGGCTTGCCAGCCTGCCTCGGGGGAGCAGCCTGCAGGGTGAGTTTTCCATGACCACCAATGCGAACGCGGCCGGCACGATCACGGCCATCGCCTATGCAGACTGGATTGATCAGGCCGCCCCATTGAGCACGGCGAGCAATACAGTGCTGCTGTCCCTGCCCGAGCATCCAGTGAGCATCCACTTTTTCACCAGGCCGACCTTCACCACGCCATCGGTTCAGAACACGGTCGGAAATCCCCTGTTCGTGCAGGCGGACGCTGCAAGCTGCAATACCAATCCCACCCAGATTAGCACCGTGCCGATCACGCTGGTGAGCCAGCTCACCGGGGACACGGAAACCTACACCGGCATCGAGACCGGACCCAACACCGGCTTGTTCCGCATTCTGCCCAATGTCCCGACGGCCAATGCGGCCTTGCATATTGTGGCCTCAGGCAACGGTATCTTGGAGGTGCTGCGTGACGATGTGCTAACCGCTACCATCACCTCCTGCGGCGGTATCTCGGTTTCGGCGACCACCACCTTGCTGATCGACCCCAGCGGCGTGGTGTATGACAGCCGCACCGGCAAGCCCGTTGCTGGCGTGACCGTCCAGCTGATTGACGTGACGGGCCAGGGCAATGGCGGCCATCCGGGCGCTCCAGCCACGGTATTTCAGGTTGACCTCACGGCAGCGCCCAGCCAGGTGGTGACGGGGGCTGACGGCTATTTCATTTTCCCCATCGTGCTCGACAGCACCTACCAGCTGCGGATCAGCACGCTGACGGGTTACACCTTTCCGTCCAGTCTTCCCCCGCTGGCGCAATTGCCGGGGCATCAAATTGATGCGCAAGGCTCTTACGGCAATCCCTTCCTCGTCAGCTCTGCGACCAGGAAGCTGGTGTACTTTGATGTGCCGGTTGATCCGGGCGCGACCGGCGAGCTGTTCATCCAGAAAACGGCGAACAAGACCACGGCCGAAGTCGGTGACTTTGTCGATTACTCGGTCAAACTGAATAACGTCACCGCCGTGGCGCTGCCTGGCACCGTGGTCAACGACAGCCTGCCCGCCGGTTTCGCCTATGTGCGCGGCTCGGCCCGGCTCGATGGCGCGCCGCTTGCCGACCCGTTGGGCGGGACTGGCCCGAGTCTGCAGTTTGCGCTGGGCAATGTGGCGGTCGATGCCAAGCCGGTCTTGAGCTACCGCCTGCGCCTGGGCGCTGGCAGCCAGAGCGGCAACGGCGTCAACACAGCACAGGCGGTCAGCGGCAGCCAGAAGTCCAATCGCTCCAGCGCCCGCGTTCAGGTCGTGGGCGGGGTGTTCTCCCAGAAGGCTTACATCATCGGCAAGGTGTTTGCCGAGTGCCATCGGGATGGCCTTGAAAATGGCATTCAGGATGTCGGTGAGCCCGGTATCCCCGGCGTGCGCCTTTACCTGGAGGATGGCACTTACGCTGTCACCGACGAGGATGGCAAGTACAGCTTTTATGGCTTGAGCCCGCGCACCCATGTGGTCAAGCTTGACCGCACCACGCTGCTCAAGGGCGCCACGCTGGAAGTGCTCAATAACCGCCACGCCCTGGATCCGTCCAGCCAGTTTGCCGACCTGACGTATGGCGAGCTGCACAAGGCGGATTTCGCCATTGCCGAATGCACGCCTGCCATCCGGGCGCAGATCGCCGCGCGCCGCAATGCGCTGACCACACCTGCCGAAATTTTGCAGGCGGCCAGCCAGCTGCCATCTTCCTCTTCCACCCCTGCGGCAGCGGTGGATGGACGCACCCTGCCCGCCAGCGGCGTCCTGGGTCTGCCCGGCGGCTCGCCTGCCAGTGGCGGCGCCGCCAAGCTGCTGCCCGCCACCACCACGCCCGGATCGGCAGTTCAGCCACCCGCTTCCGCAGCGGCGCTGGGCGCCGTTGGTGACGTGGGCGGCCCTTATGGCCCTCGCGCTCAGGGGCTGCCCAGTCCGCTCGTCAGCCCCGCCCCTGATCTGCCGGATGCAGCCGCCTCGTCTTTGCCAGCGCCAGAACTTCCTGCCGCACTGGGTGCAGCGCAAAGCCAGCTCGAACCGCTGGAAAACTTGCTGCCCGAGCTGAGCCCGGAAGTCGGTTTCATCAACCTGCGCCATGACCAGGTCTTGGCCAATGCCCAGACCCGTGTTCAGGTCAAGGGACCGCTCGGTGGCACTTTTGAACTCACGGTCAATGGCCAGCCTGTGCCCGCCACCCAGGTCGGCAAGAAGACCAGCCTGGAGAAAACCAAAACGCAGGCCTGGGAGTACATCGGCGTCAATCTCGCGCCGGGGCTGAACACGCTGGACGTGCGCATGACCGATCCTTTCGGCAATGTGCGCGGCCAGACGCAGATCACGGTGCTGGCGCCCGGCCCGCTGGCGCAGGTGCTGATTGAGGCGCCGCAGCAGACGGCGGCCGATGGCGCAACGGCGCTGCCGGTCACCATCCGCCTGGTCGATGCGCTGAGCCTGCCAGTGACGGCGCGCATGCAGGTCACGCTCAGGGCCAGCTTGGGCCAGTGGCAAACGCCTGATCTGGATCCGAAACAGCCCGGAACCCAGGTGTTCATCGAAGGCGGTCAGGGTGTTTTTGAACTGCTGCCACCAGCCCAGCCGGGCAAGGGCGAGCTGGGTGCGACCAGCGGCATGATCAGCGGTATGGCGCCGGTCGAGTTTGTGCCCAATCTGCGCCCGATGATTGCCGTCGGCGTCATCGAGGGGACGATCAACCTGCGCAACCTCAATCCGGCATCGCTCCAGCCGACCCAGAGCGGCGACGTGTTCGAGCAGCAGATCCGCAGCGTTTCGCGCAGCTTTGCCGGTGGCAAGGGCGATGCGGCGGCACGCGCGGCCTTCTTTTTGAAAGGCAAGGTGCTCGGCTCGACGCTGCTGACGCTGGCCTACGACTCGGACAAGCCCTCGGACACCACGCTGTTTCGCGACATTCAGCCGAACCAGTTTTACCCGGTGTATGGCGACTCGTCGGCGCGCGGCTTTGATGCCCAGTCCACTGGAAAACTGTATGTGATGGTGCAAAACGGCACCAGCTACGCGCTGCTGGGCGACTACACCACCCAGAGCGACAATCCGGCGCGCCAGCTGACGCAGTACTCGCGCGCCCTCAACGGCGTGAAGGCGCACTGGCAGGAGGGCGCTTATACCGTCGAAGGCTTTGCCAGCCGCACTTCCAGCACCCAGCTGGTCGAAGAGTTCCGCGCCAACGGCACCTCCGGCCCGTTCCGGCTCAATGTCAGCGGCGTGGTCAACAGCCAGCAGGTGAATATTTTGACCCGCGACCGCAATCAGCAGTCGCGCATCGTCAAGGATGAGCCGCTGGCCGCTTTCACCGACTATGAGCTCGAACCCTATACCGGTCAGTTGCTGCTCAAGAGCCCGGTGCCCAGCGTTGATGCCGATCTGAACCCGGTGTTTATCCGGGTGTCGTACTCGGTGGATTCGGGCGGCCCGAAGCATTCCGTGGCCGGGGCTGACGCCAGGTTTGAACTGACACCGAACATCACTCTCGGCGCGACGCTGATTCGCGACGCCGATCCGGTCAACCAGCAAAGTCTGGCCGGCCTGAACCTGACGGCCAAGCTGGGCGAGAAAACGGTGGCCACCGCTGAAATCGCCCACAGCAACACCGATTTGAAGGGCGCTGGCTCCGGTCAGCGCGTCGAGCTGCGCCACGACGGCGCGCAGTTGCAGGTTCGCGCCTGGGGCGTGCATACGGACGCCGGTTTTGCCAATCCGAACAGCCCGCAGTCGGCGGGCCAGTCGGAGTATGGAATTAAGGCCGGTATTCCGCTGAATGACAAAAACCGCCTGGTGGCCGAGGCCTTGAAAACCTCCAGCAGCGTCACCGGCGCCGAGCAAGCCGGCGCCGAGCTTCGGCTGGAGCACAGTCTGCCGGGCAACGCCAAGCTGGAAGCGGGCTTGCGCTACAGCCGCTCCAGCGCGAATGCGTCCTTGTTCGCCGTGACCGCGCCCGGCGCGGCTTCGATCCCCCAGACGGCCGGGCTGGCCACCTCCACCGAGCTGATCGGCATCACCACGGCCCGCGCCAAGCTGACGCTGCCGGTGCCCGGATTGCCCGAGGCCGATGTTTATGGGCTGGCGGAATACGCGATTGACGGCAGCGGCGGGCGCGAAATTGGCCTGGGCGGCAACTACGCTTTCAATCCGACCACCAAGCTGTATGTGCGGCACGACTTTATCAACAGCCTCAAGGGCATTTACAGCCTCAACCCCGCCGTCTCCCAAGACACCACGGTGGCCGGCATCACCACCGAGCTGCCGGACAGCACGCAGCTGTTCAACGAGTACCGCATCGGCGGCAGCCAGAACGGGCGCACCAGCGAAGCGTCTGTCGGTCTGCGCCGGCTCTGGCGTCTGGACAATGGGCTGGGGGTGACCGGCAGCCTGCAGCGCATCAAGCCGCTGGGCGGCGTGGTGGTGAACGACTCCAGCGCCGTGACTTTGGGCGTCGATTACACCGCCGCTGCTGACTGGAAGGGCTCAGCGCAGGTGCAGTGGCAAAGCTCGGCCACCTCGCGCAGCTGGCTGCTCAGCGCCGCGATGGCGCGCAAGCTCGATGCGGACTGGACGCTGCTCAACCGCGCCCTGTACAACCAGCAAACTAATCTGGCTGCAGGCAGCGGTGCGCGCAAGCTGGTCACGGCGCAGTCCGGGCTGGCTTACCGGCCGGTGGACACCAATGTGTGGAACGCGCTGGGCCGCATTGAGTACAAGCGCGACCAGGACAGCACGCTGGGCGCTGGCCTGGACCGCGACGCGTCGTCGTGGATTGCCTCGACCCATCTGAACCTGCAGCCCAGCCACCACTGGCTGATGAGCGGGCGTTACGCGGCCAAATGGCTGACTGACCGTTCGGGGGGGCTGGAAAGCCGCTCGCTGACTCAGCTTGTGGGCGCTCGCTCCACTTGGGACATGACTGAGCGCCTGGACCTGGGGCTGCAGGCCTACCGCATGTGGGGCAACGGCGCTACTGAAACCGCCGTCGGCGTTGAAGCCGGTTACCTGGTCTGGAAAAACCTGTGGCTGTCGGTGGGCTACAACGTCAAGGGTTTTAGCGCCGCCGATATGGCTGGCGAGGCTTACACCCAGCGCGGCGCTTATCTGCGGCTGCGTTTCAAGTTTGATGAAAACACTTTTTCAACCGCCTCGCCCGCTGTCACCCAATAATGCAAATCTAGTTTTCTAGGTTGGCTGCTGCTCCTGACAGCCGGTTCGGCTCAGGCGGCGCTGCTGACGCCGCTCACTTGTTCGAGTGATGGCAGCATCTTCAACAGGGCTTTTAACGGCAACCCTACGAGCGCGTCAAAAACGTCGGGCTCAATAGACAATGTCTGGGAGATTGGCGCGTCGGCGTCAGGAGACATAACACCGCCAGATACGTCGCCGGTATACGGCACCTCGCTGCTTCCTACAACCTGGGTAGCTGTAACGGTGTCAAATCCCCCACACCGCCTGGACCGCAAGGTTCCCCGCTACTGGAGCTGGATGGATTTCATTTACGATAGATTCGCAGACGACGCAGATGTACGCCGGAGAGGTTGAATTTTGGTGGCGGTACCAATTCACCCTGACGCTCTTCCGTTTTCTTCCAAACGTGGGGACGCCATGGAATGTGCAGTGGACCTTTAACGGCTCGCTCGCCGCCAGCGGGAAACTGGCGGTGACCTACCAGGTCAAGCTCAATCAGTAGGGGGCGAACAGCTCACAGCATCTCATCGGGCGCCAGCGGGCCGAGCAGCCTGAGAATGAGCCGCAGGCCCAGGCTCGTATCCGGCTCGCTCGTCGAGTCCTTCAGCGCCGAGCCCTGTGGCGCACGCCAGAGCAGCTCTTCATTGACCAGTTCGACTCGGTAGGCGCCTCTTGCCAGGGCAGGCTCGATCATGCGCGTGGCCTCTGCCGACAGCGCCCGGTTGCGGATGACGATGGCCACTTCGCTGTTTTGCAGCTGTGAGCGCAGGTCCAGATTCATCGAGCCCACCACCCCCCTGTGTCAGACTAGTTGTCGCCTCTAAAAATCCTTTTTAGATGCATACAAACTCATGAAAACAAACTATTCCGAAGCCTTTGTCGAGCAGGCCGTCATCAAGCTGCTGGCGCGTGGAAAGCGCACGATCCGCGAAG
>JBBRWN010000021.1:0-55621 GCA_038249155.1 Burkholderiales bacterium | reverse complement strand
GTGGCGGACACGGCGCCAGGCCATGTCGGTGATGTGCAGCAGGCCGTCGATGCCGCCGAGGTCGACGAACGCGCCGTACTCGGTGATGTTCTTCACCACGCCGTGGACGATCGCGCCTTCGCGCAGCGTCTCCATCAGCTTGGCGCGCTCTTCGCCCATGCTGGCTTCGACCACGGCGCGGCGGCTCAGCACCACGTTGTTGCGCTTGCGATCGAGCTTGATGACCTTGAATTCCATGGTCTTGTTCTCGTACGGAGACAAGTCCTTGATGGGGCGGGTGTCGATCAGCGAGCCGGGCAGGAAGGCGCGGATGCCGTTGACCAGGACGGTCAGGCCGCCCTTGACCTTGCCGCTGGTCTGGCCGGTGACGAATTCGCCCGATTCCAGGGCTTTTTCCAGGCTCATCCACGAAGCCAGGCGCTTGGCCTTGTCGCGGGACAGCAGGGTGTCGCCGTAGCCGTTTTCGACGGAGTCGATAGCGACGGAAACAAAATCGCCGACCTGGACTTCAACTTCGCCCTGGTCGTTCTTGAATTCTTCAAGAGGAATGTAAGCCTCGGACTTGAGGCCAGCGTTCACAACAACGTGGTTGTGATCAATGCGCACCACTTCGGCGGTGATGACTTCACCGGAGCGCATTTCGGAGCGTTGCAGTGATTCGTTGAATAGGTCGGCAAAAGATTCGGACATGTGTTTCCTAAGCCACAAGACAGGATTTCAATGGCGGGATTGCCATTGTTTTGAGGGCTGCTTGCGGTGATTTGGGTGGTGCCGCTTTACGAGTGATAAAGCTGCGGGTTGGGTAAAAGTTCCTGCTGAGGCTGCGTCCCATGAGCGGGACGCCTTGAACGTCAGAAGGGCCGGGTGCTCTGCCACCAGCCAATCACCTGATCCAGCGATTGTTCAATCGTCAGGTCGGAGTTGTCCAGCAGCCGGGCATTCTCAGCAGGTTTCAGCGGGGCGGCTTGCCGGGACATGTCCTGGGCGTCGCGCGCTTGCAAATCCTGTTGAATGGCGGCGATTGTAGTCGCTTTGCCCTTTGAAATCAATTGCTTATGCCGGCGCTCGGCGCGGTGCAGGGCGCTGGCCGTCAGGTAGATTTTCAGCGGTGCATCGGGGAAAACCACCGTGCCCATATCCCGGCCATCGGCGACCAGGCCGGGCAGGCGCTGAAAGCTGTGCTGCAGCTCCAGCAGCGCAGCGCGCACCTGCGCGTAGGCCGACACTTTGGAGGCGGCCATGCCAGCGGTTTCGCTGCGAATGGCGTCCGACACGTCTTCGTTGCCGAGGAAAATCTGCTCGCCCTGAAAGTGCACCGGCAAGGCGCGCGCAATCTGCGCCAGACCCGCTTCGTCGTCCAGTGAAATACCGGCGCGCTGGGCGGCAAAAGCCGTCAAACGGTAGAGCGCGCCGGAATCGAGAAAGTGGTAGCCCAGATGCTGGGCGGTGAGCGCGGCCAGCGTGCCCTTGCCCGAGGCGGTCGGGCCGTCGATGCACAGCACCGGAATCTGCCCGGTTTGCGCCTCGGTGACTGAAAACAGCGCCTCAAAATAATCCGGAAAAGTCTTGGCCACGCACTTGGGATCCAGAATGCGGATTGGCAACTGCGCCGGATTGAACGCGGCCAGCGAAAAACACATGGCGATGCGGTGGTCGTCATAGGTGTGGATGGCGGCGGTTTTCCAGTTGCCTGGCTGCGCGGGCGGCGTGATTTTCAGGTAATCCAAGCCTTCTTCGACGCTGGCGCCGAGCTTTTGCAGCTCGCAGGCCATGGCGGCGAGGCGGTCGGTTTCCTTGACGCGCCAGCTGGCGATGTTGCGCAGCGTCGTTGTGCCCTCGGCGTACAGCGCCATCACGGCCAGCGTCATGGCGGCGTCGGGAATGTGGTTGCAGTCCAGGTCAATCGCCTTGAGCGGCCAGGCGCCGCGCGAAATGCGCAATGAATTGGGCGTGCTGTCGATCTGCGCGCCCATCAGGCGGGCCGCTTCGATAAAACGGATGTCGCCCTGAATGGAGTCGGCGCCCACGCCCTTGATTTCCAGCGCGCCGCGCCCGGCGCTGGCCGGGGCGATGGCGCCGAGCGCGATGAAATAGCTGGCCGAAGATGCGTCGCCCTCGACGTGAATCTCGCCCGGCGACTGGTAGCGGGCACCGGCGGGAATGGTAAAGCGCTGCCAGCCCTGGCGCTGGATTTCAATGCCGAAACGCTGGAGCAGGTTCAGCGTGATTTCAATATAAGGGCGAGAAATCAGCTCGCCGACCACGTCGATGTGGATGTCTTGCCGGGCCACCAGCGGCAGCGCCATCAGCAGCGCGGTCAAAAACTGGCTGGAAACGTCGCCGCGCACGCGGATCGGTGCGTCCAGCTTGAGCGTTCCGGGCGACAGGCGTAGCGGCGGAAAGCCGTCGTTGCCGAGGTAGTCAATGCCGCAGCCGAGCTGGCGTAGCGCATCGACCAAGTCGCCGATGGGGCGCTCGTGCATGCGCGGCACGCCTGAGAGTTCAAACTCGCCGCCGAGCAGGGCCAGCGCGGCCGTCAGGGGGCGCATGGCGGTGCCGGCATTGCCCATGAAGAGCTTGGCCTGGCGCGCTGCGAGCTGGCCGCCCAGGCCGCCGATGACGGCGGTTTCGCCGTCCTGCTGGACGCTGCAGCCGAGCTGCTTGAGCGCGGCCAGCATCACGGCGGTGTCGTCGGAGGCCAGCAGGTCATGGACGGTGGTTTGGCCCTGGCTCAGGGCCGCCAGCAGCAGGACGCGGTTGGAGATGCTTTTGGAGCCGGGCAGGCGCACGCTGCCGCCAGCGCTGCTCAGTGGCGGGATGTCAAGGAATTCAATGTCAAACATGCGGCGGGGCTTATTGTTTTCTGTGAGGGTGCGAAGCAATGCGCCAGTTGGCGCGTGTGTCGCTGGCTTGCCCGATCATGGCTTCCAGGGAGTCGCCATCGCCGCTGGCAATCAACTCTTCAAGATACTGCAGCGTGTGCTGAAAAATTTTCGACTGCGCCAGCAGCTCTTCGCGGTTGGCCATCAGGATGTCGCGCCACATTTTGGGGTCGCTGGCCGCAATGCGGGTGAAGTCGCGAAAACCCGGCCCGGCCAGCGACAGATAGTCTCGGCCCTGCTCTTGTTCGATGATGCCGTTCACCAGGGCAAAAGCGACCAGATGCGGCAAATGGCTGACGGCTGCGTAAGCGGCGTCATGCGCCTGGGGCGACATCTTGAGCACATGGCAGCCCAGCGCGGTCCAGAGGTCGGTGGCCTTTTTGAGCTGGGCGGTCAGGGTGCGCTCAATCGGGGTGATGATGACCTGCTTGCCGGCGTACAGGTCCGCATCCGCCGACTCGACGCCGGAGACTTCCTTGCCGGTGATGGGGTGGCAGGGCACAAACGAGCCCACATGTTCCTTGAGCACGCGCCGCGCCGCCTCCACCACATCGCACTTGGTCGAGCCTACATCCATGACCAGCGTGTTGCGCCCCACCAGATGCCGGATGGACTTCAGGCTCGCCTCGGTGGCCGACACGGGAATAGCCAGCAAGACGATATCGGCGCCCGACACGGCGAGCAGGGCTGAGGGCGCTTCCACGTCAATCACGCCCATCAGGCGGGCCCGCTCGGTCGTTGAGGGCGATTTGCTGTAGCCGACGACGCGCTTGACCAGGCCGGCCCGTTTAAGGGCCAGCGCGAAAGAGCCGCCCATCAGGCCGCAGCCGATGAGACCGAGTTGTTCAAACATGAATGGCATTCGTAGTTGTTGTCGTTATTGTTGTTGCGGGCGGCTTTGGCGGGC
This sequence comes from Burkholderiales bacterium, assembly GCA_038249155.1. GTDB lineage: Bacteria > Pseudomonadota > Gammaproteobacteria > Burkholderiales > Burkholderiaceae_C > Polaromonas. Next base: position 51,832 of record JBBRWN010000021.1, on the reverse strand, counting down.
GGTCAGTCGCTGATCGGGTAGGTGCCTAGAATTTTGTAAAAGGCGCATAGCTGCTGCAGATCGGCTAGCGCGGCCTTGACCGATTCCTGCGCGGGGTGGCCTTGCAGATCGATGTAGAAATAGTATTCCCACTGGCCGGAGCGGGCCGGGCGCGATTCAAAGCGGGTCATGGAGACGCCGTGGTTTTTCAGCGGCACCAAAATGTCGTGTACGGCGCCGGGACGATTCGGCACGGACACCACCACGCTGGTGCAATCCTTGCCGGAGGCGGGCGGCGCGGGCAGGGTTTGCGGCAGGCAGATGACGGCAAAACGGGTGCGGTTGAAAGCGTCATCCTGAATCGCGTGGGCTGGCGTGTGCAGCGCGAACTGGGTGGCGGCGCGCTCGCTGGCGATGCCGGCCCAGGCCGGGTTGGTGGTGGCCAGGCGCGCGCCCTCGGCATTGCTGGAGGCGGCCCGGCGCTCGACCTGGGGCAAATGGGTGTTCAGCCAGCCCTGGCATTGGGCCAGCGCCTGCGGATGGGCAAATACCGCCTCGATGTTTTCCAGGGAGTCCGACAGCCGCAGCAGGTTGTGTTTGACCATCAGGCTGACTTCACCCACGATGTGCAGCGGCGAGTGCAGCAACAAGTCGAGCGAGCGCGAGACCATGCCCTCGGTGGAGTTTTCCACCGGCACCACGCCGTAACTGGCGCTGCCCGCAGCCGTGGCCCGGAACACTTCATCAATCGTGGCGCAGGGCACATGCTCGATGCTGGCGCCGAAAAACTGCAGCATGGCTTGTTCGCTGAAGGTGCCCGCCGGGCCGAGGTAGGCGACCCGGATCGGCGACTCCAGCGCCAGGCAGGCCGACATGATTTCACGCCAGACGGCGGCGACATGCTCGTTTTTTAGCGGCCCCATGTTGGCTTGCTGGATTTTTTCAATCACCTGGGCGACCCGGTCAGGGCGGAAAAAAGGCGTTCCCTCGCGTTTTTTGACTTCGCCCACCTGCTCGGCCAGCAGCGCGCGGCGGTTCAGGAGGGTGAGCAATTCCTTGTCCAAAGCGTCAATCTGGACGCGTAAATCTGCGAGGTTAGCGGTCATGTCTCAAGCGTGTTTTTGTTCAAATTCTTGCAGGTAGCGCACTAAGGCTTCAACACCGGCCAGCGGCATGGCGTTGTAAATGCTGGCGCGCATGCCGCCGACGGACTTGTGGCCCTTGAGCTGGAGCAGGCCGCGCGCTTTGGCGCCGGCCAGGAACGTTTCGTTGCGCGATTCGTCACGCAGGAAAAACGGCACGTTCATGCGCGAGCGGCAATCCTGGCTGACCGGGTTGAAGTACAGCGCGGAGTTGTCAATCGCGTCGTACAGCAGCCGGGCTTTGGCGATATTGCGCTTTTCAATCGCCGCGATGCCGGTTGCCTCGCCTTCCTGCTGGCGCTTGAGCCACTGAAAGGTCAGGCCCGCGATGTAAATCGAGTACGTCGGCGGCGTGTTGTACATCGAGTCGTTGTCGGCCACCAGCTTGTAATTGAAGACACTGGGGCAAATGGCCAGCGCGTGGCCGAGCAGGTCTTCGCGCACGACGACCAGCGTCACGCCAGCGGGGCCGAGGTTTTTCTGCGCGCCGCCAAAGGCCAGTCCGACCCGCGACCAGTCCACCGGGCGGGAGGCGACATGGGACGAAAAGTCGATCACCAGCGGCGCGTCGCAGCCCAGCGCTTTGAGGTCCGGCAGCTCGTGAAACTCCAGCCCGTCAATGGTTTCGTTGGTGCAGACATGCACATAGCTGGCGTCCCCGCGCAGCTGCCAACTGGCGGGCGCCGGGATGCTGGTGTGTTTACTGCCTTCGTTGCTGGCGGCAATCTGCACATCGCAGTATTTGCGCGCTTCCTTTTGCGATTTGGTGCTCCAGCTGCCGGTCACGACAAAATCGGCGGCCCCGCCGCGTGACAGGTTCAGCGGCACGATGGCGTTTTCGCCCAAGCCGCCACCCTGCATGAACAGGATTTTGAAGTTCTGCGGAACCGCCATCAGTTCGCGGAAATCGGCTTCGGCCTGGGCGTAAATCGAGATGAATTCCTTGCCCCGGTGGCTCATTTCCATCACGCTCATGCCGCTGCCGTGCCAGTCCAGCATTTCGCTAGCGGCTTGTTGCAGGACTTCTTCCGGCAGAACGGCCGGTCCGGCTGAAAAATTGAACGGGCGCGTCATTTCTTGGCCGGTTTGCTGCCGACAATTTTCAGCGCGGCGGCATCAAACTGCTTGGCCCGTGCAGCCACGTCGGCGCGCGAAGCGTCAACGAGTTTCTGGATGAAAAGATTGCCCAGTTCAGGCGCAGTCGTCTGGTATTTTTTGATCGCTGGGGACTCAAAAAAGCTGGCGATCTGCTTGAGCTCATCGAGCGTGAAGCGCTCGGCATAAGCGGGCACCAGCACATCGGCGCTGACTTTGCTGACCTGTTTGCTGATGATCTTGCTGGCGTCATCGGCATACTTTTTCAGCTCGGCATTCATCTCTTCCGAGACTTTTTTCTGCTGGGCCTTGGCAACATTGGCGTCGAGCTTGGGCGCCCAGTTGGCAATCAGTTCCTGGGTGCTGCTGCCAGCGAGTTGGGACACCAGTCGCTCCAGCTCCGGGCCTTGCTGAAGGGCGACGACTTTGGCAGCCCATTCGGTTTTGGGGTCCACGGTTTGGGCGTGAAGCGCCGTGCTGCAGGCAAGGCCAGCCAGGGCCAGTGAGGTGATCAGTTTTTTCATGGATTGCTTTCGGGGTTGGCGGCATCGGTGCTGGCATCGTCAGGGATGCCCGCTTCGGCCTCTTTGTCAGTATCGGTGTCGGTATCGTCCAGCGAGGCATCATTTTCCACGATTCTCTGCAGGCCGCTGAGCTGGGAGCCTTCATCGAGGCCAATCAGCGTCACGCCCTGGGTGGCGCGGCCCAGTTCGCGGATTTCGCTGACGCGGGTGCGCACCAGCACGCCCTTGTCGGTGATGAGCATGATTTCATCGTCGGCATGCACCAGCGTGGCGGCGACGACTTTGCCGTTGCGCTCGCTTTGCTGGATGGCGATCATGCCCTTGGTGCCCCGGCCGTGGCGCGTGTGCTCGGTGATGGAGGTGCGCTTGCCGTAGCCGTTCTGGGTGGCGGTGAGCACGCTTTGGGCCTCGTCTTCGGCGACCAGCATGGCGATGACGCTCTGGCCTTCGTCCAGATTCATGCCGCGCACGCCGCGCGCGTTGCGGCCCATGGGGCGCACATCGTTTTCGTCAAAGCGCACCGCCTTGCCGCCGTCGCTGAACAGCATCACGTCGTGCTGGCCGTCGGTCAGCGCCGCGCCGATCAGGAAGTCGCCCTCGTCGAGGTCCACGGCAATGATGCCGGCCTTGCGCGGGTTGCTGAAATCGGTCAGCGGCGTTTTCTTGACCGTGCCCATAGACGTGGCCATGAAGACATACTGATCGGCCGGGAAGCTGCGTTTGTCGCCCGTCAGCGCCAGCACGACGGTGATTTTTTCGCCTTCCTGCAGCGGAAACATGTTGACAATCGGGCGCCCGCGCGAGCCGCGCGAGCCGGTCGGCACTTCCCAGACCTTGAGCCAGTACAGGCGGCCCCGATCTGAAAAACACAGGATGTAGTCGTGTGTGTTGGCGATGAACAGCTGATCGACCCAGTCATCGGCCTTGGTGGCGGTGGCCTGTTTGCCGCGCCCGCCGCGCTTTTGCGCCCGGTATTCGGACAGCGGCTGGCTCTTGATGTAGCCGGTGTGCGAGAGCGTGACCACCATGTCGGTGGGCGTGATCAGGTCTTCGGTGCTCAGATCGAACGAGCTGTGCTCAATGTGGCTGCGCCGCGCACCCAGCTTGGTCTGGCCAAATTCCTGTTTGATCTTGTCCAGCTCTTCGCTAATGATGACGGAGACGCGCTCGGGCCGGGCCAGGATGTCGAGAAAGTCGTCAATCTCGGCCATCACCGCCTTGTATTCGGCGACGATTTTGTCCTGCTCCAGGCCGGTCAGGCGCTGCAGGCGCATTTGCAGGATTTCCTGGGACTGGGTTTCGGACAGGCGGTACAGGCCGCCCTGGCCCATGCCGAATTCTTTTTCCAGTGCTTCGGGGCGGTAGTCGTCGGCGTTGACCACGCCGCCATCGGCGCGCGTGCGGGTCAGCATCTCGCGCACCAGGGCGCTGTCCCAGGCCTGCTGCATCAGCTCGGCTCTAGCGACGGGCGGCGTCGGCGCGTTGCGGATGATGGCGATGAACTGGTCAATGTTGGCCAGCGCCACGGCCAGGCCTTCGAGCACATGGCCGCGCTCGCGCGCCTTGCGCAAATTGAACACTGTGCGGCGCGTGACCACTTCGCGCCGGTGCGACAGAAACACCTGAATCAGGTCTTTCAAATTGCACAGCTTGGGCTGGCCGTTGATGAGCGCCACCATGTTGATGCCGAAGGTGTCCTGCAGCTGGGTCTGTTTGTATAGATTGTTCAGTACCACTTCGGGCACTTCGCCGCGTTTGAGGTCAATCACCAGGCGCATGCCGGACTTGTCGCTCTCGTCCTGAATGTGGCTGATGCCCTCGATTTTTTTCTCGTGGACCAGCTCGGCCATGCGCTCCTGCAGCGTTTTCTTGTTCACCTGGTAGGGCAGCTCATCGACGATGATGGACTGGCGCTGGCCCTTGTCGATGTCCTCGAAATGGCACTTGGCGCGCATCACCACCCGGCCGCGCCCGGTGCGGTAGCCGTCTTTGACGCCGTTGATGCCGTAAATGATGCCGCCGGTGGGGAAATCCGGCGCCGGGATGATCTCCATCAGCTCGTCGATGGACGCTTCAGGGTTTTTCAGCAGATGCAGGCAGGCATCGACGACTTCATTGAGATTGTGTGGCGGAATGTTGGTCGCCATGCCCACGGCAATACCGCTGGAGCCGTTGACCAGCAAATTGGGCAGGCGCGTCGGCATGACCAGGGGTTCTTGCTCGCTGCCGTCGTAGTTGGGGCCGAAATCGACGGTTTCCTTGTCCAGATCGGCCAGCAGCTCGTGGGCGATCTTGGACAGGCGGATTTCCGTGTAGCGCATGGCCGCCGCGTTGTCGCCATCGACGGAGCCGAAGTTGCCCTGGCCATCGACGAGCATGTGGCGCAGCGAAAAGTCCTGCGCCATGCGCACGATGGTGTCATAAACAGCGGTGTCGCCGTGCGGATGGTATTTACCGATCACGTCGCCGACGATGCGGGCGGACTTTTTGAACGGGCGGTTCCAGTCGTTGTTCAGCTCGTGCATGGCGAACAGCACGCGTCTGTGTACCGGCTTGAGGCCATCCCGGGCGTCCGGCAGTGCGCGCCCGACGATGACGCTCATCGCGTAGTCGAGGTAGCTCCTGCGCATTTCCTCTTCCAGGCTGATAGGCAGGGTTTCTTTGGCGAACTGGGTCATGAAGGGCCTGGTTGGGGGTAGCTCAAGAGGCTTGAGCAAATTAACGATTTTAAGGCTGGAGTTTAAAAAGCCGGTTTTGTGGCTGGCCTGCAACATATTCTAAAGAATCTTGGCTTGTTATCGGCCGAAGCGTTGGGCAGGCGTGATGCCCAAGATGAGTGTGGCACAATGAATGTAACGCCTTCAGTGATGGTCACGGGGGGTGTGCAAATCCTAATAATCGCAGCAAGTCTGCGGCTTTTCTCTAGAGGAAAATCATGAAGAAACTCAACAAAGTGGCAATGTTGTTTGCTTCCGCAGCGCTTGTTACCGCCGCTGGTGCACAAACAATCGACAACTGGAAAAACGGCTCTAACGAGCTGGCCTGGAAAAACGGCACCAATGAACTGTGCTGGCGCGATGCTAATTGGACGCCTGCTACTGCAGCCGTCGGCTGTGACGGTGCCATCGTTGCTGCGCCTAAAGTTGCTGAAGTTGTTCCAGTTGCTCCTGTGGTCACCCCTGCAGTGATTGCTCCTAAAGTCGTGGTGCCTGATGTCAAAGTCCAGAAGATGACTTACGCAGCCGACGCTTTCTATGACACCAACAAGGCAGTGCTCAAGCCAGCAGGCAAGGAAAAGCTCGATGACCTGGTCACCAAGATCAAGGGCATGAACCTGGAAGTGGTTGTTGCTACCGGTCACACCGACTCTGTCGGCAGCGATGCATCCAACCAGAAGCTGTCGATTCGCCGTGCTGAATCCGTCAAGGCTTACCTGGTGTCCAAGGGTATCGAGAAAAACCGTATCTACACCGAAGGCAAGGGCGAAAAGCAGCCAGTGGCTGACAATAAGACCGCAGAAGGCCGCGCCAAGAACCGCCGTGTTGAAATCGAAGTGGTCGGCACCAGCGCTGCCAAGTAATTCTCTTTAGGATCACCTGAAAAACCGCGCTGTGGCGCGGTTTTTTTACGCCTCAAGGATAATGCCCCGATGTCTTTAACTGATAACTTTGACCCTGCCGAACTGGCAAAATTCTCCGATCTGGCCCATCGCTGGTGGGACAAGGACAGCGAGTTTCGTCCCCTGCACGAAATCAATCCGCTCCGGCTCGACTGGATCAGCGCCGTAGCGCCCCTGAAGGGCAAGCGGGTGCTCGATGTGGGTTGCGGCGGCGGCATTCTGGCCGATGCGATGGCGCGTAAGGGTGCCTCGGTTCTCGGCATTGATCTGGCCAGCAAAGCCCTCAAAGTGGCCCAGCTCCATGCGCTGGAAGCGCAAACCGAGGGTGTGCAGTATTGCGAAATCAGCGCCGAAGCGCTGGCCGCCGAGCAGCCCGGCAGTTTTGATGTTGTCACCTGTATGGAAATGCTCGAGCATGTGCCCGATCCGTCTTCCATCGTGAAAGCCTGTGCGGCCTTGGTCAAGCCGGGCGGTCATGTCTTTTTTTCGACGATCAACCGCAATGCCAAGGCGTTTTTATTCGCCATCGTCGGGGCTGAATATCTGCTGAACATGCTGCCCCGTGGCACGCATGAGTATGCGAAGCTGATCAAGCCCAGTGAGTTGGCCAGCTACTGCCGCGCTGCCGGGTTGAACCTGCAGCAAGCCAAGGGCATGGAATACAACCCGCTGACCCGCCATTACTGGCTTAGCGCTGACACCAGCGTGAACTACCTTCTGGCCACCCAGAAAGCTTGATGCTCATGTTTGAAAACATTGACGCCGTGCTGTTTGATCTCGATGGCACACTGATCGACAGCGCTCCCGACCTGGGCGCCGCCGCCGACAAAATGCGCACCGACCGGGGTTTGGCATCGTTTCCGCTGGAACTGTATCGCCCGATGGCTGGGGCAGGCGCGCGCGGCATGATCGACGTGGCGTTCGGCCTGAGCCCTGCCGATGCCCGGTTTGAGGCACTGAAAGAGGAATTTTTCCTCAATTACGAAGCTGCTTTGGTCGAAAAAACCTATGTGTTTGACGGTGTGGCCGAGCTGATTGAGCGTATTTGCCGCAGCAGGCTCAAGTGGGGCGTTGTAACGAATAAATCGGCCCGCTTTACCGTGCCGCTGACCCGGGCCATGCCGCTGTTCAGCACGGCGCAAACCATCATCAGCGGTGACACCACGGCGCACGCCAAGCCGCACCCCGAGCCTTTGTTTGAAGCGGCGCGCCAGCTTCAACTGGCGCCAGCGCGCTGCATTTATGTCGGCGACGACGAGCGCGACATTGTGGCTGGCCGCGCCGCTGGCATGCCGACGGTGGCGGCAGCCTATGGTTATCTGGGCGCAGCCGCCGATACAGCCGCCTGGAATGCAGACTTTACGATCGCCACGCCCTCGGCCCTCTTGACTTTGCTGAAAATGGCTTAAACTATGCGGCTTGGGGCTGCATTGGTTTCGACGTGGGTTCGGACGCGGTGTGGTGCATGTCGAGCTGGATGTGCTCGTAAAACTGATTCAAACAAACTAACTGCAAACGACGAACGTTTCGCACTCGCAGCTTAATTGCCTGTGAGCTTTACAACAGCAGGCCGATGGGCTGGGCAAGGGGTTCTTGACGCAAGTTGAGGGTTCCAGGCTGTAAAGATAATTTTATCGGCTGGCTCCGGATTGGGTACCTTAGTCCGGGGCAAGAAAATAGGGTGCTGGCGTCCTGTGTAGCGTGCGACTGCGCGACACAGGTGGCGAGACTCAAATCAGACCGCTAAACATGTAGATCTGCTCGAAAAAGGCTTGCGGACGGGGGTTCAAATCCCCCCAGCTCCACCACCACAAAAGAAAAAAGCCGTTAACGAGAGTTAACGGCTTTTTTTATTCAAAAAGCGGGCTTGCCCAAGCCTTTCACACCCAAAGACTCCCACCATGCCCCTGCCATTTGCCGACCGCCTGAACAATGTCGAAACCTCCGCCATCCGCGAACTCTTCAAACTGCTGGGCAAGCCCGGCATCATCAGCTTTGCTGGCGGCTTTCCCGACCCGGCGATGTTTGATGTCGAAGGCATCCGCGAGGCCTCCAGCCGGGCCTTGAGCGAAGAGCCCGGCGCGGCGCTCCAGTACGGCGCCACCGAGGGCTACCAGCCGCTACGCGAGCAGCTCAGCGCCTTCATGGCCACCAAAGGCGCCACGGTGGCGGCGAATGAATTGATCGTCACCACCGGCAGCCAGCAGGCGCTCGATTTACTCGGCAAGACCCTGATCAACCCCGGCGACAGGGTCATTGTCGAAGGCCCGACTTTCCTGGCCACTATCCAGTGCTTCCGGCTGTACGGAGCCGAAGTCATCAGCGCGCCCATCGACGCCGATGGCGTGCGCACCGATGTGCTGGAGCAGCTCATCGCCGTGTACAAACCCAAATTTGTCTATCTGATTCCCACCTTCGGCAACCCGAGCGGCGCGCTGCTGAGCCTGGAGCGCCGCCGACAGGTGCTGGAAATGGCCGTGCGCCACAACACGCTGATTGTCGAAGATGACCCGTATGGCGACCTGTATTTCGGCGACGCGCCGCCGCCGTCTTTATTGGCGCTAAGCGACTCGGTGCCCGGCAGCCGAGAGCTGCTGGCGCACTGCGGCTCGCTGAGCAAGGTGCTCTCGCCCGGCCTGCGCATCGGCTGGCTGATTGCCCCGCCCGCGCTGCTGGCTAACGCGGTGATGTGCAAGCAGTTCAGCGACGCCCACACCAGCACCTTTGCCCAGGCCGCCGCCGCGCAGTATTTAAAAGGCGGGCGCATGCCGGCCACCTTGACGCATGTGCGCCAGGTCTATGGCCAGCGCGCCAGGGCGATGGGCGCGGCGCTGGAGCGCGAGCTGGGCGATGCGATTGAATTTGTCCAGCCCCAGGGCGGCCTGTTCTTCTGGGCCAGGCTGACGGGTGCGGGCGGCAAGAGCGAGGACGCCAGCGAATTCGCCAAAAAAGCCATCGAGCAGCTGGTTGCCTTTGTGCCGGGCGCGCCGTTTTACGCCGCCAGCCCTGATCTGGCGACTTTGCGCCTGAGCTTTGCCACCGCCGATGTGGCCAAAATTGAAGAGGGCGTGGCCCGGCTGGCCAGAGCGCTGTAGGTCTCGCGCAGGCTGGGCGCTGCCTTAAACTCGTCCTCATGAATCCAGCTCTCCAGCGCGCCGCCGCCTTTTTCACCAAGCCCTTGGGCCTCTTTGTGGGCGTTATCCGGCGCCATCCGGTTCGAGCCATTTTGCTGCCGCCAGCGCTGGGGCTGGTGTATGTGCTGGCGCTCATTCCCTCGACGCCCAGCATCGGCGACTTGCGCAAAGCCAAGTCGGAAGTTCCCTCGGTGCTGCTGGCCTCCGACGGCTCGGTGCTGGCCGAGTACAAGCGCAGCAACCGCCAGTGGGTGACGCTGGACAAGATTTCGCCCAACGTCATCAACGCCCTCATCGCCACTGAAGACCGGCGCTTTTACGAGCACCACGGCATCGACTTTCAGCGCCTCGCAGGCGCCGCGTTCAGAACCATGACCGGCGACTTGCAGGGCGGCTCGACGATTACCCAGCAGCTGGCGCGCAACCTCTACCCCGAAGAAATCGGCCGTGCCGCCAACCTCAACCGCAAGATCAGGGAAGCCATCACGGCGGTGAAAATCGAGTCGGTCTATTCCAAGCCCGACATCCTGGAGATTTACCTCAACACCGTGCCGTTTCTGTACAACGCTTTCGGCATCGAGATGGCGGCGCGCACTTATTTCGACAAGCCCGCTGGCAAGCTCGACGTGCTGGAGAGCGCCACGCTGATCGGCATGCTCAAGGGCACAAGCTACTACAATCCGGTGCAAAACCCCGAGCGCGCCCGCAAGCGCCGCAACACCGTGCTGGCCCAGATGGTCAAGTACGGCAAGCTCGAGCCGGCCAAGGTCGAGGCGCTGGCCAAGCGGCCCTTAAAACTCGATTTTGAGCGCCAGAGCGAGCCGCTGGGCGACGCGCCCCATGTCGCGCAGCACTTGCGCAAATGGCTGATTTCCTGGGCCGACGGCCACGGCTACGACATGCTGTCCGACGGCCTGCGCGTGCGCACCACGATAGATGTCCAGATCCAGAAGCTGGCCAACCAGGCTGTGGCGCGGCAGATGGCGCAGCTGCAGCAGCTCGCCGACGGTCAGCAGCGCAAGGCGGGGCAGGAGCGCGCCGTGCTGCAGGCCGGCTTTGTGGCGCTGGACCCGCGCAGCGGCGCGGTGCGCGCCTGGGTCGGCAGCCGCGACTTTGCGCAGGAGCAGTTTGACCACGTCAGTCAGGCGCGGCGCCAGCCGGGCTCGACCTTCAAGCCCTTTGTCTATGGCGCGGCCTTCATGCAGGGCTTGAGCCCGTCCTACACTTTTATCGACGAGCCGGTAGCCATTGCCTCCGGGGGCGGCGAGGTCTGGACGCCCAGCGACAGCACGCCGCCCACCGGCCAGCCCATGACCCTGCGCGAGGGCTTGAGCCACTCGAAAAACACCATCACCGCCCAGCTGATGCAAAAAGTCGGCCCGGCCCGCGTGGTGCAGTTGGCGCAGGCGATGGGCGTGCGCAGCAGTCCGCTGGAGGCCGTGCCGTCGCTGGCGCTGGGCACCAGCCCAGTCACGCTGCTGGAAATGGTCTGCGCCTACGGCACGATTGCCAACGGCGGCAATTACCTGATGCCGGTGCTGGTCGATAGCGTGGAAGACCGCAACGGCCAGCTGCTCGAAGCCTTCGCGCCCGCCAGGGAGAGCGCCCCGGCGATGCCGCGAGCCGACGCGCTGACGCTGGTCGATGTGATGCGCGGCGTGATCGACGAGGGCACGGGCCAGGCCATCCGCAGCCGCTACGGCATCACGGCCGACGTGGCGGGCAAGACCGGCACCACCCAGGACAACACCGACGGCTGGTTCATCATGATGAATCCGCAGCTGGTGGCCGGGGCGCGCGTCGGCTTTAACGACAACAGCGTGACGATGGGCAACTGGGGCCAGGGCGCCCGCAGCGCGCTGCCGATGGTCGGCGAGGTGTTTCAACAGGCCTTTCGCAGCCGCCTGCTGGATCAGAGCGCCGAGTTTGACATCCCGCGCCCGAGGCCAGCGCCGCCGCCAGAGCCGCAGGAGCCACGCGCCAATAATCCGCTGGGCCGGATTGTCAACGACTGGTTTGGCCGGATTTTCAGGTAGTGGCAAGCAGCCCCTACACTCGCCCCCTATGAAAGCCCTGCTCCTGCGTCTCCAACGCTTCGCCGTCTCGCTGCCTGAGCGCCTGCGCCATCCGACCTGGCGCGGCGCGCTGCGGGTGCTGGCGGCGCTGCCTGTTTTGCTGCTGCTGTACGCGCTGATCCTGATTCCGTTCACGCCCAGCATTTCCGATCTGACCAAGGAAAAGACCGCCAAGCCCTCCGTCGTGCTCTCGGCCGATGGCAAGGAGCTGGCCGTGTTTCGGCGCACCAACCGCGACTGGGTCAAGCTGGTCGATATTTCACCCAACGTGGTGAGCGCGCTGATCGCCACCGAGGACCACCGCTTTTACGAGCACCACGGCCTGGATTTCCGGCGCACGGCCTCTTCCGTCCTGTACACCTTGACCGGCCATGCGCAGGGCGGCTCGACGATTACCCAGCAGCTGGCGCGCAACCTCTACCCCGAGGAAATCGGCCGCGCGCCCACGCTGACGCGCAAGCTCAAGGAAGCGATTACCGCGCTGAAGATAGAGGCGGTGTATTCCAAGCCCGAAATCCTGGAAACCTACCTGAACACGGTGCCCTTTCTTTACAACGCCTTTGGCATCGAAATGGCGGCGCGCACCTATTTTGACAAACCGGCCAGCAAGCTCAACTTGCTTGAAAGCGCCACGCTGGTCGGCATGCTCAAGGGCACGAGCTACTACAACCCGGTCATGAACCCCGAGCGCTCGCTGCAGCGGCGCAACACCGTGCTCGGCCAGATGGTCAAGCATGGCAAGCTCAAGGCGGCCAGCTTTGAGGCGCTGAAGAAAAAGCCGCTCAGGATAGAGTTCGAGCGCCAGACGGAAGACCTGGGACTGGCGCCGCACCTGGCCCAGCAGCTGCGCCGCTGGCTGATCGAGTGGGCGGACCGCAACGACTACAACATCTACGCCGACGGCCTGGTGCTGCGCACGACGATTGACGCGCGGCTGCAGGCTTTTGCCAACAGCGCGGTGGCGCGCCAGGCCAACAGCCTGCAACGGCTGGCCAGCGCGCAGTGGGGCGGGCGCTCGGTGTGGAGCGCCAAGGCCGGGCCGATGAAGGAGATGGTGCAGTCCTTTGTGCGCGCCACGCCCGAGTACAAGGCCGCGCTGGAAGCAGGCCGCACGCCCGAGCAGGCGCTGGCGCAGCTGCAGGCGGATGCCGATTTCATGCAGGCGCTGCAGCAAGCCAAGACCCGGCTGCAGGCCGGTTTTTTGGCGCTGGACCCGCGCAACGGCCATGTGATGGCCTGGGTGGGCAGCCGCAATTTTGCCCAGGACCCGTTTGACCACGTCGAGCAGGCGCGCCGCCAGCCGGGCTCGACTTTCAAGCCTTTTGTCTATGGCGCGGCGTTTGAAAACGGCAGCCTGCCGTCGGACAGCTTTGTCGATCAGGCGCTGGAAATCCCGCTGGGCAATGGCGCTTTCTGGCGGCCCAGCGACGGCGGCGGCCCCAGCGGCCAGTCGATGACGCTGCGCGAAGGCCTGGCGCACTCCAAAAACACCATCACCGCTCAGGTGATGCAGCAAGTCGGCCCGGCGCATGTGGCCCGGCTGGCCCGCGCCATGGGCGTGCGCCAGAGCAAGCTCGACGAGGTGCTGTCGCTGGCGCTGGGCACCAGCCCGGTCACGCTCAAGGAAATGGTCAGCAGCTACAGCACGCTGGCCAACGAGGGCCATTACATCGCGCCGGTGATGATCCTGCAGGTCGAAGACCGCAAGGGCGGCGTGCTCGAAGTGCTGGCGCCCAAGGCGCCGGAAACAGCGCTGCCGGTGGCTGTGGCCCACACGCTGCTCGACGTGATGCGCGGCGTGATTGACCAGGGCACCGGCGTGGCGATTCGCAGCCGCTACGGCATACGCGCCGACGTGGCGGGCAAGACCGGCACCACGCAGGACAACACCGACGGCTGGTTCATCCTGATGCACCCGCAGCTGGTCGCTGGCGCCTGGGTCGGCTTTAACGACAACCGCATCACGATGGGCGATGGCTGGGGGCCGGGCGCGCGCAGTGCGCTGCCGATGGTGGGAGAGTTTTTTCAGCGCGCCCTGAGTGCCCGGGTGATTGAGCAGCAGGCGCGCTTTGCCGCGCCGCAAAGCGTCGGCAGCAGTTGGGGTCAGGAGAATCCCGGCCAGTCGTCCCCAACGCCTGAACCGGAGCCGGAGTCGGAAAATATTCCCCTAAATGGCGAGCCAGCGCCCGCGCCCGAGCCGCAGCCCGCTGCCGCACCGCCGCCGGAGGGCGCTGTGGCGGTGCCGCTGCCATCGGGCGGGGCAGGCGAAGGCCAGGCGCCGCCAGCGCCAGCCACGGACCAGCCGGATCGGCTATAAACCCAGCATGAAAAATTCTCTCTCAAGCAGCGGCCTCGTCTATTCCACCGACGCCGGAAGAATGTGCCCCGACTGCCGCCGGCCGATGGCGGCCTGCATTTGCAAGCAGACCCAAACCCTCCCCAAGACCGATGGCGTGGTCCGCGTCTCGCGCAGCACCAAGGGCCGGGGCGGAAAAACCGTCACACTGGTCACCGGGCTGGCGCTTGATGCGCTGGCGCTGGCCAAACTGGCCAAGCAGCTCAAGGCCGCCTGCGGCTCAGGCGGCACAGTCAAGGACGGCGTGGTCGAAGTGCAGGGCGAGCATTGCGACACGGTGCTGCAGGCGCTGCTGAAACAGGGCCATGCCGCCAAACGTGTCGGCGGCTGAGCTTGCAAAGAACACGCAAGGCTTGAGATTTCCGCCGGAACGCGCATTCTGTGCGTGAAAATAGGCGCTCAAGCCGACGCTTGTGGGCGGCGTCACTGAACAACTGAGGATGAAAAAAAGGTACTAAACATGCATCCATTGATTGGGCAAGTTTTGAGTTTGGGGGTCGGTTTATTCGGCGGAGTGCTGCTGGGTGGCCTGGTCTATGCTTGGCACATAGAGCGCAAAAACCGCGTCAAGCTGCGCGTGCCCGACCAGTGGCCGCTGGTTTCGCGCGTGCTGGTCAATTCCACAGAAGAAAAGGTCTGGAACTGGCTGCGCGAGACTTTTCATGACCATCATGTGCTGCTGAAAATCCCGGTGCTGCGTTTCACTGCGCTGACCGATAAAGAAAAAGAAAAGGGCAAAGCCAAGGCCAGCGCCAGGCTGGAAAACGAGTGCCTGCTGGAGCGCCTCAGCGGTGTCTATGCGACGTTTACCGTTTGCACGCTGGCGGGCAAGGTGGTGGGCTGTGTCGATGTGCCCAGCAAGGTGGCGGCGCCCAAATCAACCCGCGAACTCAAAGAGACGCTGCTGTCCGACTGCGGCATCGCTTACATCGTGGTGAACCCTTCGAGCCTGCCCGCAGGCAGCGCCATGCGGGCCGCTTTTCTGGGGGAAGTGCCGGACATCATGAATGAGAGTGAGGAGACCCGGGCCGGCAGCACCAATTTTCATGCGGAGATGAAAGCCTTCACCGTCCAGGTGGTCAAGCCCAAGGAGCCGCCGCCAAAAAAACGCACCTACGGTTTTTAAACCCGCCGCTTGGGCGACACCTTGGCCTCAAGATTTGGCCGGTACTATTCGCGCATGACTTTTATCCCTTCCGTCGCCTTCGGGCCTTGCGCTTTCCTGCCCCCTGACGACCCGCTGCGGGCCGTTTTGCACAACGAGGTTCATGCGCGCCCCCCAGCCAGGGTGCGCTTGCCCGCGCTGATTGTCCAGGTGGCCGTCCTGAATGCGGGCGTGAGCCGCGAGCAGGAATGCGTGCATCTGCGCCTGCTTCCCGGCTACGAGGAGCTGCCGCAGGAGCGCCTGCACGGTAATTTTGCGCGCTTGTCCTGCGGCCACTTCACTGTCAAATGGGAGCGGCACACCGAGTTCACCCGCTATTCCGTCGTCCAGACTCTGCCCGACAGCGCGTTGCTGGGCGCGAGCGATCCCGAGCTGCTGCCCGCGCTGGCCGTCACGCCCGAGTGGCTGCGCAGCATTCCGGGGCGCACGGTGTCGGCCATTGAGCTGGTGATGCTGGAATCCGACCTGTCCGACGAGCGCGCCTTGATGGCGCAGGCGCAGGCCTGGTTTGGCGGGCGGGCGGTGATTGCCTCGCAGCTGGGCCACGGCCACTCCTGGGGGCTGACCGAATTTCGCATCGGCGCCGACGGCTTTGAGCGCATGCTGGTCATCACCACGCCCGGCACCAGCCAGACCCGCGCCGGGCGCATTTCCCAGCGCCTGCTGGAGCTGGAAATCTACCGCCTGATGGCGCTGCGCGGCTTGCCGGTGGCCAAGCAGCTCGCGCCCACGCTGGCCGGGGCTGAAAGCGCCCTGGCCGACATCACGGCGCAGCTGGAAAACAAATCGGCCTCCGATCAGGCGCTGCTGGACACGCTGGTGTCGCTGGCTGCGCAGGTCGAGCGGGCCACGGCGGAAAATATTTACCGCTTTTCAGCCACCCGAGCCTACAGCGCGCTGGTGGGCGAGCGCATCACCGAGCTGCGCGAAAAGCCCATTCCCGGCACGCAAACCATTGGCGAGTTCATGCAGCGGCGCCTGTCGCCCGCGATGGCCACGGTGGCCGCAACCGCCCAGCGCCTGAGCTCCCTGTCCGAGCGCGTGGCGCGCACCAGCGCGCTGCTGCGCACCCGGGTGGACATCGTCACCGAGGCGCAAAACCAGCAGCTGCTGGAAAAGCTCACGCGCGGCCAGGAACTGCAACTGCGCCTGCAATCGACGGTGGAAGGGCTGTCGATTGCCGCCATCTCGTATTACGTGGTCAGCCTGCTGCTGTATGTCGGCAAGGCCGCCAAGGCGCTTGGCCTGCCGGTGAACCCGGAAATGGCCGCTGGCGCCTCGATTCCGCTGGTGCTGTGGTTAGTGTGGCGCACGATTCGGCAAATTCACGAAAAACTGCACGCCGAACATTGACGGCGGAGCTGGCGCGGCTTAGGCCAGCAGTTCCAGCAGCCGGTCCAGCCCGCCCTCGTTGATCGCCACCATCGCCTGCTCGCGCACTTTGGGTTTGGCGTGGTAGGCCACGGACAAGCCCGCCACGCCCATCATCGGCAGGTCATTGGCGCCGTCGCCCATCGCAATCGCTTGATGCGGTTCAATGCCCAGTTCGGCGCAGGTCGCCAGCAGCGTGCGGCGTTTTTCCTCGCCGTCGCAGATGTCGCCCCAGGGCTGATCCACCAGCTTGCCGGTGAGCAGGCCGTTTTCAATCTCCAGCACGTTGGCGCGCAGGTAGTCGATGGCCAGCAGATCGCGCACCCGGTCGGCGAAATAGGTGAAGCCGCCGCTGACCAGCAGCACCTTCAGGCCAGCGTCCTTGCAGGCGCGCACCAGCTCGGCCGCGCCGGGGTTCAGGCGCAGGCGCTCGCGGTACACCGCGTCCATGCTGGCCACGCTCACGCCTTCGAGCAGCGCCACGCGGCGGCGCAGGCTGTCTTTAAAGTCGGTGATTTCGCCGCGCATGGCCGCTTCGGTGATGGCCGCGACTTCGGCCTTGCGGCCCACGGCGTCGGCGATTTCATCGACGCACTCGATGTTGATGAGCGTCGAGTCCATGTCAAAGGCAATCAGCTTGAAGTCGCTGAGCTTGCGGCCGGAAATGGGGGCGTTGACGACGAGGCCGGGGGAGGTTTGCGTAGGTGTCATGGTTTGAAAAAAGAGTCAATCGGAAAAAATCAGCAAGCCGGGGCTGAGTCGCGCATCCACTGGCGCAGGCGGGCCAAGTCGTCAAAGTCCACCACGTCGCCCATTTGTCCGTTTTCGACAATTTTGAAGCGCTGGGCGTCCTTGGTCAGAAACAGCACCTTGCCGTAGCTGGCTGACGAGTGCTGGTCTTTGCGGCTGGCATCCTTGAGATCATGCTTAGTTTCCACCAGCCGTATCAGCGGTTCGTCATCCGGCTCGTGCTGCAGGCATACCACGAAGTCGGGATAAAACATGTGGCGACTGTCGGCGCGCATCAGGGCAATGCTGTAGGGTTTGCCCTGCGGGTTGCGGTGCCACCAGGCGACAAAATCCGCCCGGTCCAGTGAGCGGGCAAAGGCTAACTCTTGGGTGTTGAATTCAAAAGTAGCGTCCAGCCGCGCCGTAGAAAACAGCTCGCCGACGCTCTGGCCGCTGGCGTCCTGCGCAAACACATAGGTCTCGTTTTTGAACAAAGGCTGGGCCGCCAAAGGCAAGGCGCTGGCCGCCAGCGCCACGCTGTCACTTTCGGGAAACAGTACGCCGTAGATGTTTTTTCTTGATGGCAGCAAGGCTTTTCCCGCAGGCATCAAGAGCGCGTCTGGCAGTGCCTGCGCGGGCGCTTCCCGCGCTTTGTTGGCCCATTGCATGTGCAAAGCCTCTTGCAGTTCGGGCAACTGTTTATGCACCACCCAGCAAGCAGCATCGCGGGCCTGGGTGCGCAGCAGTCCGGCGGGCGGCGCTTCGGCGTGTTCGCGGTAGGCGTGGGCGCGTTCAATTTCAGGCCGCAGCCGTTTGGCCAGTTCGTCAACCAGGTCAAGATAGTCCTGCTCTTCCAGCCCGATTTTTTCCAGGGCTTCTTCGGTGTGCTGCATCAGCACGAGGCGGTCTGTCACCACTTGAACGTTTTCTTCGGCGCTGACGCCGCTAAACAGTTCGGTGCGGATTTCCCGCTCCGTCAGCAAGTTCAAGGCGGCCCGCGTGGCCACGCTTTTGACTTCCTCCGACAGCGGCAAGGCTCGCGCCGCTGCCCGGATGTCCAGCTCCAGCACGTCAAACACTGGTTTGATCTCGGTGATGAACTGCTGCGGCGTAGCGCGCTTGGCCACCATCGCCAGCCGGGAATAGGCGCGCAGGCCGCAGGCTTGCAGCGCCGCCAGCAATTGAGTCCGGTTGGCGGGCGCGTTGCGCTTGGGCGCGGGCTGGTTGCCGCTGACCGTTTCCATCAGGTCCAGCGCGTCGAGTTCGCCGCTGGCCTGCAGCGAGCCAAACAGCTCAGAGGTGACGCCAATATCAGGCAGTACAGCGGCGGGCGCTGTAGCCAAATCTCCCGGCAAAGGGGCGGCGGGCAGTACCGGCGGGCGCACCGTGCCATCGGGGGCCAGTGTGGGCAGCAGGCCAATGTCATAGTCCAGCGGCGGTTGATCGGTGACGCGGTTGCTCAGGCACACACCGCCGTGGGCGGTGCGCCGCGCCACAAGTTCTTCAATCTGCCCTTCGAGTTGAGAGATCACCGCTTTTGTCGAGGCTGCGGCCTCGGCAAAACCGGCCTGCGCCTGTTCATTGGCCAGAAAAATATAGGCCGTATCCAGCTCCGCCGGGGCGGTGTACGGCTGCGGGAAAGTCCGTTGCAGCTCCGCCGGAACCCGCATCACCCGGCCAATGAACTGCATTGCAAAATCTTCGTCATTCACCGATTTGGTCGAAGCCAGCACAAAAGCGCGTGGCGCATCAAAACCGGTGCCCGCCGACTGCTTGAAGATCAGCACTTCTTTCGATGTATCGACGGCAATGGCCGCCATCATCACCGGGTCCGGTTCATCCGAAGAGTGCATGCCAATTACATGCGGGGGAATGTGCAGCTCTTTGGTCAAGAAATCATAGGCCTGCGCAATCGCATCCTCGCCATTGGCCACCTGCACCAGCATCAGCGGCACGGTGCTCAAGCCCCGGCTCTTGAGCATCTGGCCGATGTGCTGGTTGCGCCGCCAGGCGCGGCGCAGCACCGTCAGCTTTAAGTCGGTGATGCCCTGCATCGACTCGCGCAGGTCATAGACCACGGTTTCCAGCCAGGGCTTGTTCAGCCGCTCGGCCACCACATCGGCGCGGCTGACGCTGAAGGCCTTGAAGGCGATATTGCCCGCGCTGGCGATGAAGGCGTTGAGTCGCGCATCCTTGGGCGTGGCGCTGGCCATCAGCAGATAGTCGGCTTTGAGCCATTTGACGAACTTGCCGAACTCGGTGGCGCTGTCCAGCGCAATATGCGCCTCGTCCACCACCAGGCCGATTTCCAGCCCGTTGGCCCGCGCCAGCGCCAGGTAGGCGGCCAGGCTGCGCCGGTCATCGTCGGCCCGGTCGGTGTAGCTGGCTTTGTGCGATTTGGCGCTGGCCACGCTCTGCACGGTGGCAACCAGCACTTGACCGGCTTGGGGCGCTTCGTTTTGCGCCACGCCCAGGTGCCGGGCGATGAGTCCGGTTTCGGTGGTCTGGTTGTCCAGCGTATCGACGGTTTGCGCCACCAGGTTGACGTAGGGCACAAACCACAGCCACAGCACGGGGCTGGCTTTGCTGATGTTGGCCAGAATTTTGCTCAGGACAAAGGTCTTGCCCGAGCCCGTGGGGCTGCGCACCAGGCAGGGCGGGCGCGGCTCGCAGGCTAGAGCTTCGCAGACGTTCTGGATGATGCGCGCCTGAAAGTCTTTGGGCACCAGTCCGGCAGACTGGGGCGCGGTGATGGGGGGCAGGGCGCTCATGGGGCGGCGTTTTCAACAGAGGTTTCAGGGGCGGCGGGCTTGCGCCGCGTCCGCGCTTTTTGCTGGCCGTGCAGCAGCGCGCCAGACAGCGAGAGGCTTTCGACTTCGCGGCCCAGCGTCTGGAAATGCTCGCGCACCGTGGCCGGGCGGGTGGAATAGACGCGCAGATAGCGCCCCGGCAGCGCCGCCAGCGCGTCCAGCGCGGCGCGGGTGAGCTGGCGGCACAGCGCCGTCAGGGTGCCGTCGGTGTTTTGCGCCAGCACCTGAACGCCCGAGCCGCTGGCAGGCATGGGCCGGGCGACTTGGCCCAGGCGCAGCGTCAGCAGTTGAAATGCCTGCGCGCCGCTGGCGTCAAAGACGGCATCGCCGGGCGCGATTTTGTCGAGCTGCAAATAGGCAAAGCTGTTGTGTTTGAGCGCCGGGGCGGATTCGATGACTTTGCGCATGCGCGCCGCGCACACGTCACGGCACAGGTTCTTGGCGGGTTCTTTTGCCGTGGCTTCGGTGCTGGAGCAGAGGACGAATTTGCGCGGCGGCTGCTGCGGCTCCAATGCGTTGAGTGCCAGCACGGCGTGGCCGGTGGTGCCGCTGCCCGCGAAGAAATCGAGGATGGTGTCGCCGGGGCGGCTGGCCTGGGCGAGCAGGCCTTGGATGAGGGAAAGGGGCTTGGCGTAATTGAAGGCGCGGCTGCCGAAAATCTCGGCTACTTGCCGAGCTCCTTCCTGGTTGGTGGCAGAAACAAGGTTGTTGTCGGCTTCGTAATCGCCAGTTTCAGCTTGGGGAACAATCCAACTGCTGAGCGGTTGATTTTGATTGCGTAATTCAGCCTTGTAGCGCTTGAAACGAGGGCGGCCAAAACCCACCGGCCTACCGACCCAGAACTCCAAATTCGGTAAATCTCGGTGTAGCAAAGGATTTTTACCAATTTTTGGTACATCACCTGCGTTGATGGCGACAAGCAGATCGTCCATCGTTTTCCAAGTGGCTACGCGCTGTTCTGCAGGAAATAGGATTTGCCCCAAACGCATGAATTCATCCATCGTTTTGGCTTGCACTGTCTGGCCTTCTTTGAGGCGGCTTTCCGTTGCATAGACCCAGACCCGATCTGGGTTGGGTGGGTAGGCAATGCCGGTTTTAGCATCCACCAATGGGTAATAAAGGTTGGGGCGCTCTTTGTACGAAAAGCCCAGCGTCAAATCGCTGGACATCCAATCGCCACGCGGATCGTTGTCCGCGTTTCCGTAGGCGTCATAGCTTTTTTGAAAGCCGTTGAACTTGAAACCGGCATTGCCATAAACCAGCACATGTTCATGGTCCACCGACAAAAAGCATTGTTGATCGGCATTGGAGCCTTGGCGGGTTCGCCAGGTGATGGTGCCCAGCCGCCGCCCCGGAAACACCTCGTCCATCAGCAGTTCCAGCCGCGCCCGGTTTTCGTCGTTGATGCTGACCATGATCACGCCGTCGGGCGTGAGCAAATCCTTGGCCAGCGTTAGGCGCTGGTACAAAAACTCCAGCCACTGGCTGTGCCGCCAGCGGTCGTTCGCGCCGACAAACTTGTCGTTGTACACCCAGTCCTTGTTGCCCGTGTTGTACGGCGGGTCGATATAAATCACGCGGATTTTTCCCGCGTGCGTGCTTTTGAGCAGGCGCAGGGAATCGAAATTGTCGCCTTCAATCACCAGATTGGCCGTGCCTGGCCCGGCCAGCGTGGCCAGTCCGTGCGAAGCGTCTTCCACCAGATGCGGCAGCACGATATTGGCGTTGAGCGCCGCGTCGCGCTCGATGGCGCTGCTTTCCCAGTACAGCCCCAGCTTTTGCTTCGTTAAATGTTCGGTGAGCAGGCGGCGCAGTTGAGCCGCGCTGAGGTGCTCCAGTTTTTTCAGCAGGTCATCGGGTTGGCTCATGGAGAATTTTATGCTACGGTTTTAATAGCTGTCTGCGCACGTCTGGTATGCGCAAACGGCCTATTTTTTTGTTAATTTTTGGCTGCGAAGCTCGGCGCAAGGTTATATCAATCGCCGCTGGCGGCCCAGCCTTGCAGGCGCGCTGCAATCTGCTCCGGGTTGGGCAGGTCGCCCTGGTAGCTGGCGGGCAGTTGCGGCGTCACAGTGTAGGTGGCAATGCCGAGCGGGCGCGTCATGGTGCGCAGGGCGTATTCGACCATCGTTTTGGTCTTGCTGAGGCAGATGACGATGCCAATCGGCGGGTTTTCGCCTTCGAGCCGGTGCTGCTGGTCCAGCGTGTCGAGGTAGAACTCGATCTGGCCCTTGTGCTCGGGCTTGAAGTCGCCAATCTTCAGCTCAATGGCCACCAGGCAGCGCAGGCGGCGGTGAAACAGCAGCAGGTCAATGAAATATTCCTTGCCATCGACTTCCAGCCGGTACTGGTTGCCGACAAAGGTGAAAGCGCCGCCCATTTCGGCCAAAAAGCTGCGCAGGTTATGCACCAGCGCCTGTTCCAGTTCGTGCTCGGAGTACGCTTCGGCCAGGCCGAGAAAGTCGAAGGTGTAATGGTCTTTGACCGCCAGCAGGGCTTGCGCCTTGATGCTGTCGGGCACGGCGGCGTCAAAATTGGTCTGGCCGTTGGGGTACTGCGCGTAGCTGTGGTTGTCGAGCTGGTGCTGCAGCACGCTCTTGGTCCAGCCGAAACGGGCGGTGGCGCGCAGGTAAAACTCGCGCTCCAGATCGTCCTTGCAGCGGGCCAGAATGACGAGGTTTTTGGCCCAGCTGATTTCTCTAACCAGCGGTTGGAGTTTTGGCTTGCCTTCGTATTCGTTGAAAAACTGGCGCATCAGCCAGAGGTTTTGCGCTGAAAACCCGTTGCGCCCCGGAAATTCGGCTTGCAGGTCGCGCGCCAGGTTTTCCACCACGCTTTTGCCCCAGCCCAGCCCAGCGCTTGCTGGCGCTGGCTGATGTTTTCGCCCAGCCACCAGTACAGCGCCAGCAGCTCGCGGTTGGCGGCGCGCAGCGCCTGAAACTGGCGCTGGCGAATCTGGGTTTTTATTTCGACGAGAAAATCGCCGTAGCCTGCGGGCGGCGCGGGCAGGTTCGCGGGTTGCAGGGGGCTGATGTCGGGTTGGTTCATGCGGGTGGTTCCGTGAAAGGATGCGAATTTAACTGGGCGACGGCTACGGCCTGAAAAACTGGTCAAACAGCGCCGTCAGCGCGGGAAAATCCTGGATAAACCGCTCGCGGTTGACGAAATACGCTTCGCAGGCGACGGCAAAAAATTCCGCCGGGGCGGTGGCGCCGTAGCTGTCCAGCCAGGGCGGATGGCCGCCAAAGCGGTGGGCCATGCTGACCTGTTCCCGAAAATGCTCGTAGGCGGGCAGCATCGTGTCGTGCCAGGCGGCCTGGGCGGCGCGCGACGGCAGCGGCGGGCAGCCGTCGGCGGCGCCGCCCTGCATGTCGATTTTGTGGACGAACTCGTGAATCACTACGTTATGGCCACGCTCGGCCAGATGGCCGGAGGCTGCTACATCCTGCCAACTCAGTGTGATCGGGCCGCCCTGCATGGCCTCGCCCAGCAGCGCTTCTTTGTAGTAGTGAACGACGCCAGCCGCGTCCCGCGTCTTGCGCCGCGCCAGCATGGCGCCGGGGTGGACGACGATGCCGGTGAAGTCGTCATACCAGCTCAGGCCCAGGTGCAGCACCGGCAGGCAGGCCTGCGCGGCAATGGCGACGGCCATCTCGTCGGTGACGATCAAGCCGCGCACGCCGGTGAATTCCTTGTCCAGCAAAAACTCGCCGACGCGCAGCCGCAGCAGCGCCAGTTCGGGCGTTGGGCGCTGGGCCAGAAAGGGGTACTGCGCCAGCGTCTGCTGCCACAGGACTTCAGGAATGGTTTTCGGGGCGGTGCCTGTCAGTGTGCGCAGGTAGTCAAGCCAGTTCGGCATGGGTTCTTCGATCTTCAGGGGGAGAGCAGGGCGATGCGTTGCAGGCCGCTGGCGCTCAGGCGCAGGGCGTCGGCGCGGGGCGGGCGGGCTTGCGCGTCCCAGTCGCTGAGGACGATTCTGGCCAGGCCGCCGCCCAGATCGTGCGTGGCGGGCCGGTGCGTGTGGCCGTGAATCAGCGTGCGGGCGCTGGCGGCCTGCAGCCACTGGCGGGCGGCGGCGTTGTCCACATCGGCGTAATGCGGGCCGCCATCTGGGCCGCTTTGGCCGTTTTGGCCGCCTTGCTGGTGCAGCTGGCTTTGCGCGCGGATGTGGCGGGCGATGGCCTGGCGCTGGGCCAGCGGTTGCGTTAAAAAAGCGCTTTGCCAGCCGGGGCTGCGCACCTGCTGGCGAAATTTCAGATAGTCCACATCGTCCAGGCACAGCGCGTCGCCGTGCGAGAGCAGCCAGCGCTGGCCGCAAAAGGTCAGTACCGTCGGGTCCGCCAGCAGCCTGGCGCGGCAGTGCGCCATCAAGCGCTGACCGACCAGAAAATCGCGGTTGCCGGGCATGAAAAACAGCGCCAGCCGGTCAGCGGCCTGGCGCAGCGTTTCGGCGCAATGGCGTTCAAAACTGGTTGTGCCGGGCGTTGCCACGCCGCCGTCCAGCGCGTCGTCGCCGACCCAGACTTCAAACAGGTCGCCGAGCATGAACACGGCGTCGGCCGGGGTGGTTTGCAGGTAATGCCGCCAGGCGGCGACGGTGGCGGGCTCGCCCGCATTCAAATGCAAGTCGGCAATGAAATCGACCGTGCGCCACGCTGGCGCAGCAGCAAGCTCGGCCAGCGGGGGGACGGTCGAAAGGTTTGTCACCACGGACTCAGGCAGGCTCAGTCCGGCGGGCGGATCAAGCCAGCGCGACGGCTTTTTCGATCACCACGTCTTCGACGGGCACGTCGTCATGAAAGCCCTTGCGGCCGGTTTTGACGGCCTTGATCTTGTCCACGACTTCGGTGCCCGCGACGACCTTGCCGAACACGGCGTAGCCCCAGCCCGAAGCGCTAGGCGCGGTGTGGTTCAGAAAGCCGTTGTTGCCGACGTTGATGAAAAACTGCGAGCTGGCCGAATGCGGCGCGTTGGTGCGGGCCATCGCGACGGTGTACATGTCGTTTTTCAGGCCGTTGGTGGCTTCGTTTTCGATTTCCTTGTCGGTGGCTTTTTGCTTCATGCCGGGCTCCATGCCGCCGCCCTGGACCATGAAGCCGGGAATCACGCGGTGGAAGATGGTGCCGTCATAGTGGCCCTTGTTGACGTAGCTCAGGAAGTTGGCGACGGTCTTGGGCGCTTTGGCGGCGTCCAGTTCGAGGGTGATGACGCCGTAGCTGGCGATGTGGAGTTCGACTTTTGGGTTGCTCATGGGGTGTGTCCTGTTGGGTTATTTGACGAGGGTTGCGGATTTGATGAGGAGCGGCGCCTTGGGCACGTCCGATGAGAACGGGCCGCCAGCGCCGGTCGGCACGTCCTTGATTTTATTGACCGTTTCCAGGCCGCTGACGACCTTGCCGAACACGGTGTAGCCGGGTGCCTGGGCGCTGGGGTTCAGGAAATCATTGTCCCTGACGTTGATGAAGAACTGTGCTGTGGCTGAGTCGGGGTCGTTGGTGCGGGCCATCGCCAGCGTGCCGACGGTGTTTTTCGGGCCGCCTTTGGCGAGGGCTTCGCGGCCTTCATGCACGACCGGGGCGCGGGTTTTCTTTTCGGCGTAGCTGGCATCGTAGCCGCCGCCCTGGATCATGAAGTTGTTGATGACGCGGTGAAAAATCGTGCCGTCGTAATGCTTGTCCTTGACGTAGCGCAGAAAGTTTTCCACCGTTTTCGGCGCTTTGTCGGGATAGACCTCGACGACGAAGTCGCCCTCGCTGGTGCTGAATTTGACCTGCGGGGCGCTGGGCGCAGCCGCCTGGACGAGGCTGCTGCTCAGGCTGAAAGCGGCGGCCAGCAGCGTGACGGCATTGCGGCGTGTGAGGCTTGTCGGGGTGGTGTTCACGGGGTTAATCCTTCTGGAAGGTCAGGGGTCATAGGGGTTTCAGCGGGCTTTGGCGGGCGTCAGCAGCTGGCGTATCAGGGCCAGCTTGGGGCGCAGGGCGGGATTGCCAGTGGCCAGTTGCAGCGCCCGGCTGTAGGACTGGCTGGCCAGTTGGGCATACACGTCGCCCAGGTTTTCGTGGGCGGTGGCGTAGGCGGGGTTGGCGCGCAGGGCCATTTCAAGCGTGGCGCGGGCCTTGTCGAGATGGCCTTGCGCCGCGTAGAGCACGGCCAGGTTGTTGTACGGCTCGGGCAGCTCCGGGTAATCGGTGGTGATTTGTGTGAACAGGGCGATGGCTTCGTCGGACTTGCCCGCCTGCGTCTGGAGCACGCCTTTTAAAAAGCGCATCTGCGGGTCTTTGGGGCTGGCCGCGAGGTAAGCATCGGCCTTGGTCAGCGCCTGGGGTAGTTGGCCGGCGTTGATCAGGCGGTTGACATCGGCATAGTCATCGGCATGGGCGGCAGACATGCAGAAGGCGGCGGCCAGCAGCAGCATCTTGCAGCTGCTCAACAAGGACTGACCTGAAAAGAGGGTGCGCGTAGGCATAAAACTCTCGCTTTTTGTGAAGCATGGGCCGCGTCGGGGCGGAAAAGTGACACTGCGCAACCCGCTCCCCACGAGGCGCTGTGGGCGCCGCCGGGCAGCGCCCGCAAGGGTTCCATAGCGTTGGCGATTCTAGCTGAGGGGGTATAGTGGCGCTCCTTCCCAGTTGACCAGACCAAATCCTCATGAGCCTTCGTATTTACAACACGCTGTCGCGTGCCGTGGAAGATTTTTCCCCCTTGACTCCCGGCCAGGTCCGCATGTATGTGTGCGGCATGACCGTGTATGACCTGTGCCACCTCGGCCACGCCAGGGCGATGGTGGCCTTTGATGTGGTCCAGCGTTGGCTCAAAACCAGCGGCCTGAATGTTATCTACGTGCGTAACGTCACCGACATCGACGACAAAATCATCAAGCGGGCGCTGGAAAACGGCGAAACCATTCGCGCCCTGACCGACCGCATGGTCGAGGCTCTGCACCAGGACGCCGACGCGCTGGGCATAGAGCGCCCGACGCACGAGCCGCGCGCCACCGATTACGTGCCGCAGATGCTCAGCCTGATTGGCCGCTTGCAGGAAAAAGGCCTGGCTTATCAGTCGCAAAGTGGCTCGGGCCAGGGCGACGTGAACTTCGCGGTGCGTAAATTCCCCGGCTACGGCAAGCTCTCGGGCAAGTCGCTCGACGAGCTGCGCGCTGGCGAACGCGTCGATGTGCAGGACGGCAAGGACGATCCGCTGGACTTCGTGCTCTGGAAAAGCGCCAAGCCGACCGAACCGGCGGACGCCAAATGGGACAGCGCTTACGGCCTCGGTCGGCCCGGCTGGCACATCGAATGCTCGGCGATGGCCTGCGAGCTGCTCGGCGAGTCGTTTGACATTCACGGCGGCGGCGCGGATTTGCAGTTTCCGCACCACGAAAATGAAATCGCCCAGTCCGAAGGCGCGACGCTGGACGCGGCCACCGGCCACGGCCAGCCGCTGGCGCGCTTTTGGATGCACAACGGCTTTGTGCGCGTCGATAACGAAAAAATGTCCAAATCGCTGGGCAACTTCTTCACCATCCGCGAAATTTTGGCCAAGTACGACGCCGAGACGGTGCGCTTTTTCATCCTGCGCGCCCATTACCGCAGCGCGCTGAACTACAGCGACGCGCACCTGGACGACGCCAGAGCCTCGCTCAAGCGCCTGTACACCGCGCTGAACGCCGTGGCCCCGGCGCCAGTCACGGTTGACTGGGCCGAGCCGCTGGCCGCCCGTTTTAAAGCCGCGATGGACGAGGATTTCGGCACGCCCGAAGCGATGGCGGTACTGTTCGAGCTGGCCGGCGAGGTGAACAAAACGGGCTGCGCCGAGCGCGCCGGGCTGCTCAAAGCCTTGGGCGCCTGCCTGGGCCTGCTGCAGAGCGAGCCGGGCAGCTATCTGCAAGCCGGTGCCGGGCTGGACGACGCGCAGATTCAACACTTGATTGCCGAGCGCGCCGAAGCCAAAAAAGCCAAAGACTTTGCGCGGGCCGACGCCATCCGCAAGGATTTGCTGGCCCAGGGTATCGTGCTGAAAGACTCGGCCCAAGGCACGACGTGGGAAGCGCAGGCGTGACCATGCCCGCTTACTGGGCCGATGCCTGTAAGCATCTGGTCAAAAAAGACCGGGTCATGAAGCGGCTGATTCCGCAGTTTGCCAACACCTGCCTGCCCACCCGTGGCGATGCATTCAGCACGCTGGCGCGCAGCATTGTCGGCCAGCAGATTTCGGTCAAGGCGGCGCAGACGGTCTGGCGCCGCTTTGCCGCGCTGCTGCCCGAAGAAGTCACGCCCGCCCAGGTGCTGGGGCTGAAGGTCGAAGACATGCGCGCCGCCGGACTGAGCCCGCGCAAGGTCGAATACCTGGTCGATTTGTCGATCAATTTTGACGCCGGGCGACTGCATGTGCAGGACTGGCAGGCGATGGGCGACGAGGCCATCATTGTCGAGTTAATCGCCATTCGCGGCATTGGCCGCTGGACGGCGGAGATGTTTTTGATGTTCTACCTGACGCGCCCGAACGTGCTGCCGCTCGACGATGCGGGGCTGATCAACGGCATCAGCCGGAATTATTTTTCCGGCGAATCTGTCAGTCGCAGCGATGCGCGGGAAGTGGCGGCCGCCTGGGCGCCTTACTGCAGCGTGGCGACTTGGTATATTTGGCGCTCACTGGACCCGTTGCCGGTGCCCAGTGAATTGAAGTTTTCATAAAAGCCTGAGGATTACACATGGCCAAAAAAATCTTTCTCGATTTCGAGCAGCCCATCGCGGAGCTGGAAGGAAAAATTGAAGAACTGCGTTATGTCCAAACCGAGTCGGCGGTGGATATTTCCGAAGAAATCGAGCAGTTGGCCAAGAAAAGCCAGCAGCTCACCAAGGACATTTACAGCGTCCTGACGCCGTGGCAAATCACCAAAATTGCCCGCCACGCCGAGCGGCCTTACACGCTGGATTACATTCGCGACATCTTCACCGACTTTGTCGAGTTGCACGGCGACCGGCATTTTGCCGATGACCTCTCCATCGTCGGTGGCCTGGCGCGTTTCAATGGCAACGCCTGTATGGTGCTGGGTCACCAGAAAGGGCGCGACACCAAGGAGCGCGGCCTGCGCAACTTCGGCATGACCAAGCCCGAGGGCTACCGCAAGGCGCTGCGCCTGATGAAAACGGCGGAAAAATTCAAGCTGCCGGTGTTCACCTTTGTCGATACGCCCGGCGCCTACCCCGGCATCGACGCCGAAGAGCGCGGCCAGTCCGAGGCCATCGGGCGCAATATTTTTGAAATGGCGCAGCTCGAAACGCCGATCATCACCACCATCATCGGCGAGGGCGGCTCGGGCGGCGCGCTAGCGATTTCGGTGGCCGATCAGGTGGTGATGCTGCAGTATTCGATCTATTCGGTCATCAGCCCCGAAGGCTGCGCCTCGATTCTCTGGAAAACCGCCGACAAGGCGCAGGAAGCGGCGGAAGCGTTGGGCATCACCGCGCACCGTCTGAAAGCGCTGGGCGTGATTGACAAAATCGTCAACGAGCCGGTCGGCGGCGCGCACCGCGACCCCAAGCAGATGGCTGCGTTTTTAAAACGCGCACTGAACGACGCCTTCCGCCAGGTCAGCGACCTGAAAACCGGCGAGCTGCTGGAGCGCCGCTACGAGCGCCTGCAAAGCTATGGCCGTTTCACCGACACCAAAGCTGACGCCAGCAAATAAGCCGGGTTTCGCCGCGCCGCCCAATCGCGCCGTCAGTCCGCTCAATCCGGCGCTGGCGGCGTTGTTTTCCTCAGGGCTGGCGCTGGCGTCGGATGCGCTTATCGGCGTGGCCTACAGCGGCGGTGCCGATTCCACCGCTTTGCTGCTGGCCGCCGTTGAACGCTGGCCGGGCCGGATTCGGGCGCTGCATATTCACCACGGCCTGCAGGCCGCCGCCGATGATTTTGTGCGGGTCTGCGAAACGGTCTGCGCCCAGGCGCAGGTGCCGCTGCAGGTGCTGCGTGTCGATGCCCGCCATGCCAGCGGCGAAAGCCCGGAAGACGCGGCGCGGCGGGCGCGCTACACCGCGCTGGCCGCTGCGGCGACTGAACAAAGTTTGAGCGGCGTGCTGCTCGGCCAGCATGCCGATGACCAGGTGGAAACGCTGCTGCTGGCGCTGAGCCGGGGCGCTGGGCTGCCGGGGCTGTCGGCGATGCCGCAAGTCATTAAGCGCGGCGGCGTAGTGTTTTACCGCCCGCTGCTGGGCATCCCGGCGGCTGATTTGCGCCAGTGGCTGCTGCATGAGCAGATTCCTTTCGTTGATGACCCGAGCAATCTGGACGAGCGTTACACGCGCAACCGTATCCGGGCGCATCTGCTGCCTGCGCTGGCGCAGGTGTTTCCGCAGTTTCGCGCCACTTTTGCCCGCAGCGCCCGGCATGCGGCGCAGGGCCAGGCTGTTTTGCTCGAAGTGGCGCAGCAGGATTTGACCGTCGTTGGCACGCCGCCGCAGATCAAGGCGCTGCAACTTTTATCGCTGGCGCGCCAGGCCAACGTGCTGCGCCACTGGTTGCTCCAGCAGCGGGCCACGCCCAGCGCCGCCCAGCTCGACCAGCTGCAGCGGCAAATCGCCGCCTGCACCACACGCGGCCACCGCATCGACCTGAAGGTCGCCGAGGGCCACGTCAGGCGCGAAGGCGGCGCTCTGCATTACACGGCGGGCACCGGGCGCGGCGCTGCGTGAGCCGGATGCGCCGCTGGGTATAATTTAGGGCTTTGCTGATGCCACAGTCCTGTGACAAAGCGGCGACGCCAGCAAATAAAAACTCCCCATCCGCAACCAACCCTTGATTGACATCCTGCAATGGCTTTGATCGTTCATAAATACGGCGGCACGTCGATGGGCTCGCCCGAGCGCATCCGTAACGTCGCCAAGCGCGTGGCCAAATGGGCACGGGCTGGCCACCAGATGGTCGTGGTTCCCAGCGCCATGAGTGGCGAAACCAACCGCCTGCTCGGCCTGGCCAAAGAGCTGGCCCCGACCCGGCAAGATGACGCCTACGGCCGCGAACTCGACGCCCTGGCCGCCACCGGCGAGCAGGCCTCCAGCGCGCTGCTGGCCATTGCGCTGCAGGCCGAAGGCATGGCCGCCGTCAGCTACGCGGGCTGGCAGGTCACGATTAAAACCAACAGCGCCTACACCAAGGCCCGCATCGAGTCAATTGACGACGAAAAAGTGCGCGCCGATCTGGACGCGGGCAAGGTCGTCATCATCACCGGCTTTCAGGGCATGGACGAGGGCGGCAACGTCACCACGCTCGGACGCGGCGGCTCCGACACCTCGGCGGTGGCGATTGCCGCTGCGCTCAAGGCCCATGAGTGCCTGATCTACACCGATGTCGATGGCGTCTATACCACCGACCCGCGCGTCGTGCCCGAAGCGCGCCGCCTGCAGACCATCAGCTTTGAAGAAATGCTGGAAATGGCCTCGATGGGCTCGAAAGTGCTGCAGATCCGCTCGGTTGAGTTTGCCGGCAAGTACAAGGTGCCGCTGCGCGTGCTCTCCAGCTTTACCGACTGGAACATCGACATCAACGAAGAAGCCAAGTCTGGCACCCTGATCAGTTTTGAGGAAGACGAAAACATGGAACAAGCCATCGTATCGGGCATCGCATTTAACCGCGACGAAGCCAAAATCTCCGTGCTCGGCGTGCCCGACACCCCCGGCATTGCCTACCGCATTCTGGGCGCCGTGGCCGATGCGAACATCGAAGTCGATGTCATCATCCAGAACGTCAGCAAGGACGGCAAGACCGACTTCAGCTTCACCGTGCATCGCAACGACTATGCCAAGACGCTGGACCTGCTCAAGACCAAGGTCGTGCCCGAGCTGGGCGCGCACGAAGTGCTGGGCGACGCCAAGATTTGCAAGGTCAGCATCGTCGGCATCGGCATGCGCAGCCACGTTGGCATTGCCAGCAAGATGTTCCGCGTGCTGAGCGAGGAAGGCATCAACATCCAGATGATTTCCACCAGCGAAATCAAGACCTCGGTGGTGATTGACGAGAAGTACATGGAGCTAGCCGTGCGCGCTTTGCACAAAGCTTTTGATCTGGACCAGCCCGCAGCCTGAAAACGGCTGAAAATCGTGCCATAATCTAAGCATTGGAGACGTGACCGAGTGGCCGAAGGTGCTCCCCTGCTAAGGGAGTATGGGGCTTAAAATTCCATCGAGGGTTCGAATCCCTCCGTCTCCTCCAAGACAAAACCCTAAGTGATTGATTCACTTAGGGTTTTTTGTTTTTTGGGGTTCCTGTCCCCCATGCAGCCCCCCGCAGCAGCATGCGATTCAATGCATGGAAATGGGCGAATTTTCAGCCTTTCTGTGTGATGCTTTCCAGCGCAGCGCGGGCACGGGCCTGCAAAACGGCTATAGCCGGTTGCAGCCCAGGCTCATCTGGTAAATTATTTCAATGGATGAGGTCATCCATTACCCATGCGATACGAGTGTGCCCTTGATTGGGGCGGATGACCCAGCACACTTGGCTTTTGGTGGCTTTTGTAGATGGCCCATCTGCATGGCGTTGTTGCATAAATTGCCGTCATGGCGAGCCATCCCCCTGGCCCCCCAATTTTTAGGTCACCCGGACGGAATTCGGGCGTGCGAACACTATCATGCGGTTGAGGATGCCCACCCGCACGGCGACTTCGGCGTCCTGCGCATCCACATCGCGCGCCCACAGCCTGTCGCCCGTCAAAGTTTTGAAGATGTACATGAGGTTCTCCACCAGGGAGCGGCGGTGGTAGCCGCTTTTGTCCTTCCAGTCCTGTTTGCCGCTTTGCGCGATATGGTCAATGGCCGCGTTGCGCTCGGGCGCCCCGGCCTGGCTGGCGGGCCAGTGAACGGCGCCCTCGACGGGCGGGATGAGGGCCAGGGCGCCGCTCCCGGCAATGGCCGCGCGGGCGACTTGTGTGTTGTTGGCGCCATCGCCGCCGACAATTTGCACCTTCGTCTGTGGCGGCAGTTGCCCCAGCAGCTCGGGCAGCACGCTGGCGTCATCGACATCGCGGTGCGTCATCAACACGGCGCACACCTGCCCAGTCTTGGCGTCCAGCGCCAAGTGCACTTTGCTCCAGCTTCGCCGTTTGCTGTAGTCGTGCTTGCGCACTTTCCACTCGCCCTCGCCAAAGAGCTTGAGGCCCGTGCTGTCCACCAGCAAATGCAGCGCCTCACCCGCGTTGCGCAGCACTGGCAATGCCACCCGCAGCGACTTGGCCCTTCGGCTCAGCGTGGTGTAGTTGGGCACAGCCAACTCCGGCATCGTCAAGCGCTGCAAGCTGCTGGCAAAGCCCTGCAGCGCCCGCAACGGCAGGCGGTACACCGACTTGAGCGTCAAGAGCATCTGGATCATCCCATCAGAGTACGCCTGCGGGCGCCCGCGCTGGCCTAGCGCTCCAAGTGCTGGACAAAGCATGGCCTCGTCCATCCAGACGGTGACATTGCCCCGCCCGATCAGGCCCGCGTTGTACTCGGGCCAGTTCTTGACCCGATAAACGCCTTTGGGATGGCTGGGCTGGACCTTGTCTTTTGGCATGTCTGGGGCAAAAGCACGCAGCTTACCAGCGCGCCAGCATGCTGACCGGGGTATTTATGCAACAACGCCCATTTGCATCATCTTATCTATTGGGCCAGCAATATCAAAGTGCTTGGTCAGGTATGTGCCAATCTTGCGACCTCGCCAACCAGTATTTTTCGCACCAGTATTTTTGCGCCCCAGCTAATACCGATTTCCCTATCAGGTGCCCTAACGCCGTATCGAGTCAAATAACCTCGTGAGGCTGACATGTAGTCGGGGATTGCTACCTTGACTCAGAGCGCCAGGATCGACCACTCCAAAATCAAGGTGTGAATGCTAACCTTTCCTTGCCATCAGTCCGAATATGCTCGGAAAAAACCGGTATATTAGCCTGATTCAGGGTATAGAGGAAAGGAATCGCAATGGACGAGGCTGCAGCAGAAATAGAGAATAAGCAACTCCAGATGCTACATGGAATCATGCAGTTCGTCGTTCAGTCGATCTCTGCCGACGAACAAATCGACGAACCTGCTGTCCAGGCTATAACGGGTCAACCCATTTTTGAGAAGTTCCGTCAGATATTAAAAGACCTTCCTAGTGTCGATAACGTCGAGGATTTAAGACGCTTTGCGTTGCATCGTGAAGCAATTCAGGATGTATGGACTTCCTCAATGCAATCCATGGATGCCGCCTTGCAAGGTAACTTTTTTGTTCAAAATATGGTTGATCAGATGATACATCACCCGGGCGAAATGAAATCATTGCTCCTCGCAGACGCTGCGGACAAGCATGATCCTGAAACCCTTGCGCCAATCTTGAATATGTTTTCCGCTTTGGACAGTGACGCGGTAGACCGTGAAAAGCTCATCGATTGGCAGAAAAATTCAGGAAATGTTTTTGGTCTTGCTCGCTACGAGGGCCGTAAGGCAGGGGTTTCAGATCTGGGCAAGAAGGCTGTTAAAAAGCGCATGGCGCAAGATCCTACCAAACCACTCAAAGAAAAAATCAAACGACACTGGATTGAAGCTCTCAACGTTAAAGGGAGCGACAACGGAATGAAAACACATTTCGTCAGGCGAATGCAGGAACTGGTGAAAACCGACGGTAAGGGAATCACCGTCCACGATCGGACTATTACCGATTGGACGATCGAGTGGGGTGGAAAGCTACAAAAGCTCGACAAGCCTAGGTAGCGTCCATGACTGGCATGTAATAGTGTTGTAGTGCGTGGTGAGCACTGGTGTGTTTTCCAGTTCCACTTGACTACTGAGCGACAGGGTGTGCGGCCAACCAGAAGGTACTGACGGCACGGCAGGTCGTATAGCTTGGCGTCTTGCGTTCCCCCCTCATGCCCAGACCCGGAGATCACAGGCCAGGCCTGCGCTGGACAGCAAGAAGGCGCCGCGCCCATAACGCTGGTTCACGGCATTCAGCGCTTGCATCAGCAGCGGTTCTCCAGCGCCAGTTCCCCCTTTAGTCGACGAGGACATCGTTTTGCGCCAAGAGCATCACCCCTGCCTTAGCATATCGGTAACCCAGTTGGTAGATGTTGGCACGGCCCATGAGTGCGCGGCATGGCTGATGACTCGGCTGTCATCGGCGGGTCGGCGCAGCGGCACCACCGTGGAGGGGGAATACTGTTTGTCTTGCTGGCAAAAAAGACTGGTCT
Organism: Burkholderiales bacterium; assembly: GCA_038249155.1. Classification (GTDB taxonomy): domain Bacteria; phylum Pseudomonadota; class Gammaproteobacteria; order Burkholderiales; family Burkholderiaceae_C; genus Polaromonas. The sequence goes on along the minus strand of JBBRWN010000021.1, from coordinate 16,637 downwards.
GGATAAACACCAGCATCTGGCCCGTGTGACTTTTTTGCTTGCGCAGTTTTTCCGAGGCCCGGCTGGCGAACTCGGTCACAGCTTCCTTCAGCAGGCACACTGGCACCGCAAACACCCTTGCTCAGGGGCGATGGGCCAGCCGTGTCAATGCGGAGCATCAGGTGTCTGCCCATGGGCATGAGGGCGTTGATCGGCCACATAAAGGCGAGCACGGAGGCTGGCCTGAATGACTCCTCCAGACTGGTTGCCGACATTTACGGGTCATGTATCAGGTGCGGCTTACGACTCAATGCGGAATTTAGCAATCTCGATTTGCCTGGCGCAAAGCAGACACTCACCCGTTCTAGGCACCGCTAGCTAACTCTTCCAAGCAACCATGGACCCGACTTCGCTGACTACCTCATTGTCAAAAGTCATCCATGCGGGTTCACCATCGCAGATGGCGCTAAGCGGACCAAGTCCAAATATCCAGGCTGCCTGATCAAGGTCAGGAAACTCACGAGTTCTTCCAAATGTTCGACTGTTGCGGTTGTTCCGTGTGATTGACCGGCCGTCAGGAGCATGTGAATTGATTGATATTGGCCTACGTAAATCCCATGATGTCCTGATTCAGCACATCGAAGGGCCTTACAAGACGGAAACGCCAAGTAAGGATCAAGGTCATTGCGGTGAAAAACTACTAGCGACGTGAAGACGATGAACTGCCCTGGAGAAGTTCAGGAAAGTGCAGTGGTCGCTCGGCGTTCCGGGTACCAGAAGGAAACCAGGTCCATGCTGCGGCCTAATGCGATCGTGGCGTCGACCTGATTCGAAAATCCACCCTTCGCTGAGCAGTCTTCGAACCAGCTTCTGGATGTCTTTGCATCAACTATAGCGCCTCATGTAACCGATTCCTTGCTCGAAGGCCGGTAGCGAGATACGAAGGAGTTCACAGAGAAACGCCAATCTCTGAACACCTTCCTCGCTCCAATCAGGTCGACGGGACGGCTGTAGCTATAGCCTTGCTGACCTTTGATGTTCTGGAAGAAGCGGCCCAGCGGGTCAATCATGAGATACGACTCGCTCATCTCGTCGTTGTCCTCCACGCACATCACATCGATGTGATGTTCATGGCGCGCAATAAAGGCATCAAAGTCCTCGGAAGAGATGGCGAGGTCGTCAGTCACAACTGGAAGCATCCGAAAAACCTTCCAGCGGTTCGGTGAGAGAGCAGCAAGGGTATTGCCCATATCTTCATGCGCGTTCAGTGCATTGACCACCGTGTTGATCTTGATCTTCAACGCTGGATTGACCTCCCTTGCAAGGTTCAGCAAAACTGTTAACTCTTGCGTGTCCATCAGAATGCCTCGTCCATCAACACGCCCAATCGCCTTGTTGGCCGTAGCATCCGCCGAATCAATGCTGATACCAATCATCGACACGAGAGGCGCCAACTGCGCGACAAGCGCAGACGTAAATCGACTTCCGTTAGTGATGATGGAAGTATTCATGCCCACCGACCTCGCATAGGCAAGGGTACGAAGTGCCGAATTTTGGTAGAGCAGCGGCTCACCCCCTGCGAGATTCAGTCGAATGCCAGACCATGTCAGAGACTGGCGGAGTGGATTGCTTGTGTTTTCTGGATCAAAGAATGAGGTGAGTTCATCCAGCAGTTTCTTGGTTCGCTCCCAGTCATGGAGCAACTCCTTTTCATTGCCATTCCATTTCGCGTAGCAATACCGGCACTTGTAGTTGCAGGCCTCGGTAAAGTGCCAGTTGATAACCAGTTCGGAAACGTGAGGGCGTACGTCACCCTCTCCCCTTTGGAGATGCGTCATTTGATTCGCTCCTGGAAAAGTGGTTATGCGTCTGGATGGGCAACGTAGCAGAGCCGGAAGCCGACTTTGGCCCCCTTGTGCCGCATAGCCAGATGAGCCGACTCCATAGAGCCGAACATTGAAGCACCGATAGCCACCTTACCTATCGCTGCATTAACGTATGGAACCGCGCCGTTCTGGTATCCAGACAACCACTCTACAAAGCCTGCAGCCGAGAGAAATGGCAAACCCTCGCTGTTTGATGTCCAGTGCAACTTTGGGCCAAAAGACAAGACGCCTTCTGGCATGTAGCAATGAGATGAATTCCCACCCAATTTTCCGTCGCCACCAACCACTACCCAGCCCACCTGCTCGTATATCGGGTCATGAGGAAGCCATCCACTTTTTTTGGGTGGAATGTTACTACTCAAATTTACTTTAGTAATATTAACCGGCGGCGGGGCAATCTGCATCCACTCCTCCGGTTCGAGCAGTCTGACCGGCAGACCATGACGTTTTTGGTAGTCATGACAGTATGCGACAGCATCAAGCCACGTCACGCTGACTGGCAGATCTCCCGCATCTTCGTAATTCACCGAATTCAAGTCGCGTTCGATTTCGATCCGTGCCTTATGGGCCTTCTCCAGCCTGGTCCGCCCCCACCCTGTCTCTTCGAGAAAGGAGTTGAATTGGTCAATCGTGATGAGCGGTGACACCATCAATCTGTAGCCGTCTAGTCGATGCGACACGAACCGCTCGGACGCACGCCCTGAGACTCGCCGTGGCGGAACTGCGCGGAGGCTGGCCACCAACTCACGTTCGATCAACTTTGGATACCCAGGCCAATTGGCTGCAGTACCACCTGTTTCATAGTGGCGACTCTCCGCGTCGTGCTCAAGCTTCTCCTGCCAACTGCCGGGAGTGAAATACAGATGCGCAGCGATCTGGCTGGTGTCCATTGCCTGAGGTATCTCGTCCTTGTTGAAAAAGGGATAAAGCGGATTCGACGAAAGAGCCTCATCTCGCTGATCTCGGACGACCCAGTCAAACGTACCGTTGGGTCCTTTGAGAAACACAATATTCTGGTTTCCAGGCACTTCCAGCACATCAACCCAACCATCATCAGATCGCTCAATCTCCTCTCGGAAAAACTCAAAAATCTGCAACTCGAATGCACATTCTTCGTCAGTCATTTTGTAGCTGCGCATCACCGGGTCGCCCGAGGCAGAATCGACGAGATTAATACCCAACATGTTGTACATGCATCCAACGAACTCGCTGACGGCATTGAGCATTAGCGCCCGTCCTGTCAGGTCAATATATGCAGGACCGTTTGCACCCTTCATGTACTTCGCGCGCAGCAGAACCGTATCGGCATGCTCCCGGCAGAAAACGTACCGTTCTTTATCTGTCCAAAAGCACTCACCTGCCAAGCTGTCGATGTCAAGGCGCCCGTAACCGCTGGGCGCAAACAAGTAGGATCCCACGCCCGTGAATATCCTTCGAGGCAGAGGCAGTCCGGAGTTGAAGATCCGATCTGAAATCTCTCTGACCTTCAGTTTCCCAGCAAAGCCTGGAGCGTATTCCCACTTGATCAAGTCCGCAGGTTGATTCAAGCCATGCTGGGCAAGGAAGCTAATGATCTTTGGTTGCTCATGCTCAAGCCAGTGGTCATAGGACTGTGCTCCGAGGGCCTGTGCCAAAGAGTTTTGAAGGCTGGTCGATTTGAGGGCGCGCTCCTGAGACTTTGTCTTGGCGCTCTCCAACTCCCGCTTCCGCAGGTGCGCAACAGCAGACTTGAGGTGCTCCTTATGAAGGCCCCCGAGCTTGAGATACCAATACTGTTTGGAATCCACCTCGGTAGTTCCGGGCTTTTCAGCCAAAACATACAAGGCGCGGTGCGCGCCCAACAGGTTCTCGTCTTGCAATTTCATCTTTCTCTCCAATCAAGCCACGACGGTGCTCGCCGTGCTGCCTCAGGCAACAGGTTGTGGTTAGCAATGAGGATTTGGAGAGGGAGGGTCCAATAGACCCTTTGAACTGATCAGCTGGAGAGGCAACTGCCCAGCCGTGGTTGCTCAACACCACACGCAATCAAGCGCCGGCCCAATAATAGCACCGAAATGAATTCTTGGAGTCGTGCCACTGCCCCACAGCGGCACTTGGTGAGTGTCATTTCCTGGCCCAAATGGCAGCTGCAGAGTTTGCCTATCTATGCTTTTCAAACCAGACACTCGCAACCCTTTGGCGTCACCTCGCCTTCAAGGGCTATCAGCGCGAAAAACGCAGAAAATAGCGCTTTAGACAATGAGGTCCTTATGAATCAATCCGTTGCCCATGCCGAACTTATCGCCTCTTTCAGGAGGGCGGAAGCAGATGCTGCTCACAAATTCGGATTGATCAAAGCTGTTGAAAAAAAGGGGCCCAAGGCCATTCAGGCGGCCGTCGAAACCGCTGCAAAGGCAGCTAAACGCAGGGATTCGTATGCAAAAAAGCTGAATGTCTTGGGGGTGAGCCTCAAGGATTGAGCGGGGTTCAGTACCTTCACGGTTGACCACTGACTGCGGGTGGACAGCACTACAGCCTGCTATGAAGGACGGCTTAACAAACAGGAAATAGGAGGGAATTGAACTTCTATAAAGCTGCCGTTGACGAATGACTGGATATGGCCGAAATGCGCCAGCCACGGGAGACAAAAATATGACTGCTCCCGCTGCACACCTGCCTCTCGCAGCTTCACGTAAAACGACCGCTTTTGGGGCGAAATGCCACATGGTTCAGGGCTACCGTTCCCGATGATCACGTTGCCAGAGTGGCTGGTCATCAGCACTGGTATACGCTGCAGATATGCTGTCGAAAAACCACCGCCCATCCGGATGCCGTGTGGAATTGTTTTTGCAAAAGATCGAAATTAGCTCTTGTAGCGCCCGCCGGGTGCATCAGGAGTTCATATGTCGAGTTCACCGTCACGATCACTGCGTCCAAAATCTGCCGCCGCACTTTTGGGTATTTCCGTTGCCACGCTTTATCGGTGGCAGACCTTCCGGGCAGACATGCCCAAGGGCCGAAAGCTCTCGACCCGCACCACGGTCTTTGACCACGATGAGCTCCTGGTCTGGCGCGACTCGCAACCCAAGTCCGGCTTGCGCTGAACGGAAACTGCGCGATGTTCAGTGCAAGCATTTCACCGCTCATATTTCGGGACTGCGACCTGGCATGGGCTGCCGGGTTTGATCCATATTCCGGGTTAGCAACCAAGTCCGCAACCGTTGGGCTGGCGCATTTCCACGTGCTCCAGCCGGTTGTCAAATCCGTCGAACTGGTTGCTGATTGGGCTTCGCTTCCGGCGTTTGCCGAGACATTACTGTTCTTTACGGTAGCTGATGAAAACACATTTTTCGCAGACGAGATACTGAAAACACGGTTTTCGTTGCCAGCCTCGATGTGTTCGGAAAAGTCCCGGGAAACACCCGATCCGACTCCCGTGATCCACACGATTTTGTTGCTTTCACGATGGCTGGAAAGCCGCATTTCTTCGGGTGGGGGCTCAGCCAGCCTACGCCGTCTGACGAAACCGCTTCGCGGTTTCATCAGACGGCGGCTGGCGAGGGGTGCGTGCCGCCCCCCTTCGATCCCCCCTGTATCCGCTACTTTTGAGCACGTCCATGCGTTCGCATGGGTGGGGTCCGCGCCATGAGCGCGCCTCGCGCTCCCAGGGCGCCCGCCATGCCGCGCAGGGCGTTTCGCATGTCGCTGGGCGACTTTGCGCTGCTCGATCAGTTGGCCGAGACGGCTGGCATCTCCGACGCCGCCTACTTGCGCTGGCTGCTGCGCCGGGAGGCGGGCAGTCCGGCCGCCTTGCCCGCGCCGCCAAAACGCAAGCGCGTGCTCGTGGCTTCACCGCCCCCCGCCGCAGATCCGGCGCTGCTGCTGCAGATCGCCAGGGTCGGCAACCTGCTCAATCAAGTTGCCCGTAGTGCAAACGGATGCCGCAAAAACGGCAGCACCCTTGACCTGGTCCAGGTGCTGGCGGTGCTGCTGATCATCCAGCATGAAAGCGAGTTGCTCGCCCGGCCGCACATTCTGCCAAAGGAGACCGCACCATGATGATCACCTTTCTGGCGCAGGGGAGGGGGAACATCCACCTGGCCGTGAACTATTGCTCAGGCGACATTGACGCCAACGGCATGGCACGAGACGAGGTGCGGGTGCTGCGGGGCTCGCCCAGAATGGTTGAAGACGTTGCCGCTGCGTTGCCGTTCAACGAGAAATACAAGTCCGCTGTCATTGCCTGGGCGCCGGGCGACATCCCCACCGAGACGGATCTGCAGCAGTTGCTGGACGACTTCGCCGAGGTCAGCTTTGCCGGGCTTGATCCGGAGCGTTTTAGCTGGACGGCCTTTTTGCATGTTGCCAAGCACAAGATTGATTTGCACATCCTGATAGCCAACGTGGACGTGGGCACGGGCAAGCATTTCAACGCCGCACCGCCCGGCTGGCAAAAGGATTTCGACCCACTGCGGGACATGTGGAATCACCGCATGGGCTGGGCGCGGCCTGACGATCCGCTTCGCGCCCGCCCGTGGCAGCCCGGTAAGCGCTCGAGCATCACCGCAGCCCGCGTCCGTGCCGGCCTGACGGTCGAGCCAGACACTAAGAAGGTGCTCGGTGAAATGCTCCTCGACCGCGTGGTCCGGGGCGTGGTGAAAAACCGGGCGGAAGTGCTCGTCGCGCTCCAGGAATTTGGCGAAATCACCCGTGCCAGCGACGACTACATCTCCGTCAAGCCGCCCAACCTTGCCAAGGCCGTGCGGCTGCGGGGCGCCCTGTTTCACAAGGACTTCGATGCTGCCACCTTTGTGCTGCCAGCGCCGTCGCCGGTGCGCACCGACAAGGACCGTGAAGCGGACATCAATCCCGAGGAGGAAGAGGCTGCTCGCAAGCGCTTCATCGCCGCCATTGCCCGTCGCACTGCCGTGAACGAGCACCGGTACCGCCTCACTGCCAGACGTGCTGCCCGCAACCGTACCACCGAAATTTCACGGGTCACTGTGGATGCAGCGCCCGAGCCCTTGCTGGACTTTTCAGACACCGGGCCGCCGCCAAGCGAAACCGCGATTCCAGCCTCATCCTTACCTGAAACCCACACTGCCCAAGGAGCATTGCCCCATGACCGAACTCCACCTGTACTTCGCGAAATGCTTGAAAACCTTGTCGGGGGAATTCGACGCGGGGTTGACCGCCTTGCACGCGCAATTGGACAAGCTGCTGGGCGCCTGGGAAAACACAGCAAAGGAAACGAAGCGCTCAATGCAATTGCTCGAGACACGCTTAGCCGCGCTGGAGCGCAAAAACCAGCAGAACCCGCAGGATTCGCAAGAGCAACCAGAAAATCCGGCGGAGTGAAGCCGTGACCGCGATGGCAACCCAGGCCATGAACGGCCGTGGTGCATCCATATGCACGGCCAATACGCCTCGTCGTCTGGCGGCGCCATGGCACTACGCATTTCGAAATAGGCAATCCGAAATGCGTAAAGCGAAATGCGCAATCCGGAATGCTCATTCCGGATTGCAGCCTGAAACCTGTGCAGCCGCTTGCCTGGCTGAAAGTCTTTTAACAAACATCATCATCCAGGGGGGTCCCCATGGCCGGAAAAGCTAGCATTTCGTTAGACCAGTACAAGGAAGCCTTCAAAGAACTCACGGCTCTGCACAAAAAATCGCCTACCGTTAAGGATCTGCAAAGGAAGCTTGGCGGGGGAAGTACCGAACTTTTAGGTAAATACCGGGCCACGCTTCTGCTTGAAGAAGAGATCGCGCCTCAGGCCCTCACCATGAAGCCCACCCTTGCCAAGGCGATACAGGCGGAAATGGATGATGTCCGAAACCTTGCTGTTGCTGCCTTGAACGAGACGCTCCGCGTCGAACGGGAGGAATGCAAGACGGATTTCGAACGTATAGAAATCCAGAATGAGGAACGCGAGCGCGCACATGCCGAGGCCATGGAGAAGGAGCGGGATCAAACCCGTCGCGCCATCATCTTGGTTGAGGAGCGGGGACTTGAAATTGACCGGCTACGGGTGGAATGCACCCAGCACCAGGAGGCACGCAGGGTGGCGGAACTGGAAAGAGAGAAAGCAGTGGCGGTGAGCGAGGCCGAACTCGCTGGCATCGAGCGCGAGCGGAAGGCGAACGAAGTCACCTCGGCAGACCTCAAGGCAGATCTCAAGGCAGAGCGCGAAGCTCGACACCAGTCGGAGCGCGAACATGCGGCAAGCAGGGAGGACGTTGCGGTGCTTGAGCAAAACATGGAGAAGGAGCGGGATCAAACCCGTCGCGCCATCATCCTGGTTGAGGAGCGGGGACTTGAAATTGACCGGCTACGGGTGGAATGCACCCAGCACCAGGAGGCGCGCAGGGTGGCGGAACTGGAAAGAGAGAAAGCAGTGGCGGTGAGCGAGGCAGAACTCGCTGGCATCGAGCGCGAGAGGAAGGCGAACGAAGTCACCTCGGCAGACCTCAAGGCAGAGCGCGAAGCTCGACACCAGTCGGAGCGCGAACATGCGGCAAGCAGGGAGGGCATCGTGGTGCTTGAGCAAAAAAATCACTTTTTGCAACTAGAGACCCAGCGGCTTCAGAAATGCGAGGAAGCTGCAGCGGAACTGCCGACCCTGAGGGCCGTCAACCAAGTGCAATGCGATCAGATCAACGACCTGAAGGACGCGGCAAAGGTCATGTCAGACCTTGAGCGAAGTCAACAGGGGGAAATTCACCAACTGCGCAAGGATCTTAATTTGCTCCAAAGACAGAAGGATGAGTACAAGGGCAGGGCCGAAGTTGCCGAGAATATGCACCTTGCAATGTTGAATGGGGAGGGGGCAGAGAAGACGTGACTGGCCTGGCGAAACTTGAGCTCGCAGTCCTTGCTGGCGATGGTCTGGTCCTGCTGGGCCCACCTGGGTCAGGAGCTCGCCGGCCAGCGCGTGCAACTCCTCGGCGCTCAGTCTGGACAACGATTCAAGGGCGGCAGGCATGCGCGCCAGTGTGCCCGCGCCAGCGCCCGCAAGCTACTGGCGCATGCCCCAATAGACACGGGTTGCAAGCCTTTCTCCAAGGCCCCGCAGCTCACACCAGCGTGATGATGCCAGCCTCGCCGATGCGCGCCCAGGGCAGGCCCAGCACCAGGGCATCGAGTTGGGCGCGGCTCAGGCTCACCTGCCCGCTGGCGCCTGGCTTGGGCCAGACAAAGTGGCTCTGGTGCAGGCGCCGGGCAGCCAGCCAGATGTCGATGCCATCGATCACCAGCACCTTCATCCGGTTGGCGCGTTTGTTGGCAAACAGGTAAGCGGTGTGCGGGTGGGCCGCGCCAAAAACGCTCACGACGCGCGCCAGCTCCGTGTCGGCACCCGCGCGCATGTCCAGCGGCTGCGTGGCGAGCCACACCGCATCGATGCGGATCACCGCAGCCACTGGCTCAGCCAGGCCGCGCAGGAGGCACCGCCCGCCAGGGGCCACTTCACCACAATGCTGGCATTGGCGCGGCGCACCTCTACGGGGATGTCAGGCTCTGCCAGCGCTTTAGTATCCGGCGCCAGCACTGCAGGCGCCGGTGCCGGCTCATCGAGTGTCACGGCCACGAACGCTGGCGCCGCCGCCGCTAACGTGTCCCGGGCACTTTCGCGCAGCCAGCGGTGAACGATGTTGGCGTTGATTCCGTGGGCCAGAGCCATGCCAGCGACCGAGGCGCCGCTTCGGCCGCACTCCTGCGTGACCTGGGCCTTAAGCTGCAGGCTGTAAAAACGCCGCTTGGGGCGAGGGGCGGGCACTTCGCTCGCCATGGTGTGGATGATCTTCATCATGCACACTATCGCGTCAACTCAGCATTTCCTCAAGAGGGGGTTGGCTGGGCGCTTACATTCTTTGTAAATCAATGCTTTACGTCTTACGCCTAAAAACACTTTTAGGAAAAAACGGCATAGATGGATACTTCAGGACCGTTGAATTGAAGAGAAATGCTCCATCTTTGGCTTACTGGTGAACTTCGCCAGTAGAATCGATCAATGAGAATAACACCCACTTCAGAAGGGTACACAGCCCACTTTTCGGGTCATGAGACCTTCCCACTTCGGCAAATGTGGCTTAAAAAAGCCTTTGATCAAGCACTCACTGACGGGACCGTACCCAAAGCGACCTTTGCTGATGAACGCGCTATCGCCGAATTCGGAGTCGGCAAGAATATGGTTGCATCGATCCGCCATTGGGCGTTGGCTTGCGAGGTCCTTCAAGAGAATCCGAAAGGTCCTTATACCGTGACCGAGACGGCCAACCACATTTTCAGCGATGGTGGATTGGACCCCTACTCTGAGAATCCTTCTACTGCTTGGTATGCACATTGGTGCCTTGCCGGTCGAGGCAATCGCGCGACCACTTGGTATTGGCTCTTCAACCACGTGACAGCTCCGTTGTTTTCCCGTGAAGAACTCGAAAAACCGTTGATGGACTACGCCCGGATCCTAGATCCCAAACGAAAACTCTCCACCTCTACGATCTCGCGCGACATCGAAACCTGCTTGAGAAGCTATGCACCGCGTTCCGCCGGGGGTTCGCCAGAGGACTATGCCGAGCCCATGCTTGGAGAGCTTGGACTCCTTTATGAAGAGCACAAGGGCCATTTCGCATTTCGCAGAGGCCCCAAGGCTACCTTGCACGATGGCATGTTTGCCTACGCTTTACTGGATTTTTGGTCTAACAACTCTCCGCATTTGAGTTCACTTGCTTTTGAAGCTATTGCTTATGGTGAAGGATCTCCCGGCAGGGTGTTCAAGCTTGATGAGAACTCAGTAGCCGAGCGATTGTTTGCTCTTAATGACATCACGCATGGCGCCTTGTCTTGGACCGACACTGCGGGCCTTAGACAAGTCCATAAAAAAGCCAAACTCCCTGAGAACTTGAGCGAAAAGATGATTGAGTTGGCCTATGACTGATATTAAAGAAACGATGCTTTCGGACATTGTCCATATCTCGCGGCATTACCAGCGCTCCATTCGGGTGGACGTTGACATGGCGCGATCTGAGGCTTTGGATGGATACATATGTCATGGAACGTCCAAAGCCGTCATCGAAAGCATGTCCAGGCAAATATCGGAAAATAGTCAAAGGGCGTTCACTTGGACGGGCCCCTTTGGCGGGGGTAAATCGTCTTTAGCCGTCGCATTTGGCTGTGCGCTTAGCTATGACAAGCGCTTGCGTGAAAAAGCTAGAGAGGTACTTCAACTCAACAATCTGCCCGCTTTCGACAAGGCGCTTCCCGTTCGGCAGGGTTGGCTTACGATCCCGGTAGTAGGAAAACGCGCGAGTGTCATTGCCGAACTTTCCAAAGGGCTTCGCAAGGCTCAAGGTGTTTCCAACGAATCTCGCAAGACAACTGCAAGTACCCTTATTGCTGAAATTTGCCGCGCAGCGGATGACAAAAATCATGATGGTGTATTCATTGTCATCGACGAGATGGGCAAGTTCCTCGAAGCTTCTGCCTTGGGATCTGGCGACGATGTTTATTTCTTCCAAGAGCTGGCTGAGGCAGCTGCGCGGTCTGCCGGAAAAATCGTCATGGTCGGAATTTTGCATCAGTCCTTTGCTCAATACGCTGCTCGGCTTGGCATCGACACGCGAGACGATTGGTCCAAAATTCAAGGCCGCTACTCTGACATACCGCTCGTGGCTGCGAGCGACGAAGTGGTGGAGCTCATCGGCAAAGCCATTGAGACCGACAAGAGGCCAAAATGGGGGTTCAAAGTTTCCAAGGCCATCGCCGAGTCAATTCAGGCTCGCCGGCCGGCTGTTGGCGAAAACTTTGCTAAAAGCCTTCACCAATGCTGGCCATTGCATCCGGGCATGGCCGCACTTCTTGGCCCCATTTCCAGGCGTCAATTTGGGCAAAACGAACGAAGTACCTTCGGTTTTCTAGCCTCGGTCGAGCCCTACGGCTTCCGTTCTTATCTTCAATCCACGTCGCTTGGGAATGCCACATGGTATCGCCCTGACAACTATTGGGATTACCTGCGCTCCAACTTAGAGCCTGCAATTCTTGCCTCGCCCGACGGCCATCGTTGGGCGCAAGCCGTGGAAGCGGTCGAGCGCACGGAAGTTAAATCGAACGACCCGCTCCATGTAGCGCTGATCAAGAACATTGCGATTATTGACTTGTTCAAAAACGGTTCTGGACTTGCTGCTGAGGTCGACGTATTGGCCGCCTTGCTATGTGACGAATCGAAGTCAAAAATTGAGGCTGCCCTTGAACAGTTGTCTGCGTGGCGCGTCATATTATTCAAAAAGCATGTAGGTGCATGGTCTGTTTTTGAGGGCAGCGACTTTGACATCGACTCGGCCGTCAACCAGGCGCGGGCATCTTCACCAGGCGTCGATTTCGAACTTCTTTCTAGCTTAACCAACCTTTATCCTGTCATCGCCAAACGTCACTATCATGAGACGGGCACGATGCGTTGGCTGAACATGGCTTTGTGCCGGTTGGAAGAAGTCGAACGATTCGCATCAAATTTCAAGCCTAGCCATGGCGAGTTCGGACTGTTCCTACTAGCCTTGCCTGGCAAAAATTCGAGCACCAAGGCTGATCATCAACAGTGCCAAGCGACTTCAAGGCTCAAGCCTTGGCCCATCGTAGTTGGACTACCAAACAATCACGCAAAAATCGAAGACCTTGGAGCTGAATTGCTTGCGCTCCAGCACGTCCAATCTAGGCATGAGCTTGGAGGAGATCCGGTTGCAAGACGAGAAGTTCAAGCTCGCATCTCTGCTGTTCGTGCCAATTTAGAAGAGCAACTTCGCGCAGCGGTCATTAACGCCAAATGGGTTGCTGACGACATGGAAATTGCTTCGGGTGCTCGCCTTTCTCCAATTGCGTCAGACCTAGCAGATAACGTCTACGAACACAGCCCTGCGATTTGGAGCGAACTGGTCAACCGTGACAACCTGTCGGGCAATAGCGTTAAAGCGCGTCGCGACTTGCTGTATCGCATGCTCGATCATGAGGAAGAGAAAAACCTTGGAATTGAGGGCTTTCCTGCTGAGCGTGGCCTCTATGAAACTCTGCTAAAAATTACCGGCCTTCACCGTCCAGACGCAGATGGCGTTTGGCGATTGTTGCCACCCGACGAAGAACATGCTTCCAAATTCCTGAACCTATGGAGTGCAACCAAGGAACTTTTTAAGAACGCTGGAACTCGCGTGAGCGTCACCGACATTCATGAGCTATGGTCAGCGCCTCCGTTCGGCGTGCGCAATGGCATCAGGCCAGTCATCCTCACGGCCTTTCTACTCGCCCACAAAGGCAATGTCGCGGTCTACAAAAAGGGCGTATTCATACCTCGCCTCACCGACGCTGATATCGATGAGTACCTGCAAGATGCGGGTCGTTTTTCGATGCGGTGGATATTGATTGACGAAGAGAAGACCGAAATTCTCACTGGCATCTCCAAAATTCTGGCGGAAGTAGGTGCGGCTTCTGGCGCACGTGACCCGCTCGAAGCTGCTCGTGGCTTAGTTGCCCTTGTCTTAGGCCTGTCTGCATGGAGCCAGCGAACCCTGACCCTCAGCACGGAAGCTCGCGCAGTGCGGGACACGCTGCTCAAGGCCCATGATCCACATAAAGTATTGTTTGTCGACTTAGCGGCTATCCTTGAAAGCAAAGGTGGATCCTCATATGTCAATGCGCTTCGTGGCCCCATCACTGAACTTGCTGGCGCCTACGATACTCTATTGAGACGAATTGAGACCTCCATGCTCGAAGCTTTGGACGCGCCTTTTGATAAATTGGACCGTCTACAAGCACGGGCTGAAGTCTTGTCCGGTGTTACGGGCGACCTGAGACAGGACGCTTTTTCTGCGCGTTTGGCTAAATACGATGGCAGCAAGGAAAGCATGGAAGGAATCCTTAGCTTGGCGGCCAATAAGCCTCCACGCGACTGGAACGATAGAGACATCGACTCAGCCCTCCTCGATATTGCGCAAGCTGCCTTGCGTTTCAGGCAAGCCGAGGCCTTTGTGTCTGTCCGTGGACGTAAACCTACAAGTGAAGCTTTCACCGTGGTGATCGGCGCAGGTTCAGACACGAAAACTGTGTCGAGATCATTCTCCATTCCCGACCGGCATCGTAACGCTGTCGAGTCTTTGGCTGATGAATTGGCTACAAAACTGAAATCTGAAGGCTTTGGCACAGAGGTCCTCTTGGCAATCTTGGCCAAAGCTGGAATGCGATTGGCTGTCGAAGACGACGAAAAACGGAAGAAGGTCCATGGCTGACAAGCACGTTCTAGGCATTTCAGGCGGTAAAGATAGCGCCGCGTTGGCTGTTTTCGTTAGGCAAAACTACCCAGAACTAGATGTCGAATATTTTTTTACCGACACCGGCAAAGAGCTGCCAGAGGTTTACGAGTTCCTGGGGCGCCTCGAGGGCTTCCTTGGAAAACCTATTGCACGACTTAATCCACGTCGCGATTTCGATTTCTGGCTGGACGAATATAAAAACTTTCTCCCATCTGCTCAAACCCGCTGGTGTACGCGCCAGTTGAAACTGGCGCCATTTGAGCAGTGGATCAAGCCCATGCTTGCCGCTGGTGACACAGTTACAACGTATGTCGCCATCAGGGCAGACGAGGAATATCGCGAAGGCTATACCTCCAAGCATGATAAATTGAAGGTCAGGCTTCCATTTCGTGAGGAAGGGATAGACAAGAAGGGCGTCTTCGACATCCTCGACGCGTCTGGTGTTGGAATCCCTAAATACTACGAATGGCGCTCACGCAGCGGTTGCACTTTTTGCTTCTTTCAGCAAAAGATCGAATGGGTCCGTTTAAAAGAACGCCACCCTGATGCATTCGAGGATGCCAAGCAATATGAAAAAAATGCTTTGGAGCACGGCTCCCCATTCACTTGGACGCAAGGCGAACCCCTTAGTGAACTCGAAAAGCCAGCGCGGGTCATTCAAATCATCACAGATTTCGAACGAAGGAAGCAACGCGAGTTGGCCAACAGGCCAGTCAACCCACTTCGCTCTGTCGAAAACTTCGACGATATTGATGAGATTTTTGGCGAAGATGAAGGTGGTGGTGCTTGCCTCGTATGCCACAAATGAAGGTTGATACTACTCACGCACTGAACTGATCAGAGATTGGCCTCGCAACAGAGATACCCGACGTTTACGTTTGGTGGTCACGTTTGGGAAAATCCGCCAACTTCGAGTAGTGGGCTGGCCAAGCTACCGAATCCAGAGCGCCCGGCTCAGCGGGTATGATCCGCACGCTTACTCAAGGATGTGCTGACGCGGCTACCCCACCACTCAATGCCATTAAGTTAAGCCCCGCCACCAGCCGTAAGCTACGAGACCTTGCCCAAAAGGACTCTTCAGCCATGCCCCCAGCGTCTTTTGTCAGTCAACTGCTGGCCCAGCTTTCATCCGTCCTGCTCTCGCCGGCTTTTTGCGAGGCCCATCGTGTCAATCCCAAGAATTTCACGCGGACACGGTGCTTGTCGCTGCCCACGGTGGTGGCGTTTTTCCTTCAGCTCAGCGGCGGCTGCAGCCTGCAAAACGCGCTGGACCAGTTCTTCATGAGCCTGTGCGGGCAAGCCGAGTTTGCCCGAACCGTGACCAAAAGCGCCCTGAGCCAGGCGCGCAAGAAGCTCAAGGCGTCGGCCTTCAGCGCCTTGAACCGCTTGTGGGTGGAGGGCTGGCACGCCAGCTTTGCCTATGAACGCTGGTGCGGCCTGCGCGTGGTGGCCGCCGATGGCACCTGCGTGCGCGTGGCGCGCTGGGCCGAGAACATCAATGCCTACGGGCTGGGGCCGCAGCGCGATGGCTCGGTGGTCATGGCGCGCTGCGTGGCCTTGTTCTCCACGGCCACGCGCCAGTTGCTCGACGTGACGGTGGGGCGCTACGACGAGGGCGAGCGCCCTGCTGCTGCGCACCCTGGACGTGCTCAAGGAGGACGACGTGCTGGTACTGGAGCGGGGTTACCCGGCGTGGTGGATGTTTGCACTGCTGCAGGCGCGAAAAATTTCCTTTTGCGTGCGCATTGAAAACTGCGGCTGGCCCGTGGTGCGCCAGTTCTTGGCCATGGACCAGCAAGACTGGGTGATCGAGCCCCATCGCCTGAGCGCACGGGCGCGCAAGCAGTTGCTCGGCCTGGGCTTTGCCCAAGCCAAAGAGGTGGCGTTGCGCCTGATCAAGGTACGCCTGCCCAACGGCAAGTGGGAGGTGCTGGCCACCTCGCTGCTCGATCAGCAGCGCTACCCGGCGGGCGAGTTCAAGGCCCTGTACGGCCAGCGCTGGGGCGTCGAGGAGTCGTTCAAGGTACTCAAGCACCGGCTCCATATCGAGGGCTTCAGCGGCGAGCTGCCCCATGCCATTGAGCAGGAGATTTACGCCAAGGCGCTGATGCACAACATCGCCCAGGCGCTGTGCAGCGAAGCGGCGCAGCAGTTGGAAGAGAAAAAACGAGCGCGATGGCAGGTCAACCGCGCTTATGCAGTGACCAATGTGAGTAAGGTGGTGGTGAGCTGGTTCAAGGACAGCGCTGATCAGCTGGCGCGCATGACCCGCTCGCTCATCAACACCCTGTCACGCACGCTTGAGCAGATACGGCCGGCACGCACCTTCTCGAGGAAACCCGCGATGGGCGGTGCTCAGCGGCGGTGGATGTCAAGCTAGTTGTCGCCTATGAGTGTTGAATTTAAGCGGTTTTTCTGAACTTCTGGTTTTCCTCCTTTTTGTGATTTTTCTGCTCCACAGGCTGATCGGGATTGAGGTACACCTCGCGCACGGGCTGCCAG
>JBBRWN010000020.1:0-56364 GCA_038249155.1 Burkholderiales bacterium | reverse complement strand
ATGAGCAGGTCAGCATTTCATGAACTGAGAATCACACGCCACACCCCGCTCAAGCAGTACTTCACTTTTGATAGCGGATGATTTTTGTGGGCAAATGCACGTCAAGTACGGCACCACCAATTGCTATGTTTAGTCTGTCGCTATTTAGTCTTCGCATGACGCTTTACTTTGAAAATCTTGCACTGGTAATGACTCAGGTTGTCAAAATTCTTGAGAAAAAGCGTTGAAGGAAGGAAGAGCCCACTACAGCAATTCGCCTGATCAAAGGCTGGACAGCGCACTTACACTGAAGCGCTGGTGCGTCCGAAGTTTCCCGCTCACCCGGCGCATACGATGGGGTTTCTTCACCCTTTCGGGGTCATCACCCCCAGCGCAATGAACACAATCGGCCTATTTTTCGGCACCGAAACCGGCACCACCCGCCTGATTGCCAAAAAGCTTCACAAGCTGCTGGGCGATGAGATCACCAGCAAGCCCATCAACGTCAACCGCATCACGCCCGCCGACCTGCTGCAGTACGACGCGCTGATTCTGGGCACGCCCAGCTACGGCGTGGAAAGCATTCCGGGTCGCAGCGCAGGCTGCCTGGAGTCCAATTGGGAAGAATTCTTGGTGCTGCTGGCGCAGGCCAAGCCGGACTTGTCGGGCAAGCGCATCGCCCTGTTTGGCCTGGGCGCACAGGAGCGCTACCCCGAACGCTTTGCCAGCTCGCTGATGCGGCTCCATGAGGTGCTCAAAGGCTACGGCGCCGAACTCATCGGCAGCTGGAGCACCGAAGGCTATGTCTTTGAGCAGTCCGCCGCCGTGGTCGATGGCCGCTTTGTCGGGCTGGTCATTGACCAGCGCACCCAAAGCATGCACACCGACGCGCGCATCGAGGCCTGGGGGCAGCAGATCAAGCCGCTGCTACTGGAAAAGCTCAGCGCGCAGGCGTAGCGCGCGGGCGCTCAGCGCCCCAGGTCTTTGGCGCTGACGCCCGCGATGCCCCAGTTTTCCTTGGGCACGTCCTGAATCCAGACGCGCACGTTGGCAATCGGGGTGCCGGTGGCCTCGACCAGCGCGGCGCTGACTTTCTCGATCACCGCACGCTTTTGGGCTTCAGTGCGGCCTTCAATCATGTAAATCTGTGCAAATGGCATGGGATTTTCCTGTTCAGTGAAGTTCAGACAAAGCGCAAGCTGGTGCTGCCCATGCCCTGCACGCGCAGCGTGACGCTGTCGCCCGCCTGCACCGACACCGCCTCAGTGATGCCGCCCGACAAAATCAAGGTGCCCGCCGGGATGCACTCGCCGCGCTCGGCCAGATGGTTGGCCAGCATGGCAATCGCCGCTGCCGGGTGGCCCAGCACCGCCGCGCCCGCGCCAAAGGCCACAGGCTGGCCGTTTTTTTCCAGCACGACGCCGATGGTGCGCAGGTCCACGCCGCTCACGCTCATCGGCTGGCCACCGACCACGAAGCGCGCCGCTGAGGTGTTGTCGGCGACCACGCTTTTGAGGTCGAACTTGAAGTCGCGGTAGCGGCTGTCAATCACCTCGATGCCGGGCATTACAAAGTCGGTCGCGGCCAACACTGCGCCGATATGGCAGCCGGGGCCGCGCAGCTCGG
Organism: Burkholderiales bacterium; assembly: GCA_038249155.1. Classification (GTDB taxonomy): domain Bacteria; phylum Pseudomonadota; class Gammaproteobacteria; order Burkholderiales; family Burkholderiaceae_C; genus Polaromonas. The sequence continues at coordinate 54,759 of JBBRWN010000020.1, read as the reverse complement.
TCTTGGTGACAAAGGCGATTTCGGGCTCGACCTTGGGATGGATCAGCTCGCTGACTTTGCACTCGCCGCCGTCGGGCACAGCGTAGTAATCGGCCATAAAGCCGAACACCGGCGTGGTCACGCCCATCTGCTTCATCTTGGCGTGGGAGGTCAGCCCCGCTTTGAGGCCGATGATGCGCCCCCCGCGCGCGATCTTGCGGCGCTTGATCTCGTCCTGGATGGCGTAGGCGTCGTCCCAATCCATGTGCGGGTGCTCGTCGGTGATCTTGGTCGTGTCGTGGGCTTGCAGCTCGCAGTTTTCCAGCCGTTCGGCCAGAGCGGCGATGGTGTGGGGGTCGAGTTTCATGCGGCCACCTTGGCCGATGCGGCGCGCTCGCGGGCCATCGTCATGGCGGTGTCTTCAATCATGTCTTCCTGACCGCCCACCATGCCGCGCCGCCCCAGTTCGACCAGAATGTCGCGGGCAGGCACGCCGTACTTGGCGCTGGCGCGCTTGGCAAACAGCAGGAAAGAGCCATACACCCCGGCGTAACCCAGCGTGAGCGCGTCGCGGTCGATGCGGATTGGGAAATCCATCATCGGCACCACCAGGTCTTCGGCCACGTCGGTGATTTTGGCCACATCGACGCCGGTTTCAATGCCCATCAGGCTGCACACGGCAATCAAGACTTCCATCGGCGTGTTGCCCGCGCCAGCGCCCAATCCGGCGGCAGCGGCATCAATGCGGGTGGCACCGACTTCAATGGCGGCCACCGAGTTGGCCACGCCCATCGCCAGATTGTGGTGGCCGTGAAAACCCAGCTCAGTCTCGGGCTTGAGCGCAGCGCGCACCGCCGTCAAACGCGCCTTGACGCCATCGGGCAGCAGGTGCCCGGCGGAGTCGGTCACGTAGATGCAGTTGGCACCGTAGCTCTCCATCAGCTTGGCCTGCGTGACGAGCTTGTCCGGGCTGGCCATGTGGGCCATCATCAAAAAGCCCACGGTGTCCATGCCCAGCGCGCGCGCCTTGGTGATGTGCTGCTCGGACACGTCGGCCTCGGTGCAGTGGGTGGCCACGCGGATGGTGTTGACGCCCAGGTCTTTGGCCATCAGCAGGTGATCGACGGTGCCGATGCCGGGCAGCAGCAGGGCCGAAATTTTGGCCTGCTTCATCAGCGGAATCACGGCGCTCAAATACTCTTCATCGGTGTGGGCCGGAAAGCCGTAGTTGACCGACGAGCCGCCCAGACCGTCGCCGTGGGTGACTTCAATCAGCGGCACACCGGCGGCGTCCAGACCGCAGGCGATGGCTTTCATCTGCGCCAGCGTCATCAGGTGGCGCTTGGGGTGCATGCCGTCACGCAGCGTCATGTCGTGGACGGTGATTTTTTTGCCTTGCAAATTCATGGTGTTCTCCTTGGGACGGTTCAGGCGGCCACAGCGTCAGCCGCAGCTTGAGGGGCCACGGTGGGCTGAAGCACCAGCGTGCCCGCGAGGATTTCCTGCGCGAACATCTCGGCGGTGCGGGCGGCGGCGGCGGTCATGATGTCGAGGTTGCCCGCGTACTTGGGCAGGTAGTCGCCCAGGCCTTCGACTTCCATAAAGACGGAGACGCGGTTGCCCTCAAACACCGGGCCGTTGACCAGCTTGTAGCCGGGCACGTACTTTTGCACCTCGGCCATCATGGCGTGGATGGAGGCGGTAATGGCCGCTTGATCGGGCTCCGTCTCGGTCAGGCAATGCACGGTGTCGCGCATCATCAAGGCCGGTTCTGCCGGGTTGATGATGATGATGGCCTTGCCCTTTTTAGCGCCGCCAACCTTCTCGACGGCTGCGGCGGTGGTGCGGGTGAACTCGTCAATGTTCTTGCGCGTGCCGGGGCCGACGGAGCGGCTGGCCACCGTGGCAACGATCTCGCCGTAAGCCACGGGTTGCACCCGGCTGACAGCGGCCACCATCGGAATCGTGGCCTGGCCGCCGCAGGTGACCATGTTGACGTTCATCTCGCGCTGGCCGACGTGGGCCATCAGGTTGACCGGCGGCACGCAAAACGGGCCAATGGCGGCGGGTGTCAGGTCAATCATCAAGACGCCCAGCGCGTTCAATTTGCGCGAGTTCTCGGCGTGAACATAAGCCGAAGTCGCATCAAAAGCGATTTGCACGCCATCGGCCAGCACATGCGGCAGCAGGCCATCGACGCCCTCGGCGGTGGTTTTGATGCCCATTTCGCGGGCGCGCTTGAGGCCGTCGGATTCGGGGTCTATGCCCACCATCCAGACCGGCTCCAGCAGCGGGCTGCGCTGGAGCTTGGCCAGCAGGTCGGTGCCGATGTTGCCCGGCCCGATCAGGGCGCATTTGATTTTTTTAGTCATGGTCAATTTCCCGGAAAAAAGAGTCAGTGAAAGCGCACCGAGCAGCTGCCCAGCCCGCCGATGGAAACGCGAAAGTTGTCGCCCGCCTTGGCCGGTGACATGGCCGCCAGCGCGCCGGACAAGATGACCTCGCCCGCCTTCAGGCCGATGCCCAGGCGCCCGAGCGTGTTGGCCAGCCAGGCCACGGCGTTGACCGGCGAGCCCAGCGCCGCAGCGCCCGCGCCGGTGGCGATGATGTCGCCGTTTTTCTCCAGCACCATGCCGCAGGTCGAGAGGTCGATGCGGCGCGGATCGACGGCGCAGTCGCCCAGCACGAACACGCCGCACGAGGCGTTGTCGGCCACGGTGTCCTGGATTTTGATTTTCCAGTCGCGGATGCGCGAATCGACGATTTCAAAGCAGGGCATGACGCACTCGGTGGCGGCCAGCACGTCGGCGTTGCTGATGCCCGGCCCCATCAGGTCTTTTTTCAGGATGAAGGCAATTTCGCCCTCGGCCTTGGGCTGGATCAGCGTGGCGGCGTCAATCGACTGGCCTTCGTTGTAGATCATGCCGTCGAGCAGGTAGCCGAAATCGGGCTGATACACGCCCAGCATGTTCATCACCGCCGCCGAGGTGACGCCGATTTTCTTGCCCACCACGCGCTCGCCCGCCGCCAGGCGGCGCGAGAGCATGCGCTGCTGGATGTGGTACGCGTGCTCGATGGTGATGTCGGGGTGGCGGCTGGTCAGCGGCTCGACCACCGTGCGGGTGGTCATGGCGTGAAACAGCTCATCGCCCAGGGTTTGAATCAAGGAGGTGTCCATAGGTCAGTAAATCCTGTCGGTTGAATAAAAAAATAGCTGCTCAAGAGGCGCTTAATTCCTCCGGCGCCGATGCACCCAGCGCACCAGCAGCTATGAAAAAAAGACGTTCGGCGCACCACTCGCCGAGCTTGTGGCACTCACAGCTTGACGCAGACGTTTTTCAGCTCGGTGTAGAACTCCAGCGAATGCACACCGCCCTCGCGGCCAATGCCCGAGAGCTTGGAGCCGCCAAAAGGCGTGCGCAGGTCGCGCAAAAACCAGCTGTTAACCCAGGCAATGCCCACTTCCATGCGCTGGGCGACGCGGTGCGCGCGCGCCAAATCGCGCGTCCAGATGGCGCTGGACAGGCCGTAGTCGTTGTCGTTGGCCTTGGCCAGCACCTCGTCTTCGGTGTCGAAGGGCGCGATGTGGCAGCAGGGGCCGAAGATTTCTTCCTTCATCACGCGGGCGGTTTCGGGCAAGCCGGTCCAGATCGTCGGCTCAATCCAGCTGCCGCCCGCCAGCGCGTCCGGCATGGCGGGCACGCCGCCGCCCGTCACCAGCGTCGCGCCTTCTTCGGCGGCGAGCTGGTAATACGACAGCACCTTGGCCTGATGCTCACGGCTGATGAGCGGGCCGAGGTTGGTGGCGGCATCGTCGGGCAGGCCGATTTTCAGGGCTTGCGCGCCTTGCTTCAGGGCGGCAACGAATTTGTCAAAAATCGGCCGCTCCACATAGACCCGCTCGGTGCCCAAACAAACCTGGCCGCAGTTGACGAAGACCGAGCGCATCGTGCCCTCAATGGCGGCGTCAAAATCGCAGTCGGCAAACACGATGGCAGCGTTCTTGCCGCCCATCTCCAGGCTGACCGGGCGCACGCCCTTGGCGGCGGCCTGCATGATGGCCTCGCCGGTGCGGGTTTCGCCAGTGAAGGTGATGGCGTCCACGCCCTTGTGCGTGGTGACAAACTCGCCCGCCGAGCCGGGGCCAAAACCGTGGACGACGTTATAGACGCCCTTGGGAATGCCCGCCTCGTTCATCACCTCGCCCAGCAGCGCGGCGGTTTGCGGGGTTTCTTCCGAGGGCTTGACGACCACCACGTTGCCGCAGGCCAGCGCCGGGCCGACTTTCCAGGTCATCAGCAGCAGCGGCAGGTTCCACGGGCAGATCACGCCGACCACGCCCACCGGGCGGCGGCTGCCGTAGTTGATGGCACCCCGGCCATCGGGCGTGGCCATGTCAAAAAATTCAGTCGGCACGTTCTTCACCATGTCGGCAAAGACTTTGAAATTGGCCGCGCCGCGCGGAATATCGATGTGGCGCGCCAGGCTCATGGGCTTGCCGGTGTCGGCGCATTCAGCGGCAAGGAACTCGTCAAAGCGGCGGTTGATGCCATCGGCCACGGCGTAGAGGCGCTCGACGCGCTCGGCCACGCTCATCTGGCCCCACGGCCCCTTGAGCGCAGCGCGCGCGGCGGCCACGGCGGCATCGACCTCGGCGCGGCCCGCCTCGTGAACCTGGGCGATAACCTGGCCGGTCAGCGGCGAGTGCTTGTCAAAGGTCTTGCCAGTGGCGCTGTATTCACCGTTGATGAAGTTGAGAATCTGTTTCATGGACGTATTTCAGGAAGGTTGGAGGGGGAAAAGAAAGTGCCGTCCGTCAGGCCGCAGACGCCCGCAGGCCGATGGCGGCTAGACCGGCCTGGGCAATCGCCTCGTCCTGCGCTTCGCTGGCACCGGACACGCCGATGCCGCCGATGCGCTGCTCGCCTTCCAGCATGGGCAGGCCCCCGCCAAAGGCGACAAAGCGAGGCCGCCGCACGATGCCGTCGCGCACCGCTGCCGAATGCCCGGCCAGCGCCGCGCTCCACTGCGAGGTGGCCAGGCCAAAGCTGACGGCGGTATAGGCCTTGTCGATGGCAATATCGACCGAGTGCAGCGGCGCGCCGGGCATGCGCAAAAAAGCGGCCAACACGCCGCTGGCATCGACTATGGCCACATTGACCGGCACGCCGAGAGCGGCGGCATACGCCACGCCCGCCTGCACCGCCTTGGCAGCGGTCATGGCGTCAATCAAGCGCTGTCCGACGCTCTTGTCCGATGAAGAAAGTTGATCTGCCATAGCCGCTTCCCCGGTGACGTTAAAAGGCTTTGACGAGGGTAAAGCGCAGCAGCGTGCCCTTGGGCTCAGGAGCCGTGCCCGCCGTGGCCGAATACTCCTTGTACAGCGCCGCCTTGAGAATCACGCCCGAACTCATGAGCGGATAGACCACTTCGCCGCCGATGGCATGGCGGGCCGAGCGGTTGCTGCTGGCCCCTGTGCCGCTGTCGTCGCTGACTTGCCACTGGTCGTAGCCCACCAAACCGACCTGAACCGGCCCCATCGCTTTGCCAAAACCCCATTCGAGCGAGACTTGCTGGCCGGGCTTGAAGCCGGTGCGGTTCGTGGTGTTGATTTCGTAGCGCATCAGGGCCGAGCCGCTGAGGGACTTGGCTTCATCAAAGTAGTAGGTGGCGCCGCCGGTCAGCATGGTCGATTTGTAGCCGTTGCCCGCAGAAGCCGGGGTGGAGTCCGAGCCGGAGTTGAGCCAGACGCCCGCTGCCGCCACGGCATCCCAGCGCGGACCGTGCCAGCCCAGCACCAACGGCCCGAGGTACACATCGCCCACGCCGGACTTGCTCTCGGAGATGCCGGCGGCATTGAAAGTGAGCGACTTGCGCAGCACCGGCACGATGGTTTCCATCCCGAAATCAGCGCCCAGCACCTTGGTCTGGGAAATCCAGACCAGCCGGTTGGCCAGCGCGCTGACCGTGCCGGTGTTGTTGCCGGGCAGGTCGTTGCTGGAGCCGGGCGTGCGCAAGCTGTCAATGCTGTAGTTGACCGCGTAGCCAAGGTAGTAGGTGCCGGGCGGCGGCACGCTGGCCGCCTGAATGCCTTCGACACCCGCCACGTAATGGCCTGCAGCGTGGGCGGCAGACAGGCCGCCAAAAGCGATAAGCAGCGCGGCACTGACGCGCGAGAGGACTGATGTCATGATGAATCCGTTGTTGTTGTGTTGCGGTAGGAGGCTAGGAGGCGGTGCGGGCAGGCCGGATTGACGGACGGGGCTGACTGGACGGCGCATCGCCCGGTCAGCCGCTCAGGTCAGCCGACTCTGGTTAGAAAACAGAAAAAGCGTCGCTTCAGGTATAGACCTCGGTGAAGGACGGCACCATCTCACCGGTGTGAAAGAAAATGCCGCTGCCCATACGGTCTTCGGTCCAGGTCGTCACGGGACGGTCACGCTGGGCCAGGTAGCCCAGACCGGCAAAGGTTTCATTGCGGTTGCCGCTCGGGTCAAAGAAGTAAATCGTCTCGCCGCGCGTGATGCCGTGGCGGGTGGGGGCCACGTCAATCTTGGTCTTGTTTTTGCCCATCACATCGGCGGCCTTGAGCACGTCGTGCCAGGAGTCAAGGAAATAGGCAATGTGGTGCAGACCCATGCGCGGCCCGCCGACAAAGGCGATGTCATGCGGGGTGGTGGTGCGCGCCAGCCAGGTGGCCACTTGCATATCACCATTCGGCCCGACCAGAATTTGCTCCGTCATGAAGAAGTCCAGCACCTCGATCATGAAGCGGGTGTTCTCGGCCACCTTGTTCACGCCGGTTTCGGGGTTCATCTCGCACATCAGCAGCGCGTGGTCCAGCCAGTGCGCGCCCGCGCCCTTGAGGTTGTCAGGCCAGGGGTCCGGGTTGGCCGTGCCGACTTCGGTGCCGACATATTCCTTCATGGCGTACAGGCGCATGTCGTGGCCGCTGGGCAGATTGAACTGCAGCATGCGCCCCGTCGAGGGCAGCGTGCCCTCGGGCAAGATCTCGGTCTGAATGCCCCAGGCCTCGATGCGCTTTTGCAGCGCGTCCAGGTCTTCATCCTTTTCGACCTTGAAGGCGACATGGTTCAGTCCGGCCTGGTCCGAGGGCGTGAGGATGAGCGAATACTTGTCCCACTCGTCCCAGCACTTGAGGTACACGTTGCCGTGCTTGTCTTCCATGGTCTTTTTCAGGCCCAGCACGTTCTCGTAATGCTTGACCGCAGCGGCCATGTCCATCACTTTGAGGCTGGCGTGGCCCATTCTCATGATTCCCATGTTTGTCTCCTTATCGGGTTTGATTGCTTTGCACTGACACTTGGCTCGCCGCGCAGGCGAGCCCCTTTGAGAAAGGCTTGACCAGCCTTCCTGAAACTTCAAGATGGACCGCCGTCACCGGGGCGACGCGGCAAGCCAGGGTGTAGCCCTGGGCCTGCTCATCAGCCGAGACATGGGCGCGGCTGATCGGCCCGAGGGGTTTGATTTCGCCCTGGACGATGCGTACCTTGCACACGCCGCAGCCGCCGTTGACGCAGCCCACCGGAATACCCTTGCGGCCCAGCCGGACCATGCCCTGGAGCAAGCTTTCGTCGCAGGCGCAGGCGTAGCTCTCGTGGGTCGGCTCAACATGGACTGTGACGCCGGAGCAGTTGTTAAAAAACATGGCGGCGCTCCCTGTCAAACCCGTTTGAACAGCGGGCTGCGCTGCTGACCGGCATCAGCGGCTGAGAAGAACTTCTCGGTGTAGATGTCGCGCTCAAAAAGCCGCCCCTGCATCAGGGTGGCGATACACGCTTCAATCATCACGGGCGGGCCACACAGGTAGGCTTTGCGGCCCCGAAAGTCGTTGGCAAAATGCGCCTTGGCCGCCTCATGCACAAAACCCGTGGCACCGGCCCAGTCGCTGCCTTGGGCGTCGCCAGACAGCGCGGGCACATAGGTGAAATTCGGGTGTGCTTTTGCCAGCGCTTCAAAGGCTTCGTGGTGGTACAGCTCGGCGCGCGAGCGCGCGCCGTTGACCAGCGTGATCGGCAGGGTGCAGCCCTCCCCGAGCAGGTCCAGAATCATCGAGCGCGGGCTCGACAGCCCCGAGCCGCCCGCCAAAAACAACAGCGGCAATTGCTCGTCCTGATGCACCAACTTGCGCACAAAAAACCGTCCGTAAGGACCGCTAAAGCGCACGGCATCGCCCACCTTGAGGTGGTCATGCACCCAGCCGGTGGCCCGCCCGCCGGGCACACGCCGGACGTTCAGCTCGATTTCATCAGCCTCGCCCGGTGCGCTGGCAATCGAAAAAGCGCGTGGCTGGTCTTCGCCCGGAATGTGCAGGTTGATGTACTGCCCGGCCTGAAACACCAGCCGCTGCGGCGCGTCCAGCTTGATCCAGACGCCGCGAATCGTCGGCGTCAAGGCCTCGATGCGCGAGACACGGCCCTGGTAGTCGTGAACCAGCAGGTTCTGCGCATCGGGCTCGTCGTCCATCTCGGCCTCGATGGTCACGTCGGACTGCAGCGTGGCGCAGCAAGCCAGGGCTTTGCCTTCTTCGCGCTCGTAGTCCATCAAGGCAAAGTTGGAAACCGGGCCGTGATCGACTTCACCGTCCGTCACCTGAATCTTGCAGGTGGCGCACAAGCCATGACAGCAGGCATGCGGCAGAAAAATGCCAGCGCGCAAGGCGGCGTCAAGGATGGTTTGACCCTCCTCGACATCGAGCACCTGGCCCAGCGGCTCAATGGTGAGTTGGTAGCTCATGGCAGAGGCGTCCGGCTCAATTGCACGAGCCGCCCAAGCCGTTCAGGCCGGGCGTGCGAAAGCGAATCACATCCTTGTGGCCCAGGCCGTTGTCTGCCAGCGATTTTTCGGCGTCGGGTTGCCACGGCTGGCCGGACTTAAACCACTGGGCCTGCGTCCAGTCGATCTGGGCAAAGTCGGGGTGCGCGCCGAAAACACCGGGCAGCGCACCGGCGAGCATGTCGCCAAACTTGAGCGTCGGCGGCAGCGGCAGGCAAAACGGCGCGCAAAACATCAGGTGGTCTTCCCAGCCGATGTAGAGCAGCGGTGCCGGAAATTTATCGGCGGTGTCCTTCTGAATGAAGGGATAGGGGCGAACAGAAGCAATAGCCATGATGAATCGGTCTCCGTGAAGATGGCTTTAGTTGCCGGTGGCCAGGTCGCGCCAGGCCTTGAAGTTTTTCTGATCCTGCGAGCCTTCAAAGTCCAGGTTGTCGCGGCCCATCTCGATGCGGTACCACTTGAGCACCTCGGCCAGCGGATCAAAGCCGGGCACGCTCGGGTCGGCCTCGGGCGGGAAGCAGTTGCCCTGGTAAATCTGATGCACCGGCATCCAGGCCTGCACGTATTTTTCGGGCTCGTGGTCAAAAATGGACTTGCAGCCGTCCGAGCAGAAGTGGTACTTCATGCCGCTGTAGTCGGACTCGCGGTAGCAAATTTTTGTCGGGTCGTCCGGCTCGGTAAAGACCATCGGAATCTGGCAGGTCTGGCACAGCATGGGCAGCGTGGTGTTGTAGAAACGCTTGCCCTCTTTTTGCTCTTTCGCCCAGTGCTCTAAGCGTGGCCGGTAGTACTTGTCAAAGGTGTCGGGGTACTTGGCTGAGAGCCACTCCATCTCGGACTCGGACGGCGTCCAGGTGTGAAACGGGGCCGCTGCGCCGTAGTTGTAGAACGTGGCCCAGGCTTGGTGCGAGATGTGGTCCTTGTCCTTGCAGGCCTGCTCCCAGCCCTTGGGCACGGTGATGCCGTAGCGCGCCAGATCGGCAAACAGGGCCCCGCCGTTTTGCTCGGCATAGGTTTCCCAGGCTTCTTTCCAGCTCATCACGCGCTTGGGCAGCATGTAGTCCATCATCATGGCCACCAGCGTCAGCACGCGGTAGCCGCGCCAGAACCACTTGTCAATCCACGCTTGAACGATGGGCAGGTTGTCCGGGTCTTGCTCCAGGATGAACTTGATCATCTCCAGCCCCAGCGTCATGTGCCGCGCCTCATCGGACTGGGCCGAAAAGCCAAACGCCATCGCCGCCATGTCGCCGTTGTAAGCCGCGCCCGAAATGAAGGGCACGAACAGCAGGTTAGTCAGTACATATTCAAACGCAAAGCCGATGGCGACCATGAACTCGAACGGCCCCGCCGTGACGGCATCGTCAAAAAAGGACTTGGGCACCGACAAATACCAGACGCGGTCATTTTGGTGATGCCAGTTTTGAAAGCCGTTGTAGAACTTGTTGTAGTTCGACATCGAATGAATCTGCGTCTGCGAGTGGCGGATTTCGTCGAGCGACTGCATCAGGCAGGCCACGCGCGGACCCGCGCCGGCAAACTGGCGCCCAACGTGGGCAAAACCCCGGTGCGCCATGTACTCGGCAGGGGAAATGCCGGTCATGAACAGCTTGAGCGCGTTGATGTAGCGCGCGTCCGTCACCTGCAGGTGGCCGTTGTTCTGGTTGAAGGCGTCGATGATGGCGTAGAGCTTTTTCTCTTTTTCAGACTGGTATTTCCAGTACGCATCCATCGTCAGGCGAAACGGATCTTCAAACTTGTCCCAGTCGTGGATCTTGATGCCCTCGTAGGCTTGGTAAGGGTAGATGTCGCTCTTGGCCTGGTAGCTGGGCTCCCAGTCGAGGTCGCGCGTCATCAAGTTGTAGCGGTCCTTGAGGTTGAGCTTTTTGCTCGCTTTCATATCCATGAGATGTCTCCGGTTGGCTTTTGTGGGGCTCTGGCGGTGGTTGGGGGCGTTGGCGGTCAGGGCGGCGCGCTTTCTAGTGGCGCGCTCAGTGTTTCCAGCTCAGGGTGAACTCGTCATCGGTCTCTTCGATGTGACCGGTCAGCGTGATCAGGTTGATGTGCAGCTCCTGCAAATCAAAGGGGCGGCCCATCTGCTCTTCCACCGAAGTACGGCGAATCACCATCTGGTCAGGCGCATCGACCTTGACCATGGCGGGCTGCATATTGACCACCGCATTGGGGTTGTCGGCGACGATGGCGTCCACGATGCAGCGGGTTTCTTCGTTGCACTGAAAGGCGATAAATACGTTTGACATGCTTTTTTCTTTCTTTCAGAGGCCCAGTTCAGGCAGACAGTCCGGCCTTGGCCAGGCGGGCATCGAGGCGCTCACAGACGCGCGCCAAGGCGGCATCGGCGTCGGCACCGAGTGCTTGCCGGGCCAGCGGCTGCAGGGCGTTCAAGGCGCGGGCACGCCAGTGGGCGATCCACTGCTGCAACTGAGCCTTGTTTTGCGGGTTCTCGGCAGCGGCGACTTTGAGACAAGCGTCCACCCACTTGCTGGTGTCGGCAAACCACTCGGACTGAAAGCGCGTGAGCATGGCCACGACCGGTCCGGCCTGAGCGGTCATCGCCTGCTCAACCTCGCCGTAGGCCAGGCCAAACAGCAGGCCGTCGAGCGCGAGGTTTTGCGCCACGAACAACTCAAACCAGTCCTTGAGCACCAAGGTGTCTTCCACGTAGCGGCGCAGCTCTTGCCAGGCCGGACCGTTGAGCCAGGCCTGCTTGGCGGCCTGCACTTCGCCCTGGTCGCCCAGCGTCAAGCCAAGCCGGGTCAGGTACTGGGCAATGCCGAGCTGGTCCATACCCTGGTACAGACAAGGCTGGGTGATGGCGGTGCCAAAGCCGTAAGCGCACATGGACGCGCCGTTCATATTGGCACCCCAGGCGACATGGCGCAGCGGCAGGTAAAAGTCCAGCGCGCTGCGCCGGGCCGCGTCGTCATAGCTGTCAGCCAGACCGCGCGACTCAACGAAGTCGAAATCGGCTTCGGCCGTTTCCTGCATCCGGGCGCGTGAAGCGGTGTAGGTGCTGTAGTAGAACTGGCGCGGGTCTTTGAGCGCGTACCAGTCTTTCATGGTGATGGCGGTGCGCGCCGCATCAAAAATCTCGTGCTCCGGGTCCCAGGTGGGCCGGTAGTGAAAGTTAACCTCCGGCTGAACGTCCATCGTGCCTTCAAGGTAGCGCGAAGCGGCCTTGTTGGGACCGATGCGCGCAGCAATGTGGTCAAAGGTTTGGCGCAGTGGGGTGATGCTGACGGTGCGTAAATCGATCTGCATGGCGGTTTGTCTCCTCGTGGGGTGGGGCTTGGCGTGTGTCAGGCTCTTTAAGCCGGATCGTTGTGGCGAACTGTCTGGGCACGGGCGGCGTGCAGGCTCCAGTCCCATTCCTGCGCGTCAGGATTCGGGGCCGCTGCCAGCCGCCCCTGCGTCGGGATGACGGCATGCAGCGCGCAAAATTCGTCAAACTGCGGGCGCGGCATCAGCAGCTCGACGAACAGCTCGGGCTCGCCGACAGCGAACTCAAACTCGACCAGTTCGCCCGGATGGGTCTGGATGATCCGAACGAACTTGCGCTGGGGGTTGAAGGCGGGGGTGTGAGTCATGGCGATGTGCGGCTTGAATGAAGCTGCACACCGCAAGTTGTCTGCCACCCGGAGCCAATTTTCATGAAATCTCGTGATTTCAAGGGAAAACCCCGATAATTTCGCGCACAACTGGCCGAATTCTGGCCGTTTCCCGAGCTTGCTTCGGCCTGTTTTCAAGTCTGATATGTGCAGGCCTGCCTGATTAATTGTTCAAATCATCGAAAAAAAAGCCCTCGTTTCATCAAATGATGAAATTTTCAAGACACCGATGAATTTCTTGGCGACAATCGAAAATATCGAGATATTTAAAAAATCAGCACAGGAGTGGCTGTTGACACCGAACCTCAAATACCCGCCGGACGGCGATCTGCGCCGCCTGCTGCGCTTCGAGCCAAGCAGCGGCGCCATCTGGCTGGGCGACCGCCGCATGGTGCTGACCCACACGGCCGGGCTGGCCGCGCTGCGCCAGGACTTGATCAGCTCGGTCGGGGCCGAGCACGCGCGGCGCCTGCTCACGCGCATGGGTTACGCCTGCGGCCTGTGCGATGCCGAACTGGCCAGAAAAATGCGCCCCGACCAGCCCCTGGAAGAAGCCTTTCTGGTCGGGCCACAGTTGCACATGCTCGAAGGCGCGGCGCGGGTCACGCCGGTCAAGCTCAGCATTGACGCGCCAGCCGGCAAGTTCTACGGCGAGTTCCGCTGGGACCAGTCCTGGGAGGCTTACGCACACCGGCAACAGTTCGGCCAGGTCGAGGACCCCGCCTGCTGGACGCTGCTGGGTTACGCCAGCGGCTACACCAGCGCTTTCATGGGCCGACTGATCCTGTTCAAGGAAACCGCCTGCGCGGCCTGCGGGGCGGACCACTGCTACATCGTCGGGCGCCCGATTGAAGAGTGGCCCGACGGCGAAGCGCACCGGGTGTATTTCGGCGACGACTCGCTGCTGGAGAAAATCGAGACGCTGCAGTTGCAGGTCGAGGCGCTCACCTCCTCCATCGCCCCGGTGCTGCCAGCCACGCGTCTGGTGGGCGCCTCCGCCGCCTTTCGCAAGGCCTACGCCCTGATGGAAAAAGTCGCCCCGACGCAAGTCACCGTGCTGCTGACCGGCGAGACCGGCGTGGGCAAGGAGCGCTTTGCCCGCGCGGTGCATGAGCTTTCGCCCCGGCGCGGCGCCCCGTTCGTGGCGGTGAACTGCGCCGCCCTGCCCTCCGAGCTGATCGAGGCCGAGCTGTTCGGCGTCGAAAAAGGCGCTTACACCGGCGCGCATGCCGCGCGCAGCGGGCGCTTTGAGCGCGCCGATGGCGGCACGCTGCTGCTCGACGAGGTGGGCGAGCTGCCGCTGGCCGCCCAGGCCAAGCTGCTGCGCGTGCTCCAGGAAGGCGAGATCGAGCGCGTCGGCGGCGAAGCCACGCGCAAGATCGACGTGCGCCTGGTGGCCGCCACCAACGTGGACCTGGAAGAAGCGGTGCGCGCCGGGCGCTTCCGGCGCGACCTGATGTACCGCCTCAACGTCTATCCGATTGCCCTGCCCTCGCTGCGCGAGCGCCGCGCCGACATCGAGCCGCTGGCGCGCAGCATGCTGGCACGCTTTTCGGCGCTGCACGGCAAGCGCGTCAGCGGCTTTGGCGAACGCGCGCTGCAGGCGCTGACGCGGCACGACTGGCCGGGCAATGTGCGCGAGCTGGAAAACCTGGTCGAGCGTGGCGTGATCCTGGCAAGCCAGGACGGCATGATCGAAGCCGAACACCTGTTTCCCAACCAGCCCGAAGCGCCCTGCACCGGGCTGGATGCGCGTGGCCAGCTCGCCCCGCTGCCCCGCGCCTGCGATGACGCGCTGTGCGAGCGCATTCTGGAGAGCGGCCAGACGCTGCCCGAACTCGAAAGCCAGGTGCTGGACTTTGCGGTGACGCGCGCCGGCGGCAACCTGTCGGAAGCGGCGCGCCTGCTGGGCTTGACGCGTGCGCAGCTGGCTTACCGGCAGAAAACGCGCTCAGCCGGCGCGCCCCCCGCGCCCGAGGCCGGCCTTGCGGCGGCCAGCGCACAACTGGACAGAGAAATGCCATGACCGACCAGCAAAAGAGCCCCCCCCCCTCGTGTCGCGTCAAGAACGAATGATCGGTTTGGCCTCCTGTGGAGAGAACCCGTATTTGACACATGACGCGACACCGGAGAACAGCGTAGCCACCGCCGCCAACGACGCGCCCAGCACTGACACGAGCGACCTGAGCCCGCCGCGCACGCTGGTCGAGCGCGCCTACCGGGCGCTGCGCCAGGACGTGATCTGCGGCACTCTCGCGCCCGGCGAGCGGCTGCGCGTCGAGCACCTCAAGGACCAGTACCAGGTAGGCGCAGGCACGCTGCGCGAGGCGCTATCGCTGCTGGTGTCGGACGCGCTGGTGACGGTCGAGGGGCAGCGCGGTTTTCGCGTAGCACCGATGGCCATCGAGGACTTGGAAGACCTCACGCGGCTGCGCCTGCACATCGAGATCAATGCACTGCGCCAGTCGATCCGCCAGGCCACGCCCGCCTGGCGTGCGCAACTGCAGCGCGCCTACGACGAGGTCTCGGCGCTGGAGCAGCCCATAGCGCCCGAGAACCGGCAGCGCTGGGAGCGGTTGAACATGCGCTTTCACGAAGCGCTGATCGAGGGCTGCGGCTCGCGCTGGACGCTCAACATGCTGCAGCTGCTGGCGCGCCACGGCGAGCGCTACCGCCGCTATACCATGGGCCTGCCCGGTGCCAGCCGCGACGTGCATGCCGAGCACCGCGACATCTTCGAGCAGGCCATGACCGGGCAGGAAGTGCGCGCTGCGCTGGCGTTAGAGGCGCATGTGCGCAACACCCTGGACATCTTGCTGCTGGCGCGCCAGCGCGGCATTGACGTGTTTCAGCCGGCGGCGTAGCCGCGCCCGCCAAAAATCGCCGTCCCGACGCGCACCATCGTGCTGCCTGCCTGCACCGCCGCCTCCAGGTCGCCCGTCATACCCATTGACAGCGTATCCAGCGGCGCGGGCAGCAGGCCGCTGGCGTTGAGCTGATCCAGCAGGGTTTTGCTGCGGGCGTGAAGCGCACAAGCCGCCGCAAAATCAGCCGCCGGTTCAGGAATGGCCATCAGCCCGCGCAGCACCAGACGCGGCAAAGCAGCCACTTGCTGCGCCAGCGCCAGCGCATCCTCGGGCGCCAGGCCGGATTTGTTGGCGCCGCCGTCGATGTTGACTTGCAGGCACACCTGCAGCGGTGCCAGATGCGGCGGGCGCTGCTCGCTCAGGCGCTGGGCGATTTTCAGGCGGTCCAGCGACTGCACCCAGTCGAAATTTTCCGCCACCAGGCGCGTCTTGTTGCTCTGGATCGGGCCGATGCAGTGCCATTCCAGCATTGGCGCGGCCACGCCGGTGCGCGCGGCCTCAAGCGCCTGCCAGCGCTGCAGCGCCGCGATTTTTTCGACGCCCTCGGCAATGTAGTTTTCGCCAAAAGCGCGTTGACCTGCCGCGCTGGCTTCAATGACGGCTTCAGGGCCAAAAGTTTTGGAAACCGCCAGCAGCCGCACGCTGGCTGGCTCGCGCCCGGCGGCTTGGCAAGCGGCCTGGATTCGGTCATGGACAAGGCAAAGTTGGTGCGCAATCGTGGTCATAATCGAACTGTAAACTCAGATTCAACTTCCAAGGATTTGCCAGATGGACATTACCCAGTTGCTGGCCTTCAGCGTCAAGAACAAGGCATCGGATTTGCACCTCTCGGCGGGCCTGCCGCCCATGATCCGCGTCCACGGCGATGTGCGGCGCATCAACATCGAGCCGCTGGACCACAAGCAGGTTCACGCGATGGTGTACGACATCATGAACGACACCCAGCGCAAGAACTACGAAGAGTTCCTGGAGGTTGATTTCTCGTTCGAAATTGAGGGGCTGGCGCGCTTTCGCGTCAATGCCTTCAACCACAACCGGGGCGCGGGCGCGGTGCTGCGAACCATTCCGTCGAAAATTCTGTCGCTGGAGCAGCTCAACGCGCCGAAGATTCTGGCTGAGCTGGCCATGAAGCCACGCGGCATGGTGCTGGTCACCGGCCCGACCGGCTCGGGCAAATCGACCACGCTGGCCGCGATGGTCAACTACCTGAACGAAAACGAGTACGGCCACATTCTGACCGTCGAAGACCCGATTGAGTTCGTGCATGAGTCGAAAAAATGCCTGATCAACCAGCGCGAAGTCGGCCCACACACGCTGAGTTTTAACGCCGCGCTCAAATCGGCGCTGCGCGAAGACCCGGACGCGATTCTGGTGGGCGAAATGCGCGACCTGGAAACTATCCGTCTGGCCATGTCGGCCGCTGAAACCGGCCACCTGGTGTTCGGCACGCTGCACACATCGAGCGCCGCCAAAACCGTGGACCGGATCATTGACGTGTTCCCGGCCGCCGAAAAGGAAATGATCCGCGCCATGCTGTCCGAATCGCTGCAGGCGGTGATTTCCCAGATGCTGTGCAAGACCAAGGACGGCCAGGGCCGGGTGGCGGTGCATGAGATCATGCTCGGCACCCCCGCCATCCGAAACCTGATCCGCGAGGCCAAGGTGGCGCAGATGTACTCGGCCATCCAGACCGGCAGCGGCATCGGCATGCAGACACTCGATCAGAATCTGTCGGACCTGGTCAAGCGCAACCTCATCTCCCCGGCCGAGGCGCGCAGCAAGGCAAAAATCCCGGAAAACTTCCCCGGCTGATCGCCCCAGCGCCCCTCGAAACTCCCATGAAAAGCCTGCTCGGACTCCTTTGGCCCTCGCCCGCCCCGCAGCAGGAGGGCCAGAGCGCCGAGTCGGAGTTTTTCTCGACCGCTTTTAGCGATCAGGGCGTGGACCCGGCGATGCTGGTGCCCTGGGAGGCGCGCGCCAACGAGGTGGGCGCCAAGCGCCTGCCGCCCGGGCGCGGCAGCCAGCAGCTTCAGCAGTTGTGGCGCAAGGACAAATACATGTCGCGCCTGGCCTCGGATTCGGTCGCCGCCCGGCTGGAGCGGTTTTTTGATTTTGCCAGCCTGCCGACCGGGCGCGACGTGATCCGCCAGGACGAGTACAGCAATTTCATGATCGTGCTGCTCAGCGGCACCATCGGCGTGGGCCGGGCGCAGGCCTGGGGCGAGCGGCTGCGCCTGAGCCAGGCGCGCCCGGGCAACATTCTGGGCGAGATGTCGCTGCTCGACAGCGGCAGACGCTTTTCCGTCTGCACCTCGCTGAGCGAGTGCGACATCGCGGTGCTCAGCGCCGGGTCGCTGGACGAGATGATGGCCAGCGACCCGGCGCTGGCGGCCCTCCTGATTGCCGTGCTGGCGCGTAAGCTGTCAGTGCGGCTGCGGCTGGCCAACACCCGGCTAAGTGGGAAAAAAGGCTGAAGCGACGCGCAGATGCCGCCCGGCCGATCAATGCATAACTAGGACTTCTCATGGAACGCGATCAGGCCAGTAAATTCATCAACGACCTTCTCAAGCTGATGGTCAGCCGGGGCGGCAGCGACATGTTCATCACCGGCGACTTTCCGCCCGCCATCAAGGTCGATGGCAAGATGACCAAGCTGTCCTCGCAGCCGCTCAACGCCGGGCACACCATGACCCTGGCGCGCGCCATCATGAACGACAAACAGGCCGCCGAGTTCGAGCGCACCAAGGAGTGCAACTTCGCCATTTCGCCGCCGGGCATCGGGCGCTTTCGGGTCAACGCCTTCATCCAGCAGAGCAAGGTCGGCATGGTGATGCGGGTGATTCCGGCCTCGCTGCCCACGCTCGACGGCATGGGCATGCCGCCGGTGCTGAAAGAGGTCGTGATGACCAAGCGCGGCCTGGTGATTCTGGTGGGCTCGACCGGCTCGGGTAAATCGACGACGATGGCGGCGATGGTGGACTGGCGCAACGAGCAGTCCTACGGCCACATCATCACGATTGAAGACCCGGTGGAGTTTGTCCACCTGCACAAGAACTGCGTGATCACCCAGCGCGAAGTCGGGCTGGACACCGACAGCTGGGAGGCGGCGCTGAAAAACACCCTGCGCCAGGCGCCCGACGTGATCCTGATGGGCGAAATCCGCGACCGCGAGACCATGGAGCACGCGCTGGCCTTTGCCGAAACCGGCCACCTGTGCCTGGCCACGCTGCACGCCAACAGCGCCAACCAGGCGCTGGACCGGGTCATCAACTTTTTCCCGGAAGAGCGCCGCACCCAGCTCTTGATGGATTTGTCGCTGAACCTCAAAGCCATCGTGTCGCAGCGGCTGGTGCCCAAGCAGGACGGCAAGGGGCGACTGGCAGCCGTCGAGATTCTGCTCAACTCCCCCTTGATTGCCGACCTCATCATCAAGGGCGAGGTCACCGAGATCAAGGAGATCATGAAGAAAAGCCGCAACCTCGGGATGCAGACCTTTGACCAGGCGCTGTTTGACGCCTTTGAAAACAACCTGATCCATTACGAAGACGCGCTGCGCAACGCCGACTCGGTCAACGACCTGCGCCTGCAGATCAAGCTCAATTCGCAGCGGGTCAAATCCACCGACCTGTCGGCGGGCACCGAGCATTTTGCGATTGTCTAAAAAATGACCTCTATCGCCGCTAAAACCTACGCCGCCTGCGCGCCCGCCTCTGTCGCTTTTTTGGGCCTGGGCGTGATGGGCTACCCGATGGCGGGCCACCTGGCGCGCGCCGGCCATGCGGTCACCGTGTACAACCGCAGCCCCGCCAAGGCGCAGACCTGGGGCGCCGAATTCGGCCAGCGCGCAGCGGCCACGCCGCGCGAAGCGGCCCTGGGCGCGGACATCGTTTTTTGCTGCGTCGGCAACGACAATGACCTGCGCTCGGTGACGCTGGGCGCCGACGGCGCTTTTGCTGGCATGGCGCCGGGGGCGGTTTTTGTCGATCACACCACGGCGTCGGCCAGCGTGGCGCGCGAACTCTACGGCGCGGCCAAAAACATCGGCCTGCAGTTCATCGACGCGCCGGTTTCGGGCGGCCAAGCGGGCGCGCAAAACGGCGCGCTGACGGTGATGTGCGGCGGCCAGGCGGCGGCCTTCGAGGCCGTCAAACCGGTGGGCCTGGCGTTTTCCAAAGCCTTCACGCTGATGGGCGAGAGCGGTGCGGGCCAGCTGACCAAAATGGTGAACCAGATCTGCATCGCCGGGCTGCTGCAGGCCTTAAGCGAAGCCGTGGCCTTTGGCCAGAAAGCCGGTCTGGACATGAACCAGGTGCTGGACGTGATTGGCCAGGGCGCGGCCCAAAGCTGGCAGCTCGACAACCGGGGCAAGACCATGGCGGCGGACCAGTTCGGCTTCGGCTTTGCGGTGGACTGGATGCGCAAGGACCTGGGGCTGGTGCTCGACGAGGCCAAGCGCAACCATGCGCGCCTGCCGGTGACGGCGCTGGTGGACCAGTTCTATGGCGATGTGCAGGCGCTGGGCGGGGAGCGCTGGGACACTTCCAGCCTCATCAAGCGGCTCAAATAGGCCGCCGCCAAGCCACCAGACCGTGGCGGCTTTACAGGGAGGACTGCAGACGCGCCAGTTCTTCCTCGCTGAGGATCTCCAGTAGCCGGACAACTTTTTGCACGCCCGGCGTGGCGCGCACCACCTCGGTGGCCCGGTCCGCCTCGCGCTGGGTGACGCGCCCCATCAGGTACACCGTGCCGCGCTCGGTGACCACCTTGAAGGCGTTGGACTTCACCTCCGCTGCATCGAGCAGCATCGCCTTGACATGGCCGGTGACCAGCGCGTCCGAAGAGCGCGCCACCAGCGAAGGGCTGTCCAGCACTTCCAGCTCGTTCACCACCGACGCCACATTGACCACCTGCGCGACAAGTTGCTCGACCCACTCTTTGTCCTTGAGGCTGGGCACTTCGCCGGTCATCAGCACCTTGCGGTTGTAGCTGGTCAGGCTGACACGCACCCGGGTGCCCAGATTGGCGCGGATCTGGCTCGCTGCGCGCAGCTCTATGCCCTCGTCTTCGAGCTGGGTGCCGGAGGTGCGGCGATCCGCCGCCACCAAGCCCCCTCCCACCACAGCGCCGCCGACCAGCAGCGGGGCGACACAGGCGCTGAGCGAGCCGCCCAGCAAAACGGCCGCGCCCAGGGCGCAGGCCAATCGGTTCATTGCAGCAAATTTCATGAAGACTCCTGATCGCCAAGTAACTGGGTGTCCACGCCATCACAGATGCAGTGGAGCACTAAAAGATGCACCTCCTGGATGCGGGCGGTGCGCTCATGCGGCACGCAGATATGCACATCGGTTTCGCGCAGGGCATCGTTGATCTTGCCGCCGCCATGACCCGTCAGCGCCACGACGCTCATGTCGCGCCCATGCGCCGCCTCGATGGCGGCCAGCACATTGGCCGAGTTGCCGCTGGTGCTAATCGCCAGCAGCACATCGCCCGCGCTGCCCAGCGCGCGCACCTGCTTGGAAAAGATCACGCTGAAGTCGTAATCGTTGGCAATGGCGGTGAGGACGGAGCTGTCGGTGGTCAGCGCAATAGCGCCGAGTTCGGGGCGCTCGCGCTCGTAGCGGCCGACGAATTCGGCGGCGAAATGCTGGGCATCTGCCGCCGAGCCGCCGTTGCCGCAGGCCAGCACCTTGCCGCCGCTGGTGACGCTGGCCAAAATGGCGTTGACTGCGGCAGCAATCGGCGCGGATAAAACCTGCGCGGCCTGGTATTTCAGGTCGGCGCTGTCGATAAACTGCTGTTCGATTCGTTGTTCAAGCATGGGGCCGATGATAGCGGTTCAATAAGCCTCGAAAGCGGCCTGCAGCCAATCGATGCGGGCGCCGCAGTCCTCGGGCGGCGCGCCTGCCAGCGGCGTGCCGTGAATCAGCAGCGCGTCAAAGCGGCACGGCGGCGGGCTGGCCAGGCGCATCAGGTAGTGGCGCGCAGCCAGCACAATGCGCCGCTGCTTGGCGGGCGTGATGCTGGCGCCCGCGCCGCCGTGCGAGTCACTGGCGCGCTGGCGCACCTCGACAAACACCAGCGTGCCGTCGGGCGCGCGCATGATTAAATCGATCTCGCCGCCGCCGCGCCCCGGCGTGGCGTAATTGGCCTGAATCAGGCGCAAGCCGCGCTGGCGCAGATAGGCCAGCGCAATCACCTCCGCCGCGTCGCCGCGCGACTTGGTGGTAACCTGCTTTGTTAACTTGGGCGCGGCGGTTGCTGCACCCTGGACGAGCTTTCTGGCAAGGCCCGCTTCCCCGCCCTGCGGCAGCGGAGCCAGCTGTTTTCTGGACAACGACATTGAACGCCTCTTTTGACCTGGCACTGGATGCGGCACGCGCCGCCGCCGGCATGCAAACTTACCCCGAAGCCACGCTGTACGTGGTGGCCACGCCGATTGGCAACCTGGCCGACATCAGCCTGCGCGCGCTGTACGTGCTGCAGCGGGTGGACGCCATCGCCTGCGAGGACAAGCGCCACACCCAGCCGCTGCTGCGCCAGTATGGCATTGAAAAACCCCTGCTCGCCGTGCATCAGCACAACGAGGCCGAAGCCGCCGGGCTGGTCGTCGAGCGACTCCAGCGCGGCGAGCGCGTCGCCTATGTGAGTGACGCGGGCACGCCCGCCGTCAGCGACCCCGGCGCGCGCCTGGTGGCCGCCGTGCGCGCCGCTGGCCTGAAAATCATGCCGCTGCCCGGCGCCAGCAGCGTCACCACCGTGCTCAGCGCCGCTGGCGTCACGCGGGCCGAAGGCAGTGGCGACAGCGCCAGCAGCTTTGTTTTTGCCGGTTTTCTGCCGAGCAAGGCCGCCGAGCGCGACCAGGCGATTGCCGAGCTGCAGCGCGACACCCGCGCCATCGTGATTCTGGAAGCGCCGCACCGCATCGAAGCATTGGCCCGGGCAATGGCGGTGCTGCAAGGCCGCCTCATCACCGTCGGGCGCGAGCTGACCAAGCAATTTGAAGAAATCGCCACGATGCCCGCGCAGGATTTCGCCGCCTGGCTGGACGCCGGGCCGCAGCGCACGCGCGGCGAATTCGCGCTCGTGCTGCACGCCGCCAGCGCGTTTGAAGGCCCGGACGACAGCCTGCGCGTGCTCAAACTGCTGCTGGCCGAGCTGCCGCTGAAAACCGCCGTCAAGCTGGCCGCCGACATCACCGGCGCGCCGCGCAACGAACTCTACGACACCGCCCTGCAGCTGAAAAACGCATGAACCCGGACGCCGCTGAACTCTGGCGCGGCCCGCGCTGGGCGCTCGCCGCCCTGCTGGCGGTGCTCGGCATGCTCGGGCCGTTTTCCATCGACACCTATATTCCCGCCTTTGCCGGGATGACGCAGTCGCTGGGCGCCACGCCGGTCGAAATGCAGCAAACGCTGTCAGCCTATTTGTTTGGCTTTGCCTTCATGAACCTGTTTCATGGCGCGATGGCCGACAGCTTTGGCCGCCGCCCGGTGGTGCTATGGGGCATTGCCATGTTCACGCTGGCCTCGGCGGGCTGCGCGCTGTCGCAAAGCGTCGGCCAGCTGGTGTTTTTTCGGGCCATGCAGGGTTTATCGACCGGCGCCGGGATTGTCGTCTCGCGCGCGGTGATCCGCGACCTGTTCCCGCCCGCGCAGGCCCAGCAGGTGATGAGCCAGGTGACGATTTACTTTGGCGTGGCGCCCGCGCTGGCGCCGATTGTCGGCGGCTGGCTGTTTGTGCATCTGGGCTGGCACAGCATTTTCTGGTTCTTGACGGCGGTGGGCGTGGCGCTGTGGACGGTCAACTTCAAACTCCTGCCCGAAACGCTGCAGCCCGAGGCGCGCCAGCCATTCGAGGTGCGCCATCTGCTGCGCGGCTACTGGCAGCTGGTCGGTTCCAGTCCGCGCTTTTTGCTGCTGGCGCTGGCCAGCGGCGTGCCCTTCAACGGCATGTTTTTGTACGTGTTGTCGGCGCCGGCTTTTCTGGGCGAGCATCTGGCCCTGGCGCCAACGCAGTTTTTCTGGTTTTTTGTGCTGACCATCTCCGGCATCATGGCGGGCGCCTGGCTGAGCGGCCGGCTGGCCGGAAAAATCGCGCCCAAGCGGCAGATCCGCCACGGCTTTGTCATCATGTTCACCATGTCGGTGCTGAACCTGGTGGCCAATTTGCTGTTCACCGCGCAGGCGTCCTGGGCGCTGTTTCCGA
This sequence comes from Burkholderiales bacterium, assembly GCA_038249155.1. GTDB lineage: Bacteria > Pseudomonadota > Gammaproteobacteria > Burkholderiales > Burkholderiaceae_C > Polaromonas. The sequence continues at coordinate 31,280 of JBBRWN010000020.1, read as the reverse complement.
TTGCGCTGTTTGCCTTTGGCTGGGCGCTGATGGTGCCGGTGGTGACGCTGCTGGTGCTGGATTTATATCCCGAGCGGCGCGGCATGGCCTCATCGCTGCAGGCTTTTGTCGGCTCAACAGCCAACGGCCTGGTCGCTGGGGTGATTGCGCCGCTGGTAATGCACTCGACCGCCGCGCTGGCGGCTGTGTCACTGGGCATGCTGTGCATCGGCCTGTTCGCTTGGCTGTACCTGCACCATCGCTGGCCCGACATTGGCCGCTAAAAGATTCATTTCAAATGCATTTTATGTTTTACACTCAAGGCTTCACATCAATGCTGAAGGAGACTCCCCATGAGTGCCAGACAAGAATCGGAACTGTCGATTGCGACCCTTGAGCGCGCCGACCAGTCACTGGGCAGCCTTGCGGTGCAGTTGCCCGGCGCGACGGCCATCTTTCGCAAGCTCAAGCTCGACTTTTGCTGCGGCGGCCAGATCAGCCTGCGCCAGGCAGCCCAGGACAAGCAGCTGGATCTGGATGCGATTGTCAAGCAGCTTGCGGCGCTCGAACGCCCTGACGCGCTGCCGGAAAATGTCGCGCCCGCTGCGCTGATCGAGCACATCCTGACCCGCTACCACGACGTTCACCGCGAGCAGCTGCCCGAGCTGATCCGCATGGCGCGGCGGGTACAGGCGGTGCATCGTGACCATCCGCAGGTGCCTGCAGGTCTGGCCGAACTGCTGGAAGCGATGCAGGAAGAACTGCTGAGCCACATGCAGAAAGAGGAAACCATTTTGTTTCCGCTGCTCAAGTCGGGCGGCCATCCGTTTGTCGGCCAGCCGATCCGCATGATGCGCGAGGAGCACACCAGCCACGGCCAGGCGCTGGACCAGGTTCACGCCCTGACGCAGGACATGCAACCACCACCGGACGCCTGCAACACCTGGCGCGCGCTTTACAGCGGCCTAAACCAGTTCACCGACGACCTGATCAGCCATATTCACCTGGAAAACAATGTGCTTTTTCCGGCCTTCGAGGCCGTCAAGGCATCGGGCTGCGGCAGCGAAACCGGCACCGGATGCGCCTGCGCGTAAGTCAAAACAGCTGGGCCTGAGCGCCCGGCGCTTCAACAAAACATCAAGGCGATCAGCGCGGCATCTTCACCCAGGTTGAGCAGCGCATAGCTGGCAGCGCGCAGCAGCAGATAAGCCACCGTGTCGATGTGAGAATGAAGATTCATGAAAAAAGCTACCGGCTGCAAGAGCAGAGAACCTCTTTTTTTGATGGTGCGGCTGGCGGGGATCGAACCCACGACCCTTGGCTTCGGAGGCCAATACTCTATCCACTGAGCTACAGCCGCAACGCTGAAAAAATGGATTCTACCAGCCTGTACAGGCGTCAGTATCATTATGGAGCGCGTGGCTATAATGCGGCGACCCTGCAGCAGCCTGCGGCAGCCCCCTGATCTCTCGTTTTTTGAGGAAGCCATGAGCGAAAACGCCCCCAATACGGCCCACAACGGCCCGATCAAGACACCCAAGCAGTTTCTGTCGGCAGTTGCGCTGTCTTTTATTCTGGCCGTTTTTGCCATTATCGGTCTGGCTTTTTACGTCTCTTCAGCCAGCAAGCCGATGGCAGGCGCGGACAATTCCGAACGCGCCATCGCCGAGCGCATCCAGAAAGTCGGCGTGGTTCAAATCAAGGAGGGCAACCGCCCTCTGCGCACCGGCGAAGAGGTCTATAAAGTCCAGTGCTCTGCCTGCCACGCCACCGGTGCAATGGGTTCGCCCAAGTTTGGCGATGCTGCGGCCTGGGCGCCGCGCATCAGCACCGGCTTTGCGGCCCTGCTCAATTCGGCCCTCAAAGGCAAAAACAACATGACGGCGCAAGGCGGCGGCGACTTTCAGGATGTCGAAGTGGCCCGCGCCATCGTTTACATGACGACGGCCGCTGGCGGCAAGTTCCCGGAACCCGCTGTGCCTGCAGGCGCTGGCGCCACGCCCGCCGCTGAAGCCGCTGCACCAGCAGCCGCCCAGGCTGCCCCCGCCGCCGCAGCAACGCCAGCGGCAATGCCACCTGCCGCAGCAGCACCCGCCGCCAAGGTGGCAGCCGCAGGCGCTGGCGCCGGTGAAGCCCTGTACAAGCAAGTTTGCGTGGCCTGCCACGCAGCCGGTGTGGCTGGCGCGCCCAAGTTTGGCGACAAGGCCGCCTGGGAGCCGCGCATCAAAACCGGTCTGCAAGCACTCAAGACCAGCGCCGTCATGGGCAAAAATGCCATGCCCGCCAAAGGCGGCTCGGCAGCCTCCGATGCCGATGTGCATGCAGCCGTTGAATACATGGTGAACGCGGCCAAATAAAAGGCGCGCGCGGTTCCCCCCAAAAAAAGCCGGTCAATGACCGGCTTTTTTCATGGACGCTTGCAGCGCCAGGATTCGGGAGGCGCAAGCGCCACGGCCGCAAAAGGCTATTTTTTCTGCCGCGCCTCGGGGCTGAGCACATAGCCAAAGCGCGTCGGCAAGTCTGCCGCCAGGCAGTCCTCAGGAAGCCACAAGCCCTGCTCGACGGCCTCGGCGGCGTGGAGCATGTCCTGCGAGTGAACCAGGCCAAAGCCCAGATCAGTGTCCAGGTACAGGCGGCCCAGTTCATCGAGCACGCAGCACTGCACGCGGGCGCTGCGGCCGGTGTGGGCAGTCACTGCCCAGCCATAACCGGCATCGACGCGCCAGACCAGCGGCGCAGCTTCAAGCTCCACATACACGCGCTGCGGGCCGTTCTGGAAAAACCACTGGCCGCTGGCGTCGCTCTCGTAATTGCGCGCAATGAAGTCGATCAGCTTGTCGTGCAGCAGCCGCGAGCCCTTGCTGAGCCGGTTGCAGCCATCGGCTGACGCAGCAAAAGGGCCAGCCGCCTGGGCCTGGTCGTCGCGCATATACCAGTTGCCGCGCGCGTCCAGACCGAGCCAGCCGCAGCAGGCGGGAACATGCGGCCATTTCGCGATGGCCTGGCGAACAATATCATCCATACGGCTATTTTCCGCTGCTTTCGGCAGCCTGCGCCGGGCTGCCGCGAATAACTACAGCTGCGCCGCCAAAAATGCCGCCACCGCTTCGGGCATGGCCTGCACATGGCCCGGAAAGCCAGGTCCATGCGCCCACACCGAAGGAAAGCCGACATGGCCGCCCTGCGCGGGCTGCCACAAACTGACCTGGGCGCTGACCTCGGCAGGCCGGGGCAGGCTGCTGGCCGGAATGAAGGGGTCGTTGAGCGCATTGAGCACCAGCGCGGGCACGGCGATCTGCGCCAGATGGGGCTTGGCCGAGGCGCGCCGCCAGTAGTCTTCCACGCCCTTGAAGCCATGCACCGGCCCGGTAAAAATCTGGTCAAAAGCATAGAGGTTGCGCGCCGCCAGCAGGGCGTCGCCGTCAAACAAGCCGGGGTGCTGGGCCAGCTTTTGCAGCGCCTTGGGCCGCATGGACTGCAAAAACATGCGGGTGTACACCAGCCGGTTAAAACCCCGGCCAATCGCCAGTCCGCTGGCCGCCAGATCCAGCGGCGCGCAGACCGAGGCGATGCCGACCACCGCCTGGCCCGCCTGCGCGCCCATCTCGCCCGCCCAGCGCATCAGCGCATTGCCGCCCAGCGAAATACCCACGGCCACGACCGGCCCGGCATGCCGGGCGGCAAAGCGCTGCAAAAACCAGTCGATTTCAGCGAAATCGCCCGAATGGTAGGCGCGTGGCGCCAGGTTGATCTCGCCCGAGCAGCCGCGAAAATGCGGCACCGCGCAGGCCCAGCCGCGCCGACTGGCCACATCGGCAAACGCCTGCGCGTAGTGGCTGTCCGAGGAACCCTCCAGGCCGTGAAACACCACGAGCAAGGGCGGCCTGCTGCCAGCCGTTTGGCCCGATGCGCCGCCAGGGGGCACCAGCCAGTCCACATCGACAAAGTCGCGGTCCGGCGTGGTCCAGCGTTCGCGGCGAAACACCGGGGGCAAACCCCTGAAGCGGCGCGCCCGTAGCGCCGCCCAGATGGTCTGCAGATTGCCGCCAGGCAGCCACCAGGGTGCAACATACTCCATGATGCCGCTCACCCTTTAGTCAAGCACCAGCAGGGTTGGCGCGACTTCCTGCATTTCGTGCGCACTGCCCAGACTCGCAGGGTCAGACGGCATAGGCACAGCGGCACAGGAACAGGGCCCAGGGCTGCGTACAAAGCCGCTGCAGCGTCGTAGGGGCTGCCGCTGCCGACAGGAGGAAGTTTTGATTTGCGCATAAGGTCCATCGGGGTTGCGTCAGACAGGCCGATAAAATCCCGCACGGGATTGACGGCTTGATTTTGTTTCAGATTACACCCGCTCATCAAGCCCTGCCCGGCTAAAACTGGGCTATGGTAGTGTTACTGCCTGAATTTTGGAGACTGTTTCATGCACTCACGTTTTTTGAGCTTCGCCTTTGCCGCCATGCTGAGTTTGCTGCTGAGCGGCTGCGGCTACAACCATTTTCAGACGCTCGACGAGCAGACCAGCGCGGCCTGGTCAGAAGTGCTGAACCAGTACCAGCGCCGCGCCGATCTGGTGCCCAACATCGTCGCCACCGTCAAGGGCGAGGCCGCTTTCGAGCAGGAAACGCTGACCAAGGTGATTGAAGCGCGCGCCAAGGCCACCTCCATCCAGGTCACGCCCACCACGCTGAACGATCCGGCCGCCTTCAGCAAATTCCAGGCCGCACAAGGCGAGCTGGGCAGCGCCCTGAGCCGCCTGATGGCCGTCAGCGAGCGCTACCCGGACCTCAAAGCAAACCAGGGTTTTCGCGACCTGCGGGTGCAGCTCGAAGGCACCGAAAACCGCATCACCGTGGCGCGCAACCGCTACATCCAGACGGTGCAGGAGTACAACGTGCTGGCGCGCAGCTTTCCCAGCAACCTGACGGCGATGCTGTTTGGCTACAAGGTCAAACCGAATTTCACCGTCGCCAACGAAGCCCAGATTTCTGCGCCGCCGGTGGTTGATTTCAACAAGAAATAGGCAGATTTTCCGATGACGGCAGGCCGTTTTTCTCATCCGCTGGGGTTAGACGGCTGGCGCTGGCAGATGGCCCGGCTGGTGCGCAGCCTGCTGCTGGCTGGCTGGCTGCCCTTGGCCACTTTGGCCGCCTGGGCGCAAGGCGTGCAGCCCGTCCCGGCGTTGAGCGCCCATGTGATGGACCAGACCGGCACCCTCACGCCCGCCCAGCGCCAGGCGCTGGACGCCAGACTGACAGCCTTCGAGCAGTCGCGCGGCGCGCAGCTGGTGTTTCTGATTGTGCCCAGCACCCAGCCCGAGGACATTGCCGCTTATGCCCAGCGGATCGGCGACAGCTGGAAAATCGGCCGCCAAGGCATAGGCGACGGCCTGCTGCTGGTCGTCGCCAAAAATGACCGCAAGGTGCGCATCGAAACCACCAAGGCGCTCGAAGGCGCCATTCCCGACCTGGCAGCGCGCCAGATCATCGAGAACGCCATCACCCCGCGCTTCAAGCAGGGCGATTTTTCCGGCGGGCTCGACGCCGCCGCCAGCCAGTTGATGGCCCGCATCACCGGGGAAAACCTGCCGCTGCCCGGCAAGAGCCCGGCGGGCAAGCCGGGCTTTGATTGGGGCAATCTGGCGATTTTTCTATTTTTTGCGGTGCCGATTGGCGGGCGAATTTTGTCGGGCTTGCTGGGGCGCAAGCTGGGTTCTGTGGCTACCGGCGGCGCTGTCGGCGCGCTGGCCTGGCTGGTGAGCAGCAGCCTGCTGATTGGCGTTATCGCCGCGCTGGCGGGGATGCTGCTGGCGCTGATCACCGGCCTGGGGAAAATCGGCGGCAGCGCCCGCTCGTCCGGCTGGGGCGGACCGGGAAGTTTTGGCGGCGGCGGTGCAGGCGGCGGCTTTGGCAGCGGCGGTGGTGGCAATTTCGGCGGCGGCGGCGCTTCGGGGGACTGGTAAGCATGCTATTGCACAAGCTCGAACTGCTGCTCAGGCATCTTTGGCTGGACGCCTCCGACACGCGGCGCGCCATTCCGCCCGACATGCTCGAACGCCTGGCCGCCCGCGTGGCCGCCAGCGAGCGCCACCACAGCGGGCAGATCCGCATCTGCATCGAAGCCGCCCTGCCGGCCAGCTATCTCTGGCGGCTCGACAGCCAAAACTCCCTCAACGAGCTGATTCGCCAGCGGGCCATTGCCCTGTTCGGCAAGCTGCGGGTCTGGGACACCGAAGAAAACAATGGCGTGCTGATTTACCTGCTGTTGGCCGAGCAGGCGATTGAAATCGTCGCCGACCGGGGCTTGATGCGCCATGTCAGCGCGCCGCAATGGCAGGCAATGATTGCCCGGATGAGCAAAGCCTTCCACGAAAACCGCTACGAAGACGGGCTGGCGCAGGCGCTGGAGGAAACCTCCGCCGTGCTGATGACGCATTTTCCCAGGCCGCACGAGCTGGAAAGCGGCCAGCCCCCGCCTAACGAGCTGCCCGACCTGCCCCTGCTGCGATAAATCCGGGCGCAGCCAGCGCTGGCGCCGTTCACGCCAGCCTGAAAAGAAAAAGCCCCTGACTTGCGGCAGGGGCTGGAGGCAACTTCCATTGCTGGAGTGGCTGCAAGGGAGGACCGGGAGTCCGCCCGGATTGCTGTTATTTTTTCTGGCGATATTTGCGCAGCGCGGCAATCTGGGCCGCCATGACGACCAGCTCGGACTGGGCCATGGCAATGTCAATATCGCTTTTGGCGTTCTTGAGGGCTTCTTCAGCCTGTGCCCGGGCCGCCGTGGCCTTGGCCTCGTCCAGATCCTTGCCGCGAATGGCGGTGTCGCTCAAAACCGTCACGCAGTTGGGCTGCACTTCGAGCAGGCCGCCGGCAACGAAGACAAACTCTTCCGTGCCATCGGCTTTTTCAATGCGCACAGCACCGGGCCGGATGCGGGTGATCAGCGGCGTGTGGCGCGGGTAAATTCCCAGCTCGCCCGCTTCGCCGGGCAAAGCCACAAACCGGGCTTCGCCGGAGAAGATGGACTCTTCTGCGCTGACAACATCGACGTGCATGGTGGTAGTCATATCAACCGCCCGTTAAACTTTTTTCGCTTTTTCGAAGGCTTCGTCAATGGTGCCGACCATGTAGAAGGCCTGCTCTGGCAGGTGATCGCACTCACCGGCAACAATCATCTTGAAGCCGCGAATGGTTTCAGCCAGGCTGACGTACTTGCCGGGCGAGCCGGTAAACACTTCAGCGACGTGGAAAGGCTGCGAGAGAAAACGCTGGATTTTACGGGCGCGAGCCACGGCCAGCTTGTCATCAGGGGCCAGCTCGTCCATCCCCAGAATCGCGATAATGTCGCGCAATTCCTTGTAGCGCTGCAGCGTGCCCTGCACCGCACGGGCGGTGGCGTAATGCTCTTCGCCGACGACGTTGGGGTCGAGCTGGCGGCTGGTCGAGTCCAGCGGATCGACCGCAGGGTAGATACCCAGCGAAGCGATGTCACGCGACAGCACCACGGTGGAGTCCAAGTGAGCGAAGGTGGTGGCAGGCGATGGATCGGTCAAATCATCGGCAGGGACGTAAACGGCCTGGATGGAGGTGATCGAGCCAACCTTGGTCGAGGTAATACGCTCTTGCAGGCGACCCATTTCTTCGGCCAGCGTCGGCTGGTAGCCCACGGCGGAAGGCATACGGCCCAGCAGTGCGGACACTTCGGTTCCGGCCAGCGTGTAGCGGTAGATGTTGTCCACGAAGAACAGCACGTCGCGGCCTTCGTCACGGAAGGACTCGGCAATCGTCAGGCCGGTCAGCGCCACGCGCAGACGGTTTCCTGGGGGCTCATTCATCTGGCCATAGACCATCGCGACTTTGGAGTCTTCGAGCTTTTCCAGATTCACGACGCCGGAGTCAGCCATCTCGTGGTAGAAGTCATTGCCTTCACGGGTACGCTCACCCACGCCGGCGAACACGGACAAGCCCGAGTGTGCCTTGGCGATGTTGTTGATGAGCTCCATCATGTTCACGGTCTTGCCGACACCGGCGCCGCCGAACAGACCGACCTTGCCGCCCTTGGCGAACGGGCACACCAAGTCAATCACTTTGATGCCGGTTTCCAGCAGCTCTTGCGAGGGGCTGAGTTCGTCGTAGGCCGGGGCCTTGCGGTGAATCGGCGCCGTCAGCGTCTGGTCAACCGGACCGCGCTCGTCGATGGGCGCGCCCAGCACGTCCATGATGCGGCCCAGCGTGGCCTTGCCCACGGGAACCGTGATGTTGGCGCCGGTGTTGTACACCACGTTGCCACGGCGCAGGCCGTCCGACGTGCCCAGCGCAATGGTGCGCACAATGCCGTCGCCCAGCTGCTGCTGGACTTCCAGCGTCAAGGTGGAGCCTTCCATCTTGAGCGCATCATAAATCTTGGGCATCTCGTTGCGGGCAAACTCCACGTCCACCACCGCACCAATACACTGAACAATCTTGCCTAGGGCTTGAGCCATGATTGAATCCTTTTCGTTCTTTAATCTTGGGAATCGCGGCTTAAACCGCTGCGGCACCGGCAACGATTTCCGAAAGTTCTTTCGTGATCGCCGCTTGACGCGTCTTGTTGTAAATCAGTTTGAGCTCGCCAATCACGCTGCCAGCGTTGTCGGTGGCGGACTTCATGGCGACCATGCGCGCTGACTGCTCGGAAGCCATGTTCTCGGCCACGGCCTGAAACACCAGTGCTTCAACATAGCGAACCAGCAGGTCGTCAATCACGCTCTGCGCGTCGGGCTCATAGATGTAGTCCCAGCCATGCTGGTTCTTGTCACCCTGCATGCGCTCTGCCGTCAAAGGCAGCAGCTGCTCGACCACCGCCTCCTGCTTCATCGTGTTGATGAAGCGGGTGTAGCAGATGTACACGGTCTTGATCTTGCCTTCGCTGTACGCGTCGAGCAACACCTTGACCGGGCCGATCAGCTTGTCCAGATGCGGCTTGTCGCCGAGTTGGGTGGCGTGCGCCACCACCTTGACGCCCACGCGATTGAGAAAACCCAAACCCTTGTTGCCAATGGCAACAGCTTGAGCGTCATTGCCCGCAGCCTGAATCTCCTTGAGCCGGGCCGTCAGAATGCGCAGCACGTTGGTATTCATGCCGCCGCACAAACCCTTGTCTGTCGTCACCACGATAAACCCGGTGTTCTTGGCGTCGTTGGACTCCATGAACGGATGGGTGTATTCGGGATTCGCCTCGCTCAGGTTTGCTGCGATATTGCGGATCTTGTCGCTGTAAGGACGGGCTGCGCGCATCCGGTCCTGCGCCTTGCGCATTTTGGAGGCGGCCACCATTTCCATGGCCTTGGTGATCTTCTTGGTGTTTTCCACCGATTTGATCTTGCCCCGTATTTCCTTGCCTGCTGCCATATGGGTTCCTAATGGGTTCTAGACGGTTGCCAAACTTGAATAAAGCCGGACAAGCTTAGGCAAACGACTTCTTGAACGCAGTCACTGCCGCCGTCAACTCAGCCTCAGCATCCTTGTCCATGGCTTTGTTGGCTTCGAGTTTTGCCATCAAGGCAGCGTTCTTGTCCTTGAGCCAGGCGTGCAGGCCGTGCTCGAAAGCCAGCACGCGCTTGACATCCACATCGTCCATGAAGCCCTTGTTCACGGCGAACAAAGTGGCACCCATGGTGGAGATGGACAGCGGCGAGTACTGAGCCTGCTTGAGCAGTTCCGTCACGCGGGCGCCACGGTCGAGCTGCTTGCGGGTCGCTTCGTCCAGATCGGAGGCAAACTGCGCGAACGCAGCGAGTTCACGGTACTGGGCCAAGTCGGTACGGATGCCGCCGGACAGGTTCTTGATCAGCTTGGTCTGGGCCGCACCACCGACGCGCGACACCGAGATACCGGCGTTGATCGCAGGGCGGATACCGGCGTTGAACAGGCTGGTTTCCAGGAAAATCTGGCCGTCCGTGATCGAAATCACGTTGGTTGGCACGAAAGCGGACACGTCGCCGGCCTGCGTTTCAATGATGGGCAGAGCCGTCAAGGAACCGGTCTTGCCCTTGACTTCGCCTTTGGTGAAGTCTTCGACATACTTTTCGTTCACGCGGGCAGCGCGTTCCAGCAGACGGCTGTGCAGATAGAACACGTCGCCGGGGTAGGCTTCGCGGCCTGGTGGACGGCGCAGCAGCAGCGAGACCTGGCGGTAAGCCACGGCCTGCTTGGACAAATCGTCATACACGATCAGCGCGTCTTGGCCGCGATCGCGGAAGTACTCGCCCATCGTGCAGCCGGAGTAGGCGCTGACGTACTGCATGGCAGCCGATTCAGAAGCCGATGCGGCCACGACGATGGTGTATTCCATCGCGCCAGCCTGCTCCAGCGAGCGCACCACGTTCTTGATCGAGGAAGCCTTCTGGCCAATGGCGACATAGACGCAGGAAACGCCCTTGCCCTTTTGGTTGATGATGGCGTCGATGGCCACAGCGGTCTTGCCGGTCTGGCGGTCGCCAATGATCAGCTCGCGCTGGCCACGGCCGACGGGCACCATCGCGTCAATCGACTTCAGGCCGGTCTGCAGCGGCTGGTCCACCGATTTACGGGCGATCACGCCCGGTGCGACTTTTTCGATCACGTCGGTCAGCTTGGCGTTGATCGGGCCTTTGCCGTCGATCGGCTGGCCGAGTGCATTGACCACGCGGCCGAGCAGCTCGGGGCCAATCGGCACTTCCAGAATGCGGCCCGTGCATTTGACGGTGTCGCCTTCTGCAATATGTTCGTACTCGCCCAGAATCACGGAGCCGACCGAATCGCGCTCCAGATTCAGCGCCAGACCAAAGGTCGGCGTGCCGTCGGCGGTAGCGGGGAATTCCAGCATCTCGCCCTGCATCACATCGGACAGGCCGTGGATGCGCACGATACCGTCGGCCACCGACACGACGGTGCCCTGGTTACGGATGTCGCTGCTGGCGGCCAGGCCTTCGATACGGCTCTTGATCAGTTCAGAAATTTCTGCGGGATTGAGTTGCATGACTCTTTCCTTCTTTCTAGGTTGTTGGCTAAGGATTTACTTGACAGGGCGCTTGACAGCGCCGGATCATGAAATCAGCGCCACTTTCATTTGTTCTAAACGGGCTTTGACCGAGGTATCGAGCACCTCGTCACCCACGACCGCGCGAATCCCGCCGATCAGGGACTGATCGAGCTCCAGCGTGACGTTGAGCTTGCGCCCAAAACGCTGTTGCAGAGTCGCGGCAACGTCAGCCAGGGCTTGCGCATCGAGCGGAAAAGCACTGTACACGACGGCATCGGTGGAGCCACTGGCCGCGTTCTTGAGGGAACGAAACTGGTTGGCGATCTCAGGCAGCGCGGACAGGCGATTGTTTTCAATCACGAGGCGCAGGAAATTCCTGGCTGCCTCGGGCAGCGGGTTGGCCGCATCGCTGGCCACGCCGACCATCACGTCAAACACCTGTGCCACTTTGACCTTGGGGCTGTCAGCGAACTGGAGCAGCTGGGCGTTTTGCGCCACGGCTGCCAGCCGGTCAAGCCAGAGGGCGGTTGTAGCCAGATCGGAGCCCTGCGCCTTGAACAGCGCATCCGCGTAGGGGCGGGCAATGGTTGCAAGTTCAGCCATAGTGTTGTCTGCCTTGCTTTGCTTAGAGCTCGGCTTTGAGGCGGCTCAGCAAATCGGCATGAACCCCGGCATTGACTTCCTTGCGGAGAATCTGCTCGGCGCCCTTGACAGCCAGCAGGGCGACCTGCTCGCGCAGCGCCTCACGGGCCTTGACCGTTTGTTGAGCGGCTTCAGCCTGGGCTGCCGCAATGATCTTGTTGGCTTCTTCGACGGCGCGGACCTTGGCTTCTTCAACGATGCCTTGACCCCGGCGGTCTGCGTCAGCCAGACGGGCGGCCGTTTCGTTGCGCGAGTTGGCCAGTTCGGACTCGACGCGCTTGTTGGCAGAGGCGAGTTCCGATTTGGCCTTGTCGGCAGCGGCCAGGCCGTCAGAGATTTTCAGTGCCCGCTCGTCCAGCGCTTTTGTGATTGGTGGCCACACGAACTTCATCGTGAACCAAACCAGGATCGCAAAAACGACAGCCTGCAGGAACAGGGTGGAGTTAATGTTCACGGCTTATTCCTTATCCAACTTGCCAGAGGGTTGCCCGGCAATTAACGCAGGACAAAAGGATTGGCGAACGCGAACAGCAGAGCGATAGCAACACCGATCAGGAAAGCAGCGTCGATCAGACCGGCCAAAATGAACATTTTGGTTTGCAGGTCGTTCATGAGTTCAGGCTGGCGAGCCGAGGCTTCCAGGAACTTGCCACCCATCAGGGCGATACCGATAGAGGCGCCGATAGCACCCAGACCGACGATCAAACCACAAGCCAAAGCCACGAGACCGAGAACGTTTTCCATGATTGCTCCAAAAATGAGAGGAAAGGTAAAAAAAAGAAAAGAGAAAAGCTAACTAAGAAAAGAAAGCTCAGTGTGAATCGTGGGCCTGCCCCACGTAAATCAGCGTCAACATCATGAAGATGAAGGCTTGCAGCGTGATCACCAGAATGTGAAAGATACTCCACACGGTTCCGGCGACAACATGCCCAAATCCCAGCCAGAACATACCCGAGAGAGGGTTGAACTGCCAGGCCCATGTGCCACCCATCAGGGCGATCAGCATGAAAACCAGTTCACCGGCAAACATGTTGCCGAACAGCCGCATACCATGAGACATGGTTTTGGCGGCGAATTCAATCATTTGCATCAGGAAGTTGACCGGGTACAAAAACCAGTGGTCGCCGAAGGGCGCAGCAATCAGTTCGTGGGCCCAGCCGCCGATGCCCTTGATCTTGATGTTGTACACCAGGCAAACCAGCAGCACGCTGGAAGACAGGCCCAGGGTCGTGGATACGTCAGCCGTCGGCACGACGCGCATGTAATTATTGAAGCCGAGAGCCGGACCGGCGCTATGCCACAGGGTCGGAATGGCATCGACCGGCAGCATGTCCATCGCGTTCATCAGGAAAATCCAGACAAACACGGTCAGCGCCAGCGGCGACACCAGTTTGCGGCTGGTGGCGTTGTGAATCACGCCTTTGGCCTGGTTATCGACCATTTCGGAGAGGATTTCAACTGCGGCCTGGAAGCGCCCGGGAACGCCGGAAGTCGCCTTGCTGGCGGCGCGCCAGAGGAAAAAGCAGCCGATGGCGCCGAGCAGGACGGAGTAAACCAGCGAGTCAAAGTTGAACAGGCTGAAGTCAATGATGCCGTGTTGCTCAACGTTCTCAAAGGAAAAGTTCTTCTGCAAATGATGCAGGTGATGCTGGATGTACTCTCCAGACGTCGGGGCATGTGTTCCAGCGTTTTCAGCAGCAGACATAGGTCACCAATTCGTCAATTTTCAAAAATTTTTGATCGAGTCTTTGCGCGCCGAGCGAAACCACATGGCCGCCCAATACACCTTCATCGTCACCACAAAGCCAGCCAATAAGGCCAGCCAACTTAATTCCGCAATCAGCTTTGGCGCGGCGAGCAGCATCGCCACCGTCAAGGCAATCTTGACCAGTTCCCAGACAAAAAATCCGGCCAGCGCAGCATTTCCCTGCACCGCTGACTTCTGGCGCGACAGCCCCCGTGCAAACAGGGCCGCAGGAAGCACCACCGCCAGCGCGCCGTAGCCCGCCGACCAGGCCATCCGCAGCTGCCCTGTCAAAATCCAGGCCGCCAGCGTCACCAGGACACCCACACCCACCTGCCCCGCCACCACGCGCCATAAAGAAACTGAAGGATTCGACTGGCGAATCTTTTCGGCCTCTTCACGCGTCAGGGGCTTGAACCCTTCATCCTGCGCCTCATCTGCCAGATTATCTGAACTATCCAGTGCTCCTGATGCATTCTGGACGGTTGGCTTTCGGCCCTGTTTCGTTGATTTCACCGATGCACCATTTGTTGCATAAGTTGCCGCGTTTGCCATTTTGGACCTCACAAATTACATGAAGGTTACGGGCGCCGTTATCAGCAAAGCCTCTAATTATACGTAGAAACCCCACAGGTTGATGAAAATTTCCGAGGGGTGGATGCGTTGCGCCTGACGAAAGTTCGCCAGTGCCGCAGAGTGAGTCCGCAGGCGACAATGGCGCCATCCCGATGCCCTGCGTTTTCCGAATAGCGCGCCTCGGGAACCCGCTCCTTGCTGTTAATGAAAGACGCGCCATGCCCGCCCTGATGAAATTTCTCCACCTCCTTGCCGCCATAGTCTGGCTCGGTGGTATCGGTTTCATGCTGCTGGCACTGCGCCCTGCAGCCGCCGAGTTGCTGGCCCCGTCACAGCGCCTGCCTCTGATGGTGCAGGTTTTGCAGCGGTTTTTTGCGCTGGTGTGGGCCAGCATCGCGCTGCTATTGCTGACCGGCCTGACCATGCTGCTGTCCGTCGGAATGAAGCACGCGCCGGTCGGCTGGCACCTGATGCTGGGCCTGGGATTGCTGATGACTGCCCTGTTCGGCCATCTGTATTTTGGCCCTTTTCGCCGCCTGAAGCAGGCTGTCAGTGCCACCAACTGGCCCGAAGGCGGGCGCCGCGCCGGACAGATTGCCACCCTCGCTGGCATCAATCTGATGCTGGGCGTGCTGGCCATTGGCGCAGTAATTTTTACAATATGAAATTACTTGTCACTTTATGATTGCGAATAAAAACCGGCCAGCGCCTGTCCAGGCAATTACTCCCTGAATCCGTCCAAAAAATCGCCAACCCGCGAAGAAAATTCTCCCCAATGACGCATCCCCCCCTCCCCGGCGCCGCGCCCGAGCCAAGCCGCACCGAGTCGCTGATCGAGTACCCCTCGCTGTTCCCCATCAAGGTGATGGGCCTGAAGGTGGACACGCTGGTCCACACCATCACCCTGATTGCGCACCGGTTCGACCCGGTGTTCGACGCCAGCACGATCACGCTGCGCGAGAGCAAGGGCGGCAAATACCTGAGCGTGACCATCACTGTGACGGCCACCAGCCGCGAGCAGCTCGACGAGCTGTACCGCACGCTGTCCACCCACCCGATGATCCAATACGTGCTGTAACGCGCCGGGACGCACACGACTCATGACCATTGATGTACGCAGCCTGGGTCGGCTCGATTACCCCGCCACTTACCAGGCGATGCAGGATTTCACCGCCGCGCGCGATGACGCCACGCTTGACGCGCTATGGATTTGCGAACACGCCCCGGTCTATACGCAAGGCCTGGCCGGGAAAACCGACCATATCCTGAACCCCGGCGACATCCCCGTCGTGCAGACCAACCGGGGCGGTCAGGTGACCTTTCACGGCCCCGGCCAAGTGGTGGCCTACCCGCTGATTGACCTGAAACGGGCGGGCTACTTCGTCAAGGAGTATGTTTACCGCATCGAGGAAGCCGTGCTCAACACGCTGGTGCATTTTGGCGTGACCGGCCACCGCGTGACCGGCTCGCCCGGCATTTACGTGCGGCTGGCCGACCCGTTTTCCCACGCGGCGCTGACCGGCCCGATGCACCCGTCCGACCCGTTTCGCGGCCTGGGCAAAATCGCCGCGCTCGGCATCAAGGTCAGCCGTCACTGCACTTACCACGGCGTCGCGTTGAACGTCGCGATGGACCTCGAACCCTACTCGCGCATCAACCCCTGCGGCTACGCCGGGCTGACGACCACCGATCTTTCTACAATCGGCGTAAGCGCCAGCTGGCAGGAAGTGGCAGACGTGCTGGGCCACAAACTCGTCACTTACCTGTCGCCCTGAGCTGGCAATGAGCTGGCAATGAGCTGGCAAAAACCTTCGCAAAGAATACCCCCACACCATGAGCCCTCCAGACGCCCTTCAATCTGTCAGCCCCGCCAATCCAACCGCCGCCTCCAATCCGGTTGTGCGTGAAGCGCAAAGCCAGCAGGACTACAACCCGCTGGCCAAGCAAAAAGCGGCGGCCAAGCTCTCGCGCATTCCGGTCAAGGTCGAGCGCGGCGAGCTGCTGAAAAAGCCCGAGTGGATCCGCGTCAAGGCCGGCAGCCCGAGCACGCGCTTTTATGAAATCAAGGACGTGCTGCGCCAGAACAAGCTGGTGACGGTGTGCGAGGAAGCGAGCTGCCCGAACATCGGCGAGTGCTTCGGCAAGGGCACGGCCACCTTCATGATCATGGGCGACAAATGCACGCGGCGCTGCCCGTTTTGCGACGTGGGCCACGGCCGCCCGGACCCGCTGGACGTGAATGAGCCGGAAAACCTGGCCAAAACGATTGCCGCGCTCAAACTGAAATACGTCGTCATCACCAGCGTGGACCGCGACGACCTGCGCGATGGCGGCGCCCAGCATTTTGTCGATTGCATCAGCCGCATCCGCAAACTCTCGCCCGGCACGCAAATTGAAGTGCTGGTGCCCGATTTCCGGGGCCGCGACGACAAGGCGCTGGAAATCTTCAAACTCGCGCCGCCCGACGTAATGAACCACAACCTGGAAACCGCGCCGCGCCTGTACAAGGAAGCGCGCCCCGGCTCCGACTACCAGTTCTCGCTGAACCTGCTGAAGAAATTCAAGGCGCTGCACCCGGACGTGCCGACCAAGAGCGGCATCATGGTCGGCCTGGGCGAGACCGATGAGGAAATCCTGCAGGTCATGCAGGACATGCGCGCGCACGGCATCAACATGCTGACGATTGGCCAGTACCTGGCGCCCTCCACCAGCCACCTGCCGGTACGCCGCTATGTGCATCCAGACACCTTCAAGATGTTCGAGGCCAAGGCTTACGAAATGGGCTTCAGCCACGCCGCCGTGGGCGCGATGGTGCGCTCCAGCTACCACGCAGACCAGCAGGCTGGTCATGTGCTGGCAGCGGCGCCGGGCGCCTGAGTAAGACTCAGGCGGGCGCGAGCTTTTCCCAGGCGGCAATTGCCTCAGCCGCATACATCAGCGCCGGGCCACCGCCCATATAGACGCACACGGCCAGCATTTCCTCAAGCTCGGCGCGTGTGCATTGCAGCTTGTGCAGCGCCTTGACGTGAAAACCGATGCAGCCCGAGCAGTGCTGCGTGATGCCTATGGCCAGCGCCATCAGCTCCTTGTGTTTGGCACTGAGCGCACCTTCAGCCATCGCCGCGCGGGCCAGTTGCCCAAAGCCAGCCATCGCTTCAGGCTGGGCCTTGCGCAGCGGCGACAAGCCTGCGTTGATGTCCTGCATCAGCGTGGCGTGGTCAAACGTAGTCATGTCAATATCCTTTTGAGTGGTGCCGCCCGACAGGCGGGCAGGCAGCTTAAAGCAAAGTGCTGGGCTCATCGCTGTCAAGCACCTCTTGTGCCCACAGCTTGAGCTTGGCGGTGTCGGCGCGCAAAATCTGCTGCTTGACCGGCAGTATCTGCGACGGGTGCATCGAAAAACTGCGCAGCCCCAGCCCGAGCAGCAGCCGCGTCATGCTGACATCGCCGGCCATTTCACCGCACACGGTAACGCCCTTTCCCTGAACCTGGCATTGGGCAATCGTGTCGGCAATCAGGCGCAGCACCGCCGGATGGCACGGGTCGTACAGGTGCGCGACCGACTCGTCGGCCCGGTCAATGGCCAGCGTGTACTGGATCAGGTCGTTGGTGCCCAGCGACAGAAAATCAAAATGCTTCAAAAACAGCGGCACCGTCAGCGCAGCCGCCGGTATCTCGATCATCGCGCCCAGCCGCACCGGGCCATAGGCAATGCAATGCTTGTCCAGCTGCTCGCGGGCCAGGGCAATCATCGCCAGGGTCTGGCGGATTTCACTGACATGGGCCAGCATCGGCACCAGCAAATTGACCCGGCCATGAAAAGCGGCCCGCAAAATCGCGCGCAGCTGCGTCAAAAACATCGGCGGGTCCGCCAGGCTCCAGCGGATGGCGCGCAGCCCCAGCGCCGGATTGAGGTGGCTGTCCTGGGCCTTGCCGGAAAACCGGTCCAGCGGCTTGTCCGAGCCAATATCGACCGTGCGTATCGTCACCGGCATCCCCTGCATGCCCTCGATGGCCTTGCGGTAAGCCTGGTACTGCTCGTTCTCGTCGGGCAGCTTGCCCTGGCGGCCCATGAACAGGAATTCGCTGCGGAACAGCCCCACGCCCACAGCGCCCGCCTGCACCGCCCCCTGCGTGTCCTCGGGCAGCTCAATATTGGCCAGCAGCTCGACGCGCTGGCCGTCCAGCGTCAGCGAGGGCGTGTTCCTGAGCCGGTTGAGGCGCTGGCGCTCCAGCTCGCCCTGGCGCTGCTTGAAGCCGTATTCGGCCAGGATGATGGGCGAGGGATCGACGATCAAGACGCCCGCCTCGCCGTCAATGATGACCCAGTCGTCCTGCTTGATGAGCTGGCTGGCGCTGCGCGCGCCGACCACCGCCGGGATGTCCATGCTGCGCGCCACAATCGCTGTGTGCGAGGTCTTGCCGCCCACATCGGTGGCAAAACCGGCAAACAAGCTCTGCTTGAACTGCAGCATGTCGGCGGGCGAAATATCGTGCGCCACCAGCACCAGCGGCACATCCAGCGTGTCGTCGAGCAGCAGATCCTGCGACTGCTTGCGGCTGCTGCCGGCGCGCCCGCCCGGATGCTGCAGCGGCGAAGCCCCGCCCTTCATGTGGCGCAGGATGCGCTCAACCACCTGCTCCAGATCGGCCTTGCGCTCGCGCAGGTACTCGTCTTCCATCTCGTCGAACTGGCGCGCGATCAGCTCGTACTGGGTGATGAGTGCCCACTCGGCGTTGTAATGCCGGTCATTGATCCAGTGCTTGACGCCGCCAATCAGCTGCACGTCCTGCAGCAGCATCAGGTGGACATCGAGCAGGGCGGCAATTTCATGCGGCGCGTCCGCAGGCAGCTCATGCTGCAGGCGGGTGATTTCCTCCATCACGGCATTGCGGGAAACGCGCACCCGCTCGATCTCGGCCTGCGTTTTTTCGGGTTCGATAAAGTACTGGCCGACATCGGCCCGGCTGGAAGCCACCAGCACGGCGCGGCCAATCGCCACGCCGCGCGAAACCACCAGACCGTGGACTGAAAAAGTCATGCGACTGGCCTCCTCACTCCCCTTCGCCGAACTTGTCCGCCACGAGGGCCAGCAAGGCCGCCATCGCGGCCTGCTCGTCCAGCCCGCTGGTTTCAATCTCCACCGTGCTGCCCAGCCCGGCGGCCAGCATCATCACGCCCATGATGCTTTTGGCGTTGACCCGGCGCTCGCCCTTGCTCATCCAGACTTCGCTGGCAAAGCTGCCTGCGAGCTTGGTGAATTTGGCCGAGGCTCTGGCATGAAGGCCGAGTTTATTGCTGATGCTGGTGTGCGTCTTGATCATGATTTTTACGGACTTGATTTTGGGGTGCGGTAACGGCGACCTGCATCACGCCCTGGGTGGCGCCGACCAGCGCCCGCGCCACCAGGGCATCGAGCGGCTCATTGCGGTAGGAGACAGCGCGCAGCAGCATCGGCAGGTTCAGGCCAGTGACCAGCTTGACCGCGATGCCATCGACCAGTTTTTGCGCCACATTGCACGGCGTAGCGCCAAAGATATCGGTCAGGATCAGCGCCTGAGAACTGCCCAGCTGCTCCAGCATGATGCGCGCCTGGGCCAGGGTTTCTTCGGGCGGCATGTTCGGCTGCACATCCAGCGCTGCCACATCAACAGCCTGCTCGGGAAACACATGCAGCGCGCCCGCCCGGAAAGCGGAGGCCAAAGGGGCATGGGCGATGATGAAAATGCTGTTCATTACGATCAATTATCAGCGTTTAAGCGGGTGCCAATCGATGTACTGCGATGCCGCACCCTGGAAAACAACGCAAAGTTCCCGGTATCGGCCCTCAAGCACTTGAAATGTGCTGCATGCCGCTGGCGCAGACAGCGCAACTGACCTGCCCAAGCCGACGGTGATAAGCCACAGTGGTGCCAGCGACAATTTCAGCGCCGCAATGATCGCAAACCGTGGCCTCCATCAGGGTTTCGCTGGCAAAACCCTCGATGAAAATTTCTTCCTCGCCGACCCGGCGCGGCCAGACTTCGGTCTTGACCATGTCGGGGCGAAAGTGTTCTTCAATACGCACCCAGCGGCTGATCTGCCCGGGGCTCAGGCACTGCGCCTGCAGGGCCTGCAACATCAGCGCCTGGCGGTGCTCAAACAGAGCCTCCGAAATGATCATCCAGTGGTGAGCGTTGCGCGGGCGGTCGCCAAAATAGATTTTTTCGCCAGTCACGCACTGCTTCATGAAGGAATACTGCTTGTCAGTCACCCTGTCCTGGGTGACGCGCCCGAAAAAAGGACTCAGCAGGGGGTCGCCATACACCCGCGCATAAAAATCTTCCAGCACGCGGCGCACAGTTTTGCCGTCCTCCAGCTCGGCCCAGAGTGCCGGATCGGGTTGCGGGTAAGGCAGCTCAGCAAAGGCAGAGGCGCAAGCGGCGGCGGCCGCCACAGGCTCGTCAAACACCGCCGGATCGACCAGGTCGGACTCCAGGGCCGGCGCAATCCTCATGTCATTGACGGCCTTGCATTTGCAGGGAAGAAAATAGCGCTTTTCCAGCAAATAGGCAGCCAGTCCGCGCTGGGCCTTCTCGGGCACATCGCCCTCTGTGCATAAGGACAGGCAGGTGTGGCAAGCCCCGGCCTTGCAGGAAAACGGCACATCAATGCCCGCCCGCAGCAAGGCGTTAAGCACCGTTTCACCGGCCAACGGCGTCACGGCCCGATCACCATAGCGCAGAGTCAGGCTCATTTCAGTCTTTCTGCGACAGGCCCAGTTCGGACAATGCCCGCGCCGTATTGCGGGTTTCAAGAATCAGCTGGCCGAGTTTGGCCGCCGGACTGGCCGCCACCGCCAGAACGCCGACATCGCCGGCGCGGGTCAGCAGCATGGGCCCCAGGCTGCCGTCAAGGATGATCTGGCGCAGATCGCCCCGGCTGACCTCCTTGGCCGCCCGATTGGCCAGCGCCAGCAAGGAAGCGCACATGGCGCCGAAACGGTCGGCATCCACCTCTTTGGACATGACGGAGGCAATAATCAGCCCATCGTGGGAGACCAACGCAGTCGCCTCCACGTTTTCCGAGGCCGCGCACAGACCGCGCAAAGTGGCGCGGGTTTTGCTGGCCAGGACTTCGGCGGAACTTTTTCCAGGATTCTCGAATTTCATAAATCCATTCAGTTGTATGCAGGCACAGAGGCCGCCTGAATGGCGGCTCAGCCTCAAGCTCACAGAGCGGCTTCGATCTCCGGCATGGCCATGCGCGACTTGGTCAGCACCATGCCCAGATTGGCGCCCTTGCGGCAGACAAAGCAGGCCACCTGCTGCTGGCGTTTGCCGCGCAGGAAGATGTGGATCAGGTTGTTGCTGTTGACGATGATTTCCTGGAAATAGTGATCATCATGGTTCTCGGGCAGGCCACGCGCCTTGCGGAAGATGGCTTCAATCGCCGAGACGTTGGGGCCCTGGAACAGGTCAGCCGTTGCGGCGGCCAGCAGGTCAAACACTTCGCCCGGATGTGAATCGACCGTTTTCATGCTCAGGATCATGCCCGAAGACAGGTCCACATAACCAGCAGCGACACATTCAGGGATGCTGGTAACGGCTTTTTGCAGTGCGGTGTCAAGAGTACTCATAGGAAATTTTCTTTGGAGGGGTTGCTTTAAAAATCTGCATCAAGTTCCAGAGAAGGAACCGGACCTATTGTGCCTGCTGAAAGCTGAGCCACCAGCCCAGCAAACTTTTTCAGAAAATTCTCCTGCTCAAGCGACTGAATCATGCCCGCTTCCTGCTGCCTGACGTAGCGCATCGCGACCGTGCCGCTGACTTGCCCGGCCTGGAGCCAGATCCAGTAAAGGCCCAGCACCGTTCCGGTTCGGCCCAGACCGGCCTTGCAATGCACCGCCACCGCTTCTGCGTTGTCCAGGTAGCGGTCAATTTCATGGCACAAAAACCACGCCTCTTCCAGTGAAGGGGCGCGCATGTCAGGCATGGGCACGGCCGTGCATTGAATGTCGTAGCTGGCCGCCAGCGCGGCATCAAAAGGCGTTTCAGTGAGTGAAATAAGGCGCGTAATGCCCGCGTTGTGCAACGCTTGCAGGTCCTGATGCACGCTGCGCAGGAGGCCCGGAAAAGGCGTTCCCGCCACCTTGCCGCCAATCAGCCAGACAAAACCGCGTGGCCCGCAAAACGCGCTTTTCGCCGCCGGGCTAGGCTGCAAATGCTGCAGGCGCTGCCACGACTCCAGCGCGGGCGCGGGCGCGGGCCTGGCCGTGGCCAGCGTCACGGCCACGACCTCCAGCGGCGCCCTTGTTTGTTCGACCGAGGGCTTGGACGGCGGCTCGCTGCAAACCGGTGAGGCGGCATCGGCATCAGCATCGGCATCAGTCTCTATGCTTTGCCCGCTTATGCCTGACTCAGGGCAGGAACCGGTGCGCACATAGTGCTGCGCGGCGACGGTCTGCGGGCGCAAAAAGAAATCATCTTTCGCGGCGCTTTCCTGAACCACGCCATCGGCAAGCAGGATCACCTTGCCTGCGATCTGACGCGTCTGGGCCAGATGGTGGGACACCATCAGCACCGCCCGGCTTCTGGCCAGAATTTCCAGCGTGGCCAAAACGGCCTGCGCGCCCTCAGGCGACATTTTGACGGTCGGTTCATCGACCATCAGCAGCGCTGGCTCTGGCAGCGCCTGCCTGAGAATGGCAACGATGCGCTGCTCATGCAGCGGCAGATCAATCACCGGCATGGTCAGCTTGTCCGCCAAAACTTCCTGTCCGTTTTGCAGCAGAAAATCGCGCACATGCTCAATCTGCAACACCCGCGTCAGGCTGGAGCGGTGCGGCAGTTTGGCAATCATGTTGTCCTGAACCGTGGCCATCAGCAGATGCGCTTTTTGCGTCACGATGGCCGGCCTGCGCGCAGCGCACAAAGGCTCGTCCCGGTAACTGGCCCGCCCCCAACTGCGCATGGAAGAATTCGCATCGTTCAAGCCGGCCAGTGTGCGCACCAGGGTGGACTTTCCGGTGCCCGAGGGGCCAAGCAGCACCGTGCAGCCCTGCACCGGAATGGACAGGCTCACATTGAGCAGGATGGTGCGCGCAGCAAAAGCGACGCCAAATCCTTCAAGCTCCAGAACCGGCGTCACCGGGCAGCGGTCGCCATCAGCGGGGCAGAGATGGCAGGAAAGCGCGCCGCCATCTCGAACTGGGCCACCATGACCAGCAGCAGGCTGCGCACATGGCTGGCAACGCGCGCATCGAGCTCAATCACCGGCGGGATCACGCCGCAAAAGACAATTTTTTTCTGGCGCAGGTAGTCTTCATAGAGGCTCAGGGACACACCTGGATTCTCGTCAAGATGCGTCACCCCGATGGCCAGGGGCAGGCGATTGCCGGGAACGCGCTCGCTGATGGCTTGCAGGTAATGCTCCAGCTCGGCCAGCGCGTTGGGGCTGGCGTGATTCAGGATCAAGGCCACGCCTTTGGCCTGCTGCAGCAAAATGTCCCACATAAAGTCAAAGCGGTCCTGGCCCGGAGCGCCGTACAGTCGCAGCTTGTCGTTGCCCGACAGGTGCAGCACCCCGACATCCATAGACACCGTAGTGTGCGTCTTGAGGTTGCGGGTTTTATCGGTGGCCTCTACATCGGTAGAGACGACATCAATGTCGGAAATGCTTTGAATCGCCTGGGTCTTTCCCGCCCCCACAGGCCCCATGAATAAAACGCCCCATTCCATGAGCGACCTACTTTCTATCCATCAAGCGCGACCAGACCTTACCCAGAAACGAGGCGGTTGCCGCCGGAAGTTCAGGACTCGGCACGGGCTCGGCTTTTGGCAAAGCGGCCTGCTCAGGCAGCAGCACAGCGCCCACAGGGCGGATATGCCCCTTTGCATACAGGTTTTCCAGCAGCGCATAAGCCACTTGAGGCTGCATGTCGAGCATGGCCGGAATCAGCATGCCAACCGAGGGTTTTCGGGCTAACAGCGCACAGATGCGGGTCAGGCTCGGGGCCGTATCCTGGAGCAAATCGTACAGGCTGGGCCAAGAGGTCAACTGCAACAGACTCAACTGTAGGTTTTGCTCCAGAAAGGATGACTTGTTAGCGAGAGTTTGCATATTTGCCCTATGGGTTTTTGGACTGTTTTCATTCGCATCAATAAGCCTCAAACTGCTGCTTGCAGCAACTGTAAGCTGGCACCAGCATTTCATTGTTCCACTTTACAGCGCAAATAATGCAGCTTTCGTGCCAAGTCATCATGACATATTTTTACGACTACAGTTTTACAAGCTAATCAATTCAAGCTTCGTGATGAGGCGCGATAAAGCTGATTTCCAAGTGCAATCTTCGCGTAAATCATCAGGCGGTGCATGGCCCTTCAGCAATCAGGGCAAGCACAGCAGGCAAGGCCTGCGCTTCAGAAACGCCAGCCCAAGCCAACACCCGCGAGCATCGGATCAATCTTGAACGTGCCTTTATTCACACCAGCGAGAGATACGTCGGTGCGGATATAGACCTTCTTCAGGTCAAAGTTCAGGTACATATTGCCGCTCAGGGGAATATCCACGCCGACCTGCAGCGCAGGGCCCCAGCTGTTGCGGTCAATATCCGCGCCTGGAACTTGCAGGTTCACCGAGCTGAAATGGGTGTAGTTGATGCCGGCGCCCACATAGGGTTTGAAGCCATTGGCGTCAAAGTGGTACTGGGCCAGCAGCGTGGGCGGCAGGTGCTTGAGCGTGCCAATATCGCCACCGACCACGGAGGAACGCAGCGTGTGCTTTTGCGGCACCGTCAGCACCAGCTCAACCGCCATGTTCTTGTTGAAGAAATAGCTGACATCGACTTCGGGAATGAACTTGTTGTTCACAGACAGGCCCAGGCCCGTGCTGTCGCCATTCGTGCTGTCTAGATGCACAGCGCGGGCGCGGACCATCCAAGAGCCTTCCTTGACCTGCTGGGCAAATGAGGCACCCGACAGAAGAGTGGATAAAACGGCAGCGACGATGATTTGTTTTTTCATAATGTGAGTGAATAAAAGTTCAAGAATCGGGGAAATTCCCAACCCCCACCATTGGACGATGTCACACTCTTGTGTAGAAGTTATTTGACACAAACCCCTCACAGCTTGCGACATTTCGCACTAGAAGTTTGCGCCAAATCAAACTTTCGGCTACCGTTGTAGTCCGCAATTGTTGCGTAATAGCAACAATGTAGGGCAATCTTATACCGCTGCCAGCGCCTGTGTCAGATCGGCCAGCAAGTCGTCGATGTGCTCGATCCCGACGGACAGCCGCACCATATCGGCACTGACGCCCGCCTTGGCCAGTTCAGCCGGATTCAACTGGCGGTGCGTGGTCGAGGCCGGATGGCAGGCCAGCGATTTGGCGTCACCGATGTTGACCAGGCGCGTGAACAGCTGCAGCGCATCCTGAAAATGCGTCCCGGCCGCAATGGCGTCATTGGATTTGAGGCCAAAGCTGATGATGCCCGAGGCCTTGCCGCCCATGTATTGCTGCGCCAGCGCGTGGTCGCGGTGTTCGGGCAGGCCGGCATAGTTGACCCAGGCCACTTTCGGATGGTCCGTCAGGAAATGCGCGATGGCCAGCGCGTTGGCGCAGATGCGGTCCATGCGCAGCGCCAGCGTCTCGATGCCCTGCAAAATCTGAAAAGCGGCCATCGCGCTCAGCGCCGCGCCCATGTTGCGCAGCGGCACGACGCGCGCGCGCCCGATGTAGGCCGCCGCCCCCAGCGCTTCGGTATAGACCACGCCGTGGTAGCTCACGTCCGGCTCGTTCAGGCGTTTAAAACGCGTCTTGTGCTCGGCCCACGGGAATTTGCCGCTATCGACAATCACGCCGCCCAGCGTCGTGCCATGACCGCCCAGGTATTTGGTCAACGAATGCACCACGATGTCGGCGCCGTGCTCGAACGGGCGGCACAGGTAGGGGCTGGACACCGTGCTGTCCACGATCAGCGGCACGCCGGCGGCGTGCGCCACGGCGGCCAGCGCCGCGATGTCGGTCACGTTGCCCAGCGGGTTGCCGATGGACTCGCAAAACACCGCCTTGGTGCGTTCGTCGATCAGCGCGGCAAACGAGGCCGGCTCGCGCGGGTCGGCAAAGCGCACCTCGATGCCCATCTGCGGAAAGGTGTGGGCAAACAGGTTGTAGGTGCCGCCGTAGAGCGTGGAGCTGGAGACGATGTTGTCGCCCGCCTCGGCAATCGTCTGGATCGCGTAGGCAATCGCGGCCATGCCCGAGGCCACGGCCAGCGCGCCGATGCCGCCTTCGAGCGCGGCCATGCGCGCCTCCAGCACGGCGTTGGTCGGGTTCATGATGCGGCTGTAGATGTTGCCCGGCACTTTCAGGTCAAACAGGTCCGCGCCGTGCTGGGTGCTGTCAAACGCATAGGCCACCGTCTGGTAGATCGGCACGGCCACGGCTTTGGTGGTGGGCTCGGGCGTGTAGCCGCCGTGAACAGCAATTGTCTCGATTTTCATGGGTTTTCCTGCGCAAAAAACCACAAGGCTAACAGGCCAATTCGCGCCCGTCCAATAACGAATGGTTGCAAGCTCATGCGCGCCCTGAATTTCAGGCCGCGCCGCCTTATTTCAGCGCACCAAACACCTTCTGCAAAATCGCGCTGCCGGTGCCGACCGGGTCCTGGCGGATTTTCTTTTCCTCCTCGCCAATCATCAGGAACAGGCCGTCCAGCGCCTTGCCGGTGACGTACTGCTGAATGTTGGCATCCTCTTTTCTGACCAGCCCAAAACTGGCGGCCTTGCCAGCGAATTCGTTGTACTGGCGGGCCAGACCGACTTTTTCCGTCGCCCGGGTCACCACGGGCAGGAATTTCACGCCCAGCGGAGCGCGGGTCTTGTCAACAAAGAACTTGGTCACCGAGTTGTCGCCACCGCTCAGGATGCTCTTGGCATCGTTGACATTCATAGTCTTGACGGCGCCGACCAGCAGGTTCTGGCCCATCGGCACAGCGGCTTCGGCGGCCCGGTTCAGGGAAGTGACCAGCTCGTCAATGCGCCTGCCCTGGCCAAAAGTTTTCAGCAGTTTCGAGGCATCCTCCAGATAACCCGGCAGCGGGATGTGAACTTTCGGATTGCCCAGGAATCCATCGGGCTTGCCCAGCAGGGCCACGGCGGCCAAAGCGCCTTTTTCCAGCGCGGCTTTCAGGCCGCTGCTGGCCTCAGTGTTGCTGATGGCGCTGAGGTCGCCCAGCGACAGCGCGTGAGCCTGGCCGTAAACGGCTGCGATCAGCAGGCCCAGCGCGCTGGCACCGGCTTGGTTAAAATTTCGACGTTGCATGACAAAGGCCTTTCAGATGGTAACAATTACTCCCGTGGCAGTATGCCGCATGCTGCTGGCGGGCGCGCTGACGCTGGGGGCTGCAGCATTTTTATCGGCTTGCAGCGACGCGCAGCCAGCGCCCGAATCGACGTTCGTGCTGCTCGACGGCAGCCAGAAAACCACCGCCGACCTCAAGGGCAAGGTAACACTCGTCAACTTCTGGGCCACCAGCTGCGTGACCTGCGTGGCGGAAATGCCCAAGCTCGTGGCCACCCACCAGAAATACAAAACCCAAGGCTACGACACACTGGCTGTGGCCATGAGCTACGACCCACCGAGCTACGTCGTCAATTACGCCCAGACGCGCCAGCTGCCGTTCCCGGTGGCCATCGACAACACCGGTGCGGCGGCCAAGGCCTGGGGCGATGTGCAGCTGACGCCGACGACCTTCCTGGTCAACAAGCGCGGTCAGATCGTCAAGCAGTTTGTCGGCGAGCCCGATTTCACCGCGCTGCACCAGTTGATTGAAAAACTGCTGGCCGAAACCTGAAAGGCATTCCGGCTGCTGGAAAACCCGCCTCGCGCCCTTGCGCAAAGCACGTTAAACTGGCCAGCGTTTTCTCATGGCCGACCCCGTGCAACGCCCTTCCATCCAATTCATTACCCCCGACTCACCCGAGGAGCTGGCCGCCACCCGCCAGATATTGGCCGAGTATGCAGCGCAGCTCGGCGTTGATCTGTGTTTTCAAAATTTCGAGGCGGAGCTGGCCAACTTGCCAGGCGAATATGGCCAACCCACGGGCGCGCTGCTGCTGGCGCTGGTCGATGGCGAGGTGGCGGGCTGCTGCGCGCTGCGCTGCCTTGATTCGACCGACTACCCGAACGCCGCCGAAATGAAGCGCCTGTATGTGCGCAAGGCTTTTCGCCGCTTCGGCTTGGGCCGCCAGCTGGCCGAGGCCATACTCGACGCGGCGCGCATGGCGGGTTACCACAACGTCCTGCTCGACACGCTGAACGACATGGAGTCAGCCCGTGCGCTGTATGCCGAGCTGGGCTTTGTCGATATTCCGCCGTTTTACTACAACCCGCTTCCCGGCGCGCACTACCTGCGAGTCGATCTGGAGCCCGCATTTCAATGCGCCACGTCGGCGCGACATGTTTATTGAGCGCATGAAAAAAAGCCGCAGCCTTTGGCAGGCAGCGGCTTTTTCAGACGGCTATAAGCTGTAAATAAAGCGTCAAGCCTTGGCTTGCGCCAGCAGCGTCTCGGCATCGCTGACTTCAAACTTGCCCGGACCCTCGTTATTCAGGCTCACCACCTTGCCATCCTTGAGCAGCATCGAATAACGGTTGCTGCGCAGGCCCAGACCCTTGCCGGTCAAATCCAGCGTCAGGCCGGTGGCCTGGGCGAAGGCGGCATCGCCGTCGGCCAGCATGCGCACCTTGCCGTCGGTTTTCTGGTCGCGCGCCCAGGCGCCCATCACAAACACGTCGTTGACGCTCAGGCACCAGATTTCATCGACGCCAGCGGCCTTGAATTCGGCGGCCTTCTCGACATAGCCGGGCACATGCTTGGCCGAGCAGGTCGGCGTGAACGCGCCGGGAACGGCAAACAGCGCAATGGTTTTGCCCGCGCTGGCGGCAATCACATCGACGGGATTGGGGCCGAGGCTGCAGCCGCCGCCTTCAACTTCGACATATTCCATCAGGGTGGCTGCGGGAAGGGTGTCGCCTACTTTAATCATGGGTGCTCCTGGTTAGATGTCAGCGCCGGATGGCGCTGTGGCAGTGATTTTGACCGACAGCCAAAGTCATCGGGCCGCCACGGTCTTTACGCCGGAAACAAAAAAGCCCACCGAAGTGGGCCTTTTTGAATGACGCCATGTCAAAGTCCTGGGGACTTAAACCAGCGCGCCTTTTTGCACCAAACGGGTCACAACCCAGTTCTTGGTCTTGGAGATAGGACGGCTTTCGGTGATCTCGATCACGTCGCCCATCTTGTACTCGCCCTTTTCGTCATGAGCGTGGTACTTGCTGGACAAAGACACAATCTTGCCGTACAGCGCGTGCTTGACGCGACGCTCAACCAGAACCGTCACGGTCTTGGCGCGCTTGTCGCTGACCACCTTGCCAATCAAGGTGCGCTTGAGGGATGTTTTAGCTTCCGTCATTATTTGGCTCCTTGCTTGACGATGGTTTCGGCCAGGATAGTCTTGGCGCGAGCAATGGCACGGCGCGTCGAACGCAGCGTGGCGGTGTTGCTCAGTTGCTGCGTAGCCTTTTGCATGCGCAAGCCAAAGTGGGCTTTTTGCAGCTCTTTGACTTCAGCTTGCAGGGCGGCAACGTCTTTTTGGCGCAGTTCAGTCGTATTCATTTCTTCATTCTCCTGATTACTGGCCGATCATGCGGGCCACGAAGGTGGTGCGCAGCGGCAGCTTGGCAGAAGCCAGGCGGAACGCTTCGCGGGCCAGTTCTTCAGTCACGCCGACAATTTCAAAAATGATCTTGCCGGGCTGGATTTCAGCCACGTAGTACTCTGGATTGCCCTTACCGTTACCCATACGCACTTCAGCAGGCTTTTGGGAAATTGGCTTGTCCGGGAAGACACGGATCCAGATACGGCCGCCACGTTTGACGTGACGGGAAATCGCACGACGTGCGGCTTCGAGTTGACGAGCAGTCAGGCGACCACGGTCGGTGCATTTGAGACCGAAGTCACCAAAAGCAACCGAGTTACCACGGGTGGCAACACCAGTGTTACGGCCTTTTTGCTCTTTGCGGTATTTTCTGCGAGCGGGTTGCAGCATATTTATTCTCCGTTATGAGGCCGATTACTCGGCCTTGGCACCGTCAGCTGCTGCAGCTGGCGCGGCTTTGACGCGCTTAACGGTGTTGTTGTCGGACGCCATCGAAGGCTTGTCGCTGCCATCGGCCGGTGCGGCATTGCCGCCGCGTGGCGCGCGCGGTGCGCCGCGAGGCGCGCCACGGTCAGGACGGTCACCACCTGGGCGGCCATCGCGGCGCGGGCCGCGTGGCTTGCGCTCTTCTTCGGACGGTGCGGCATCCAGGCGTGCGCCTGGAGAGTCGCCACGGCCCAGGTTGTCACCCTTGTAAACCCAGACCTTGACACCGATGATGCCGTAGGTGGTCTGTGCTTCGGAGGTGCCGTAGTCGATGTCGGCGCGCAGCGTGTGAAGAGGCACGCGACCTTCGCGATACCACTCGCAACGAGCGATTTCGATGCCGTTCAGGCGGCCAGACGACATGATCTTGATGCCCAGGGCGCCCAGACGCATGGCGTTTTGCATGGCGCGCTTCATCGCACGGCGGAACATGATGCGCTTTTCGAGCTGCTGGGTGATCGAGTCAGCGATCAGCTTGGCATCGATTTCAGGCTTGCGCACTTCTTCGATGTTCACAGCGACCGGCACGCCCAGCTGGCGGCTCAGTTCTTTTTTCAGCGCTTCGATGTCTTCGCCCTTTTTCCCGATCACGACGCCCGGACGTGCCGAGAAAATCGTGATGCGGGCATTCTTGGCGGGGCGCTCGATCAGAACGCGCGACACCGCAGCATTCTTCAGCTTTTTCTTCAGGTATTCGCGCACCTTGATGTCTTCGGCAAGCATGCCGGCGAAATCACGGTTGCTGGCGTACCAGCGGCTGGACCAGTTACGGCTGATGGCAAGGCGAAACCCGGTTGGGTTGATTTTTTGTCCCATATCCTGCTGCCTTTAGTTGCCAACGACCACGTACACATGGCACGTAGGCTTGCTGATGCTGTTGCCACGGCCTTTGGCGCGCGCGGAGAAACGCTTGAGCGTAGCGCCCTGCTCGACGTAAATGGTCTTGACCATCAGTTCGTCGATGTCGGCACCGTCGTTGTGTTCAGCGTTGGCGATGGCGGACTCAACGACCTTCTTGATGATTCCAGCAGCTTTTTTCTGCGTGAAATTCAGGATGTTGAGCGCTTGATCCACTTTCTTGCCGCGGATCAGGTCAGCGACCAGACGGCCTTTGTCGACCGACAGACGAACGCCCCGGAGGGTTGCACGT
>JBBRWN010000019.1:0-56826 GCA_038249155.1 Burkholderiales bacterium | reverse complement strand
CCAAGCAATCCGGCACAAGCCAGCGCGGTTGTTTCAATCCACGCCCGCCATTGCTGGCGGGCGAACCACAAATGGCTTCAGGCCAAAAGGACACCGTAAAATGTTTCAATCCACGCCCGCCATTGCTGGCGGGCGAACCGAACGGGGGACTCTTATATGTGGCGGTCTATTCGCTGTTTCAATCCACGCCCGCCATTGCTGGCGGGCGAACCTCTGACGAGTGGACCGCCACTGTCAGAGCCGCCTGTTTCAATCCACGCCCGCCATTGCTGGCGGGCGAACCTCTGAGCATGATGTACAACAAATTTTCCAACTGGTTTCAATCCACGCCCGCCATTGCTGGCGGGCGAACCAATTCCTGCCCGCGCAAGAATTATACCTTAATTTGTTTCAATCCACGCCCGCCATTGCTGGCGGGCGAACCGCCCGAAACAGATACAGAGCCCGTGCGCCAGGCTGTTTCAATCCACGCCCGCCATTGCTGGCGGGCGAACCACGAAATTATCCAGATTTTCCGGCGTCGCCTGCTGGGTTTCAATCCACGCCCGCCATTGCTGGCGGGCGAACCACTGACGTTGCGATACCCATGATGCGGGCGGCGAGGTTTCAATCCACGCCCGCCATTGCTGGCGGGCGAACCATTCAGGGCCATTGAACCCACATAATTAGATTCGGTTTCAATCCACGCCCGCCATTGCTGGCGGGCGAACCAGCCCACGGTAAAAGCTACGGTGCCCCCGGCCGTAGTTTCAATCCACGCCCGCCATTGCTGGCGGGCGAACCAAATTGAGGCCGGTAATGTCAAAGACGGCGAAGCGTTTCAATCCACGCCCGCCATTGCTGGCGGGCGAACCGTCGCTGGTGTACAGTGATGGCCGGGACTATTGCGTTTCAATCCACGCCCGCCATTGCTGGCGGGCGAACCAAAAAGGGGTGTACCGGGTCAAGGCCGTCTTCAGCGTTTCAATCCACGCCCGCCATTGCTGGCGGGCGAACCGGTCGGTCACGCCCACACGCACGGCGGGCAGCTCGTTTCAATCCACGCCCGCCATTGCTGGCGGGCGAACCTTTTCGCGGGCTTATTTTTAATTCCTGCCCGCGTAAGTTTCAATCCACGCCCGCCATTGCTGGCGGGCGAACCGCCAAGCGCTTTATGGCTTGATACTGGCGACGGGGTTTCAATCCACGCCCGCCATTGCTGGCGGGCGAACCTTTCGAGTTACCGTTAAACCCCACTAGCAGAGCGTTTCAATCCACGCCCGCCATTGCTGGCGGGCGAACCTTCGGGCAACAGAAGCTACAGGCGGCGTAGATGATGTTTCAATCCACGCCCGCCATTGCTGGCGGGCGAACCCGGTAATCCGGGTATCCCCGATTCAGCGCCGGGTTTTGTTTCAATCCACGCCCGCCATTGCTGGCGGGCGAACCGCGGGGACAACGTGTTCTATATCGGCGACACCAAGGTTTCAATCCACGCCCGCCATTGCTGGCGGGCGAACCGACCCCCGCCGTTGTCGCCAGTGTACGACTTCAGGTTTCAATCCACGCCCGCCATTGCTGGCGGGCGAACCTTTCGCGGGCTTATTTTAATTCCTGCCCGCATAAGTTTCAATCCACGCCCGCCATTGCTGGCGGGCGAACCATGACTACATGCGTGCCGACGCCGAAATGTCTCGCGTTTCAATCCACGCCCGCCATTGCTGGCGGGCGAACCTCCGGTAACGCGTGGCTTGCATCACCAATCGCAGTTTCAATCCACGCCCGCCATTGCTGGCGGGCGAACCTTTGACTGCATTTTTGACACGCATTTTTGGCGGTGCGTTTCAATCCACGCCCGCCATTGCTGGCGGGCGAACCGTTAGTGGGCTTTAGAGGCAACTCTAAGGCGCTGCTGGTTTCAATCCACGCCCGCCATTGCTGGCGGGCGAACCAATGGCGGGCGTGGATTGAAACTGAACACTGTCTTGTTTCAATCCACGCCCGCCATTGCTGGCGGGCGAACCTCTTCCGCGCTAAACCCTCATTCGACAACGAAAAATTCCCGCAATTGCGCGAACCTGTGCATCTCGACATCAATAGCCTTTAAAGCGGAGAAAAGGTGTTCCACCAAACCCTTGAAAATCAATGACTTGGCGTGAGCGCGAACCTGTTCATGAAAAACCATTCACTTGGGGTTCGCGCACTCTAAGTTTACCCGCGCCCAGCAGCGAAGGCTCAGGGCATGCGAAACATCACGGCCTCACAGTACCAGCGGCCCGTCGAAATCAACGGCTTTGAACGTGCCATGTTCCAACACCTCAAAGCCACGGGTTTCCGGGATGCGGTAAAGGCGCAGGCAATCGAGTGCGGGATCAATTTCCGCCAGCAGCTTGCGCTCCAGCACTTCAAACTTCAATAAATCCAGCTGGCACTCGAACACCGATTTTTGCACCCGCTGCCCGGTGCTCTCGCACACTTTGGCCACCCGGCGCAGGCGGCGTCGGCCTTCCCGGGTTTCGGTATTCACGTCGTAGCACACCAGTATCAGCATGGCAGGTCCAGGTTTTTCCGACGCAATCAGCGCACGATAAAAGGCACGTAGGGCGCGGCCTCGTCGCGCAGCGAGCGCGCCAGCAGCCGCGCCTGCACCAACGGCACCAGCCCGAGCGGCACGCTTTGCGCCAGCAGCGGGTGATTGATGTCATCTTTTTTGCGCTCCTGGTAGGCCACGACAACGGCCTTGCGCGCATCGGGCAGCAGCGACACGCCACCGCCTTCGCGCCGCGCAAAATCCTTCGCCACCAATTGCCCACGATTGATCAAGGTCAGCGCCAGCCGGTCGGCCCACGGGCGGAACTCTTCCATGAAGTCCAACGCCAGCGCCGCCCGACCCGGCCGCAAGGCGTGCAGAAAACCCACTTGCGGATCCAGCCCCACCGCTTCCAGCGCCGAGCGGCAGTCATTCATCCACATCGCGTAAAAAAACGACAGCAGCGCGTTGAAACAGTCGCGCGGCGGGCGGCGGTTGCGCCCGTCCATGCGGAACGTTTCGCGCAGGTCAGCGCGCACCAGAAAAGTCAGGCCGCTGAAATACTGCCGCGCCGCCTCACCCTCAATGCCGCGCACCGTGTCCAGATTGGCAGCGGCTGGCAGGGCGCGCAGGCTGGCGGCCAGATCATCGGCCAGCCGGGCGAGCGTTTTGGCTTCGTCGTCACTCTTGGCCTCGCGGGCGCCGCGCTGGAGCACCTGGCGGGTGTTTTTGATTTTCCCAGCGACGAAGGTGCGCGCCATTTCCAGCGTAAAAGCGGCGTTGCCCGCCTGCTGGAACTGCGCCTGGCGCAGCAGCACATTGCCCGACACCGCGCCTTCGAGCCGGGCCTTGAAGCGCCCGTTGTCGTCGAGCAGCACCAGCGCAATGCCGTCTTCGGCGAGCCGGTGCATCAGCGGCGCCGACAGGTTGATGTGCCCAAAACACACCACAGCCGTCAGGTGGTGCAGCGGCACGCGCAGGCGGGTTTGGCGCTCCACCTCCACCCGCAGCGTGTCGTTGTCCAGCCGCAGATAGGTTTCCGGCGTGGTGATGTAGAGGGTGTTGAGCAGTTGCATGGCGGCCAAAAATTAAACGTCGGGATCGAACAGGGCGGCGTGCGCGGCGAGCAAACCGGCGCTGGCCGCTTGCGGCTGGCAGCGCTCCAGCAGCGAGCAGGCCTTGCAGCGCCGGGCGGCCTGCTCCGCCGCCAAGGGCGGCGGCAGGCGGGTGCTGGCAAACATTTCGCGGATGGCTTGCGCGGTCTGCGCCACCTGCGCGCGCAGCTCGGGCATGATGGGCACCACCCGGCGGCGCTTGGAAGTGGCGTAGAAAATCGCCCCTTCGTTCACCGCCTTGCCGGTCATGGACTCCAGGCACAGCGCCTGCGCGGCGAGCTGGATATCGTCACAAGCGGCAATGTCGGCGGCCTTGTGGCGGCTGCCGTGCTTGTACTCCACCGGGTAAGGCTGGCCGCCCGGCCAGAACTCCACCACGTCGGACTTGCCAATTAAACCCAGCGCGTCGTGCCACAGCGGCAAAGCGCGCTCCACGCGCACGCCCTTGGCCGTTTCCACGCCGGGCTGATCGGTTTTGGCGTGCTCGGCCTGGCCGCGCAGGGTGTGGACGTTCTCGTCAAACACCTGTTCGAGGTGGATCAGCCCGCACTGGCGCGGGCAGTAGTGCCAGTGCTGCAGGGCGGAGAGGGGAACTGGGTCGAGGTCCATCCGCGTCAAGCCCGCTGAATCAGCAACGCCGCGTCAAGGTCACGCCGGGCGCGGCTTCGATCTGCTGACCGGGCGCAACCGTCTGCCCGTCAAACGTCACTTCGTAGCCGTCAAAACTGCGCGTCACCGCGCCCTCTTCTTTTTGTTTGACTTTGAGACGGTCAAACAGGGCATGGGCTGGCGCATTGCCCAGCTCTTGCGCATGTTTGAAAACGTACAGCCCGCGTGTGGCCATCTCGCCGCGTGCGGCGGAGCGGTCGTGTTCAAACATTTGCTCCAGCGATTGGAACAGCAGTTCCAGATCGCCATCGTCAAACCCAGTTTGTTTGGCCAGAAAGGAGGATACGAAACCGTGCGCCACATACACGCCGTAAGGCACGGTGTGTTTGCGCCCCATCGTGCGGTTGTCGCCCTGCTGCTTGTCTGCCTCAGCTTGCGTGGCCACGGCCATGCGGGTGATGGAGTGCTCCAGCGCCACGATGGGTTCCACCGAGCGCGAAAAAGTCAGCTGCACCGGGCCGCGAACTTGGCCGCAGTTAATGCCGGTGGACATGACTGCGCCGAAGGTGCGCACATCAAAAAAGTTCTGGCACATCCATTGTTTAGCCAAGCCCACTTCATCGGCGCTGCCTTTGCGTTTTTCCTTGGCCGGTTTTTTCTTTTTGGCATCGGGCTTGGCTTCGGCTTCTCCCAGCGCAAATTCGGCTTGTGGCTGGTCTTCCGCAGGCGCTTCGACAGCATCGAGCTTTAAGGCCGAATAGGCGCGCTGGTGCTGAAGATTCAAAATAGCTTTTTCGCGCACATAGATTTCAAAGCGCTTTGTGCCAGGCGTAAATGTTTCAGCAAAGCGCTCTTCTCCGGGGGCTGGTTCCGCATTGTCTGGCGCTTTTACCAGCCCGACGAAATTGCGAATCTTGCGCTTGATCGACACGTCCGTCACCAGGCCGTGGCCGGATTCCGCATCCATGCGCGGCATGTTGCCTGCGTCGGGGTCGCCGTTGGGGTTGCCGTCTTTGACATCAAAAATCAGCACAAAGTCGTAGCGGTTCGCAAGGTTCATGATTATTTTCCTTCAGGGGTAGCGGGGGACGATGGGGCGGCGCTGGGGGCGTCGGGATTTTTGGTGAAGAAGGCTTGCCGCTGGTGGTAGTAACCGAGCGCAAAGCGGCCTTGATCGGGCAAAGGCATGTGTTTGGGGAAGTCCACCACAGGATTGAGTATTTCGCCCAGCAGTTTCTCGAACCCCATCGCACGCCCGATGGAGAGCTTTTTAAGGTGCGCATTCTTGAGCCGCAGCAAGGTGGTGAACACCGCCACCGGCGTGCTCGATGCCGCACCGTAGTAGCGGTCGCGGATCGTGGCGTTGAGGCCGGGACTGGCCTCTTCCTGAATTTTTTCCAGCGCTGCGAACAAGCGGCCAAGCCGGTACGCAGGGTTGGCGTTGCTGAGATCAAGCATGGGCAAAAACTCCTTTTCGGGAAACGGATTGGATAAGGCAGCCGATGAACGGCGAATCTGAATCTGGCGGTTCAAACAAGCTTTGATGGCAGCGGCCCGCAGGTAGTTGACGTTTTGTTCCGCCCGACAGCGGCCCAGGGCGGCGTTGAGCCACAGGCTGGGGTACGGCACATTCGGCCCGGCAAACACAGCATCGACAATGGCACCGCCCAGATTGGGCGGAATGTTGTCGGCCTTGTTTTGCAGTGCCACCGCAGCCAAGAGCCGGAACAAGGATGGGTATTGCGGGTCATGCTGACCGCGAACCAACTCCAGGTCTTTGAAATACCGCTCAATGCACTTGCCCAATTCATTGAGCGTCAGGCAGTGGTAAAAGCGGATGCTGATACGGGCGGCATTCGGGGCCAAGCCCAGCACATGAAAGCGGTTGCCCTCATCCAAACCGCCGTGCTTGCCGGTCTGCATGGCTGAAAACAAGGCTTGCACCGCGTGCGCGCCTTGGTCAGGATCATCCCTCGGCGGTTCGCCAAAAACGTCCGCCGCTACTGATTCAAATTCCGACTCCCGATCCGCCCAGAAAACGGTGGAAGCATCGCCAACTTGAATGCGCTGACTGGAGTCTTTGCGCAGCAAATGATTCAGGGCGGTGGTGTAGGCAAAGGCGGCGGCTTGGCTCACTGGGGCATTTTCGCCCTGGCGCTCTGTTTTCCCGTAGGACTCAAAAGCCCGCGCATTGAAGGAAACGATATTCGCGCCGGATGATTGCGCGCCCCACACCCCTTTGATGGAAGCATGCAAACGCTGCACCGGCGCATCATTGCCGGTCACCAGACACATCGCCAGCCGGTCGTCTGCATCTGCCGCCACATTCAGCGCGGCATTCACCACGGCAGGGCGCTGGCACACCAAATCGACATCGCCGTGCAGGCGAAAGCTCATCACGGCATTCGATTCCAGCGCTTGCGCCCAAGCGGGCTGGGCTTGCAACTGAGCCACATCCAGGTTTTCAAGAAAAGCCAGTACCGCCTGAATCCCGGCATCCTCCTGCGCGGCAGCGGGCAAAGCCTTGATGCGAGCGACAAACTGCGCATGCTGGTCCACAACCCGTTCAGGTTTTCCCTTGGTATCCACGCCCAGCACGTATTCCAGGTTGTCCCACAGCAAATTGGCAGCTACACCGGACGTTTTCTTGACGCCTTGCGGCACGCGGAAAATCTGCGCTACCTTTTTCTTGCCATTCAAGCTGCGGGTGTCGATCAGCTGAAGCAGCTTGCCTTCAGATGTGATTTCCAGAAGAAACGGGATTTCTTTTTGCTCCAGCCCAAAAACGGGCAGGCGTTGCGCCGGGTCGGCATCGTCGCATTTGCGGCGGTAGTAATCGTTGAGTGCCTGGAGAATCATCCGCGTGCCTCCTCAAAGGGGGGAACTTCAATTACGCCCGAAACCATCTTGGCGTTGAAAAAGCGCGGCTGCGGGTCCGAGGGATGGGTGAAATCAAGGTCGTGCAGCATCCAGCCCAGTTGGCGGGTTTCGGCAATCGGCGCTGCGAGATTTGGCGCGGCGGCCTCCACCAGACGAAAATCAGCCGCGAATTCCCGGCAGCCCAGATAGGGCTGGTTCACGCACTGCCCCTTGCTGGCGCGGCGGGTGAACATCTCGGTGTATTTCATCAAAGGCTCGCCGGAATTCCCCGGTGCCAGCGACATCTCGGCATGAATGCGGTAAGCCACATCGCGCAAAAAATAACCGGCGCGCTGCTGGCGCTCGTCTTCGATGTACAGCCCCAGCGTGCCACTGCCCGCCGTCATGGCCTGCTGCACATTGCGCGTGGAGACTACGGCGCTGACCTCATTGCGCCGCAGGTTGATCCAGCGGATGGGTTTGAGCACTTCAATGCGATGCACCCGCCATCGGATGGCAGGCTTCCACAGAATCGCCTCAAAAATGGAACGTGCCGCCGAGGGCGTGATCACGTCGTAGGAAACCCGCTCGACTTTCATTTCCGGGCGGGTGAAACAGGCGAACGGGCCTGCTACCTCAAGGCAAAACATTGTCATTCTTTACCACCTCAACAATATGACGTAACACAAACCTAATTGCATGGCTACAAGCACCCAGATCAAAACGAATCGGTACCACGGCTGCTGCGACATCAGCCGAAGTTCTTTGAGCGACTTTGAGAAATTCCAAAAATCCATGCCAAGCTCCACAACATTGATTGTGGCCGGATCATAGCACCACACATTCTTCCTAGTATCTATATTTGCATACAACATCATGTGTTGACTTGGACTTAGAATGTGAACTCGTGAAAACGTGGATTGAAACCTAGTATCAATATTTGCTGCAAAAAAACGGGGAAAGAGGCTAGCCTCTTTCCCCGTTTCTACTGCGCATAGGCATCAGGGTCATAAAGCACACCTTCCGTTTGCAACCCAAGCTCTTGGTGATATATCCCACATGCATTCACCTGCACATAAAGCCCCGGCATGGGCAGCGTCAGGTCGCCCTGCGCCAGCATCTTTTCCGCCACGCGCTTGTGGATGCTGACGGTGTAGCGCTGCAGCTTGCGCATGAGCCAACGCTCCGGCCCTTTGCTGGCAAGCGTTGCCAGCCATTTCTCCAGTTCCTCGCTGTGCGGCGCGTAGCGAACCACCACGGTAGCCGAGTCCTCGTCATCAATCAGGCGAAATGCGTCAGCCGCTGAACGGAACTGCACGCCCAGCGTCTTGGGGTTCACGGTCAGCAACTCACACACGCCCTTGCTGTCCAGCTCAACCTTGCTGTAAAAGTCACGAAAGTAGGTGGCGAACAAAGCGCGTGCCAGCGGATCAGCCTGTTGGCCGAGCAAGGTGCT
Source organism: Burkholderiales bacterium (assembly GCA_038249155.1). GTDB lineage: Bacteria > Pseudomonadota > Gammaproteobacteria > Burkholderiales > Burkholderiaceae_C > Polaromonas. Next base: position 48,278 of record JBBRWN010000019.1, on the reverse strand, counting down.
GATGCAAGCTTGCGCCGCTTTGCGCAAGTGCCCCACGGGAGGAAGTTCGGGCGGCACAAACACCACCACGCGGCCTTTGCCTTCCAATTGCCCTTCCCGGTTGCAACGCCCTGCCGCCTGCGCGATGGAGTCCAGCCCGGCCAAAGCGCGGTAAACCACCGGAAAATCAATGTCCACCCCGGCTTCAACCAGCTGGGTGCTGACCACGCGCAGCGGCTCCAAGTCTGCGCCTTCGCGCTTGGCCTTGAGCCGGGCCTTGATCTGCTCGATCACGGCTTTGCGGTGCGCGCCGCACATCAGCGCCGACAGGTGCAGCGTGCCGGGCGGCAGCATGCGATGCAGCTCTCGGGCCGCTTTGCGGGTGCTGACGATGGCCAGCACACAGTCTTCTTGCGCGAGTTGCGCGGCAATCTCCGCCCACGGCGTGGAAATGTTCCAGTCCTGGGGCAATTGCACTTCCACCCGCTTGAGCGCATCGAACAGCGCGTCAGGGTTGTCGATGATTTCTCGCACCGGGGTTTCCGGCCCGCGCAGGTTTTTGCTGGCATCGAAATAGTCGGTCGTGCTCAGCGCAGGCTGGGTGGCGGTGCAAAACACCACGGTCACGCCGTAATGCTTCACCAGCAAATTGAGCACGTCCAGAATCGGCTGCAAGAACTCGGGCGGCAGTTGCTGGGCTTCATCGAGCACGATGACGCTGTTCACCAGGTTGTGCAGCTTGCGGCAGCGCGAGGTTTTGGCGGCAAACAGGGACTCAAACAACTGGACGTTGGTGGTCACGATCAGCGGCGCATCCCAGTTTTCGCAGGCCAGGCGGCTGCGGGCGGTTTCGTCCTTGTCGGCGGCGTCGGCCTGGCTGTGGTGCTCGATCAGCACTTCACTGCCCAAGTCTTTGAACACGCCGCGAAACACGTCTGCCGTCTGCTCGATGATGCTGGTGTAGGGAATCGCGTAAACCACGCGGCGCTGGCCGTGCGTTTGCGCATGCTTCAGGGCAAACGCCAGACTGGACAGCGTTTTGCCGCCGCCCGTGGGAACCGTCAGGGAAAAGAAACCGGCAGGCAGTTCAGCCTTGTCGCGGCACTGGCGCAGAACATCGGCGCGCAAGGGGTTGACCGTCAAGGTGATGTCCACCGCCGCCGCCTTGGCCGCCATGTGCGCATCACAAGCCATGCGCATTTGGTCCAGCGTCGGGAAACCGTCACGCCGGGCTGGCTTGCCCGCATCGAAATGCGCCTCCGTGTCCAGAAAGTCGGCATCCACCAGACAGGAAAACAGCAGACGAACCCACAAGGCAAACCCTTTTGAGCCGCCGGGGATGCCGCGCAGATCAGGCACAAAATCGCCGTGGCTGAGAATGCTTTCGGGTGGATGGGCGGCCAGGGCTTCCTGCAATTCGGTCTTGGCATCAGGCCCGGCCAGCCGCTCGTTCAGCCCACTGTTCCAGTCATCCAAACCCGCATGGTGACCTGCAATCAGGTAAGCCAGCACGCGGGCAGCCAGCGCCCCACTCGCGCCGTGCGACTCCCCCAGCTTTTGCATCGCCCACAAGGCGCCAGCGGCGGAGTGCGTCTTGTCGCGCCCGCCCACTTTGCCTTCGATATGGGCATCCGGGTTGTCGGCTTGTGCGACGTAGCGCTGGAACCCCGGCCGGTATTTGCCCAGGTCATGCCACAGCCCGGCCAGATAGGCCCAGCGCCGGGTCGCGGTGGCAGGTTCAAATGCTGCGGAAAAATCAGCGGCTTTGGCGGCGACGCACTGCAAGTGCGCGGCCAGCAGGTGCCCGCCCGAATGGGCCAGTGGCTCTGACATGGTGCTTGCTCCCTGAAAAATTCTTATTGCGACGAATCGTAATCCCTGAAACGAATTTATTTCAACCGGCTTTACCATTTACGCCAAGAATGCCCAAAAAGTCCTCAATTCCTGCTCACTGCGCCATCTGCTTCGGCAGACGCCAAAAAGCCCCGCCAGTCTTGCGACGGCGGGGCTTTTTCCATGACGGCGCAAGGCCGTCGCGTCAAACCGGCTTACTGCTTGACCGCCTCAACCTGAACCACCAGGCGCACGTCTTTCGGGAAACCCCAGGCGATGCCGTAGTTCATGCCGAAAGCGGTGCGGTCAATCGTGGTCTCAAAGTCCCCGCCGCACACTTCGCGCTTGAGCATGGGGCTCTGGTAGCAGTTGAACTGCTTGGCTTTGAGGGTGACCGGCTGGGTCTTGCCCAGCAGCGTCAGGTTGCCGCTGACTTCGGAAACCTTGTCGCCGGTGAAGACAAACTTGTCGGACACGAACTTGATCGTCGGAAACTTGGCCGCGTCAAACAGGTCAGGACTTTGCAGGTGCTTGTCAAAAGCGGCGGTGCCGGTGTTGATGGAAGTCGTGTCAATCGTGATGTCCACCTTGCCGGTCTTGGCGGCGCGGTCCAGCTGCACCGAGCCTTCTTTCTTGTCAAAGCGGCCCCGGTTCACGCTGGCGCCGAAGTGGCTGATTTCAAACGTCGCGAAGGTGTGCGACGGGTCGATGGCGTAGCTGGCGGTTTCGGCTTGGGCCGCGCCAGCGAACAGGGCGGCCGCAGCGGCCAGGGTCAAGAGGGATTTACGCATGGGTGTTGCTCCAAAAAAGAGTTAAAAGAAAGAATTTAGAGTTTGCCCACGCCGGTCAGCGCGAGCTTGAATTTGACCTGCACGTCGTCGGCCACCATCGAGGTGTCGGCCCACTCGTTTTCGCCAATTTTGAAGGTCAGGCGCTTGAGCGTAAAGGCACCGCTGGCGGTGGTCACTGTACCCGCTTGCGTCAAGGTCACGGGCACGATCACGTCGCGCACATTGCCCTTGATGCTGAGTTTCCCGGCCACTTCAAACTTGCCGGGGCCGGTTTTTTTGACCGCGCCGGACTGGAAGGTGGCTTGCGGGAATTTCACCGCATTGAACCAGTCGGGCTTGGGCAGTTCGGCGTCGGACTCGGGCGCGCCGACGGTGGCGCTGCCGGTGTCTATCGAAAAAGCGATTTTGCTGGCCTCTAGCTTGGCCGGATCGAACGCGATTTGCGCCTCGAACTTTTTGAAGTGGCCGTCCACCGACACGCCCATTTGCTTGCTGGCAAAAGCGATTTCGCTTTGTGCGGGCAGCAGCTTTTGCTCGGCCTGGGCCGAAAAAGACAGGAGCGCGGCGGCGATCAGCGCGCTGGCTTGGCGCACAGAGAAAGAAAAGTGGGTCATAAACATTCCTTGCGAAGTTTGAAGAGACGAAGCGAAACGAAAGGCCGACAAAAGGAAGGCGAGGCGGCCCGGCTGATGATTCAGCCCCTGCCGGGCAGCATGCGCTGGAGCAGGCCGTCGCGGTCAATCCACTGGTGTTTCAGCGCGGCGGCTACGTGCAGCACCACCAGCCCGGCCAGCGCAAAGGCCGACAGCGCATGCCAGGGCTTGATGAGCGCGGCCAGCGCCTTGTCAGCCGACACAAAATCGGGCAGCGGCAGCACGCCAAACAGCACAATCGAAAAACCGGCCGCCGAGCTGTAAGCCCAGCCGATCAGCGGGACGATGAAAAACAGCGCGTACATCAAGCCATGCGTGGCGTGGTGGGCGGCGACTTGCCAGCCCGGCATGGCGGCCTCAATCCTGGGCGGCAGCGCGGGCGGGCGGTGCGTCAGGCGCCAGAGCAGCCGCAGCGCCGACAGCGCCAGAATCACCACGCCCGCCCATTTGTGCCAGTTGTAGAGTTTCAGGCGCATGGGCGAAAACGGCAGGTCGGCCATGTACAGGCCGACGCCAAAAATCGACACCAGCGCCAGCGCCAGCACCCAGTGCAGGGCGATGGCTACGCCGGAGTAGCGGGGGGAAGCGGCAGAGAAAGTGGCAGAGGTCATGGCGCGGTCAACTTTTAAAAAACTTCCGTCAAGCGGTGAAAGTTGTGCCAAGTATAAAAACTGTCCATGCGTCTGAAATTCAAATAAGTTGACGGAATCGTTCAAATTATTTGAATCATTGCGAAGCTAAAACGCCGAAGCGCTCCTGCAACTCGCCCAGCCCGAGTTCGGCCAGCACCTGCTGGAGACGCTCCTGCGCGGCGCGGATTTTGGCGGCGCTGGGCGTGGCCGGGCGGCTGGCGAGGATGAGTTCGTTTTTCATCGAATGCTCCCAGCCGACCAGCTCGGTGACGGTGACCTGGTAGCCGTTGGCTTCCAATTGCAGGCAGCGCAGCACGTTGGTGATCTGGCTGCCGAATTCGCGCGCGTGCAGCGGGTGGCGCCAAAGTTCGGCCAGCGGGGTTTTGGCCAGATTCAGGGCGCGGGATTTTTTCAGCAGGCCTGCGACTTCGGCCTGACAGCACGGCACCAGCACCATGTGGCGCGCCTGCTTGGCCAGCCCGAAGGCAATCGCGTCGTCGGTGGCGGTGTCGCAGGCGTGCAGCGCGGTGACGATATCGACCGTCGGCGGCAACGCGTCCGACACAGTGGCCTGCTGCACCGACAGGTTTAAAAATGCCATGTTGGCAAAGCCAAGCCGGGCCGCCAGCTCGCGGGATTTTTCGACCAGCTCGGCGCGGGTTTCGATGCCGTAAATCTGGCCGTTAACCTGTTCACCGGCATGCGCGACGTTGAAAAACAGGTCGTACAAAATAAAACCCAGGTAAGACTTGCCCGCGCCGTGATCGGCCAGTGTGAAGCCTTTTTCATCCGCCGACACTTCTTTCAACAGCGGCTCAATGAACTGGTAGAGGTGATAGACCTGCTTGAGCTTGCGCCGCGTGTCCTGGTTCAGCTTGCCCTCGCGGGTCAGGATGTGCAGCTCCTTGAGCAATTCAATGGACTGGCCGGGGCGCAGTTCTTCGATGACTTGCGCGGGTTTGGCGGCAATGGCGGCAGCCTTGCGGGAAGGCTTGCCGACGGAAAGGGGGCTGGTTTTTTGCATGGTGTGCAGTTTAGTAAAAATCCGGCCCCGTTCTGACCACACCCTTGAAGTGCGGACCCGCGTGGCAGGACAATGGCGCATGACCCAACACAATAAAGCCGCGCCGCTGCGCGACACCCTTCACGCCTACGAACACCTGACGCCCGATGTGGTGCTGGACGCGCTGGCCAGCGTCGGATTGAGCGGCGACGGCCGGATGATGGCGCTGTCGAGCTATGAAAACCGCGTCTATCAGGCGCACCTCGAAAGCCCGGTCGGCAGCGGCGATCTGGCCGGTGAGACGGTAGTGGTCAAGTTCTACCGCCCGGACCGCTGGAGCGAGACGCAAATCCTCGAAGAGCACGCCTTTGCCAGCGAGTTGATGGCCGCTGAAATTCCGGTGGTCGGCGCGCTGGCGCTGAACGGCAGCACGCTGAACCATTTCAACGGTTTTAGTTTCAGCGTCTCGCCGAGCCGGGGTGGGCGTCGGCCCGAGCTGGAAAACCTCGACGTGCTCGAATGGATTGGCCGCTTTCTGGCGCGCATTCACACCGTCGGCGCGGCCCGGCCCTTTATCCACCGGCCCGCGCTCAATTTGCAGACTTTTGGCCACAACTCACGCCAGATATTGCTCGCTGGCGGCTATTTGCCGCTGGACATGGAATCGCGCTGGCTGAAGGCTTTTGACGAGGCCATGCATGTCGCCCAGGGCGTGTTTAACAGCGTGGGCGCGGTGCGCCAGCTGCGCCTGCACGGCGACTGCCACCCCGGCAACATTCTCTGGACGCCCGAGGGCTTGCCGCTGGCCGGGCCGCATTTTGTCGATCTGGACGATGCGCGCACCGGCCCGGCGGTGCAGGATTTGTGGATGCTGCTGTCCGGCGAGCGCGCCCAACAGTTGCAGCAGCTCGGCGCGCTGGTCGATGGCTACGACGAGTTCGGCCAATTTGACCGGCGCGAGCTGGCGCTGATCGAGCCGCTGCGCACGCTGCGCCTGGTGCATTACAGCGCCTGGCTGGCCCAGCGCTGGCACGACCCGATTTTCCCGATTAACTTTCCGTGGTTCGGCTCCAGCGACTACTGGAAAGGCCAGGTCGATATGCTGGTCGAACAGACCGAAGCGATGCAGGCGGCGCCGCTGCTGGCCTGAGCGCGCTGGCCCGACACATCGTTTGGAGCGGCATGCACGCTGTTGCATCCATGAACGCTGTGGCAAAACGGCGCAATTCCAAGAGCCTCGGTGCGGGCCGGGCATCCTGGCCAGCCACTGAAAATCACCCGCACGCTCTCCGGCATCCGGTGGTGCAGATATTGCTGCTGCAGACAGCAACACCTCATAAATAAAAAACAGGAGACACTGTGCCGCCTTCCCCCTTTCACCGCAGGCCGCTTTGGCCGCAGTCATCGCTGCTGCTGGCGCTGGCCGCCGCTTTCAGTGCGCAAGCCCACGCACAGCAAGACAAATCGCTCGCCACCGTCGATGTCATCGGCAGCACGCCGCTGCCGGGCATCGGCCAGCCGCGCAACGAGATCGCCGCCCCGGTGCAAAGCGCCACCAGCGCCGACATCACGCGCAGCGGCGCGCTGGAGCTGGGCGAGTTCATGAACCGGCGACTGGGCAGCGTGCATGTCAACGAGACGCAGGGCAACCCTTTTCAAATGGACGTGAGCTACCGGGGCTACACCGCTTCGCCGCTGCTGGGCACGCCGCAGGGCCTGTCGGTGTACATGGACGGCGTGCGCATGAACCAGCCGTTTGGTGACGTGGTGAGCTGGGATTTGATTCCGCGCGGCGCGATTGCGTCCATGACCTTGATGCCCGGCTCGAACCCGCTGTTTGGCCTGAACACCCTGGGCGGCGCGCTGTCCGTGCAGACCAAGGACGGCCGCAGCGCGCCCGGCAGCGCGCTGGAAACCACACTGGGCAGCAACGCCCGGCGCGCCGTCGAGTTCGAGCATGGCGGCTTCAACAACAAGGGGCTGGACTGGTACGTGAACGCCAACTTGTTCAAGGAACGCGGCTGGCGCGACGATTCGCCCTCCGATGTGCGCCAGCTGTTTGGCAAACTCGGCTGGCACAACAGCGCCACCGACTTAAAACTGACGCTGGCCCACGCCGACAACCAGCTCAGCGGCAACGGCCTGCAAGAGCAGCGCCTGCTAGCCAACGACCGCGCCAGCGTCTATACCAAACCCGACATCACGCAGAACCGCTCGACGCTGCTGAATCTGACGGCCAGCCACTCTCTCAATGACGAGCTGCTGTTTTCGGGCAACGCGTATTACCGCGACATTCGCAGTTCAAGCTACAACGGCGACATCAACGAAGGATCGCTGGATCAGTCGGTGTACCAGCCCACGGCGGCTGATCAGAGCGCGTTGGCGGCGGCGGGCTACAGCGGTTTTCCGGCCAACGGCGCCAACGCGGCGAACACGCCGTTTCCGTCATGGCGCTGCATCGCGCAAGCGCTGCAGAACGACGAGCCCGCCGAAAAATGCAATGGCCTGATCAACCGCACCCGGACTTCGCAGCAAAACTACGGCCTGTCCGGCCAGCTGACCTGGCTGGGCGATTTGGCGGGCAAGCGCAACCAGCTCGTCGCGGGCGCAGGCTACGACGCCAGCCGGGTGCGTTTTGCGCAGTCTTCGCAGCTGGGCTACCTGAACCCGGACCGCAGCATCACCGGCGTGAATGCGTTTGGCGACGGCGTCAGCGGTGGCACGGTCGATGGCGACCCCTATGACACGCGGGTCGATCTGGCGGGCCGCATCCACACCTGGAGCCTGTTTGCCAGCGACACGCTGTCGCTGCAGGAGAATTTGCACCTGACGCTGTCCGGGCGCTACAACGCTACCTCGGTCAAAAACCGCGACCAGCTTCACGCCAACGGCGATCCGGCCTCATTGAGCGGCACGCACCGCTTTGAGCGCTTCAATCCGGCTATCGGCTTGACTTACAGCCCGGCGAAAAACCTCAACGCCTATGCGGGCTACAGCGAAAGCAGCCGCGCCCCGACCGCCATCGAGCTGGGCTGCGCCAACCCCGATCAGCCCTGCAAGCTGCCCAACGCGATGGCGGGCGACCCGCCGCTCAAGCAAGTGGTCACGCGCACGCTCGAAGCCGGACTGCGCGGCACGGCAGCGGGCGGCGTGCAGTGGAACGCCGGGATGTTTCGCGCCATCAACCGTGACGATATTTTGTTCGTCGCGGACAATCAGGCTGGCTACGGTTATTTCAAAAACTTCGGCCAGACCCGCCGCCAAGGGCTGGAGCTGGGCCTGAGCGGCCAGTTCGGCAAATTCAACCTGGGCGCGCAATACACCTGGCTGGACGCGACTTACCAGAGCTTTGACACCGTCAACGGCAGCGGCAACAGCAGTAACAGTTCGGCCAGCGCAGGCACGCCGGGGCAGGATGGCACCCTCAGCATCCGGCCCGGCGACCGCATGCCCTTGATTCCGCGCCAGATGCTCAAGCTGTTTGCCGATTACGCCGTCTCGCCCGCCTTCACGCTCAACGCCAGCATGGTGGCGATGTCGGGCACGCTGGCGCGCGGCAACGAAAATGGCGCGCACCAGCCCGATGGCACGTATTACCTCGGGTCGGGCCGCAGCGCCGGTTACGCGGTATTCAATCTGGGCGGCAGCTACCGCGCCAGCCCCAAGCTGCAATGGACGGCGCACATCGACAACCTGTTTGACACCCGGTACAACACCGCCGCCCAGCTCGGCTCAGCCGGGTTTGATCCCAGCGGCAACTTTACCGCCCGCGCACTCGGCGGGTCGAGCGCCAGCGGCTTTGCCGTGCCGCAATCGACCTTTTACGCGCCCGGCGCGCCCCGGCGCTTGTGGATCGGGCTGCGCTACGTGTTTTCCTGAGCGCCCGGCAAGCGCCGCCCGCTCACCAGCTGCGCACCCGGCCCGTGTCGATGTGGATAAACTGCTCGCGCGGGTAAAAGCCCACGCCCCCGGCGCGCAGCGACAGCGCCGCCTTGTGCAGGTCGGCCAGCGGCACGCCGGGCAGGCGCACGTCAATCGCCCGGCCTGCCGTGTGCAGGCTTCTGTCAGCCACGCCGCCGCCGCGTGTCAGGCGCAGATGGCGGTTGGTGGCCTCGCAGCGATAGCCAGAGATCACCTCAAAAGAGCCCTTGCTGCCCAACACCTGCTGCACGCGGTGCAGCAGATCAAACACCTCCGGGTCCATCAGGCCGACCTCGCCGGTGTAGTGGTCGCGCAGGAAGTGGTTCAGCCAGCCCAGCGCTTTAGGTACATAGCGCTCGCCAGTGGCATAGACCAGATCGATTTTTTCGCGGGTGTGGGTGTTGACCAGGGCCAGCCCGCGTGCATCCATCATTGAGAGCGGGGCGCTGGACGACTCCAGCGTCGCCATCATGGCGGCGGAATGCCCCGTCGCCGAAAAAACGGACGCAGCTGCCAGCCCCGGCAGGGCCGTGCTTGCGGCGGCGATGGCGTAGCGGGCCGTGTGGCGCAAAAAGCTGCGGCGCGCCGAGGTCAAGGAATCAGTCATCGGTAAGTCGGTGAGGGGCGAAAGAGGCGTAGCGTGTGTGCTGGCGCAAGGCGGCATCAAGTCGGCGGTCAAGTCCATAGATATCTTCAAAGAAATATACCCCCCCCTCTTTAACCAAAGTGGTTTCGTAAGCAATCACAACGGGAATCGGCTCGGTCAAGCGCAGGGTCGAGGACTCCCCCCGGCTCATGGCTTTTTTGATGCGCTCCTCGCTCCACTGCGGCAGGTTGCCGAGAACAAACTTTGCCAGCGCCACTGGCTTTTCGACCCGGATGCAGCCGTGGCTAAAATCGCGCCGCTCGCGCTCGAACAGGTTGACCGCCGGTGTGTGGTGCAGGTAGATGTTGTCGGTGTTGGGAAACACGAACTTGATGTCGCCGAGCGCATTTTTCGGCCCCGGCCGCTGGCGGATGCGCCACTGGCCAGCCAGCACGGCGTTCAGCCGCGCGGGCGTGACCGCCCGGTCCACCACCGCGCCATTGCTGGACACAAACTCCATCCCTTCGCGGGCGAGGTAGCCAGGGTCGCGCCGCAACTGGGGAATCGTTTCGGCGCGGGCAATCGAGGCCGGCAGGTTCCAGTACGGGCTGAACTCAATGAAGCGCATCTCTTCATTGAACAAAGGGGTGCGCTTGTTCAGCGCCTTGCCCACCACAATCTTCATCTCCTGGCGCACATGGATGCGTTCGCCCTCTATGTCGTAGGCGCGCAGGATGAACTCGGGGATGTTGATGACAATCATGCGCGGCCCCTGATTGAACGGGGTCCAGCGCAGGCGCTCCAGCGCCAGCTCGATCTGCCGCGCACGGGCAGCGGGCGTCACCTGTAGCTGCACCAGCGTGCTTTTGCCAATAACACCATCGGCGGCTATGCCGTGGCGCTTTTGAAAGGACTGCACGGCGGGCACCAGCAAGCCGTCGTACTGGGTGGGCAGTGCCACATCAGGCGCCAAATCCCCCAGGGCGACCAGCCGCTGCGCCAGCACGCTCAGCCCCGCGTAGCGCTGGCCCGGCGCCAGTTGGGACGCCTTGCTGGGCGAGCTGCCCGGCAAGGCGGGCAAGGGCTGCTGCCAGGCCGGGTCATCGCCGCGCTGGCGGTAGTGCGCCAGCGCCGTGCGCAGAGCCTCGTAGAGCGGCAAATGCGGCGCCGCTTCGGCGGCGGCCTGCGGCAGGCGCCGGGCGGCCAGCGCCGTCTGCAGGTAGGCGGCCGGGTCAAAAGCCTTGCGCGACGGGTTGAAGTTGTACTGGATTTTTTTCGGATCAATGCGGCCCTGATGCAGGTCCTTCAGGTAATTCTCCATCGCGCTGGTCAGCGCCTGATCCAGCTGCGCCACCGTGATCGCCTGCGGCATGCCATGCGCCGCATTCAAAATGCCCTGGCGCAGCGCGCTGGCGTTGTAATCCTGCGGCTCCAGACCGTGCGTTGCCGAAGTGGCGAGCAGCTCGACGGCCTGGCGTGCCTGCAAGCTGGGCCTTTTTCCCTCAAACCAGAGCGGCCCCTGTTCTTGCGCCTGCGCCACCATTGAAGCGCAGCAGCACAGCCACAGCGCAATGGCCGTTTTGCGCGTCAGGAGCGAAACCGTACTTGTCATTTTCATCGGGGACATTTTGACACCATCTAAACGCCAAAATGCCGACCCACAGCCTGCCACGCCAGGCACGCAGGCTGAAAATTCACTGCCTGTCCGGCAGCGCGGCTTCAGGCCGCCAGCAGCGCGTTCACCCGCTTGACGTAAGCGGCCGGGTCTTCCGGCAGGCCGCCTTCGGCCAGCAGCGCCTGGTCGAACAAGATGTTGGCCAGATCGTCAAAGCTGGCCAGCTCGGCACTGGCTTCGAGCTTTTTCACCAGCGGATGCTGGGCGTTGACTTCCAGAATCGGCTTGCTTTCGGGCACCGGCTGACCGGCCTGCTTGAGCATGCGCGCCAGCTGGGTGGACATGTCACCGTCCTGCACCACGAGGCAGGCCGGGGAATCGACCAGCCGCGTGGTGGCGCGCACGTCCTGCGCCTTGTCCTTCAGCGCTTCTTTCAGTTTGTCCAGAATCGGCTTGAACTGGGTCTGCGCTTCTTCGGCGGCTTTTTTCTCGTCCTCGTCTTGCAGCTTGCCCAGATCGACCGCGCCCTTGGCCACCGATTGCAGCGGCGTGCCGTCAAAGTCGCGCAGATAGTTCAGTGCCCACTCATCGACGCGGTCGGCCATCAACAGCACTTCGATGCCCTTTTTGCGGAAGATTTCGAGCTGCGGGCTGCTCTTGGCCGCCGCCAGCGTGTCGGCGGTGATGTAGTAAATCGCCTCCTGGCCGTCCTTCATGCGCGCCTTGTAGTCGGCAAAGCTGACCGTGGCCGCGTCAGTGGTCGAGCTGACAAAACGCAGCAGCTTGGCGATGCGCTCCTTATTGGCGAAGTCTTCGCCCAGGCCTTCTTTCAGCACCGCGCCGAATTCGGCATAGAAGGTGGCGAACTTCTCGGGCGAGTTGGCGGCCAGGTCTTCGATCATCGACAGCACGCGCTTGGTGCAGCCTTCGCGGATCGCCTTGACGGCGCGGCTTTCCTGCAGCAGCTCGCGCGAGACGTTGAGCGGCAGGTCAGACGAATCGACCACGCCCTTGACAAAGCGCAGGTAGCTCGGCAGCAGCGCCTGCGCATCGTCCATGATGAAGACGCGCTTGACGTAGAGCTTGACGCCGGCGGCCTTGTCGCGCTGAAACATGTCCATCGGTGCTTTGCTCGGGATGAACAGCAGCTGGGTGTATTCGGTTGAGCCTTCGACGCGGTTGTGCGTGGTGGCCAGCGGCGCGTCCTGGTCGTAGCTGATCTGCTTGTAAAACTCGTCGTAGTGTTCTTGCGTGATGTCTTTTTTGGCGCGCGTCCACAGGGCGGCGGCCTGATTCACGGTTTCCCATTCGCCGGTCTTGGCCATCTCGCCGGGCTGGTCGTTTTCGCCCTCTTTCCATTCTTCCTTTTCCATCAGGATGGGCAGGGAAATGTGGTCGGAATACTTGTTGATGATGCTTTTGAGTTTCCAGGCGTTCAGGTACTCGCTGGCGTCGTCCTTCAGATGCAGGGTGACGCTGGTGCCGCGCCCGGCGCGCTCGATCTCGCTCACGTCAAACTCGCCCGTGCCCTCGCTGACCCAGCGCACGCCTTGCGAAGCGGCAAGGCCGGCGCGGCGGCTTTCCACCGTGATCTTGTCGGCCACGATAAAACCGGAATAAAAACCCACGCCGAACTGGCCGATGAGCTGGGCGTCGCTCTTTTGGTCGCCCGAGAGCTTGGCCATGAAGTCGCGGGTGCCGCTCTTGGCAATCGTGCCGAGGTGGTCGATGGCTTCCTGCTGCGACAGGCCGATGCCGTTGTCGGCAATCGTCAGGGTTTTGGCGCTGGCGTCAAAGCTCACGCGCACTTTCAGTTCGGCGTCGTTTTCATAGACGCCCGCGTCGTTCAACGCTTCAAAACGCAGCTTGTCGCAGGCGTCCGAGGCGTTGGAGATCAGCTCGCGCAGGAAGATTTCAGGGTTGGAGTACAGCGAGTGCGTGACCAGCTTGAGCAGCTGGGCAACTTCGGCCTGGAAGGAATGGGTTTGTTTTTGCATGGAAAAAGTAAGGTGAAGGAACAACGACAAGCCCGCAGATAGGCCCGCAGCGCGCTATTTTCAAGCGGTGGCGGCCCGCAGCGGCTTAAAACTGCTCGTGCGGCATCAAGTAGCGCCACTGACCAATCGGCAAATGGCCCAGATTGACGCGGCCAATGCGCACGCGTTTTAAACCCGTCACGAACAGGCCGACCTGTTCGCACATGCGGCGAATCTGGCGCTTTTTGCCTTCTTTGAGCACAAAACGCAGCTGCTCGGGGTTTTGCCAGCTGACCTGGGCCGAGCGCAGCGCCTGGCCGTCCAGGCTCAGGCCATGGCACAGCAGGGCGAGTTTTTCACGCGGAAAAGCGCCCTGCACGTTGAGCGTTTCGGCGCCGTAGCTGACGCGCACCAGGTATTCTTTTTCCATGTCCGAGTCTTCGCCGATCAGCTGGCGCGCCACGCGGCCATCCTGCGTCAAGACCAAGAGGCCAATCGAGTCGATGTCGAGCCGCCCGGCGGGCGCCAGGCCGCGCAGCTGCTCAAAACCCCAGCGCATGCGGCTGTTGCACTCGCGCCAGCGGTTGCCGGGCTGCACCAGCGCGACGGCGGGCTCGTGGCCGTCCTCGGCCTGGCCGCTGACGTAGCCCACGGGCTTGTTGATCAAAATGGTCACTTGCAGACGCTGCTGCTGCTCGGCGTCGCGTGCCACCTCGATGCGGGCGTCGGCGGCGACCGGCTGGCCCATCACGGCGGGCTGGCCGTTGACGCGCACCCAGCCCCGGGCAATCCAGTCATCGGCCTCGCGGCGCGAGCACAGGCCCAGATCGGCCATGCGCTTATTGAGCCGCACCGTGGGCGCGGCAGCGCCAGGCGCAGACGCTGCCGAGATGGCAGGCTTGGGAATACGCACCGCTGCGCCAACGGGCGCAGGCGCTTTGGGAGGTTTGAAAGATTCTTGCATTTGCTATCTATTTTATAGCTAGTAGCGCCCGTTGAGATTGGACTACAGCCTGATTTTGCATGAAATAACGCGAAAGCGGCCGTTCAGGATACCAGCAGGCGATAACCCACCGCCGTTTCGGTCAGAAAGTGCCGGGGCTGGGCCGGATCGGCTTCGAGCTTCTGGCGCAGGCGACCCATGTAGATGCGCAGGTAATGGCTCTGCTCGGTGTGTGAAGGCCCCCAGACCTCGCGCAGCAGCTGGCGGTGCGTGAGCACCCGTCCGGCATGGGTCATCAGCACGATGAGCAGCCGGTACTCGATAGGCGAGAGGTGAACTTCCGCGCCGCCGCGCCGCACCAGCCGCGCCTGGCGGTCCACCACCACATCACCGAAGCTAAACAGAGGCTCGCCGGGCGTGCCGTCCGCCTGAGCAGCGCGGGGCCGACGCAAGTTGGCGCGCACGCGGGCCAGCAGCTCGCCCACGCCAAAGGGCTTGGTCAAGTAGTCGTCGGCACCCGCGTCCAGTGCGGCGATTTTGTCGGCCTCGTCCGTGCGCGCCGACAGCACCACCATCGGCACACCCGACCAGCTACGCACGTCACGGATCACGTCCAGCCCGTCGCCGTCGGGCAGACCCAGATCGAGCACCAGCAAATCGGGCTTGCGCGTACACGCTTCGCTCAGGCCGCGCCGGGCCGTATCGGCCTCAAACACCTGCCAGCCTTCGGCCTCCAGCGCAGCGCGCACAAAGCGGCGGATTTGCGGCTCGTCTTCAATGACAACGGCAACGGGGATGGGCTGGGACATGGATTTCCTGCGTTTGGAGTCAAGGCATTTCGGGCGGATCGTGCGGCGGCGGGCGACGCGGCAGACTGAGGGTGAATTCTGCGCCCCCACCGAGCGCATTACCAGCGGTGATCTGCCCGCCGTGTGCATCAGCCACCGCCTTGCAGATAGCCAGGCCCAAGCCCACGCCCGGCGTGGCCGACTCGGTGTACCCGCGCGTGAATTTATCAAACAAGGTCTGCTCGCGACCCAGGAGCGCGGCGGGCAGGCCCGGCCCGTGATCGCGCACCGTGAGCACCAGTGTCTGCGCCGTTACCTGCGCGTTAATCTCGATGGGCGCATCGTCCGCACCGCTGTACTTGGCCGCGTTTTCCAGCAGATTGACCAGCACGCGCTCCATCAGCACGGCATCAAACTCCACCAGCGGAAGATCGGCAGGCAGCGCCGTGCTGACGGCGCGTCCCGCCAGGGCGTGCTGCGCCTGGCGAATCGCCGAGCCGACGATTTCCTCGACCGACTGCCACTCGCGTCGCAGGCTGACCGCACCACTTTGCAGCCGCGCCATGTCCAGCAAGTTATTGACCAGCGCACTAAGCTGGCGGGCTTCGCTGCCGATGGCATGCGCAGCCTGCGCCTGTTCATGACTGATCGGCGGGGTGCTTCGCTCAAGGGTATCGGCCAGACCCACCAGCGCGGTCAGCGGCGTGCGCACATCATGGGAAATGGCGGCCAGCAGCATATTGCGCATTTTTTCAGACTCCATCTGCACCAGCGCCTGCTGGGCGACCTCGACGTAATGCACGCGCTCCAGCGCAATGGCGATTTGCCGGGCCAGGGTGTCGAGCTGCTGCAGCTGCTCGGGAATCAAGAGCCAGCGCGGCTGGGCGGGTTTGAGCGCCAGCACGCCGCGCACCCGCATAGGGGCCTTGAGCGGCACGTAATGCCAAGCCTGCGCCGACAAGGTAGCCGTCGCCAGACCCGCCGCCTGCGCGTTGCGAAACGCCCAGTCAGCCACGCTGATGACGAAATCGGACGGCACGGGTGTGGTGGCCGGTGCCTGCAGCTGGTCATGGGCGTCAGCGGTCAGCACCAGCGCCTGACCGCCAAAGTTGCGCCGCACCGCCGCCTCGCCCAGCTCGACCACCTGCGAACTCAGCAGCGCCGCAGACAAATCGCGCGTCAGCTCAAACAGCGACTGCGCACGGCGCTCACGGCTGGACGAAATCTGGGCCTGAAAGCGCAGCCCCGCCGTGAGCTGCCCAGTCAGCAGCCCCACCATCAGCATGACGGCAAAGGTCATCAGGTACTGCACATCGCTGACGGAAAACGACATTCTGGGCTGCACAAAAAAATAGTCAAAAGCCGCCACATTCAGGAAAGCGGCCAACGCCGCCGGGCCGCGTCCGAACTTCAGCGCCACCAGCACGGTGCCGAGCAGGAACAGCATCACGATGTTGGCCAGATCAAACAGACCCGTCAGCGGCAAAGCCAGCAAGGTGATGACGACGCTGCTGGCAAAGGTCCAGGCATACGGCGGCAGACTGCGGGGCCATGCAGCCGCCACGGCGTCATCAGGTGGACGCAGCACAGCCTGCACCAGCCGCCGCGCACTCTGGGCATAGCCCACTTCCACAATGTTCAGCGTGGGGGCCAGTCGGGCCAGCTGGCGCGTCATGGCGAGCCCACGCCACAGTGCGGACCAGCCGCCCACGAACGGCGAACGCCCGACGACCAGCATGGCGCAGTTGAGCTGCTGCGCCTGCGTCACCAGTTCGACGGCAACGTCGCTGCCAGCGAGCACCGCCGTGGCCGCGCCCAGCTCTTCGGCCAGCTTGAGCACGGCCAAAATCCGGTCGCGCTGGGCCGCACCCAGCCGCTGCAGGCGCGGTGTCTCCACATACACGGCATGCCAGCGCACATTGAGCTGGCCCGCCAGGCGCGCTGCCGTGCGCACGGTTTGCTCGGCGCCTTCGCGCGGGCCGACACAGGCCAGAATCGCGCCCTCGGTGTTCCAGACCGGGGCGATGGATTTTTCGATCCGGTAGCTGCGCACGTCGTCTTCCACATGCTCGGCGGTGCGCCGCAGCGCAATCTCGCGCAGGGCAATCAGGTTGCCCTTGCGGAAAAAATTTTGCGCCGCCCGCTCAGCCTGCTGGGGCAGGTACACCTTGCCCGCCTTGAGCCGACTGATCAGCTCGTCGGGCGTCACATCGACCAGAATGATTTCGTCGGCGGCGTCGATCACGGTGTCGGGCACCGTTTCGTTGATGCGAATGCCGGTGATGGCGCCCACCGTGCCGTTGAGGCTTTCAAGATGCTGCACGTTCAGCGCCGACCAGACATCGACGCCCGCATCCAGCAGTTCCTGCACATCCTGCCAGCGCTTGGCATGGCGTGAGCCGGGCGCGTTGCTGTGCGCCAGCTCATCGACCAGCAGCAAATCGGGCTTGCGGGCCAGCGCAGCGTCCAGATCAAATTCCTTGAGCGTGTGGCCCCGGTAAGCAACTTCGCGTAGCGCAAGCGCTTCGAGGCCCACCAGCAATTCTGCCGTTTCGCTGCGCCCGTGGGTTTCGATCACACCAATCAGCACCTCGCGGTCCGCCCGGCGCTCGCGCTGGGCCGCACTGAGCATGGCATAGGTCTTGCCAACACCGGCGCTGGCACCAAAGTAAATGCGCAGCCTGCCGCACCGTGCGCGGTTTTCATGGTCGCGTAGCTGCTCAAGGAGCTGGTCCGGGTCGGGTCGGGCGTCTGGAAAGCTAGCCATACAGAGCCCTCGTCTTGAAAATTATCATGAGCCGCAAAGGGTGCGCACTTTTAGCGAAGCGCCTCCAGCGCCAAATTGAGCTGCAGCACATTGACCTGGCGCTCACCCAGAAAAGCCAGCAGCGGCCCATCGGTCTGCTGATCGACCAAGTGCTGAACACGCTCAATGGCCAGGCCACGCGCTTTGGCAACGCGGGCGACTTGGTAACGTGCGGCGGCAGGGCTGATGTGCGGGTCCAGCCCGCTGGCCGACGCCGTAACCAGATCGACCGGCACCGACGCGGTGTTGCCCGGATCAGCAGCGCGCAGGGCCTCAATGCGGCCTTTGACTGCATCCGTCAGCGCGGGGTTCAGCGGCCCCAGGTTGGAGCCGCCGGACGCTGCGGCGTTGTAGGGCATAGGGCCGGTGGCCGAAAGACGGCCCCAGAAATGGGTCGGGTCGCTGAAGTTTTGCCCGATCAGCGCCGAGCCGACAGGCTTGCCGTTTTGCCAGATCAAGCTGCCGCCCGCCTGCGCCGGAAACAGCACCTTGGCCAGCCCCGTGACCACCAGGGGATAGGCCACGCCAGTGAGCAGCGAGAGGAGCACAAACAGCACCAGTGCCGGGCGAAGAATGGTTTTCATGGTTTTTCCTTAAACGAGGTTCAGCGCCACCAGCAGCAGGTCGATGGCCTTGATGCCGAGGAAGGGCACGATCAAGCCGCCCAGGCCGTAAATCAGCAGATTGCGGCGCAGCAGCGCAGCAGCGCCCACCGCGCGGTACTTCACGCCTTTGAGGGCCAGCGGAATCAGGAAGACGATGATCAGCGCGTTAAAAATCACCGCCGACAAAATCGCCGACGACGGGCTGCCCAGGCGCATCACATTGAGCGCGGCCAGCTGCGGGTACGTCGTCACAAAGATCGCCGGAATGATGGCGAAGTACTTGGCCACGTCGTTGGCAATCGAAAACGTCGTCAGCGAGCCACGCGTCATCAACAGCGCCTTGCCGGTCTCGACGATTTCCAGCAGCTTGGTCGGGTTGGAGTCCAGATCGACCATGTTGCCCGCTTCCTTGGCCGCCTGGGTGCCGCTGTTCATGGCCACGGCCACATCGGCCTGCGCCAGCGCCGGGGCATCGTTGGTGCCGTCACCAGTCATGGCCACGAGACGGCCTTCGGCCTGGTACTGGCGGATCAGTTTGAGCTTGTCTTCGGGCGTGGCCTCGGCCAGGAAGTCATCGACACCGGCTTCGGCGGCAATGGCGGCAGCGGTCAGCTTGTTGTCGCCGGTGATCATCACCGTCTTGATGCCCATGCGGCGCAGCTCGCCGAAACGCTCCTTGATGCCGGATTTGACGATGTCCTTGAGTTCCACCACGCCGAGGATGACAGCGCCGTCAGCGACGGCCAGCGGCGTGCTGCCGCGTCGCGCCACCTCATCGGCCGCCCGCAGCACTGCGGCGGGCACGCTACCCCCCCGCGCCTCAATGTGCTTGCGGACGGCATCCACCGCACCTTTGCGCAGTTGGCGGGTGGCGCCGTCACTTTTCTGAACATCGACACCGCTCATCCGGGTTTGCGCGGTAAAGGGAACCTCTTGAATTTCCCCCACCAGCGGCTCGGCGCCGCCCAGACGCTGCGCCAGGGTCACAATGCTGCGGCCCTCGGGCGTTTCATCGGTCATGGAGGCTTGCAAGGCGCAAGCGGCAAGCCGGAGTTCGCTCACACCAGGCGCAGGAAAGAAGGCGACCGCCTGGCGGTTGCCATGCGTGATGGTGCCGGTCTTGTCGAGCAGCAGCACATCCACGTCGCCTGCGGCTTCCACCGCGCGGCCCGAGGTGGCAATCACGTTGGCCTGCATCATGCGACTCATCCCGGCCACGCCCACAGCGGACAACAAGCCGCCGATGGTGGTGGGAATCAGGCACACCAGCAAGGCCACCAGCGCCGTGAGACTCACCACGGTGCCGGTACCGGACGCCTGCACGCTGAACACCGAGAACGGCAGCAACGTGACCGTCACCACCAAAAACACGATGGTCAGCGCCACCAGCAGGATGTTCAGCGCCACTTCGTTAGGTGTTTTCTGGCGCTTGGCACCCTCGACCATGCTGATCATGCGGTCCAGGAAAGATTCGCCCGGATTGACCGAAATACGCACCACCAGCCAGTCGGACAGCACCCGTGTGCCACCCGTCACCGATGAGAAATCCCCGCCTGATTCACGTACCACGGGTGCCGACTCGCCGGTGATGGCGCTTTCATCCACCGAGGCCACCCCTTCGATAACCTCACCGTCGAGGGCCACCATGTCGCCCGCTTCCACCAGCACCACATCGCCTTTTCTGAGGTTCTCGGCCTCTTCGGGCAGCCAGGTCGCGCCGTGCTGGGGCTCTTTGAGCTTCTTGGCCCAGGTGCTCTTTTTCAGACCACGCAGTGAGGCGGCCTGCGCTTTGCTGCGGCCTTCGGCCAGGGCTTCGGCAAAGTTGGCAAACAGCACCGTGAACCAGAGCCAGACGGACACGGCAAAAATAAAGCCTGCCGACCTGCCGCTGGCACCCTGCAAGGCCTGCAGGCCCAGCAAGGTCGTGAGAATGCTGCCGATATAGACGACAAACATCACCGGGTTGCGCCATTGCACACGCGGGCTCAGTTTGGCAAACGAAGCCGCAATGGCCGGTTTGAGCAGCGCGGGGTCCAGCAATACAAAAGTTTTTTGGGTAGTCATGAGATTTACTCGGTTGCCTTAGCGGGTGGACCACAGCATCAGATGCTCAACCACCGGACCCAGCGCCAGAGCAGGGACGTAGTTCAGCAGGCCGACCAACAGCACGGTGCCGATCAAGAGCGTGACGAACAGCGGGCCATGCGTCGGCAGGGTTCCCACCGTGACCGGCAGGCGCTTTTTGGCCGCCAGGCTGCCCGCAATGGCCAGCACCGGCACGATCACGCCAAAGCGCCCAAACCACATGGCCAGCCCCAGCAGCGTGTTGTAGAACGGCGTGTTGGCCGACAGGCCGGCAAAGGCGCTGCCGTTGTTGTTGCCCGCCGAGGTCAGCGCGTACAGGATTTCAGAAAAGCCGTGCGCGCCTGGGTTGGCAATGCCAGCCTGACCCGCCCCCGTCAGGACGGCGACCGCCGTGCCGACCAGCACCACGATGGGCGTGACAAGAATCGCGATGGAGGTCAGCTTCATGTCATGCGACTCGATTTTCTTGCCCAGATACTCCGGCGTGCGGCCAATCATCAAGCCCGCAATAAACACCGCCAGGATGGCAAAAATCAGCATCCCATACAGGCCGGTGCCGACACCGCCAAACACCACCTCGCCTAGCTGCATCATCACCATAGGCACCATGCCGCCCAGTGGGGTGAACGAATCGTGCATGGCGTTCACAGCGCCGCATGAGGCCGCTGTGGTGATCACCGCAAACAAGCTGGAGGCGTTGATGCCGAAACGGGTTTCCTTGCCCTCCATGTTGCCGCCCGCCTGCAGCGCGCTGGCCGTCTGGTCCACGCCCAGCGGACTCAGGAGCGGATTGCCCGCCTGTTCAGCCGGTGTGATGGCGATCACGGCAATGACAAACATCACGCTCATGGCCGCCAGTACGGCCCAGCCCTGACGCCGGTCGCCCACTTCGCGGCCAAAGGCAAAACACAGCGCCGCCGGAATGAGAAAGATGGCGAGCATCTGAAAGAAATTACTCAACGCCGTCGGGTTCTCGTAGGGATGGGATGAGTTAGCATTGAAAAAACCACCCCCGTTGGTGCCCAGCATCTTGATGGCTTCCTGCGAGGCGACCGGCCCCATCGCCAGTGTCTGGATCGAGGTTTTGGCGTCTTGCGTGACCGGATTGCCCTTGGCGTCCTTCAGGGGTTGGCCATCCGGGCCATTTTTCGGATTCTGGTAATGGGTGATTTCCAGCGTGTTCACGTCCTTGTAACTGTCAAAGTTCTGGATCACGCCCTGCCCGACCAAAAACACCGCGAACACCAGCGACAAGGGCAGCAGCAACCAGGCGGTGATGCGCGTCACGTCTGCCCAGAAGTTGCCAATCACGCCCGTGGAACGCGCGGCAAAGCCGCGAAACAGCGCGAACACCACGGCGATACCGGTGGCCGCCGAGAAAAAGTTCTGCACCGCCAGCGCCAGCATCTGCGTCAGGTAGCTCATGGCCGATTCACCGGCGTAGCCCTGCCAGTTGGTGTTGGAGACAAAGCTGATGGCGGTGTTGAAGGCCGAGTCTGGCGACGGGGCCACCATACCCGCCGGATTAAGCGGCAGCAGCGCCTGAAAACGCTGCAGGCCATAGACGGCCAGAACGCCCAGCACATTGAAAGCCAGCAAAGCCAGCGCGTACTGCACCCAGTTCATCGACTTGTCGGCAGACGTGCCCGCCAGACGGTAAAGCGGTGCCTCCAGCCGCAGCATCCAGCCGGGCAAGTTGCCCGAACTCAGGCGCGCCAGCCAGATGCCCAGCGGCCAAGCCGCCGCCAGCAACACCCCGAGGTAAAGGGCCAGCAGCCCCCATGACGATGCAGTCATCAGAACTCCTCGGCGCAGATCAGCGCATAGACCAGATAGGCCAGCAGCGCCAGCGCGCAAAAACCGCCAAACCCGTAAAGAACTTCCAGGCTGATCATGATCGGCCTCCAGCTGGTTTTTCGAGCTTTTTAAAGCCCAAAACCAGCAATACCATCACGCCCCACAGCCCGGCGTAAGCGGCCATAAACACCAGATCCATACGTCACTCCTGATCATCAAATGAATGACCTCAGTATGGCGATCAGCGTATAAAAACGGCGATGAGATTCATCAACGGGCTGTAAAAAAAGCGTTAACGCCGCCCGGCATCAATGCTTTCAAGAGTCAGTATCTGCTATATTTTAAATAGCAATAAACAACCACCCACAATGCACAAGCGCTACTTTTTGTCATAAAAAACGCTGGAGCGCAAGGCGGCAATGTCGAGCACGCGCAGGCCGCCGTATTCAACCCGGATCATGTCTTGCGCCTCCAGCGTGCGCAGCGCCTCGTTAACGCGCTGGCGTGACAGGCCGACCAGGTAGGCCAGCTCCTGCTGGGTGATGCGCAGCACCTCGCCCACGCCCGGATACAGCACTGGATTGAACAGCGTGGCCAGGTTGCGCGCCACGCGCAGGTCCGGGCTGTTCATGCGGTCGATCTCGCGGGCCGAAATGAACTGGCCCAGGCGCTCGTTGAGCTGGTTCATGACAAAGCGGTTAAAGCCCAGCGAGTGGTCGAGCAGCCAGTGAAAGCTGTCAATCGGCAGCCCGGCGACGACGCTTTTGCGCAGCGCCTGAATGTTGTAGCGGTAGGTCTCGCGCTTGAGCGCCGTGCCCTCGCCAAACCAGCCGCCGGGCGGCACGCCGGTGAAAGTCATGGTGGTGCCCTGCGCGTTGTCGGCGCTCATTTTCAGCAGGCCTTCGACCACGCCGAACCAGTAGGTCACCGGCTTGCCCAGGCGGCAGACATAATCGCCGGGCTGCGCATCCGTCACCTGCAGCTCGGCCACAGCGCGGGCACGCTCTTCGGGCTCAAGCAGGGCCAGCCACGGAATGCCGCGCAGCTCGTCGGGCGTCGGGGATCGGCGGCGCTGGTGCAGTGTCAGGTCAGTGGCCATGAGTCCAGGGGAATTGCAAGCGATTGCTGGTTAGGGTGTACCCTGAAATTGTCGCCGGGTGGACATTTTGAGGTGAATTCAAAGCATAACATCGGCATAGCCGAGTCGGCTCATTTCAAGCAAAGACCCACCATGACACACACCCCCGTTTCTTCTTTGTCCACGACCGTTTGCGGCACAGCCGGGAAGACCCTGTCACGACGAACAGTTCTGGGCACCCTGGCGAGCCTGCCGCTGGCCTTTCATGCGGGCGCCCAGGCGCAGGACGGCGGAGCCATCAAGCTGGCCCAGTCCACCGCCATGACCGGCCCGCAAGCCGATCTCGGCCTGCCCATGCACCAGGGCGCCAAAGCCTATTTCGCCGCCCTCAATGCCAAGGGCGGGGTCAATGGCCGCCCCATTGAGCTGACCGTCGCCGATGATGGCTACGATGTCAAGCGCGCGCTGGCCAACGTCAAGGGCTTTATCGCAGAGGGCAGCTACTTTGCCATCTTCAACTGCCTGGGCACGCCAATGGTCGAGGCCATGCTGCCCTCGGTGATTGAGTCGGGCATGCCGTTTTTTGCGCCACTGACCGGCGCCCTGCTGGCCCGGCCCAAGGGTGTGCGCAGCGTGTTCAACATCCGCGCCAGCTACACCGATGAAACCGAAAATCTGATCCGCCACCTCGCCACCATCGGCATCAAGCGCGTGGCCGTCGTTCACCAGAACAACGCCTTTGGCAAGGATGTCGCCACGGCAGCCAACCACTTCATCACCGAGCGCAAACTCACTGAAACGGCGACGGCCACCGTCGAAAACGATGCGGTGGATGCCGGCGCGGCCGCCGCCAAAATTGCGGCCTCCAACCCCGAAGCCGTGCTGCTGGGCCTGGCGGGCAAGCCCACGGTGGAGTTTGCCAGGGCTATCCGCCAGCTGCGCAAGGGCCTGCCGATGTACGCCCTGTCCGTCATGGGCGCGACTGCCACGCTCAAGGCCATGGGCGACGATGCCACCGGCATGACGGTGTCCCAGGTCGTGCCCCTGCCCAGCAACAACGTGGTGCCGCTGGTGCGCGAATTCCAGCAGGTCTGGAAGGCCTCCGGCGCAACAGCCGAACCCTCGCACATGGCCCTGGAAGGCTATGTCAACGCCAAGGTGTTTGCCGAAATCCTGCGCCGCGCCGGACGCAACCCGACGCGCAGCGCCTTTATCGAGGCCGGCTGGAGCCTCAAGCACTACGACCTGGGCGGCTTTGAGGTCAGCTTCAACGAAGGCACGCCGAACGCCTCGCGCTTTGTCGAACTCACGATGGTCGGGCGCGACGGGCGCCTGATCCGCTGACTGATTCCCCAGGAAACCCGGGCGCACCCGAATAGGACTTACCCGTAAATTGTCTTCGCAATGACAAGCTAGCGTCAAACTCCGCCTTACCATCCGTCACATACTTGCAGCACCTCCTGACAAAAGGGCTGCCCTGACAACAACGGAGACAAGGACCGGAATGCGCACTACGTTCCCACAACTGCTGCTCAAGCATGCCAGCGAGCGCCCCGCCGCTCCGGCCATGCGCGAAAAAGAATACGGCATCTGGCAGGCGCACAGCTGGGCGGCCCTGGCCGGCCTGGTCGAGCAGCTGGCCGCCGGGCTGCACCAGGCGGGCCTGACGCGCGGCGAGCACATGGTCGTCATCGGCACCAACCGCCCGCGCCTGTACGCCACCATGCTGGCGGTGCAGTCGCTGGGCGCCATTCCGATTCCGCTGTACCAGGACGCGGTCGGCGCCGAATGCGTTTTTCCGCTCAACAACGCCGAGGTGCGCTTTGCCATGGTCGAAGACCAGGAGCAGGTCGATAAGCTGATGGAAATCCGCAGCAGCTGCCCGCAAATCTCCAACATCTACTACGACGACCCGCGCGGCCTGCGCAA
Organism: Burkholderiales bacterium; assembly: GCA_038249155.1. Lineage (GTDB taxonomy): Bacteria > Pseudomonadota > Gammaproteobacteria > Burkholderiales > Burkholderiaceae_C > Polaromonas. Next base: position 23,258 of record JBBRWN010000019.1, on the reverse strand, counting down.
GTACGACGAGCCGGGCCTGGACTCGCTCGACGCCCTGATTGAAGCGGGCAAGGCCTTTGCCGGGCAGAACCCACAGTGGTTCCGCGACGAAGTGGCCAGGGTCCAGCCGGGCGATGTGGCGGCAATGTTCTTCACCTCCGGCACCACCGGCAACCCCAAGGGCGTGGTCCATACCCACGCCAGCTTGCTCGACCGGGCCATGGCCGGCGCCACCTTTGACAAGCTGACCCATGCCGAAGAAGTGCTGGCCTACCTGCCGCCCGCCTGGATTGGCCAGAACATCTTCAGCTACTCCCAGTGGCTGGCCTGCGGCTATGTCGTCAACTGCCCCGAGTCGGCCGCCACTGTCACCATCGACCTCAAGGAAATCGGCCCCACCTACTATTTTGCGCCGCCGCGCGTTTTTGAAGGCCTGCTCACCAGCGTGATGATCCGCATGGAAGACGCCGGCGTCCTCAAGCGCAAGCTGTTCGCCGCCTGCATGAACGTAGCCAAACGCGTCGGCCCGGCGCTGATGGACGGCAGCCCGGTCAGCGCGCTGGAGCGGCTCCAGTACGCCATCGGCGATCTGCTGATCTATGGCCCGCTGCGCAACACCCTGGGCTTGAGCCGGGTGCGCGTGGCCTACACGGCGGGCGAGGCGATTGGCCCGGACCTGTTCACCTTTTACCGCTCGATTGGCATCAACCTCAAGCAGCTCTACGGCTCGACCGAAACCGCCGTCTTCGTCTGCCTGCAGCCCGACCACGAGGCGCGTGCCGACACCGTCGGCGTGCCCTGCGCCGGGGTCGAAATCAAGCTGGCCGACAACGGCGAGATTCTGGTCAAGTCGCCCGGCCTGTTCAAGGGCTACTACAAAAACCCGGCCGCCACCGCCGAAGTGCTCACGGCCGATGGCTGGTACCACACCAGCGACGCCGGGTTCCTGGACGTACACGGCCACCTGAAAATCATCGACCGCGTCAAGGACGTGGGCCGCATCAAGGGCGGCGCCAGCGACGGCGCCATGTTCGCGCCCAAGTATGTCGAGAACAAACTGAAATTCTTCACCTACATCAAGGAAGTCGTCGCTTATGGCGACGGGCGCGAAAAGGTCTGCGTCATGGTCAACATCGACTTTGACGCCGTGGGCAACTGGGCCGAGCGGCGCAACCTGTCCTACGCGGGCTACTCCGATCTGGCGCAAAAGCCCGAGGTCTATGCGCTCATCAAGGAATGTGTCGAAAAAGTCAATGCCGACCTGAGTGCCGACGCGCTGCTGGCGGGCAGCCAGGTCAGCCGCTTTCTGGTGCTGCACAAGGAACTCGACGCCGACGACGGCGAGCTGACGCGCACCAACAAGGTCAAGCGCGGCTTCATCGCCGACAAATACAAGGCGCTGGTCGATGCGCTGTACGAGGGCAAGACCTCGCAGTTCATCGAGCTCCAGGTCAAGTTTGAAGACGGCCGCACCGGCAGCGTCAGCGCCACGCTCACGATGGACGACGCCAAGACCTTTGCGCCCCTCAAGGCCGCAGCCTGAAACCCCACTGAATCCATCATGGCGACAAAAAAAATCGGCGACGTCATTCTTGATGTCAAGAACATCTCCCTGAGTTTTGGCGGCGTCAAGGCGCTGACCGACATTTCCTTCAACGTCAAGGAGCATGAAATCCGCGCCATCATCGGCCCGAACGGCGCGGGCAAGAGCTCCATGCTCAACTGCATCAACGGCGTCTATACGCCGCAGCAGGGCGCCATCACCTTTCGCGGCAAGACCTTCAGCCACATGGACAGCCACCAGGTGGCGGTGATGGGGATCGGGCGCACCTTCCAGAACCTGGCGCTGTTCAAGGGCATGAGCGTGATCGACAACATCATGACCGGGCGCAACCTGAAGATCAAAAGCGGCTTGCTGATGCAGGCGCTGCGCATCGGCCCGGCCCAACGCGAAGAGGAATTTCACCGCGAAAAGGTCGAGCGCATCATCGACTTTCTGGAAATCCAGGCGTTTCGCAAGACGCCCGTCGGCCAGCTGCCCTACGGATTGCAAAAGCGCGTCGATCTGGGCCGCGCCCTGGCGATGGAGCCGCAGGTGCTGCTGCTGGACGAGCCGATGGCCGGGATGAACGTCGAGGAAAAGCAGGACATGTGCCGCTTTGTGCTCGATGTCAACGAAGAGTTTGGCACCACCATCGTGCTGATCGAGCACGACATGGGCGTGGTGATGGACATTTCCGACCGCGTCGTGGTGCTCGACTACGGCAAGAAGATCGGCGACGGCACGCCGGACGAGGTTCGCAACAACGAAGAAGTGATCAGCGCCTATCTGGGCACCAGTCACTAACAGCAGCGGGAAACAAAAAAAATGGCATTTTTTCTTGAAACACTGTTTGGCGGCCTGATGGCCGGCATGCTGTATTCGCTGGTGGCGCTGGGCTTCGTGCTGATTTACAAGGCTTCGGGCGTGTTCAACTTTGCGCAAGGCGCGATGGTGCTGTTTGCGGCGCTGGCGATGGCGCGGTTTTCCGAGTGGGTTCCGGTGTATCTGGGCATCAGCAACCTGGTCGCCGCTAACCTGATCGCCTTTGTCGGCGCTGGCGTGGTGATGTTTATCGTCGCCTGGATCATCGAGAACCTGGTGCTGCGCCACCTGGTCAACCAGGAGGGCACGACGCTCTTGATGGCCACGCTGGGCATTGCCTACTTCATGGAAGGGCTGGGCCAGAGCCTGTTTGGCAGCAGCATTTACAAGATCGACATTGGCATGCCCAAAGACCCGATGATGATTCTCGACCGCGTCTTTGAAGGCGGCATCATGATCAACCAGGAGGACTTGTATGCCGCCCTGATTGCCGCCACGCTGGTGGCGCTGCTGAGCGTGTTCTTCCAGAAAACATCCACCGGCCGCGCCCTGCGCGCCGTCGCCGATGACCACCAGGCGGCCCAGTCCATCGGCATTCCGCTCAACCGCATCTGGGTCATCGTCTGGTGCGTCGCGGGTGTCGTGGCGCTGGTCGCCGGGATGATCTGGGGCAGCAAGCTGGGCGTGCAGTTCTCGCTGGCGACGATTGCGCTGCGCGCCCTGCCGGTGGTGATTCTGGGCGGCCTGACTTCGGTGCCGGGCGCCATTGTCGGCGGCCTGATCATCGGCGTGGGCGAAAAACTCTCTGAAGTCTTCCTCGGGCCGTACGTCGGCGGCGGCATTGAAATCTGGTTTGCCTATGTGCTGGCGCTGGGATTTTTGCTGATCCGCCCGCAAGGCCTGTTTGGCGAAAAGATCATTGACCGAGTGTGAAAGAAGAAAAACATGTTTTACAGAGAAAACGGTCAATTCAAGACCTCTTACCGGGCGGACCAGCAGATTTTGCCCATCGCCCAGGACCGCGTGGCGCTGTACCTGCTGCTGGCCTTTGCTTTCCTGGCGGTTCCGCTGTTGGCCAGCAACTACGCGTTTCGCGCCATCCTGATTCCGTTTCTGATCTTTTCGCTGGCGGCCATCGGCGTGAACATTCTGGTCGGTTACTGCGGCCAGATTTCGCTCGGTTCCGGCGCCTTCATGGCGGTGGGCGCTTACGCGGCTTACAACTTTTTTGTCCGCATTGACGGCCTGCCCCTGATCGTCGCGCTGATTCTGGGCGGTGTGTGCTCGATGCTGTTTGGCATCCTGTTCGGCCTGCCCAGCCTGCGCGTCAAGGGGCTGTACCTGGCGGTGGCGACGCTGGCGGCGCAGTTCTTTTCCGACTGGATGTTTTTGCGCATCCAGTGGTTCACAAACAACTCGCCCTCGGGCTCGGTGTCGGTGTCCAACTTGCAGGTGTTCGGCCTGTCGCTGGAAAGCCCGCTGGCCAAATACCTGTTTTGCCTGACGGTGCTGGTGGTCATTGCGCTGCTGGCGAAAAACCTGGTGCGCGGCGCCGTCGGGCGCGAGTGGATGGCGATTCGCGACATGGACGTGGCCGCCGCCGTCATCGGCATTCGCCCGATGTTTGCCAAGCTCAGCGCCTTTGCCGTCAGCTCCTTCATCATCGGCGTGGCCGGCGCCCTGTGGGCCTTTATTTACCTGGGCGCCTGGGAGCCGGCCGCGTTCTCGGTCGATCAGTCGTTCAAGCTGCTGTTCATGGTGATTATTGGCGGCATGGGCTCCATCATGGGCAGCTTCTTCGGCGCCGCCTTCATTGTGCTGCTGCCGATTTTCCTGAGCCAGTTCCTGCCTGCGCTGGCCAGCGTCTTTGGCGTCGAGATTTCCACCGCAGGCGTCTCGCACGCCGAGCTGATGGTGTTTGGCGGCCTGATCGTCTGGTTCCTGATTGTCGAGCCGCACGGTCTGGCCAAGCTGTGGTCCGTGGCCAAACAAAAACTGCGGCTGTGGCCTTTCCCGCACTGATTTTCTTTATTGCTTCCCCCCATTCATCACAGGAGAACTACATGAAACTTCGTCAACTCGCCCTCGTCAGCGCCCTGGTGGCTACTGGTGCCTCGGTCATGGTCACTGGCAGCGCTTTTGCCCAGTCTACAGACCAGTTCATCCCCGTGCTGTCCTACCGCACCGGCCCCTACGCGCCCAACGGCGTGCCGTGGGCCAACGGCTTTGTCGATTACATCAAGCTGGCCAATGCCCGTGGCGGCATCAACGGCGTCAAGCTCTCCTATGAAGAGTGCGAAACCGGCTACGCCACCGACCGCAGCGTCGAATGCTATGAGCGCCTGAAGGGCAAAAACGGCGGCGCCTCTTTCGTCCAGCCGCTGTCCACCGGCGCGACCTTTGCGCTGACCGAAAAAGCGCCCATCGACAACATCCCGGTCGTCACTGTCGGCTATGGCCGCAGCGAAAGCGCCGATGGCTCGGTGTTCAAATGGAACTTCCCGGTTGCTGGCACCTACTGGGTCGCCGCCGACGCCATTGTCCAGGCGATTGCGAAAAAAGCGGGCGGCCTTGACAAGCTCAAGGGCAAGAAGATTGCGCTGGTCTATCACGACAGCCCCTTTGGCAAGGAGCCGATTCCGCTGCTGCAGGCACGCGCCGCGATGCACGGCTTTGAATTGCTGCTGCTGCCCGTGACCGCCCCCGGCGTGGAGCAGAAATCGACTTGGCTGCAGGTACGCCAGAGCCGCCCGGACAACGTGATCCTGTGGGGCTGGGGCGTGATGAACAGCACCGCGATTAAAGAAGCGCAGGCCACCGGCTATGCCCGCGACAAGATGTACGGCGTGTGGTGGGCAGGTGCCGAGCCGGACGTGAAAGACGTGGCTGAAGGCGCCAAAGGCTACAACGCCGTCGCCCTGCAGCACGGCGCCGAGCCGCAGTCCAAGCTGGTCAAAGACGTGCTGGCCACGCTGCACGCCAAGGGCCAGGGCACCGGTCCGAAAGAAGAAGTCGGCCAGGTGCTGTACATGCGCGGCGCCATGAGCGCCATGCTGGGCATCGAGGGCATCCGCTCGGCGCAGGAGCACTTTGGCAAGGGCAAGCACATGACCGGGGCGCAAGTGCGCTGGGGCCTGGAAAACCTGAACCTGACGCAGGCCAAACTCGACGCGCTGGGTTTTGCCGGGGTCATGCGCCCGATCAGCACCTCCTGCACCGACCACATGGGCGCGTCCTGGGCGCGCATCCAGACCTGGGACGGCAGCGCCTGGAAGTTCACCTCCGACTGGCTGCAGGCCGACCAGCAAATCATCAAGCCGCTGGTCAAGTCCACGGCAGCCAAGTACGCGGCCGAGAAAAAGCTCACCCCGCGCGCGGGAGCGGACTGCCAGTCCTGAGCCCCGCTTGACGCATTGCCCGCGCGGTCCTGAACGGCGCGGGCGAGCTGGAGGCTCGCGGCGAGCCTCCAGCCGAAAGCGCAGTCCGGCTGCCTTTTCGGCTGGCAACCCTAACCCCCACATCATGACCACTCCAAACATCGTTCTCAGCGTCAATGGCATCGAAGTCATTTATAACCACGTCATTCTGGTGCTCAAGGGGGTTTCCCTGAGCGTGCCGGAAGAAAAAATCGTGGCCATCCTGGGCGGCAACGGTGCGGGCAAGACCACCACGCTGCGCGCCATCTCCAACTTGCTCAAGGGCGAGCGCGGCGAGGTCACCAAGGGCAGCATCGAGCTGCGCGGCGAGCGCATCGAAAACCTCTCGCCGGCCGATCTGGTGCAGCGCGGCGTGCTGCAGGTGATGGAAGGGCGCCACTGCTTTGCCCACCTGACCATCGAGGAAAACCTGCTCGCTGGCAGCTACACGCGCAAGGACAAGGGCGAAATCGCGCGCAACCTGGAAAAAGTCTATAACTACTTTCCGCGCCTGAAAACGCGCCGCACCAGCCAGGCGGCCTACACCTCGGGCGGCGAGCAGCAGATGTGCGCCATTGGCCGCGCCTTGATGGCCAACCCGAGCGTGGTGCTGCTCGACGAGCCGTCCATGGGCCTGGCGCCGCAAATCGTCGAAGAGGTGTTCGAGATCGTCAAAGACCTCAACCACAAGGAAAAAGTCACCTTCCTGCTGGCCGAGCAGAACACCAACATCGCGCTCAAATACGCCGACTACGGCTACATCATGGAGTCCGGCCGCGTCGTCATGGACGGCGCCGCCAGCGACCTGGCCAACAACGAGGACGTGAAAGAGTTCTACCTCGGCATGGGCGGGGGCGAGCGCAAGAGCTTCAAGGACGTGAAAAGCTACAAGCGCCGCAAGCGCTGGCTGGCCTGAAGCGGCGCCCGCACCGCCGATTTCCTTTTCCCAAGTCATCCGCCCTCTGCAACAACCTGAAGACCCTGCATGACCTTAACCCCTTTGGATGCGCTGGAAACCCGCGCCCCCGCCGACCGCGAAGCGGCGCTGCTTGCCGCCCTTCCCGCCCAGATCGCCCATGCGCGCAGCGCCTCCCCGGCGTTCGCCGAGATTCTGGCGGGCATTGACCCGGCAAGCATCACCAGCCGCGCCGCGCTGGCCCGGCTGCCGGTCACGCGCAAGTCCGAGCTGCTGGCGCGCCAGCAGGCCGGGCGCGCCCAGAACGTGTTTGGCGGCTTCAGCACCATCGGTTTTGGGGCGGCCATGCCGCGCATCTTTTCCAGCCCCGGCCCGATGTACGAGCCCGAAGGCACCGGGCGCGACTACTGGCGCATGGCGCGCGCACTGCGGGCAGCGGGTTTCAAGCCCGGCGAGCTGGCGCACAACAGCTTTAGCTACCACTTCGTGCCCGCCGGCTCGATGATGGAAAGCGGCGCGCACGCGCTGGGCTGCACCGTGTTTCCGGGCGGCACCGGCCAGACCGAGCAGCAGGTGCAGGCCATGGCCGAACTCAAACCGGCAGGCTACATCGGTACACCCAGCTTTTTGAAAATCATCGTCGAAAAAGCCGCCGAGATGAAGGTCGCCCTGCCCAGCGTGACCAAGGCGCTGGTGTCCGCCGAGGCCTTTCCGCCCTCGCTGCGCGACTGGCTGGCCGAGCGCGGCATTGCCGGCTACCAGTGCTACGCCACCGCCGACCTGGGCCTGATTGCCTATGAAACCGAGGCGCGCGAGGGCCTGGTGATTGACGAGGGGGTGATTGTGGAAATCGTGCGCCCCGGCACCGGCGACCCGGTGGCCGAGGGCGAAGTCGGCGAGTTAGTTGTCACCACGCTGAACCCGGACTACCCGCTGATCCGCTTTGGCACCGGCGACCTCTCGGCCGTGCTGCCGGGTCAATGCCCGACCGGGCGCACCAACACCCGCATCAAGGGCTGGATGGGCCGGGCCGACCAGACCACCAAGGTGCGCGGCATGTTTGTGCATCCGGCGCAGGTCGCCGAGATTGCCCGGCGCTTTCCGCAAGTACACAAGGCGCGGCTGGTCGTGAGCGGCGAGATGGCCAACGACAGCATGGCGCTGCAGGTGGAAACCACTGACGCGCCCGAGGGTCTGGCCGAGCGCATCGGCGAAGCGATCCGCGACGTGACCAAGCTGCGCGGGCGGGTAGAGCTGCTCGCGCCGGGCAGCTTGCCCAACGACGGCAAGGTGATTGAAGACGCCCGCAGCTACCAGTAGGCGCCATAGCCGGAAGGGGCCGAAAAACTCAAACGCCCCAGACCACTTCCTGGCCGATCTTGTGGTTCATGCGCAGCATGTCGATGAAGGGCAGCGCCCGCTGGTGCAGGCCGATGGCGTTGCCAGGCGCGACGCCGCCCTCTTCTTTCACGTCGCCGGACTCCTCCAGCGCAATGGCCGCCTGCAGTGCCGTGATGGCCGCTGGCATTTCGGCGGGCAGGATGATCCCCTGCGGGCCGGGCTCCTTGCCGATGATCTCCAGCATCTGGCGCCCGTTAGGCTCCAGCATGATCACGTCGCCCATGTTTTTTGACTTGAATCGGTACAGCATAAATAGTCTCCTCTTGTTAAAGTTGATTTACCCATTATGAGCAGCTTTTCTCGACCTGCATGCAGATAAGCACAGCACTTTTCTTCAGCGCAGGCCCGTTTTGCACCGCCCGCCTTCGCCCGGCCCGGCATCAAGCAAAATAGCCGCCCATGTTCAATATTGTCACCATTCAAAAACCCGCCGCCCAGGCGCTGCGCCAGGACGGGCTGAGCCTGCTGCTGCCCGCCGATTTCGCCGCCACGCTGCAGCTGCCCGAGCCGCAGTGGACGCAGGACTGGCAGGCCTTGAGCGCCTCCTGGGAGCGGCTGCCGCCGGACGTACACCTGCGCGATGGCGGCCACTACCGGCGCCGCCGCCACGCCTGCTTTGTCCAGGATCTGGCCAGCGGCACGCTCACGCAGACCCCGCACCGCGCCCACTGGCAGCCGACCGAGTACAACGCCCTGCACGGCGGCTTTGAGCGCTGGTTCGAGCCCATCGAGGCGCAGGTGACCCAAGCACCGGCCTGGACGCTGCTGCTGACGCAACTTGGCCAGCTGTTTGCCCAGGTCAAGCCGCAGGTAGCGCGCTGGCACATCGAGGCGCACCAGTTCCGCATCGACACGGCGGGCGGCGTCGGTCGGCCCACGCCGGAAGGAGCGCACCGCGACGGCATGGACTTTGTCGTCGTGCTGCTGGTGGCGCGGCACGGCGTCAAGGGCGGTGAAACCAGGGTGTTTGACGCCCACGGGCCGAACGGCATGCGCTTTTTGATGCAGGAGCCGCTGACCGCCCTGCTCCTCGACGACGAGCGGGTGATTCACGAAACCACGCCGCTCTACCCCGCCGACGGCCAGGCGCCCGAAGGCGGCCTGCGCGACACGCTGGTGCTGACCTACCGGGCCGGGGATTTTCAGGCGCCTTGAGGCGCGGCGGCCAGCCTCACTCAACCTGCCCGCAACTGGTGCAGCTTCAAAAAAGCCAGCGCCGCCATAATGGCGTCGTTGAGCGCGTCGTGGGCCGGCCACAGCGGCAGGCCCAGGTCTTTCATCAGGCTGTCAAAGCGCAGGTCGATGTTGCGGCTGTCGCGCGCATGGTGCGGCAGCTGCTGGAACTTGTAGTCGTAGTACAGCGCCGAGACCTCAATCTTGGGCTGGGGCAGGCCCATGCCGAGAATCGGAAACAGCACCCGATTCACCATCGCCACGTCAAACTCCAGGAAGTAGCCGACCAGCGGACGGCTGCCGATGAAGTGCATCAGCGCCATCACGGCCTCGTCGGCGCTCACGCCCTGGGCCACGTCCTGCTCGCGCAGCCGGTGTACGCGCACGCTGTCGGCGGACAGGCGCTTTTTCTCGGGGCGCACCAGCAGTTCGAGGCGCTCGGTGGTCATGATGCGGTTGCCCCGGATACGCACCGCGCCTATCGAGATGATGTCGTCGGTCTTGGTGTTCAGGCCGGTGGTTTCGCAGTCGAACGACACCCATTCGTTCTCGGGCGGCGCGTCCCACATGAAGGCAAAGCGCGGGTCGCCCAGGTGATACAGCATCCACTCGCGCTTGAGCGACGCCGCCCAGTGGCTTGGCGGCCCGGCGTTCACAGCGCCTCCAGGTGAAAACGCTGGTTCAGCAGCGCCTTGAACTGCTTGACCACGCCCAGCGTGTCTTTGAGCAGGTCGCGGTCCAGGCTGCTGAGCTTATCGAGCTGGATATCGTCCGAGGCGGCGTGGCCGGTTTCGAGCTGCTGCAGGCCAACCTTGAGTTTGAGCCCCATGAAGAAATGCAGGCTGTCGATCAGGTCGCTGGCGAGTTTTTCCGGCAGCTTGTCAGCGGCCACCAGCGCCTGGACGCGCTCGGCGGTCGAGGGCGCGCTGATGTGGCTGGCCAGCGCCAGGCTGCGGATGCCGTGGACCAGCGGGAAGGTGCCGGCTTTTTTGATGTCCAGCGCCTCCTTGCCGTCGCCCAGAAACAGCAGCCGGTTCCACCAGGCACTGCCGCTGCCAAAGGCGTTGACCGCCGAGGCAAAGCGCGCCAGCAGCGCATCGTTGTTGGCGCTGAGTTCATAAACGGCAGCGCGCACCTGTTCGAGCAGCGTGCGGTCGCCGCAAACCGCGTGCGCGTCGAGAAAGATCGCCAGATTCATCAAGCCGTCGTGACTGCCGCTCATCAGCCACAGCCGCGCCGTCTGGCTGAAGTCGCTGACGCTGCGGCACCACTGCGGGTTGTTGACCATGATGTGGCCGGGACAAGGCGGGTAGCCAAAATCGGCCAGCACGCTGGAGAACTGCTGGCACACCGCCGCCACATCGACCGTCGGCTGATAGTCGTCGCGCAGCACCAGCGCGTTGTCCTGGTCGGTCTTGAGCAGCTGCTCGCCCCGGCCTTCGCTGCCCATCACGAACAGGCAGCTGTTGGCCACCAAGTCGGGCGGCGCGATCAGCTGCCAGGCGCGCTCGAACAGCTTGGCGTTAAGCTCCTGCACCAGCTTGGCGATCATGCTGACATTGGTGCCGCTGCGGTAGAGCAGCGAGATCAGGCGGGTGATCTGGCCGGCCGCCTGCTTGAGCGCCTCCACATCCTGCGCGTCCAGTATCTGGATGGTGATCAGGTAGGAGTGGTTCGACAAAAAGCTGAACAGGTCAAGTGCTTCGAGCACGCCGGTGATCTCTTCGCCATCAGCCACCACCAGCCGGTGTACCTTGTTCTTGAGCATGGTGGCCAGCGCATCGCCGATCTGGTCGCTGGGCTTGACCTTAATGAGCGAAAAACAGGTCAAGCCGCGCACGGCCAGCCGGTCCAGCGGCGTACCGTCCAGAATCGCCCGCTGCAGCCCGGTGAGCGTGAAAATCCCCAGCGCGGGCGGCACCGCCTGGCTGTCGCGCACCAAGAGCGTAGCGGTGCGCAGCGCCTGAAACTGCCGCGTCACCTCCAGAATCGAGGTGTCGGCCTCGACAAAGTGCGCCGGGCGCACAAAGGCCTCATCGACCCGCGCCATCGTCAGCGACTGCAGCTCGTGCTGGCTTTGCCGCTCGGACAGGGCGCTAAGCTTGTTCGACAGGTCGGAAAACAGCAGCGCGCCGAAGGTCGCATTGCTGGCGATCAGGTCGCCGACGGCGCGCTTGGCCAGTTGGTAGGCAACGACTTCCTCGGCAGCGACAAAGCGGCTGCTGACCTTGCCCGACATCAGCCCCCGGCCGTCGAAGCAGTCTTCCGGGCCGTAAGTGGTGACGACTTCGTTGCCGTCGAACTGCTGGACAAAGCCCTTGATGATGACAAACAGGTGCGTCGGCTGCGCGCCCAGCGCCAGGATGGTGGCGCCCTGGGGGAAGTAGGCAATATCGACGTTGTCCTGCACCAGACGCTGCTCGTCGGCAGTCAGGCAATCAAACGGAGAGGCCGAAAAATCGAACGCGCTGGGCATGGTGAACTTCCTGGTCTGGGCTAAATTGAGTTGATTTTCTCACCAATAGACACGTTGTTTACACCAATTTACCTTCGTTTCAGGCCTTGCTGAACGCTGGCGCCAGCCTGCCAGTCCGGGCCGTCAAACCAGGCCTCGCCGAGCAGATAAGCGCGCAGCATGGGCAGCGCGTCCAGCCCCCAGAACAGCTTGCCATCGACGACAAAAGCGGGCACGCCAAACACGCCCTGCGCAATCGCCTCGTCGGTGTTGCGCTTGAGCTGGGCCTTGACTTCTTCGCCGTTGACGTCGCGGCGCGGCGCCAGCGCGTCGGTCAGCGCCTGCAAGCGGGCGGGCTCCAGCGCCTCGGCGCCGCCGCGCCAGACATGGCGAAAAATGCTCTCGCAGACATAGCGGTTTGGCGCAGCCGGATCAAGCTCGGGGCTGCAGGCCAGCGCCAGGCGCAGCAGCGGCAGCGGGCTGAACGGATGGCTGAGCGGCATTTGCAGGGAAACGCCCCGGCTGTGCGCCAGCCACAGCACCTGGCGGTAAGTCCAGTCGCGCTTGGGCGCGATTTCAGCCGGGCCGAGCTGGCCGTGCTGCTTGAACAGCGCGCCCAGCAGCACCGGCTGGCAAGTCAGGCGGTAGCTGACGCCGCGCAGCGCTTCGGGCAGCAGCTCAAAGGCCAGATAGGCGTAAGGCGAGACGAAATCGAGGTAGCAGGTGATGTTTTTCAGCTCGCCAGCGGGCGTAAGGCCAGCGGTGTTGATTGGGGCGACGCTCATGCCGTGAGCGCGTCCATGCGCTGCTCAATGGTTTTCCACAGGCTGCGCTTGTCCGCGTCGCTGGCGCGGCTCCAGGCGGCAATCTCGCCGCCGGTGCGGAAACAGCCTTCGCACAGGCCCGAGCCCGCGCCAGAACCCGCGCTCATGCGGCAAATCGAAATGCAGGGCGACGGCGCATCGGCCTGCGTGGTCAAGGCCTGAGCACGCAGCCTGACCTGCTCGATGGCGCGCTGCAGCGCCAATTTATCCTCCTCGGCATTGACGGCCAGATCGGCCACCGGCGCGCCGGTCAAACTTTGCAACTGCTGCGGCGACAGCTGGAACATCGCGTGCGGATGGCCAGCCGCCGCCCAGATGTCGTCAAAGCGCAGCAGCGACTGGTCGATCAGCACCACCACCGCCGTCGCATGGGCCAGTGGCGAGACGCCACCAATCGAAAAGCCGGTGCGGCTTTTGACAAACTCGGCATCGGCCCGGCCCAGGCGCGGCCCGTCGGGACAGACCAGCGCCTCGACCTTCTTCTCATCGACGCGCCGGTCGCCCGAGGTGACGACCAGCACCGCCGCGTCATCGGACTTGCGCCGGAACACAATGCTTTTGGCAATCTGGCCGACAGCCACGCCCAGCGCATCGGCTGCCTGCTGGGCGGTGCGGGCGGCGTCATCGAGCATGACGGGCGCGTGCGGGTGGCCGCTGGCCTGCAGCACGGCAGCCACGCGCTGCACGCCTTCGGGCAGGGTTTTCAATTCAGCACCGCACATCAATTCGTCCTTTTGTTCAGCAAGGCCAATGCGGCCCTTGAGTTGGATTTTCGGCCCAGAAAGTCGCTGATGAACTGGCCCGCGTCAATCAGCTTGTCCAGGTCAATGCCGGTGTCAATGCCCAGGCCGTGCAGCAGATAGACCACGTCTTCGGTGGCCACGTTGCCGGTCGCGCCCTTGGCGTAAGGGCAGCCGCCCAGCCCGGCCACCGAGGTGTCAAACTGCCACACGCCCATTTCCAGGCAGGCCAGCGTGTTGGCCAGCGCCTGGCCGTAGGTGTCGTGAAAGTGGCCGGACACGTCACTCAGGTCGTAATGGCGCAGCGCCGCGTCCATCGCGCGCTGCACCTTGAGCGGCGTGCCCACGCCAATCGTGTCGGCCACGCCGACATGTTGCACGCCGATGTCCTTCATCAGGCGCGCCACCAGCTCGACGCGCTCGGGCGCAATCTCGCCCTCATACGGGCAGCCGACGGTGCAGGAAATGGCGCCGCGCACATAAATGCCTTTTTCCCGGGCAGCGGCCACCACCGGGCGGAAGCGCTCCATGCTTTCGGCAATCGAGCAGTTGATGTTGCGCTGGCTGAAGGCTTCGCTGGCCGCGCCGAAGACGACGATTTCATGCGGCCAGAAGCCCCGTGGCAGCGCCAGCGCCGCCTCAAGACCCTGCATATTGGGCGTCAGCACCGAGTAGCGCACGCCGGGCTTGCGCCCAATGCCGGTCATCACCTGCGCGTTGTCGGCCATCTGCGGCACCCATTTGGGCGAGACAAAGCTGGTGACCTCGATTTCTTTCAAACCCGCGTCCTGCAGCCGGTGAATCAGCTCGATCTTGACGGCGGCGGGAACCGGGGATTTTTCGTTCTGCAGGCCGTCTCTAGGGCCGACATCGACGAGCTTGACGTGAAGGGGTAGTTTCATGGGGATTCCTTTGTGTCTCCTATTTTCAGCAATTCCGCGCCTTCCGTCACCTGGTCGCCCGGCGCGTAGAGCAATTCGAGCACCACGCCGTCGGCGGGCGCGGCAATCGTGTGCTCCATTTTCATCGCTTCCATCACCGCCAGCGGCTGGCCTTTTTCCACCTTGTCGCCCGCTTTCACAGCAAACGACACCACCTTGCCCGGCATCGGCGCGGTCAGGCGCCCGCCTTCGGCATGGGTTTCGCCGGCGTGGGCCAGCAGATCAATCGCCGTGATCTGGGTTGCGCCGCGTGCGGTAAAGACGTGGTCCACTTCGCCCTGGGTGAAGACCTCGGCGCTCAAGCGCTGGCCGACGAACTGGATGTCGATGCCTTTTTCAGTTTTTGCAAACACCAGCGGCCCGGCCACTTCGCCGATGCTCAGCTGCAGGCCGCCGTCGTGCAGATAGGTCAGGGCCGCCTTGGCGCTCTCGCCCTGGAATTCAAACTCAAACGGCCGCACCGTCACGCCGTGGCTTTGCCAGGCGTCGCGGCGGCTGAACGGGTCGGCGCTTTCAGTGGCTTTTTCGCTCAGCAGCGTCTGGGCAATCGCCGCTGCTGCGGCCATCGGCAAGCCCACCGGCTCCTGTTTGAACAGCACCGCCGCTTCGCGCGGGATCAAGGCCGTGTCCAGATTGGCCTGGGCAAACGAGGGGCTGCGCACGACATGGCGCAGGAACTGCACATTGGTGGAGAGGCCGACGATGCGGGTCTGCGCCAGCGCCTCGTCCAGCCGCGCCAGGGCTTCCTCGCGGGTCTGGCCGTGGACGATCAGCTTGGCCACCATGGAATCGTAAAACGGCGAGATCGTGTCGCCCTCGCGCACGCCGTCGTCAATGCGCACCGCCACGCCGGTTTTGTTCAACTCTGCCCGCTCGAACGCGGTGCAGGCCGGTTTGCGATAGACATTGAGCGTGCCGGTGGCGGGCAGAAAGTTGTTGTCCGGCGTTTCGGCGCAGATGCGCGCTTCAATCGCGTGGCCGTGGATGCGCAACTGCTCCTGCGCCAGCGGCAGTTTTTCGCCCGAGGCCACGCGCAGTTGCCACTCGACCAGGTCCAGCCCGGTGATGGCTTCGGTGACCGGGTGTTCGACTTGCAGCCGGGTGTTCATTTCCATGAAGAAAAAATTCATGCTGCCGTCGGCGCGCTGCTCGACGATGAACTCGACCGTGCCCGCGCCGACGTAGTTCACCGCCCGCGCCGCCGCCACCGCTGCCAGCCCCATCTGCTGGCGCATCTCGGGCGACAGGCCGGGCGCGGGGGCTTCTTCCAGCACTTTCTGGTGGCGCCGCTGCACCGAGCAGTCGCGCTCAAACAGATAAACATAGTTGCCGTGCGTGTCGCCGAACACCTGGATTTCGATGTGGCGCGGGCGCTGGGCATACTTTTCAACCAGTACGGTGTCGTTGCCAAAGCTGTTGATGGCTTCGCGCTGGCAGCTGGCCAGGGCGGCGAGAAAATCCTCGGCTTTTTCAACGGCGCGCATGCCCTTGCCGCCGCCGCCGGCGCTGGCTTTGATGAGCACCGGGTAGCCGATGCGGTCCGCCTCGTGCTTGAGCATGGCCGGGTCTTGGTCGGCGCCGTGGTAGCCGGGCACCAGCGGCACACCGGCTTTTTCCATCAATTGTTTCGACTCGGCTTTCAGGCCCATCGCCTTGATCGCCGACGCGGGCGGGCCGATAAAGACCAGGCCGGCGCTGGCGCAGGCTTTGGCAAATTCCTCGTTCTCGCTCAGAAAGCCGTAGCCGGGGTGAATCGCCTCGGCGCCGGTGGCCTTGGCCGCTTCAATGATCTTTTCCCAGCGCAGGTAGCTGTCCTTGGGCGCGCTGCCACCGATGTGGATGGCCTCGTCGCAAAAGCTCACATGCTTGGCGCTGGCGTCGGCGTCGGAATAAACGGCGACGGTCTTGATCGCCATACGGCGGGCAGTGGCGGCGACGCGGCAGGCGATTTCGCCGCGATTGGCAATCAGGATTTTTTTAAACATGCGGGTCATTCTTTGAAAAAGGGGACTTGAGGGAAAAAACGGGCGGCTGGCCCGGATCAGGCTTGCCGCTGAAAATGCGCGCCACGCGGGTGAAAATAATCTTCAAAAAGCGCCAGCACAGCGCGATCAGCCAGACGCTGAGCGCCAGCAGCACCACCAGCGCGGGCATGAAAACCAGGGGATGCGCCACCGCCAGCCACAGGCCCAGCGGCACCAAGCCGTCTTCGAGCAGCGAGGCGCCGATATTTGAAAACGGCTCGGGTGAGGTGTTGATGGCGGCGCGGCTGGTGGCTTTGGCGGCAAAGCTGGTCGCGGCCAGCGAGCCGCCCATGAGCGCGGCCACCAGCGCCATCACGCTGCTGTCGGCGCCAAAAACGCCCGCCGCCAGCGCCGCCCCGGCCGGGATGCGGATGACGGCATGCACCACGTCCCACAGCGAATCGAGCCCCGGAATCTTGTCGGCAAAAAATTCGACGAACACCATGCAGCCGCTGGCGCCCAGCACCACCGGGTTTGTGAGCAGGTGCAGACCCTGCGGCAGTTGAATCCAGCCCAGGTAACCGGCCAGCCCCGTGAGCAGCACCACCAGATACAGCCGCACGCCACTGGCCCAGCCGAGCGCGCCGGCCAGCGCGATGAGCTGGGCCGTGTCGAGCGCCATCAGTTGCGTCGTGTCCAGGGCTTGCATGGTGAAACTCCTTGCGCCTCAAGCCGGGCTCAGTCCAGCCAGAACGGCTTGCGTTTTTGCAGGAAGGATTGAACGCCCTCGCGGCCTTCGCGGCTGGTGCGGATGTCGGCAATGCCCTCGACGGTGCGGCCAATCAGCGGCGCCTCGATGCCCTGCCCGGCGACATCCTGCACCAGCGCCTTGCAACTGCGCACGGCGTTTGGGCTGGCGCTGATGAGGGCATTTGTCAATTCGGCCACCTTGGCGTCGAGCTGCTCAAGACTGACCACTTCATGCACAAAGCCGATGCGGTGCGCTTCCTTTGCGTCAAAGCGCTCGGCGGTCAGAAAATAGCGGTGCGCCGCCCGCGTGCCCATGGCGCGGATCACATACGGGCTGATGGTGGCCGGAATCAGGCCCAGCTTGACTTCGCTCAGGCAAAAGTTGGCCGTATCCACGCTGACGGCCATGTCGCAGGCCGCCACCAGCCCCATGCCGCCCGCATAGACATCGCCCTGGATGCGGGCAATGGTGGGCTTGGGGCATTCGTACATCACGCGCAGCATCTCGGCCAGCGCGGCCGCGTCGGCGAGGTTTTCGGCGCGGGTGTAGTCGGCCATGCGGCGCATCCAATTTAAATCGGCGCCGGCGCAAAAGGCTTTTCCCTCGGCCGCTAGCACCACGGCGCGCACTTCGGCGCGGCTGGCTGCGTCCTGAAAAGCGGCCGTCAGCTCGGCAATCACCTCGTCGTTAAAGGCGTTGCGCACGTCGGGGCGGCTGAGCGTGATGGTCAGCACGGAGCCGGTTTGGGTGATTTGAAGGGCATTCGTCATAGCATCACATCCTGAACAGGCCGAACTTCGTCTCGGGAATCGGCGCGTTCTGCGCGGCGCTCAGGCCCAGTGCCAGCACGCGGCGCGTGTCGGCGGGGTCGATCACGCCGTCGTCCCACAGGCGTGCCGTCGCGTAATACGGGTGGCCCTGGTGCTCGTACTGGCTGCGAATCGGCGCTTTGAAAGCGGCTTCTTCCTCGGCGCTCCACGCGCCGCCCCTGGCTTCGATGCCGTCGCGCTTGACGGTGGCCAGCACACCGGCAGCCTGGTCGCCGCCCATCACGCTGATACGCGCATTCGGCCACATCCACAAAAAGCGCGGCGAGAACGCCCGCCCGCACATGCCGTAGTTGCCCGCGCCAAAACTGCCGCCGATGATGACGGTGAATTTCGGCACCGCTGCCGTGGCAACAGCCGTCACCATCTTGGCGCCGTTGCGCGCGATGCCTTCGTTTTCGTACTTGCGCCCGACCATGAAGCCGGTGATGTTCTGCAGGAAAACGAGCGCAATTTTGCGCTGGCAGCACAGCTCGATGAAGTGCGTGGCCTTCAATGCCGACTCGCTGAACAAAATGCCGTTGTTGGCGATGATGCCGACAGCCATGCCCTCGATGTGCGCAAAGCCGCAGACGAGGGTGGTGCCGTAGCGCGATTTAAATTCGTCAAACTCGCTGTTATCGACGATGCGGGCGATGATCTCGCGCACATCAAAGGGCTTGCGCGTGTCGGTCGGAATCACGCCGTAGAGTTCTTGCGCCGGGAACAGCGGCGCGGCCGGGGCGATACCCGCTGAGGGCGGGACTTTGGTTTTGTTCAGGTTTTTGACCGAAGCGCGGGCCAGCGCCAGCGCGTGCATGTCGTTTTGCGCCAGATGATCCACCACGCCGGACAGGCGCGTATGCACGTCGCCGCCGCCCAGGTCTTCGGCGCTGACGACTTCGCCCGTCGCGGCTTTCACCAAGGGCGGGCCGCCCAGGAAAATCGTGCCCTGGTTCTTGACGATGATGGACTCGTCGCTCATCGCCGGCACATAGGCGCCGCCCGCCGTGCAACTGCCCATCACCACGGCAATCTGCGAAATGCCCAGCGAACTCATGGTCGCCTGGTTGAAAAAGATGCGCCCGAAATGGTCTCGGTCTGGAAAAACTTCATCCTGATTGGGCAGATTGGCGCCGCCGGAATCGACTAAATAAATGCAGGTCAGGTTGTTTTGCTGGGCGATTTCCTGGGCGCGCAGGTGTTTTTTCACCGTCAGCGGGTAGTAGGTGCCGCCTTTGACCGTCGCGTCGTTGCAGACAATCATGCAGTCCACGCCGCTGACGCGGCCGATGCCGATGATCAAGCCGGCGCAGGGCGCGTCGCCGTGGTACATGCCCAGCGCGGCCAGCGGCGCGACTTCGAGAAACGGCGTGCCGGGATCGAGCAGCATTTGGACGCGCTCACGCGGCAGCAGCTTGCCGCGCGCGGTGTGTTTGGCTCTAGCGGTTTCGCCCCCGCCGGCGGCGCTTTTGGCAAGCTGGACATGCAGATCGTCCACCAAGGCGCGCATGGCGGCGGCATTGGCCTGGAAATCGGCGGAACGGGCGTTGAGTTGGGTGGCGAGCGTGGTCATGGTTTCCTGGAGGTGTTCTTTGTGAAGGCCGGTGGCGCTCAGGCGGTCTTGTCTTCCTGCAGCCCGAGCTGGTTTTTCATTTCGTCGCGAATCTTGAATTTCTGGATCTTGCCGGTCACCGTCATCGGGAAACCCGGCACGAAGCGGATGTAGCGCGGCACCTTGTAGTGCGCAATCTGGCCCTTGCAGAATTCGCGAATCTCGTCCTCGGCCAGCGTCTCGCCGGGGCGCGTGACGATCCAGGCGCACAGCTCCTCGCCGTAGCGTTTATCCGGCAGGCCCACCACCTGCACATCCTGCACTTTCGGGTGGCGGTAGAGGAACTCTTCAATCTCACGCGGATAAATGTTCTCGCCGCCGCGAATCACCATGTCCTTGATGCGCCCGACGATGTTCACATAGCCCTCGGCGTCCATCGTGGCCAGGTCGCCGGTGTGCATCCAGCCCTCAAGGTCGATGGCTTCGTGGGTGCGCACCGGGTCGTCCCAGTAGCCGTGCATGACGGAATAGCCGCGCGTGCAGAGTTCGCCCGACACGCCGGGCAGGGCGATCTCGCCGCTGTCGGCGTCGATGATCTTGACTTCCAGGTGCGGCTGCACCAGGCCGACGGTGGACACGCGTTTATCAAGCGGCGTATCGACAGAACTCTGGCAGCTCACCGGGCTGGTTTCGGTCATGCCGTAGGCAATGGTGATCTGGCTCAGGTGCATATCGCTGACCACGCGCTTCATGACCTCGGTCGGGCACGGCGAGCCGGCCATGATGCCGGTGCGCAGGGTGGAAAGATCAAACTCGGCAAAGCGCGGATGGTCCAGCTCGGCGATGAACATCGTCGGCACGCCGTGCAGGCCGGTGCATTTCTCGTTTTGGACCGTCTGCAAGACGGAAAGCGGCTCAAACCCGTCGTTCGGATAGACGATGGTGGCGCCGTGCGTCAGGCACGCCAGGTTGCCCAGCACCATGCCGAAGCAGTGGTACAGCGGCACCGGAATGCACAGCCGGTCAGCGGGCGTGAGCCGCATCGCCTCGCCGATAAAAAAGCCGTTGTTCAGGATGTTGCGGTGCGTCAGCGTCGCGCCCTTGGGAAAACCCGTCGTGCCGCTGGTGAACTGGATGTTGATCGGGTCCGTGGCCTTGAGCGTGGCGGCGATGGCGGCAATTCGCGCATCGTCCGGGTCGCCGCTGGCCAGCAGGCTGGAAAAGCGCATGAAGCCGGGCTGATCTGCCTCTGCGCCGCCCTGCCCCGCCTCGTCGATCCAGATCACGCTGCGCAGGTGCGGCAGGACCACGGATTCGAGCTGGCCCGGCTGGCCATGCGCCCACTCGGGCGCCAGCTCGCGCAGCATGGCCAGATAGTCGCTCGTCTTGAACCGGGCCATCGTCACCAGCGCCTTGCAGTTGACCTTGTTCAGCGCGTACTCGACTTCGGCGGTGCGGTAAGCCGGGTTGATGTTGACCAGGATCAGGCCGATTTTTGCGGTGGCCAGCTGCATCAAGACCCACTGCGCGTTGTTGTGCGACCAGATGCCGACGCGCTCGCCCGGCTGCAGGCCCAGGCCGAGCAGCGCGCTGGCCAGCCGGTCGGTTTCGCGCTGGAGTTCGCGGTAGCTGTAGCGCAGGCCCTGGTGACTGCTCACCAGCGCCTCCTGCTCGGGCTGGCGCGCGGCCATGACGTCAAAAAAAGCGCCGATGGTCTGCTCGATCAGCGGCGTGTCGGTGGCGCCACGGGCATAGCTGCTAGTAAAAAAGGGGGCGGGCGGCGCTGCCGATGGTGGCGATGCGGGAAGTGCTGGGTTCATGGGTTTGTCTCCTTGCTGCGCCTGTGCGGGCGTCTTTTGGCAGTATGGCGCATCCCGCGCTGGCTGCGCCATAGGGACTAGCCATGATGGTTGCAAATCGTGCCACTGGCAGGCACACTGGCGGCCATGCCTGATCGCCCTACCCCGCCTGCTCTGGACACGTCCGGCGCTGCCACTTCCAGCACCCCAATTCCTGACACAGACACTGGCGGCATCAAGCCTTTCGGCGCCACCACTGCCAGCGCAGCTACCGCCAGCCCGCGCCCGGCCGCCGCGCCCGCCGTGACGCCCATGGCGTTCGTGCGGGCGATTGCGCTGGCCTACGCGCGCCGGGGCTTGAGCCCGAACGCGGCCCTGGCGCAGGCACAAATCGCGCCGTCACTGCTGCACGATGAAACAGCGCGCATCACCGCCTGGCAGATGGAGCGCATCTCGGGCGCCGCCATGCTGGAGCTGGACGACGAGGCGCTGGGCTGGTTCAGCCGGCGCCTGCCCTGGGGCAGCTACGGCATGCTGGCGCGCGCGTCGCTCACCGCGCCCAGCCTGGGCGTGGCGCTCAAGCGCTGGTGCCGCCACCACGGCCTGATCGCCGACGACATCGCGCTCAGCCTGACGGTCAGCGGCGACACCGCCCAACTGGCGATTAGCGAGCAGCGCGATCTGGGCGAATTGCGCGAGTTCTGCCTGGTCTCGGTGCTGCGCAACATCCTGGGCGTGGCCTGCTGGCTGATCGACTCGCGCATTCCGCTGCTGGGCGCGCAGTTCCCGTTTGCCGCGTCGGCGCACCAGGGCGCCTATGGCGTGCTGTTTTCCGGGCCGACGGTGTTCGACAGCGCGCCGGCCGCGATCCGCTTTGACGCTAGGTACCTGGCGCTGGCGCTGCGGCGCGACGAGCGGGCGCTGCAGCAGATGCTCCAGCGCGCCCTGCCGCTGACGGTGCTGCCCTACCGGCGTGACCGCCTGCTGGTGCAGCGCGTGCGCCAGGCGCTGGCCGCGCACCCGGCGCAGACGCACAGCGCAGGCGCCCTGGCCGCACTGCTGCATGTCTCGCCGCGCACGCTGCACCGGCAACTGAAGGAGGAAGGCGCGTCGCTGCAGGCGCTCAAGGACGAGGTGCGGCGCGAGAGGGCGATGGAGCTGCTGCTGCGCACCGGGCGGCCGATCAAGCAGGTGGCCGAGGCGGCGGGGTTTTTGAATGAAAAGAGTTTTATCCGGGCGTTTAAGGGCTGGACTGGGAAGTCGCCGGGGGAGTTTCGGGGTGGGGCGGCTGGGGAAGTGTGAAGGCGGACAAGCCCCGTAATTTGAGAATCAGCCAGCTTTACCAAGAGCCTTCATAACTCTAAAATAGTGGGTATTAAGTCATTTATCACGATATAACACACAAAATTATGGATTTAATCTTCAGCAAACCCGGTGAAATTGTCAAGCTGCTCTGTGAGCGCCTGCGCAAAGAACGGCTTTCCCGGCAGATGACCCAGGCCGACGTGGCCGCACGCGCCGGCATCGGCGTCAACACCGTGTCCAATCTGGAAGCGGGCCGAAACGTGGGCTTCGAGAACGTGGTCCGCGTGGCCATGGTGCTGGGGCGCGTCAAGGAGCTGCAAGCGCTGTTCAAGCCGACGCTGGACAGCCTGGACGACATCGTTCGCTACGAAAACAGCGCCAAGCGTCAGCGCGTCAGAGGGAAGTCCGGCAATGCCTGAACAAGCGGACGTTTACTACGACGGCTGGGGCGAGCATTGGCGCTGGGGTACGCTGGCATCCTCGAACGCCATCACCGGCCGCCCGCTGATTGCGTTCGAGTACAGCGATGAGGCCAGGCGCCGGGGCCTGGAACTGTCGGCCTACACGCTGGCCTTGAACGGACCCAAGCTGCGCAAGGACTTTCCCGCGCATCAAATGGGACTGCCCGGACCGGTTTATGACGCGCTGCCTGACGGCTGGGGCATGCTGCTGATGGACCGCCTGTTCAAGCGCCGTGGCCTCAATCCTGCGCGTATTGGGCCTCTGGCCCCCTGTGTCAGACTAGTTGTCGCCTCTAAAAATCCTTTTTAGATGCATACAAACTCATGAAAACAAACTATTCCGAAGCCTTTGTCGAGCAGGCCGTCATCAAGCTGCTGGCGCGTGGAAAGCGCACGATCCGCGAAGT
>JBBRWN010000018.1:0-57269 GCA_038249155.1 Burkholderiales bacterium | reverse complement strand
GCAAATGAAATATGTCTGGATGGCCGTAAAATGTCGAACGCTGGAAATGCTTGAGGCTGATGTTGGCGATATATTAGAAAATTTTGGCCAAGATTTCAAATTGAAATTTTAGTGTTTAAAATTTTTTATGACTGACTTATCTTCGCTGAACAACGCTTTGAGAGCGCAGTCAGGGCAAAAAATCCCGCTTGAGTCGACCTATGGCGCGCTGCGCAGTGCAATGGCGCGCTTTCCTGCAACAGCTTGGCGACCACGCTGGCGCCTAAATGGTCTTGCGAGTCGGCGCGCAGCTTGTACAGCAGCTAATAGAGCGGCAGTTGCTCCGGCGCGGTGGCCACCGCCGTCCACAGCGCCGCCTCCACCTGCGCGGGCGGCGCGTTGCGCGCCACGTCGATCAGGTGCTGCACGGCGGGCGTGACCGCGCCGCCGAACAGCTCCGTGGACTCGACGCCGGTGAGCAAGTTCACCAGGCCGCCTTGGGCGCCAGCAGGCGCTCGACGGGCACGCCGCCTTCGAGGTGGCTGTCGAAGATTTCATTCACGTCCTCGGGCGTGACGCCCCGGTACAGAACGCCCTCGGGATAGACCAGCACATTGGCGCCCATCTCGCAGGGGCCGACGCAGCCGGAATTGGTGATGCCGATTTTTTCATAGGCTTGGCGCTTTTGCTGCTCGGCCCAGAAGGCCTGCAGTACCGCAACCGAGCCCTTGGCACCGCACGAGCCGCGCGGGTGCGTGGGCGGGCGGTTCTGGGTGCAGACGAAAACGTGGCGTTGTGGTTTTCCCATGATGCGTGACCTTTGCGTTAACCGAACTTGAACAGGATGCCGTGGCCGCCGCGCGGGTATTCCCAATCGACGTTCAGGTGCTCGCTGCAGATGATGCGGCAGCTGCCGCACTCCAGGCAGCCGTCGGTGATCAGGGTGACGGTGCCGTTGCCCTCGATCTTGTAGCAAGACGCCGGGCAGACAAAGGTGCAGCTTTTCACCGCGCACTCGTTGGTGCAGACATCGGCACTCTTGATCTTGATGTGCGGCCGGCCCGTATCGACGCGGTAGCGGTTCTGGAAGAGCTTTTCTTCCACATTCACGGTAATGGCAGTCATCGGATGGCCTTCCAGAGTTTGTACGCATCGCCGACCAAGCCGGTGAGCTTGCGGGTCTTGCGGAAGTTGGCAAAAATTTCGCGTTCCTTGGTCTTTTTGTCGATGCCATCGACGGTGATCATGGTGCGCGCGGCCTGCGCCACCATGTCCGGGTAGCTGGTGAAGAACTGCGGGTTCTTGTGCAACACGGTGGGCATGTCGCGGTACTTGTGCAGGTCTTTCATCACGAAGCTGTCGTCCAGCGCCGCCTTGTAGGGCTTGAGCGCATCGGCGCGGTAGCCATTGCCGGCGGCCTTGGCGGCAATCACCGTTTCGGCGGCCAGGCGCCCGGTGGTCATGGCCAGGTTCGAGCCTTCGCGATGCACGGCGTTCACAAAGCCGCCCGAGTCGCCGACGATCATCCAGCCGTTGCCGTAGATTTGCGGAATGGCATGAAAGCCGCCTTCAGGGATCAGGTGGGCGCAGTATTCTTTCATCTCGCCGCCTTCGATCAAAGGGGCGATGGCCGGGTGGCGCTTCATCTGTTCGAGCAGCGCGTAAGGGCTGGTGCGGTTCGGGTTGTTTTTAAAGTCGCCCAGCATGCAGCCCACGCCGATGGTCAACGACTCCTTGTTCGTGTACAGGAAACCCGTGCCCATCATGCCGTCGGTGATGCGCCCCACCATCTCGATCACGACGCCGGACTCCTCGCCGACGCTGAAGCGCTGGCGAATTAAATCTTCGGGCATGAACAGGATTTCTTTCACCGCCAGGGCGACGTTCTCGGCCTTGATCTCGCCGTGCAGCCCGGCCTTGCGCGCCAGCGTTGAATTCACGCCGTCGGCCAGGATCACCACGTCGGCAAAGACCTCGCCCTGCAGCCGGTCGCAGCTCACGCCCACCACCTGGTCGCCGTCCATGATCAGGTGGTTCACCGTGGTTTCGCAAATGAGCAAGGCGCCGGCTTCGCGCACTTTTGAGCTGAACCACTTGTCGAACTGCGCCCGGATGATGGTGTAGCGGTTGTAGGGCGGCTTGTTGTAGTCTTCGCTGCGGATGTGGGTGCCGACAAAGGAGGTTTCGTCGAGCAGCCACATGCGCTGCTCGATGATGTGGCGCTCCAGCGGCGCGTCATCGCGGAAGTCCGGGATGATCTGTTCCAGCGCGTTGGCGTACAGAATCGCGCCCTGGACATTTTTGCTACCGGGGTACTCGCCGCGCTCGATCTGCAGCACCTTGAGGCCCGCCTTGGCCAGGGTGTAGGCGCAAGCGTTGCCCGAGGGGCCGGCGCCGACGACGATGGCGTCGAATTGGGAGGTTTTTTTCATGTCGTTCTCCTGTGAGCGGTCAGCAACTCAAGCCACCTGGCGGCTGCGCAGCGCCAGATGGGCGGCAAAAGCCTGGGTCAGCGCGGGCAGCACCTGCATGGCGTTGCCGACGATGCCGTAGTGCGCGAATTCAAAAATCGGCGCGTTCACGTCGGTGTTGATGGCGACGATCACATCGGCCGCCTCGCAGCCGACGCGGTGTTGAATCGCACCGGAAATCCCGGCGGCAATGTAGAGCTTGGGGCGCACCGTCTTGCCGGTCTGGCCGACTTGCCGGTCCGCTTCTACCCAGCCGGCCTGCACGCAGGGGCGGGTCGAGCCGACTTCGCCGCCAAGCACTCTGGCCAGCTCGAACACCAGTTTAAAATTTTCGGGGTTTTTCAGGCCCTTGCCGCCGCTGACGATCACGTCTGCGTAAGGCAAATTGATCTTGTTGCTGTTGGCGTCGGCGATGAAGTCCAGCATCTTGGTGACGATCTGCGTTTCCACCATGCCCAGCGTGTCATAGGTGATGTCGCCCGTGCGGCTGGCATCGGCGCGCGGCATCAGCATCACGCGGGGGCGCACCGTGGCCATCTGCGGGCGGTAAGCCAGCGTCATGATGGTGCAGTACAGCGAGCCGCCGAAGGTCGGGCGCGTCGCGGCCAGGGCGCGCGTGGCCGGGTCGATTTTGAGTTCGGTGCAGTCGGCGGTCAGGCCCGTGAGCAGCGTCGTGGCGACAGAGCCGGCCAGGTCGCGGCCCATCGAGGTGGCACCTAACAAAAAGATTTCCGGCTGGTACTTGTTCACCAGGTCGGTCATGCCCTTGGTGAAAGGCTCGTTGCGGTAGCCTTTAAGCACCGGGTCTTTCATGATGTAGGCTTTGTCCGCGCCAAACGTGAAGGCCTCGGCGGCGAATTTCTCCAGCGGCTCGTCCGGCCCGCCGAGCAAGATGGCGCTGACCTGGCAGCCCAGGTTGTCGGCGAGCTTGCGCGCTTCGCCGACGAGTTCCCAGGACACGCTGTGGACATGGCCTCGGTCATGCTCGATGAAAACCCACACGCCCTTGTAGGCCTTGAGTTCTTCGGACAGCTCCAGGTTGCGCCCGCCTCGGGCGGCGGGGCGCTTGGCCGGCGCGGCGGCGGGGGTAGGTGCTTGGCTCATGTCAGTTCCTTCATCAATAGGTCAGCTTCGAGCGTCGGGTGGCGGGTAAAAATCTTCTGGATCAGGTTGAGCGAGACATCGCGCAGGTTGGACGTTTCCAGGTCCAGCATCTCGACTTTCTCGCTGCGCGGCGTGGGGCCGAAGACCTTGCTCACCACCGTGGGCGAGCCCTTGAGACCGATCTTGTTCAGGTCTTCGACGCCGGCGTCTTCCTTGCTCCACTTGCGCACCGGGTAGGCGGCGGCGTGGATCATCGCGGGCAGATTCGCAAAACGCATCTCGTTGGTGTTTTCCAGCATCGTGATGAGGCACGGCAGCGAGGTTTTCAGCACCTGCACGCCGCCTTCGGCGCGGCGCTCTACCGTGATGGTGCGCGCTTCCAGATCGACTTCGACGATGCGCGAAACGTAGGTCAGCAGCTGCAGGCCCATGCGCTTGGCGATGCCGGGGCCGACTTGGGCCGTGTCGCCGTCAATCGTCTGCTTGCCGGTGAAGACGATATCGACGGCTTGTTCTTTCGCAATCTGGCGCACGCCGGCGCTCAGGGCGTATGAAGTAGCCAGCGTGTCGGCGCCGGCAAAGGCGCGGTCGGTCACCAGCACGGCGTCGTCGGCACCAAAACTGATGCACTTGCGCAGCGCTTCTTCGGCCTGCGGCGGCCCCATGCACAGCATGGTCACCTTGCCGCCGAACTTGTCTTTTAATCGCAGGGCTTCTTCGAGCGAGAACAGGTCATACGGGTTCACGATGGCCGGAACGCCCTGGCGCATGATGGTGTTGGTCACCGGATGGACGCGAATCTGCGCCGAATCGGGAACCTGCTTGATACAGACGACGATGTGCATGGCCGTGGGTCTTTCTTAGGTTAAAGCGCGCTGCGGGATCGAGGCCTTGAGGCTGTCGAGCGTCACATGCTGTTTGCCGTTGGTGTCCTGGAACACCTTGAAAACTTTTTCCTGCGCCGGCGTGGAGGTCACGAAGTCGCCGTAAGCCTTGACCAGCAGCGCGCGGTAGGTGGTGAACAGCTGCACCTCGTCGTTCTGGTCAATGCCTTTTTCCTGGCGCAGGTATTGAAAAAAGCGCTTGAGGATGTGCAGGCGGCTGACGTTGACCACGGCCTGGTCAAAGGGCACGCCGAAGTAGTTCAGGAAATCCTCGGCGGAAGACAGGGCCTTGAGTTGTTGAAGGAAGTTTTCCATTTGAGGCTTTACTCCGTGGTGGCGGGTTGAAGAAAGGAGGGGTCAAAGCCAGGCTCGGAGCAGTGATCGTTGCAGGCACCGCAGGCGGTCTCCGGCGTGGACATGACGCTGGCACGGCTGGCCTGGGCGGCTTGGCTGGTCTGGGTGGCCTGGCTGGCCTGGGTGGCGTGGGTTTGCGTCTGCAGCTGGCGCTCCAGCTGCGCGACGCGATCTAACAGGCAGGAAATCGCCTTGCCGACGGGGTCGGGAATCAGGTGGTGGTCCAGATCGAACCCGTGCGTGGTGGCGCGGCGCGGCGCGACGACGCGGCCGGGAATCCCGACGACGGTGGCGCCCGCAGGCACTTCTTCAATCACCACGGAATTGGCGGCGATGCGCGCGCGATTGCCCACCACGATGGGGCCGAGAATCTTGGCGCCCGCGCCGACGACGACGTGGTTGCCCAGGGTCGGGTGGCGCTTGCCGGCGCTCCAGCTGGTGCCGCCGAGGGTCACGCCGTGGTAAATCGTTACATCGTGGCCGATTTCCGCCGTCTCGCCGACGACGACGCCGGCGCCGTGGTCAATGAAAAAGCGCATGCCGATGCGCGCGCCCGGATGGATGTCCACGTTGGTGAGCCAGCGCGAGAAAAAAGAAATCCAGCGCGGCCCGTAGCGCCAGCCGCGCTGCCACAGGGCGTGGGCCAGGCGGTGCAGCGCAATTGCCTGCACGCCGGGGTAAATCGTCCAGACTTCGAGCAGGCTGCGCGCGGCCGGGTCGCGCTCCAGCACGCAGCGCGCGTCCTCGCGCACCAGGGACCACCAGGAGCGGGGCGATGCGCTGGCCGTTGCTGCGGAGGCAACAGGCGGCTGGGCGGGCATGGCGTAGTCGGCGGGTTTCATGTCAGGCTTCATGACGCCGTGCGGGCGTTTTGGGCGTTGCCGGCGTTACGGACGTTGCCTGCGCTGTTCGCTACCACGGGCGCGGCCGATTCGCGCAGGAAACCCCACAACTCGTCGGGCGTGGCTTCGAGCTTGATGCGCATGGCGTGCTCGCGGATGCGCGAGAGCACGCGGCCGGTCAGCGCGTCGTCGTCAAGCACGATGCCCATGGCGCCGTAAGCCTGGCGCACAGCCCGCGAGCCCGAATGCTTGCCCAGCACGGTGCGGCGGTGCCGGCCCAGCTCGGACGGGTCAAAACTCTCGTAGGTCGATGGGTTTTTCAGTAGCCCGTCGATGTGGATGCCCGACTCGTGGGTGAACACGGCCTCGCCGACGATGCTCTTGTTGAAGGCCACCTGACGCCCCGAGGCCCGCGCCACCAGGCGCGAAATCGGCACCAGCGCGTGCGTATCGACGCCGGTTTCGGCGTGGTGCAGATGGCGTACGCCCATCACGACTTCTTCCAGCGCCGCGTTGCCGGCGCGCTCGCCCAGGCCGTTGACGGTGGTGTTGGCGTGGGTGGCGCCGGCGCGCAGCGCGGCCAGGGTGTTGGCGGTGGCCAGGCCCAGGTCGTTGTGGGCGTGGATTTCAATTTCCATCTCCACCGCGTCGCGCAGGCGGGCGATGGCTTCATACGTGGTGAAGGGATCCAGCACGCCCAGCGTGTCGGCAAAGCGGATGCGGCTGACGCCGCAGTCTTCGGCACGCCGGGCCACTTCTGCTAAAAAAGCGCTGTCGGCGCGCGAAGCGTCTTCGGCGCCCAGCGACACCTTGCGCCCCGTGGCCACCGCCGCCGCCATCACGCGGCTGACTTGCGCCAGCACCCATTCGCGGCTCTGGCGCAATTTATGGCGCAAGTGAATATCGGAGACGGGAATGGACAAATGGATGATGTCGGCCTGGCAGCGCAGCGCCTGGGCCAGGTCGCCATCCGTGAGGCGCCCCCAGACCATCAAGGCGGCAGGCAACTCCAGCGCGGCAATCGCGTTGATGCAGGCGATTTCTTCCTCGCCCATGGCGGGAATGCCGATTTCCATCTCCGGCACGCCGGCTGCGGCCAGGGCGCAGGCAATGGCGCACTTCTCGTCAACGGTGAACGCCACCCCGGCGGTCTGTTCGCCGTCGCGCAAGGTGGTGTCGTTGATGATGAGATTGAGCGGCATGTGCGGCATCCTTTGCGAAGCCTTATCGCAAGGTGCATGCCACCTGCTTTTCACGCCTGCCGACGGCGGGGAACGGGGTTTGTGGGGCGGGTTTGTCGGGTCTGGGGCCGCTGGCGCGGCCTGGGCGGCAAGCGCTCCTGTCGGAAATGTGCTGTTTCTGACTAATCGCTGATGGCTGTCGGTGAGGTCACGGTAGGCATGCAAAAAGTGGCAGATTTCCGAGTCTACCTTGGAGTCAAAAACTAACTTAATGGCATTGGGGTATATGTCATCTCCATTCTCTATTCCGTGGCTTTGCCGTCGAAGTGTTCATTGTCGGCCTGCGCGTCGGCGCAGGTACCACAAAACCGTTTTGGCGCCTGCAAATCCAGCCACCCTGCACTTGTTATCACCTCGCCCAGGGCGAGCCGGGTGGGTAACTGGCAGCGTCGCTCACGCGCCCGCGCCGACCGGGCACGAAGCCAGGTGCCACTGGCGCTTGATGCTTGCGCTCTGTGTCAGGCTGTGACTTTCAATTCAGCTGAGGGTTTAGAGAGCGGCTTCAAGGATGCGGCGGCTGACGGCGGGGGTGATGTCGCCGTGCTCGCCCAATTTCGTCATGCCGTGCGCTTCGAGCTGGGCAATCAGCGCGTCGATGGCGTCGGCGCCCAGGTCGTAGGCGCTCAGGCGGGTGGGAATGCCCATGCGCTCGAAAAAATCGCGGGTTTGGTCAATCGCGGCGCTGATGCGCTCGTCTTCGCTGCCGGTGGTGATGGCCCAGACGCGCGCGCCGTATTGCAGCAGCTTGGCGCGCTTGGCGTCGCGGCACTCGTTGAGCAGCGCAGGCAGCACGATGGCCAGTGTGCGGGCGTGGTCGATGTGGTGCAGGGCGGTCAGTTCGTGGCCAATCATGTGGGTGGCCCAGTCTTGCGGCACGCCCGCGCCAATCAGGCCGTTGAGCGCCATGGTGGCGGCCCACATCAGGTTGGCGCGGTCCTCATAAACCGGCTCGGGCGCGGCCAGCAGGCGCGGGCCGATGTCGATCAGGGTTTGCAGCAGGCTTTCGGCAAAGCGGTCTTGCACCGGGGCGTTGACCGGGTAAGTCAGGTACTGCTCGACGGTGTGGACAAAGGCATCGACCACGCCGTTGGAGATTTGCCCCAGCGGCAGGGTGTAGGTCTTGGTCGGGTCCAGCACCGAGAACAGCGGGAACAGGTGCTGGCTGCGAAACGGCAGCTTGGCGCCGATCTCGCGCCGGGTGATGACCGAGCCGTTGTTCATCTCGGAGCCGGTGGCCGGCAGCGTCAGCACCGTGCCAAAGGGCAGCGCCTGCGTCACGTTGCGCCCGCCTTTGAGCAGGATGTCCCATGCGTCGCCTTCAAACGGCACGGCGGCGGCGATGAACTTGGCAGCATCGATCACCGAACCGCCCCCGACGGCCAACAAAAAGTCAAAGCCCTCGGCGCGCACCTGCTGCACCGCCTGCATGGAGGTTTCAAAGCTGGGGTTGGGCTCAATGCCGCTGAAGGTGCTGTGCTGGCGCGCGCCCAGCGCCTGGCGCACTTCGGCCAGCGTGCCGGTTTTTTCAGCACTGGCGCCGCCGACCAGAATCAGCACCTTGGCATGGGCGGGCACCAGTTTGGCGAGATCGGCAATGCGGCCCTGGCCAAAAGCAATGTGGGTGGGGTTGTAAAAGTCAAAGTTTTGCATGGTTATCTTTCTAAATAGACCAGTCAACTAATTGTTGAATAAAAGATACCCGCAGGGCGCCTGCCTGGAAATTCTGTACGGGCGGAAAAGGGGGAAAGGCGGAGCGCCTGGAAAATCGAAAAATTCGTCAGGCGCAGAACTGCTGCGGCAACTTTAGCAGGCTGAGGGTGGCGGTCATGGCCGCAGCCAGTGCGCTGGCATCACGCCTTAATTTGGTCAGCAGGGCCGCGCCCAGCCACAGCTGGTAAAGCGTCAGGGCCGTTTCATGCGCGTCGAAATCTCCGGCCAAAGAGCCATCGCGCAGGCCTTCGTGAAGGCATTTTTCCAGCCGTTCAAGGATGCGGTCGGTGCCGCGCAGCAAGGCCACGCGCATCGCTTCGGACATGTCGGACATCTCGCCGCTGAGCTTGACCACCAGGCAGTTGCATTCGGCGCTCTGGCTGACCCCTGTGCTCATCCAGCTGCGCCAGTAGCGCATCAGGCGCTCGGCAGCCGGGGTGCCATCGGGCTGGAGCAGGGCATCGATATGCGTCAGGTAGTCCGCCACATAGCTCTCTACCAAGGCCTCGCCAAAGGCTTCCTTGGACTTGAAGTAGTGGTAGAAAGAGCCTTTGGGCACCTGCGCCGTGGCCAGGATTTCATTCAGGCCGACGGCCGAGAAGCCTTTGCGCAAAATGATGGTTCGTCCCGTGTCGAGGATGTGTTGTTTGACATCTGTGTGAGCGTTGCGCATGGGCTGGAGTTTACATCGAATTAGACCAGTCGCCTAATTTATCTCCTTTGGCCGAGGAACAGCGGTAACCCAAGTGCTGAAACGGGGGTGTACTCGGGCAAGAAAAGGCCTGGAATAGCTGGCAAAAGCGTCGGAAAAGTGTCTTTATCCCGTTATCCCGGCGCAGCGTGCTGCGTCATTTCCTGCTGACCATCGTCGAACTGCACGATCCGCTCGGGCCAGCGCAGCGCGGCCAGCTTGAAATGCTGCCCGAGCACGCTGCCAGCCTTGCGCTCCGTCCAGCGCCCGCCCGCCGAAAAGTCCACGCAGAACACGTTGCGCTGCCGGCCGTGCCAAGCCAGCGGCGCGATGTTGTCAAACAGGTCCGGCTCGCTCTTGCCCAGCGCGCTGCAGTCAACTTGGTGCAGGCGCCGCCAATAGTGGCCGATGACCACCGGCGTCGGGTCTTCGTACTCGTCCCACCAGCGCACCCGCTGCACGAAGCGCCACTTGCCGCTGGCATAAAAGGGGACAGTGCCCTGGCGCTCCACTCCGGAAGTCAAGACCTTGAACGGATTGAACATCTGCTTGTTCAACTCGAACTGCGCATGGGCGTGTAAAAAAGGCGGCTGCCGGTGCCGGTTCTCCAGGCCATGCTCCCAGCGCTCCAGCTCTGCGGCCATATGCTGCTCCAGCTCGGTTTCGGCCGCTTCGCGCCGGGCGGCCAGTTCCCACTGGTCGTAATGCTGGCGAACGCTGCCCAGCGGCAATGCCCTGGCGACTTCGATCTGTTCGGGCAGCCACGCCGCGTGGACGACGCGCAGGTCGGCGCGCTCCAGGCCGATCGGCAGCCGCGACAAAAAGCGCAGCATGCGCGCGCGCGCCGCCGCCTCAAGGCGCTGGTAGGGCGCGTATTTTTCATGGTCCTGCTGCGCGCGCGCGTCAAAAAACCAGCCAGAGCCATCCTTGGCGTCTTCGCGCAGCAGGTTGATTTCGTGATTGCCCAGCACGGCCACGGCCCGGCCGGATTCCACCAGCTCCTGCGCCAGCGCCAGCACCGCCGGACTGTCCGGCCCCCGGTCGCAAAAGTCGCCGACAAAGACCAGGGTGCGGTTGTCAGGATGGTTGCCTTGCTGGTCGTAGCCCAGGTGGGCCATCAGGCTGCACAGGGCCTCGTATTCGCCGTGGATGTCGCCGACGATGTCCAGCGGCCCGGCGGGAAGGGCTTGAATCAGGCTCATCAATTTCTCCTTTTCTGGGGGTTTTCAGCGTGGATAGTGGCCACGCCATGAGACGAGGCAAATCATTTAACGCATCAGCGTCAGATCAAGGGTTCTGCCGCCTTGCCGCTTGCTAAGCGTGGTTGGAAGCCAGAAATGGGGGCGCGCCTCAAATAGAACGGACTTTTTCCTGTCAATGCACAAAATTGGTCGATAAAAAAACAGCACATCGCAGCCTTCCAGCAGGAGCTGAGCTTTGCGGATCAGGTGCCTGCCATGCTGGTCGGGGCATTGCTGGCTGGAAATGACTTGAAGTTGAGCATCGCTCTCGCGCCCAGCATGACGGCCCGATGGTCCGGCTCCAGGATGTTGTTTAGATCTCATCGAGAAAAACAGCGCACCGGTTCAGGCGGGAATCGCCCAGCTTTATCGTGTTGAATTCATCATCCCCACTTCATTGGCAGCCTCTTTGCTCGCTCACCTTGCCCGGCTCCAGCTGAGTGGCGGGGGACCCGCACGCGGCCTGCAGCATTTTTGCGAGCCGCAATCCGATTCTTAAGCCCACCCCCGTCGCCACTGGGTGTCGTCCTGCAGTTCTTTCCAAGGCATCCGGCGGGAAGCCTTGGAATGCACGGCCTCCAACTCAATCCACTCGACCTTGCTTGACTCGAGTTCAGGAGCCACCACTTTTGAAACAAGAAAGTGCTTTTCCTTTGCGATGGGTTTGACGGCAGTCCACTTGGACAGCAACAGTTTGTTTGGCTGCAATGTATTCATCGCTCAATGTTAGGCGCTTTGAATGTCCCTGTTTGCCCAGGTTCACGCCAACGGAGCCACACTTCGTCCATCAGCCGATGCTGCGCCGTAAATTCACGGCGTTCACAGATAGAAAAAAAATGCAAATCCTGATTGCCACCATCCTTGTCCTGAGCAGCACGTTCGCCAACGCCGCTGACTAAAGTGGACCCCATATTTCAGACACCAATTTAAGCAGGACACTGTCGAAGAAATGGGGTAAATCATGAGCGAAGCGAAAAAGCGCAAAGTCCACCTGCCGGAGTTCAAGGCGAAGGTGGGACTCGAAGCCCTGCGCGGGGCCAGGACGATCAACGAGATCGGCCAGGAGTTCGGCGTCCACCCGGTGCAGGTCGGCCAGTGGAAGAAGGACATCCAGGAGAAGGCAGGCACGCTGTTCGAGGGCAAGCGCGGGCCACAACCGGTGGCCGCGCACAGCGCGCCGGAGCGCCTGTACAGCGAGATCGGGCGCCTGAAAATGGAGCTGGACTGGCTCAAAAAAAGTCTGGGATGAGTGCAGCTGGTAAGCGACAAGCCCCCCGACCTACCGCTAATTTTGAGGCGTAGGGCACTGGCCGCAGTCAAGGCTTTCGTACAAATTTGCGCACTTGTTCGGCAATCCCGCAAAGGTCCAAGCCCGTGGGCATCCGCAGGACGGATGGCAGGCGATTAAGCCTAATATGTCTATGACAATTTTGCTGCTCCAGCAAATTTTGTCTAACTCCGCTTATATCCTTGCCTTTGGCTATCCACATGGCGATGCGGGGCTTGCATTCAATTTTTCAAATCAAAGGTTTTTTCTTGATGAGTAATGGTACGCACACGCTGGCAACGGGATTTTTTTCGATTGCGGATGTAGAAAGAGACACCGGGCTGGCCAAGGACACCTTGCGGGTTTGGGAGCGCCGCTATGGTTTTCCCAATCCGGGGCGTGACGGCGCGGGCGACAGGCTGTACCCCCCCGAGCAGGTGGCGCGTCTGCGCTGCGTGCGCCGACTGATGGATGCGGGCTACCGCCCCCGGCACATTGTGGCGCTGGAGTTGCTGAAGTTGCTGGAGTTGCAGGCGCTGGTTGCGGCGGCGCCCATCGCGCCGTTCTTGCCCCCGCCTGTACTGGACGACCCGCTCGGGCTGGCCTTTTATCTAGACCTGATTGCCCGGCATGATATGCACAATCTGCGTCTGGAGCTGGCCCAGTCGATACTGCGTATCGGCCTGATCCGCTTCATCACCCTCGTCATGGCGCCGCTGAACACGGCTGTCGGCGATGCCTGGATGCGGGGACGCTTTGAGGTGTTCGAGGAGCATCTCTATACGGAATGCGTCACCGGCGTGCTGCGCAACGCAATGGCCAGCATTGCCTCGCCCAGAGGCCTGGGCACGCCGCGCGTGCTGCTGAGCACTTTCCCCCATGAGCCGCATGGCCTGGGCCTGCTCATGGTCGAAGGCCTGCTGGCGCTCGAAGGCTGCCAGTGCCTGTCCCTGGGGACACAAACGCCGATCAGCGGCATTGCGCAGGCGGCAGTGGCGCACAAGGCGGACATTGTGGTGCTGAGCTTTACCGCGCTGCTGAGCGCTAAAACGGTCGTGACCGGCCTGAGCGCATTGAGGCATCAATTGCCCCCGCGCATGGCCATCTGGGCGGGCGGTCAATGCGCGGCGCTCTACCAGCAAAAAATACCGGGTGTCCTGGCCATCCAGGCCCTTGAATCGCTGGCCCAGCAGGTCGCCAGCTGGCGTATCAGCGGCTGAGGCGCCCTGCTTTTGACATCACATCCGGCCTTCGATTAAAATTATGTCGTGGACAAATTGAAAAATTAATTTTTCAATTTGTCTAAAAAGTCACACTTTAGCTTGATGACTGGAGGTTTCTTCACTGTAATTCTTGCAGGAAAAAGGCCATAGTTGACCCGTCTCTCTCAGAGGCGTTTGTGACTCGTGGCCTGACGCCTGGGTGTTTGTCCGGGACAAAACTGGATTTTTTATTTCTACCAGAAGAGGGTTTGGAAAATGACACTTTCTGCGAGCTACATGCCAGTCTGGTTGCAAAAAGCCATGATTGCACCCCATCCCACACGCGTGTTTTTTGCCGACTCCCGCTATGTGTCCGTGTATCCGACTCAGGGCCGTTACCACAGCAATATTCAGGACTCGGCGCTGCCGTCTCTGGCCAGCCCGGAGATTGCGCCCTTGAGCTCCCTGCAGGATGACGACTCCAGACCGCAGGGCCAGCCGCTGGTCGGGCTGTGCTGGAACTTGCTGCTGCAGCGCCTGGAGCAGTTGCAACGCCAGCCGCAGGACTATTCGTTCCAGTTCAAGGTGGTGCGCCTGCTGTCCTGGCCCTCGCTGACGCACCTCCCGCAAGAAGTCCAGCCCTCAATGGCGCGCCTGTGCGCGCTGCTGGCGCGCAAGCCCAGTGCTGCTTCGCTGCTGCCGCTGCTGCTGAACCTGCCCGACTCGCAGGTTTTCATGCTGATCGAGGCGCTGCAGCTGCACGGCCATGTTCAGGTGGTCGATACAGCGGCGAAACCGGACGGCAACAGCCGCTCAGACAAGCCGCAGGCTCAAGCTGCGGAGGCGATTCAGCCTGCGGTCAGCTCCTTGATTGCCCATCTCTGGCAACGTCTGCTGAGCCGACGCTAAGTCAGCAGTTCGCCCTTTCAGGCGCTTGGTGCAGCGCGGGCCAGCGCATCGTCAAAGCGGTGCGCAAAATGCTCACCGGCGCGCGTCTGAGCATCCAGCAGCTCCACCCGCATGCCGCGCCCGCGCAGCGCCATCACCGCAAACACCAGCCAGACATGCGGTGCCATCGCCTGCGCCGCCGCGTCGCGCTGGCGCCAGGCGGCCAGATGCAGCCCGGCGCTGCCCGCCGCAATCACGTCGCGTGCCAGCCGCTCCAGCGCCTGGGCCGCTGGCGTGGCCGTTGGCGCAGCGGCCGTGCGCGGCACGTCGATGATGCGGGTGTAGCGTTTCGGCGGCGCGCTGTCGGCCACCGGCAGCGCCTTGGGCGGCAGCGCCCGCGCCAAGGCGCGCATTTCCTGGCGCACCGCGTACACGCTGTCCAGCGGCGCGGCGTGGGCCACCAGCGGCGGCAGCCGGGTGGCGAGCAAAAAATCGGGAATCGCGCCGCTCAGGTCGGCCTCAAAACCGCGCCAGCCCGGCTGCTGGCGCAGCAGCAAATCCATGCGCGAGAGCTGCTGGTGGCGCTGCTCGACTTCGCGCAGGCGGAAAATCTCTGTGCGGATCAGCGTCTGCATTTCCGACAAACCCTGCTGCCAGACGCCCAGGCGCGCCAGCAGGTTGCGCCGGACAAAGCGCGCCAGCGGCTCTAGCGCCCAGGCGCTGGCCTGGCGCTCCAGCTCCCCGGCCATCACGGCCAGACGGCTTAAATCGGCGGCCAGCATCGCGGTTTGCTGCTGGTAATAGCGGTTTTGACTTTTTTTGGCCTGCAGCGTTTTAACGTTGCCAAA
The DNA here is from genome assembly GCA_038249155.1 of Burkholderiales bacterium. GTDB lineage: Bacteria > Pseudomonadota > Gammaproteobacteria > Burkholderiales > Burkholderiaceae_C > Polaromonas. The sequence continues at coordinate 42,547 of JBBRWN010000018.1, read as the reverse complement.
GCGCGTACTCATCAAGGTTTGCAGCAGCAGCAGGTTGCGCTCCATGCTGTCCACAATGTCAAACACCGTGCTGTGCAGCGTCAGCATCAGACCGGCCAGCGCCTCCTGATCGGCGTCTTGGCGCACCTGGGCGATTTCAGCCCACAGCGCATCGAGCTGGCTGATGCGCGAGCCGATTTCCGCCAGGCTCTGGAACGCCGGAAACAGCTGCAAATGGTCTTGCAAATAATCACGCAGCCTGGGGTGCAGGCGCCAGCCTTCGTCGCCTGCCGGGCGCAGCGCGCTGGCCTGGCGCAGCGCGGCGATGGCGGCGGGCGAGCTGTCGGCTTCGCTGCAGACCACATCCAACAAACCGCTTTGCACCAGATCGGCATGGCGGCTGAGCGTGTGCAGCAAGTCCCTGATCGGCGAGCTCATGCGGCGGCGTCTCCGCCCGCCTCGCCGGGCGCCCCGTCCAGCCGCGACTGGGCGCCGTCCGGCTCGCCCATCACTTCGTCGGACAGGTGGCTGGTGTTTTCGGCGATAAAGCCGATCAGCTGATATAAATAATCAATCTTGCCGGTGACGCGGTAGCCCTTGTTGGTCGGGTTGGTTTCGACCAGGTAGCCGTCGTTTTGCAGCTGGGCCAGCATGCGCCGCACCCGGTCAATGGCCGAGTCAGTGACGCGGGCGCCGCCGATCTCGCGCATCTCCAGCAGGCGCCGTTCTAACAGCGCCGAGCCGCGCACCGCTTCGCTGATCTCGGACTCCCAGAGCATGTCGCCGGCGTGAATCTGCGGATGCCGGCCCTGCGCCTGGCGCAGCGTTTCCATGAAACCGACGACCGGCTCCAGTTTGCCGCGCACCGTGCGCAGCTCGTCGCGCAGCCGGTTTCTCAGCTCGGCGGTGACGACGGCGTGGGCCATGAAAAAAGCCCCTTCCGCGTCCAGCCGCGCCAGCCGGTAGCCGATGGCCGAGAGCCAGGCTTCGGCGCGCGCGCGCCCGTCGGCGTCCTGCAGCGCGGCGTATTCCTCGGGGTAATGCACGGCGCAGACAAAGCAGCCTTCGGCCAGTCGTTTAAGGGCGGAATCAAGCCGGGACATAAACGCCTTCCTGTACCGGGGTTTCCGACGTGGCAATCGCCCCGGTGTCCTCAAAAATGCACAGCCTCGGGAAAAACCGCGCCAGCGCCGGATCGACGCTCGGTGAGGCGCTGATGACGTCAATGCGGTGCGCGTCCAGCGTATGTAAAAAAGCGCCCAGGTTGTTCGGGTCAAAGCGGCCGATTTCGTCCGTCACCCAGGTCAGGCGCACGGGTGAATCGGCACCGCGAATCATCTGCACAAAGCCCATCAAAAACATCGCGGTGATCAGCGCCGTGTTGCCGTTGGACGAGACGGCGCGGAAGTCCTCTTCGCTGCGGATGATGCGGCGCTGGCCGTTTTCAATCAAGGAACATTCGAGGCGCACCTGCTCGTTGAGGTTGACGCGCAGCACGCCGTCGCCGGGCAGGATGTCGCGAAAGGCGCGGATCAGCGCGGCCTCGTCCTCGCCGGGCAGCTCGCCCTGCGCGGTGCCGAACAGGCCGCTGGCCAAGCTTTTGCCGTCGTGGACTTCCTGCATGTGGCGCAGCAGCTTCATCGGGCCGATCTGCCCGACATCGGAGCGTACCGTGACGGATAAATCACGGAAACGCTCGAAGCGTTCGGTCTCGCCCAGGGCTTTTTGCAGCTCGCGGTTAAAGCCCTCGACGCGGCGCTCGAACAGCGTCAGGTCGCGGACGAAATTACTGGCCACGGCCATGAAGCCGTTCATTTCCTGGTGCAGCTGCTCGACGTAAGGCGCGTGTTCGGCGGGCTTGAACCAGTCGCCCAGCGCCTGAGCCTGGGCGCAGCGCGTCTGGTGCTCCAGCAGCGCGCTGGCGTTGGGCATTTCCTTTTCCTTCAGCGCCAGCCAGTTTTCGACCGGGCCGCTGCGCAGCGTCATCAGGTTGCGCAGGCTGCGAATGTCTTTTTGCAGCGCGTCGGACTCGCTGGCCAGTGCGGCGCGGCGCTGGGCGACTTCGCGCTCCAGATCGGGGACGTTCCAATGCAGCGGCGCGGACAGCGCCAGCGACGGCGGCGCGTGATCGTCAGCGGCGAACTCGGCCAGTGACAGCGTCAGCGCCTGCAGCCTGAGCGCAGCGGCGCGCCGGGCAATCCGGCTGTTTTCAAGCGCATCCGTGTTTTGGCGCCACTGCAGCGCCAGCGCCGCCAGCGCCCGCTCCAGGGCTTCGCGCCGGATTTCGAGCGCCGCGCAATCGACGTCCAGCTGGCTGCGGGCTTCGCGCCGGGCCGCCAGCGTCGGCAGCGTCTCGCGACTAAAACGCTGCCAGTCGGCGACCTCGTGGCGCTGGCCGGCAATCAGCTCCAGCCGCTCGGCCAGCGCCGCGATGGCCTGCTCCAGCGCCGCCAGCCGCAGCGGATCGACGCCCAGACCGGCTCTGGCTCTGGCCACGTCGGCGTCCACCTGGGCGCTTTCGCGTTGCAGCCGCGCCAGCACGGCGGCTTTTTCGGCGTCCAGGCGCGCCTGGGCGGCGGCCATGCCCTCGCGCAGGCGGCGGCGCTGCTGGCTGAAATCGGCGCGGATGCGCTCCTTGGCCTCATTTCTGGCGCTCGTCAGTTGCAGCTCTTCGGCTTGCAGCGCTTCGGCGATGGCCTGCTGGTCTTCGGTTTCGGCCAGCGCACGGCGCTTGGCCTCGGCCTTGTCCACGAGCGCCGCCTGGTCCATGCGGGTCAGCGTCGCTTTGGCGTTGCCCAGCGCGGTTTCGGCCAGGGCTTCGGCGGCGATGGCGTTGTCGAGCTTGGTCAGTGCCAGGTTCATCTCGCGCACCAGACGCTGGGCTTCGGCGCGGCTGCCCTGCAGGCCCGCGCTCAGGCCGTCGGCGGTGCCCTGCACGGCGCTGACCTGCCCGCGCACCTCACGCATATCGACCCAGGACGGCAGGCTCAAGGCTTTCAAGTCCAGCGTCAGGCAGCCCAGATTGACCCGGCCGGAGGCGGGCGTTTCAGTGGCGCTGGCGTCCAGCGCCACGCCGTCGGCCAGCTCGGGCAGCAGGTCGCAGCGGTTCAGCAACTGCGGGTCTATCAGTTTGGCGCTGTCCGCCCACAGCGGCGCAGGCAGGGCGCGTAGAAATGCCAGCAGGCTGCCCGGCGGCGGCGCTAATCTAGCCTGCGCGTCGGCCAATTGGCCGCTGATGCGTGCCTGATGGCCCTCGACCACCGTGACCCGCGCCAGCGCGCCGTCGGCCAGGCGCCGCGCCTTGTCGGATTCGTCGCTGACGGCGGTGACAGTTTTCGACGCCTTGCGGCTTTCCTCGTCGAGCCGCCCCACGTTGTCGGCGGCGATGCGGCGTTTTTCGAGGATTTCGGCGCTGGCCGACGGATTGGCGGCCATCACCTTGAGCTCGCCGAGCCGCGACAAAATCAGCCGCTGCTCGCTGGCGATTTCTTTCAGCCGGGCCGGTTGCTGCAGCGCCTGCAGCGCGTCGGTTTCGGCCTCGCGCAGCGCGTCGCTGCGGCTGTGGCTGTCGTTGGACAGCGCCAGCAGCCGCTGGTCTATGCTGCTGAGTTCAGTTTGCACGGCCTTTTCCAGGCTGGCCTGGCGCTGCTGGGCGTCCAGCGCAATGCCGCCAGCAGCCGCGTTCAGCGCGGAGAAATCGCGTTCCAGCGCGATTTTTTCATTTTTCATCGCCGTTTCCTGCGCCTGGGCGGCGGCCAGCGCCTCCACGTCAATGGCCTTGAAATGCGCCAGCCGGGCGTCGGCAGCGGCCACTTCCTGGCGCAGCGATTGCCGGGCCTGGCGGGCCGCGTCGGTTTGCTCGCCGAGCGCGACTAGCGCGTCGCGGGTCTGGCTTTTTTGCGCCTCAAACGCCTGATCCAGATCGGCCTGCTGGCGGTCGAGTTCGGCGAACTCGCCCTCGCTCTGGCTCAGTGCCTGTTGCACCGCCAAATGCAGCGTCGTCAGCGCCAGATGCAGGCCTTTGACGCGGCCTGCGCGGGCCAGCATTTTCTCGGCCTCGGGGCGGGCGGCCATGATTTTGGCCAGATGGTCGCGGTCATCTAACCAGCGCGAGACATCGTCGCGGTTGCGTTTCAATTCGCGGCTGGCAGCCGCTGGGCTGGCGTCGGCCTGGGTGTCGGAGACGCGCTCGATGACGATGTTTTGCAGGTCGCGAAAGGAGATTTTCTCGTTCGCCATCGCGGCGGCGATCTGGTCGAGGTTGTAGAGCGGCGCCGGGCCCAGCGAATGCAGCGCGGCCAGTCGCCGCAGCTCGCCGCCCTCCTTGGTCAGCAGCCGCTCGTTCAGGATCACGCTGCGGTACTGGTGCAGGAATAACTTGCGGCTGACTGAATAGCCCAGCGACTCGACCCGCGCCTTGAACTCTTCGCGCAGCACGAACTGGTTCTCGTCGTCGCAAAAAAAGGCTTCGCTGTAGCCGCCGTGGATGATGTGGAACTGGGCCGCGTCCTCGCCGGGGCGGCAGTGCATGACGACGCAGCGCAGGTCGTTTTCGGTTTCGCGCTCGTACTCAAAAGCGACGGCGCTGCTGGCGTCGGGCAGCGTGTGGCCGAGCATCGCCGACAGGCCCGTGCCGCGCAGAATCTGCTGCGGCGTGGCGCCGTAAAACAGCGGCAGCAGGCGCAAAAAGGTGGTTTTGCCGACGCCGTTGTCGCCGACGGCCAGCACGCCGCCGCGCGGGTCCAGCTCGGCAATCCGCCCGGACGGCTGGCCGTCTTTCGGGTTGCGGATGTTGATGGCAATGATGCGCCGGAGTTGATGCGGCATGGAGGAGGCTTTCGGTTTGCTTAGGCGGGAGTGGCCGTGTCAGGCATGGTTTCTATTCTCGCCGATGCGGCGGTGCGTCTTTTCAGCATCCGAGCGCCTTCAGCTTGCGGTACAGCGAGCGCTGGCTGATGCCCAGCTGCTGCGCCAGTTCGGCGCGGCTGCCCTTGTGAGCGGCCACGAGCTGCTGCAAGGCGGCGCGTTCAGCCGCCTGCAAGGCACCCGGCGCCGGAGCAATGACGGGGGCCGCTCCTTCAGGCGCAGCGGCTGGGCCTCGGGCGTCGTTTTGGACGTTGGCGCCAGCGGCCGGGAATCCGGCACCGCTGGCCATGCCGGGCCCGGGTACGGCTGTGGCCAGCAGCGGCGCGGCCAGTGTCCGCCGCCCCGACTGCAGCGCCTGCTGCACATGAAACGCCTCAATCACCGCACCGTCGCACAGCAGCGAGGCGCGCTCCAGCAGGTTGCGCAGCTCGCGCACATTGCCCCGGTAATCGGGCGTCTGCAGCAGCGCCAGCGCTTCGGGCATCAGCGCCAGCGAGCGCCGGGGCGCGACCCGCGCCAGCAGCGCTTGGGCCAGCAGCGCGATGTCGCCCTGGCGCTCGCGCAGCGCGGGCAGGTGAATCGGAAAGGTGCTGAGCCGGTAATACAGGTCTTCGCGAAAGCGCCCGTCTTCGACCATGCGATCCAGGTCGCGGTGCGTGGCCGAGACCACGCGCAGGTCGGCGTGGCGCAGCTCGGTGCTGCCGACGCGCCGGTAGGTGCCGCTTTCCAGCAGGCGCAGCAGCTTGACCTGCATGCTCAGCGGAATATCGCCGACCTCGTCCAGAAACAGCGTGCCGCCGCTGGCCGCTTCGACCAGCCCGCCCTTGGCCGCTGTCGCGCCGGTGAAAGCGCCGCGCTCGTGGCCGAACAGCTCGGACTCGAACAGGTTTTCCGGCAGGCTGGAGCAGTCCACCGCGACCAAAGGCCGGGCGGCGCGGCTGCTGGCCTCATGCACGGCTCTAGCGACCAGCTCCTTGCCGGTGCCGGATTCGCCGAGTAACAACACGGTCGCTTCGGACGGCGCAACGCGGGCCACCAGCGCCAGCATTTGCTGAAACGCCGGGGCGCGCCCGATCAGCCCTTGCGCTGCGGGCTGGCCCTGGGCCACTTTCAGCGGCGCCATCTTTTCGACAAAAAACGCCTGCGCGCCGCTGGCGTCCAGCAGCGGCGCCAGCTCGATGTTGACGTACTCCTCGCCTTGGGGCGTGTGGTGCAGGTGCAGCACGCGCTCGCGCTGGCCCGACTCACGCGCCTTGAGCAGCGGACACGACTCGCCCGCCTGGTCGCAGGGCACGCTGAAATGGTGCGAGACCTCGTAGCAAGTGCGGCCCACGACGCTGCGCTGCGGGCTGAACTGGCGCCGGTAAGCAGCGTTGGCCGCGAGGATGCGGTACTGGGTGTCGAACAGAATGTGCGGCTCGCTCAGGCCTTCGAGGTAGGAGACGAGTTCGGGCAGGGGTTTCACGGGGGGGGGCTTTCTTTGAGGCTCAGGGCAGTGTAGGCCAAAACAGCCAGCGACTGCCACGCACTGCCATTCAGGGCCGATACCGCTGCCAGCACCTGCCACAAACGGCAGCAGCTTCGCCAAGGCGGCCGCTACAGAAATTTTAAGCATTAATTTAAGTCATTGATTTAAAAGGAGTTTTTTATATTTTTGGCATGGCACGGTTTTTGATAACAAAGAAGCTGCAAAACGCTCACGCCCCATGAAACCCCACGACAAAACCCTGCTGCAAAAACTGGCCATCGCGCTGGTCATCAAGCTGGTGCTGCTCACCGCCTTGTGGTGGGGCTTTGTGCGTGACCAGCGCGTGGCGGTCGATGGCGACGCCGCTGCCGCGCAGCTGCTGGGCGCGGGAAGCGTCAAAAACCCTCAAGGAGTAATCCGGTGATTTCTGAACAACTGGTCAACCTGTCGCGGCTGCAGTTTGCCGCCACGGCGCTGTACCACTTTCTTTTTGTGCCACTGACCATCGGCATGGTCTGGATGCTGGTCATCATGGAGAGCGTCTATGTGATGACCGGCAACGTCGTCTGGAAAGACATGACGCGCTTTTGGGGCAAGCTGTTCGGCATCAACTTTGCGCTGGGCGTGACCACCGGCATCACGCTGGAATTCCAGTTCGGCACCAACTGGGCCTATTACTCGCACTACGTGGGCGACATTTTTGGCGCGCCGCTGGCGATTGAAGGGCTGATGGCCTTCTTTTTGGAATCCACGTTTGTCGGCCTGTTCTTTTTCGGCTGGGACCGCCTGTCGCGCACCCAGCATTTGATGGTGACCACGCTGATGGCGGTCGGCACCAACTTGTCGGCGCTGTGGATTTTGATTGCCAACGGCTGGATGCAAAACCCGGTCGGCGCCGAATTCAGCTACCAGACCATGCGCATGGAAATGACCGATTTCTGGGCCGTAGTCTTCAACCCCGACGCGCAGGCCAAGTTTGTGCATACCGTCTCAGCCGGTTACGTGACCGGCGCGATGTTTGTGCTGTCGATTTCGAGCTGGTATCTGCTGAAAAAGCGCGATGTGGAATTTGCCAAGCGCAGCTTTCGCGTAGCGGCGGCGTTTGGCCTGGCCAGCGTCTGCTCGGTGATTGTGCTGGGCGACGAGTCGGGCTACACCGTCGGCGAGGCGCAGCAAACCAAAATGGCCGCGCTCGAAGCGATGTGGGACACCAAACCAGCGCCAGCGCCGCTGACGCTGCTGGCCAGCATCAACGAAACAGCGCAGAAAAACGACTGGGAAATCGAGATTCCCTGGCTGATGGGCCTGATCGGCACGCGCTCGGTGACCAAGGAGATTCCGGGCATCCACGAGATCAAGGCGAAAAACCGCGAGCGCATCGTGCAGGGCATTTTGGCGGTCAACGCGCTCGAAACCCTGCGCGCCCACCGCGACGACGCCAGCGCCAAAGTGCAGTTTGAAAAATACAAAGCCGACCTGGGCTTTGGCCTGCTGCTGAAAAAATACGTGCTCGATGTGAAGCAGGCCACGCCCGAAATCATCGACAAGGCGATGAACGACACCGTGCCGCGCGTCACGCCGATGTTCTGGTCGTTTCGCATCATGGTCGGCCTGGGCTTTGCGATGCTGGCGCTGTTTGCGCTGACCTTCTGGTGTACGCTGAAAACCGCCGTCCAGCCGCATCCGTGGCTGCTGCGCTGGGCGCTGTGGATGCTGCCAGCGCCGTGGATTTCGTGCGAGCTGGGCTGGTTTGTTGCCGAGTATGGCCGCCAGCCGTGGACGATTTACGGTGTGCTGCCGACGCACCTGAGTGTCTCGACCTTGAGCGTCAACAGCCTATACGGCTCGCTGGCCGGGTTTGTCGGTTTTTACACCGTGCTGCTGGTGGTCGAGATGTTCCTGATGATTAAATTTGCCCGCATCGGGCCGGGCAGTCTGGGCACGGGCCGCTATCAGCATGAACCGGCGCACCACGCCATCCCGGCGCACGCCTGAAGGAGAACAACAAATGCTGGACTATCCAACCCTGAAAATCATCTGGTGGCTGCTCGTGGGCGTGCTGCTGGTGGGCTTTGCCATCATGGACGGCCACGACATGGGCGTGGGCACGCTGCTGCCGTTTGTCGGCAAGAGCGATCTGGAGCGCCGCGTCGTCATCAACACCGTCGGGCCGCACTGGGACGGCAACCAGGTCTGGTTCATCACCGCTGGCGGGGCGATTTTTGCCGCCTGGCCGCTGGTTTATGCCACCGCCTTCAGCGGCTTTTACTGGGCCATGCTGGCGGTGCTGTGGGCGCTGTTTTTCCGCCCGGTCGGCTTTGACTACCGCAGCAAAATCCACAACGCCGTCTGGCGCAGCACCTGGGACTGGGGCCTGTTCATCGGCGGGGCCGTGCCGCCGCTGATTTTTGGCGTGGCTTTTGGCAACCTGCTGCTGGGCGTGCCGTTTGGCTTTGACAATTACTTGGTGTCCACCTACACCGGCACCTTTTGGCAACTGCTGAACCCGTTTGCACTGCTGGCGGGCGTGGTCAGCAGCGCGATGATCACGATGCACGGCGGCACGTATCTGGCGCACCGCACCGAAGGCGTGATTCAGCGCCGGGCCATCAAGGCGGCGATGGGTGCCGCGCTGCTGATGGCGCTGGCCTTTGTCGCCGCTGGCGTCTGGCTGCAAGGCATTGACGGCTACCGCATCACCTCGGCCATCGACCCCTCGGCTCTGCCCGATCCGATGAACAAAACCGTGGTCCGCGAAGCGGGCGCCTGGATGGCCAACTATGGCCGCCAGCCGCTGCTGTGGCTGCTGCCGGCGCTGGGCGTGGGCGGCGCGCTGCTGACTGCCGCCCTGCTACGGGCGCGCCGCACGCTGACTGCATTTGTGACTTCGGCGCTGGCCCTGACCGGCGTGATCGGCACGGCGGGCGCATCAATGTTTCCCTTCATCATGCCCTCGTCGAGCCAGCCCGCCGCCAGCCTGACGGTCTGGGACAGCGTCTCCAGCCACCTGACGCTGGCCATCATGTTCTGGGCGACGCTGATTTTTATCCCGCTCATCATCGTCTATACCGGCTGGGCCTACAGCGTCATGCGCGGCAAGGTGACGGCGGCCTATGTTCAAGAAAACGACCATGCGGCCTACTGAATTGTCAGCCGCCGCCATTGGCCCAAGCCTCACTTAAAAGGAACGCAATATGTGGTATTTCGCCTGGATACTGGGAGTCGGCTTTGCAGTGCTGCTGGCCATTTTGAACGCGATGTGGGGCGAAAACGAAGAGGCCCGCGCCCAAGCCCGCAAAAGCGGCATTCGCTGATGCCGACGCTGCCTCAGTCATCGGCCCCCAGCCGCCCCGGCGGCAGCGCGCAGGACGACGTTGACACCCGTGCCGACCTCGATGAGGATGGCCGCGCGGCACTGGGCGGCGCCGCCATTCACCTGCCTTGCCTGCTGACGGCCATTGCCATCATGCTGGCGGGCAGCATCTATCCGCTGCTGTTTGCGGGGGCAGATGGCAAGGCCAGCCACGGCTTGGCGATGGCGCTGTTCTGGGCCATGAGCGCAGGCTTTGTTCGGGGCGTGGGCTTTGTTCCCCGCGCGCGGCTGTGGCGGCTGCTGTTTTCCGGCGGCGCGTGTCTGGCCGGTCTGCTGCTGGCTGGCGCGCTGCGCTGGGGCGGCTGAGTTTTTCGGCTCGCCCATAGTCCCTTTATTTTGAAAGCAACTTGATGACCTCCGACACCCGCGAGCTGACACCGCCGCGCCTGACACCTTACCAAGCCCTGGGCGGCGCGCCCGGCGTTGCCCAGCTGGTCAAGCGTTTTTACGCGCTGATGGACGAGCTGCCCGAAGCCTACGCCGTGCGCTGCCTGCACCCCGAAAGCCTGCAAGGCAGCGCGCAAAGCCTGTTTGAATTTCTCTCGGGCTGGCTGGGCGGCCCGCCCCTGTACAGCGAGAAAAAAGGCCATCCCCGCCTGCGCATGCGCCACAGCCCGTATGCCGTCGGGCCGCAGGTGCGCGACGAGTGGATGCTGTGCATGACGCAGGCCTTGACCGAGCAAGTCGCCGACGAAGGCTTTCGCACCCAACTCATCCACGCCTTCGCCCAGACAGCCAATCACCTGCTGAACACACCGGGCGACAGCGCCTGTCCGGTCAGCCATGCTGCAGACCATGCGCCCGCCTGAGTCTGGCCGGGTTGGCGTGAAAATGGCCTCTCAGGACGCGCCCTGCGCCTGAAATCCTTTTCATCACCCGGATCACCCCACCATGACTTCTCCCCTGAACTTCTGGGATCAGCGTTTTGCCGAACCCGGCTACAAATACGGCCTGGAGCCGAACGCCTTTTTGCGCGAACAGGCCGCCCGCCTGCATCCAGCCAGCCGCGTGCTGGTGCCCGGCGACGGCGAAGGGCGCAACGGCGTCTGGCTGGCCGAACAAGGCCACAGCGTCAGCGCCGTGGACGCCTCGCGCATCGGCCTGCAAAAAGCCCAGGAACTGGCCGCCAGCCGGGGCGTGACACTCAGCACCGAGCTGGCTGACCTGAGCGACTGGGCGCCCGAAGCGGCCAGCCTGGACGCTGTCGTGCTGATCTACACGCACCTGCCCAGCGCCATTCGCCAGCAGGCCCACCGTCGCTTGGCGCAGGGCCTGCAAACGGGCGGCTGGCTGATGCTGGAAGCCTTTCACCCGGCCCAGTTGGCGCACAGCAGCGGTGGCCCGAAAGACCTCGACATGCTCTACACGCCGGCGCTGCTGGACGCCGATTTCAGTGGCCTGCTGGCGCCTGTGCTGTCCTGGCACGGCGAAACCACGCTGTCCGAAGGCCCAGGCCATCAGGGTCTGGCGCATGTGACGCGCTGGGTCGGCCAGCGCTTGGCCTAAAAGCCGCTCTGCCAGTCGCCTGACTGCCATTTCCTGCTTTTATGCCATAAATGGCAGTATTTACGTAGATGCTGGGCGCTTGCGTTTCAGAAATAAAAACTTAAGTCATTGATTTAAAATGATTTTTTAAAAACTCATCCGCTGGCACGGTTTTTGATACAAGAAGTGCTCAAGTCTGCCCACTTCCCACTTCAGGAAAACCCATCATGAACCCTGCCCTGCCCGCTACAGCGCCCGTTTTGCCGCATAAACCCGGTGCCGGGCACTGTCTGAGCTAAGCGACAGCACGCGCCATGTATTTCCGTATCCTGCACGACGACGCCAGCGGCGAGACGACTTATCTGCTGGCCGACCCGGACGCCCGCGAGGCGGTGTTGGTTGATCCACGCGGGCGCGATCTGCCGCTGCTGCTGGCGCTGCTGGCCGAGCATGAGTTGCGGCTGCGCTGGGTGCTGCGCACGCACCAGCACGACGCACAAATGCCGCAGGAAGCGACGCTGCTCGCTGCTCTGGGCGCGCCGCTAATCCAGGGCCAGGACGGCGGCCCCGGCACCGAGCGCGCCAGCGAAGGCGACACGCTGCCCTTCGGCCATGAACTGGTGCAGGTGCTGGCGACGCCGGGCCACACCGCAGGCTGCCTGAGCTTTGCTTGGCGCGACCGCCTGTTCTGCGGCGGCCTGCTCGCCGTTGATGGCTGCCCGCATCAGCCCTGGCCGGCCGAGCCGCAGGCGCTGTGGGACAGCGTCAGGCAGCGGGTGTTCACGCTGCCCGATGAGACGCTGCTGTTTGCTGCGCAAGGCCAGCAGGCACGCGCCGTCAGCACGGTGCTGGAGCAGCGGCGCTGGCACCCGTTTTTTGCCGGTCTGTCGCGCGACGCCTTTCTGGCGCGCATAGCCGCCCTGCCCGGCGCAGACGCTGAGGCGCCCGGCCCGGCGGTGTTTTAATTTCGTACCTATTTAGAAAGACCCGCAAATGGACAATCAGGAAAGCAGTACGCGAAAAGTCATCCCCATCGCCGTATCACCCGAGAGCGGCAGCGGCAAATTGCCGCCCGGCGCGGATGTGGAAATGGTCTCGCTGTACGAAGCGCACAAAAAAATCTACCCGCGCAGCGTCTCGGGACTTTTCTCGAACTGGCGCTGGGCGCTGGTGTTTTTGACCCAGCTGGTGTTCTACGGCACGCCGTGGCTCGAATGGGGCCAGCGCCAGGCGGTGCTGTTTGACCTGACCTCGCGGCGCTTTTACATCTTCAAGCTGGTGCTGTACCCGCAGGACTTTATTTACCTGACCGGCATCTTGGTGATTGCGGCGTTCTCGCTGTTTTTATTCACCGCCGTCGCCGGGCGGCTGTGGTGCGGCTACGCCTGCCCACAAACGGTTTACACCGAAATGTTCTTGTGGATGGAAAAGCTCGTTGAAGGCGACCGCGCCGCACACATCCGCCGCGACAAAGGCCCTTGGAACCTGGACAAAATCTGGCGCAAAACCGCCAAACACTTCATGTGGCTGGCTGTGGCGCTGTGGACCGGCTTCACCTTTGTCGGCTACTTCACGCCGATTCACGAGCTGGGCCGCGAATTTCTGCAGATGAACATGGGTTCATGGGAAAACTTCTGGGTGTTCTTCTACGGCTTTGCCACCTACGGCAATGCCGGTTTCATGCGCGAGCAGGTCTGCAAGCACATGTGCCCGTATGCCCGTTTCCAAAGCGCAATGTTCGACAAAGACACCCTGATCGTCACCTACGACAAGGAACGCGGCGAGCCACGCGGCGCCCGCTCGAAAAAGGCCGACCCGGCTGCGCTGAACCTGGGCGCCTGCGTCAGTTGCGATTTGTGCGTTCAGGTCTGCCCGACCGGCATCGACATTCGCAACGGCCTGCAATATGAATGCATCGGCTGCGGCGCCTGCGCCGACGCCTGCGACACCATCATGGACAAGATGGGCTACGCGCCCGGCCTGGTCAAATATTCCACCGAAAACGCCGTCAACCAGCATTGGACCCAGTCGCAGACACTGCGCCATGTGCTGCGCCCACGGGTGCTGATTTACGTCGCCATTCTGGGCACGGTAGTCACGGCCATGACCGTGAGCCTGGCCACGCGCCTGCCGTTCAAGGTCGATGTGGAGCGCGACCGGGGTGCGCTGGCGCGCATCGTCCAGGGCGGGCGCATCGAAAATGTCTATCGCCTGCAGCTGATGAATGCTGCTGAGCATTCGCAGCAGTTCCACATCGAGGTCGAGGGTCTGCCCGGCCTGGAGCTGGCCTCCGAGCCCGATGTGACGGTAGAGGCAACTCAGTCACGCTGGGTCGCCGTGCGGGTGCAAGCGCCGTTTGAAGCCGCGCCTCCCGGCTCGCACACCATCCACTTCGAGATCCGCTCGAAAGAGGCAGGCAGCAAGCTGGAGGAGAAATCGGTGTTTCTGGTGCCGCGCTAGCCCCATCCTGTCGCAAACCGTTTGTCGCAATCCCTTCAAACCCGCCAAAGCGCAGCACTGACAGGCAGAAATACTGCTGAAAACCCCTCCTGAAGGCGGTTTTGACCCTGGCATCAAAAATGCAAAGAAGGGTCAATCACCCCGTCAGGAGTTTTTCATGTCAGTTGCGCTCAAGGCCAAAATTGCCGAAGTGTTTGAAGAACCCGGCTGCGACAAAAACCAGAACAAGAGCGAAAAAGAGCGCAAGAAGGGCTGCACCAAGCAGCTCAACCCCGGCGCCGCTGCTGGCGGCTGCGCCTTTGACGGCGCGAAAATCGCCCTGCAGCCCATCGTCGATGTGGCGCATCTGGTCCACGGCCCGATTGCCTGCGAGGGCAACGCCTGGGACAACCGGCACAGCGCTTCGTCCGGCTCGCAGCTGTATCGCACGGGTTTTACCACCGACATCAACGAGCTCGACGTGATCTACGGCGGCGAAAAGCGCCTGTTCAGATCCATCCGCGAGATCATCGAAAAGTACGATCCGCCCGCCGTTTTTGTCTATCAGACCTGCGTCACCGCGCTGGTGGGCGACGACATCGAGGCGGTATGCCAGCGCGCCACCGAGAAATTCGGCAAGCCCATCATTCCGGTGAACGCCCCCGGTTTTGCCGGCCCCAAGAACCTGGGCAACAAGCTGGGCGCCGAGGCGCTGCTGGACTACGTCATCGGCACCGTCGAGCCCGAATTCACCACGCCTTACGACATCAACATCATCGGCGAGTACAACCTGGTAGGCGAGCTGTGGCAGGTCAAGCCGCTGCTGGACGCGCTGGGCGTGCGCATCCTGTCGTGCATCGCGGGCGACGGGCGCTACAACGAGATTGCCAGCGCGCACCGGGCCAAGGTGAACATGATGGTGTGCTCCAAGTCGATGATCAACGTCGCCACCAAGATGGAGCAGCGCTGGGGCATTCCGTATTTCGAGGGCTCGTTCTACGGCATCGGCGACATGAGCGAGACGCTGCGCCAGATTGCGTCCTTGCTGGTCAAGCAGGGCGCGCCCGCTGATCTGATCGAACGCACCGAGCGGCTGATTGCGGTGGAAGAAGCGCGCGCCTGGGAGCGCATCGCCCACTATAAAAAGCGCTTGAGCGGCAAGCGCGTCTTGTTAATTACCGGCGGGGTGAAATCCTGGTCCGTCGTGGCCGCGCTGCAGGAGGCCGGCATGGAAATCGCCGGCACCAGCGTGAAAAAATCCACCAAGGAAGACAAGGAAAAGATCAAGGAAATCATGGGCGACGACGCGCACATGATCGACGACATGACGCCGCGCGAGATGTACAACATGCTGAAGGGCGCCCGCGCCGACATCATGCTCTCAGGCGGGCGCTCGCAGTTCGTGGCCTTGAAGGCGCGCATGCCCTGGCTGGACATCAACCAGGAGCGCTACCACCCCTACGCCGGTTACGAGGGCATGGTGGAGCTGGTGCAGGAAATTGACCGGGCGATTTACAACCCGGTCTGGCAGCAGGTGCGCATTCCCGCGCCCTGGGGCGACGATGGCGAAACGCTGGGCGCCGTCGCGCCGCCCGCGCAGGACATGGGTTTCCTGGCCGACATTGCCGCCAAGTCCATGGGCCTGGCGCCCGAAGAAGTTCCGGTCTGACTTTTCCCCTTTACCCGGAGCACATCCCTATGGCCAGCGTTGTCGAATCGAAAAAATCCTGTGCGGTCAACCCGCTCAAGATGAGCGCCCCGTTGGGTGCCAGCTTTGCCTTCCTCGGGCTGGACGCCTGCATGCCGGTCATGCACGGCTCGCAAGGCTGCACCTCCTTTGGCCTCGTGCTGCTGGTGCGCCACTTCAAGGAAGCCATCCCGCTGCAGACCACGGCGATGAACGAGGTCACGTCCATTTTGGGCGGCTACGACAACATCGAAGCGGCCTTGTTGAACATCCGCAAGCGCGCCGCGCCCAGGGTGATTGCCATCTGCTCGACGGGCCTGACGGAAACCAAGGGCGACGACGTGGACGGCTACATCGTCACCGCGCGCAAGCGCAAACCCGAGCTGGCCGACACCGAAATCATCTACGCCTCCACGCCCGACTATGTGGGCGGTTTTGAAGACGGCTACCGCATCGCGGTCACTGCCATTGTCAAGACGCTGGTCAAGCCGCTGCCGGTCAAGAAAGATCAAATCACCCTGCTGCCCGGCAGCTACCTGACGCCCGGCGACATTGACGAGCTGCGCGAAATCATCGAGGCGTTCGGCTTGTCCGTCGTCGTGCTGCCCGATGTGTCCGGTTCGCTGGACGGCCATATTCCGCCCGACTGGCGCGGCACGACGCTGGGCGGCACGACGCTCGAAGACATCCGCGCCGCCGGTGCCTCGGCTTACACGCTGGGGGTGGGCGAGCAAACCCGCGAAGGCGCCGAAGCGCTGCGGGGCATCGCCGACACGCCGCTGGAGATTTTCGAGCGCCTGACCGGCCTGGCTTGCAACGACCGCTTTTTGCAGCGGCTGGCGCAGATTTCCGGCAAACCGGTGCCCGCCAAATACCGCCGCCAGCGCAGCCAGCTTTTAGATGCCATGTTAGATGGCCATTTCTACACCGGCGGCGTGAAGGTGGCGATTGCCGCCGAGCCTGATCTGCTGCTGGCCGTGGGCAGCCTGCTGCACGAAATGGGCGCCGAGCTGCGCTGCTGCGTCAGCACGACGAAATCCGCTTCGCACGCGCTGCTGCCGGCCGAAAAAGTGATTCTGGGCGATCTGGAAGACCTGGAACTGGGCGCGGCGGCTGCGAACTGCGATTTGTTGATCACCCATTCTCATGGGCGCCAGGCCGCCGAGAAATTGAACAAACCGCTGCTGCGCATCGGTTTTCCGGTGTTTGACCGCATCGGCAACGCGCACAAACGCCTGGTCGGCTACCGGGGCACGATGGATTTCATTTTTGAATTTTCCAACCTGATGATTCAGCAGATCAAGCATCACCACGCCAGCGACTGGCCGCTCACGGCGGAGGCCGCTGCTGCGGCTGCCAGCGCTCCCCTTTCTACCCCCGCCCTGGCGCCCGCCAGTGCTTGATTCCACCAGGAGATTGTTATGAAAATCGCTTTCGCCACCCAGGACAAAGAGCGCGTCGATGCGCACTTCGGCTGGGCCAAGAGCATCGTCGTCTATGAAATCTCAGGCGCCGGTTATCAATTCGTCGAGAGTTTTGAATTCGGCGACAAGCTCGAAGAAGACGGCGACGAGGACAAGCTCGCGCCCAAGCTCGAAGCCATCAAGGACGTGGCGATTTTGTACGTCGCGGCCATCGGCGGCTCCGGCGCGGCCCGCGTCGTGGCCATGAAAATCCACCCGATCAAGGTGCCCCAGCCCGAGTCGATTGCCGAGATTCTGGACAAGCTGCAGGTGGTGCTGCAAGGCACGCCGCCGCCGTGGCTGCGCAAGGCGCTGGCCAAGGACGGCGAGCGCACATTCGATTTTGAAGACGACAAGGTAATCCCATGACTGAACAAGCCACTCTTGAAACCACCCCCGCCGCGCCCGCCAGCGACGAAGCGCTGATGGCTTCCCCCTTCGTGCAGCAGCTGGTCAAACAGATGCGCGCGCAGGACATCCACGGCACCTGGGAGGGTAAAACCGACCTGGAACTGCTCAAGCCTTTCATTCACACGGCCGAAGAGCGCCGCGCCCTGCCCATCATCGGCGACCCGGACCCGGAGACGCTGTGGCATCTGGAAATCTTCTACAACGCCATTGCCGTGGCGATTGAACGCGAAACCGGCCAGATGGTCTCGCCGATGATGAAGATGAGCCACGAGGGCTTTGGCCGCATGGTCTTGATTGCTGGCCGTCTGGTGGTGGTGAACAAGCAGCTGCGCGACGTGCATCGTTTTGGTTTCCCCTCGCTGGCCAAGCTGGCCGACGCGGGCGGTAAGTTCTTTGACGAAGCCGTCGCGATGATCCGGGCCTACCCGGAAGTCGCCCAGTACGGAGCCTGAGCCATGAGCGCTGACGCCGACGAATTGAAAACGCGCCTGAAGAAACTCAACGCCCGCGCCACCCAGGCCAAGATGGATCTGCACGACCTGTCCGAGGACTTGCCCACCAACTGGGAAAAAATCCTCGAAGTGTCCCAGCGCTGCCACGACGCCCACGCGGCGCTGATGGCCGCGCGCAAGGAGGCTGCTGCAGCGCCCGGCCCTGCCAACTGATCAGGAAACGTCATGACCACCACCTTCAACATCACCATGCCCAGCGGCGCCACCTGGACGCCCACTTTTGTCGAAACGCTGAACGAGGACAAATGCATTGGCTGCGGCCGCTGCTTCAAGGTCTGCCCGCGCGGCGTGCTGGAGCTTGTCGGCCTCAACGCCGACGGCGAATACGTCCACGTCGATGAGGACGATGAGGACGACGACGACGGCGAATACGATAAAAAAGTCATGCGCATCGCGCACAAGGAGCTGTGCATCGGCTGCACCGCCTGCGCCAAAATCTGCCCGAAGAAGTGCTACACGCACGCCCCCGCCACGCTCTGAGGCTGAAAACAATGGGCGCCCACGCTGTCCTGATCGCCTGCGCGCTCGACGCCAGCGAGCCAGCAGCGCTGGCGCTGGCAGGCGTGCTGTCGGCCGCTTTCGAGCGCCACGGCCAGCGCCTGCTGCCGCTGCCCGGCTTTGACGCCGAGGCCACGCGCCAGCTGCTCGCGCGCTGGTTTCCCGGCGCCGACGCGGCGCTCGGGCTGGACTGGCCAGCGCTGGCGGGCGCCGACCGCATGGAATCGCGCAGCGACGAAATCGAGGAAGTCGCCAGCCTGCTGTGCGAACACGCCGACCCGGCCGCTGGCCCGAAAGAAGCCAGCGACGCCATTGCCTGGGCGATGGCTTGCGCCAGCCTGGGCGAAAACCATCTCTGGCAGGATCTGAGCCTGCCCTCGCGCAGCGAGCTTTCGGCGCTGATCGGCCACTGGTTCCCCAGCCTGGCCGCCAAAAACACGCAAAACATGAAGTGGAAGAAGTTCTTCTACAAGCAGCTATGCGAGCGCGAAGACATCATGATCTGCAAGGCGCCGACCTGCGGCGTCTGCGCCGACCACAGCGTGTGCTTCGGCCCGGAAGACGGCCGGGGCTTCAGCGCTCGTCGAAGCTGATGACCACCCGCTCGCTGGTCGGGCGGGCCTGGCAGCTCAGCACAAAGCCCTGTTTCATTTCCCACGGCTCCAGCGAATAGTTCTTGTCCATCGCGACCGTACCCTCCATCACCTTGGCCCGGCAGGTGCAGCAGACGCCGCCCTTGCAGGAAAAAGGCAAATCGAGACCGGCGTTCAGCGCCACATCCAGAATGCGCTCATCGGCCGCCATCTGGAGTTCGTGGCGCTTGCCATCGACCACAACCGTAATGGCGCTCTGGCGGGCCGTGTGGATGACGGGCTTTTCGCCAGCCGACGACGGGTTGGCCAGCGGCGCGGCGGCGGTAAAGCGCTCGGTATAGACGCGGCTGGCGGGCACGCCCGCTTCCAGCAGGGTCTTTTCGGTCGATTCGATCATGCCTTCCGGGCCGCAGATGAACACCTCGTCCATGCTGGCCACCGGCAGGAAGGCGGCGATGATGCTGCGCACCTTGGCCGCGTCGATGCGCCCCTGCAGCAAGTCGGCTTCCTGCGCCTGGCTGGACAGGATGTGGATCAGCGTCAGGCGATTCAAATAGCGGTCCTTGAGGTCTTGCAGCGCCTCGTTGAACATCACGCTGGCCATGCGGCGGTTGCCCAGCACCAGGGTGAATTTGGAATCGGGCTGCTCTTCGAGCGTGGTCGCCGCGATGGAAAGAATCGGCGTGATCCCCGAACCGGCGGCAAAACCGACGCGGTGAATCGCCCGCGCCTTGCGCACCGTGAAACGCCCGTCGGGCGTCATCACGCTGAGCCTGTCGCCCGTCTTGAGCGAAGCCGCCGCCCAGTTGGAAAACAGCCCGCCCTGCACCGGGCGGATGCCGATTTCCAGCTCGCCCGAGGCGGCCAGGCGGCTGCGCGGGCTGCTGATCGAATAGCTGCGGCGCACATCTTCGCCGTTGACGCTGGCGCGCAGCGTCAGGTACTGGCCGGGCTCGAAGCTGAAGGCGTCGCGCGCGCTCAGCGGAATGTCAAAAGTAATCGCCACAGCGCCAGCCGCTTCGTGGTTGACACGCTTGACGGTAAGTTCTTGAAAGCGGGGAGTGGACATAGCGTGGATTTCCGGTAAAAAACTAGTAAGGTTTGAAGTAATCAAAGGGTTCGAGGCAGTCCAGGCACTTGTAGAGCGCTTTGCAGGCCGTGGAGCCGAAATGCGAAATGGGGGTGGTGTTGCCGGAGCCGCATTGCGGGCAGGGCACGCTGGTGCGCAGGCCGGGCATTTTCTGGGCGGCAAACTGCACCACGCTGCTGGCGGCGCCGCCGTGGCTGCAGGCGCCGGGCGCGTCATGGGCGGGCGGGGCAATGCCGTAGGCGCGCAGCTTGTCGCGCGCCTCGGGGGTCATCCAGTCGGTGGACCAGGCGGGCGCCAGCAGGGTGAGAACGCGGGCTTTGATGTCGGCTTGCGCCAGCGCGGCTTTCACGTCGTCCTCCATCTGGCTCATCGCCGGGCAGCCGCTGTAGGTGGGGGTGATGACCACTTCCAGACCCTCCGCGCCGTCCCGCACCGCCCGCAAAATGCCCATTTCGCGCAGCGACACGACCGGGATTTCCGGGTCGGTCACGGCTTCGAGCAGCGTCCAGACCGCATGGTGCGGCTCGCCCGGCAGCTTTTGGGCTATCGGGCCGCTGGGCAGGGGGGGAAGGCGCGGGGCGTTCACCAGACGCCTTCGGGGTGGGCGCGGCTCAGGCTCTGCATTTCGGCCAGGACAAAGCCCAGGTGCTCCGAATGCAGGCCCAGCTTGCCGGTGCTGATATAACCGCCAGCGGCCGGGCGCTGGAGCGTGGCCTCGGCCAGCGCGTCGTCCAGACAGGCGTTGAACGCCTGCTGCAGGCGCGCCAGATCAACGCCGACGCCTGCCTGCGCGGCGGCGCTTTCCATGTCGCTGGCGCTCCAGAACTCCTGCACATAAGGCAGGAAATGGTCCAGCGCTTTTTGCGTACGGGCGTTCGACTCGGGCGTGCCGTCGCCCAGACGCACCAGCCAGTCGCGCGAATGGCGCAAGTGATAACGCGCTTCCTTGAGCGACTTGGCCGCAATCGCCGCCAGTTGCTCGTCTTTGGACGCCTGCAATTGCTCCCACAGCAGCACCATCAGCGCGCTGTAGAGAAAATTGCGCACGATGGTGGCGGCGTAGTCGCGGTCGTTCGCTGCGGTTGGCGCCATGGCCGTGCTGTGCGGCAGCTCCAGCAGCGTGTAGTTGCGAAAATCGGGCACGTCGCGAAAGTACGCCAGGGCGTCTTCGGTGCTGCCATCGTTTTTCAGCGCGGCGACGTGCTGGTACAGCAGTCTGGCCTGGCCGATCAGGTCCAGGCTCATGTTGCCCAGCGCCAGGTCTTCTTCCAGGATGGGGCCGTGACCGCACCACTCGGCATTGCGCTGACCCAGGATCAGCGCGTTGTCGGCCAGGTGCAGCAGGTAATGAATATGCTGCGCCATCACATGTGCCCCACTTCTTCAGGGATTTGGTAGAAGGTCGGGTGGCGGTAAATTTTGTCAGCGGCGGGCTCGAACAACGCGTCCTTGTCTTCCGGCGCGCTGGCGGTGATGCTGGCCGAGGGCAATACCCAGATGCTCACGCCTTCCTGGCGCCGGGTGTACACATCGCGCGCCATTTGCAGCGCCTGCTGGGCGTCAGCGGCGTGCAGGCTGCCGCAGTGCTTGTGCTCCAGACCCTGCTTGCTGCGAATAAAGACTTCCCACAGCGGCCATTCTTTCAGGGCGGCAGGGGTGGTGTTGGGCGTGGTGGTCATGCGGCATCCTTCAGGGTTTGGGTTTGCTGTTTGCGGGAATAAGCCAGCGCGGCATCGCGCACCCACTGGCCATCGTTGTGCGCCTTGACGCGGGTGGCCAGGCGCTCTTTGTTGCACGGGCCGTTGCCGTTGACGGTGGCCCAGAACTCGTCCCAGTCGATCTGGCCGTAGTCGTGGTGCTGGCGCTCCTCGTTCCATTTCAGGTCCGGGTCGGGCAGCGTCACGCCCAGCACTTTGGCTTGTGGCACGGTGGCGTCGATGAATTTCTGGCGCAAATCGTCGTTGGAGATGCGCTTGATGCCCCAGCGCATGCCTTGCGCGCTGTGCGGGCTGTCGGCGTCGGGCGGCCCGAACATCGCCAGGCACTTCCACCACCAGCGGTTCACGGCGTCCTGCACCATGGCTTTTTGCGCGTCGGTGCCGGTCATCATCACCAGCAGCGCCTCGTAGCCCTGGCGCTGATGGAACGATTCCTCCTTGCAGACACGCACCATGGCTCTGGCGTAAGGGCCGTAGCTGCAGCGGCACAGCGGAATCTGGTTGCTGATAGCCGCGCCATCGACCAGCCAGCCGATCACGCCGACATCGGCCCAGTTCAGCGTCGGGTAATTGAAGATGGAGCTGTATTTCGCTTTGCCGCTGTGCAGGCCTTCGAGCAGCTGGTCGCGGCTGGTGCCCAGGGTTTCGGCGGCGCTGTAGAGGTACAGGCCGTGGCCGCCCTCGTCCTGCACCTTGGCGATCAGGATGCACTTGCGCTTCAAGCTGGGCGCGCGGCTGATCCAGTTGCCCTCGGGCAGCATGCCGACGATTTCGCTGTGCGCGTGCTGGCTGATCTGGCGGATCAGCGTCTTGCGGTAGGCGTCGGGCATCCAGTCCTGCGGCTCGATGCGGCCGTCGGCGTCGATGCGCTCGTTAAAGCGCGCCAGCGCCTGCGCGTTCTCCGGGGGCGACTGCGCCGGAACCGATTTCAGGCCGGCGCCTTCCTGGACATTGAAGGATTGGGTGTACATGGTGCTGATGTCTCCTCGGGTGGTGGGAACTGAAGTTCAAAGCAGCCAGGCGGGCTGGCGTTTTTCAAGAAAGGCGCTGATGCCGCCTTTGGCCTCGTCCGTGGCGCGCTGGCGGGCAATGCGCTGGGCGGTTTCTTCGATCAAGGACGCGTCCATTGGCCGTCCGCTGACCGAGGCGATCAAATCCTTGGCGGCCATCAGCGCCTGCGGCCCGCCGCTGGTCAAAGCCTGGACGAGTTCGGCAATCGCCGCGTCAATGTCCTGCGCGGGTAGCACCTCGCTGACCAGGCCGATGGCCTGGGCGCGCTCGGCGCTGATGCGCTCGGCGCTTTGGAAATAGCGCAGCGCGTGGCGCGGCCCGATGGCGCGCAGCACATACGGGCTGATGACCGAGGGAATGATGCCGAACCTGACCTCGGAAGTCGCAAAAGCGGCATCCTCCGTCGCCAGCGCGATGTCGCAGGCGGCGGCCAGACCGGTGCCCCCGCCTAGGGCCAAGCCCTGGACGCGGGCGATGGTCGGCTTGGATAGCGTGGACAGGCGCTGCAGCATGGCGGCAAAGCGGCGCGCATCCTGCAAGTTGTCCTCCTGGCTGCCGGCCGAGGCGCGCTTCATCCAGTTCAGGTCCGCGCCGGCAGAAAAATGGCGGCCTCGCCCGGCCAGCACCACCACGCGCACCGACGGATCGGCGTCCAGCGCGGCGCAGGCTTCGCTCAGTTCTGCAATCAAGGTTTCATCGAAGGCGTTGAACACCTCGGGGCGGTTCATCCAGAGGGTCGCCACCGGTCCGGCGCGCCCGATTTCCAGGCGGGTGTAGGTATTTGTCATGGTCAAAGGCCTTGTGCGGTTTACGCCAGCGCGCTGTTACGGGACCAGCGTCCAGTCGCCGTTCTTGATTTCCAGCATGCGAAAGGCTGACAGCTCCATGCCCATGTGGTCTTTGGCGGACATGTTGACCACGCCGCCGGTGCCGATATAGCCCTTGGTCGCTTCAATGGCGTCGCGCACCTTCGCCTTGTCGGTGCCGCCTGCGCGTTTGATGGCCTCCACCGCCAGCATCAGGCCGTCATAGGCATAGCCGCCGAAAGCGGAGGCATCGGTTTTCCATTTTTGGCTGAACGCTTTCGAGTAGGCGACGACGACGGGTTTTTGCGGGTCGTTGGCGGCCAGTTTGTCCGCCACCAGCAGCGCGGCCGACGGCAGGCGGATGCCTTCAGCGGCGGCGCCAGCCAGCTTGATGAACTCATCGGAGCCGATGCCGTGGGCGTGGTAGAGCGGCAGGCTGATACCCAGCTGCTTGTAGTTCTTGGTGACAATGGCCGGCCCCTGGCCCAGGCCGAAGATGAACACCGACTGCACGCCGGGGGTGTTTTTGATCTTGGTCAGCTGTGGGCTCATGTCGGTGTCCTTGGGGCCGTAGGTTTCATTGGCCACCAGCGTGATGCCGTATTTGGCGGCCACGCCCTCGGTCTCCTTCTTGCCGGACTGGCCAAAGCCGCTGGTCTCGGACAGCAGCGCCACCTTGGTCAGGCCGCGCTTTTTCATGTCTTCAAAAACCTTTTCAGCGGCCATGCGGTCGGTGTGCGGGGTTTTGAAAACGAACTTTTTCACCGGCTCGATGATGACCACGGCGCCCGCCAGCGAGATAAACGGAACGCCCGCCTTTTCTACCAGCGGCACCATCGACATCGTCGAGCCGGTGGTGGTGCCGCCGACAAACACATCGACCTTGTCGTCGTCGATCAGGCGCTTGGCAAAGCCGTTGGCCTTGTTCGCGTCGCTGCCGTCGTCATAGTGAACCAGCTGCAGCGGGCGGCCGAGCACGCCGCCTTTTTTGTTGATCTCCTCGACATACATCTGCAGCGTTTTCAGCTCCGGGTCGCCCAGAAAGGCGGCCGGGCCGGTGACGGACAGGACCGAGCCGATCTTGATGGGCTCGGCGGCGACGGCGACCAGCGCGCTAAAGGCCAGCGCGGCGCCGACAAGGATTTTTTGGGTGCTTGATTTCATGGTGTTGTCTCCGGCTTGTAATAATTAAACGCGCTCAATAATCAGGGCGATGCCCTGTCCGACGCCGATGCACATCGTGCAAAGCGCATAACGCCCGCCCCGCCGTGCCAGTTCATAGCTGGCGGTGGTCACCAGCCGGGCGCCGCTCATGCCCAGCGGATGACCCATCGCAATCGCGCCGCCGTTGGGGTTGACGCGCGCCTCGTCGTCGGCCAGTCCGAGGTCGCGCAGCACGGCCAAACCCTGGGCGGCAAAGGCTTCGTTCAGCTCGATCACGTCCATCTGCGCCAGCGTCAAGCCGGTCTGGGCCAACACCTTGCGCACAGCGGGCGCCGGGCCAAAACCCATGATGCGCGGCGCCACGCCCGCCGTGGCCATCCCGACGATGCGCGCTTTGGGCGTCAAGCCGTGTACCTTGGCGGCGCTTTCGGACGCGATCAAGAGCGCGCAGGCGCCGTCGTTGACGCCGGAGGCGTTGCCCGCCGTCACCGTCAGCTCCGGGCCGTTAACGCCCTTGAGTTTGGCCAGCATCTCCAGCGTGGTCTCCGGGCGCGGATGCTCGTCGGTGTCAAAAACCAGCGGCTCGCCCTTTTTGCGCGGCACCAGCACAGCAATCAACTCATCGGCAAAGCGGCCTGCTTCGTGCGCGGCCGCCCAGCGCTGCTGCGAGCGCAGCGCAAAAGCGTCCTGGTCGGCGCGGGAAATGTTGAACTCCTGGGCCACGTTGTCGGCCGTCTGCGGCATCGAGTGCGTGTCGTAGAGCTTTTTCATCAAGGGGTTGGTAAAGCGCCAGCCAATCGTCGTGTCGTACATCGCCGCGTTGCGCGAGTAGGCGCTATCGGCCTTGCCCATCACGAACGGCGCGCGCGACATGCTCTCGACGCCGCCGGCAATCATCAACTGGGTCTCGCCGGACTTGATGGCGCGCCCGGCCATGCCGACCGCGTCCATGCCGGAGCCGCACAGGCGGTTCAGCGTCGTGCCGGGCACTTCAATCGGCAAACCCGCCAGCAGGCCGGACATGCGGGCGACGTTGCGGTTGTCCTCGCCGGCCTGGTTGGCGCAGCCGTAGAGGATGTCATCGACCTGCGCCCAGTTCACTTGCAGGTTGCGCTGCATCAGCGCTTTGAGCGGCATGGCGCCCAGGTCGTCGGGGCGCACGCCCGCCAGCGTGCCGCCGTAGCGCCCGATGGGGGTGCGAATCGCGTCGCAGATAAAAGCTTGGTTCATTTGTCGGGTGCTCACTGTTGTTTCGGACGTTGGTCGATGACGCGGCGCGCCTTGCCAGTCTGGGTGCGCGGGATGGAGTCAAACGCCATCACGCTGATGCGCGTGGAGACGCCGACATTGGTCTTGATGCGGTGCTGCAGCTCCTTGGCGATGGCGGCCATCAGGTCCGGGCTCAGGTCGCTGGAGAGCTCGCGCTGGACTTCGCAATGCACTTCGACGGTGTCGAGGTGGCCGTCGCGGGCCAGATGCACCTGGTAGTTGCCGCTCAGGCGCTTGTCGCGCAGGATCTGCTCCTCGATCTGGCTGGGGAAGACGTTGACGCCGCGCACGATCAGCATGTCGTCCGAGCGCCCGGTGATCTTGCCCATGCGCCTAAAAGACCGCGAGGTGGGCGCGAGCAACTGCGTCAAATCGCGCGTGCGGTAGCGAATCACCGGAAACGCCTGCTTGGTCAGCGAGGTGAAGACCAGCTCGCCGTGCGCGCCGTCGGGCAGCACCTCGCCGGTTTCGGGGTTGATGATCTCGGGGTAGAAATGGTCTTCCCAGATGACCGGGCCGTCTTTGCTCTCGATGCATTCGCAGGCCACGCCCGGCCCCATGACCTCGGTCAGGCCGTAGATGTCGATGGCGTCGATGCCGAGTTTTCGCTCGATTTCGGCGCGCATGCCCTCGCCCCAGGGTTCGGCGCCGAAGATACCGACTTTGAGCGGAATCTGCTCCGGCGTGATGCCCAGGCGCTCGAACTCCTCGGCAATCACCAGCGAATAAGACGGCGTGACCATGATGATCTCGGGTCTGAAGTCCATGATCTGCTGGACTTGCTTTTCGGTCTGGCCGCCGGACATCGGCACCACGGTGCAGCCGGCGCGCTCGGCCCCGTAGTGCGCGCCCAGGCCGCCGGTGAACATGCCGTAGCCGTAGGCCACATGCACCATGTCGCCGGGGCGCCCGCCAGCGGCGCGTATCGAGCGCGCCATCAGGTTCGCCCAGTTGTCGATGTCTTGCAGCGTGTAGCCAACGACGATGGATTTACCCGTCGTGCCCGACGAGGCATGCAAGCGCGCGACTTTTTCGCGCGGCACGGCAAACAGGCCAAACGGGTAGTTGTCGCGCAGGTCGGTCTTGACCATGAACGGGAATTTGGCCAGATCGGCCAGCGTCTTCAAGTCATCTGGGTGAACGCCTTTGGCGTCGAACGCTTTGCGGTGGTGCGGCACGTTGTCGTAAGCGTGCTGGAGCGACCATTTCAGGCGCTCCAGTTGCAGCGCGGCGATTTCGTCGCGGCTGGCGGTTTCAATCGGCTCCAGGTCGCCGGGCCGGGGTTGTTTGACGGGCATGTTTGTCTCCTGTGCGCTGGAAAGCGCTAATTGTTGTGGGGCGCCGCGTGGTCGGCCTGCTGCAGTCCGGCGATGACTTCACCGGCAATGCGCCGGGACTTGCCGCGAAACAGCGCAATCGTCTGGCCGGCAGCACTGCGCACGGTGATGTCATAGACGCCGCTGCGCCCGGCCAGCGCCTGCTCGACGGCTTCGGCTTCTAGCGTTTCGCCTTCTTTGGCCGGGGCCAGAAAGTCGATCTGGCAGGCCGAGGCGACGGTGTTGTGGTTGCCGCTGTTGCAGGCGTAGGCAAACGCGGTGTCGGCCAGCGTGAAAATCATCCCGCCGTGGCAGATATGGTGGCCGTTGACCATGTCGGCGCGCACCGCCATGACCAGCTTGGCATAGCCGGGTTTCACATCGAGGATGCGCATGCCCAGCGCCTGGGCCGCGCGATCACGCGCCCACATCGCGGCGGCGGTGGCTTGGGCCAGGGCTTGCGCCTGTTCGTTGTGCATGGCTTGGTCGGTGTTGGCCATCGTCATTCTCCGGTGAAGCGCGGGGCGCGCTTTTGCATGAAAGCGGCCACGCCTTCGGCGTAGTCCGGGCTCCAGCCGAGTTCGCGCATGAAGCCGCCTTCCATGGACAGCTGCTGCTCCAGCGTGTGCGTCGGGGCGGCGTGCAGCGCCTGGCGGGTGCGCACCAGCGCCTTGGTTGGCATCAGCGCGAGCTGCGCGGCCAGCTTGTCCACGCTGGCATTTAAATCGGCGTCCTCGACCGCTTGCCAGATCAAACCCCAGTCGGCGGCTTTTTCGGCGGGCAGTTTGTCGGCCAGCAGCGCCAGTCCCATCGCCCGCGCCATGCCGACGCGTTGGGGCAAAAACCAGGTGCCGCCGGTGTCGGGAATCAGCCCGATCTTGCTGAAAGCCTGCAAAAAAGAAGCCGATTTGGCGGCAATCACCAGGTCGCAGGCCAGCGCGACGCTGGCCCCGGCGCCAGCGGCAATGCCGTTGACCGCCGCAACCGTCGGCACGCGCAGGTTCTGCAGGCGCAGGATCAGCGGCTTGTAGTTCGTTTCGACGACATTGCCGATGTCCGGCGCCTGCTGGCCCGGCACCAGCGTCATGGCCGGATCACTTAAATCCTGGCCGGCGCAAAAGGCCCGGCCCGCACCGGTCAGCACCAGCACGCGGATGCTCTTGTCGCCTTGCACATGGTCCAGCGCGGTGCGCAGCTCGGCGTGCATGGCGCCGGTGAAGCTGTTGAGCTTGTCGGGGCGATTCAGCGTCAGGCGGGCAATGCCGCCGTCAACGTCAAAGCGGATGTTCTCGAAATTCATGCTTGTCCTTTAAGCGAGTGACGCAGTGGCTCGGGGCGTCAAGCGTGACGCCGACGCTGCACCACGCGGAAGCGGTTCGCAACAAAGGCCGAATCGGCATACGACGCGTTCGCCGACGGGTTGCCGCCCGTGCCGTGGTAGTCGGAAAACGCCGACGACTGGTTCACATAGACGTTGCCGGTCAGGTTGATCGACAGCGCCACTTTGGCGCGCCAGGTGGCGGCTGTCATCGCGTCAATCACCGCGTCGCGGGTCGAATAGACGCCAGTGGTCAGCGCGCCATGGGTGCCGACGATGCGCTCGG
The DNA here is from genome assembly GCA_038249155.1 of Burkholderiales bacterium. Taxonomy (GTDB): domain Bacteria; phylum Pseudomonadota; class Gammaproteobacteria; order Burkholderiales; family Burkholderiaceae_C; genus Polaromonas. The sequence continues at coordinate 13,795 of JBBRWN010000018.1, read as the reverse complement.
ACAGCGCCACGGCTGCCTGCGTGTCAGCCACTTTGACGATGAAGCTGATCGGGCCAAAGCGCTCTTCCATATAAGCGCGCTCATCGGCTGCGTCGCAGGCCAGCAGGACAGGCGTGCGGACCTCGGCATTCGCAAACTCGGGGTTGTCGAGCTTGCGCGAAGCCAGCACCACCCGGCCCAGCGCGCCGCCGTTGGCTTCTTCAATCCGCCCGACGGTATCGGCCGACTGGATGGCGCCCAGCACGGCGTGCGCCACTTCCGGCTTGGCCAGCAGGGCGTCGATGGCGCGGGCCAGATCGGCGCAGAACTCGTCATAGCTCTTGTGGCCGTCGTCGGTGTCAATGCCCTCGGCCGGCACCATCAGCACCTGCGAGGTCGTACACATCTGGCCCGAGTACAGCGACAGCGTGAAGGCCAGGTTGCCCAGCATCGCCTTGTACGCGTCGGTGGAGTCGATGACGATGTTGTTCACGCCGGCCAGCTCCGCATAGACTTGCGCCTGGCGGCAGTTGTCGATCAGCCACTGGCCGAAGACGTTGCTGCCGGTGAAATCGACCGACTTGACCGCCGGGTGCGTGACCAGCTGCTGGGTGGTTTCGCGTTTCGCGGCCACGCACAGGGTCACCAGATTAGGGTCGATGCCGTTTTCAGCCAAGACGGCGCGCAGCGTGCGCACGGTGATCGCGGCGGGCAGAATCGCATTGCTGTGCGGCTTGACGATGACCGCGTTGCCGGTGGCCAGCGCGGCAAACAGGCCGGGGTAGGTGTTCCAGGTGGGGAAGGTGCCGCAGCCCACGACCACGCCGACGCCGCGCCCGACGACTTCAAAATTTTTCTGCATGACGATGGGGGGATTTTTGCCCTGCGGCTTTTCCCAGCGAGTCTCGGCAGGCACAAAGCTCTGCTCGCGCCAGGCGTAGGCGACGGCCTCCAGGCCCCGGTCCTGCGCGTGCGGGCTACCTGCCTGAAACGCCATCATCCAGCCCTGGCCGGTGGTCATCATCACCGCGTGGGCGATTTCAAAACTCTGCTGGTTCAGGCGCGCCAGCATCTCGATGCAGATGCCGGTGCGGCCCTCGGCGCCCACTTGCTGCCAGCCGGTCATGGCTTTTTCGGCGGCAGCGATCAAAACTTGCGCGTCGCAGACCGGGTATTGCACGCCCAGTTCAGCGCCATAAGGTGACTGCTCGCCGCCGTGCCAGCCGCTCTGGCCCGGCTGGTTCAGCTCAAAACGCTGGCCCAGATGCGCTTCAAAAGCGCGCTTGCCGTCTTCGGGCGCAGTGGCGCCGTAGATTTTCGGGCTGGGAATTTCGCTGAAAGCGGACCAGTAACCCCGCGTCTGAATCGCCTGCAGCGAGGCGTCCAGCAGGGGGCGGTGTTTTTCGAATTGGGGGTGCGTCATTCAGGGCTCCTTGGCGGTGGGCGGTCACTGGCGAGCGGCGAGCTCAAGGCTCAGCAGTGATACAAAAAAAATGGTTTTAGCTATTTATATGTGTCATGTTTTAACACGCCACCGAATATTACACCATGCGTAATGAATTCCGAAGAATAATTTTTATCATTTAAAAACAATGAGTTACGTTGATTTTTTTGAATTTTTTACCGAAAAATTTCAAAAACCTAGGGTTTTCCAGAGGCTAAAATGACAAGCTATTTCTGGGATTGAAGCGGGTTTTTGCGGTTTTTCCGCTGCCTGCCGCGCCTGTGGCGGCCTCGCTAAGATCCAGGATCCGCAATTTTTGTCCTGTCTATCTGGATTTTTCCTTGACTTCTTTCAGCCAACAACGTCTTGACGACTTCCGCCAGCAAAGCCACATCAAAGCGGGCTCACTCATCATGTCGGTGTTCGGCGATGCGGTGGTGCCGCGCGGCGGGCGCATCTGGCTGGGCAGCCTGATCCGGCTGCTCGCGCCGCTGCAGGTCAACGAGCGCCTGATCCGCACCTCCGTCTTTCGCCTGGCCAAGGAGGCGTGGCTGCACACCGAGCCGCACGGGCGGCGCAGCAACTACCTGCTCACCGGCACCGGGCAGCGGCGCTTTGAGGAGGCTTCGCGCCACATCTACGCCGCCCATCCCCAGCCCTGGGACCGGCGCTGGCGGTTGATTTTGAGCGTCGGCGAGCTTGCGCCCAAGGACCGCGAGCGCCTGCGCCGCTCGCTGTTCTGGCAGGGCTTTGGCATGCTCGGCGCCGACTGTTTCGTCCATCCGAATGCCGATCTGGGCGGCGCGCTGGACACGCTCAGGGCCGACGGCATGGCCGATTTGCTGGAAAAATTGATGCCGATGCTGGCCGCCCAGGCCGGGTTTGACCTGACCGCCAGCCATGAAGATGTGGTGAAAAAGGCCTGGAACCTGGCGCAGCTGGCCGAGGCCTACGGGATGTTTATCAGCACTTACGCGCCGATTTTGCAAGAGCTGCGCCTGGCCCCGCAAGGCGGTGTCGATGAGGAAAGCGCTTTTTTGCTGCGCATCCTGCTGATCCACGATTACCGGCGCCTGCTGCTGCGCGACCCGGAACTGCCCGACGTGCTGCTGCCGCCTGACTGGGCCGGGCAACAAGCCCGCCTGCTGTGCAACGCGCTGTACCGGCGCCTGCTCGCGCCCTCCGAGCGCCACCTGGACCAGCATTTCCAGCTGGCCGACGCCAGCACGCCAGCGGCCCTGGCGCTGCTGGGCGCGCGCTTTTGCAGCGACGACCCGCTGACGGCGTTCTCCTTACAATCGAAAAATTCCCTATAGTGGAAATATTTCCTTAAAACGTAACTTTAAAAGATCCCCATGAGCGAGGAAAAAGAAAGCCAGCACGGCGTGCAGTCCCTGGAAGTCGGCGCGGCCGTGCTGCGGGCGGTGGTGCGCGGACAGCCCGCCATGATGCTCAAAGACATTGCCGCCGCCGCTGATATGCCCGCGTCCAAAGCCCACCGCTACCTGGTCAGCCTGATCCGCGCCGGCCTGATCGAGCAGGACCCGATGACCTCGCGCTACAAGCTCGGGCCGTTTGCGCTGGACATCGGCCTAGTGGCGATTGACCGGCTCGACCGCGTCCGGCTCGGCCTGTCGGCCATCTCCGAGCTGCGCGACGAGGTGAATGAATCCACCGCGCTGGCCGTCTGGGGCGATCATGGGCCGGTCATCGTGCGCTGGGAGCGCCCGCAGCGCCCGATCACCGTCAATGTGGTGACGGGCAGCTCGCTGCCCTTGCTCAACAGTGCCAGCGGCCGCGTTTTTGCCGCCTGGCTGCCCCGAAGCCAGACCGAGGCGCAGATCAGCCTGGAACTCAAGTCCCGGCCCTGCGGCCTGAGCAGCCGCGCCGAGGTCGATGCCCTGCTGGCCCAGGTGTGCAGCGACGGCGCCGCGCTGCTGACGCAGCACTACATCGCCAAAGGCGTACAGGCAATGGCCGCGCCGGTATTCAATTTCAAGAACCAGTTGAGCATGGCGCTGGTCATCGTCGGCGTCGAAGGCATGATCGACATGACGCCCGGCGGCCCGGTGCTGCAGGCGCTGAAAAAAGCGGCCGAATCACTCTCCTGGCGCCTGGGCGCGACGCGCAGGCCGGAAGATGACGTGACGGCCAGCAGCACATTTCATCTCGATGAATGAAAAATAGCCCGGCCTCAACGAGACGCTACCCATCGCCCATGCCTTCAACAATTACACTTATTGGGCGCAGTACAGCGTCCAGATGTGCAAGCACTGCACGAGCCTGTGCAAGTCAGGCGGAGGTGTCCAGGTCAACTGTGCCTCTCCGCCCCCCTCGTTTATCTCAAGGAGTTTTTCATGTTTCCCGAATACCGCGATCTGATCACGCAACTCAAAACCACCGATCACCATTTCACCCGTCTGTTCGATCAGCACAACGCCGTGGATCAGAAAATCAAGAATATGGAGTCGCACATCGAAGCCGGAACGCCTGAAGAAATTGAAGTGCTGAAGAAGGAAAAACTGCACCTCAAAGACCAGCTGTACGTCATTTTGAAAAAGAGTGACGCACTGGCCTGACCCGGCTCACATGCCCAGGTAAGCGGCGCGCACCTGCTCGTTGTGAATCAACTCCTGGCCGGTGCCGCTCAGCGTGATGGTGCCGGTTTCCATCACATAGCCCCGGTCGGCAATGGCCAGCGCGGCAAAAGCGTTCTGCTCGGCCAGGATGATGCTCATGCCCTGGGCCTTGAGCGTCTTGATGACGTTAAAGACTTCTTCAACCAGCAGCGGCGCCAGGCCCATCGACGGCTCGTCGAGCAGCAGCAGTCGGGGCCGCCCCATCAGTGCCCGGCCAATGGCCAGCATCTGCTGCTGCCCGCCCGAGAGGGTGCCGGCGGGCAGCTTGCGCTTTTCTTTCAGAATCGGAAACATGGCAAAAATCTTTTCCAGATCGCCTTCCACCTGGCTTTTGGGCTGGGTGTAGGCGCCCAGGCGCAGGTTGTCCTCGATGGAAAGCGGCCCGAACACCTGGCGCCCTTCCGGGCTCTGGCAGATGCCCCGGCGCATGCGCATGTCCGAGCGCAGTCGGCTGATGTCCTCGCCATCAAACTGTACGCTGCCCGCGCTCATGGGCTGCACGCCGGAGACGGCGCGCAAAAACGTCGTCTTGCCCGCCCCGTTGGCGCCGACCAGCGCGACGGTTTCGCCCCGGCGCACTTCCAGGTCCATGCCTTTGAGCGCCTTGATGCGGCCGTAGCAGCTTTCCATCGCGCTGACTTTGAGCAGCACTTCCTGCCTCGGCGCAGCGCCTTTTTTTAATTCGCCCGCGCTCTGGCTGCCCAGCCCGACGGACTCGGGCGCCAGTGCCACGATGCGGTGGTACAGCTCGCGGTATTCCTGCCTGGCCTGGTCGCCGAACAGCGGATCCTTGTTGTTCAGGAAAGCCTGGTCAATCTCCCGCCAGTCCGCCTCAAGCAGCACTTCTTTGGCCAGCGGGATCAGCTCGCGCTCTTCCAGGCGGATATGGCGTTTCAGTCCTTCGGTGTAGGCGCGCAGTGCCTGGGTGAATTCGGCGCGGGCGCCTTGCTGGGCATGGCCCAGGCTGGCGCGCAGCGCCTGCAGCCGGGCCGGGCCGTCCTCATGGTCAGCCGCCAGCCGGGCCAGCAGTTCGTCGGCCTGGCTGGAGCGCTGGCGCACCAGGCGAAACAAGTAGCCGTCTTCCTTGGGGTGATGGGCCTGATCGACAAAGGTCTCGATGTAGTCAAACACGGCCTCGAAAAACGCCGGGGTGAGCGCGCTGCCCGCGTCAATCTCGTCGGCCACGATATCGACGGTGATGGCCACGCGCCAGAGTTTGCGGTGTTCTTCCTGAATGATCTGAATGGCTTGCATGCGTTACCTTTGTTATGCCTGAACGCCCAGATAGGCGGCGATCACGTCGGGGTTGCGGCGCACGTCAAAGCCCGTGCCTTCGGCCAGCTTCTTGCCGTAGTCGAGCACCAGGATGCGGTCGGACAGGTTCATCACCATCTTCATGTCGTGCTCGACCAGCACCACGGTGACGCCCGAATCGGCGACCTTGCGCACCAGCGCATCGACTTCAATGGTTTCCTTGGGGTTTAGGCCGGCGGCGGGCTCGTCCAGGAAGATCAGGCGCGGCTTCATGGCCAGCGCGCGGGCGATTTCCAGCCGTTTCAGCGCGCCGTAAGGCATGGTGTCGGCGCGGGAATCGAGATAACTCTCTAGCCCGACAAAGCGCATCAGCTCGGCGGCTTCGAGGCGTAATTCAGCATCGCGGCGTGCAATGCTGGGCCAGCGCAGCGCGGCCTTGAACAAGTTGCGGTCCAGGCGCAGGTGGGCGCCGACCATCACGTTTTCAATCGCGCTCATGTTCATGCAGATTTGCAGGTTTTGAAACGTGCGCGCCACGCCGCGCGTGGCCAGCTCGTTGGGCGACTTGCCGCCGATGGACTCGCCATCGAGCCGGATTTCGCCGCTGGTGGGCTTGTACACGCCGGTGATCAGGTTAAAGAGCGTCGTCTTGCCCGCACCGTTCGGGCCGATGACGGCATAGACAATGCCCGCTTCAATGCTGAAGCTGACGTTCTGCACCGCCTTGACGCCGCCAAAGTGAATCGACAGGTCTTTTACATCAAGAAGCGCCATCTTTAATTTCCCTTTCCGAAGCGTGCGGCCAGCGTGGGCACCAGGCCCTTGGGCATGAAGATCATGCTGAGCATCAAAATCGCGCCGAAAGCGACGGTTTCCCAGCCTTCAAACGTGGCCAGCGCCTGCGGCAGCGCCGTCAGCAGCACCGCGCCGACCAGCGAGCCATAGACCGAGGCCATGCCGCCAATCACCACCATGGTGACCAGCTCGATGGAATGAAAAAAGTCCGCCAGGTTCGGCGTGACAAAGCCGACGTAGTGCGCGGTGACGCTGCCCATCAGGCTGGCAAACACGGCCGAGAGCACAAAAATCGCCACTTTGTAGCGCACCACATCGACGCCGACGACTTGCGAGGCCACTTCCGAGCCGTGCAGCGCGCGCAGCGCCCGGCCAAAAGGCGAGTTGATCAGGTTGAGCGAGGCCCAGACGCTGACCGACAGCAGCAGCGCCACCGCCCAGTACCAATGCTTGTCGCTGCTCAGCTCAAAGCCGAGCAGGCCCATCGGCAGCACCGGCATGCCGTCCGGCCCGCCGGTCCAGGCGGCCTCGTTGCGCAGCGTGATATTGATGATGATGCCCAGGCCGAGCGTGGCCATCGCCAGGTAGTGGCCCTTGAGCTTGAAAATGGGCCGGGCCACCAGCGCCGCCAGCGCACCGGCGGCCAGCGCACCGGCCAGCACGGCCAGCACTGGATGCCAGCCGAAATGCGTCGGCAGCACGGCCGAGGCATACGCGCCGATGCCCAGAAAGCCGGCGTGGCCCAGGCTGATCTGCCCGGCAAAGCCAATCAGCAGATTCAGGCCCAGCACGATGACGGCGTTGATCGCCATGCGGATGACCAGATCGAGGTAAAAATTGTTTGGCACCACGAAAGGCAGCACCAGCAAGATGGCGATGACAATGAAAAGGCCGAAATAGCTGTTCTTGGTCATGGCGCTCAGACCCGATCCGTCGATGTGCCGCCAAACAGGCCGCGTGGTTTGAAGAAAAGAATCAGCAGGATCAGCACGAAGGGCATGGCGTCCTTGTAGCTCGACGAGATGTAGCCCGCGCCCATCGCTTCGAGCACGCCCACCAGCAGCCCGCCGAGCACGGCGCCCAGGCCGCTGCCCAGACCGCCGACGACAGCGGCGACAAAGCCCTTCAGGCCCAGCATGATGCCCGCGTCATAAGAAGTCAGCGTGATTGGCGTGACCAGAATGCCGCCGAGCGCGCCCAGCGCCGCCGACATCGCAAAGCTCATGAACAGCACCCAGCTGGTATTAATGCCGACCAGCTCGGCGGCCAGCCGGTTGAAGGAGGTGGCCAGCATCGCCTTGCCCTGCAGCGTGCGGTTGAAAAAGTACCACAGCGCAACTACCACCAGCGCGGTGACGCCCAGCACCCACAGGCTTTGCGGCATCAAGGTGGCGCCGAGGATTTCAATCGGCGTGTCGCCGGAAAAGGGGGGCAGGCTGTGCGTCGCCTTGCCCAGAAACACCTGCACCAGCCCGCGAATCACCAGCGAGGCGCCAATCGTGATGATGATAAGCGTGACCGTCTCGGCGCCCTTGACCGGCTCGATGGCGAGCTTTTCCAGCAGTACGCCGACGATGGCCGGCACCGCGATGGCCAGCATCAGCGCCACCGGATAAGGCAGGCCCGCCTGGGTGAAAAACACCGCCAGCATACCGCCGAGCATGATGAATTCGCCCTGCGCAAAATTGATGACGTTGCTGGCGTTGTAGATCAGCGTAAAACCCAGCGCCGCCAGCGCATAGGTCGCGCCCACGGTGACGCCAGAGAAAAGGAATTGCAGGAACTGGGCCAGCATCAGGCAAGCCCTCGCTGCATGCAGAAAATTCCCTGCGGGTGGCTTGAACTGATCATGGGTTGTCTCCTGAAGGCGGCGCTGCGCAGGGTGGCGGCAGCCTGTTGTCATGGCCTGCATTCTGAAATGCGGAATCGGTTCTGCGAATTGTAATAGATACAAAAATACAAAAATAAAAAATATTTATGTATCGTTCTTGCCCCGCAGCTCTGTGGTTTTTCCAGGAGCGGCTGCGCAAGGGCGCGCGGGTGTTTTACCGGATGCAAGTTAGCGGCAAGCCGATGCAGGCCGCCGCGCTCGATATCGCCTGGACGGAAGAGAGCAAACCCGCAGCGCCTGGGTAAAGTCCATGCCGTTGCGCTGCGCAGCGCGCAGCAGCTCGGAAGTGCCGATGGCCTTGTTGATCTGGGCCATGAAGGGCTGGCTATGAAGGGCTGGCCATGAAAGACAACGGCCCAGGGCCTGCGCGTGACCCTGGACCTGTCGGGCGTGATGCTCAGGTTTGAGCGCCACGCCAATTACTCATCAGTGGCTGACAGCGCCGTCGGCGCCAAAGCCGGTCTGGGCGCGAACCCACTGGTCGGTAAAAGCCAGGCGCTCCTTGGCAGCGCGCGGGCTCTTGTCGGTGATGGAGAACACATAACCCAGCAGGAACGCCAAAGGCATGGCGAACAGCGCAGGCTGGTCATACGGGAAGATCGGCGTGGCGTAGCCCAGCACCGTCACCCAGACCGACTTGGACAGCACCACCAGCACGACGGCAGCGGTCAGGCCGCCATAGCCAGCGGCCAGCGCGCCACGCGTGGTCAGGTCTTTCCAGTACATCGACAGGAACAGCACCGGGAAATTGCCCGCCGCCGCAATGCCGAAAGCCAGCGCCGCCATGAAGGCGACGTTTTGCTTTTCAAACGCAATGCCCAGCACCACAGCAATCAGGCCAATGCCGAAGGAAGCCATTTTGGAAACCTTGATTTCCTGCGCTTCGGAGACATTGCCCTTCTTGATCACGCGGGCGTACAGGTCATGCGAGATGGCCGAAGCGCCGGCCAGCGCCAGGCCTGACACCACCGCCAGAATCGTCGCAAAAGCCACAGCGGCCAGGAAACCCAGCAGCAGGTTGCCGCCGACAGCCTTGGCCAGGTGCATCGCCACCATGTTGCCGCCGCCGATGATCTTGCCGCCCAGATTGCCGCCTTCAAAGAACTCGGGGTTGGTGCCGACGATGACGATGGCGCACAGGCCCATCAGCAAAATAACGTTGAAGAAGAAACCGACGAAACCGGCGGCGTACAGCACCGATTTACGCGCCTCTTTGGCGTTGTTGACGGTGAAAAAGCGCATCAGGATGTGCGGCAGGCCAGCCAGGCCGAACATCAGGCCCATCGCCAGCGAAATGGCGTTGACCGGATCCTGCAGCAGCTTGCCGGGGGCAAACAGCGCGCCCTTGAGCTTGTGCAGCTCAATGGTTTTGGCCGCCAGCGTGTTGAAATTGAAACCGAACTGCGAAAACGCCAGCAGCGTGATGACCGTGCCGCCAAACAGCAGCAGGCAAGCCTTGATGATCTGCACCCAGGTGGTGGCGACCATGCCGCCGAAGGTCACATAGACCACCATCAGGCAGCCCACGACGATCACGGCGATGTGGTAGTCCAGGCCGAACAGCAGTTTAATGAGCTGACCCGCGCCCACCATCTGCACGATCAGGTAAAAGCACACCACGGTCAGCGAGCCAATGGCCGCCATCGTGCGCACGCTGCCCTGGTCGAGGCGGTAGGAGGTGATGTCGGCAAAGGTGAACTTGCCCAGATTGCGCAGGCGCTCGGCCATCAAAAACAAGATGATGGGCCAGCCGACGAAGAAGGCGATCATGAACAGATAGGCGTCGTAGCCGTTGGTGTAAACCATCGCCGTCAGACCCAGCAGCGTGGCCGCCGACATGTAGTCGCCTGCCATCGCCAGGCCGTTTTGAAAGCCGGTGATGCCCCCGCCAGCGGTATAGAAGTCCGAGGCCGACTTGGTGCGGCTGGCCGCCCAGTAGGTAATGGCCAGCGTCATGCCGACGAAAATCGCAAACATGATGATCGCCGGGACGTTCAGCGGCTGCTTCTGGGTGGCTTCAATGGCGCCACCGGCCAGCGCCGCGCTGGCCAGTCCGGAGGAAGCGAATCCGGCGGCCAGCTTGAGAAATGTTTTGTTCATGCTTATTTCGCCTTGGCCGATTCGTAGAGCAGCTGCTCGGTCAGTGTGTCAAATTCGGAATTGGCGCGGGTGACATACACCGCAGTGAAAACCCAGAACAAAATGAACTGGGCCAGGCCAATCAGCAAGCCGGTGGTGACAAAGCTGTCGCCCAGCCGGATTGCCAGCACCGCCGGGTTAAAGGCCACCGTCATAAAGAGGCCGAAAAACAGCACCAGCACGATGCCGGTCAGGGTCCAGGCCAGGCGCTCGCGCTTGGTCACCAGTTCGGTGAATTTGGGATTCTTTTGAATCCGCGCATACATTTCAGAGCTCATGCTTCATCCTCCATTTAAAAAACAATTTTGAAATAGTTGGCGCAGCCCGCCGGCGGCAGGCTGCGGCGCTCAGGCGCTCAGAACATCTCGACGCCCATGCGGTTGATGGTGGGGCCAGACTGGCAAATGCTTTGCGCCAGACCTTGGGCCTGGGTCAGCACAGCCTCGGCATAGAAACGGGCGGTGACCTGCTTGGCGCTGAAAAACGCCGGGTCGCTGTCCATCTTGTCCAGTGCCACCATCAGGGCTCTGGCCATTTGCCAGCCGCACAGCACGACGCCCGCCAGCTTGAGGTAGTTGACCGCGCCGGCATACACCGTTTTGGGCTCGCTCTTGCCGTGAGCGACGATGAAGTCGATGGCGCTTTCCAGCGCCAGTCGGCCCTGCTTGAGCGCCTGGGCCATCGCGGCGCAGTCTTCGCTGTCGTGCGCGGCCAGGTCCTGCTCGGTGGCGGCGATTTGCGTACACAGCGCTTTTGCCACGGCGCCCTTGTCGCGCAGCGTCTTGCGGCCCACGAGGTCGTTGGCCTGGATGGCGGTCGTGCCTTCGTAAATCGTCAGGATGCGCGCGTCGCGGTAATGCTGGGCCGCGCCGGTTTCTTCAATAAAACCCATGCCGCCGTGAACCTGCACGCCCAGGCTGGCCATCTCGATGGACATCTCGGTCGAGAAACCCTTGATGATGGGCACGAGGTAGTCGTACATGGCCTGGTTTTGCGCCTGGACGGCAGCGTCCGGCGCGTGGTGCGCGGCGTCGCTGGCGGCGGCGGCCACATAGGCCAGGGCGCGCGCGCCTTCGATGTGGCTGCGCATCGTCAGCAGCATGCGCTTCACGTCCGGGTGGTGAATGATGGAAACCGGCCCGGCAGAACCGGCCAGATCGCGGCTCTGGATGCGGTCATGGGCGAACTGAACGGCCTGCTGGTAGGCGCGATCAGCCACCGCAATGCCCTGCATGCCCACGGCAAAGCGCGCGGCGTTCATCATGATGAACATGTATTCGAGGCCGCGATTTTCTTCGCCCACCACATAGCCCACCGCGCCGCCGTGGTCGCCGAACTGCAGCACCGCCGTCGGGCTGGCCTTGATGCCCAGCTTGTGCTCAATCGACACACACCAGGCGTCGTTGCGCTCGCCCAGGCTGCCGTCGTCGTTGACGAGAAATTTTGGCACGACGAACAGGGAAATCCCCTTGACGCCTTCGGGCGCCCCAGGGACGCGGGCCAGCACCAGATGGACGATGTTGTCCGTCATGTCGTGCTCGCCGTAGGTGATGAAAATCTTGGTGCCGAAGACTTTATAAGTGCCGTCGGCCTGCGGCTCGGCGCGGCTACGCACGGCGGCCAAGTCGGAGCCGGCCTGCGGCTCGGTCAGGTTCATCGTGCCGGTCCACTCGCCGCTGATGAGTTTATGGGCGAACTTGTTTTTCAATTCGTCGCTGCCCGCTGTCAGCAGCGCCTCGATGGCGCCGTCGGTCAGCATCGGGCACAGCGCAAACGACAGGCTGGCCGCATGCAGCATCTCGGCGCAAGGCGTGGCAATCAGCTTGGGCAAACCTTGGCCGCCAAACTCGGCCGGGTGAATCACGCCCTGCCAGCCGCCTTCGGCGAACTGCTTGAACGCGTCCTTGAAGCCGGGCGTGGTGGTGACGGCGCGCTCGCTCCAGCTGCTGGGGTTTTTGTCGCCTTCCCAGTTCAACGGGGCGACGACGCCTTCGCAGAACTTGGCGGACTCTTCGAGCACGGCCTGGGCGGTGTCGATGTCGTAGTCTTCAAAGCCGGGCAGGGCGCTGACTTTTGAAAAACCGGCGAGTTCCTGCATGGCGAACAGCATGTCTTTGAGAGGGGCTTGGTAGCTCATGGGCGCTTTCTGGTGTGAGTTGGATAAGAGGTTTTCAGGCAGCAACGGCCTGGGATTCAGCGGCTGCGGCTGCAGCGGCGGCTTCGCGGATGGCGCGGCGGGCGGACGAATCGACCTTGACCAGCGCTTCGCCGTCAATGACCAGCACACCCTTGACGGTGCAGGTGGTTTCCAGCACGACGCGGCCGCGTTCGGCGACGACTTCGCGCACCTTGACGGTCGCGTGAACGGTGTCGCCGGGGCGCACGGGCGCCAGAAATTTCAGGTGCTGGTCCATGTAAATCGCGCCGGGGCCGGGCAGGCGGTTCGCCACCGCCGCCGAAATCACGCTGGCCGAGAGAAAACCGTGGGCAATGCGGCCCTTGAAGGCGGTGGTCGCCGCGTATTCCTCGTTGATGTGAATCGCGTTGGTGTCACCCGAGACACCGGCAAACAGCACGATGTCGGCCTCGGTGATGGTTTTGGAAAAGGTGGCGCTCATGCCCACGCTCAGGTCTTCAATGTCGTAGCCGTTCAGGTTGTTCATCGCGTTGTCTCCGTTGTTGTTGAAATGGTTTTTTGGGCTTGTCAGGCCGCGCTTTACATGCCGCTGTAGTTAGGCCCGCCGCCGCCCTCGGGCGTGACCCAGACGATGTTTTGCGTCGGGTCCTTGATGTCGCAGGTTTTGCAGTGAACGCAGTTCTGGGCGTTGATTTGCAGGCGGTCGGTGGCGTCGGGGTTCTTGACGAACTCATAGACGCCGGCCGGGCAGTAGCGCGTTTCCGGCCCGGCGTAGATCGCCAGATTGACGTTGACCGGCACGCTGGCGTCTTTCAGCGTCAGGTGCGCGGGCTGGTGCTCTTCGTGATTCGTGTTGCTGATGAACACCGAGGTCAGGCGGTCAAACGTGAGCTTGTTGTCCGGCTTGGGATAAACGATGGGCTGGCATTCGGATGCGGGTTTGAGCATCGCGTAATCGGGCTGGTGGCGGTGAATCGTCCACGGCGGGCTCTTGATGCCCAGCTTGGGCAGCAGCCACTGTTCGACGCCGGTCATCAGGGTGCCGATATACATGCCTTTTTTGAACCAGCCTTTGAAGTTTTTGGCTTGGTTCAGTTCCTCGGCGAGCCAGCTGCTTTCGTAGGCCTGCGGGTAGGCGCTGAGTTCGTCGTGCTGGCGCCCGGCCGTCACCGCTTCATAGGCGGCTTCGGCGGCGAGCATGCCGGTTTTAATCGCCGCGTGGCTGCCCTTGATGCGGCTGGCGTTTAAATAGCCGGCTTCGCAGCCAATCAGCGCGCCGCCAGGGAACACGGTTTTCGGCAGGCTCAGCGCGCCGCCAGCGGTAATCGCCCGCGCGCCGTAGCTCAGGCGCTTGCCGCCTTCGAGGTATTGGCGAATCGACGGGTGCGTTTTCCAGCGCTGCATTTCCTCGAACGGGCTCAGGTACGGATTGGCGTAATCAAGACCGGTGACAAAGCCCAGCGTGACCTTGTTGCCCTCCAGGTGATATAAAAAGCCGCCGCCGTAAGTCGAGCTGT
>JBBRWN010000017.1:0-58627 GCA_038249155.1 Burkholderiales bacterium | reverse complement strand
TTACCTTTGGCAAGAATGCCCTTCCAGGGGCGGACCGAGCGTATTTAAAGGCAGGGTTATGGTTTCGGGTGTGTACAGCCCCCCCCCCCCCCCATTCAGCACGAGGCTCGTGCTTGGAGCCTGTTCGGGCCTTGAGCCTTACAGGGAGTAGGCCAGTAAAACCAGTAAAAAAATGTAGGATATTGCGCCCCATCCCGGTGGGCCAATCCCGCGTTTGAGCTGGCGAACAATGTAAGTGTTGTTTCAAAGCCCGGCCTAATCCTGACCAGGGCTTGAGAAAAGCGGGCGCCGTTGCTGCCGGGCTTATTTGGCCTTGCTGCGCCATTCCCCGATCAGGGCGTCAGTCACCTGCAAGGCGCGCTGCAGGCTTCCGGCCTCAGTGGCCGACGTGAAATAGCGCCCGTGAATGCCCAGAGAAGGCACGCCGTCCACGGCATAGGCCTCCTGCAGCTGGGTTGCCTTGCGCACCTTGCTGGTAATGGTGAAGGATTTGTACAGCTCGGAGAAGCGCTCCTTGGCAATCCCCTGCTTTTCAGCCCAGGCGAGCGTCTGCTCGAAGGTGTCCAGCGGCTGCTTTTCGGCGTGAATCGCGTGGAACACTTTGGCATGCAGCTCATCGAGCTTGTTCAGCGCCTCCAGCACAAAGTACAGGCGCTGCTGGGGCTCAAAATCGGCCCGGAAACCGACCGGAACGCGGCGCAAAAACACATCCTTGGGCAATTTTTTCGCCCACGCATTAAAGGTCGGCTCAAAAACGTTGCAGTGCGGGCATTTGTACCAGAAGAACTCGACCACTTCGATCTTGCCCGCAGGCGCCACGATGGGCGCTGGCGCATCCAGCGTCAAAAAACCGGTCGCGCCCTCAATGGGCTTGATCTGCGCCAGCGCGGGCAGCGCGGCCATGCCCACCGTGCTGGCAGCGGCGACGGTAACGGCTGAGAAGGCAAATTGACGACGTTGCATGAAAAGTTCTCCGAAAATAAATGTTTCAGGGTGTTTGACACGGGGCCTGACAAAAGTTCAGCGCGCCCGGCGCTCTAGCGCTGGACGCGGACCAGGGTCGCGTCAATCGAGTTGTCGCCCAGCTTGTCGGTCATCTTTTCGGCCTCATCCTTCTTGTCGAACGGGCCCAGGCGCACCCGGTACACCGTGCGGCCCGCCTGTTCACGCTCGGAGACCTGGGCGTGGATGCCCAGCGACTGCAGGCGGGCGCGCTGCTTGCCGGCATCTTCCTCGGTGCGAAAGGCGCCGGCCTGCACGAAGTAATGGAAGGGGTCGTTGGCCTGCGTTGCGGACATCAGCTCTGCAGGCCTGGCCTTGGCGGCGGGAAGCGCCGGAATGGCAGCATGGCTGCTCGGATCGCCCGACGCATCGCCAGACTGGCTCCTGGCCGGCACAGCGGGCAGGGCTGGGCGCGCCGTGACTGTTCTAGCCAGATCGCCGATAGGGTCGGCTGAGGCGGGGCGCGCCTTGGGCGGCGTGCGAGGTGCCGTCACGGCTCTGGCCAGATCGCCCAGCGGATCGCTGGCGCCGACCTTGGGCGGCGGGGCCGCTTCATGCGCCACCTTGGGCGCGCTCTCTGGCGCTGTGGCGGCCGACGCTGGCAGCGCTGCCGGATCAGCGCCAGACGCCTCGGGGGCAGCCAGCGCCCTGGGCTTGGCAGGATTCTTGCCCGCCAGCGTGGCATTGGGATCCCAGTCCTTGTTTTTTATGGTCTCAGCCGCATCGCTCTCGGCGCCGCTGGACAAGGACTTGGTGTTGAACGGCACCGGCATCTTGGTGATGTAAACCGCCACGGCCAAGGCGATGCCCAGGCCGACCAAGCCACCCAGGATCAAACCCAGCAGGGTTCCGCCTCGTTGTTTAGTTGTCATATTTTTTCCTTTTTAGCCGCCGCCTGCATCGCACTGGATGGATGGCGGGGTTTTACATTTTTCGGGGCGCGCTCACGCCCAGCACGGCCAGGCCATTGTGCAGCACCTGCGCGGTGGCGGCGACCAGCGCCAGCCGGGCCAGCTTGAGCGCCTCGTCATCGACCAAAATGCGCTCGGCGTCATAGTAGCTGTGGTAACAGGCGGCCAGCTCGCGCAGGTAAAACGCCACATCGTGCGGCGCAAACCCGCTGGCGGCGTGACTGAGCATGTCGGGGTACTTGGCCAGCAGCAGCATCAAGGCCTGCGCCTGCGGGCTGACCAGCGCCGACAGGTCCACGTCTTTCAACTGGGTCTCGTCGCCGCCTTGACCTGCCCAGGTCGTGAGAATCGAGCAGATGCGCGCATGGGCGTACTGCACGTAATAGACCGGATTTTCGTTGTTCTTACTAAGGGCCAGATCAATGTCGAAGATGTATTCGGTATCGGGCTTGCGGCTGAGCAAGAAGAAGCGCACCGCGTCCGCGCTGGTCCACTCGATCAGGTCGCGCAGCGTCACGTAGCTGCCTGCGCGCTTGGAGATTTTCACTTCCTCGCCGTTGCGCACCACGCGCACCATCGTGTGCAGCACGTAGTCGGGGTAGCCCAGCGGGATGCCCGCGTTGGCCGCCTGCAGCCCGGCGCGCACCCGGGCAATCGTGCCGTGGTGGTCCATGCCCTGGATATTGATGGCTTTCGTAAAACCGCGCTCCCATTTGGCCAGGTGATAAGCCACGTCGGGCACGAAATAGGTGTAAGTGCCGTCGCTCTTTTTCATCACGCGGTCTTTGTCATCGCCGTAGTCGGTCGATTTGAGCCAGAGCGCGCCGTCCTGCTCGTAAGTCTTGCCCGCTTCCTGCAGCCGCGCCACGGTCGAGGCCACGCGGCCCGAGCTGTACAGGCTGGACTCCAGGTAGTAGTTGTCAAAACGCACCGAAAACGCCTGCAAATCCAGATCCTGCTCGTGGCGCAGATAAGCCACGGCGAACTGGCGAATCGAGTCCATGTCGTCCACGTCGCCCGAGGCGGTGAACTCGCGGTCGTCGGATTTCACCGTCTTTTTGGCCAGAAAATCGGCGGCAATGTCGTCGATGTAGTCGCCGTTGTAAAAAGCCTTGCTCGCCGGGTTGGCCGGGTCGGTTGGCCAGCAGTCGTCGCCCGGCTTGAAGCCCTTGGCCCGCAGCTGCGTGCTGGTGGCCAGCGTCTGGATCTGCACGCCCGCGTCGTTGTAATAAAACTCGCGCCAGACCTGCGCGCCCTGCGTGGCATACAAGTTACAAATTGCATCACCTAGCGCCGCCTGGCGGCCGTGGCCGACGTGCAGCGGGCCGGTCGGGTTGGCCGAGACGAACTCGACAATCATCTTGCGCTCGGCATCCAGCGCCTGCATGCCGTAGCGCGCGCCCGCGTCCAGCACCTCGCGCACGGTCTCCTGCTTGGCGGCGGGCTTGAGGCGGATGTTGATAAAGCCGGGGCCAGCGATTTCCACCGCCTCGACCCAGCGCTCGAAGGCGGGCGCCTGCAGCAGCAGGACTTTGAGGCTTTCGGCCGTCTGGCGCGGGTTTTGTTTCAGCGGCTTGGCCAGCTGCATGGCAGCGGTGCAGGCAAAATCGCCATGTGCCGCCACCTTGGGGGATTCAAAGGCGGCCTTGTCGCCCGCACCGGGAGAGAGTTGTTCCAGCGCGACAGCCAGAGCCGAGAGCAGGTCTTTTTTAATCGTAAACATCGACAGATTTTACGGTTACGCCACCCAGAAATTTGCTAGGGCGGATGTTATGTGCTGGAATTCAAAGAGCCACTCACAATTTGATTACTTTACTTTTGGATACTTATGAAAAAGCTGTTGTCCCTGACCGCTGTCGCTTTGCATCTTTCGATCAGCCCGTCTGTCAACGCTCAGGATTTGCCTTTCGCCGAAGCGCCCGTGTTGCTGGTCCAACTGGCACCGCCCGCGATTCCGGCGCTGCCCTCCCCTCGCGCCATCCCGGCGCTCGCCCCCCCACCGGCGGCACAGACCAAGGCCCGGCCCGCCGCACGGCTGAGCGATCTGGCCAAGCCGATAGAACCCATCATGGCCCTGCCGAGCGCCCTGGCCAGCAAACCGGCCAAAACCCCGCAGCCCGACCCGCTGGGCGATCTGATTCATACGCTGATGATGGACCCGCTACCGTTGGACGATCTGGCCAAGCCGCTGGCGACGCGTCCGCAGGCCGATCTGGCCAAGCCGCTGGCGAGCGACCCGCTGGGCGATCTGGCCACTATCCTGGATGCGCCCTTGATGCTTGAGCCGGTCGCGCCCGCGTCAATCGACCCGCTGGACGGCCTAGGCAAAGCGCGCACGCAAAGCCCGCGTTAGGCGCAGCGCCCCGAAAGCGCCACGATGCCGGTGCCGGTGCCTGCGCTTTAGCGCTGCAGCCCGTCGTGCAGCGCCACCAGCGCCAGCGTCAGCTTGTGGCCCGGGTCCATATAGATCATCGGCAGCGACTGCTCGTGCGATTCGCGGATTTTTACTGACGACGGCAAGTAGGGCTGCAACACCGGCAGGCCTTCGGCAATCAGCTCGCTGACGATGCGCTGGGGCAGGTTGGCGCGCGGCTGGAACTGGTTCACGACGATGCCCTCGACCTGCAGCTGCGGGTTGTGGTCGGCGCGGATTTCCCGCACGCTTTCGAGCAGGCTGTACAGCGCCTTGCGCGAAAAATCATCGCAGTCAAACGGCACCAGACAGCTGCGCGCGGCAATCAAGGCCGAGCGGGTATAAAAATTGAGCGCGGGCGGCGTGTCGATGTAGATGCGGTCATAGTCGGCGGCCAGTTGCTGCAGCGCTTCGCGCAGCTTGTAGATTTTCTGGCGCGATTCGAGCTTGGTCTGCAGCTCGTTGAGATCCGGGCAGGACGGCATCAGGTGCAAATTTTCGTGCGGCGTGGCGACGATGAACTCGGACGGCGCCACCGTGCGCAGACTGAAACTCAGCGTGTGTTCAAAAAATCCGCCCGCGCTGGGCTGATCTGGTGCTGACGCCTGGCCCATCAGGTAGGCGCTGGAATTGCCCTGCGGGTCCAGGTCAATGACCAGGGTTCGCAGCCCCTGGCTGGCGCTGATGGCGGCCAGATTGCAGGTGATGGTGGACTTGCCCACTCCTCCTTTTTGGTTAAAAACGACGCGCGGCATGGTGAACTCTCCTTGTGCTGCAGGGCTGGCCCCGAATGAGGGCCGATTGTGCCTTTTTCGCCTGGCCCGGCGGACCCCATCCATGCACGGCCCGAGAAGTCTCGCCGAGTGAACCTGATAACGCCTGTTTCAACACCCGATGCATCGCCCCCGCAAGCCCCTTGCGTTAAAAAATCAGTCAGCCGCGCCAGAACGCGGGCTGGCTATAGTGGTGCTTTAAAAAATCAATCCACAGCCGCACCCGCAGCGGCAAATGGCGGCGCTGCGGAAACACCGCATAAATGCCGTTCGGCGGCGCGGCAAAGTCTTCGAGCAGCGCCACCAGCCGCCCGGCGGCGATTTCCGACTCCACTTCCCAGGTGCTGCGCCAGGCGATGCCGCAGTCGGCCAGGCACCAGTCGTGCAACACCTGTCCGTCCGAGCAGTCCAGCGGCCCGCCCGGCTTCAAATGCACCAGCTCGCCGCCCACGGTAAACGCCCAGCCGCGCGTCTGCGAGGCGTCGCTGGACAGGCTCAAGCAGTCAAATTTAGCCAGCTCGTTCGGATGCTGCGGCGTGCCGTGCAGTTTCAAATAGCGCGGCGTGGCCACGCACAGGCGCCGGTTGTCGGCCAGGCGCACGCTCACCAGCGACGAGTCCGGCAGGTCGCCCACCCGCACCGCGCAGTCAAACCCTTCGCCCGCCAGATCGACGACGCGGTCGCTCAGGTTCAGCGTGATGGTCACGTCGGCGTGCTGCTGGCGAAACTTGGCCACCAGCGGCGCAACATGACGCCGCCCAAAACCGGCCGGCGCGGTGATGCGCAGATGGCCGCTAGCCTTGACGCCGCCGGCCGACACGCTGGCCTCGGCATTGGCCAGATCGGCCAGCAGGCGCTGGCAGTCTTCGAGAAAAGCGCTGCCCTCGTGCGTGAGCGCAATGCGCCGCGTGGTGCGCACCAGCAGCTTGACGCCCAGGCGCTCTTCGAGCGCGTCGAGGCGCCGCCCCATGATGGCCGGGGCCACGCCCTCGGCCCGCGCCGCCGCCGTCAGGCTGCCGCGCGCGACGACGGCGACAAAGGATTCGAGCTGCTTGAGTTTGGCCATGCGGGGATTATCGACAGAAGCGCAGGTGGCAAGGCTTTGAGAAAACACTCCTCATTTTTAGAGGGACGCAGACACAAAGTGAAAAAACCGCACCGTATTGGCGCCATGAAAAATAGCAACATCGGCCACCAGCGCGCAGCCCCACCAGGACAGCACAATCACCACCGGCTCCAGGTGGCCGCTGCGCCACATGGACAGGGAATGGCGCCGGAAAATCCACGGCACGCCCATGGGGTTGGGCCAGTCGGTGAGCAAATGCATAATGCCGCCCGAGGCAAAGCCAAATGCCACGGGCGCCCACCACACCGAATTCAGGCTCACGTAGGAATAAATCAGCAGGATTACCCACGGGATGCCCCAGTGCGTCACAGTGCGGTGCTTGATCCATAGCCGCGCAGCGCCACGGTAGTCTTTTTTGCTGCGCCACCAGGCAATTTCCAGCCAGTCCGGCGCCGTGCCGCCCCACGCGCCCGCCAACGCGGTCAATAGCGCCAATACATAATAAGGACCGCCTGCATCCGCTTTCAGCACAATGGCCGCCGCGAGAATGCCAGCGGCAATACCGGAGCCTCGATGGGCTCTTTTAGACGCCATATTTTCTTTCAATTAAAAAGTATTTTACCGAATAATTTTTCACAAGACTGAGCGACAGACTCAATTGCGGCAGACTATTTAATTTTTTGAATTTCCGGGCTTCATGATTCGCTAAAGCACGTTTATTCAAGGGAAAACCACATTAAAAATAAAATCCCAAAATCATGAAGCAGTCACCGTTTATGGCTGTGAAATAACAGACTTCGCCGAAAAACCTCGGAACGATTGAAGACACGGGCGGTTTTTTGCCCAATTCTTTGGCATCATGCGCGCATGAATTCCCGCCTCTCCTCTCCCCCTTCCCTTTCCTGTGTCATGCCGGCCTTCAACGAGGCGAGCAATCTGGGCGTAGTGCTGCCGCAGACGCTGGCCGCGCTCGGGCAGCTCTCGCCGCACATCGAGCTGGTCGTGGTCGATGACGGCAGCCGCGACGACACGGCCCGCGTGATGCAGGCGCTGTGTACGGCCCACCCGGAGCTGGTCTATATCCAGCTGTCGCGCAATTTTGGCAAGGAATCGGCGCTGACCGCCGGGCTGGACCTGGCGCGCGGCGAAGTCGTCGTGCTGATGGACGCCGACGGCCAGCACCCGCTGGCGCTGCTGCCCGAGATGCTGGCCAAATGGCGCCAAGGCGCCGATGTGGTGTATGCAGTGCGCAAGACCCGCGATGACCAGTCGGCGCTGCAGGCTAGGTTGGTCGGGCTGTTTTACAAGCTCATCAACTGGGGCAACCGGATTGAGATTCCGGCCAACGCGGGCGATTTCCGGCTGATGGACCGTCAGGTGGTCAACGCGCTGAAGGCGCTGCCCGAGCGCAACCGCTTCATGAAAGGCCTGTACGCCTGGGTCGGCTTTAACAGCACGGCAATCGACTACGAGCCGCTGCCGCGCGCCGACGGGCTGACCAAGTTCGGCCTGGGTGGCTCGTTTGCGCTGGCGCTGACCGGCATGGTGGCGTTTTCGACGGCGCCGCTGCGGCTGCTGACCTGGGTCGGGCTGCTGCTGTCGCTGGCGGCGCTGGGCTTTGGCAGCTGGGTGGTGCTGGAGCATTTCATCTCGGGCGCGGCCGTGCCCGGCTACGCCACGCTGGCGGCGGGCATGATGTTTTTGAGCGGCATCCAGCTGCTGAGCATCGGCGTTCTGGCCGAGTACGTCGGGCGCATTTACGACGAGGTCAAGCTGCGCCCCAGCTACATCGTGGCCCAGCGCAGCGGCCAGGGCCTGGCGAACGGGCCGCGCTGATGGCCGCGCCTGCCTTTTTGTCCAAATCGGCCCAGAGCGGGCTGTGGTTTCTGGCCGTCGGCGCCAGCGCTGCGCTGACGCATATCGCGGTGTTTGCGCTGACCCAGCAGTATCTGCTGGCGGAGCTGGCGAATGCGGCCGGGTTCGCGGTGGCCTTTATCGTCAGTTTTTGCGGCCACCGGCGGCTGAGTTTTCGCGATGCGGGCACCACGCTGGGGCAAAGTTTTGCCCGCTTTACGCTGACGGCGCTGGCTGGTTTTGCCACCAACGAGGCGGTGTTTGCGCTGCTGCTGCGCCTGGCGCTCTGGCCCGCGCTGCTGGCCCTGCTGGCCGCGCTGGTGGCGGCGGCCGGGCAGACGTTTTTACTCAGCCGCTTTTGGGCTTTCCGGCGCTAATGTCGCATCAAGCACAAGTTGCCGGGTAAAGGCGTTGGCATGGCCTTGCTGCACAGCGCTTGGGCAATGCCACGTATCAGCCCTTTGGCGTAAATTTCCTGCTCAATGGCATAGGAGTCAGGGCTGATTTTTAGATTTATGCAACAACGCCTCATGCGCGGGCAGGTGGGGGTTTTTAGAAAATTCTAGGCACTAGAAATGCCATTTTCAACCGGTAAAAGCAAACCATCAGCTACCAAATGACAGCAAAATACCGGCTAATCGCATCCAGACAGGATCAATTCCAAACAGCACAGCCAGAGATTTTTCATTCCGCAAATCAGGTTAATAAAAAATGATGCTGAAAATAATATTTATTTTTTATCCCGAAAGCGATAGAATGAATTTCTTACGGAAAATCCCAGGAGTCTGGCGTAATTTTTACGCGCAGTACGTTTCCAAAAAACCGAATTAGAAAATAATCATGGCTACTTACACCCTGACTTCGCTCAAGGATACCCTTGCCGGAAGCACGCTGGCTGACAATTTCAATGCAAGCTATGATGCCATTTCAGGCGTTGACACCTTCAACAGTATCGATATTTTAGATGGCCGGGAAGGCATAGACACCCTGACCATTAACCATTTTCAAAATGTTGCCATCACGCCGCCTGACGCACTTTGGAGCGGCCTTCAGAATATTGAAAAAGTTGTCATTCAAACAACCGGCGATGGCGCGCAGACTATCACCACAGGTACGGCATTTGAAGCCGCTTTTGCGCCCACTGGCATCAACCTGACGACGACAACCACCGGCGCAGGTGCGATCAACCTCACCATGAGTTCGTTTACCGGAATTGCAAAAATTGCAGCAACTTCCACGGCTGGTGCCCAGACCCTGGTTACCGGTTCCGGTTTTACTGAAGTGGCTGCCTTGTCTGGCGCAGGCAGTTTGAATATTAAAGGCGTCGGCCTGACATTCGTATCAGCGATAACAACAGGTGCTGGTGCGCAAACCATTGGCGACGGCAGTGGTAATGGCCGAAATCTTATTCACGTCACAGCGGAATCGGGTGGTGGCGCGCAAACCATTACCAGCACCAGTGCAAATGGTTCCAGCATTGATGCAACATCGGAAGCAGGCAGGCAGGTTATTATCACGGGCAATGGCTCCGATACCATCATTGCAGCAACAAGCGCCGAACTCAATATCATCTCGACATATTCAGGCGACGATAAAATCATTGTTCGTTCAACAGCTTCAGGCTCTTACACCCTCAATGGCGGGAGCGGCAATGATTCAATTTACGGGGGTGCCGGTGCTGATTATCTGATTGGCGAGGACGGCAATGACTTTCTGGATGGCGGTGCGGGCGCTGACAGCATGACAGGCGGCAACGGAAATGATACCTACAGCGTCAGAAGCGCTGATGACACAGTCACCGAAACCAACGCCGTTGCCGCCACGGGGGGTTACGACAAGGTAAACAGTTATCTGGCAGCTTATATTCTTGGAAACAACATCGAACAGGGCCAGGTGATGAGCACGGGTGCAGCCAACCTGACCGGCAACAGCCTGAATAATGTGCTCTATGCAGGCGCGGGCAACAACGTACTCGACGGCGACCTGGGAAGCGACTATGCCTCTTATTATTTTTCAACCGCTGCCATTCAGGTCAGCCTGGCCACCACCGCCCTGCAGGCCACCGGCGGCTCGGGCAGCGATACGCTGAAAAACATAGAAAATCTGGCGGGCAGCCGCTACGCTGATGCGCTGACCGGCAATGCAGACAACAACACCCTGAACGGCGGCGCCGGTGCCGACACGCTGAGCGGCGGCGACGGCAGCGATACTTACTATGTGGACAACGCAGGCGACCTCGTCATCGAAACCAATTCGGTGGCCAGCACCGGGGGTATTGATTACGTTTACAGCTACCTCAGCGCCTACACGCTGAGCGCCAATGTGGAAAATGGCCGCATTCTTTCTTCCGGCACAGCCAGCTTGAGCGGCAACAGCCTGAACAACGTGCTGTACGCGGGCATGGGCAACAACATCATCAACGGCGGCGCGGGCACCGACACCGTCTCCTATGCCTACGGTGTCCCTGGAACAGTCGGCGTGAGGGTCAGCCTGGCCACCACCACCGCACAGGCCACCGGCGGCTCAGGCAGCGACACCCTGCTCAACGTTGAAAATCTGACCGGCAGCAACTACGCCGACACGCTGAGCGGCAGCACAGGCAGCAACTACCTGAACGGTGGCGCTGGCAACGACACCTTGGACGGTGGCGCTGGCAACGACACCTTGGACGGCGGCGCTGGCAACGATCTGCTGACAGGCGGGCTGGGCGCGGACCAGCTCACCGGTGGCACGGGCGCCGACCGGTTCGACTTCAACGCTCTGACCGAGATGGGTTTGACCAGCACCACCTGGGACACTATCACCGACTTCAAGACCAGCGAGGGCGACAAAATCGACCTGCTGGGCGTGGATGCCAACACCGCCCTGGCCGGCGATCAGGCCTTCACCTTCTTGGGCGCGGTCTCGGCGTTCACCGGCGACGCCACGGGCCAGCTGCGCTTTGATGCAGCCACGCACATCCTGTACGGCAGCACCGATGCCGATACGGCAGCCGAGTTCGCCATTGTGCTGACCGGTGTCAACAGCCTGGCAAGCACGGATCTGCTTCTGTAACGAGAGAACTAGCGCTGGGCGGCCTGCGGCCGGTACAGCGCCCAGGCTGCGCCCTTGAACACCAGGGTGAAACCCTCGGGCGCCCTCTGCTCGTCGCCGCCCAGCAGCCAGGCGCCGGGCTGCGCCCTGGCCTGCGCCAGCGCCTCGCTGGTCTGCAGCACGCGGGCGGCCTGCGGGTCAAACGCGGCGCCTTCGAGCAGTTCGCTCTTCCAGTTGTCGCCCACGCTCTTGCGCAGCGCGGGCCAGTCCTGAATCACCACCATCGGCACACTGGCCTGACGGTAAAACGGCAGATCGTAGGCAAAATCAGAGCCGATCAGGTACAGCGGGTCCGACGGCTTCGCGCCAGCGGCCTGCAGCGCCTGGGCCACTTCCTGGGTTGAGCGTTTGCCGGTGTAGCGCGCCGCCGCGATGTTGGCGCCCAGCGCCAGCACGATGCAGGCGCTGCACAGCGCGACAAACCAGCGCCGCTGCGCGGGCAGGCCCAGCTGGAGCCGGGCCACGGCCTGGTCCCAACCCAGCGCTGCCAGCAGCGCCAGCGGCGGCACCACCGGCAGCACGTAGCCGATGATCTTGGAGCTGGGAATGGAAAAGAAGCCGAGAATCGCCAGCAGCCAGATCCAGCACAGCGCCGTCCACGGGCATGGGGCAGGTTCCAGCGCCGCTTTTACCGAGGCCGAGGCCGGGCGCCGCAGCTGCGCCAGCGCCTGAGCCAGCGCCAGCAAGGCCCACGGAAACAAAAGGATGAGCAGGCAAGGCAGGTAAAACCACCAGGGCTGGCGGTTGTTGAACGTGGTGGCGCTGAAGCGGCTGACCTGCTGCGCGCCAAACATATAGTCCAGCATGCCGGGAAACTGCTGCCCGGCCAGCCAGAACCACGGCAGCGCAATCAGCGCAAACAGCGCCAGCCCCGAGAGCCAGGGCAAATACAGCACTTTTTTCAGCTGGCGCGTCCAGCCCAGCCAGACCAACAGCACCAGCCCCGGCAGCGCCAGGCCAATCATGCCTTTGGACAGCACGCCCAGCGCGCAGGCCGCAAAGCCCCAGCGCGCCAGCGCCGCCTGCGGCCTGTCGCCGTGCATAAAGGCCAGCGCAAAACACCAGATGGCCACGCCAATCCACGACGCCACCAGCATGTCGTGGTTCACATACTGGCCGCCCATCAGGAAAGACAGGCTGCTGCCCAGGATCCAGGCAGCGCGCCGGGCCACGGCTTCGCTGGTGAACTGGCGCGCGCTCAGGTACAGCGCCAGCAGCATCAGCCCGGCGTGCAGCGCGGGCACCAGGCGCAGCGCCCAGGCGTGGGCGCCAAAGAGCGCCACCGAGGCGGCCTCCAGCCAGTACAAATAAGGCGGCTTGTGGAAAAACGGGATGCCGTTCAGGCGCGGCGTGAGCCAGTCGCCGCTTTGCAGCATCCAGCGGCCAATCTCCCCGTAGCGGCCCTCGTCGGGCACGGCCAGCGGCCGCAGGGCGGCCATAGCCAGGAGAAGCAGAAAAAGTGCGGTCAGCGAGAGCTGGGATTTGCGTTGTTCAGTCACGCGGGGCAGTGTAACTGCGCCCCCTTAAGGCCGCCAAACCGCCCCGTCGCGGCGGCTTGGGCGCCGGACCCCTCTTTTTAATCGCGGGCAGCGGCCGGTTTTAAGTTCAGCCGGTCAGCCGGTTTACCCCTTACTGCGTTACACAAGGGAATTCCATCCGGAACTCGATCCCTGGTTTGCCCAATTTTGGAGCCTTTCATGAAAAAACTGCTGTCCCTGACTGCTATCGCCTTTTCCCTGTCGATGGGCCTGACCGGCCTGGCGCAAGCCCAGAGCGCCGCCCCGGCAGCAGCGCCCGCCAAAGCGGCCAGCACTCCAGCCAAGGCCGCTTCAGCCCCGGCCAAGGCCGCCAGTGCTCCAGCCAAGGCCGCCATTGATCCGGTCAAGGCAGCGCCTGTCAAAACCGCCCAGCAAAACAAAATGAAAACCTGTAATGGCGAAGCCCAAGGCAAAAAAGGCGACGAGCGCAAGGCCTTCATGAAAGAGTGCCTGAGCGCCAAAAAAGAAACTGCCCCTGCCGCCGCCAGCACCCAGCAAAGCAAAATGAAAACCTGCAATGTCGAAGCTAAAGATAAAAAAGGCGACGAGCGCAAGGCCTTCATGAAGCAATGCCTGAGCAAATAAACTTTCGCGCCGTTTAAAAAGCCTGCCTGCCCGGCAGGCTTTTTTTTGTCCGGCTTGCCCGGCTTGCCCGGCTTATGCAAGCGGCGCGCAGCGCGGCAACCCAGCAGCGCCACGCGACAGCGCCACACCCGCGCGCGCCAGCGCCTGCGCAAACGCATCGCTGGCCAGGTAGGCATATTCCCAGGCCCGGGCCAGGCCAATCTCGTCGCCCGCCTCGGCGCGCAGCGCCGGGTGGCACATGACGATGGCCGCCTCGGGCGCGTCCTGCAGCCAGTGCGCCATCCGCGCGGCATAAGCCGCGCCGCCGCCGTCAAAGTCATAAATGCCCGACAGCGCCGGGGCGCAGGCGATGCCCGCCGCGCGCGCCAGCCGGGCCAGCGCCGCCGCGCCCATGCCGCCAATCAGCCGCGTCTTGAATCGTTGATCCGATGCCGTGCCGCAGGACAGGCGCAAATAGGGCCACAGTTGAGGCCGCTCAGCGCCGCCGCTGGCCGGGTAGCGCGCCTGCAGCGCCTCCACCAGCGCCTCGCGGATACCGGCAAACTGCTGCACATGCTGGTGCCCGTCGATATGGTCCGGCGGCGCCTGCCAGACGCTTTCAAACGCATCGAGCTGGCGCTCAATCAGCGCCCGCGCCGCCGCCCGGTCAAAGCCGCCCAGCAGCGCCCGCAGCATCGCGCCGCGCAGCGACAGCCCGTGCCCGGCGGCGCGGGCAAAATCGCTGGTCCAGTCCAGGTGCAGGCCCACGTCGATGCGCCCGCGCAAGTCCTGCAGCAGCGCCGCGTCACCGGCCCAGCGCGGCGACAGCACCATCGCGCTGGTGGCGCTCAGGCGCCCGGCACGGGCCAGCGCGGCAATGCCTTCAGACGCCGCCGCGTTAATCGCAAAATCATCGGCGCACAGAATCAAGCGTTTCATCGGAGCGCCGCCTCAGCCGCCCGCAGCGCGCACCGCAGCCACCGCCGCCACCGCCGCCCGCAGCCCGAGCAGATAACTGTCCGCGCCAAAGCCGCAAATCTGGCCCTTGGCAATCTCGGCAAACACCGAGACATGGCGAAACGGCTCTCTAGCGTGGATGTTGGACATATGCACTTCGACAATCGGGCAGGTCAAAATCGCCAGCGCGTCGCGGATGCCGTAGCTGTAATGCGTCCAGGCGCCCGCGTTGATGAGCACCGCATCGACGCCGTCGGCGTAAGCCTGGTGGATGCGCTCGCACATCGCGCCTTCGCAGTTGGTCTGGAAGGTTTCAATGTCAGCGCCCAGTTCGCGCCCCAGCGCGCTCAGACGGGCGTTGATTTCGTCCAGCGTGACCGTGCCATATTGCTTGGGGTCGCGCTTGCCGAACATGTTCAGGTTGATGCCGTTGAGCGTGAGAATTTTCATCAGGAATGTCCTTGCGGTGGGTTGAAAGCCAGACGGGGATTGTGGCAAAGCCGCGCCGCTCGGGCACAGCCCTGATTCACCTCAGCAGGCCGCGCTCCAGCCCCTTGATGCAGGCCACCAGCGTGCGGTTCACCGGCGTGGCAACGCCGACTTTTTCGCCCTCGTACACGATGGCGCCGTTGATGAAGTCGATTTCGGTGATCGAGCCTTTTTCCAGGCTTTGCAGCATCGACGGCTTGAACTCGGGCGGCAGGCCCGCACCGGCCAGGCGCCAGGGCTCGGCCGGGTCGGTGATGCTCAGGCGGATGCCGCTGGCTTGGGCCACGGCCATCGCCTCGGCGACGGCGGCCGTCGCCGTGGCCTGCAGTTGCGGCGACTGGTAGAGCGGCCCGTAGGAGAGCCGGGTGATGGCGCTGAGCGCGCCGGTGGCCACATTGACCAGCAGCTTGTCCCAGATCACGCCGGTGATGTTGCCGCTCACGCGGGTGTCGAGCCCGGCACCGTTAAACACCTCGGCCACGCGCTGCGCCCGCGCCGACAGGCCGCCGCCGGGCTCGCCGATTACCGTCAGCTTGTTGCGCGTGCCCGCAATCACATGGCCGGGCGCCAGCGGCGAGCCGCCGACATAGGTTTTACCGGCCAGCAGGCGTTCGCGCCCGACGATGGCGGCCAGAACCTCTTCATGGCCCAGGCCGTTCTGCAGCGACAGCACCACCGTTTGCGGCCCGAGCAGGCAAGTCGCCGCCTGCATCGCCTCGGCGGTGTGAAAGGACTTGACCAGCACGATGAGCAGATCGGCCGCGCCGCCGGTCACGTCCTGCGCCGTGGTGACGGCCTGCACCGCCACCGTGCGGTCCACGCCGTCAGTGCGCAGCGTCAAGCCGTCGCGGCGCATGGCCTCCATCTGCGCGGCGTTGCGGTTAATCAGCCACACGTCGTGACCGGCCTCGGTCAGCACCCCGCCCATGGCGCAGCCCAGCGCGCCCGCGCCCAGAATCGCTATTTTCAAAATCAGCTCCTTTATCGCTTATTGGCAAAAGCGCGCATTCTGGGCCAAGCCCTGGCGCTTGTCCATGCGCCAGCATCGCGCCCCCGGCACATTAGCTACCTAAAAGTCACAAATAAAACGATTCCTGGTTGATTAATTCCGCCCTGCTTATCCAATACAGTACGAGTCATGGAAAAACCACGCCCTGCCCCGCCCACCGCGCTCCGTGCCGTGCTGTTCGACGCCTACGGCACGCTGTTCGATGTGTACAGCGTCGGCCTGCTGGCCGAGCAGCTGTTTCCCGGACGCGGCCAGGCCATTAGCCTGCTCTGGCGCGACAAGCAAATTGAATACACGCAACTGGTCACGACCAGCGACGGCGGCGCGCATTACCAGCCGTTCTGGGCGCTGACCCGCGCCGCGCTGGTCTATGCCCTAAAGCGCCTGGTGCCGGATGCCTGCACCGGCTGGGCCAGCGGCGGCTTTGAGGCCAAAGTCGAGCAGTTGATGAGCCAGTACCGCCACCTGTCCGCCTTCCCGGAAAACCGTGAGGTGCTGCAAGCGCTCAAAGCGCAGGGCATCGTCACCGGCATCCTGTCCAACGGCGACCCGGCCATGCTGGCCGTGGCGGTCAAATCCGCCGGTCTGGGCAACTTGCTCGACCACGTCATCAGCGTGGACGCCATCCGCAAATACAAAACCCACCCCGATGCCTACGCGCTCGGCCTGCAGGCGACCGGCTTGCCCGCGCGGCAAATCGCCTTTGTCAGCTGCAACAGCTGGGACGCGCTGGCGGCGACCTGGTTCGGCTACCAAACGCTGTGGGTGAATCGCCACCAGTTGCCGTTTGAAGAACTCGGCACCCAGCCGACTTACACCGGCACCAGCCTGTGCGACGTGCTGGCGCTGCCGGGTCTGGCGCCACAGCCGGTGAGCGGCGCGGCGCCATGACGCCTGCCGACATCGTGCTGCTGGGCGCGGGCGGTTTTGCCGCTGGCGCGGTCAACGCCGTGGCGGGCGGCGGGACGTTTTTTTCGTTTCCGGCGCTGCTGGCCGTGGGCCTGCCGCCGGTGGTGGCCAATGCCAGCAACTCCGTCGCCCTGTGGCCCGGCAGTCTGGCGGGGGCCTGGGCTTATCGGCGCGAGCTGGCGCGTTACCGGCGCTACCTGCTGCCGATGGGCGTGGCTTCGTTGAGTGGCGGCATTGCGGGCGGCTTGCTGCTGCTGGCGGCGGGTGATGCGCGCTTTTCGGCCCTGATTCCGTGGCTGCTGGCTTTTGCCACGGGGCTGTTTGCTTTCAGCCCGCAAATCTCGGCTTTTCTGAAACGGCGGCGTCCGCCCGCGCCCGAATCGTCTGCCGCCGACGACTATGGCCGGGGCTCGCCCATAGGCTGGCTGGTGCAGCTGCTGGTGTCGATTTACGGTGGCTTTTTTGGCGCGGGCATGGGCATTTTGACGATGGCCAGTCTGGCGATGGGCGGGCATGAAGACGTGCAAGACATCAACGCCCTCAAGAACGTGCTGTCAGCGATCAACTACAGCGTGACCGCCCTGACTTTTGTCATTGCCGACGCTATCAGTTGGCCGCAGACGGGGGTGATGCTGCTGGCCGCCAGCGCGGGCGGCTACGTCGGTGCCCGCGTGGCGCGGCGCGTCCGGGGGGCGTGGCTGCGCCGCATGGTGATTGCCGTCGGCAGCGTGCTGACGCTGTATTACTTTTACAAGGCGCGGGGGTGAGCGGGTTGCACGCTCAATAGCCCAACACAGGCCAAGCCAAGCCGAGCCCCTTAAGCTCGAAACTTTTTCTCTTTTTTATCCCTGTTTTTTCATAAAGGACTTTAACCATGACCGAACGTACCTCCGTCCACCACCTCCAGGTGGCGACCGAACTCTACAACTTCATCGAAACCCAAGTACTGCCCGGCACCGGCGTGGCCAGCGGCGCTTTCTGGACCGGCTTTGATGCCATCGTCGCCGACCTCGCCCCGAAAAATATCGCCCTGCTGGCCGAGCGCGACCGCCTGCAAACCGAGATGGACGCCTGGCACAGCGCCCACCCCGGCCCTATCGCCGACATGCCCGCTTACCGCGCCTTTCTGGAGAGCACCGGCTACCTCGCGCCCCAGCCGCAGGACGTGACCATCAGCACCGCCAATGTGGACGCCGAACTGGCCGTGCAAGCCGGGCCGCAGCTCGTCGTGCCGATTCTGAACGCCCGCTATGCGCTCAACGCCGCCAACGCCCGCTGGGGTTCGCTGTACGACGCGCTGTACGGCACCGACGCCATCCCCGAGACCGACGGCGCAGAAAAAGGCCAGGGCTACAACCCCGTGCGCGGCGCGAAGGTGATTGCTTTTGCACGCGATTTTCTCGATCAATCGGCCCCGCTGGCCCAAGGCTCGCACAAGGATTCGACCGGCTACAGCGTCGCAGGCGGCCAGCTCGTCGTTGCGCTGGCGGACGGCACGACCACCGGCCTGGCCAATCCGGCTGGCTTCGTCGGCTTTCAGGGCGAGGCCAGCGCGCCCACGTCCGTGCTGCTGGTGCATAACGGCCTGCACATCGACATCCAGATCAACCGCGCCACGGCCACCGGCAAAACCGATGCGGCTGGCGTGAGCGACCTGATTCTGGAGTCCGCCCTCTCGACCATCCTCGATCTGGAAGACTCCGTGGCCGTGGTCGATGCCGAAGACAAGGTGCTGGCCTACGGCAACTGGCTGGGCATTTTGCAAGGCACGCTGACCGAAGAAGTCACAAAAACCGATGCCAAAGGCGGCGTCAAGACCTTCACCCGTGGCCTGAACCCTGACCGCGTGTACACCGGCGCAGGCACGGATGGCGGCGCCGTCACACTGCATGGCCGCTCGCTGATGTTTGTGCGCAACGTCGGCCACCTGATGACCAATCCCGCCATCCTGTACGAAGGCGGCAAGGAAATCCCCGAAGGCATCCTGGACGCGGTCGTGACCGTCACCATCGCCATTCACGACCTGCAGCGCAAGGGCAACTCGCGCACCGGCTCGGTGTATATCGTCAAGCCCAAGATGCACGGCCCGGCCGAAGTCGCCTTTGCCTGCGAGCTGTTCAGCCGCGTCGAAGCCATGCTCGGCCTCCCCGCCAACACCGTCAAACTCGGCATCATGGACGAAGAGCGCCGCACCAGCGTCAACCTCAAAGCCTGCATTGCCGAAGCGGGCGCGCGCGTGGCCTTCATCAACACCGGCTTTCTGGACCGCACCGGCGACGAGATGCACACCGCCATGCAGGCTGGCCCCATGATTCGCAAGGGCGACATGAAGACCAGCGCCTGGATTGCCGCTTATGAAAAGAACAACGTGCTGGTCGGCCTGAGCTGCGGCCTGCGCGGCAAGGCGCAAATCGGCAAAGGCATGTGGGCCATGCCTGACCTGATGGCCGCGATGCTGGTGCAGAAAATCGCCCACCCCAAAGCCGGTGCCAACACCGCCTGGGTGCCCAGCCCGACGGCAGCCACGCTGCACGCGCTGCATTACCACCAGGTGCTGGTATCCGATGTGCAAAAAGAGCTGGAAAAAATTGACGCGAACGGCGAGCGCGACAACATCCTGAACGGCCTGCTGCAAATCCCGGTCACGGCCACGCCGAACTGGTCCGCGCTTGAGAAGCAAGAAGAGCTGGACAACAACGCGCAGGGCATTCTGGGCTACGTGGTGCGCTGGGTCGATCAAGGCGTGGGCTGCTCCAAGGTGCCCGACATCCACAACATCGCGCTGATGGAAGACCGCGCCACGCTGCGCATCTCCAGCCAGCACATGGCCAACTGGCTGCACCACGGCGTCGTGACCGAAGCGCAGGTGAAGGAAACGTTTGAACGCATGGCCGCCGTGGTCGATGGCCAGAACGCGGGCGACCCGCTGTACAAAAACATGGCTGGGCACTTCGACACGTCAGCGGCGTACAAAGCGGCTTGCGATCTGGTGTTCAAGGGCTTGGCGCAGCCCAGCGGTTACACCGAGCCGCTGCTGCACGCGTGGCGCTTGAAGGTCAAGGCGGGCACGGTTTGATTTGAGTCGGAGGTAGCAATTTGACAAACGGCGCCTTCGGGCGCCGTTTTTGTTTTCAAGCCGCAGCCAGCTTTTCTGGCTAACCCACCATCGCCACCAGTTTGGCAAAAAAGCGATGCACATCCTCGTGAATCTCATCGGCCACCATCGCCGCTGCAACACGCTCACGCAGCACCTCCACCGAAGGCTCGCCCCGGCGCAGCGCGTGAAACAGCGAGTCATCGTTTTCAAACAGAATGCGCTTGCCATCCAGCACCGCAAAGATGTTGGCCGTGACCGTACGCCAGGTTTTCCCCGGTGCCAGCGTCAGGTTTTGGTCTCCAAAGAATGCGTCAATCGCCTGAAGCACCGGCTGGGTGAACAGGTCATCCGGGCTCCCTAAAACTTGAAGCGCCGCCCGCCGCCAAGCTGATGGCACCAGCAAATAGTTCTCGATATTCTTGCGCTTCCACTCCACCAGCACCTTGTTGCTTTCTGGCGGGCTGAAAGATTTTCCCGAGTCGTCATAGTCAAACAGCATCACGCGCTTTACGCCGTGAACAATCTGGCTCAAGGCGCTGAAATGCGCGTCAGCCTGGGCTTTCATTTCCTGCTTGCTCCCCCCGCCCATCACCTTGAAGCAGAGCTTATCCATCACCTTCAGCGCACCGCACTGCTCAGCCCAGCCGCGCAAAATGCGCTCGTCGCTTTCGCCTTCGACGTAAACCATGTACGGCGCGCCCATCAGTCGGGCAACGTCTTCATTCGATACGTCCGACATCGCCCGCAAAACCTCTGGCGTTGACGCAATGCGCGTGGGCACCTGCTTGAGCAGCGACAGAATTTGCCGCGCATCCACGCCCTTGGCAAACTCTTCCGCATGGGTGGCAATCAAAAACTGCACACCTTTTTCGGCGGATTTTTTCTTGAAGTAATCGAGCACTTCCCGCTGCAAGTTGACGTGCAGGTGCGCGTCGGGTTCGTCGAGCAAAATCGTGGTGGGCTGGTAGCCGTACAAAAAAGCCAGCAGCGTCATGGTCTGGTGAAAACCGCTGCCCCCGGAAATCAGGTCGTAGGTTTTGCCGTTTTGCTTGTACTCCACGCCAATAAACACATCCTTGGCCGAATCGTATTTCGGCGGCAGCAAATCAACAGAAAACCAGCGCTTGACCACGCTGGCCAGTTCTGTCCAGTCGGCGGGCGCAAGGGCGTTTTTGGCCTCCTTGCTGGTGTCGGATGGCGCGCCATTGCCCGAGGGCCGCCACACCTGCAACAGCAAATTGCGCAGCACGCTGCCCGGCTGGCCCTTGCCCACTTGCTGCCGGATGGGCGCCCGGTCCAGCCATTTCTCAGCCGGCTCCAGACCGGAGAAAGGCGGGACGTAGGCAATTTTTGGCAGCACACCCTTTTCTTCGCAATCCTTGAAGGCTTTCCAGCCGCCCACCGGAATGGCGTACATGGTCTGCGGCGAGTGGTAACGCAGTTGCACGCCGAAGGCCTGGGCGCTGCCGTCAGTCTCGCGCCATTCCAGCAAAATCTCGATCAGGATGAAGTTTTGCTTTTTCTTGCCCGTCTTTTCGTCTGTTGGATAAGCCCGGTCCGTCCGGTCTTTCCACAGCAAATTGAACTCCGGCACCGGCAAGGCCGTGAAGTTGGGCAGGACAATTTGAATGCCGGTGTTTCCGCTGCGCTTGGTGCGGTGAAACTCGTCCATGCAGAACTGCCAGATCGCCAGCGACTGCAGCACCGTGCTCTTGCCACTGTTGTTACGCCCGACCAGCAAGTCAAAGTCAGTGAATTTATAAACCTGTTCGCTCACACTTTTGAAGTTGCGCAGGGTCAGCTGGGTAATCATTTGATCAAGCCTGATTGGGTAGTGATTTAGTCCTGACTGTCATCCGGTAAGGTATTTATGGCTTATAAAAATACTTCTTCCAAGTAAGGAGCATAATTTTTTAGAGTGGCATCAGTCCAATAAAACCACTACCGAAAATGGCATCTTTGGGTGCTATTTTTTTCATGCTGCCATTCGTATTTGATTTTCAATGCGTTGAGATTGGCATAGGGAAGCAATTTTTCAAACTGCAAACGACCCACCACAATTCCAGGCGCTATACCTTGCGCTTTGGCAAAATTAAAAATCGTTTGTGTATTGAGTTGGCTTCCTTTATGAGAAGCCACAAATTTTTGATAATGACCCGCAGGCAATAGAAAGTCACATGCAAACGCATCCGCCTCAGCCTCTTCTTTCGGATTTAATCCGGCATCACCCAGAATATCCAAGAAAATAAGTGATTTTCCATGCTTGAGCAAATGTGCGGCTTCGTGGAAAAAAGTAAACCACAGCTTGTCATCGGTTTTGCCGCGCACACTTAGAATAATCAAGGCTTTGTCGGGCGCAAGCCACTTGGTTGCCCCACTGACGGGGCAACCAAGTGGCGCAGGTGCAATCACAACAGCAACCCCAGCTTCAGCGCACAAAGATTGCAGCTTGGGCAAAAATGACTTTGGTTCCTGATCACACGTCAATGCACGAATATCATGCAAAGCGGCATTGAATTTTTCCCTGTCAAAAGGTTCACAGCGAATACCTTCAGCTAGGCGCTCTCCCTGGCGCAACCAGGTTGAAACTGCCGCAGGATTTTTAGTCAGTTTGCTACTGGCACGATAAGCCGCCACGGGCTGTTGATACTGTCTGCGCCAAGCCTCCACGCTGGAGACGGAAAAATACTTCAGGCACTCACGGACTTGCAGTACTTTGCTTTCGATTTTTTGCACCCAGCCAAACCGGAGCATATCTTTCAGAGGTATTTCCTTGAGCCAGGCGACATCCGCTTGCAGCACATCAAGCTCGCTTTGACGCGCCAATTGTTCACGGTACTGCGTCTCCAACCCCATCCAGAACCGGGCAGTGCTTCCCAGAACCTTTTCCAAGCCGAGGGCTGTATCCTGCGTAATGGAAGCCGCGCCTTTGAGCAACTGGTTAACGTGCTTGGGCGTACATCCCAGTCGCTGGGCGAGTTCTACTTGCGTCCAGCCGCGCTCCTCCAACAAATCGGCAATCGTGTCGCCCGGCGTGACAATCCAGTCTGGTGCAAAGTCGGCCAGCGTTTCGTAGGTCATGGCGGTAGTGTTTTCATCAATCATGGTAGTCCCCAAGTTCAACAATGGTGATGGCGCTCACTTGATGCCAGTCAATGGAACCATCTGGTTTTGGGGGCGGTGGCTGGGTTGTGGGTTTGAAAACCAGTCGATCACCCCCGTATAAATCAACTGCGTAACAGCCCTTTTTGTCATTGATGAGCGGATGCGGCCTGCCTGCCACCAACTCGCCCACATGCTCTGCGTTAAAAAGCTCGGTTAAACGGCGCTGCAATTTTTTCGCAGACAGCGCCCCCAACTTTTTGGTTGCCAATTTCGCCTGTTTGCAAAGCGTCTCAACTTCAGCGCTGGAGAAGGCGATCTTC
Organism: Burkholderiales bacterium; assembly: GCA_038249155.1. Taxonomy (GTDB): domain Bacteria; phylum Pseudomonadota; class Gammaproteobacteria; order Burkholderiales; family Burkholderiaceae_C; genus Polaromonas. Next base: position 35,527 of record JBBRWN010000017.1, on the reverse strand, counting down.
ATAGAGTAGTGTACCAAATTGGTTCATATTTTTTGTTTTTCCTACGACAGCAACCCTATTTGAACATCACGCCATGCGGTCAAGGCGGCCACCTTGACCGCATCGGCCACCAGCGGAAAGGTGCCCAGAATGTGGGCGAATTCGGCTTCGGTGAGGCCGTAGAGATGGGCGACGAGGCCGTCGAGTTCGGCGCGCAGGCGGGCGCGTTCGCTCGGGTCGGTCGCACCGTCGCTGCTGCCTTTGAGGCCCACGGCTTGGGCCAGATCGTCGAACTCGGGCGTGGTGCAGATCAGGCGGGCGGCGCGGTGGGCCAACTGTTGGCAATTCGTATCCGTTGATCGCAGGCGAGGCACTGGCAACTGATAGAGATAAAACATGTTGAGCGTCGTCGTAACGCTTTGTCGGAGTATCCAGTCCAGCACAAAGCTATTGGACATGGCGCACCAGCCGCACATTTCCACCAGATTCATGCCAGTCGCGCCCACATTCATGGTCGTACTGTTCATCTCGGTGAAAACTTTGGGTGCAGTAATGGTGGCAATCAGCGTGCGGGTATCTGTGTTGCGGGCAATGCGTCGGTGCAGCCAGCGATAACCCTCATAGTCCATCTTCTGCCCGGTGTCGGGAGCGCCCTTTAGTAAGGCGGTTCGTCCCTCCGCCTCATTGATCCAGTAGCCCGAATGTTCTTGTGTTGGCTCGAACTGGTGAAACATCTTGCCGGTAAAAAGCGGCAAGCAGCCTGTCTCAGGTTTGGTTTTGAACCGGAACGCGTCATCCGTCATATGGAATTCACGCGTCAATTTAAGGTTCCAGGAGCCTTCAATATGCTGCCCCAACGCAGGAAAACGCAGCATTTTTTCAACAATTGCAACATCTGCTGTGCTTTTGAATTCCATCATCGAATGGCTATCGGGTGAGAGGCGCTTGATAAGCGCCACGTTCATTTGAAGAGCGCCTTCTTCGGGAAAACGAGCCAGTTCGTTGACATCAAGACGCATGAATGCAGCCGCAAAGTGCTCTGTTCCGCCGCCATTGGCTTCCTCCACAGCCTGCGGAGCCAGCAGGTCGTCAGGCGGCGCACTGGCATTGGCTTCGCCTGTTTGTTGCAGACGGGTTGGCGTCGACTTTTCAAACGTCAGTACTACAAACTTGAAACTGCGGTGTACGCCCTCGAAAATCTCTTTGCGGTTTTCAAAGCAGAACAGGCCTTCGATCTGCGTTTTTTCAAACAGCATGTCGCGTAATCCTTTCGCGCCCAAGTCGGTATAGATGCCGCTGGGAATCACGATGCCGCAGTGACCGCCGGGGCGTGCCAGCTCAAAGCAGCGCTCCAGAAAAAGCTTGTAGAGGTTCAGGTCAGCGGGTATCTTTTTTCCCTCCACCATCGCCACTTGGTGACGATATTCCGGGGCTGTGCGGAAATATTTGTTGATGTGCGGAAACCGGCTTTCGTAGTCCAGCCACGCCTCACGCACTTCCGGGTTCAGCAGCAGCTGGGTTTGCTCTTTCTCGAACTCCTTGATGGTCATTTTGTTTTTGGTGACCACTTCCGAGTGCTCGGCAAAAAACTCCTTGGCCTGCGGCTTGAACACTTCCCACGGTGGGTTCGCCAAAATAATGTCAAAGCCGCCGCGCCGCTGCACGATGTCGTCGAACACATAGCCCCAGTGAAACGGCGTTTGGGCGTCGATGTCGCGCCGCTCTATCGGGCGCTTGGCGGGTTTGCCCAAGGCCTGTTTGTCGGCATTCCAAGTGGCCTGCTCAAACCGGACGCCCAGCTTTTCAAACTGGTCGCGCATCAGCTCGTTCATCACGCCATTGGCATCGCGCATTTCCCGGTCAATGTCGTCGCGCAACTCGCGCAGGTTGACGTGCCGGCCCAGTTGCTCCGCCGAATGGCGGTAGGTGTCGAGCTTGCGGTTTTTGGCGGCCAGCAGTTCGGCAAAGGGCCGGGGCTTGGTTTCGGCAAACAGGCTGGTCTGGGTGTTTTTCTGGTTGAACTCCACCTCGTCCACCCGCGTCAAGCCGACCAGCGAATTGCCCGGCAGGATGTTGAAGTCAATATTGGGCAGCGGCTCCAGGTCTTCCACCTTGCGCACGCTGGACACCATCGCCAGGAACAGCCGCAGCTTGGCAATTTCGCAGGCCTCTTCCATGATGTCCACGCCGTGCAGGTTGTCGGTGACGATGCGGCGCTTGATGTAGTAGCCCACGCTGGCATGGTTTTGCTGAATGCCGGTCAGCCAGTTTTTTAACTCGCGGCTGGCGCCCATCTCGGCGCGGCCCACCACGGCGTAATAGATGTTGATGAGGCACTTGAGCGCCGCCACCAGAAAAGCGCCCGAGCCAACCGCCGGGTCGAGGATGGTGATGCTGGGTAGCACGTCGTTCACCAGCTTGAGCGCGGTGCGGGCGTCCATGCGGGCCAGCAGGTCGGCCACGGTGTCGAAGCTGATTTCTTTCAGCCCCAGCTCGGGCATGGCGGGCTCATGCACGCGCTCCAGAATCAGCTTGTGAATGCTGCGCTCGGCCAGGTAGCCGGTGATTTCGGGTCGGGTGTAGTAAGCGCCGAAGGCTTTTTGGTTGATGTATTTTTCAAAGATGTAGCCCAGCACGTCGGGATTGATCTCGTCGGCGTCGCCGCCGGGCGTGTCGTCGAGGTGCCAGGTGAAGCTGGCGAACAGGTCAAAAATGCCCTTGAAGGCGGCGTCGGCGACGGTCAGGGTTTTGCCCACGCGCGGGGCGTGGTCGGCGTCGAGTTCGAGCTTGTGGTGCAAGAACAGGCCGCCGTTGAGGTAGGGGATTTGCCCGGTCAGCGCTCTGGCTTCCAGGCTGCGGTCGGCCTCGGGCTTGGCGAAGGCTTCAAAAAACAGGGCGTTGAGGAATTCGCCAAAGAAACGGTTGGGGCCGCGCTGCTCACTTTTTTGTAGCTGCTCATGCAGGTAGTCAAAGCGCTGGGACATTAAAGTGTTGGGGACAGAGCTTGCGCACTGCGTGTCGCTGCGGTCTGTCCCGCAATGGCTCAGGAATCCCTTCTTCTGCAAAAACCAGACGAACATCAGCCGGTTCAGCAGCACGCTGGCATACCAGCGCTTGTCGCGCTCGTCGGCGATGCCGTGGATGTGCTTGAGCAGTTCCAGATGCTGCTGCTGGTAGGCGCTGAAGAATTTCTTGGTGGTTTTGTCAACATCCAGCGCGGCAGCAATGCGGCGTGCGGCTTCCAGCACGGGCAGGCGCCCGGTAGCGTCCAGCTCGGCCAGCTCCACCACCATGGCTTGCAGCTTGCTGGCAAACAGGTCCACCGGCTGGCCTTTGAAGTATTCGTGGCGGCGGGCGGTCAGCCGGGGTTTGCCGGTTTCGGGGTGCTTGCCCTTCTTGACCCAGTACCACTGGCTCTGGCTGGCCTTGTCCTGCTGGTCGGTAAAGATCAGCAGGTTTTCGGCGTGGCTGTGGGCGATGTGCTTCCACACGCGCAGGCGCTGGGCTTCGTCAGGCCAGCCGCCATCGGCCACCACTTGCAAAGCCACCACGCCGCCCAACTCGGCCACGGCGCGGCGGGAAAAGCGGGTGTCGCCCGCCTGATCGGCTTGCCAGTCGCGCTCGGCGGCTGGACGGTTCCAGCCCAGCACGTCGATGAACAGACGGGAAAAGTCAAAGGCGGACAGGTGTTTTTCAAAGCTGGGGAAGTCGAGTTTGGCCATGGTTCAATCGTTCGTATTTTTGTTCTTACTTTTCGCGGAATGTACGTTATTTGAAATAAATCAATAACTTAGCGCAAGGCTAATGTTCGTAACGGTGTTATTAACTGTCCGTTTTTTCCTCATCCGGGCGTACACAAGGTGTAGTAAGTGCCCCGGCTTTCACCGTGTCGCTGGAGTTGACCGGCTTTTTCCATTTGAGCCAGACGGTAAGTGGCCTGGCGCAGGCTCAGGCGGCAGAGTGTGGCCACGTCTTCACGTTTGATGCGCCCTTCCTGCCGAACGTAGTTTTTAATCAGTTCGATTTGCTGCAGATTGTCAAACCCGGCCTGCCGTGCGTATTCCTTGCTTTGCCCCAAGGCACGGTAAACCTGGGGGCTCAGCGTGTATTGCCGCCCCCGCCCGGTGCCGTGCGCCTGGACCAGGCCGCTTTCGGCCAGCGCTTCAATCAGTCGGGCAGCCTGGACGGGTTCGCATTGCAGGTGGGTGCCCAGCTCCGCAGCGCTCATGCGCCGGGCTTCGCGCAAGGCGGTGAGAACGAGCAAGGTTTCCACCGGCAGAGTGCCGTGCTGGCGCGCTTCTTCGTGCAGCACCATGCGAACAAAGGCCAAATCGGCGGGTTCGGTGCTGATGCTGAGTTTGACCAGATCGAGCATGGATTGCGAATAGTCGGGCGCCGGGCGGCCAAAGCGCAGCATGCCGGCATAGATCAGATCGACGCCGCGCCCGGTGCGGTCCACCAGCCCCAGGCGCTTGAAGGCATCGGCCAGCGCGGGGTTGCGTGGGCGCGGCTCGGTAGTGAGCAAATTTTCAACACTGACGCCTTCGACAAATCCGCCGGGGTTGCTGATGATGAGGTCGCTCTTTTGCCAGCACACGCGCACCGGGCCACGGCGGGCGTAGTCGCGATGCACCAGGGCGTTGTTGATGGCTTCGCGCAGGGCATCGACTTCCACCCGCGCCACGCCGATGCGGAACAGGCCTTCGTTGAATTCCTGCTCGGTGTTGACGCCGCGCGAGAGCAAATCAAGCCATTCGACGATTTCGATCAGGGCGGCGCGCGAGCCTTCGTTGACCTTGACGCGCATGCCGTCCATCACCTGAAACAGCACTTCGTGCGTGGGCACCAGCCGGCGCAGGCTGTCGGTGCGGCCAATCAGCAGCAGACCTAGCAGAGTCGGGATGCGCTGGCCTTGGCGCGTGACGGTCAGCGAGAGTGCGCCGTCGAGCTGCTCGTCCGTCAGCCCCGCGAGGGATTTGTCGCTGCGTGGATTGCTGGCAATGACCGAGCGCAGGCGTGCGCGCTGCAAGGTGTCAAAGTCGGCCAGCGTGGCATCTGCCAGAGGCTCTGCCGACATGTCCGTCAGGCGGAAATCGGCGCGGCGGCTGGCGTATTCGTGCGGCAAAAAAGGCACACATTCGGGCTGGCCGTTGCCGCCGATGCGTCGGCGTTTGACCAGCCCATCGGAGCGGGCAATGATGTCGGGGCTGCGCGGCACGGTGATGCGAGCCACGCGCACAGCGCCATGCAGCACTGTTTCGGCCTGAATTTCCAGTCGGGGCGCGGTGCGGTTGGCCACCAGCGCAGCCAGGCCGCTGATGTCGGCAGGGCGCGTTGCGTGCAAGCCGGTAATCTGGCCATCGTCTTCCACGCCCAGGTACAAAACGCCGCCCTGGGCATTGGCCAGACAGATTAAGGCCTCAATGAGCTGGTCATCGCTGAGCGAGTCACGGTCGCTTTTGAATTCAACTTCCAGCGTTTCGCGCAGCGGAATCCTCCGCGCCGTCATGCGGACACCCCAGCCACCAGCCCCAAAGAGCACACCACGCGCGGCTCGCGCAGGGCGGCGGTGTCTTCGGCATAGGTCAGGCGGCCTTCTTCGCGCAGGGATTTGACGGCGCTGGCCAGCTCTTCGTCGTTGACGCCGCCGCGCATGAGACGGTTAAGCAAGTCGGCGGCGCTCTCCAGCAAGGGGTGGTGGTAAATGTCGTCCACGGCGCGCTCCAGCTCTTCGTCGCGGAACAGGGTGTTCAGCTGCTCGGTGGTATAGGCCTTGAGCCGCTCGTAGGCGCGGCGGCGCGGGTTGCTGGGGCGGCCCAGCCCGCCGCCGACGGCCTTGTCCTGACTGACGGCCAGCCGCAAGCCCTGAACCACCAGTTCGTGGTGCTGCGCCAGGCGGGGAACGGCGGGCGTGCCGGGCGCGCATTCGGCGGCGCGCAGGATGGTGAACTGGGATTCGGTGACGGTTTTGCCATGCGCGCCGATCCAGGCCAGATGGTCGTTGCCCTCGGGTGACTTGACATAGACCAGCGCTCCGCCCTGTGCCGCCTCCGGCCCCAGCAGGGGAAAGCGGGCGTCGTTCAACGCGAAAGCCTTGGCCGAATAGACCACCGGCGGCAGGGCTTCGACGCTGCGCGCCAGTTCCGGGTCGTCTTTGGTGGCCTCTTTCCACACCTGCCAGGCGTAGGAGGCCAGATCGACTTCGTCGTCGGTGTCATCGAGCACGCCCTGCTTTTCGGTGTAGAGGTCGCGGATGGTGTTGGCCTCTTCGTCTTCAAAGAAGGCTTCGTCGGTGCCCACCACCTCGGCGTTTTCTTTGAGGCGCTGGCGGATGCGCTGGCGCAATTGAATCAGCTGCTCGACGCCGTCGGCGGGCAAAAAGGAATAGCAGAAGATTTCTTCGGCGCGCTGGCCGATGCGGTCCACCCGGCCGGCGCGCTGGATCAGCCGGATGATGGCCCAAGGTAAATCAAAGTTGACGACGACGCTGCTGTCTTGCAGGTTCTGGCCTTCAGAGAGCACATCGGTGCAGATCAGCACGCGCACTTCGTCGGCCTTGGACACCGTTTTTCCGTTGGACTTGGGTGAAAAGCGGCAGGCCTGGGCGTAGGGGTCGGTGCTGGTGCCGGTGGCGACTTCGACATGGGTGATGCCCGCCTTGCGCGCCTCGTGCGCGAGGTAGCGGGCGGTGTCGGCAAACTGGGTGAAGACCAGCACCTTGTCTTTGGCGTGGGTCTGCTTGATGAGCTTGCTCAGGGCCAGCCATTTGTGGTCGAGGGCGGCGTCCCACTGCCCCTGGGCGTGCAGCAGTTCGCAAAGGGCTTGCGTGTCTTGCGCCAGGTGTTCGGCCAGGCTGGGCTTGAACAGGGTGGAGCGAATCCATTTAAAACGCTTTTTGTATTCGGTGGCGTACTGCTGGTACACCGCTTTGGCGCGGGCCAGGCCGTCGGGCGGGCTGGTTTCTTCGGGCACGGCTTCCACCAGGCCGTCGAGCAGGTCTTCGGGCTCGCCTTCGAGGCCGTCGGCATCTTCGTCCACCCGCTCCAGGTCGAGCAGGCCTGCGTCGAGCACGCCCACGGGCAGGTCCAGCGCGTTTTCAATCGCGTACTGGTAAATCTGGTTGCGCAGGATGTGCCGGTCTATCGACTGCAAAAACGAAAAGCCGCTCGATTCAAGCCGCTTGAACAGGTTGGTGCGGCAAAAGCCCATCAGCCGCTTGCCAGCGCGGCCCAGGTTTTCGATCTGCTTGCGCTCGGGCGGCGTGGCGGCTTTTTCAGCCTGCGGGTCCACATACAGGCCCAGGCCGTAGCGCGGCACATGCAGGGCGTTGATCTGCACCACCACGGCGGGCGAGTACAGGCAGGCGTAGCGGTCGCCGGCGTCCGCATCGTTGACGGTGAAGGTCACCGACAGCGGCTTGCGCAGCGGAAAGTAGCGCCGGTCTTCAGGCTTGCCGTTTGGGCTGGCAATGAAGCGTCGGCCTTTGGCGTCGGCTTCGGTGTAATGCTGGAGAATGAAACTGCGGGTGCGGCGCACCATGTAGAGGCGGATCAGCTCGCGCCAGTCGTCAAACTCGTCGCTTTTTTCAATCGCCAGGATGGAGTTGACGCGGCACTGGTGCTTGCGCTCGAACTCGGCTTCGCTCATGCCGCTCTTGCGCATGAAGTGCTCGGGGCGAATGCCGATGTTGGCCTTTTCATCAATGAACAGGCGCAGCTGCGCGGACAGGTCGGCCTTGGTCTTGTTGTAGGGCGTGGCGGTCAGCAGGATGACCTTGGCGTCGCAGCTTTTGATGTAGTCGGCAATGGCTTTGTAGCGACGCCCTTCGCGGTTGCGCAGGTTGTGACTTTCGTCAATCAGCACGAGGCGGTAGCGCTTGAGATTGGGCAGCTTTTTGATGACTTGCGAGACCGGCAGCACCCTGCCGCGCAGGCCGTAGTGGGTGCGGTAATGCTCCCACATGGGTTCGAGGTTTTTCGGGCAGATGATGAGGGTTTCATAGCCCATGTCGTCTTCAAACATGCGGGCCAGCGCGGTCGCCATGATGGTTTTCCCGAGGCCCACCACGTCGCCGATCATCACGCCGCCCCGGCGGTGCAGATGCCGGGCGGCAATCTTGACGGCGCTTTTCTGGAACTCGAACAACTCCTGCTCAAAGCGCGCTGGCAGGCGGAACTGGCTCAAACCGGCCCGCGCTTCGGTGCTCAGGTGGTAGGCCATGTTGAGGTAGATGTGGTGCGGGGGAATCGGCGCTTCGCGCGCCCAGCTGTTTTCAATCAAGGCGGCCAGGTCGGCCGAGACATCGAGCGCCCAGCGCTCGCCCCAGCGCGCCTCAAACCATTGGGACAGTTTGGCCGTGCCCAGGTGGTCGAGCACATCGACGTTCAGCTCGCCGTGGCGCGACAGGCCCGCCAGCGTGAGGTTGCTGCTGCCGACAAAGCCGGTGACGGGGTTGTTCACGTCATCGCGGAACAGCAGGTAGAGCTTGGCATGCAGCGGGTAGGGCAAAAACAGCTTGACCACGACTTGCCCCGCGCGCAGTTGCCGGGCCAGGCAGCGCAGGCCGGCTTCGTCCTGGCCGGTGGGGATGCCCAGGGTGATCTGCTCGCGCAGGTGGGCGGCGAACTGGGCTTTGAGGCGGCTGGCGGTGGCGTTGTCGATCAAACCGGTTTCATCACTTTGCCGGTACAGCTCGCGGATGTCTTCATGCGGCGGGCGCTGCATGCCGACCAGCACGCGGCAGACCTGGCCTTGGGAGGGCTCCCAGGGCGCAATCAGGTCATCAATGGCTTGCCAGCCCCGCAGATTCAAGTAGCCCACACAAAAATCAGAGCGTGTGGAAACCTTCAGGGTTGCCCGCAACGCGCAGAGCAAATCCTGTTCTATGTTGTCAAATATGCGGGCCATGGCGTGAAAGTGAAAGGGTTGTTCCTGGGCTGCTTGCTGCTGCATTGTGCCCTCAAGCCTCCGCTGTACGGGCGCTGACAGTCGGCCAGTCAAGCGGCATGGCCGCTCGCTGATGTTCGTGCGCAATGTCGGTCATTTCAGCCGCGTCCAAGCCATGCTCGGCCTCCCGGCCAACACCGTCAAGCTCGGCATCATGGACGAAGAGCGCCGCACCAGCGTGAATCTGAAAGCCTGCATTGCCGCTTATGAAAAGAACAACGTACTCGTGGGCCTGAGCTGCGGCCTGCGCGGCCGTGCGCAAATTGGCAAAGGCATGTGGGCCATGCCCGACCTGATGGCCGCGATGCTGGAGCAAAAAATCGCCCATCCGAAAGCCGGCGCCAACACCGCCTGGGTGCCCAGCCCGACCGCTGCCACGCTGCACGCGCTGCATTACCACCAAGTGCTGGTGTCCGATGTGCAAAAGGAACTGGAAAAGATCGACGCGCAATCGGACCCTGTGGCCGTGCGCGACAACATCCTGAACGGCCTGCTGCAAATGCCGGTCACGGCCACGCCGAACTGGTCCGCGCTTGAGAAGCAAGAAGAGCTGGACAACAACGCCCAGGGCATTCTGGGCTACGTGGTGCGCTGGGTGGACCAGGGCGTGGGCTGCTCGAAAGTGCCCGACATCCACAACATCGCCCCGATGGAAGACCGCGCCACGCTGCGCATTTCCAGCCAGCACATGGCCAACTGGCTGCACCACGGCGTCGTGACGCCCGAGCAGGTGAAGGAGACGTTTGAGCGCATGGCCGCCGTGGTCGATGGCCAGAACGCGGGCGACGCGCTGTACCAGCCGATGGTCGGCAATTTTGAAACGTCGGCCGCGTACCAAGCTGCGTGCGATCTGGTGTTCAAGGGCTTGGTGCAACCCAGTGGCTACACCGAGCCGCTGCTACATGCCTGGCGGCTGAAGGTGAAGGCTGGCGCGGCTTGATGAGCCGGGTTTTCGTTCTGGATTTATCTCTTATTTTCAAAGGCGAAAAAATCCACCCGCCATTTGTCTTGCGTGCTTTGATCGCGCGGGATGCGACAGACAGGCAAGCATTCATCGAACGGCAACCGTCGAATGCACCGTAAACCCCAAGCAGAACGCCCCGCCCGCACGAGTAAACTTCTCCACTTGGGAAGATTTGGCATTTATTCGGGACGTTTGAGTTTTCCGGGCGGTGATCCCGCTTTCACGGAGTTTGACGGCCTCAGCGCACCTTCATGCTGATGACAGGGACGCCCCCCAGGATTGCCAGGCCAGCTCAACCATCCACAACAAGAGGATCACAATGACTGTCGGAAAATCAAAAATTATCTACACACTCACGGACGAGGCGCCACTGCTGGCCACTTGCTCCCTGCTTCCCGTGGTGGAGGCCTTCACGGCCCCCGCTGGCATTGACATTGTCAAGAGCGACATTTCAGTCGCCGCGCGCGTGCTGGCCGAATTCAACGACTGCCTGAGCGACGCGCAAAAAGTGCCTGACAACCTGGCCGAACTCGGTCGCCTGACGCTGCTGCCTGACACCAACATCATCAAGCTGCCCAACATCAGCGCCTCGCTGCCGCAACTGACGGCGGCCATCAAAGAGCTGCAGGCACGCGGCTACGCCATTCCCGACTTCCCGGAAAGCCCCAAGACCGACGCAGAAAAAGCCATCAAGACGCGCTATTCCAAATGCCTGGGCAGCTCGGTGAACCCGGTGCTGCGCGAGGGCAACTCGGACCGGCGCGCCCCGCTGGCCGTCAAGCGCAATGTGCAAAAACACCCGCATTCGATGGGCAAATGGAGCATGGCCTCGCGCACCCACGTCGCGCACATGACGCACGGCGACTTCTACCACGGCGAAAAGTCGCTGACGCTGGACAAAGCGCGCGACGTGAAGATGGAGCTGATCACCAAGAGCGGCAAGGCCATCGTGCTCAAGCCCAAGCTGGCCCTGCTGGACGGCGAGATCATCGACTCGATGTTCATGAGCAAAAAAGCCCTGTGCGAGTTCTACGAAGCCCAGCTCGAAGACGCGCGCCAAACCGGCGTGATGTTCTCGCTGCACGTCAAGGCGACGATGATGAAGGTCTCGCACCCCATCGTGTTCGGCCACTGCGTGCGCATCTATTACAAGGACGCGTTTGAAAAGCACGCCGCGCTGTTCGAGGAACTGGGCGTGAATGTCAACAACGGCATGTCCAACCTGTACGACAAGATCGCCAAGCTGCCCGAGTCCAAGCGCGAAGAGATCGAGCGCGACCTGCACGCCTGCCACGAGCACCGCCCGGAACTGGCGATGGTCGATTCGGCCAAGGGCATTACCAATTTCCACTCGCCCAGCGACGTGATCGTCGATGCGTCCATGCCCGCCATGATCCGCATTGGCGGCAAGATGTGGGGCTCGGACGGCAAGCCCAAGGACACCAAGGCGGTCATGCCCGAATCGACCTTTGCCCGCATCTACCAGGAGATGATTAACTTCTGCAAGACCAACGGCAATTTTGACCCGGTCACCATGGGCACCGTGCCCAACGTCGGCCTGATGGCCCAGCAGGCCGAGGAATACGGCTCGCACGACAAGACCTTTGAAATTCTGGAAGACGGCGTCGCCAACATCACCGATCTGGCCACCGGCGAAGTGCTGCTGTCGCAAAACGTCGAAGCGGGCGACATCTGGCGCGCCTGCCAGTGCAAGGACGCCCCGATCCGCGACTGGGTCAAGCTGGCCGTGAACCGCGCACGCAACTCCGGCATGCCCGCCATTTTCTGGCTGGACCCGTACCGCCCGCACGAAGCCGAGCTGATCAAAAAGGTCGAGCTGTACCTGAAAGACCACGACACCACCGGTCTGGACATCCAGCACATGTCGCAGGTTCGCGCCATGCGCTACACGCTGGAGCGCGTGATTCGCGGCATGGACACCATCAGCGTGACCGGCAACATCCTGCGCGACTACCTGACCGACTTGTTTCCGATCATGGAGCTGGGCACCAGCGCCAAGATGCTGTCCATCGTGCCTTTGATGGCCGGCGGCGGCATGTTTGAAACCGGCGCGGGCGGCTCGGCACCCAAGCACGTCAAGCAGCTGGTCGAAGAAAATCACCTGCGCTGGGACTCGCTGGGCGAGTTCCTGGCGCTGGCCGTGTCGCTGGAAGACATCAGCCTGAAGACCGGCAACACCAAGGCCGCACTGCTGTCCAAGACGCTGGACGACGCCACCGGCAAGCTGCTCGACAACGGCAAAGGCCCCTCGACGCGCACCGGCGAGCTGGACAACCGGGGCAGCCATTTCTACCTGGCGATGTACTGGGCGCAGGCCCTGGCCGCGCAGACCGACGACCTCGAACTGCAGGCGCATTTCGCGCCACTGGCCAAGGCGCTGACGGAGCAGGAGCCGCAAATCGTCGCCGAGTTCAAGGCCGTTCAGGGCCAACCCGCCGACATCGGCGGCTACTACCTGCCTGACACGGAAAAAGTGACCGCCGTGATGCGCCCTAGCGCCACCTTCAACGCCGTGCTGGACGCCGTGCGCGGTTAATCACCCAAGCCAGGCGGGCCTGCACAAGGCTGCAGGTTCGCGCTGACTTCCAAAATCCCCTGAAGCTGTCCGCGTCAGGGGATTTTTTACGAAAGAGCTAGCGCGGTGTTGCCAGAATTTTCTAGGCACAATTGCCTCTTTTCATGTGCGGCCTCGTGCCGACGCCCCAGGAGCCAGTGATGACTCAATCGACCTCAGACTCTCAGCTTTCATTTTTCAAGCGCATTCCCATCGCCTTTGGCGCGTTTTTCGGCAGCCTGTCCGATGCCGCTTACGCCGCCCGCGTGCAGGCGCTGAGCCTGCCGCCCGCGCCGGTGCCGGTACCCGCTGCGCCGATGCCAGCACCGACGCCGACGCCCGCCGCCGTGGCCACGCCCGCCGCGCCCAAAGAAGCCAGCGCCGACGCCGCCCTGCAACTGCTGGCCCTGCTGCAGCGCGAGGCACGCCTGATCGACTTTGTGCAGGAAGACCTCAGCAGCTATTCCGACGCCGACATCGGCGGCCCGGCGCGCCTGGTGCAGCAGGGCTGCGCCAAAGTGCTGCGCGAGCATTTCACCCTCGCGCCCGTGCGAGCCGAAGCCGAAGGCAGCCGCATCACGCTCAGCGAAGGCTTTGACGCCCGCGCCATCCAGCTCACCGGCAACGTCGTCGGCCAGGCGCCGTTCAAGGGCGTGCTCAGCCACCGGGGCTGGCGCGCCACCGACACGCGCCTGCCCAAGCTGGCCGACAGCCACGACGCCAGCGTGCTGGCCCAGGCGGAGGTGGAACTGTGAGCGCCGCCAAAACCCACGCCACCCACGCCACCCACGCCGTGAACACCACCGCCAGCACCCAAAACGGGCCAAAGTTTTCCATTGGCATTGACTTGGGCACCACACACTGCGCGCTGGCCTGGGTCGATATCGGCGCCAGCGACGGCGAAAAAACCGTGTACGGCGTGCTCGACATTCCGCAGCTCAGCGCCCCCGGCGCCGTGGAAAACCTGCCGCTGCTGCCGTCTTTCCTCTACCTGCCGCACGCCGACGAGCTAGCGGCGGGCGATCTGGCCCTGCCCTGGGCGCCGGCGCAGGATTACGCCGTCGGCGAATTCGCCCGCACGCGCGGCGCGCTCACGCCGATCCGCCTCGTTTCCAGCGCCAAGAGCTGGCTGTGCCACCCCGGCGTGGACCGGCGCGCCGCCATCTTGCCCGCCGACGCGCCGCCGGAAGTCGCGCGCGTCTCGCCGCTGCAAGCCTCGACGCATTACCTCACGCACCTGCGCCAGGCCTGGGACGCCGCCCACCCCGAGGCACCGTTCGACCAGCAGGACGTGACCATCACGATTCCCGCCTCCTTCGACCCGGCCGCCCGCGAGCTGAGCGCCGAAGCCGCCCGCGCCGCCGGTTATGTCAATTTGACGCTGCTGGAAGAACCGCAAGCCGCGCTCTACAGCTGGATTCAAACCAGCGCCGGGCAGTGGCGCAAAAGCGTCAAGCCGGGCGAAATCATCCTCGTCATCGACGTGGGCGGGGGCACCAGCGACTTTTCGCTCATCGCCGTGCTGGAGCGGGGCGGCAATCTGGAACTGCACCGCGTGGCCGTCGGCGAGCACATCTTGCTCGGCGGCGACAACATGGACTTGACGCTGGCCCACATCGTGGCGCGCAAGCTGGCCGCCGACGGCAAGCAGCTCGACCCGTGGCAGATGCGCGCCCTCACCCACGCCTGCCGCAGCGCCAAGGAAAAGTTATTAAGCGACGCCAGCCTTCAAACGCAAGCCCTCGTCGTTCCCAGCCGGGGCTCGAAATTGATTGGCGGCTCGATCCGCACCGAGCTGACGCAGGCCGAGGTCAACACCACGCTGTTAGAGGGCTTCTTCCCGCAGGTGGACGCCGCCGCCCGCCCGGTCAGCCGCACCCGCGCCGGTCTGACGCAACTCGGCCTGCCTTACGCGCAGGATGCGGGCGTGACGCGCCATCTGGCCGCGCTGCTCGGGCGCCAGGCGGGCGCGACGGCCGAGCTGGAAGGCTTTAGCGGCGCGGTCAACGCCAGCGCCAGCTTTTTGCACCCGACGGCGGTGCTGTTCAACGGCGGCGTTTTTAAGTCCGACCTGCTGAGCGGGCGCACGCTGGCCACGCTCAACAGCTGGCTGGCCGCTGAAAACGCCGAACCCGCCCGCGCCTTGTCAGGAGCCGATATGGATTTAGCGGTGGCGCGCGGCGCGGCCTATTACGGCTACGTGCGGCGCGGCCAGGGCGTGCGTATTCGCGGCGGCACGGCGCAGGCGTATTACGTGGCGATTGAGTCGTCCATGCCCGCCATTCCCGGCTTTGAGCCGCCGATTCAGGCGCTGTGCATCGCGCCCTTCGGCATGGAAGAAGGCATTGAAACCGATTTGCTGGCGCAGGAATTCGGCCTCGTCGTCGGCGAGCCGGTGCATTTGCGCCTGCTGGGCTCGTCGGTGCGGCGTCAGGACCAATTGGGCACGCTGCTGGACTTCTGGCAGCCGGACGAATTGCAGAAGCTGGGCAGCATCCAGGTCACGCTGCCCGCCGAAGGCCGGCAAGTCGGCGAAGTGGTGCAGGTGCAACTGAGCGCCGTGGCCACCGAAACCGGCACGCTGGCGCTGACGGCCGTCGCCAGCCAGGGCGGAGAGCGCTGGAAGGTGGAGTTTGATGTGCGCGGCAATAGCTGAAAGCGTTATGAGGCTGGTGTTGAAAGAAAAAACGGGAGTTGCGCATGATTGAGCAGATCAAGCTGGAGCGGTTTACCGCGTTTGAAAGCCTGAGCGTGGCGTTTTCCCCCGGCATCAACCTGTTTATCGGCGAGAACGGCACCGGCAAAACGCATCTGCTCAAGGCCGTGTATGCGGCCTGCGATGTCAGCAAAGGCCAGAAATCGCTGGCCGACAAGGTGAACCGGGTGTTTTTGCCATCGGGCGAACAAATTGGCCGTTTGGTCAAACGCAAGTCCGTCAGCACCACCGGCAGCTTTGAGGTCACGCGAAAAGTTGAAGGCCTTGCCAAATCCATCGCCCTCAAGCTGTCCCTGTCCAACCACACCAAAGAGCCAGCCAGAGCCACGGTTTCCGGGGCGCACAAATCGTGGAAAGAGCATCCGGTGGAATCGGTTTACATCCCGGTCAAGGACATGATGGCCAATGCGCCGGGATTCCGCTCCCTCTACAGCCTGCGCCACATTCACTTTGAAGAGGTGTATGCCGACATCATCGACCGGGTGTTTCTGGGCGCGCTCAAAGACCCCATCGACCCAAGCCGCAAAAAGCTGCTCGACATTCTCCAGCAGTCCATGGGTGGCAAGGTCATTGCCAAGAATGAGGAGTTTTTCCTTAAAAATCAGCAGGGCGAACTGGAATTCACCCTGCTGGCCGAAGGCATCCGCAAGCTGGGCCTGCTGTGGGTGTTGATTCAAAACGGCACCCTGCTCAACGGCAGCGTGCTGCTCTGGGACGAGCCGGAAACCAATCTCAATCCCAAGCTGATGCGCACCGTTGTCGAAATTTTGATGGAGCTGCAGCGCATGGGCGTGCAAATGTTCATCAGCACGCACAACTATTCGCTGCTCAAGGAGTTCGACCTGCAAAAAGCGGCGACGGACCAGCTGCTGTTTCACAGCCTGTACCGCGATGAACATGGCGATATCAAAGCCAGTTCGTGCGCCGACTACGGCGCCTTGACGCCGAACGCCATTGATGAAGCCTTTGCCGGTCTGGTGGACCGTGAAATCGAGCAAAGCATGGGAGGCCTGGGGCGATGAGGATTGAGGCTGATGGTTTTGCGTTTGACTTTCCCGAGGCGCTGGACGCGTTCTGCTTTGACGAAAAAGACAAAACCCGGCCTCATTTCCACGGCTTGTCGCATGCCATGAAAGCCGTTGACCTGGTGATTGAATTGCCGACGGACTACCTGTTCATCGAGATAAAAGACTTCCACGCCGCCGATGATTACGATTTCAAGCGCGCCGTGGACACCGCGCAGCACAAGGAGCGCCAAGCTCACTTCAACCATCTGCGCGACGTGCTGAAACACAAGTTCCGCGACACCTGGCTGTACCGCTGGGCCGAAGGAAAAATCGACAAGCCGATCCGCTACCTGTGCCTGCTGACGCTGGACAATGCTTTGCTGTCGGTGATGAGTCAGGAACTGCGGCGCCAGCTTCCAGTGGACGCCGCCGGTCCGCGCTGGACGGGTTCATTGGCGCAGTCCTGCGCGGTGGTCAACCTGGCGCGCTGGAACGCCAACTTTCCCCGCTGGCCCGTTACCCGGACACAGGCATTGCCAATAATTGCGAACGCATCAGCCGCCAGCAACCTCCAACCCGCTTCGGGCGAGAACCCATGAGCCAGTACATCGTCGGCATTGACCTGGGCACGACGCACACCGTCGTGGCCTACGCGCCGCTGGCGGCGCCGAAAAAGCGCGGCAAATCTGTGCCGCCCGGCATCACGCTGTTTCCCATCGAGCAGTTGATTGCGCCGGACGAAACTGTGGCGCTGGCGCTGCTGCCGTCATGCCGCTACCACCCGGCGCCCGGCGAACTGGCCGCCACCGATCAAAACGCCAGCCCGGCGCCCGTCATCGGCCACTGGGCGCGCAAGCTGGGCGCGCAGACGCCAGGCCGACTCGTCACCAGCGCCAAAAGCTGGCTCTCGCACGCGCAAGTGGACCGGCTCGCGCCCATCCTGCCGTGGGGCGCACCGCCCGAGGTGGCCAAGGTCTCGCCGGTCGAGGCCAGCGCCAGTTATTTGCGCCATGTGCGCGACGCGTGGGACGCGCAGTTCCCCGCCAGCCCGTTGGCCCAGCAGGCGCTGGTGCTGACCGTCCCGGCTTCGTTTGACGAGGGCGCGCGGGCGCTGACCTTGCAGGCGGCGCGGCTGGCCGGGCTGCCCGAATTGCGCCTGCTCGAAGAGCCGCAGGCGGTTTTTTACGACTGGCTGCTGCGCCACCGCGCCGATTTGAACCAAGAGCTGGCGCAAACCCGGCTGGTGCTGGTGTGCGACGTGGGCGGCGGCACCACCGACCTGAGCCTGATTCAAATCGAGCCGCAGGAAGGCGGACTGCCGCAACTGACGCGCATCGCCGTCGGCCAGCATTTGATGCTCGGCGGCGACAACATGGATCTGGCGCTCGCCCACGCCGTGGAAACGCGCATGGCCGCGACGGCGGGCGGCGTGGGCAGCACGGGCAGCATCGGCACCGGCGGCGCACCCGCCGCGCCGCTGTCCGCCGGGCGGCTGGCCCAACTGATGGAACGCTGCCGCGCCGCCAAAGAACTGCTGCTCGCCGCCGACGCGCCCGAGCAGACGCAAGTCACGCTGCTAGGCGGCGGCGCGCGGCTGATTGGCGCCAGCCGCTCGGTGCTGCTCACGCGCCCGGAGGTCGAGCACTTGATCGTTGATGGCTTTTTTCCGCAGGTCGGCGCTGACGCGCAGGTGCAGCAAAACCGCAGCGCCATCGTCGCTTTTGGCCTGCCCTACGCCCGCGACGCGGCCATCACCCGGCACATTGCCGACTTTTTGCGCCAGCATGGCGCGCTGCCCGATACGCTGCTGCTCAACGGCGGCGTGTTTCGCGCTGACGCGCTGGCGCGGCGGCTGGCCGACACGCTGGCCGGGTGGCGCGGCGCGCCGCTGCGCCTGCTGCACAACGACAACCCGGATGTGGCCGTGGCACGCGGCGCCGTCGCTTACGCGCTGGCGCAGCGCGGCGAGGCGCCCAAAATCGGCGGCGGCGCGGCGCGCAGTTATTTTTTGCTGCTGGACGCGGGCAAAGGCGGCGCGGGCAAAGGCGCAGCCCAGCGCGGCATTTGCATCCTGCCGCGCGGCACCGAGCCGGGTCAGGAAGTGCTATTGACCGGGCGCACCTTCGTCCTGCGGCTGGGCCAGCCGGTGCGCTTTCATTTGCTGACTTCGCTGGCTTCAGCGCCCGGCCAAACGCCGCCCCAGCCGGGCGAGCTGGCCGCGCTTGATCTGGAGAATTTCTCGCCCCTGCCGCCCATCGTCACGGTGCTGCAGGCGCAGGATGCAGAAGCATCAACGCCCACTGCGCCAGAAGCTGCCGCGACAGCAGGCGGCGGCGCGGCTATGCCCCAGCCAGCCGCGCTCAAGCAGCGCCAGGATATTCCCGTTCAACTGGCCGCGTCGCTGACTGAAGTGGGCACGCTGGCGCTGCACTGCGTCAGCCTGGCCGATCCGGCACAGCGCTGGCGGCTGGAGTTTGACCTGCGCCACACCGATTCAGCCGCCGCCACGCCCGAAACCGGCGGCGGCCCGGACGGCAGCGCCAACACCAACGCCAGAGACGCTGGCAGCGGCCAACCCGCCAGCCGCCTGCGCCAGGCGATTGAAAAAATCGACCGCATTTTCGGCAGCGGCCAGCCCGCCAGTGCTAAGGAAGTGCGCCAGTTGCGCGCCCAGCTCGAACAAATTCTGGGCAGCAAGGAAAGCTGGGCCACGCCCGAATTGCGCCAGTTGTTCGATGCGCTGTGGCAGCGCGCCCGCACCCGGCGCCGCTCGGTGGAGCACGAGCGCGTCTGGCTCAATCTGGCCGGCTACTGCCTGCGCCCCGGTTTCGGCGACCCGCTGGACGGCTGGCGATTGCAACAGCTCTGGCCGCAGTTCGCCGCTGGCGTGCAGCACAGCAAGGACAAACAAGCCTGCGCCGAATGGTGGACGCTGTGGCGGCGCGTGGCAGGCGGCCTGGACAGCGCGCAGCAACTGCGCCTGCTCGACGATTTTGCCTTCAACCTGCAAAACAACCGCGAGAGCCTGGACGCAGGCGGAGCGCCGCCGGTCAAGGGCAGCGACGAGGACATGCTGCGCCTGGGCGCTTCGCTGGAGCGCATCCCGGCCGACTACAAGGCCGAGATCGGCGGCTGGCTGCTGGGGCGGCTGCAGACGGCAACCACCGCTGCGGCCACCGCCACCGCCAGCGACAGCCTGACGCTGTGGACGCTGGGCCGCATCGGCGCGCGCCAGCCCGTTCACGGCAGCCCGCACGACGTGGTGCCGCCGGAGACCGTCGCACCGTGGCTGCACACCCTGCTGGCGTTGGACTGGAAACGCCTCGAAGCCGCCGCCTTTGCCGCCGTCAGCCTGGCCCGCGTCACCGACGACCGCACGCGCGACCTGCCGCTGGCGCTACGCGAGCAGGTCATCGCCCGGCTCGCCGCTAGCCACGCCCCGCCGCTGTGGGCGCAGATGGTGCGCGAAAAAGTCGAACTCGACGCTGCCAGCGAACGCCGCGTGCTGGGCGAATCATTGCCGCCGGGGCTGAAGCTGATGGATTGACCAGGCTTTGGGATCAACCGAGCCAATGATGGCGGTCAAGGATTTTCAAGAGGGTCATACCCAAAGTCCACCACACCAAAAATTTCCAGTTGTGCAAAACGAAATAGTGAATTTTTTGCCAGAGGATTTTTAGAAAATCAGCCATCAGATAAGGTTCTGGATTGCGACATCGCGGTAAGAGCCGCCAAACTTTAACACCCCCTTTTTTTCTATTCCAGTTGAATGAATCACACCCTTCTGCCCGCAGCCGCACATGAGCCTGCGCCACTCACTGAGTGGTCGCCCCTGCCCGGCGCTTTTCAGTCGCTGCAATTCACCGCACCGTTCGTGCAGGACAGCGGGGCCAGCAAATCGCTGCACTTCACCCACGGCGAGCTGCAAAGCGTGATGCTGACCGACGAGCCGACGCGGCTGGCGCTGGACTACACGCGCACCATGATGGGCTTTTTGCTGTTCAATCCGGCACCCGCGCATATCGGCATGATCGGCCTGGGCGGGGGCTCGCTGGTCAAGTTCTGCCACCGCCACCTGCCCGCCAGCCGCATGACGGTGCTGGAGATCAACCCGCATGTGATCGCCCTGCGCCGCGAGTTCCAGGTGCCCGACGACGATGTCCGCCTGACGGTGATCGCCGCCGACGGCGCGCTGTTTTTGCAAACCGAAGCGCCCGAATTCAACGTGCTGCTGGTCGATGGCTTTGACCACGACGGCCAGCCCGCCGCGCTGTGCAGCCAGCGCTTTTACGACGACTGCTGCGCGGCGCTTGCGCCCGATGGCCTGCTGGTGGTGAATCTGCACTACCAGCATCCCGACTACCCGCTGCTGGTCGAGCGCATCGAGCGCAGCTTCGGCGGCAATGCGGTGGAAATCGTCGTTGAGGAAAAAACCAACGCTATCGTGCTGGCCTCCAAAGGCCCGGCCATTTCGCCGCGCGCCTTGAGTCTGCAGCGCAGTCTGGCCGCTCTGGGCGACGAGGCGCGCCGCCAGCTCAAGCCCGAGCTGGGCCGGGTGCTGTGGGAGATGAAAAACCTGGACCACGATGGCGCGCCATAGGAAACAGCGGGAAAATTATCATGCGCAAATTCGTGAATCCAGCGGAAATTTTTGGCATGATTGACCTTTCCAAAAATCATCCCTCGCGGGAATCAAAAAAAACCACACCAAGTCCGCATTACACCTTGCCTTTCGCAAGCCTTGCTTTTATCGGGATGAAATTTTTCAGCCGTTAATTTATTTAAAATTTTTTGGTATTTATTGTATGAGCAGCTTTATATTTGAACGCGCCGATGGCAGCCAGCAAAGTGTCCAGGGTTACAAATACTCAAAACCAAAGCCCGGAACCCAGCGCTACAGCGAAAATCGCTACAAGGAAGCGGACCTGCCCAATAAAGTTGATTTAAGGTCGCACCTGACGGCGGTTGAAAATCAGGGAAGCACCAGCAGCTGCACCGCCAATGCAGTGGCTGGCGCCTACGAGTATCTGGCCAAAATGCACACTGGTGAAGATTATGATGTCAGTCGCATGTTTATTTATTACAACGCCCGCTATTTAGGTGCGGACGGTGATGAATCCGAGATCAATGACAGCGGAAGTTATATCGAAAAAGCCATCGAGGGCTTGAAGGAATATGGCGCATGTTCCGAGGAAACCTACCCTTTTGACAAGAAACTGGTCAACACAGACCCGCACCAGGAAGCTTACGATGAGGCGGCAGAATTTCTGATTGAGGAGGCGGCTCTGGTGCCGACCAAGCTGTCAGCCTGGAAGCACAGCCTGGCAGAGGGTTATCCGATTATCTTCGGTATTAATTTATACAAATCCTTCGACAAGCAACAAAAAAAGGGACTGGTTCCCACCCCGTCGGAATCAGAGGCTGGGCGCAAGGAGCACGGCGGCCACGCCATGCTGGCAGTGGGTTACTCTGACATTGACAAGGTTTTTATTGTCAGAAACTCATGGGGCGAAGAATGGGGCGACAAGGGATATTGCTATATTCCCTATGACTACCTGATGAATCCGAAATTCAACGATGGTGATTCGTGGATCATCAAACAGCTTGGCAATGTTGATTTCAATAATGAGGAGTATTGGGACGACAGCGAGGAATCGGTGGTCGGCGATTACGAATCAGAACTGGCCAACATGGGCGAGGAAGATTACCAGAAAATGCTCGACGCCATGGGCGATTGCCCGCTTGAATACCGCATCGCACTGCTATTTTTGCAGGCGGCTAATGCAGATGACGATTTAAGCGAGGAAGAATACGAGGCCATTTCCGTTTACATGACGCAAACCGTCGAAAAACTGGGCGTGGACATGAGTGCAAAAAAGATATTGCGCTATGCCGTGCGGGATGTAGAAAACACCGACCTGATTGAAGAATCCGTCGAGTTGCTGGGCGAGCACTTCTCCAGTGAAATGCTGGCGAAAATCCTCAGCGACATCAAAGAGGTTGTCGGCGCTGATGGACTGTCCAGGTATGAAGCCAGCGCCCTCAATGAACTGATGGAGTCCTGGCAGATAGAAGAAGAAGAAGAAGAAGAAGAAGAAGAAGAAGAAGAAGAAGAAGAAGAGGAAGAGGAAGAGGATGAGGATGAGGATGAGGATGAGGATGAGGAGGAAGATGAGGATGAGGAGGAAGATGAGGATGAGGATGAGGAGGAAGATGAGGATGAGGATGAGGAGGAAGAAGAAGCTCCCCAAAAAGGCAAAAACCGGCGCTAAGCGCTGAAACAGCGCATGGCGCCATCCCTGGTCTCTAAAATTTACCGCCAAGCCGCTTGAATGCCAATGCACCCCTCCTTGGCAATCAGCGCCTTGTCGGCAGACGCCACAAGCGTTTTCCCCTGGCGGGGCAGGAAAGAAAAACAACCCTGTCAATCCTCCTGCCACTCGTTTGCCCATTCCCCTAAAGAGCTTTTGTGGTTTCCCAGCTTAAAAAACGCCATGTGTTTTACCTGAGCGGCTTTGATCCGCGCGGCCCGGCGTTCTACCGGCGCCTGTACGCCAGCGAGTCGGCCCGGCAATCCGCTGTCAACGGCATGACGCTGGCCATCGGCGAGCGCAGCAAGCCCTCCAAACTCAGCAGCGCCTGGACGATTCAGGCCAGCGTGGCGGATCAAACGGTCGAGACGCGCTATGAATTCCTGCGCTGGGACGACCTGATCCGCAAATACTGGCAGCGCAATGCGCTGCGCATCGTGCTGGAGTTCTTCCGGGTGTTCGCCATGTGCGTGAGCAATGGCATGTTGTGGCGCTTTCTCAAAACCGCCTGGCCGCCTTTTGTCGCGGCGGTCGTGCCGTTTCTTTTACTCATGGCGACCTTGTCTCTGGCCATCGGTGCTGGCGCGCTGGCGGCTTGCGCCATCACGGCGGCGGGCTTGTCCGGCTGGCTGGGCTGGGCCGCCGGGCTGAGCGCGTTTGCCGCCGTGCTGCAGCTGGGCCGCCTGATGGAGCTGCGCATGAACAGCTTCTGGCTGCTGCGCATTTACGCCTTTACTGAGCAACAGGCAAACGTGCCTCTGCCCGACCTGGAAGCGCGCCTGGACAGTTTTTCCCGGCAGCTGGTGGCGCAGGCCCAGGCGGCGCAGGACGACGAAATCCTGCTCGTCGGGCACAGCACCGGCAGCATCATGGCCGTATCCATGCTGGCGCGGGCGCTGCAGCTCGACCCGGATCTTGCCAGCCGAGGGCCGCGCATCAGCCTGCTGACGCTGGGCCAGTGCATTCCCCTGCTGAGTTTTTGGCCGAAGGCGCAGCGCTTTCGGAGCGAGCTGGAGCGCGTCGCCGATGCCGACGCCATCGACTGGGTCGATGTCACCGCGCCGACGGACGGCGCCTGTTTTGCGCTGGTCGATCCGGTGGCTGCCACCGGCATCGTCAGGCCGCCCGGCGCCCAGCCCCGGCCCAAGCTGCTGTCGGCGCGTTACGCCACGCTGTTCACCCCCGAGACCTACGCGGCCATGCGGCGCGACTGGTATCGCCACCATTTCCAGTACCTGATGGCGGGCGAAAAAGCGGGCGACTACGACTTTTTCGCCATCACCGCAGGCAACCAGACGCTGGGCGAGCGCTTTCGCGCCAAAGCCTCCGTCACCCATTTCACTGGCCTGAAAAAGGTATTCCAATGAGCCGCTTTTGCCCCGTCTATCCCAAGCCGCTGAAAAGCAAGGCTTCGCTGCTGCTGATGTTCTTTGGCAAGCGCCGCTCCTGGCTGGACGGCCTGTACGAGCGCAGCTACGCCATGAAAATGGGCGAAATCAAGCTGCCCGGCCTGGAGTTGTACATGGTCAACGAGCCGCCGCTGGTGCGCCGCGTGCTGATTGAGCAGGCGGCAAAATTCCCCAAGCACACGCTGCTGGGCAAGCTGCTCAAGCCGCTGCTGGGCGAGAGCATCTTCACCACCAACGGCGAGCAGTGGAAGCGCCAGCGCGCCATGATGGACCAGTCGTTTGCGCAGACGCGCCTGAAGCTGGTGTTTCCGCTGATGAAAGCCGCCGCCAGCGCGATGGCCGAGCGCCTGGACCAGCTGCCCGACGGCGCCGACTATGACGTGGATGTGGAAATGACCCACGTCACCGCCGACATCATTTTTCGCACCATCTTGTCGCAAACCCTGAGCGGCGAGAGCGCGCACAAGATTTTCGATGCCTTCACCCGCTTTCAGGAACTGGCGCCGCGCATCGTGAACCCGGTGCTTTTTAAACTGCCGCGCCTGTTTGCGCCCTGGCTGGCGATCCGGCGCAGCAACGCGGCGGCGCGCGAAATCCGCACCCACCTCGAAGGTTTCATTCGCCCGCGCTACGACGCCTACAAGCAAGGCCATCCGGGCGCGCACGAGGACATCCTGGCCTCACTGCTGGACGCCGTGGACCCCGACACCGGCAAGGGATTTTCTTTTGACGAGCTGGTCGATCAGGTGGCGATGCTGTTTCTGGCCGGCCACGAGACCTCGGCCAGCGCCCTGGCCTGGTCGCTTTATCTGATCTCGATGAGCCCGGAGATTCAGCAGCGCATGCACGACGAGGCCGTGGCGGTGCTCGGCGACAAAGACCCGGATTACTCGGACATCAAGCAGATGTCGCTGATCTGGAACGTGTTTCGGGAAACCCTGCGGCTGTACCCGCCGGTGGGCTTTTTTGCGCGCCAGGCGAGCGAAACGCAGCCGATGCGCGACAAGACAATTCACGCAGGCGCCTCCGTCGTCATCGCGCCGTGGCTGATCCACCGCCACCGCGACCTGTGGGAGCGCCCCGACGAGTTCGACCCCGACCGCTACAACACCGACAGCGCCAAGGAGTCGCTCAAGTGCGCCTATTTGCCCTTTGGCCTGGGGCCGCGCGTGTGCATGGGCGCGACTTTTGCGCTGCAGGAGGCCGGGCTGATTCTGGCCACGCTGGTCAAGCGCTACCGCTTTGAGCCGCTGCCCGAGCATCAGCCCCAGCCGGTGGGACGGCTGACGATACGCTCGGACAACGGCATCCGCGTGCGCATCCTCAAGCGCGAAAAGACTGCGGAAAAAACTCTGTGAAAGAAAGAATTGCCGGTTTTTTGCTGATGACCGCCATCGTGCCGCTGGCCGTCTTCGGCTACCTCATCATTGTCTATGTCGGCTTTATCGGCCGGACCGAGCGGGCCCGCTCCGGCGTGCGCGCGCTGGACCATTTTGTCAACGCCACTGTCTTTAACGGCTACGCCTGGGAGTCGGTTTCCTCGCACGCCTGGCGCATGCGCGAGGAGCGCCGCTGGGCCAGGGGCGTGATCTGGCTGACCGACCAATTCCAGCCGGGGCACTGCCGCAAAGCGAACAAGCGCGAGCAGCCGGTGGTCGATCTGATCCTTAGAAAAGGCCTGGACAAGCGCACCATCGCTTGAGCCGGAGGCGCGGCGGGCTCAATACGGCGGCAGCAGCCGGCGAAAGCCGTGAAATAGCACCACGCCGAGAAAAAACAGGTTGCGCAGCAGCACCAATGGAAAAAACAGTTGCGGCGCCCGTTTTTCGACGCCAGCCACGCTCGCCTGCCCCAGCACGCGGCCCAGCCGCGTCATCCAGCGAATCGAGCGCGGCCACTCCAGCAGGGCGCTTTGCCAGTCGGCCGGAATGCCCGCCGGGCCGCAGGAGGCGCCAACAATGCCGCCCAGAATGGCCGCCGTCGAATCGGTGTCGCCGCCGCACTCCACGATGGCGACGATGGCGGCGCGGAAATCATTTTGGTGCGTCAGCCAGGCGTGAATCACCACCGGCATGGTGTGGAACATGTAGCCGGACACGCCCTGCCCCAGGCCGATGGCGGCGGCAAATTCCTGCGTCGCCTGGCCCTGGCTGACCGATGTGACGGCCGCGTCTATCAACGTCAGAAATTCTTCACCTCCTTCATCCGCGAGCTGCGCCTTGAGTTGCGCCAGAAAATCCTCGCCCGCTACTGGCAACGCCTGCCGGGCCGCCATGTGCGCCGCCAGCGCCGCCGCCAGCGCGCCGAATTCAGCCTTTTCGTCGGTGTGCGTCAGGCGCGTGGAGGCGCGCACCAGCGCCCGCAGCGCCTGCGGATCGTCGGTGGCCACACCGATGATAGGCGCGCGCATCGCCGGGCCATTGCCCGCTGAAAACACGCCGCTTCTTTCAGGATTCATGCCAACCCACAGCCGCAAAATGGCCCGCGCTGTCGCCAGCCCGACGCCAGCGGGCAGCGGCAGCAGCCACCAGCGCAATCGGCGGGCGAGGTTTTTGCGGAACGCGGCCACGTCGCCGCCGCAAACTATCAGCGCCTGCGCGGTCATGCAGGCGTGCTCGGTGTCATCCGAGACCATGCCGCGCCCCAAAAAGAGACGCTGGCGCGTTGGTGCGCCGAGCATTTTGGCCCCACGGCGGCGCGACAGGCCTTCGTAAGGCAGGCCGATAGCGTCGCCCATCGCCGTGCCGATCAGCGAGCCGGTGAGGCGCGCCTGTTTGTTATTTGGATAAAAAGGGCTATTTTCCGGTCGCAGCAAATCAGCTGGCATGGCTACTCCTGTGATGCAGGCCCGCACTGGGCAAAAACTCGCCTATTGACGAGGGTTAGCCGCAACGGCATACCCGCTGGACAACGACAACCGGGTAGGGGAGTCGTCCTACAGCAGGCGCTAAATCTTTCCCGTAAACTTGAGTGACAGCTGATTAAGGGCTGTCCACAGCCCGACCAGAAACAACTGCCTGCGCACAAAACCTGGTTTTGGCGCATTTTTTTATTCTTTCCAAGAGGTTTTTCATGAAATATTCAATACTGCTGGCAGCCCTTGTCACGATGCTCGGTCTGACTGCCTGCGAAAAAACAACCGTCACTCCGCCTGCCAGTGCGCCCGTTGTGATCGTTCCAGGTCCAGCTGGCCCAGCGGGCGCAACCGGCTCGACCGGTGCTACCGGCTCGACCGGCTCGACGGTTGCAGTTCCCGGCCCAACAGGCGCGACGGGCGCTACGGGCGCTACCGGTTCGACAGGCTACGAGGGTGCCAGTGGCGCCACCGGTGCCACCGGCTCCACGGGGGCGACTGGCGCCACCGGTGCTGAAGGCACTAAAGGCGAGACCGGAAAAACGGGTGGCGATACCGTCGTCATCGTTCCAGCGAAGTGACCTCCTCTCCGGCCTGAAGGCAGGAAATTCCTACGGGGCTACGCATGAGTTGCCTCTTGCGTAGTCACTTCGGCGGGTTCCTGCTTCACCCAGGCCGCTGCGCGGTGCCCCCGCGCTAATTCTCCCGGTGGCTACGCCAGCGCATCCAGCCCAGTTTTGGCAACAATAGCCGACTGTCCGGTTGGTTGATCTTGAAGCCTTGCACCAAGCTGGCGGACTTGGCAAAAAAGTTCTGCCCAGCTTTGTCCCGGTCTTTGAGCCGGTCTTTGAGCCGGGGAATTCCTGCTTCCAAGCGATCAGGTGTTTGTCCATCGCAAAATAGCTGATGAACTTGCCGCCACTGGCGTGATGGGTCTCCTGCAGCACCAAGGCCTTGCGGGACATCAAGCGGTGCGCTCCGGCACAGCGGCGCATATTGCACGCGGGTTCGCCCTTGGGCATGAGTTGATAGTTAAAAGCCTGAAGCCGCAGCATGCTCATATTTTAGGCAGTTGTTGCCCTGAAAGAACGGCCCTCGCTGCCCGCACCCTGCATCCCCACCCTGAAGGACGGTGCCCGCCAGGCAATTCCGGTAAAAAACCTCACGAAAGACTTCCCGCATGACCCCCAGGACCAACTACGAATTTGAAGTGTATTACCCGGCGCATTCGAGCAGCCCCGAGGCCGAGCGCGCCGATTTGATGGGCACGCTCGGGCCGGTGCTGCAGGAACTGCTGGCGCAAAAAGACAGCGCCGCCCATGTGGCGGTAAGCAGCAGCCCCAAAGGCAGCCAGCACAAGCTGGTCGAGTTGAGCACGACGCTGGGGGGCGAGCCGATGGCCGAGATTCTCCAGGCGCTGAGCCTGCGCCACGGCGTGGTCATCAGCGCGCTGGAGTGAAGCCGCGCCCGGGCGGCGCGGCTCAAGGCTGGCCCGGCAGCGCCAGCAGTTCCAGCAGCCGCCCCAACGCGTGGCGCACGGCACCCTGGCGCACGGCGGCGCGGGCGCCGTCAAAGCGGCGCATTTCAGTGACGACGCCTGCGGGCGTGGCCCAGCCGAACCAGACCGTGCCAACCGGCTTGGCCGCGCTGCCGCCCGCCGGGCCCGCCACGCCGGTGACGGCCAGCGCCGCCTGGGCGCCGGAGCGGGCCACGGCCCCCTGCGCCATCGCCCGCGCCACTTCCGCGCTGACGGCGCCGTGGCGCTCAATCAGCGCCGCATCCACGCCGAGCAGCTCGGTTTTGGCCGCATTCGAGTAGGTGACGAAGCCGCGCTCAAACCAGTTACTCGAACCGGCCAGCTCGGTGCAGGCCGCCGCAATCAGGCCGCCGGTGCAGCTTTCGGCTGTGGCCATCAGCCAGCTTTTTGCCTGCAGGCGTTCGGCCAGCGCGGCGACTAACTCGGCCACCAGCGCGTCGGCATCGGACATGGCAGGCATAGCGGATGTGGCCGGCACATTGGGCATGGCGGGCGCATCCGGCGCCGGGTTGAAGGGGCGATCCATCATTTGAAAAACCAGAAGCGCCACAGCGCAATCACCAGCAGCGCGCAAAAAGCGGCCACCAGATCGTCAAACATGATGCCGAAACCGGCGATGCTCCAGGCGTGGCGGTCGTTGGCCGGATTCACGCCGTGCGACAGCTGGTCGGCCCAGCCGACCGGGCCGGGCTTGGCCGCGTCAAAGTAGCGAAACAGCGCAAACGCCACCGCCTGACCCCAGAAACCGGCGGGCGCGACCAGCCACAGCATCAGCCAGAACGCGGCAATTTCGTCCCAGACGACGCTGCTTGGATCCAGCACGCGCAGGTTGCGGGCGGCGACGCTGCAAACCCACCAGCCGACCGGAATCGACACCGCCACCAGCCAGCCCAGCGCCCAGGGCGAGAGCCACTGCTGCAGCAGCGCAAACACTGCCCAGGCCCACAGCGTGCCCGCCGTGCCCGGCGCGACCGGGCTCAGGCCCGAGCCAAAACCCAGCGCCAGAATATGCGCCGGATGGGCCAGCATGAAGCGCAGCGTGGGCCGCACCGGCGCGGCGTCAAAAACCGGCTGCAAGGCAAGCGCCAGAAGCGGCGGCTCGGGCGAATCGGGCAGCAGGGAAAAATCGGTCATAACAGGCGTCTCCAGCAAAGCGCAAGGCGGTAACGGTAAAAGGTTTCAGGCGAAGTGGTCGAAAGAAGAAAACTGCCCGCTCAGGCGCTGGCCTTGTGCATCCAGCAGCCGCAGGCCGGGCTCCAGCTCCATGCGGCCGATGCGCGTCACCGGCGTGGCCGACAGGCGCGCAGCCGCCTGAACCGCCGCGCGGGCCGAGGGCGGCGCGGTGAAGGCCAGCTCGTAATCGTCGCCGCCCGCCAGCACGGATTCGAGCTGCTTTTCAAAGGAAACCAGGCCGGGCGTCCAGTCGGCGTGCTGGCGGGCGCCGAGCAGCTCCAGCACAATGGACGTGTCCAGCGTGGCGCCGACGCCGGAGGCTTTCAAGATGTGCTGCAGGTCGCCGAGCAGGCCGTCGCTGACATCAAGCGCCGCCGTCGCCACACCGCGCAGCGCCTGGCCCAGCGCCACGCGCGGCGTGGGTTGTTCCAGCCGTCGCCGGGCCTGGGCAAGCAGCGCGGGCGGCAGCGTCAGCGTGCCGCGCAGCGCGTCCAGCGCCAGCCGGGCGTCGCCCAGCGCGCCGCTGACATAGACATCGTCGCCCGGCTTCGCGCCCGAGCGCAGCAGCGCGCGGCTTTTGCCGTTCACCACAGGCACTTCACCGAACACGGTGATGCAGATGTTCAGCGGCCCCTGCGTCGTGTCGCCGCCGATCAGCTCGCAGCCGTGGGCGTCGGCCAGCGCGAACAGGCCGCTGGAAAACGCCGCCAGCCAAGCCTCGTCGGCGCGCGGCAGGGCCAGCGCCAGCGTGAAGGCCAGCGGCGCCGCACCGCAGGCGGCCAGGTCGCTGAGGTTGACGGCCAGCGCCTTGTGGCCCAGCGTGGCCGGGTCCACATCGGCAAAGAAATGGCGGTTTTCCACCAGCATGTCGCTGGAAATGGCCAGCTGCATGCTAGGTGCGGGCCGCAGCAGCGCGCAGTCGTCGCCCACGCCGAGGGCGGCCCGCTTCGCGGGGCGTTTGAAATAGCGTTCGATCAGGTCAAATTCACCCATAGCGGCCAAGCATACCGCTGCGCGCCTAAGTCGGCGGCGGCTGCTGCTGCGGCCCGCTGCACGACGTCACCAGCAGATGAATGAAATGCAGCTTGGCCACCACCTGCGTGGGCAGCACAAAGGGGTAAAAATCGGGCTGGCCCATGCTGCGCGACATTTCATTGAGCAGCGTGGTCAGCCGGGTCCAGTGGTTCATGAAGTCGAGAAACTGCCCGGCCTGCGGGTGCTCGGGCTGGTACAGATCCTCCAGCGTGAAGAGCGCGACTTCCAGGTCCAGGCGGTCCAGCCCCACGCCCAGGCTGAGCGCGGTGTCGATGCCGTCGCGCATGTGCAGGTAATGCGCCCAGCACTCGGCCCAGTCTTCCCACGGATGGGCGCTGGCATAGGCGCTGACAAAATTCCGCCACCAGTGGCGCGGCGCGCCCTGCGCGTAGTTGCGCTGCAGGCTGGCCGCATAGTCCGCCGACTCGTCGCCAAACAGCTGGTGAAAACCGTCCATCCACGGCGTTCCGGCCACCAGCCGGTCCCAGTAATAGTGGCCGACCTCGTGCCGCAAATGGCCCAGCAGCGTGCGGTAGGGCTCGCGCAGCGCCTTGCGCACGGCCTCGCGCTTGGTGTCGTCAGCCTCGTCCAGATTCAGGGTAATCAACCCGGTATCGTGGCCGGTCAGGATGCGCGGGCCATTGACGGGCGAGCGCAAAAAATCAAACATCAGGCCGCGCTCGGGGTCTTCGCTGACGCGCGAGGCCACCGGCAGCCCAAGCAGGATCAGCGAGGACACCAGGCGGCGCTTGGCCAGCTCGACCAAGCCCCACAGGTAGCCGTTGCCCGGCTGGGTCGGGTTCGTCAGATCGGGAATGGTGCGGTTCAGGCGGCAGGCGCGGCACAGCCTGAGCGGGTCCTGCTGCGGCACCAGCCAGTTGCAGCGCGCCGGGGTGCTCAAATTGAAGCAGCGCTTGTAAAACGGCGCAGCCTCCTCGCCGGACGGATCGCTGGCGGATTCGGCCTCGTCATTGCCATCGCCGCTATCGGCGTCGGGCGGCCCTTGCCACGCCTGCCAGCTGCCCGCCTGCGGCCCCGGCAGCAGCGCCAGCAGCGCGCCGCTTTCGGGCTCATAGCCCAGCGGCGTCTGACAGGCCAGGCAGCGGCTGTTGCGAAAAAACACCGGCCGACCGCACCGGCAGCGGTAATTGCGCCCGGCCAGCAGCGCAGACGGCTCCACAGAAGTCGAGACAAAGGAAGAAGACAAAGGCTGACCCAAATTAAAAACTGGAAAAAGCAACGCCCAGGATGCACGCTGCGAAAGGATGCTAACTTGCAAGCAGTCTTGCACCTTGCCTGCAGCCAGCCAGACCAGCACAGCTTGTATGCATGTCAGCCGGAGCCGACAAAAAGGCCGCCGTGCTTTTATGATGCAGGCCCAGCCTCATTCACTCTCAAGGACACCATGCCGACTTACCACATTGAAATGCTCGAAGGCCGCACCACTGAGCAAAAGAAAAAGCTCGCCCAAGCCATCACCCGCGTGACGGTTGAAATCCTCGGCGGCAAGCCCGAGTCGGTGGACATCCTGATTACCGATGTCAAGCCAGAAAACTGGGCTACCGGGGGCAAGCTCTGGTCCGAGCCACGCGGCTAAACAACACCCCGCTCCACCTTCACCGGACTGACTGCATGTGCCAACTGCTTGGAATGAACTGCAACGCGCCCACCGACGTGACCTTCAGCTTTCGCGGCTTTGCCCAGCGCGGCGGCCACACCGATGAGCACCGCGACGGCTGGGGCATTGCGTTTTTTGAAGACGCCAGCGGCGCCGACGGCGCGGCAAACGGCAAGGGGCTGCGCCATTTTGTCGATCACCTGCCCGCCTGCGCCTCGCCGGTGGCCGACCTGATCCGGCGCTACCCGATCAAGAGCCGCAACGTGATTGCCCATATCCGCAAGGCCACACAAGGGCCGGTGGCGCTGGAGAACTGCCACCCGTTTGTGCGCGAACTCTGGGGCCGCTACTGGGTGTTCGCCCACAACGGCAACCTGAACGATTTCTGGCCGCGCCTGCACGGCAGCTTCAGGCCGGTCGGCAGCACCGACAGCGAACGCGCTTTTTGCTGGATCATGCAGGAGCTGGCCAAGTCCCACGCCGACCTGCCCAGCGTGCAGGAGCTGAGCCTCACGCTGCGCGAGCTGGCCGCGAAAATCGCCCGCCATGGCACCTTCAATTTTCTGCTCAGCAACGGGCTGGCGCTGTGGGCACACGCCTCGACGAACCTGGTTTATGTGGAGCGCTGCCACCCGTTTGCCCACGCCCGCCTGAGCGACGAAGACCTGAGCGTGAACTTTGCCGAACAAGCCGCGCCGAGTGACCGCGTGGCCGTCGTCGTGACCGCGCCGCTGACCACCAACGAAGCCTGGAGCGCCTTTGCGCCGGGCGAGCTCAAAGTGTTTGTCGATGGCGCGCTGCAGCCGCTTTAGAACGCGGCGGCCGCCTCAAAGCACCACAAACAGCCTTTCAAGCAGTTCGGGCAGGCGCTTGGCACCGGCGGGGACGGTGCTGATGGTGCTGGCCCACACCGGGTAAACCTGGCGCAATTCCCCGGCGCTCTGGCAACCCAGCAGCGACTTGAGCAGGCTCAGGCGCTGGTTTTGGCCGCAAATGGTGTTGGTGGTGTTGACCATGAAGTTACGCGCCATCTCGACTTCCTTGGCGCTGCGCAGCGCCGGATGGGGCAAACCGGCCAGTTGCGCCGCCGCTTCGTCCGACTGTGCGGGCATCGGCGCGGCGGCAACGGGCGCAGGCTTGGCGCCGCTCTGCGCGTCAATGCAGCCGTTCGCCACCAGCTGGCCCAACACCTCGGCAATATTGGCGTCCCCCCCGACAAAAGCGGCCAGCTCCTTGCCGCTGCGCTTGCCGTCCACCAGCACCAGAATCCGGCGAATCAGCGCGGGCAGGCCCAGCGCGCGGTTCTGGATTTCCTGCAACCCGGCGGCGGTCTTGGAAAAAGTCGCACCAGCCAGATCAAGCGAAGCGGCGGAGAGGGTGGTCATGGGTGAAAGCTCCGAACAGGTTGAGGTGAAAGTTATTTTCCAGATGCGGCCCGCGCCCGCAATCCGGGTAAACACTCAAACCCGGCAATGCCCGCCGATCAGCCCTTAACTGCCTGCTCCAGCGCGTCGATGAACAGCGCGGCCACGTCGCAGCCGGTCTGGTCAAATATTTCCTGAAAGCAAGTCGGGCTGGTGACGTTAATTTCCGTCACGCAGTCGCCAATCACATCGACCCCGGCCAGCAGCAAGCCCCGGCTGAAAAGAACCGGCCCCAGCGCCTCGCCGATTTCCCGGTCCCGCGCCGACAGCGGCCGGGCCACGCCCAGGCCGCCCGCCGCCAGGTTGCCGCGCACCTCGCTGCCCTGCGGAATGCGCGCCAGGCAAAACGGCACCGGCTTGCCGCCGATGACCAGCACGCGCTTGTCGCCGTCCACGATTTCGGGCAAAAACTTCTGCACCATCAGGCTCAGCGCGCCGTGGCGGTTCAGTGTCTCGGTGATCGAGCCCAGGTTCATGCCGTCCGGGCCGACGCGGAAAATGCCCATGCCGCCCATGCCGTCGAGCGGTTTGAGGATGATGTCCTGGTACACGGCGTGAAAGCGCTTGATGTCCTCGGCGTCGCGCGTGACCAGCGTCGGGCCGATGAACTGCGGGAACTCCATGATGGCGAGTTTTTCCGGGTGGTCGCGCAGCGCGCGCGGCTTGTTGAACACCCTGGCGCCCTCGCGCTCGGCCTGCTCCAGCAGGTGCGTGGCGTAGAAATACTCGCTGTCAAACGGCGGGTCTTTGCGCATCAGGATGGCGTCGAAGTCTTTCAGCGCGGCGGCGCGGCGGCCGGTTTCTTCAAACCAGCGGGTAGCGTCGCCGGTGAGCGCGATGTCGCGCACATGGGCGGTGACGGGCGCGCCGCGCTGCCACATCAGGTCTTGCGGCTCGCAGGCGCTGACGCAGTGGCCGCGCCGCTGCGCCTCGCGCATCATGGCAAAAGTGGTGTCCTTGTAGGTCTTGAAGGAGGCGAGCGGGTCGGCGACGAAGAGGAGGTTCATGGGGAATTTGAAAAAATGTCTGGCGCGAGGCAAAAGACGGGATTGTGGTCAGCTTGCTGAAGGCAAGGGGCGCTGCAGACAGGCTGCTTGTCGCTCTATTGTTGTCCAAACGGCGCCGTTGCGCTCGACAGGACAAGGAGCCCCCGAATCGGATGGCGGCAGCGGCAAGTTGTTTTCAGATGAGTTCGGGCTACTTTCTGAACGCCATTTTTTATCGGAACTCAGGGTATTGCATTTCGGCCTTCAATTTCCCCAGATTCACCCACAACTCGATCCCAATGAATACAGAGTTGACAAAGTAAATATCAGGAGACATGCACCAACCAACAAGACTGCTGCAAAATAACGATTCCGTTCCAGACTGTTTTTTATCGAAAACCACAGCACCAGAATCAGAAATGCAGGCAGCCATAGATAATCGTTAAAAGTAAAAATAAAATTTGCACGGGCAGATGTTTCACCACCAAAAATTCTAACAATATCTTCAAATTCCGGCACCATAAAAGTACCAAAAACACCCAGCACGATAGAAAACAAAAAAGCGGTCAATGAAACCACAGAGCAGCGACCAAGATTTCTGAAAAACAATCTTTTGATCAACCACGACACAAATAAAAAAAACAGAATTGAAAAGAACGCAACCGTCAAAGCCATGACTAGCGATGGTTTAAATAACACTGCCCCCCCGCCCTCGACACGCATACAGGCAAAAGCAGAGTCTGTTGTCGTTATAAACAATACAATAAACGCTTCACGAGAGGTTCTTCCGTAATCCGTGCTGACATTTCTCTGGAGAAGTGATCTGAACTTTACGGAAAGACTTTTCATGAATAGGACTTACGCAAAACTCACCAATATTTCACTTTGTGAAAATTCCTACCGCTACACAGCCATCCGAACCGATGGGCTTCGCAGCTCTTGCTGCATGTAATGCGACAGCATTCCCTTCTTCAGACTGTATATATTGGTGAG
>JBBRWN010000016.1:0-59520 GCA_038249155.1 Burkholderiales bacterium | reverse complement strand
GCTGCTGGAAAACGGCTGCGACCGCAAAACGGTGCTGTTTGCACTGGGCGGCGGCGTGGTCGGCGACATGACTGGCTTTGCCGCCGCCAGCTACATGCGCGGCGTGCCCTTTGTGCAGGTGCCCACGACGCTGCTGGCGCAAGTTGATTCGTCAGTCGGCGGAAAAACTGCCATTAACCACCCGCTGGGCAAAAACATGATTGGTGCGTTTTACCAGCCGGTGCAGGTGATTTGCGATCTGGATGCGCTCCAGACGCTGCCAGAGCGCGAGCTGAGCGCGGGCCTCGCTGAAGTCATCAAATACGGGCCGATTGCCGACATGGCTTTTCTGGACTGGATTGAGGCCCATCTCGACGCCCTGCTGGCCAAAGAGCCCACCGCGCTGGCCCATGCCATTCAGCGCAGCTGCGAGATCAAAGCCTGGGTCGTCGGCCAGGACGAGCGCGAATCGGGTTTGCGGGCGATCTTGAATTTCGGTCACACCTTTGGCCATGCGATGGAGTCCGGCCTGGGCTATGGCGAGTGGCTGCACGGCGAGGGCGTGGGCTGCGGCATGGTGATGGCCGCGCACCTGTCGCAGCGCCTGGGTCTGGTGGATCTGCCTTTCGTCGAGCGTCTGACCCGGCTGATTGAGCGCGCCGGGCTGCCGGTCAAAGGGCCGGTGTTATCCGCCACCGACAACGCCGGGCGCTATCTGGAACTGATGCGGATCGACAAAAAATCCGAGGCTGGCGAAATCCGCTTTGTGTTGATCGACGGGCCGGGCAAGGCGGTCATGCGCGCCGCGCCCGACGCCTTGGTGCGCGAAGTCATCGACGCCTGCTGCGCGTGAGCGGCGCCAGGGCGCAAGCTGCGCTGATTAAGCCGTAGGCATTGAAATTCATGGCCCGACTGCCCCGCCTGACCGTTCCCGGCTACCCGCACCACATCATCCAGCGCGGCAATAACCGGCAGGCGATTTTTTCGTCGGTCGCCGACTACCAGATGCTGCTAGGGCTGTTGGATGAAAACGCCCCGAAATTCGGCGTCGCGCTGCATGCCTATGTGCTGATGGACAACCATTTCCACCTGCTCGCCACACCCGGCACCGAGGACGGCTTGCCGCAGATGATGCAGGCGGTGGGGCGGCGCTATGTGCGCTATTTCAACGATTCCCAAGGGCGCTCCGGCACGCTGTGGGAAGGGCGCTACCGCTCGACGCTGATAGAAACCGAGCGCTACTTGCTGGCCTGCATGGCCTATCTGGACCTCAACCCGGTGCGCGCCGGTCTGGTCAAGGAGGCCAGCGCCTACCCCTGGTCCAGCCACGGCCACTATGTCGGCTTGCGCAGCGACAAAATGCTCACGCCGCACCCGCTGTACTGGACGCTGGGCAACACGCCTTTTGCGCGGGAAGCGGCTTACGCCGAACTGGTGCGCGCAGGCACCACGCCAGAGCAGCAGGACGCGCTGACCCGCTCGGCCCTGAGCGGCTGGGCGCTGGGCAGCGAGGGTTTTGTCGATGATTTGCAAAAAAGAACCGGACGCCGGGTCAAAAAAAACCAGCCAGGACGCCCATTTCTTCAGCCCCCTGAAGCGTCAAAATAAGCCGGATTTCCTGAATTCATTGCGCTGCCTGCTATCATTTTGAATGTGTCCCTGATTATTTGTGAGGCTGCAATGTTGAAAATTAATTGGAATCTGACCCCAATTAAATTACTTGGCATTTTTGTTGCTGTGTAATATGCTCCGATTCCCTACCAATATTTGAACCCTGGTGGACCGGTGTGCCGCGCACCCTTGCGCTGCAGCCGCCCGCCAACCGACGAGGATTTGCCATGACCACGGCTGCTGAAATCAAGCATTTTGAAGAAAACGGTTTATACGCGGGCGCCAATGAGCATGACGCCTGCGGCGTCGGTTTTGTCGCCCATATCAAGGGCCACAAAAGCCACGCCATCGTTCAGCAGGGCCTGAAAATCCTCGAAAACCTGGACCACCGGGGCGCCGTCGGCGCCGACAAGCTGATGGGCGACGGCGCCGGTATTCTGATCCAGCTGCCCGACGCGCTGTACCGCGAAGAAATGGCCGCGCAAGGCGTAGCGCTGCCCCCGCCCGGCGAGTACGGCGTCGGCATGGTGTTTTTGCCCAAGGAGCACGCCTCGCGTCTGGCCTGCGAGCAGGCGCTGGAGCGCGCCGTCAAGGCCGAAGGCCAGGTGCTGCTGGGCTGGCGCGATGTGCCGGTGAACCGCGACATGCCAATGTCGCCCACCGTGCGCGAAAAAGAACCCATCCTGCGCCAGATTTTCATCGGCCGGGGCAATGACGTGATCGTGCAGGACGCGCTGGAGCGCAAGCTGTACGTGATCCGCAAGACCGCCAGCGCC
The DNA here is from genome assembly GCA_038249155.1 of Burkholderiales bacterium. Classification (GTDB taxonomy): domain Bacteria; phylum Pseudomonadota; class Gammaproteobacteria; order Burkholderiales; family Burkholderiaceae_C; genus Polaromonas. Next base: position 57,154 of record JBBRWN010000016.1, on the reverse strand, counting down.
GCCGTCCAGCGCCTGCAGTTGACGCACAGCAAAGAGTATTACGTGCCCAGCATGTCCAGCCGCACCGTGGTCTATAAAGGCCTGCTGCTGGCCGACCAGGTGGGCACCTATTTCATGGACCTGACCGATGTGCGCTGCGTCTCCGCGCTGGGTCTGGTGCATCAGCGTTTTTCCACCAACACTTTCCCCGAGTGGCCGCTGGCGCACCCGTACCGCTACGTCGCGCACAACGGCGAGATCAACACCGTCAAGGGCAACTACAACTGGATGAAGGCGCGCGAAGGCGTGATGTCCTCGCCAGTGCTTGGGGCCGACCTGCAAAAGCTCTACCCGATCAGCTTTGCCGGCCAGTCCGACACCGCCACGTTTGATAACTGCCTGGAACTGTTGACGATGGCCGGCTACCCGATCAGCCAGGCCGTGATGATGATGATTCCCGAGCCGTGGGAGCAGCACACCACCATGGACGAGCGCCGCAAGGCTTTCTATGAATACCACGCCGCCATGCTGGAGCCGTGGGACGGCCCGGCCTCCATCGTCTTCACCGACGGCCGCCAGATTGGCGCCACGCTGGACCGCAACGGCCTGCGCCCCTCGCGCTACTGCGTGACCGACGACGACCTGGTCATCATGGCCTCCGAATCCGGCGTGCTGCCGATCCCTGAGCACAAGATCGTGCGCAAGTGGCGCCTGCAGCCCGGCAAGATGTTCCTGATCGACCTGGAGCAAGGCCGCATGGTCGATGACGAGGAAATCAAGGCCACGCTGTCCCACAGCAAGCCCTACAAGCAGTGGATTGAAAACCTGCGCATTAAGCTCGACGATGTGGAACTCAAGTCGGCTTCGAGCGTTGCCGCGCCCGCTGCTGCCGAGTCCCAGCCCAGCCTGCTCGACCGCCAGCAGGCGTTCGGCTACACCCAGGAAGACATCAAATTCCTGCTCTCGCCGATGGCCGCCAACGGCGAAGAAGCCACCGGCTCGATGGGCAACGACAGCCCGCTGGCCGTGCTCTCGAACAAGAACAAGCCGCTGTACAACTACTTCAAGCAGCTGTTCGCCCAGGTGACGAACCCGCCGATTGACCCGATCCGCGAAGCCATCGTGATGTCGCTGGTGTCCTTCATCGGCCCCAAGCCGAATCTGCTCGACATCAACCAGGTGAACCCGCCGATGCGGCTCGAAGTCAGCCAGCCGGTGCTGGGCAGCGCCGATATGCAAAAGCTGCGCGACATCGAAAGCCATACCCAGGGCAAGTTCAAGAGCTACACGCTGGACATCACCTACCCGCTGGTCTGGGGCCACGAAGGCGTCGAAGCCAAGCTGGCGTCGCTGTGCGCCGAGGCCGTCGATGCGATCAAGAGCGGCAAGAACATCCTGATCGTCAGCGACCGGGCTATCAGCGCCACGCAAGTCGCCATTCCGGCGCTGCTGGCGCTGTCGGCCATTCACCAGCACTTGGTCAAGGAAGGCCTGCGCACCACGGCCGGCCTGGTGGTGGAAACCGGCTCGGCCAAGGAAGTGCATCACTTCGCGGTGCTGGCCGGTTACGGCGCCGAAGCGGTTCACCCGTATCTGGCGCTGGAAACCCTGGCCGAGCTGGCCAAGGGCCTGCCGGGCGACCTCAGCCCTGAAAAAGCCATCTACAACTTCACCAAAGCGGTGGGCAAGGGCTTGTCGAAAATCATGTCCAAGATGGGCGTCTCGACCTACATGAGCTACTGCGGCGCCCAGCTGTTCGAGGCCATCGGCCTGAACCGCCCCACCGTCGATAAGTTCTTCACCGGCACGGCCACTCAGGTCGAAGGCATGGGCGTGTTTGCCATCGCCGAAGAAGCGCTGCGCATGCACAAAGCCGCTTTCGGCGCTGACCCGGTGCTGGCCAACATGCTGGACACGGGCGGCGAATACGCCTGGCGCACGCGCGGCGAAGACCACATGTGGAGCCCTGACACGATTGCCAAGCTGCAGCATTCGACACGCGCCAACAACTGGAACACCTACAAGGAATACGCCCAGCTCGTCAACGACCAAAGCAAGCGCCACATGACGCTGCGCGGTCTGTTCGAGTTCAAGATCGACCCGGCCAAGGCGATTCCGATTGACGAGGTCGAACCCGCCAAGGAAATCGTCAAGCGCTTTGCCACCGGCGCCATGTCGCTGGGCTCGATTTCGACCGAAGCGCACGCCACGCTGGCCGTGGCCATGAACCGCATCGGCGGCAAGAGCAACACCGGCGAAGGCGGCGAAGACCCGGCGCGTTACCGCAACGAGCTCAAAGGCATCCCGATCAAGCAAGGCGATTCGCTCAAAAGCGTGATTGGCGCCAGCCGCGTCGAAGTCGATCTGCCGCTGCAGGACGGCGACTCGCTGCGCTCGCGCATCAAGCAGGTGGCGTCCGGGCGCTTTGGCGTTACGGCCGAATACCTGGTGTCGGCCGACCAGATCCAGATCAAGATGGCGCAAGGCGCCAAGCCCGGCGAAGGCGGCCAGTTGCCCGGCGGCAAGGTCAGCGAGTACATCGGCAGCCTGCGCTACTCGGTGCCCGGTGTCGGCCTGATTTCGCCGCCGCCGCACCACGACATCTACTCGATTGAAGATTTGGCCCAGCTGATTCACGACCTGAAAAACGTCAATCCGCGCGCCGACATCAGCGTCAAGTTAGTGAGCGAAACCGGCGTCGGCACGATTGCCGCCGGTGTCGCCAAGGCCAAGGCCGATCACGTCGTGATTGCCGGTCATGACGGCGGCACGGGCGCTTCGCCCTGGTCGTCGATCAAGCATTGCGGCTCGCCGTGGGAAATCGGCCTGGCCGAAACCCAGCAGACGCTGGTGCTCAACCGCCTGCGCGGACGCATCCGCGTCCAGGCCGACGGCCAGATGAAAACCGGCCGCGACGTGGTCATCGGCGCGCTCCTGGGTGCCGACGAGTTCGGCTTTGCCACCGCGCCGCTGGTGGTCGAGGGCTGCATCATGATGCGCAAATGTCACTTGAACACCTGCCCGGTCGGCGTGGCCACGCAAGACCCGGTGCTGCGCCAGAAATTCAGCGGCAAGCCCGAGCATGTCGTGAATTACTTCTTCTTCGTCGCCGAAGAGGCGCGTCAGTTGATGGCGCAGCTGGGCGTGCGCACCTTCGACGAGCTGATCGGCCGCGTCGATCTGCTCGACATGCAAAAGGGCGTGGAGCACTGGAAAGCCAGCGGCCTGGATTTCAGCCGCCTGTTCTACCAGCCGCAGGTGCCTGCCGACGTGCCGCGCCTGCATGTGATGAACCAGGAGCACGGCCTGGAAAAAGCGCTGGACGTGCGCCTGATTGAAAAATCCAAAGCCGCTCTTGAAAAAGGCGAAAAAGTCCAGTTCATCGAAGTGGCGCGCAACGTCAACCGCACCGTCGGCGCCATGCTGTCGGGCGAGCTGACGCGCCTGCGCCCCGAAGGATTGCCGGACGACACGCTGCGCATCCAGTTAGAGGGCACGGGCGGCCAGTCGTTTGGCGCTTTCCTGGCCAAGGGCATCACGATGTACCTGATTGGCGACGCCAACGACTACACCGGCAAGGGCTTGTCCGGCGGACGCATTGTGGTGCGCCCGAGCATCGACTTCCGGGGCGAAGCGGTGAAGAACACCATCGTCGGCAACACCGTGATGTACGGCGCCACCAGCGGCGAAGCGTTCTTCAGCGGCGTGGCCGGCGAGCGCTTTGCGGTGCGCCTGTCGGGCGCGACGACGGTGGTTGAAGGCACGGGCGATCACGGCTGCGAGTACATGACCGGCGGCACCGTGCTGGTGCTGGGCAAGACCGGGCGCAACTTTGCCGCTGGCATGAGCGGCGGCGTGGCTTACGTTTATGACGAGGACGGCAAGTTTGCCACCCGTTGCAACACCGCCATGGTGTCTATGGACAAGGTAGTCACCACCGCCGAGCAGCACAGCTGCGACGCCGCCGCCTGGCATGGCGACGAAAGCGACGAAGAGCAGCTCAAGCGCCTGCTGCAAGAGCACAACCGCTGGACCGGCAGCAAGCGCGCCCGCGAGTTGCTCGATACGTGGAGCGAGTCGCGCCTGAAGTTCGTCAAGGTGTTCCCGAACGAGTACAAGCGCGCCCTGATCGAGCGCAAGGAGCGCCGTCTGGAAGCCGCCACCGAAACCACCAGCGCCCAGGTCGCCACCCACCAGGAGGCGGTGCTGGCCAAGTAAGGCCGGGCGGGCGCGCTGGCCTCAGCCAAGCGCGCCCACCGTTTTTTGCTACCGCATGAATCGCCGCCGCGCCCGCAAAAGACGGGCGGCACCCAACGCTTAAAAAATTCGCACAGGACTCTCATCATGGGAAAAATCACCGGCTTCATGGAATACGAGCGCATCGAAGAGGGCTACCAGCCCGTCGCCGAGCGCCTGAAGAACTACAAAGAATTTGTCATCGGTCTGGACGACAAGCAGGCCAACACGCAGGCCGCGCGCTGCATGGACTGCGGCACGCCGTTTTGCAACAGCGGCTGCCCGGTCAACAACATCATTCCCGACTTCAACGACATGGTGTTTCGCAACGACTGGAAAAATGCGATTGACACGCTGCACAGCACGAACAACTTCCCCGAGTTCACCGGTCGCATCTGCCCCGCGCCCTGCGAAGCGGCCTGTGTGCTCAATGTGAACAACGACGCCGTGGGCATCAAGTCGATTGAACACGCCATCATCGACCGCGCCTGGTCCGAAGGCTGGGTCAAGCCCCAGCTGGCCACACACCAGACGGGCAAAAAAGTCGCCGTCGTTGGCGCTGGCCCGGCCGGCATGGCAGCGGCCCAGCAACTGGCCCGCGCCGGCCACGACGTGACGCTGTTCGAGAAGAACGACCGCGTCGGCGGCCTGCTGCGCTACGGCATTCCCGACTTCAAGATGGACAAAAGCCACATTGACCGCCGCGTCGAGCAGATGCAGGCCGAGGGCGTGAAATTCCGCACCGGCGTGATGGTCGGCAGCCTGGGCAAGGGCTCCAAGGTCACCAACTGGTCCAAAGAAAGCATCACCCCGGCGCAGCTGCAAAAGGATTTTGATGCCGTCATCCTGACCGGCGGCGCCGAGCAATCGCGTGATTTACCGGTGCCTGGCCGTGAGCTGGACGGCGTGCATTTCGCGATGGAGTTCCTGCCCACGCAAAACAAGGTCAACGCGGGCGACAAGGTCAAGAGCCAGATCCGCGCCGAAGGCAAACACGTTATCGTCATCGGCGGCGGCGACACCGGCTCGGACTGCGTGGGCACCAGCACCCGCCACGGCGCGGCCAGCGTGACCCAGTTCGAGCTGCTGCCCGAGCCGCCCGCCGAAGAAAACCGCCCCATGACCTGGCCCTACTGGCCGATCAAGCTGCGCACCTCTTCCTCCCACGATGAAAGCGGCGCAGTCGGCCTGCTCAAGCGCGAGTTCGCCATCTCCACCAAGGAGCTGATCGGCGAAAAGGGCAAAGTCACCGGCCTGAAAACCGTCCGCGTCGAATGGAAAGACGGCAAGATGGTGGAAGTGCCCGGTTCCGAGCAGGTTCTGAAGGCCGACCTGGTGCTGCTGGCGATGGGCTTTGTCTCGCCCGTGGCGGCGGTGCTGGACGCCTTTGGCATCGACAAGGACGGCCGGGGCAACGCCAAGGCTGGCACCGACTTCACCGGCGGCTATGCCACCAATGTGCCCAAGGTGTTTGCCGCTGGCGACATCCGGCGCGGCCAGAGTCTGGTGGTGTGGGCGATCCGCGAAGGCCGCCAGGCGGCGCGGGCCGTCGATGAATTCCTGATGGGATACAGCGACCTGCCGCGTTAATAAGCGTAATCCCTTATGATACAAAAGCCGGGCTGTCCGGCTTTTGTGCTTTTTATGACCTCATCACCATCTTCTTCATCCCTTGTCGAGCTGCGCCACCTGACCTTCGGGTATGGCGAGCGCGTCATCCTGGACGACGTTTGCCTGTCGGTGCCCCGGGGCAAGGTGACGGCGCTGATGGGCGCGTCCGGCGGCGGCAAAACCACCATTCTTCGCCTGATCGGCGGGCAAAACCGCGCCCAGTCGGGCGAGCTGCTGTTCGACGGCCAGGATGTCACGCCGATGAACCAGCAGCAGATTTACGCGGCCCGGCGCCGCATGGGCATGCTGTTCCAGTTTGGCGCGCTGTTTGCCGACCTGAGCGTGTTTGAGAACGTGGCGTTTCCGCTGCGCGAGCACACCGATCTGCCCGAAGCGCTGATCCGCGACATCGTGCTGATGAAGCTCAACGCGGTGGGCCTGCGCGGCGCGCGCGACCTGATGCCCAGCGAGGTTTCGGGCGGCATGGCGCGGCGCATCGCGCTGGCCCGCGCGATTGCGCTGGACCCGGAGCTGGTGATGTACGACGAGCCCTTTTCCGGGCTGGACCCGATTTCGCTGGGCACGGCGGCGCGCCTGATCCGCCAGCTCAATGACAGCATGGGGCTGACCAGCATTTTTGTTTCGCACGAGCTGGAGCAGACCTTTGCGATTGCCGATCATGTGATCATTTTGGCCAACGGCAAGATCGCCACCGAGGGCACGCCCGACGAGGTGCGCCAAAGCACCGATCCGCTGGTCTATCAGTACGTCAATGCGCTGCCGGACGGGCCGGTGCGTTTTCATTACCCCGGCCCGAGCGTCGAGGAAGATTTTGGACCGGGAGTTTCGCAATGAGCTGGTACAAACCTGCGGATGTCGGTTTCGCCACCCGCACTAAGCTGGCCAGTCTGGGCCAGGGCGCGCGGCTGTTTTTTCAGCTGCTGACCACGCTCGGTGCCAGCCTGCGCCGTTTTGGCCTGATTCGCGACCAGATTCACTTTCTGGGCAATTACTCGCTGGTCATCATTGCCGTGTCCGGCCTGTTTGTCGGCTTTGTGTTTGGCCTGCAGGGCTATTACACGCTGCAGCGCTTTGGTTCTTCGTCCGCGCTCGGCCTGCTGGTCACGCTGACGCTGGTGCGTGAGCTCGGGCCGGTGGTCACGGCGCTGCTGTTCGCGGGCCGGGCCGGGACTTCGCTGACCGCCGAAATCGGCCTGATGAAGGCCGGCGAGCAGATCAGCGTGATGGAAATGATGGCGGTGGACCCGATCAAGCGCATTCTGGCGCCGCGTTTCTGGGCCGGCGTCATCACCATGCCGCTGCTGGCGGCCGTCTTTAGCGCGATGGGCATTGTGGGCGGCTGGGTCGTGGGCGTGGTGATGATCGGGGTCGATGCGGGCTCGTTCTGGAGCCAGATCCAGAGCGGCGTCGATGTCTGGAAGGATGTGGGCAATGGCATTGTCAAAAGCATCGTGTTTGGCTTTGCCGTGACCTTCATTGCCCTGCTGCAGGGTTTTGAGGCGCAGCCAACGCCTGAGGGCGTGGCCAGTGCCACGACACGCACGGTGGTGGCCGCCTCGCTGACGGTGCTGGGTCTGGATTTCATCCTGACCGCGATGATGTTTACGACTTGATAGAGAAAGAAGTTTGATGCAACGCTCAAAAAATGATGTGTGGGTGGGCTTGTTTGTGCTGGCGGGGGCTGTGGCCATCCTGTTTCTGGCGCTGCAGGCGGCCAACCTGCTGACGCTGAGTTTTCAGTCCAGCTACCGGATCACCGCCAAATTTGACAATGTCGGCGGCCTCAAGCCCAAGGCGGCAGTGCGCAGCGCGGGCGTGGTGGTCGGCCGTGTGGACAACATTGCGTTTGACGATGTCACCTTTCAGGCGCGCGTGACGCTGGCGATGGAGCAGCGCTACGCTTTTCCCAAGGACAGTTCGCTGAAGATTTTGACCAGTGGCCTGCTCGGCGAGCAGTACATCGGCATCGAGGCGGGCGGCGCTGACAAAAACCTGGCGGCGGGCGATACGGTCTCCAACACCCAATCGGCCGTGGTGCTGGAAAACCTGATTGGCCAGTTCTTGTTCAACAGCACGGCTAACAGCAGCAACGGGGTCGCTCCCGCAGCGTCCCCGGCCTCGGGAGAGAAAAAATGACCGCACGCCTGAGTACCCTGAAAATTGCCGCGCTGGCTTCGGCGGCCTTGATTGTGGCGCTGCTGCAGGGCTGCGCGACCGGCCCGAGTGCCAATCCGGCCGATCCGCTGGAGCCTTTGAACCGCACCGTCTTCAAGTTCAACGACGGCTTGGACCGCGCCATCGTCAAGCCCGTGGCGACGGCCTACCGGGACGCGACTCCGGTGCTGGTGCAAAAGGGCGTAAAAAACTTTTTCGGCAACCTGTCGGATGTCTGGTCGGTGGTCAACAACGCGCTGCAGCTCAAGGGCGAGGCGGCGGCCAACAGTTTTTTCCGCGTTACGACCAACACGCTGTGGGGCGTGGGCGGCCTTTTTGACGTGGCCACCGATCTGAAAATTCCCAAGCAGAGTGAGAACTTTGGCCGCACCCTGACGCATTGGGGCGTGGCGCCTGGGCCGTATCTGGTGCTGCCGGTGCTGGGCGCCTCGACGCTGCGCGACACTGCGGGCACGCTGGTGGACATGCAGGGCGATCTGGTCTCCCAGGGCGTGAACCGCGTGCCGCTGCGCAACTCTCTGCAGGTGCTGCGCATTGTGGACACCCGGGCTGAGTATCTGGGCGCGACGGATTTGCTGGACCAGGCGGCGCTGGACCCGTACAGCTTTGTGCGCGATATTTACCTCAAGCGCCACCGGCGCGCGGGTGAGGAAAGTAAGGACGCAGCCCAGCCCGAAGAGCGCTTCGATCTGCCCGAAGAGGCCGCTCCCGCCGCCCCACCGCCTGCCGCCCCGGCCAGCCAGCCGCAATAAGGCGCTGGGCACACTTTACAAAAGCGGCATAAAACCTCATCGTTTTGCGTCGCCTTCTTGTTAAAAATATCCTTTGAACCCTGTCGGCCTGGCGCGTGAAAAGCGCGTTTCAGGTGATCTGGCAGATGTTTTGTCATTGAAGAAAGAAGAAATCATGAACCGTAGAAATCTTGGCCGTTGGGCCGGCGCGGCGCTCAGCCTGGTGTTGCTCGCAACCGCCCCTTTTGTCCGCGCTGCCGAAGAGGCGCCGGATGCGCTGATCCAGCGTGTCTCCGCCGAAGTGCTCGACGCCATCCGCGCCGACAAGGAAGTTCAGGCGGGCGAGCTGCGCAAGGTGCTGGCTCTGGTGGACAGCCAGGTCATGCCGCATGTGAACTTCACGCGCATGACCGCCTCGGTCGTGGGCCGCAACTGGCGCCAGGCCACCCCGGAACAAAAGCAGCGTCTGCAGGATGAGTTCAAGGCGCTGTTGATTCGCACCTATTCCGGCGCGCTGTCGCAGGTCAACGACCAGCGCCTGAGCGTCAAGCCCCTGCGCGCCGCCCCTGGTGACGCCGAGGTCGTGGTGCGCACGGAGGTGATTGGTCATGGCGACCCGGTGCAGCTCGACTACCGCATGGAAAAAACCCCTACCGGCTGGAAAATTTATGACCTGAACGTGCTGGGCATCTGGATGGTGGAAACCTACCGCACCCAGTTTGCGCAGGAAATCAATGCCAAGGGGGTCGATGGCCTGATTGCAGCGCTGGCTCAGCGCAACAAGGCCAACGCCAGCGCGGGCACCAGCGCCAAGAAGTCCTGAAGCCGGGTTTTTTGTGCTGACACTTCCTCCTGTTTTGACGCATAGCGCATCGGCTGCGTTTGCGCGCCGCCTGCCACAGGCGCTGCAATCCGAGCCGGGTGCTCTGGTGGCTGATGCCAGCGCCCTGCGGCAGTTCGACTCGTCGGCGCTGGCCGTTTTGCTGGAGTGTCGGCGCCAGGCGCTGGCGGCGGGCAAGGCTTTTTCCGTTCAGGGCGCGCCAGAGCGGCTGCGCGAGCTGGCCAGTCTTTACGGCGTGCAGGCGCTGATTCCTGCTGCAGCCTGAATCCCTGGTGCCACCCAGTGCGGGGCGCGCCTTCGGTAGCGCGGCGCGGGGCTTTGGCAGCGCCCTGCCGACGCCCTCAGCGTCACCCTCTAAAATAGCAGGCTCATGCCAGCCATCTCATTTCAGTCCGTCTGTAAAACCTACCCTTCCGAGCGCAACGCCACCGGCCCCGGCCTGAAGGCCTTGGACCATGTCAGCTTTGACATCCAGCCCGGAGAATTCTTCGGCCTGCTCGGCCCCAACGGCGCTGGCAAAACCACGCTTATCAGCATTCTGGCGGGCCTGTCGCGCGCCAGCAGCGGCACCGTCAAAGTGCATGGCTGCGATGTGGTCAGCGACTACGCCAATGCCCGGCGCCAGCTTGGCATCGTGCCGCAGGAGCTGGTGTTTGACCCGTTTTTCACGGTGCGCGAGTCGCTGCGCATTCAGTCGGGCTACTTCGGCATCAAAAAAAATGACGACTGGATTGACGAGCTGCTCGCCAGCCTCGGTCTGGCTGACAAGGCCAACGCCAACATGCGCCAGCTCTCGGGCGGCATGAAGCGGCGCGTGCTGGTGGCCCAGGCGCTGGTTCACAAGCCGCCAGTGATCGTGCTCGACGAGCCGACCGCTGGCGTCGATGTCGAGCTGCGCCAGACGCTGTGGCAGTTCATCGCCAAACTCAACAAGCAGGGCAGTACCATCCTGCTGACCACCCATTACCTCGAAGAGGCCGAAGCGCTGTGCAGCCGCCTGGCCATGCTCAAGCAGGGCCGGGTGGTGGCGCTGGCCAGCACGTCCGAGCTGCTCAAAGCGGCCTCGTCGAACGTGCTGCGCTTCAAGATCGACAGCGAACTGCCCGCGCAGCTGGCGGCCCAGGCTCGCATCACCGGGCGCATCGTGCAGTTTCCGGCGCAAAACGCCTATGACATCGAGCAGTATCTGGCCGCCGTGCGCCAGGCCGGTCTGGTCGCCGAAGACGTGGAAATCCGCAAGGCCGATCTGGAAGACGTGTTTCTCGAAGTCATGCGCGAAAAAGATGTGAAAGAACCTATGGCTTTCGATCTGGCCGGAGCCGCAAAATGAACGGCTGGCAAACCCTGTTTTACAAGGAAGTCCTGCGCTTCTGGAAAGTCGGTTTCCAGACTGTCGGCGCGCCGGTGCTGACGGCGGTGCTGTACATGCTGATTTTTGGCCATGTGCTTAAGGGGCAGGCACCGGTCTATGGCCAGGTCAGCTACACCGCTTTTCTGGTGCCGGGCCTGGTCATGATGAGCGTGCTGCAAAACGCCTTTGCCAACAGCTCGTCCTCGCTGGTGCAGGGCAAGATCATGGGCAGCCTGGTGTTTGTGCTGCTGACGCCGCTGTCGCACTGGCACTGGTTTTTTGCCTATGTCGGCTCGTCGATGGTGCGCGGCCTGCTGGTCGGCGCGGGCGTTTTTGCCGTGACGGTTTATTTCGGTCAGCCCGGTTTTGTGGCGCCGGTGTGGATTTTGGTGTTTGCCGTTCTGGGCTCGGCGATGCTGGGCGCGCTGGGCTTGATTGCAGGCTTGTGGGCGGAAAAATTTGACCAGATGGCGGTGTTTCAAAACTTTATCATCATGCCGATGACGTTTCTGAGCGGCGTGTTTTACTCGATTCATTCGCTGCCGCCGTTTTGGCAAAAAGTCAGCCATCTGAATCCGTTTTTCTACATGATTGACGGTTTTCGCTATGGCTTTTTTGGCGTCAGCGATGTCTCGCCGTGGCTGAGCCTGGGGCTGGTGCTGGGCGCGCTGCTCGTCATTAGCGCCATCGCCGTCCACCTGCTGCGCACGGGCTATAAGATCAGGCACTGAGAGCCGGGCCGCCGCGCTTGCCACCTTTAGAGAAAAATTTTTATGAACAGCGAAGAACTTAAAACCATCATTGCCGCTGGCCTGCCCTGCGAGCACCTTGAATTGACCGGCGATGGGCGCCATTGGTACGCCACCATCGTCTCCAGCGCCTTCGAGGGGCTGCGCGCCATCCAGCGCCACCAGCGCGTCTATGCGACGCTGGGCGCGCGCATGCAGACCGACGAGGTCCACGCCCTGTCCATGAAAACCTACACGCCCGCCGAATGGGCGGCCAACGGCGCGAAATAAAGCGCAAAAATAAATCCCAGAAAGCCCAAGAAAAAGCATGGACAAATTAATCATCCGGGGCGGCAAGTCCCTGGCGGGCACAGTGACGATTTCCGGTGCCAAGAATGCGGCATTGCCCGAGCTGTGCGCGGCGCTGTTGACCGCTGACACCGTCACGCTGCACAACGTGCCCGCGTTGCAGGACGTGACCACCATGCTCAAGCTGATCCGCAACATGGGCGTGCAGGCCGAGCGCAGCGCCGCCGACCCCTACACCGTCACGCTCAATGCGGGCGCCCTGGACGCGCCCGAAGCCCCTTATGAGCTGGTCAAGACCATGCGCGCTTCCGTGTTGGCGCTGGGGCCGCTCTTGGCACGTTTTGGCCGGGCGCGTGTCTCGCTGCCGGGTGGCTGTGCCATTGGCTCGCGGCCCGTGGATCAGCACATCAAAGGCTTGCAGGCGATGGGCGCGCACATCGTCGTCGAACACGGCTACATGCTGGCCAGCCTGCCCGAAGGCCAGACGCGCCTCAAAGGCGCCAACATCACCACCGACATGGTGACCGTCACCGGCACGGAAAACTTCCTCATGGCCGCCGCGCTGGCCGAGGGCGAAACCATCCTCGAAAACGCCGCGCAGGAGCCGGAAATCGGCGATCTGGCCGAAATGCTCATCAAGATGGGCGCCAAAATTGAAGGCCACGGCACCAGCCGCATCCGCATTCAGGGCGTCGAGCGCCTGCACGGCTGCAGCCACCAGGTGGTGGCCGACCGCATCGAAACCGGCACCTTTTTGTGCGCCGTGGCGGCGGCGGGCGGCGATGTGGTGCTCACGCATGGCCGCGCCGATCACCTGGAAGTGGTGATTGAAAAGCTGCGCGCCGCTGGCGCTGTGGTCACGGCGGGCGCGGGTTTTATCCGCATTCAGGCCAGCGGACGGATGAAGGCCCAGTCCTTCCGCACCACCGAATACCCCGGTTTTCCAACCGACATGCAGGCCCAGTTCATGGCGCTGAACACCGTGGCCCAAGGCGCCAGCACGGTGACCGAGACGATTTTTGAAAACCGTTTCATGCACGTCAACGAAATGGTGCGTCTGGGCGCGAAGATTCAGATCGAAGGCAAGGTTGCCGTCATCGAAGGCATCGAAAAACTCTCCGGCGCGACTGTCATGGCGACGGATCTGCGCGCCTCGGCCAGCCTGGTGATTGCCGGTCTGGTCGCTGACGGCGAAACCGTCGTCGAGCGCATCTACCACCTCGACCGGGGCTACGACCAGATGGAAGCCAAGCTGCGCGGCATTGGTGCCGACATTGAAAGACTCAAAGCATGATTACGCTCGCGCTGTCCAAGGGACGCATTTTTGACGACATCCTGCCGCTGCTGGCCGCCGCTGGCATCGAGGTGCTCGACGACCCGGAAAAGTCACGCAAGCTGATTCTCGACACCAACCAGCCGGACCTGCGCGTCGTGCTGGTGCGCGCTACCGACGTGCCGACTTACGTGCAGTACGGCGGCGCCGATCTGGGCGTGGTCGGCAAGGACACGCTGCTCGAATCGGGCAGCCTGGGCCTGTACCAGCCGCTGGATTTGCAGATTGCCAAATGCCGCATCAGCGTGGCCGTGCGCCAGGGTTTTGACTACGCTGCCGCCGTCAAACAAGGCTCGCGCCTGCGCGTGGCGACCAAGTACGTGGCCATTGCCCGCGACTTTTTCGCCACCAAAGGCGTTCACGTCGATTTGATCAAGCTCTACGGCTCGATGGAGCTGGCGCCGCTGACCGGGCTGGCCGACGCCATCGTCGATCTGGTTTCGACTGGCAACACGCTCAGGGCGAATCATCTGGTCGAAGTCGAAACCATTATGGACATCAGCTCGCATCTGGTGGTGAACCAGACGGCGCTTAAGCTCAAGCATGCGCCGATTCGCAAGCTGATCGACGCTTTTTCCCAGACGCTGGCGCAATCAGCCACTGCCTAAATCTCGCTTGGATTTCGCCCAAATTTCGCCTTTATTTTGTGATGTCGTGACTCCATGAAACTGCTCGCCACTCCCGCCCGCCTGTCCTGCGCCGACGCTGATTTTGAAGCCCAATTCAAGGCGCGCCTGCACTGGTCTGCCGACACCGATGCTGCGATTGAGCAGCGCGTGGCCGACATTCTGGCCGACGTGCAGCAGCGCGGCGACGCGGCGGTGCTCGATTACACGGCGCGTTTTGACGGCTTGAACGCCGCGTCAATGGCCGAACTCGAACTCACGCAATCTGAATTGAAAGCCGCGTTTGAGGCGCTTCCCGCCGCCCAGCGCCAAGCCCTGGAAGCCGCCGCCCGGCGCGTGCGCAGCTACCACGAAGCGCAGAAAAAAGCCTGCGGCGAAAGCTGGAGCTACCGCGACGAAGACGGCTCGCTGCTGGGCCAAAAGGTCACGCCGCTGGACCGCGTCGGCATCTACGTGCCCGGCGGCAAGGCCGCTTATCCCTCGTCGGTGCTGATGAATGCGATTCCGGCGCACGTCGCGGGCGTCGGCGAGATCATCATGGTCGTGCCCACGCCCAAGGGCGAAAAGAATGCGCTGGTGCTGGCCGCCGCCTACGTGGCGGGCGTGACGCGCGCCTTTACCATCGGCGGGGCGCAGGCCGTGGCGGCGCTGGCCTACGGCACGGCAACGGTGCCGAAAGTGGACAAAATCACCGGCCCCGGCAACGCCTACGTTGCCAGCGCCAAAAAGCGCGTGTTTGGCACCGTCGGCATCGACATGATCGCCGGGCCGTCTGAAATTCTGGTGCTGGCTGACGGCTCCACGCCCGCCGACTGGGTGGCGATGGATTTGTTCAGCCAGGCCGAGCACGACGAGCTGGCGCAAAGCATCCTGCTGTGCCCGGACGCGGCCTATATCGACGCCGTGCAGGAGGCCATCAACCGCCTGCTGCCCGAGATGCCGCGCCGCGACATCATCGCCAAAAGCCTGAACGACCGGGGTGCCTTGATTCTGACGCGCAGCATGGAAGAGGCGTGCGCCATTTCCAACCGCATTGCGCCCGAGCATCTGGAAGTCTCCAGCGACCAGCCGCAGCGCTGGGAGCCGCTGCTGCGCCATGCGGGCGCGATTTTCCTGGGCGCCTACACCAGCGAAAGCCTGGGCGACTACTGCGCCGGGCCGAACCATGTGCTGCCGACCAGCGGCACGGCGCGCTTTTCCAGCCCGCTCGGCGTCTATGATTTTCAAAAGCGCTCCAGCCTGATTGAAGTCAGCGAAGCGGGCGCGCAAATCCTCGGCCCGATTGCCGCCGAACTGGCTTACGGCGAAGGCTTGCAAGCCCACGCCCGCGCCGCCGAACTGCGTTTGAAAAATGTGCCCGCGATGCGGGGCAGTTCATGACTGCGTCTGTCGCGGCATTGGCCCCCGGCCTTCAAAAACTGATCCGCCCCGATGTGCAGTCCATGCACGCTTACGTGGTTCAAGACGCGGCCAGCATGGTCAAGCTCGACGCGATGGAAAACCCGCACCGCCTGCCAGAGGCTTTGCAGGCCGAACTGGGCCAGCGCCTGGGCGCGCTGGCGCTGAACCGCTATCCCGATGGCCGCATCAACGAGCTGCGCCACGCGCTCGCCGCTTACGCGCAAATGCCCGAAGGCTTTGACATCATGCTGGGCAATGGCTCGGACGAGCTGATCTCGCTGCTGGCGCTGGCCTGCGCGCTGCCGGGTGCGGCGGTTCTGGCGCCGCTGCCCGGCTTTGTGATGTACGCCATGAGCGCGCAGCTACAGGGGCTGAAATTCATCGGCGTGGACTTGACCGCCGACTTTGAGCTCGACGAGGCGGCCATGCTGGCCGCGATTGCCCAGCACAAGCCCGCCATCACCTATTTGGCCTACCCGAACAACCCCACGGCCAATCTGTGGGACGACGCGGTGATTGAGCGCATCATCGAGGCCGTGGGCGCGCAGGGCGGCCTGGTGGTTATGGATGAGGCTTATCAGCCGTTTGCCAGCAAAAGCTATGGCGACCACCTGGCCCGGCACCCGCATGTGCTGCTGATGCGCACCCTGAGCAAGTTCGGCCTGGCTGGCGTGCGCTTGGGCTACATGATGGGTTCCAAAGCTTTGATTGCCGAGATCGACAAGGTGCGCCCGCCCTACAACATCAGCGTGCTGAACATGGAATGCGCGCTGTTTGCGCTGGAGCACCGCGCTGTGTTTGCCCGCCAGGCGCAGGATCTGGTGGCCGAGCGCACCCGGCTGCTGGCCGCGCTGGGCGCCTTGCCCGGCGTCAAGGTCTGGAACAGCGAGGCGAACATGATCCTGATCCGCCTGCCCGATGCCGCCCAGGTTTTTGAAGGCTTGAGAAACCGCAAGGTTTTGGTGAAAAATGTTTCTAAAATGCACCCATTGCTGGCCAACTGCCTGCGCCTGACCATCGGTACTGCCGACGAAAACACGCAGCTGCTGGCCGCACTTGAAAAATCCCTATGACTACCTCTTTTTCTGACTCCTCCAGAGCTCTGCAGTCCTCGCCCCGCATCGCCGAAGTCTCTCGCGTCACTGCCGAGACGCAAATCAGCGTGCGCGTCAATCTGGACGGCACCGGTGCGGCCAACTTGTCCACCGGCATCGGCTTTTTTGACCACATGCTCGACCAGATTGCCCGCCACGGGCTGATTGATCTGGACATTCAGGCCGTCGGCGATCTGCACATCGACGGCCACCACACGGTCGAAGACGTGGGCATCACGCTGGGCCAGGCCGTGGCGCAGGCCGTCGGCGACAAAAAAGGCCTGCGCCGCTATGGCCACGCCTACGTGCCGCTGGACGAGGCGCTGTCGCGCGTGGTGGTTGATTTTTCCGGCCGCCCTGGGCTGCAGATGCATGTGCCCTTCAAAAGCGGCATGATCGGCACCTTTGACACCCAACTCGCGTATGAATTTTTTCACGGCTTTGTCAACCATGCAGGCGTCACGCTGCATATCGACAACCTCAAGGGCGACAACGCCCATCATCAGGCCGAAACTGTCTTCAAGGCGTTTGCCCGCGCCCTGCGCATGGCGCTGGAAATCGACCCGCGTTCGGCGGGTGTGATTCCTTCGACCAAAGGCTCGCTCTAACATGGCTCACTTGAAAACGGTGGCCGTCGTCGATTACGGCTCGGGCAACCTGCGTTCAGTCTCGCAGGCGGTCCAGCATGTGGCGCAGGACAGCGGCTATCGAGTTGTGGTGACTTCCTCGCCGCAGGCGGTGCTGGACGCCGAGCGCGTCGTGCTGCCCGGCCAGGGCGCCATGCACGACTGCATGCTGGCGCTGGAGCAGTCCGGCCTGCTCGGCGCCGTGCTGCATGCGGCGGCCAACAAGCCGCTGTTTGGCGTGTGCGTCGGCATGCAGATGCTGCTCGACGAGAGCCATGAAGGGCTGAACGGCGCGCCCACGCCCGGCCTGGGGTTGATTCACGGCGATGTGGTCAAGTTCGATCTGGCTGGCCAAATCCAGCCCGACGGCAGCCGCTACAAGGTGCCGCAAATGGGCTGGAACCAGGTTTATCAGTCGCACTTTGACGGCGCCCCGGCCCATCCGGTGTGGGCGGGCGTGCCCGATGGCGCGTATTTTTACTTTGTTCACAGCTTTTACGCCCGCCCGTCGGATGCGCGCCACATTGCGGGCGAGGCCGACTACGGCGCGCGCTTTGCGGCGGCGATTGCCCATGATAATATTTTTGCCACCCAGTTCCACCCGGAAAAAAGCGCCGACCACGGGCTGGCCCTGTACCGCAATTTCCTGAACTGGCAGCCTTGACAAAATTCCCCGCCGCCGATGGCACCCGAAGCGTCGGGGCAATCGCTTTTTTTAACCTCACTTTTCGTTTTTTAGCCCAACATGCTACTCATCCCCGCGATTGACCTGAAAGACGGTCACTGCGTCCGCCTGAAACAGGGCGACATGGATCAATCCACCATTTTCAGCGAAGACCCGGCGGCCATGGCGCGCAACTGGGTCAACAAGGGCGCGCGCCGCCTGCATCTGGTCGATTTGAACGGCGCGTTTGCGGGCAAGCCGAAAAACGAAGCGGCGATCAAGCGCATCCTGGCCGAAGTGGGCAGCGAAATCGAGGTTCAGCTCGGCGGCGGCATCCGCGATCTCGACACCATCGAGCGCTACCTGGATGCGGGCCTGCGCTACGTCATCATCGGCACGGCGGCGGTAAAAAACCCCGGTTTCCTGCAAGACGCCTGCACCGCTTTTGGCGGCCACATCATCGTCGGGCTCGATGCCAAAGATGGCAAGGTCGCCACCGACGGCTGGAGCAAGCTGACCGGCCACGAAGTGGTTGATCTGGGCAAGAAGTTCCAGGACTACGGCGTTGAATCCATCATCTACACCGACATTGGCCGCGACGGCATGCTCAGCGGCATCAACATTGACGCCACCGTCAAGCTGGCGCAGGCGCTGACGATTCCCGTCATCGCCTCGGGCGGCCTGTCCAACATGGCCGACATCGACGCGCTCTGCGAAGTCGAAGAAGAGGGCGTGCAGGGCGTGATCTGCGGGCGCTCGATTTACAGCGGCGACCTCGATTTTGAAGCCGCCCAGCTGCGCGCCGACGAGTTGAACGGCTAAGGACGCCATGCTCGCCAAACGCATCATTCCCTGCCTGGACGTGACCGGCGGCCGCGTCGTCAAGGGCGTCAATTTCACCCAGTTGCGCGACGCGGGCGACCCGGTGGAAATTGCCGCCCGCTACAACGACCAGGGCGCGGACGAGTTGACGTTTCTGGACATCACCGCCACCAGCGACGAGCGCGATTTGATCCTGCACATCATCGAGGCCGTGGCCTCGCAGGTGTTCATTCCGCTGACGGTCGGCGGCGGGGTGCGCACGGTGGAAGACGTGCGCCGCCTGCTCAACGCCGGCGCGGACAAAACCAGTTTCAATTCGGCCGCGCTGGCCAATCCGCAGGTGATTGAGGACGCTTCGGCCAAATACGGCGCCCAGTGCATCGTCGTCGCCATCGACGCCAAGCGCCGCACGCCGCAAGACGCGGCTATTCGCGGCCCCGGCTGGGACGTTTACAGCCACGGCGGGCGCAAGAACACCGGCCGGGACGCTGTCGCCTGGGCCACCGAAATGGCGCGGCGCGGCGCTGGCGAAATCCTGCTGACCAGCATGGACCGCGACGGCACCAAGTCGGGCTTTGATCTGGCGCTGACCCGCGCCGTCAGCGACGCCATCGGCGTGCCGGTGATTGCCTCGGGCGGCGTCGGCACCCTGGACCATTTGGCTGACGGCGTGCAGATAGGCGGCGCCGATGCGGTGCTGGCGGCGAGCATTTTTCACTACGGCGAGTTCACCGTCGAGCAGGCCAAGTGCTTCATGGCCGGGCGCGGCATTCCCGTGCGGCTCTAAACGGCTTATTTCAAGCTTTTTGGGCCGCTAGTCCAATACCCACGGGTTCACACAGCTATTAATTGCATAGCAAACGAGGTGGCTGCAAGTGCGGGCCACCTCTTACATTGACGGACAAAATTCTCATGAATTGGTTAGATGCAGTCCGCTGGGACGACAAGGGGCTGGTGCCCGTCATTGCGCAGGAAGCGTCCAGCGGCGATGTGCTGATGTTCGCCTGGATGAACCGCGAGGCGCTGCAAAAAACCGCCGAGCTGGGCCAGGCGGTGTATTTCAGCCGCTCGCGCGCTCGCCTGTGGCACAAGGGCGAGGAGTCCGGCCATTTCCAGACGGTGCATGAAATCCGCATCGACTGCGACAACGACGTGGTGCTGCTCAAAATCACCCAGCAGGGGCACGCGCCCGGCATTGCCTGCCACACGGGGCGTCACAGCTGCTTTTTCAGCGTTTACAAGGACGGCCAGTGGGTCGCCACCGAGCCGGTCTTGAAAGACCCCGGCAGCATCTACAAATAAGCATACTCAATCATGACCTCTAACGACACTCTTGAGCGCCTGGCGCAGATCATCGAAAGCCGCAAGGCCGTCAACGGCGGCGACGCGGAGAAAAGCTATGTCGCCCGCCTGCTGCACAAGGGGCCGGACGCTTTTCTGAAAAAAATCGGCGAGGAAGCCACTGAAACCGTCATGGCCGCCAAGGACATTGACTGCGGCGGGGCGACTACCGAGTTAAAAGGCAAGCTCGTCGGCGAAGTGGCCGACCTGTGGTTTCACACGCTTGTCGCGCTGGCCCATTACGGCCTGAGTCCGCTTGACGTGCTGGCCGAACTGGAGCGCCGCGAGGGCATCAGCGGCATCGAGGAAAAGGCGCTGCGCAAGGCGCAAAACCGCGCTGCCCAGGAGGCGGTTGAAAAGCCCTGACTTGAATTCCGGCAGCCGCATTGAATCCACCACCCAAGGAGTCGCAAGCATGGCCAATGATGTGATTGATGTTGAGATAAAAACCTCCAGTGAGCGTCTCATCATGCATGTGCTGTATGGCCTGCACACCCTGGCCTGGTTCAGCGGCGGCACGTTTGCTGTGGTGGCGCTGATCGTCAACTACCTGCGCCGGGACGGTGAGTCCGACAGGCTGTACATCGACCATCATAGTTACATGATTGCCACCTTCTGGTGGACGGTTTTGTGGCTGGTGCTGTTGTCGCCCCTGTGGCTGCTGTTTTTTGTGCCAGGAATGATCGCCCACGGGGTGGTCCTGCTCTGGTATCTGTACCGCTGTCTCAAGGGCTGGATGCGCTTTAATGACAGACGCTACCCCTAAAGTTTTTCAACCTCTTTTCAGAGCTAACGCATGAGCCATTCAGACAACTGCATTTTCTGCAAGATCGCCGCTGGCGCCATTCCCAGCCGCAAGGTGTATGAGGACGAGGAGCTGGTCGCCTTTCACGATCTTCACCCTTTGGCGCCAGTGCATTTTTTGATGATTCCGAAAGCGCATATTGCCTCGATGGCCCATGTTGGCCCGGAGCATGCCGCGCTGCTCGGGCGCATGATGCTCTTGGCGCCGCAGTTGGCGCTTGAGCAGGGCTGCAACCCCTATCCAGAGGGCGGTTTTCGCATCATGACGAACACCGGCGCCGAGGGCGGGCAGGAGGTGAATCACCTGCATTTTCACGTCATCGGCGGGGCCCGGCCCTGGCGCAAGGGCTGAGACGAATTTTTGCCAGTTCGGGAACCCTTGCGAGCGCCAGGGAACTAACGCTAACCTGCAGGCCAAAGGGGTTTTCGGGGCTGTCATACAAGGCCTTTAGAATCGAGCCTCATTGCAGGCAGGTTCGGCAATTGGCAATTTGTATTTTTGCAATCCTAGAGTAGGAGTAAGACATGGGTGGTTTTTCCATATGGCACTGGCTGATCGTGCTGCTGATCGTGGTGATGGTGTTCGGCACCAAAAAGCTCAAGAACATGGGCAGTGACCTTGGCGGCGCGGTCAAGGGTTTCAAGGATGGCATGAAGGATGGCGGCCAGCCCGCAGCGGATGAACAGTCTGCCGCGCAGGTCGCCAGTGCCCAGGCGGCGGTCAAGGCGGAGCGCAACACGATTGATGTTGAAGCCCGCCAAAAGTCCTGAGCCGTGCGCGTGGCTGTCCGTGTTTCAACCCGTTTTGGCTGATCTGCTGTGATTGATCTCGGCATTTCCAAACTCGCGCTGATCGGCGCGGTCGCGCTGATCGTGATCGGCCCTGAAAAACTGCCCCGGGTAGCCCGCACCGTGGGCACGCTGCTGGGAAAAGCCCAGCGTTATATCAACGATGTGAAGCAGGAAGTCAACCGCTCGATGGAGCTTGATGAGTTCAGGAAGATGAAGGAAAGCGTCGAGTCCACCGCCCGCGACGTTGAAAACTCCATCCAGACCGGAGCCCGTGATTTTGAGAAATCCTGGGCTGAGACTACCAGCAGCGGCGCTGCCGATTTTTCTGGCGGACTCGGTAGCGTTGCGCAATACCGGCATCCGAAAAAGAACTGGCGCCTCAAGCAGGGCGCCACGCCGCAGTGGTTCAAGGCCCGCTCGGGTGTGCGCACCAAGGCCCAGTCCGGCGCCGCCCGCGTGGCGCGGTTTCGTCCCCAGCCCAGCCGCAAGGCCTGAGCTTTCCTTCTGATTTTCCCGTTGCGCGCAGGCTGGCGCAATGCACACAGCGCAGACTTCTCTCATGAGTGATTCCCTTCCTCCCGGCAGCGACAAGCCCGACGAACTCGCGGGCACCGAGCAGCCTTTTGTGCAGCACCTGGTGGAGCTGCGCGACCGGCTGATCAAGGCAGTGATTGCTATCGGCGTGGCCGCCCTTTTGCTGGCGTTTTTCCCCGGCCCGGGCGCGCTGTATGACCTGATGGCGGCGCCGCTGGTGGCCGCGCTGCCCAAGGGCGCCACCTTGATCGCCACCAACGTCATTTCACCGTTTGCGGTGCCGATCAAAATTTTGTTCATGGCGGCCTTCATGCTTGCGCTGCCGGTGGTGCTTTACCAGGTGTGGGCGTTTATCGCGCCCGGCCTGTATTCGCATGAGAAAAAGCTGGTGATGCCGCTGGTGATTTCCAGCACGCTGCTGTTTTTTATTGGGGTGTTCTTTTGCTACTACGTCGTGTTTGGCAAGGTGTTCGAGTTCATCCAGCGCTTTGCGCCCAAGTCCATCACCGCCGCGCCAGACATCGAGGAGTATTTGAACTTCGTGCTAGGCATGTTCCTGGCGTTTGGCCTGGCTTTTGAGGTGCCGATTGCGGTGATCCTGCTGGTACGCATGGGCGTGCTGACCGTGGCCCAGCTGCGCGAGTACCGGGGCTACTTCGTGGTCGCGGCGGCCATTGGCACCGCGCTGGTCACGCCGCCCGATGCGGGCTCGATGCTGATGCTGCTGGGCGTCGTGCTCGGCCTGTATGAAATCGGCATTTTGGCCGCCCAGCTGGTAGTCAAGCAAACCAGGGCGCCCAATGATGCCGACACCGAGGCGACTAAACCCTGATGAAGCGGGGCGCTTTCTCGGCGCTTTAGCGCGCAATCTTCGGGCGCTCGCGCTTGCCGGGCGTCACGGCAATTTCAACCGGCCCCTTGTCGCGCAGCACGCTGAACGGGGCGGGCGCTCCGGGCTTGAGACCCGCCACGGCGGTCAGCAGCTGGCTCACATTGCCCACGGGGTTATGGTTGACGGCAGTAATCACGTCACCGGGCCGGATGCCCGCCTGCGCAGCCGGGCCGTCTTGTAATACGCCGATGATGATGACGCCGCCAACCTGCACGGCTTCCGGCTTCAGTTTAAAAGCCTCGGCCAGTTCGGCGTTCAGGTCTTGCGGCTCCACACCGATCCAGCCGCGCGTGATCTGGCCGTCTTTGACGATGCCTTCGAGCACCTGTTTGGCCGTCGAGACCGGAATGGCAAAGCCGATGCCCATTGAGCCGCCCGAGCGCGAATAAATCGCCGTGTTGATGCCCATCAGGTTGCCGTGTATATCGACCAGCGCGCCGCCCGAGTTGCCGGGGTTGATGGCCGCATCGGTCTGGATGAAGTTTTCAAAGGTGTTGATGCCTAGCTGGTTGCGCCCCAGCGCGCTGACAATGCCGCCAGTCACGGTCTGGCCGACGCCGAAGGGGTTGCCGATGGCCAGCACCTGATCGCCCACCAGCAGGGCGTCGGAGTTGCCCAGAACGATGACGGGCAGCTTGTCCAGGTCGATTTTCAGGATGGCCAGATCGGTGTCCGGGTCGGTGCCAATTACCTTGGCCTTGGCCTTGCGGGTGTCGTTCAGGACCACCTCGATTTCATCGGCGCCTTCGACCACATGGTTGTTGGTCAGGATGTAGCCGCTGGGGCTGACGATGACGCCGCTGCCCAGGCCGGCCTGCGGTTGTTCGGAGCCCTGCTCGCCGAAGAAGAACTTGAACCAAGGGTCGTTGAGCTGCGGATTTTTCGCGGCGGCCTTGCTGGTGTTGATGCTGACCACGGCAGCCGAAGCCTGTTTGGCCGCAGCGGCAAAGCTGCCCGCTGCAGGCGCCGCACCCGGCGGGCGCGGCAGACTGGCGGGTGCCTCTAGCACCGACACCCTGCCGATTGAAACGCCCCGGCCCAGCCACTGGGGCTGCAGGGTTGCGACCACAAAATAG
Source organism: Burkholderiales bacterium (assembly GCA_038249155.1). Classification (GTDB taxonomy): domain Bacteria; phylum Pseudomonadota; class Gammaproteobacteria; order Burkholderiales; family Burkholderiaceae_C; genus Polaromonas. The sequence continues at coordinate 33,167 of JBBRWN010000016.1, read as the reverse complement.
ACTGCCACCAGCACGGTGACGGTTTGGGAAAAAAGGAGCCAGGTACGCTTCATGGATTCAAGATTTTTTTTGCGGGGGCGTGAAAGAAAGAACAATTGCCGCCTGCCAAGGCGGCGCTTGACGGCCTATTGTGCCTTCATGCGGGCGCTGCGCGTCGGTGCCCGCACCGCTTGACGTGCCCGCAACGCGTAAAAACCATCGCCAAAAAGTAACACGCATTCCCGCCTGAGACAATCCGCTGATGAACACCACTCCCCAGGTTGATCGACAGGCGCTGCTGCAGGCGTTTGATGCGCTGCTGCAGCCCGCCCGCTTCAAGGACTACGGCCCCAATGGCTTGCAGGTCGAGGGGCGCGCCCAGATTCGCAAAATCGTCTCCGGCGTCACGGCCAGCCGGGCGCTGATTGAGGCGGCGATTGACGCGCAGGCGCACGCCATTTTTGTCCACCACGGCCTGTTCTGGCGCGGCCAGGACGGCTGCGTCACCGGCTGGATGAAGCAGCGCCTGGCCTTGCTGCTGGCGCATGACATCAACCTGTTTGCCTATCACCTGCCGCTTGACGCCCACCCCGAGCTGGGCAACAACGCCCAGCTCGGCCTGCAGCTGGGGCTGGCGGCCACGGCCCGCTTTGGCGAGCAGGACTTGGGATTTATAGGCCAGCGCGCCGATGGCGGCAGTTTTGCCGATGCCAGCGAACTGGCTGGGCATATTGAAAATGTGCTCAAGCGCCCGGTCGTCGAGGTCGGGCGGGCGCCAGGCCGGATTCAAACCATCGCCTGGTGCAGCGGCGGGGCGCAAAGCTATTTTGAAGCGGCGATTGCCGCTGGCGCTGACGCTTTCATTACCGGCGAGATGTCCGAGCCGCAAGCGCATTACGCCCGCGAGCTCGGGGTGGCCTTTATCGCCTGCGGCCACCACGCGTCCGAGCGCTACGGTGCGCCCGCAGTGGCCGCCCAGGTGGCGGCCCGCTTCGGGCTGGCGCATCAGTTTATTGACATTGACAATCCCGCATGACTTCTTTTGACATCAACAAGCCCATTCTCATCACGATGGGCGACGCCGCTGGTATCGGCCCGGAAATCATCGTCAAGGCGTTTCACGCTTGCCCGGCCGAGCTGGCGGGCTGCGTGGTGCTGGGTGACGTGGCGGCGCTGCGCCGCGCCAGCGCGCTGATCGCCGCGCATACGCAAACCCCGGCCTGGCCGGTGGCGCTTCTCGATTCGCTGGCCGACACGGCCGCCGTGCCGTCGCGCTGCATCGGCGTGCTGCAGTCCTGCGAGCTGCCCACGTTGCCGCCTTATGGCCAGATCAATGCGTTGGCCGGGCAGGCGGCGGCCGACTGCATTGTCCGGGCCGCGCGCGCCGTGCTGGCCGGGCAAGCGCGGGCGATGGTCACGGCGCCGATTCACAAGGAAGCCCTGGCCGCAGCGGGTGGCTGGGCGGCGGCTTTTCCCGGCCACACCGAAATGTTGCAGGCCGAAGCTGCCGCGCATCTGGGCAAGCCAGTCAGCGAGGTGCCGGTGCGCATGATGCTGGCTAATGACGAGCTCAAAACCGTGCTGGTCAGCATTCACATGTCGCTGCGCCGCGCCATTGAGGCGGTGACGTTTGACAGCGTGCTGCAAACCCTGCGCATTACGCACCAAGCCGTCGGCGCCAGCCTGGGCCGGGCGCCGCGCATCGCGGTGGCGGGGTTGAATCCGCACGCCGGGGAGGGCGGGCTGTTCGGCACGGAAGAGCGGGACATCATCGCCCCGGCGATTGCCGCCGCGCTGGCCGAGGGGCTGGACGCGCAGGGGCCGTTTGCACCGGACACGGTGTTCATGCGGGCGCGCAACGCGCCGGGCAAGCCGGGCGCGTTCGACGTGGTGTTGGCGATGTACCACGATCAGGGACTGATTCCGGTCAAGTACCTAGGCGTGGAGCAGGGCGTCAATGTCACGCTGGGCCTGCCGCTGGTGCGCACCAGCCCGGACCATGGAACGGCTTTTGACATTGCTGGCACCGGTCAAGCGGATGCGTCCAGTCTGCTGGCGGCCATCCGAATGGCCCGCCAACTGGGGGCTTGAAGCTCAAATTCAATGGCCAGGGCGCTGCCGCAGGGCGACTGAAACCGGGGCTGCCGGGCTTGAAAAGGCAGACGCTGGCAGGTTTCAGGCGGGCTGGATCACATCAGGCGCCTTGTAAAGACCCTTTACGCTCCGCTACAATTAGGGGTTGACCCTCACTATGCCTTTTTCAAGCCAGTTCTTGAAGGACTTTCATGACCCAAGCAAGCGTAATTGGTGTGCCTCCCGGCGCGTCCATCGATAAAGATAAAAGAAATTGGATTGCCACCACCTGTATCGTCGGTGGTGTCGGCGTGGCTGCAGTCGCCGTTCCTTTTGTCAGCACTTTCCAGCCCTCCGAAAAAGCCAAGGCGGCTGGCGCGGCCATTGAGGTCGATATTTCGGCCATCAAACCGGGCGAAAAAATGACGGTTGAATGGCGTGGCAAGCCGGTCTGGATCGTGCGCCGCACGCCCGAACAGATCGCCGCGCTGCCAAAAAACGATCCTTTGCTGGCCGATCCAAAATCCGAGCGCAAGCCCGATGAGTTCACCCCCCCTTACGCCCGCAATGAAGGCCGCTCCATCAAGCCCGAAGTGCTGGTGGTGGTCGGTATCTGCACCCATCTGGGTTGCTCGCCTTCGGAAAAATTCAAGACTGGCGCGCAGCCTTCGCTACCGGATGACTGGGCGGGCGGCTTCCTCTGTCCCTGCCACGGCTCCACGTTTGACATGGCTGGCCGCGTTTACAAGAACAAGCCCGCGCCAGACAACCTGCCAGTTCCCCCACATATCTACCTCTCGGACACCAAGCTGCTGATTGGGGAAGACAAAAAGGCCTGAGGGCGCAAGCATTCCTTCACAAGACCTTGTCGCCAGCGTTTGACATCCTGCCGTTTGGGCAGGGTTTGCAGCGCTGGTCAAAAAAACCACCCAACCAGGATCAGTTATGGCTGAATTCAAAGAGCTTTCTCCCGATGCCCCCATCGCCGCCCAGGCGATGAACTGGCTCGATAACCGTTTCCCCGCCAGCAAGCTCTACAAAGAGCACATGAGCGAGTACTACGCGCCGAAAAACTTCAATTTCTGGTACATCTTTGGCTCGCTGGCCATGCTGGTGCTGGTGATTCAGATCGTTACCGGCATTTTCCTGACGATGAACTACAAGCCTGAAGCCTCGCTCGCTTTCGGCTCGGTCGAGTACATCATGCGCGACGTGCCCTGGGGCTGGCTGATCCGCTACATGCACTCCACCGGCGCCTCGGCTTTCTTCGTCGTGGTCTATCTGCACATGTTCCGTGGCCTGATGTACGGCAGCTACCGCAAGCCGCGCGAGCTGATCTGGGTGTTTGGCTGCGCGATTTTCCTGGCGCTGATGGCCGAAGCCTTCATGGGCTACCTGCTGCCCTGGGGTCAGATGAGCTACTGGGGCGCCCAGGTCATCGTGAACCTGTTTGCCGCCATTCCCTTCATCGGCCCCGATCTGGCGCTCTTGATTCGTGGCGACTACGTGGTTGGCGACGCCACGCTGAACCGCTTCTTCGCCTTCCACGTCATTGCTGTGCCGCTGGTGCTGCTGGGCCTGGTCGTGGCGCACATCATTGCGCTGCATGAAGTGGGCTCGAACAACCCTGACGGTGTCGAGATCAAGGGTCCAAACGCACCGCGCGATGCCGCTGGCCACCCGCTCGACGGCATCCCCTTCCACCCGTACTACACGGTGCATGACATTTTCGGCGTCAGCGTGTTCCTGATGATCTTCACGGCCGTGATCTTCTTCGCGCCCGAGTTCGGCGGCTACTTCCTGGAATACAACAACTTCATCCCCGCCGACTCGCTGAAGACGCCGCTGCACATTGCACCGGTCTGGTACTTCACGCCTTTTTACTCCATGCTGCGCGCCATCACTGGCGACATGATGTATGTGCTGATGGCCTGCGTGTTGGGCGGCTCGCTGCTGGCAGTCGCCAAGGTCAAGATGCCTGCGCTGCTCAAGCCTGTCATTCTGGGCGGCGCTGTGGTGGTGGTTGCTGCCATGCTGCTGATTGATGCCAAGTTCTGGGGTGTGGTTGCGATGGGCGGCGCTGTCGTCATCCTGTTTGGCCTGCCTTGGCTCGACAAGAGTGAAGTCAAGTCGATCCGCTACCGTCCTACCTGGAACAAGTACCTATACGCCGTTTTTGTGATCAACTTCCTGATCCTGGGCTACCTGGGCGTGCAGCCACCTTCTACGGTGGGTGGTTATGTGTCACAACTGGGCACCTTGTTCTACTTCGGCTTTTTCATCCTGATGCCTTGGTGGAGCCGCTTGGGTACGTTTAAGCGCGTTCCTGATCGCGTGACGTTTACCGCCCACTGAGCTGGAGATCTACAACATGAAAAAAATCATCCTTGCCCTGATTACTGCCGTCGGTCTGATCGCTGGCGCACAGGCCAACACCGGCGGCCCTGCCTGGGACAAAGCGCCCAACAAGATCAACGACATGGGCGCCCTGCAAAATGGTGCCAAGCTGTTCGTCAACTACTGCCTGAACTGCCACTCGGCGGCCTTCATGCGTTTCAATCGCCTGAATGACATCGGCCTGACCGACCAGCAGATCAAGGACAACCTGCTCTTCACCACCGACAAGGTGGGCGAGACCATGAAGTCGGCGATTGACCCCAAGCTGGCCAAGGACTGGTTCGGCGCCACACCGCCCGACTTGACGGTGATTGCCCGCTCGCGCGCGGGCGCTGGTGGCACCGGTGCTGATTACCTCTACACCTACCTGCGCACCTTCTACCGCGACGAAACCAAGGCCACCGGCTGGAACAACCTGGCTTTCCCCAACATCGCCATGCCGCATGCGCTGTGGGAATTGCAGGGTGTGCGCGAGCCGATTTACAACGAGCACCACGCTGTGACCGGCTGGACGCAGGTCACGCCAGGCACGATGACGCCGCTGGAGTACGATCAAGCCGTTGGCGATTTGGTCGGCTACCTGCAATGGATGGCCGAGCCAGCGCAAAATACCCGCGTGCGCATTGGCGTGTGGGTGCTGGCCTTTCTTCTTGGCTTGACCTTTGTCACCTGGCGCCTGAATGCGGTGTTCTGGAAAGACGTCAAGTAATTACCGTGCCGATTGATGCGCCGTGGGTATCTCCACGGTGCGCCTAGGCACCTTCGGAGTGGAGGGCTTTAAGATTCAAATCTTGGCCCTCCACTCTTTTGTTTTAGGAGACCCGAATCATGATGGTTCTTTATTCAGGCACGACCTGTCCCTTTTCGCACCGCTGCCGTTTTGTCCTGTTTGAAAAAGGCATGGATTTTGAAATTCGCGATGTCGATCTGTACAACAAGCCCGAAGATATCAATGTGATGAACCCGTACGGCCAGGTGCCGATTCTGGTCGAGCGCGACCTGATTCTGTACGAGTCGAACATCATCAACGAGTACATCGACGAGCGCTTTCCGCATCCCCAGCTGATGCCCGGCGATCCAGTGGACCGCGCCCGCGTGCGCCTGTTCCTGCTGAACTTTGAAAAAGAGCTGTTCGTTCATGTCAGCGCGCTGGAATCCCGCGCCGCCAAGGGCAACGAAAAAGCGCTGGAAAAATCCCGCGCCCACATCCGCGACCGTCTGACGCAGCTGGCGCCGATTTTCCTGAAAAACAAATTTATGCTCGGCGACAGCTTTTCGATGCTGGACGTGGCGATTGCGCCGCTGCTCTGGCGCCTGGATTACTACGGCATTGAGCTGTCGAAAAATGCCGCGCCGCTGCTCAAGTATGCCGAGCGCATCTTCTCGCGCCCGGCCTACATCGAAGCGCTGACGCCGTCTGAAAAGGTGATGCGCAAGTAATTGCCGCCCTGAACTGCCGATTACCTGCCTCTCTTCATCAAAAACAAACTCCGGTTTGAAACCCCCCCTTCAGAGGGGGCGGAATTTCGCTCAAGCTGTGCTTGGGCGTGGATTGAAACATGAACGTGCCCACCACCTCCACCCGCCCCTACCTGATTCGCGCCCTGTATGAATGGTGCAGCGACAACGGTTTTACGCCCTATGTGGCCGTGTCGGTGGACGAAACCGTGCAGGTGCCGCGTGAGTACGTAAAGGACAACGAGATTGTGCTCAACATCGGCCTGGACGCGACCAGCTCGCTGACGCTGGGCAATGAGTACATCGAGTTCAAGGCTCGCTTTGGCGGCAAGGCCCGGGAAATTCTGGTGCCCATCAGCCATGTGGTGGCCATCTATGCCCGTGAAAACGGCCAAGGCATGGCGTTTCCGCTGGAGCCGGGTTCGGCGGGTGTGCCTGTCGGCGGTGCGGCCAGCCCTTCGGCGCCGACGCAGGCTGCTGCGGCTGTGTCGGGCACCAGCGAGACGGCTGAGAACAAAATCATGCAGCTGGTCGATAGCGTTGCGCCTGCCGCGATTCCCAGCCCGGTAGCCCCCGGCGATGACTCCCCCGAGCCGCCAAAAACACCACCGCGCCCCCGGCCTTCACTGACGCGGGTGAAGTAGAATAGCGCTTTTGCCGCTTTAGCTCAGTTGGTAGAGCAACCGCCTTGTAAGCGGTAGGTCGTCAGTTCGATTCCGACAAGCGGCACCATCTATTCGTACAAAGGCCGTCAGAGGTAACACCTGGCGGTCTTTTCTATTGTGAATCAATGGCTTGCATTCCCATAGCGTACAAGGGGCGACATTGACAGGAAAATCAAAGCAGGAAAACATGCTGGATGAACCGAGCTTTTGGGGTAGTTGTTTTCCCATTTTTCTCCAGTTACTATATGTAAGGCGGTAGGCGTACTGGCGGACTTTGACTTGCCACGATAGGAGGACAGGGCTGAACGTCTGGTGGCTCTCCACGTTGAGGGTACGGCAGTATTTGAGAAAAATTCGGAAAGCAGATGAATGAGAGACATACCAAATTCTGAGGCGTTGGTCCTGCTTTCCAAGCCATTGCTGTGTGAGGATGCTCCTGCATGGACTTTCAACCGGATCAAGCCGGGACTAGCAACCCTAGAGTGTGGCTTGATGCACGAGGATCGCTCACGTGCTGGCTTGCATATAGGACTTCAATTCAGCCGGTCATCTAAAACTGGACTTGTAACTTTCAAGTTCACAGTTTTCAAAATTAATTTGGGCGCTCCACAGCGGGTCTACCAACTGGAAGTCAGTGCAACGGCAAGAGCCCCTAAAAATTGGCATGATTTAGCCCACGAGCATATGGGCGACGCTAGGATCGATGGCTCAAAAGCTTGGTTGACATGGGGTTTTTCTGAGGCGCTTGACTATTTCTGCGATCGTGCCAACATCATCTTTAAGCCTCCGGTTTCTGATCCGGAAGCGTTCGAGCTTAAGTAATGATTTGCCAACAACTCTCTACACTGCTAGGTTTCGATTGCTCTCCTCTTACGGAGAGCGGTGATGTTGTGCTCATCTCAACTCCCTTTAAGTTCGATGACGGCGACAGACTACCGGTCTTCGCAGAGTTGATAAATGGAAAAATCAGATTTTTTGATGACGGTCACACTTTGATGCATTTTATAGGCCGGGGTGTCAGAATCGAAAACAAGAAGCATTCAACCTTTTTGATCAACACAGCCTGCAAAAATGGCGCAGCATTCACTGATCGGGGTGAGGTTGAGGCATGGGCATCAATCGAAAATGCTGCCGAAGCCTTCAGTCGGTATCTATCTTCAATGATCGCTTTGTCAGCTTGGGAGCGCGAACAGCTAGATGTGAATACTGATGTCTCTCTTTTTGTTGAAGAGGTTGGAATGGCCTTGCGTGCTTGGATGCCCAATGCAGACATAACGCTGGAGCCCCCATTTGAAGGGGTTTCTGGGCGGGTTTACAAGCTTGATTTTTTGGTGGATGGTCAAGCAGTTGCAGCAACCGGATCACATCCAAATTCTGTCAGTTCTTTGCTCCATAAGCTGGTGGACATTCACGGACGTATTGCGAATGCAGATGTCAAACTGCTTGTGGTTATAGATGACAGGAACGATCCAGAGGCGGCAGATCGGGAGGCACGCATAGTTCAAAGCGTTGCGAAGGTCATTCCTTTTTCTGCTCTTGAGGCAAGTGCGCAGTCATCTTTAGCGACTCATTAGAGTAGTCCACCTCATCTCAGACTAGCCCGCCCTGAGCGGGCTTTTTTACGCTCGGAAAAGCGAATGAGTACACCGACCTTACCAAAAATGGCCTTCCCCCTGAAATAGCGCCGACCAGTAATAGCCGCTGTATGTCCGTGCTCAAAACTACCGCCTGCCCACCAAAATCTTCAGCCGGATGCTGCTCACCCGCCAGCCCTGGCGCTGCAAACTGGCCTGAAGCACCGGCAGCAATTGGCGCAGTTTCGCGGCGGCGGCGTTGCCGTTGACCAGCAGGCACCAGCTGTCGCCGTCTATCGGCCCGGCTTTGATGGCGGAGCGCAGGTTGCCCGGCAGCAGCGGTTCAATCGCCTTGAGCCTGTCGTTGGAGTCGCGGACCAGCTCGGCCAGCCGCGCCAGCGTCGGCGAGTTGCCGACGGCCTGCAACACGGTCAGCGGCGAAGAAAGGCGTTTGTGGTCGGTCACGGCAGGAGGGCCAGCCGGGACGGGTGCGGGCGGGCGTAGAGGTGGAAGAGCGTTTGATTATGGGCGCATTCAGGCCGACGCACTGGCAGGCAGTTGGCGCTCACCCGGATGGCTTGATGCCAGGCGCAGACTGCCGGGCGGCAGCCTCAAGCGGCTGTGCGCCCGAAATGCCGGGAAACTTCCTCGGGCAACTCCTTGCCCTGCGCTTTTTCGATGAATTCCTCCACCGGGCCGCTGAAGCGCACGCTGCCCTGGTCCAGCAGCACGAGCCGGTCGGCGACCTTGACTTCTTCGGCCAGGTGCGTGGCCCACAGCACCGCCACGCCGTCTTCGCGGGCCAGGGCGCGCACCGAGGTCAGCAGCTGCTGGCGCGACTCCATGTCCAGCCCGGCGGTGGCTTCGTCCATCAGCAGCACCTTCGGGTGGTGCAACAGGGCGCGCACCAGCTCGACCTTGCGCCGGGTGCCGCCGGACAGGCCGCGCACCACGGCGCTGGCCTGCGCCGTCATGCCGATTTTTTCCAGCGCTTCGGCAATGCGCGGCTTGGCCACGGCGCGCGGCAGGCCATGCAAATCGGTGTGAAACAGCAAATTGGCCTGCACCGACAGATCTAGATCAAGCGCGCTTTGCTGAAACACCACGCCCAGGCCCGCCAGCGCCCGGCTGGCCTGGCTGCGCATGTCGCAGCCCAGCACCTCGATGCGGCCTTTGTCCGGGCTGAACAGGCCGGTCAGCAGTTGCAGCAGCGTCGATTTTCCGGCGCCGTTGGGGCCGAGCAGGGCGACGATTTCACCGGAGCGCAGCGTCAGGCTGACGCCTTTGAGGGCGGGTTTTCCGGCGTAGGACTTGTGCAGGTCTTGCGCGCTTAACAGGATGTCGCTCATAAGGAATGCCTTCAGGAAGCCGGTGGCGCCAGCAGTTTCATGCGTCCGAGCAGCACTTTTTCGCGCTCGACGGTGTCAAGAATGGCCTGCTGGTAGGCGGCGGTGCTCAGGTAGCTGATGTCCTGATCGTAGCGGGCCAGCGCCGCCCGGTGGCGCGGGCTGATCGTGGCTTGGTGAAAGGCGTTGTGCAGTATTTGCACGATGGCGGGCGGCGTGCCGCGCGGCGCCGCCAGCCCCCACGGCGAGGTATAGACCGAGCGCGCATAGCCCAGCTCGCGCAGCGTCGGCACCTGCGGCCAGCGCGGGCTGCGCTCGGCGCTGAAAATGGCCAGCAGCCGCATCTTGCCTTGGTCCACCCAGGGCGCAAAGCCAGTCGAATTGACACCGGCCATCAACTGACCCGAGGCAATCGCCAGCATCTGCTCGGTCGTGCCTTTGTACGGAATATGCACGTAAGTGATTTTTTGCGCCTGCAGGATTTCTTCCATCGCCAGATGCGCGGTGGTGCCGATGCCGGTCGAGCCCAGCAGCAGCTCGCCGGGATTTTTTTGCGCCCAGGCGAGCATGTCGGCGAGGCTTTTCCACGGGCTGCTGGCGGGCACCAGCAGGCCGAAGGTGGTGCCCGAGACCTGCAAAATCGGCGCCAGATCGCGCACCGGGTTCCAGTCCACCCGGTTCATCAGCGCGTGGCGATAGACCGTGATCGGGATTTGTCCGATGGTGTAGCCGTCGGGCTCGGCCGCCTTGAGCAGCGGCGCCACCAGTGTGCCGGCGGCGCCGGGTCGGTTGACGACGACGACGCGCTGGCCGAGCAGCGGCTCGGCCTCTTCATTCAGGACGCGCAGCGTCAGGTCGGTGGCGCCGCCCGCTGGCCAGGGCACAATCATTTGAATCGGGCGCTGGGGCCAGGCCGGTTTGCTTTCCTGGGCCTGCGCGCTCAAGCCCAGAGCGCCCAAACCGCAGACCAAGCCCGCACGCAGCGCCTGACGGCGGGAAAGAGTATCTTCGCAAGAAGGCGCAGGCGCGTGCAGCAGTGGTGGCATGGTGTGGAGAAATCGCAAACGGGTGACAAGAGGCCAGGCAGAATAAGCCTGAACCTGCGTTAAAGCAACTTCCATTCCATTTCCGCTGGCACCTTCCTTGCTGTTGATGCCTGAAAACCCATAAATAATGGAGACAAAATCAATGAACTTTCTGCCTCTTGAGGTCCGCCTGTCCAGTCTGGATTTCCCCTCCGCTGGCTGCGGCCGGTCTTGGCTGCGCCCTGTTGTGGCGGGCGCGCTGGCGCTTTGCGCGACGCTGGCGGCGGCCCAATCGCCGCCGGGCCGGGTCTATGTTTCCAGCGAGAAGGACAACAAAATTTATGTGTTTGACTTGCAGGGCCAGCGCCTGTCGGCCATCGACGTGTGCAAACGCCCGCGCCACATGCAGTTCAACCCGGTACACAGCCAGATTTACGTCTCCTGCGGCGACAGCAACCAGCTCGGCATGGTCGATACCGCCAGCGGCAAGATGACGGCGCAGATGGCCGCTGGCGAAAGCCCGGAAATGTTCGATCTCAGCCCGGACGGCAAAACCCTCTACGTGTCGATTGAAGACGAAAGCGCGATGGCCGCCTACAGCCTGGACACCAAGGCCCGGCTGTTCGCGGTCAAGACCGGCGGCGAGCCCGAAGGCATTCTGGTCACGCCCGACGGCAAGCGCGCTTATGTGACTTCGGAAGTGGCCAATGTGGTTCATCTGGTCGATCTGGCGCAGCGCAAAATCATCAAAAACATCCGCGTCGGCAAGCGCCCGCGCCGCTTCGTGCTGGCCGCTGGCGGCAAGGAGCTATGGGTGACGAACGAGCTGGGCGCCAGCCTGAGCGTGGTCAGCACCGACGACCAGAGCGTCAAGCAGACGCTGGAATTCAAGCTCCCTGGCATGCGCGCCGCCGACATCACGCCGGTCGGCATGGCGCTCAGCCCGGACGGAAAAACCGTCTGGGTCGGGCTGGGCCGGGCCAATCATGTGGCCGAGGTGGATGTGGCCACGCACCAGGTGCGGCGCACGATTCTGGTCGGCAAGCGCGCCTGGGGGCTGGCGGCGCATCCAGACGGCAAAATTTTGTACGTTACGAATGCGATGTCGGACGACATGACGCTGGTCGATACCGCCACCGGCAAGGCCTTGCGCACGGTCGCTGCCGGGCGGGTGCCGCACAGCGTGCTGGTGCAGCCGTGACGGCTGCGCTTGTGGCTCCGGTTTTAGCCCCGGTTTTGGCGGGGCGCTGGTCTCTGGGGCGGCGCCTGGCTTGCAGCGTGCTGGTGCTGGCCGGACTGGGCGCGGTGCCGCTGCTTCAGGCGGCGCAGGCGGCTAAAACCGCCAAGGCAGGCGGCGCAGCCAAGGCCGCGCCCGAGGCCAAAGCGGCGCAAAATTCCGTGACTGTCGGCGTCACCGTCGCCGTGATTTCGCTGGCCGACGACGCCCGTTACGCGCCCCGGCGGCTGGAGCACGCTTACCCCGGCCATCCGCAGGGCAGGCCTGCCGACGCGGCCCGGCTCGCCGCCGACGATGCCGCTGTCGAGCTGGAAACCGTCGGCGTCAGCCTCAAAGTGCGCGAGCTGCTGCTGCCCGACGCGCAGGCGCTGCCCAAAGCGCTGGCCGAGCTCAAGGCCGCTGGCGTGCATCACCTGATTGCCGATTTGCCGCTGGCCGAGTTGAACCAGCTGGTGCGCACGGCGCCAGCGGCGCTGGGCGGCGCCATTGTCTTCAACACCGCACTGGACGACGATGCGCTGCGCGCCAGCCAGTGCGCCGCGCATTTGCTGCACACCTACCCGAGCCGCCAGATGCTTGCCGACGCGCTGGCGCAGTACCTGGCGGCGCGCTCGTGGCGCAAGGCGCTGCTGCTGCAAGGGCCGCTGCCCGGCGACCAGCTGCAGGCCGAGGCCTTCAACCGCTCGGCGCGCCGCTACGGGCTGAAAATCACCCAGACCCGGCCTTTTAAATTGTCCGGCGATCCGCGTGAGCGCGATCTGGCCAACACCCGGCTGCTGACCGGCGAGCGCGAGCATGACGTGGTGGCCGTGATGGACAGCGACGGCGAGTTTGCCCGCCTGCTGCCTTACGCCACCCAGTGGCCGCGCCCGGTCGTCGGCGCCAATGGCCTGATGGCCGTGCCCTGGCATCCGCAGTGGGAGCGCAACGGCGGCCCGCAACTCTCGCGCCGCTTTGCGCGGCTGGCCAAGCGCCCGATGCAGGGCCACGACTGGGCCGCTTGGGCGGCGGTCAAGGCCGTGGCCGCCGTGCTGGCCGATGAGCCGCAAGCGCCCGTGGCCCAGCAGCTCAAGCGGTTGCGCAGTGGCACGGTGTATCTGGACGGCTTCAAGGGGCCGCGCCTGTCCTTCCGGTCTTGGGACGGCCAGTTGCGCCAGCCGCTGTTTTTGAGCCACATCGACGGCGTGGTCGGCACCGCGCCGCTGGACGGCGTGCTGCACCCCACCGAGGTCATGGACACGCTGGGCGTGGATGAAAAGGAAAGCACATGCCGCGCCCGCCTTTAGTCTTGCACCTGCTGCGGGCCATGCGCGCCGTGGTCGGCCGCGAGATCAGCAAATTTCTGCGCCAGCCGGCCCGGCTCGGTTCGGCGCTGGTGCGCCCGCTGCTGTGGTTCGTGGTGTTCTCGGCGGGGTTTAACAACGTCTTTGGCGTGTCCATCATTCCGCCTTACGAAACCTATGTCGAGTACCGCGAATACATGGTGCCCGGCCTGCTGGCGATGATCGCGCTGTTCAATGGCATGCAGAGTTCGCTGTCCATGGTCTATGACCGCGAGATGGGCATGATGCGCCTGCTGCTGACAGCGCCGCTGCCGCGCGGCTGGCTGCTGGCGTTTAAATTGCTCGGCGGCACCAGTTTGTCGCTGCTGCAGATGGCGGTGTTTTTGCTGATTGCGTTTGGCTTTGGCGTGCGCTTTGAGCTGCAGAACCTGCCGCTGCTGGGGCTGGCCATGCTGGGCGGTGCCACGCTGCTGGCCGCGCTGGGCTTGATGCTGTCGGTCTATATCAAGCAGCTGGAAAACTTCGCCGGGACGATGAACTTTGTTATTTTTCCGATGTTTTTCATCAGCCCGGCGCTGTACCCGCTGTGGAAGCTCGAAGAATCCGGCGCCTGGTGGCTGCTCAAACTGGCGCAGTGGAACCCGTTCACCCACGTCGTCGAGGCAATACGTTTTGCGATGTATGGCCAATTCAACGCCGTCTCCTGGGCGGTGGTGGCGCTGGGTAGTGTGGTGTTCTTTAGTCTGGCCTGGTGGGGCTACGACCCGCAGCGCGGCTGGATCCGGCAGCGCGGCGCCGCTTGAAGCCTTGCCGTCGCCCGGCCTGCCAAAAAGCGCGGGCGGCGGCGGCTTGGGCCAAGTGCTTCGTTTTTGAACACTGTCCCACCCCCGGCTTTTCCCTTTAAGAACACACCGCCCGCCAAGCGGCGCTCAAAGGTCGTCAAACCGGCAGGTCAGCTGCGTGAAACCGCCTTTGCGGTGCTGGCACAAAAGTTGCCCCTTAGCCCTGTGAGTCAGGCCGGTTTTGCCGGTCAAAAGATTCAATGCCGACCGGGCATGCGGCACGGGCGCCACCATCAACTTTAGAGACAAGCAGGAGACAACACTGTGAAACGCACATTAATCAGCCTTTTGGTCATGTTCGCCACGGCCCAGGCCAGCGCGCAGGTGACCGATGCCATGATCAGCACCGATGCCACCCATCCAGAATCCGTGCTGAGCTCGGGACTGGGCACGCAGGGCCAGCGGCATTCCCCGCTCAAAGCGGTCAACCCCAAGACCATCAGCCGCCTCACCCCTGTGTGGTCGATGTCCTTCGGCGGTGAAAAGCAGCGCGGCCAGGAATCCCAGCCGCTGATCTACAAGGGCAAGATGTTTGTCACAGCCTCCTACTCGCGCATGTACGCGCTGGACGCCAAGACCGGCCAGAAGCTCTGGAAATACGAGCACCGCCTGCCTGAAGGCATCATGCCTTGCTGCGACGTGGTGAACCGGGGCGCGGCCCTGTTTGACAACCTGGTGATCTTCGCCACGCTGGATGCCCAGCTGGTCGCGCTGAACCAGGACACTGGCAAGGTGGTCTGGAAAGAAAAAATCGACGATTACACCGCTGGCTACAGCGCCACCGCCGCGCCCCTGATCGCTGACGGCCTGCTGCTGACCGGCCTGTCCGGCGGCGAGTTCGGCGTGGTCGGCCGCGTTGAAGCGCGCGATCCGAAAACCGGCAAGCTGGTCTGGTCCCGCCCCACGGTGGAAGGCCACATGGGCTACCTCAACGGCAAGGAAAACGGCATCAGCGGCACCACCAACGCCACCTGGCCGGGCGAGACCTGGAAAACCGGCGGCGCCTCCACCTGGATGGGCGGCACTTATGACCCCAAGACCGGCCTGGCCTATTTCGGCACCGGCAACCCCGGCCCCTGGAACAGCCATGTGCGCAAGGGCGACAACCTGTTCTCTTCTTCGACCGTCGCCATCGACGTGAAGACTGGCAAAATCGTCTGGCACTACCAGGGCACGCCCAACGATTCGTGGGACTTTGACGGCTCCAACGAGTTCATCACCTTCGATATGGACGGCAAGCGCATGGGCGCCAAAGCTGACCGCAATGGCTTCTTCTACGTGATCGACGCCACCACCGGCAAGCTGGGCAATGCGTTCCCGTATGTCAACAAAATCACCTGGGCCACCGACATTGACCTGAAGACCGGCCGCCCGAACTTCATCCCTGAAAACCGTCCTGGCGACCCGACCGCGCCTGGCGGCGACGGCACCAAGGGCAAGTCGGTGTTTTCTGCACCCGCTTTCCTGGGCGCCAAGAACCAGATGCCGATGGCTTACAGCCCGGACACCAAGCTGTTCTACGTGCCGACCAACGAATGGGGCATGGACATCTGGAACGAGCCTGTTGCCTATAAAAAAGGCGGCGCTTTCCTGGGTGCGGGCTTCACGATCAGGCCACTGTTTGAAGACCATATCGGCTCGCTGCGCGCTATCAATCCGAAAACCGGCAAAGTCGCCTGGGAAGTCAAGAACACCGCGCCACTCTGGGGCGGTGTGCTGACCACCGCTGGCAATCTGGTCTTCTGGGGCACGCCTGAAGGCTACCTCAAGGCTGCTGACGCGACGACCGGCAAGGAAGTCTGGAAGTTCCAGACCGGCTCCGGCGTGGTGGCGCCTCCGATCACCTGGATGCAGGACGGCGAGCAGTACATCAGCGTGGTCTCCGGCTGGGGCGGCGCCGTGCCGCTGTGGGGCGGCGAAGTGGCCAAGAAGGTCAACTTCCTGGAGCAGGGCGGCTCCGTCTGGACCTTCAAGCTGATGAAATAAACCCGGCTTAACCGACTTAACCGGGTTCAAGGAGGAGCTGTCCGGGGGGCAGCTCCTCACGCCTTCAACATTCACGTTTTACGAAACGACTACCGCCATGAAACACCATCACCTTCTTATCGCATCCTTTTTGACGCTCTCTGGCATGTCTGGCGCCCATGCTGCGGATGATGTCGCGGCCATGTCGGATTTTGTCCGCGCCAACGGCTGCTTTTCCTGCCATTCCGTGAACGAAAAAATCGTCGGCCCCGCTTTCCAGAGCGTCAGCGCCAAATATGCGGGCGACAAGGAGGCCGTCGCCAATCTGATGCAGAGCGTGCGCAACGGCTCGATTGGCAAATGGAGTTCGCGTGCGGCGATGCCGCCTCACGCCAGCATCAGCAATGATGATTTGAAAAAGCTGGTTACCTGGGTGCTGGCGCAAAAGAAGCCTTGAGGCTGTAGCCCAAGTCTGCCCAGTTTTCAAAACAAGCGCATTCAGCCCGCAGCGGCTGAATGGCTACGCAAAGCGCCGGTCATGACCGGCGCTTTGCGTTTACGCCTGCGGGTGCAGCCGCCGCGACTCGCTGTCGCTGCGAAACACGATGGGCACCACGCGGTACACGGGTGCGCGGCGCACCAGCTCGACGATTTTTTCGTGGTGCGGCGATTTGCTGCACACCGGATCGGCCTGCGTCGCGTCGCCCGTGACCAAAAAGGCCTGGCAGCGGCAGCCGCCGAAATCCTTGTGGCGCTCGTCGCAGGTGCTACAGGGCGCTTTCATCCACTCCTGGCCCCGGTAGGCATTAAAACCCTGGCTGCGCGCCCAGATGTCGGCCAGCGACTGGTCTTGCACACGGGGCAGATTCAGCCCCGGCAGGTCGCGGGCGTTGTGGCAGGGCAGGGCGGTGCCGTCGGGCGCCACGGCCAGAAACACCGAGCCCCAGCCGTTCATGCAGGCCTTGGGGCGCTGCTCGAAATAGTCGGGCACGACGAACAGCACGCGGCAGGCCGGATTCGGCTGCTCACGGTAGCGCTTGACGACGGCTTCGGCTTCCAGCAACTGCTCTTGCGTGGGCATCAACTGGTCGCGATTCGTCCAGGCCCAGCCGTAATACTGGGTGTTGGCCAGCTCTAAAAACTCAGCGCCCAGCGCCTCGGCCATCTCGATGATCTTGCCGACATGCGGCAGGTTGTGCCGGTGCAGCACGCAGTTCATCACCATCGGCCAGTCGTGCTCCTTGATGAGCTTGGCGACTTTGAGCTTCAGGTCAAAGGTCTTGGTGTGGCTGAGGAAATCGTTCAGCTCTTTGGTCGAGTCCTGAAACGACAGCTGGACGTGGTCCAGCCCGGCGTCCTTGAGCTTTTGGGCGCGCTCGGGCGTGAAGCCGACGCCGGAGGTGATGAGGTTGGTGTAGAAACCCAGGTGGTGCGCTTCCTGCACCAGCTCTTCCAGATCATCGCGCAGCATCGGCTCGCCGCCGGAAAAGCCCAGTTGCGCCGCGCCCAGCGCACGCGCCTGGCGCATCACATCGACCCACTGCGCGGTTGTCATTTCGGTTTGTAGCCGGGCGTACTGGGTCGGGTTGTAGCAAAACACGCAGTGCAGCGGGCAGCGGTAAGTTAATTCGGCCAGCAGCCACAGCGGCGGCGAAATGGCCGGGGCCGACGGCGCAGCAACCCGCGTGGCACCAAGCGTTGAAATGTCAGATGATCCAGCCACGGCGAACTCCTTCTTCCAGCAGGGCATGCACTTGCGGGCCAATGCCCTCAATATTGAAAAGCGTCTCCAGTTCAGCCACGATGGCCTCCACGCTGAGCTGGCCGCTGCAGCGGCGCAGGATTTCAGCCGTGCTGTCGCTGAGCTTGACCATGCCTTCCGGGTACAGCAGCACCCAAGCGGTCTGCACCGGTTCGTACTGCAGCCGGTACAGGCGCGAGAGGCACGGATGGGCGGGCAGATCCACGGGCTTGGGCACAGGCGCCGGGGCGGCGCTGGCCGGTGGCGGGCTGGAAGAGGTCATTGGCAGGCTTTCTCAATCCCGTCGAGCATGCTCCACAAAATGTCGAGCTTGAACTGCAAAATGTCCAGCGCTCTTTGCTGCGCCTGACGGGTGGTGAAATAGTTTAGCGTCACCGCCAGGCCGTGCTCCACATCGCGGCTGGCCAGCGGAATGCGGCTGCGGAAGTAGGTCAAGCCTTCGGCCTCAATCCACGGATAGTGGCCGGGCCAGGTGGCCAGGCGGTCTTTGTGAATCTGCGGCGCAAACATCTCGGTCAGCGACGAGCAGACGGCTTCTTGCCACGGCGCTTTGGCGGCGAAATTGACGTAAGCGTCGCAGGCAAAGCGCACGGCGGGCGCCACGCCTTGCAGCGACCACAGCTCCTCGCGCGAGATGCCGACGGCCTGGCCCAGCTGGGTCCAGGTTTCGATGCCGCCGGCGCCCGAGCCTTCGTAGTCGCCGTAGCCGTCATGGTCCAGGATGCGCTCGACCCACAGCCTGCGGTGTACCCGGTCCGGCATGTTGGCCAGAATCGCCGCGTCCTTGCGTGGAATGCAGATCTGGTAATAAAAGCGGTTCGCCACCCAGCAGCGGATTTCCTCGGCGGTGCAGCCGCCCGAATTCATCCGCACATTGAACGGGTGGTGGATGTGGTAGGCCGTGCCTTTGGCGCGCAGCTGGCGTTCAAATTCGTCGGGCGTCCAGGCGGGCTGGTCGTTGGCGATGCTGGGGGATTGGGCGATTTCCATGACGGGGCTTCCTGAAACTTAAAACTAAAACGCGATGTCCATGCCGTCGAAGGCGACTTCGATGCCGTGCGCTGTCAGCACGGCGCGCTCATCGGAGTCTTCGCGCAGGATGGGGTTGGTGTTGTTGATGTGGATGAGGATCTTGCGCGTCGTTGCTGGCAGCGTGGCCAGCTGCTCAATCATGCCGCCCGGGCCGCTTTGCGGCAGGTGGCCGATTTGGCGCGCGCCCTTGGCCGAGAAGCCCAGGCGCTGCATTTCGTCTTCGGTCCAGAAGGTGCCATCGACCAGCACCACCGCGCACTCGGCCATCAGCGCCAGCAGCTCGGGCGTCATTTCGCCCAGGCCGGGCGCATAAAACGCACGCTGGCCGGTCGCCGGGTTGTCAATCACCAGGCCGATGTTGTCGCCGGGGCGCGGGCATTCGCGAAACGGCGAATAAGGCGGCGGCTTGGACGACAGCACCACCGGCAACACGGCCATGCCGTCCAGGCCCGGCACCGGCAAAAAGCCCGCGTCCAGGCGCAGCGCCAGCGCGTTGACGCCGCAGTAATGCGACAAAATTTTGGTGATCGGAAAGCCCTCGGCGATGTCCGAAAACACCTCGGTGGTGGCCAGCAGCGGCAGCGGGCTCTGGCGCTCGCGCAGCATCAACAGGCCCGTGACATGGTCGATTTGCGCGTCCATCAGCAGCACGGCGGCGATGCCGCTGTCGCGTGTGGCTCTAGCCGGTTGCAGCTCGGGATTGGCTTGAATCTGCGCCAGAACGTCCGGCGAGGCGTTGACCAGCAGCCAGTCGGCGCCGTTGACGGTGACGGCGATGGACGACTGGGTTCTGGCCTTGGCGTTGATGCTGCCACGGCGCAGGCCGTCGCAGTTGGCGCAGTTGCAGTTCCACTGCGGAAAGCCGCCGCCAGCGGAGGAACCTAAAACTCGAATACGCATGTGTTAACCCGTCTGTTCAGGGGATAAAAAAAAGCGCACGGGCATGAAAACCTGTGCGCTTGGCTGGGTCCGGCGGGACTGGATTAGCGGTTCGCGATGTACATCGTGATTTCAAAGCCGAAACGCAGATCGGTGAAGGAAGGTGTAGTCCATTGCATAGTCTCTGTCTCCTGATAGTTAGTTGGCGTGAAAATGGCTGCCAGCTTGTAGCCGCTGTTGCTTTTACAAGCTGCATTTTCAATACAGCAATATCAATGCCATGCCTAAACTCTTTTTGCCCCCGGTTTCCCGCTTGCCCCGCAGCCGCCCGCGCCCCGGCTGGCCCGCGCCTTTGGGGCTGGCGACGGCGCGCAGCAGCCGCATGGCTTACCGCCTGTTCGGGCCTGTCGAGGGCGAGCCCTGGCTGGTGCTGCACGGCGGGCCGGGCAGCGGCAGCGCGCCGGATTCGGCGCTGATTTTCCGGCTGGAGCGCCAGCGGGTCATCGTGCCGGACCAGCGCGGCGCGGGCCTGTCGCGCCCGCGCGCCCAGAGCGCGGGCAACCATACGGACCAATTGGTGGCCGATCTGGAGGCGCTGCGGCTGGAACTGGGCCTGGAGCGCTGGAGCGTGCTGGCGGGCTCCTGGGGCACAGTGCTGGCGCTGCGCTACGCCCAGTGTCATCCGCAGCGGGTGACGCGGCTGGTGCTGCGCGGCGCTTTTGGCCTGCGGCTGGCGGAGATTCGCGGCCTGCTGCACCCCGATGCGCGCCGGGAGCGGCGCGTGGCGCAATGCGCCTGCTGGCCGCGCAGTCCGCTCAACGGCGCGCCGCAGGTGCTTGCCCGTCTGGAGCAGGTGTTGCAAGTTGGAGCACCCGGTGTTGCAGCCTTGCGCCTGGTGCGCTGCTGGAACTTGCTGGAGCAGGGCGCGGCCTTGCGCGGTATGCGGCGCAGCCTGATTCACGCTGCGGGGCTGAATGAGCCTAAATTGGCCGTGTCAATACGCCAGGGCTGGGCACGGCTGCGGCGCGGTCGGCGCCAGGCCGAGGCGGGGCTGGAGCGCCCCGGCGTTGTTCAGGCGGACCGGCGCGGTTGGCAGAAATTTCGCATCCAGTCGCATTACCTGCGCCACAAGGGCTTTTTGCGCCCCGGCGAGTTGAACCGGGCCGTGCGGGCGCTGGCCCAGCACGGCATTCCCAGCGACTGGGTGCATGGCCGTTTTGACGCGATTTGCCCACCGTGCAACAGCCAGCAATGGCTTAGTCAAACGCAAGCACTGCAGCCGGGGCTGGCCTGCGGCTACGCGCCGGTGGCGGGCCATCTGGCCAGCGAGCCGGGGATTCGCGCAGTGCTGCGCGCCTTGGTGCAGGACGGGCGCATGGCCCGGCCGCAGTAAGGGGTCGGCGCCCTCAGTTCCAGACATCGGGCGGCAGCTGCTCCTTGCGCCGATAGACGGTGTTGCGCGAGACGCCCAGCGCCTTCGCCGCCGCCGAGACATTGCCCTTGTGCTGCTGCAGCATCTTGGTCATGGCGATGAGGGCGACATCTTGCAGCCGCTGGCCGTCGGTTTCGCCGGGCGTAGCGGGGGCGTTTTGCGAGCCTGCGCCAGCGCTCTGGGCGGGCGCGGGCTGCCCCTGCTGCGGCATCTGCTCCTGCTCTTCCAGGAAATCGTCGGGCAGGTGAATCGGCTCAATCATGCCCTGGCAGCCGACCATGACGACGGCGGTGCGCAGCAGGTTGTGCAACTGGCGGAAGTTGCCCGGCCAGTGGTGGGCGCGAAACAGCGCCATCACCTCGGCTGAAATACCCACCGAGGCGCCGTTTTCGCACAGGCTTTTGAGCAGCTTTTGCGTCACGACTTCAAAGTCGGTGCGCTGGCGCAGCGCGGGCAGGCGCACCACCAGGCCGTTGAGGCGGTAGTACAGGTCTTCGCGGAACTCGCCCTGGGCGATCATGGACTTGAGGTTTTTATTCGTTGCGCAGATCACTGCCACATCGACATCGACCTCTTTGCCCGAACCCAGCGGGTTGACCTTGCGGTCCTGCAGCACGCGCAGCAATCGCGCTTGCAAATGCTTGGGCATGTCGCCGATTTCGTCGAGAAACAGCGTGCCGCCGTTGGCCTGCTGAATCTTGCCGGTGGCGCCTTTTTTCTTCGCGCCGGTGAAAGCGCCTTCCTCGTAGCCGAACAGCTCGGACTCAATCAGCGTCTCGGGAATCGAGGCGCAGTTGACTGAAATAAAGGGGTGGCCGGCGCGCTCCGAGTCGCCGTGAATCGCCTGGGCCAGCAGGTCTTTGCCGGTGCCGGTCTCGCCCAGAATCATGATCGGAATGTCGCGCCCGCGCACCAGGTTGAGCTTGTGGATGACGGCGCTGACCTGCGCATCGCCAGTGTCCAGGTAGCGCAGCGTCGAGAGCTGCAGTTTGCGCGACGCGGTGCGGCTGGGCGCCTGGGCGCTCGGCGCTGCGGGCGGGCTGTCGGTCTCGGTGGCTGACTTGAACGGGCTGCTTGAGGCGCTGTCGAGCCCCTGCCCGACGACCCACTGGTTCACGGGTTTGACCTTGACCCGGCACCAGACCGTCATGCCGTTGTGCAGGCCCAACTGCTGGGGCTTGACCAGGGCGCTGCCGCGCAGCTCGTGCAGGCGCGACACGGGGATGCCAAACAGCGAGGACAGGGTGTGTACCTTGAGCGCGTTAAAGGAGGTTCCCAGCTGAAACTGCGCGCTGCGGTTGGCCGACAAAAAGCGCCCGTCGGGGGAGAACACCACGATGCCCTCCATCAACGTGCCCAGGAATTCCGAGCGCGTGTGAAAGTGAATCCGTATCGCCGTCGGGAAAACATCGGCGAACATGTGGTTTTCGATCATGTGGGCCGACATACGCACCAAGGCCATCGTGTGCTGGTGAAAATTGCGCTGGTCGCCGGTCACGTCCAGCGCGCCTATGACCTGACCGTAAGGGTCAAAAATCGGCGCGCACGAGCAGGTCAGGAACTTGTTGGCGTTCATGAAATGCTGGC
Source organism: Burkholderiales bacterium (assembly GCA_038249155.1). Taxonomy (GTDB): domain Bacteria; phylum Pseudomonadota; class Gammaproteobacteria; order Burkholderiales; family Burkholderiaceae_C; genus Polaromonas. The sequence goes on along the minus strand of JBBRWN010000016.1, from coordinate 10,631 downwards.
CGCCGTGAACGGTGATGGCCTGCTCTTCCTTGAGCGCCGTGCCGATGGCGTTGGTGCCCTTGCTCTGCTCGGACCAGTCCACGCCCGGCACCAAGGCCACCTGCATGGCTTTTTCCAGAAAATCCGTGTCGCCCAGCGAATGCAGCACGAGGCCGTGCGAGGAGGTCAGCAGCACCATGTTGTGGGTGTTGGCAATTTGCTCATGCAGGGTTTCCATGACCGGCATGGCGTGCTCCAGCAGGAACTTGTTTTCATCGAGCCCCTGGGACAGCTTGAGCTTGCACTGGGGCGAGAAATCCGGCGTATCGGCATGGTCTATGCCGTAAGACCTGGAGCGCGTGTGCGACTCGGCAATCAGGCTCGACTGGCTGCCTTCCGACTCGCGTTCAGCGGGGGCGCCCAGGCGTTCGGGGAAAGGGGTGTACATGACTGTGCGCATATCGTCTCCAGAAATCGCCGCATTGAAAGACCAGTGAAGCAAACTTACCTTGCAAAAAGCGAGCCTTATTTTTTCATATTCCTGTTGCAAATTTCAACAGCCATAAGTAGTTGACTTCGCTGTAAGTCCTTGACTTATAAGGGAAAACCCGTATTGATCGGCAGAGTTTAGAGGGTCGAAGTGTACTCGCCGAATGAACAATTGAGCCAAATTGACACACCTGTAGGGTCTTGTACTTGGTGTCAGACTTGGCTGACAGGAGGTAGGCCAGGCGCCTTCATCAAGGTGGCGCAGTTATTGCTTGTTGAGGGCATACCGATTTTTATTATTCAGGAGATATTCCATGCAAACCTCCCCACGTCTGGCGTTGCGACGCTTGGCCTCGTCCTCCCGGAAAATCTTTTGCGCCAGCGTTTTGCTGGCCGCTGCGGCTGGGCTGATGCCGGGCAGTGCCCAGGCGCACGGCGATGTTGTGCCGCATGCGGTTGATACGCACACGCTGCCGACGCTGGGCGAAAAGTGGCTGCCTACCAATCCCTTCAGCGAAGGCGCGGCCCAGGCGGCGGCCCGCGCCGAGGCGCTACGCATCGGCACCTCGGCCTACAACCAGAACTGCGCCCGCTGCCACGGCCTCGAAGCCATCTCCGGCGGCATTGCGCCCAACCTGCGCAAACTGGACCGCGACTGCATGGAGATGACCGATGAAACCCAGAAAATGGCCTGCTACAAAGAAACCGACGAATACTTCATCGGCACCGTGCGGCGCGGCCGGGTGCGCGACGGCCGGGTGTACATGCCTCCGTTTGAGGGTATCCTGAACCAGGAAGCCATCTGGTCCATCAAAACTTATCTCGAAACACGTCGCTCCAACGAGTGATTTTGACGGGCTGCAGCTTTCGCGCAGAACGCATAACTTCAGGAGACAACACCGTATGCCCAGTCCACTTTTTTCATTACATAAACGCCCGCTGGCCGCCCGTGCGGCGGGTCGGCGCCGGGCGCTGGCGCTGCTGCTGCCTTTGCTGCTGGTCGGCTCCTTGGCGCAGGCGCAGGCCGAATTGAGCGGCCTGGACAAAATCCAGGCCAGCGGCGTGCTGAAGGTGGCGGTGTACAAGGACAACGCGCCCTTCTCCGACGGCCCGGCCGACGCCATGAAGGGGCTGGACATCGAGCTGGCCACGGCGCTGGCCCGGCAGATGAAGCTCAAGCTGGCGTTGCTGCCCTTTGACGCGGGCGAGCGCATGAACGACGACCTGCGCAACATGGTTTGGCGCGGCCACTACCTGGGCTACGGCCCAGCCGACGTGATGCTGCATGTGCCGGTGGACAAATACCTGATCAATGAAAACCGCCAGGCGCTGATTTTTGCGCCCTACATGCGCCAGGTCCAGGTGTTGCTGCGCGACACGGCGGTCATTCCCGAGGCGATCAGAACGCCCGAAGACCTCAAGGGCTTCAAGCTGGCCGCCGAGCGCGGCACCGGCAGCGCGGGCGCCCTGATGGGCCATCAGTCCGGCGAGCTGGTCTCCCAGGTCAGCCTCTACAACACCGGCGTGCAAGCGGCCCAGGCCGTGCTGGACGGCAAGGTGGCCGCCGCCTATGTGATGCGCTCGCAGGCCGAAAACGCGCTGGCGCAAACCCCGCCTGAATCGCGCCACTGGGCCATGAGCCCGCTGCCGCTCAATGGCCTGCCGCCCAACGGCTGGCCGCTGGGCATGGCGATCAAGAGCGGCGCCTCCAAAGACTTGGGCCAGGCGCTGGAAAAAGCGCTGCAGGCGCTGCGCGACAGCGGCGAGTTGCTGGCCATCTTCAAACACAACGGCATGACGCTGACCGCCCCCTGAGCGCTTTGGCGCGCCAAAGCGGCCCGAGCCGCCCGCCGCACCGGCTCAAACCCGTGCAGCAGGCGGCTCGCAGTCGTTTTGGGCGGATCAAGCCCGCAGTCTGTGGGCCACGTTAAAATCAGCCGGTTTGCGCACAGTTGAACTAACTGCCTGCGCCCACACCTAAGTTCCGTACTCAATAAGGGATTTTGGCCGCATTGCCAGCTCATGGGAGCTGCCGGTGCGGCCTCGCATTTATGGCTTCCAACTTCCTGACCCAAATTTTCGGCAGCCGCAACGACCGGCTGCTCAAGACTTACCGCAAAACCATCGCCCAGATCAATGCGCTCGAACCCGAGTTCGAGAAGCTCGACGACGGGCAGTTGCGCGCCAAAACCCAGGAGTTCAAAGACCGGGTGGCCAAAGGCGAATCGCTGGACGCGCTGCTGCCTGAGGCGTTTGCGGTGGTTCGGGAGGGCGGCAAGCGCGTCATGAAGATGCGCCACTTTGACGTGCAGCTGCTCGGCGGCATGGCGCTGCACAACGGCAAGATTGCCGAAATGCGCACCGGCGAAGGCAAAACCCTGACGGCCACGCTGCCGGTCTATCTGAACGCGCTCAGCGGCAAGGGCGTGCATGTGGTCACGGTCAACGACTACCTGGCCAGCCGCGATGCACGCTGGATGGGGCGCCTGTACAACTTCCTGGGCTTGAGCGTGGGCATCAACCTGCCCAACATGTCGCGCGAAGAAAAGCAGGCCGCCTACAACGCCGACATCACCTACGGCACCAACAACGAGTACGGCTTTGACTACCTGCGCGACAACATGGTCTATGAAGTCGAGGACCGGGTGCAGCACGGGCTGAACTACGCCATCGTCGATGAGGTCGATTCGATTCTGATCGACGAGGCGCGCACGCCGCTCATCATCAGCGGCCAGGCTGAAGATCACACCGAGATGTATTTGGCGATTAACCAGGTCATTCCCCAGCTCACGCGCCAGGAGGGCGAAGCCAACCCGATCACCGGCGAGGGCGTGACCCAGCCCGGCGACTACACCCTCGACGAGAAAACCCGCCAGGTCTTCCTGACCGAGCAGGGCCACGAAAGCGCCGAGCGCATCTTGTTCGAGCTGGGCCTGATCCCCGAAGGCGCCTCGCTCTACGACCCGACCAACATCTCCTTGATGCACCATGTGTACGCCGCGCTGCGCGCCAACCAGCTTTACCACCGCGACCAGCATTACGTGGTGCAGGACGGCGAAGTCGTGATCGTCGATGAGTTTACCGGCCGCCTGATGTCGGGCCGACGCTGGAGCGAAGGCCTGCACCAGGCCGTCGAAGCCAAGGAAGGCGTGGAAATTCAGGCCGAGAACCAGACGCTGGCCTCCATCACGTTCCAGAACTACTTTCGCCTGTACGGCAAACTCTCGGGCATGACCGGCACGGCCGACACCGAAGCCTACGAATTCCAGGAAATCTACGGTCTGGAAACCACCGTGATTCCGCCGAACCGCATCAGCAAGCGCACCGACCAGCTCGACCGCGTCTATAAAACCACGCGCGAAAAATACGAAGCGGCGGTGAAAGACATCCGCGAATGCTACGAGCGCGGCCAGCCGGTGCTGGTGGGCACGACCTCGATTGAAAACTCCGAGATCATCGACGCGCTCTTGAACAAGGAAAACCTGCCGCACCAGGTGCTCAATGCCAAGCAGCACGCGCGCGAAGCCGACATCGTGGCCCAGGCCGGGCGGCTGAAAATGATCACCATTGCCACCAACATGGCCGGCCGGGGCACCGACATCGTGCTCGGCGGCAATGTGGACAAGCAGATCGAGACGGTGCAAGCCGACGAGTCCCTGAGCGCGGCCCAGAAAGAGGCCGAAATCGCCCGCCTGCAGGCCGACTGCAAGCAGGAAAACGAGCAGGTCAAGGCGCTGGGCGGCCTGCGCATCATCGCCACCGAGCGCCACGAGTCGCGCCGCATCGACAACCAGCTGCGCGGGCGCTCGGGCCGCCAGGGCGACCCCGGCTCCTCGCGCTTTTATCTGAGCCTGGACGATTCGCTGATGCGCATCTTTGCCGGCGACCGCGTCAAATCCATCATGGACCGGCTGAAAATGCCCGACGGCGAAGCGATTGAAGCGGGCATCGTCACGCGCAGCATCGAGTCGGCCCAGCGCAAGGTGGAGGCGCGTAATTTCGACGTGCGCAAGCAGCTGCTCGAATACGACGACGTGTCCAACGACCAGCGCAAGGTGATTTACCAGCAGCGCAACGACATTCTGGACGCGGGCGACCTGCAGCCGCAGATCGACTCGCTGCGCGAAGGCTGTTTTACTGATCTGGCGCGCCAGTTCGTGCCGGTGGAAAGCGTCGAAGAGCAGTGGGACATTCAAGGCTTGGAAAAACTGCTGCGCGACGAGTGGCGGCTTGAACTGTCGCTGCGCCAGGAACTCGACAAAGCCACCGCCATCACCGACGACGAAGTGGTGGACAAGGTGGTGGCGGCGGCCCATGCGGCTTTCGCGGAAAAACTGGAAAAATTCGGCCTGGAAAACTTCACCCAGTACGAGCGCATGGTGCTGCTGCAAAGCATTGACAGCCATTGGCGCGAACACCTGAGCGCGCTGGACTACCTGCGCCAGGGCATTCACCTGCGCGGCTACGCCCAGAAGCAGCCCAAGCAGGAGTACAAGCGCGAGGCCTTCGAGCTGTTCGGTCAGCTGCTCGACAGCGTGAAAAACGACGTGACCCAAACGCTGATGACGGTCCAGGCCCAGTCCGGCGAGCAGCTCGACGAGGCGGCTGAGGAGATGGAAAACCGGGCCGAGAATATCGCCAACGTCACCTACACCGCGCCGACGGAAACCGGCGAAGCCGAAACCACCGTCGATGAAGCGACCCTGCGGCACACGTCGGCTGTACTGGCCAACGCCCAGCCGCATGTCGGCCGCAACGACCCCTGCCCCTGCGGCTCGGGGAAAAAGTTCAAGCTCTGCCACGGCAAACTGACTTAATTGTTCGGTACAGTCAACTCGCCTGTTTCACGGACGCCAGCGGCGTCCCCCGCCCTTGTTGTTTTTCTGGAGTCCCGTTCATGCCTGTCAATCTGACTGTCACGCCCGCCGCCGACCTTTACCCCGTGCCCGGCGTGCGTTGGGGCATTGCCGAAGCGGGCATCCGCAAGGCGGATCGCAAAGACCTCGCCGTGCTGCTGCTCGACCAGGGCGCTGCTGTCGGTGCCGTGTTCACGCAAAACCGCTTTTGCGCCGCGCCGGTGCAGATCTGCCGCGAGCATCTGGCGCAAAGCGCCGCCGAGGGCGGCCTGGGCATCCGTGCCATGCTGATCAACACCGGCAACGCCAACGCAGGCACCGGCGAAGATGGCTTGAAGCGCGCCCAGTCCACCTGCGTGACGCTGGCGGCGGCGCTGGGCTTGTCGCCCGCGCAAATCCTGCCGTTTTCCACCGGCGTCATCATGGAGTCCTTGCCGATTGAGCGCATCGAAGCCGGCCTTCCCGCCGCGCTGGCCGACGCCAAGGCCGACAACTGGGCCAACGCCGCCCAGGCCATCATGACCACCGACACGCTGCCCAAAGCGTTTTCCACCCGCCTGACGCTGGGCGGCGCGCTGGTCACCATCACCGGCATCAGCAAAGGCGCGGGCATGATCCGGCCGAACATGGCGACCATGCTCGGCTTTCTGGCCACCGACGCGGCCATTGCGCCGGAGCTGATGGCGCCGCTGGCCAAGGCGCTGGCCGACGCGTCGTTTAATCGCATCACGATTGACGGCGACACCTCGACCAACGATTCCTTCATCGTCGTGGCGACCGGCAAAGCGCCCCACGCGCCCATCACGTCGCTGGACAGCGCCGACGGCCAGGCGCTGTTCGCCGCGCTGCGCGGGGTGGCCCAGCAACTGGCGCAAGCCATCGTGCGCGACGGCGAAGGCGCCACCAAATTCATCGCCATCCGCGTCGAAGGCGGCAAGACCGGCGACGAATGCCGCCAGGTCGGCTACGCGATTGCGCATTCGCCGCTGGTGAAAACGGCGTTTTTCGCCAGCGACCCGAACCTGGGCCGCATTTTGGCCGCCGTCGGTTACGCCGGTATCACCGACCTGGATCAGACGAAAATCGACCTCTATCTGGACGACGTGCTGGTGGCGAAAAACGGCGGACGCGATGCCGACTACGTCGAAGCCGACGGCCAGCGCGTGATGAAGCAAAGCGAAATCACCGTGCGCGTCGCGCTGGGCCGGGGCGAGGCGGCGGACACGATCTGGACCTGCGACCTGTCGTATGAGTACGTCAAGATCAACGCGGATTACCGCAGCTAAACCCCATCAGCATGAACCAGCAGTTTGAACGTCTGATCGCCCGCGCCGAGTCGCTGATGGCGCGCATCGAGTCGGTGCTGCCGCAACCCTTGTGCGCGCCGGACTGGAGCGCCTCGGTGGCATTTCGCTACCGCAAGCGCAGCTCCGGCCACGGCGCGCTGGAGCCGGTGCGCCATCTCGGCAGCATGCTGCTCGCCGACCTGAAGGAAATCGACGGCCAGAAGGAAAAAATCCGCCGCAATACCGAGCAGTTTGTCAGCGGCAAGCCCGCCAACAACGTGCTGCTGACCGGCTCACGCGGCACCGGCAAATCGTCGCTGATCAAGGCCTGCCTGAATGAATACGCGCCGCGTGGCCTGCGGCTGATTGAAGTCGATAAAGCCGATTTGACCGACCTGCCCGACATCATCGACGTGGTGTTCGGCCTGCCGGAAAAATTCATCGTCTTTTGCGACGACCTGAGTTTTGAAGAGGGCGAGCCGGGCTACAAGGCGCTCAAATCCATTCTGGATGGCTCGATTGCGGCGGCCACGCCCAACGTGCTGATTTACGCCACCAGCAACCGCCGCCACTTGCTGCCCGAGTACATGACAGAGAACGAAACCTACACCCGCAGCGAGAATGGCGAAGTCCATCCGGGCGAAGTGGTGGAAGAAAAAATCTCGCTGTCCGAGCGCTTTGGCCTGTGGGTGAGTTTTTACCCGTTCAGCCAGGACGAATACTTGACCATCGTGGCGCAGTGGCTGGCGTCGTTTGGCATAGCCGCGCAGGCAGTTGAGGCGGCGCGGGGCGCGGCGCTGGTCTGGGCGCTGGAGCGCGGCTCGCGCAGTGGCCGGGTGGCGTATCAGTTTGCCCGCGACTACGCGGGCCAGCAGGCTGGGGCGCAGGCGTGACTTCCCCGGTGCGGGTGGCCGATGCCAGCCTGCCGCGTGAAGGCGGGGCGGATCGCCAAGTGGTCGAAGTGGCGGTCGGCGTGCTGATTCGCGCTGACGGCCAGTTTTTGCTTACCTCGCGCCCGCCGGGCAAGGTGTACGCGGGCTGCTGGGAGTTTCCCGGCGGCAAGCTCGAAGCGGGCGAAAGCGTCGGGCAAGCGCTGCGCCGCGAGCTGCACGAAGAAATCGGCATCACGATTGGCGTTGTGCAGCCGTGGAAAACCGAAATGATGGACTACCCGCACGCGCTGGTGCGGCTCCATTTCTGCAAGGTGTTTGCCTGGGACGGCGAGCTGCAGATGCGCGAAGGCCAGCTCTTTGCCTGGCAGTCGCTGCCGGTTCAGGTCAAGCCGGTGTTGCCCGGAACTATTCCGGTGCTGGACTGGTTTGCGCAGGAGCGCGGATTTATGGGCACCACCTGCGCGGTCGATTGAAGCGGCCCGAGCGGCCAAAGTGGCCAAAGTGCCGCAATCCCCAATCAGCTTTAGCCCAAAGCGCTGGTGAATTCCCAGTTCCGGCTGGCGCCCATCACCGCGTTCGGATAAGGCGCTTTGCCGCGTGAGCCGTTGTAGCGGCCCAGGCCGGTGAATTGGTCGCCGCGCTCGCGGTCCAGGTAGTGGCGCAGAATCACGCAGCCAAAGCGCAAATTGGTCTGCATATGAAACAGCTTGGCCGAATCGCCATCGCCAATGGCCCGCGTCCAAAACGGCATCACCTGCATGTAGCCGCGTGCGCCGACGGGGCTGACGGCAAACTTGCGGAAATTGCTTTCCACCTGAATCAGGCCCATCACCAGCGTCACGTCCAGCCCGGCGCGCTTGGCTTCATACCAGACGGTTTGCAAAAACTCCTTGCGGATCTGCCACTCCGGCAGCTTTTTCTTGAGCCGGTCACTCATCGCGCCGAGCCAGCGCAGATAGATGATCCGGCTTTCGGTGTCCCTGAACTCGGGCACCGGCGGCGCCTGGTTGGCGATGGCTGAACTCAGGGCGGTGCGGATCGAGTCGCTGAGGAATTCTTCCGCCTGCCCGCCAGCCTGGGCTGGCGTTGAAAACAGCAGCGGCGCGCAGCCGACTGACAGCGCCGTCAGGCAGGTTCTGCGGGAAAAGCGTTCGGCGACGGGAGAAGATAAAAGGGCTTGTTCGTGCATGCTGGTGAAGTCTGAAGTCCTCAGAGGGCCAATTTTTCCTTGAGAAAGTCAAACGCGCCAGCGGCGTCAATTTTGCTCGAAGCCGTGTCGCGGCGGTGCTGGTATTCGAGCTGGCCGTCCTTCAAGCCCCGGTCGCCGATGGTCACGCGGTGCGGCACGCCGATCAGCTCCCAGTCGGCGAACATGGCGCCGGGGCGCTCGTTGCGGTCGTCCAGAATCACATCAACGCCAGCGGCGAGCAGCTCGGCGTAGAGCGTATCGGCTGCCAGCTTCACGTCGGGGAAGCGATCCGGGCTGATCGGGCACAGCACGACGGTGAAGGGCGCAATCGCGTCCGGCCAGATGATGCCGCGCTCGTCGTGGTTTTGTTCAATCGCGGCGGCGGGCAATCGTGTGATGCCGATGCCGTAGCAGCCCATTTCCAGGAATTGCGGCTTGCCGTTTTCGCCGAGAAAGGTCGCGTTCATCGCCTGGCTGTACTTGGTGCCGAGGTAAAACACATGGCCGACTTCAATGCCGCGCTCGATGGCGAGCGCGCCCTGGCCGTCCGGCGAGGCGTCGCCCGCCACCACGTTGCGGATGTCGGCGATCAGATCCGGCTCGGGCAGGTCCCGGCCCCAGTTCACGCCGGTGAGGTGGAAACCCTCTTCATTCGCGCCGCAAATCCAGTCGGACAGAGCGGCGACTTCGCGGTCCACCACCAGCTTGAGCGGTTGCAGCAGGTTCAGCGGGCCGAGGTAGCCGGGCTTGCAGCCAAAATGCGCTTCAATCTCGGGCACGCTGGCAAAGCGGAAGTTTGCCAGGCCGGCCACCTTGCCGACCTTGACTTCGTTCATGTCGTGGTCGCCGCGCAGCAGCAGCAGCCAGACTTGCGTCTTGACGATTTCGCCTTTTTCATTCATCGCGTCGGTGGCCAGAACCAATGATTTGACGGTGCTCGCCAGCGGCAGGCCGAGAAATTTGGCCACTTCCGCGCAACTGGCTTTGCCGGGCGTGGCCGTCTTGGTCAGCGCCTGCGTGGCAGCCGGGCGCGCTCCGGCAGGGGCCAGCGCCTCGGCTTTTTCCATGTTGGCCGCATAGTCGCTGCCGGGGCAATAGACGATGGCGTCTTCGCCGGTGGCGGCAATCACCTGGAACTCTTCGCTCAAATCACCGCCGATGGCGCCGCTGTCGGCGGCCACGGCGCGGTAGCGCAGGCCAAAGCGGTCAAAAATGCGGCGGTAGGCTTGCGCCATGTTCTGGTAGCTGATCTTGGCCGACACCTGGTCGCGGTCAAAGCTGTAGGCGTCTTTCATGATGAACTCGCGCCCGCGCATCAGGCCAAAGCGCGGACGGCGCTCGTCGCGGAATTTGGTCTGGATCTGGTAGAGGTTTTTTGGCAATTGTTTGTAACTGCGGATGTCCTGGCGCATCACGTCGGTGATGACTTCCTCGCTGGTCGGCTGGATCACGAAGTCGCGCCCGTGCCGGTCTTTGATGCGCAGCATTTCCGCGCCCATCTTGTCGAAGCGGCCGGTTTCCTGCCAGAGTTCGGCCGGCTGGATCACCGGCATGCTCATCTCGATGGCCCCGGCGCGGTTCATTTCCTCGCGCACGATGGCCTCGACCTTGCGGATCACGCGCAGGCCCATCGGCATGTAGTTGTAGATGCCGGCGCCCAGTTTTTTGATCAGGCCCGCGCGCATCATCAGTTGATGGCTGACGATCTCGGCGTCGGCGGGGGCTTCCTTGAGGGTGGAAATAAAGAACTGGGAGGCTTTCATGGGCTATTTTTCTGGGTTTGGGCGCTGTCGTCCGCTGCGCGCCGGGCCGGGGGTGCCTGCGCTGTGCATAATGGACTCAGTTTAAAAAATTTGAGGTTTGATTATGCTTGACCGGGACGGTTTTCGGCCCAATGTCGGCATCATCTTGCTCAACCAGCGAAGTCAGGTATTTTGGG
>JBBRWN010000015.1:0-61243 GCA_038249155.1 Burkholderiales bacterium | reverse complement strand
GCAAATGAAATATGTCTGGATGGCCGTAAAATGTCGAACGCTGGAAATGCTTGAGGCTGATGTTGGCGATATATTAGAAAATTTTGGCCAAGATTTCAAATTGAAATTTTAGTGTTTAAAATTTTTTATGACTGACTTACTGCCGGTCAATCAGGTGGCGATCATCGAAGGCAACGCGGGCAAGCCGATTTACCAGATGTCGAAGTGGTGGGCGCGGCGTCGCTCCAGTGTGTTCCGCTCGATGTTGATCGCGGCGGCCACCAAGGCCCCGGAAGACAAATCGCACGCGGCCAAGCTGGTGTGGGACAACTACTACGCCAACCACCAGAAGAAAGGCGCTTTCAAGCACCTGAAGGTGGCCGACATCTTCATGGGCGGTGGCACCACGCTGGTCGAAGGTTCGCGCCTCGGGATGCAGATGATCGGCAACGACCTAAATCCAGTCGCATGGTTCGTGGTCAAGCAGGAGTTGGCCAATGTCGATCTGGAGGAGGTGAAGCGGCTGCTCGCCGACATCGAGGCCGAGGTCAAGCCGCAGATCATGCCGTACTACTACTGCGATGGCCCGGAAGGTGAGAAAGGGTCGTGGACGTACCTACCGACCAAGAAGGTGATGCCCGCCGATTTCGACCCGCTGTCCATTCCACGCGATGAGCGCAAGGACTACCGCTACGAAGGCCCAGAGGTCATCTACACCTTCTGGGCCAAGCACGGACCTTGTCAGGTGACGGGCTGCGGCCACCGGACGCCGATCATGACCAGCCCGGTGATGGCGGTCAAAACCATCAGCGTGAAGTATTGGGAACATTCCTGCGGCGAGTGCGGCGCAGAATTTCATGTTGAAGAGAACGCAGCGCGGATGGCCTCCGATGCGCCGCTCTATGTGGCTCCGGCCGAACATCCGTTTTCCGTGCTCGACCGCAAGAAGGGCGTGGTATGCCCGCATTGCGGTCACACAGCGATGGTTAATCTCGGCAAGGGAAAGAACAAAAAGGTCGAATTGAGCCTCCTGGTGCATCCGCAATGGCTGGCCGGCTCGCCCAAGCAAAATTCCAATGGCCAGCCATTTGGAGGCTCTGCACAGGACGATGCCGCATCGACAGCCAGTTGGAATCAAGAGCGGGCATCGAAAATTCGACTGCTTGAGGTGCGTGGCCCACTGCCGGAGGAAGTGACCTGCCCACAAACAACGGTGACCTTCAAGCCCGAGATCGGTACGGTTCCTAAGCGCTCAAGCTATGCCTGCGGAGCCTGCGGCACAGTGCAGGATGTGTTGGCTACAGTTCGCAGCAGTGGCAAAACAGGGCCGATGGCCGCCTACGCGGTGCAAGGCTACGCACCAAAGCGAGATGCATCGGGACAACTTTACAGCGGCCGTTTTTTTGCCGCCTACGACGCGGCGCATGCCCGCCAATACGACACTGCGTTTGCTGAATGGGAAGAGCGCAAGGATGCCGACCTCAAGTACTTCTGGCCCCGAAGCGCAATTCCGATCGGAGCTGAAATCGGTCCGCATGATGTTGAAGGACATCACCACTCTCACTGGTGGACGATGTTCAATGCACGCCAGTTGTTGGTGCATGCACAACTACTCAAGGCTATCGTTGAAGTCGGCGCCTACGACTGGAAAGCGAGGGAGTTTGTACTGGCGGCTTTTCAGCAAGGCTTGAACTACAACAATATGTTTTGCCGCTGGCACACAAATCGTGACATGGTCGGTGAACTTTTTTCAAATAGTAGCTTTCGTCCCAAATCCACCGCGCTTGAGAACTCCGTCTTTCCGCCGGTGGGTGCAGGAAATTGGTTAGCTCATACTTCCTCCCTCATCAAGGCTCGTGAATGGTGCCAATCTCCATGGGAGGCTGTTGTTATTGAGGATCTGGTCAAACGTGAGTTCGCTTTTGCCAAGGAAGTATCAGCAAAAAGCGAAAAGGTCTACCCATGTGACCCCGTTCGTGAGTCTGAAATTATTTGTGGCTCTTCTACCGATCTCGCGCACATCGCCGACGCTAGTCTAGATTTGGTGATTACCGATCCACCATTTGGGGACTTGATTCAGTATTCGGAACTTTCTGATTTCTTCTACGTTTGGCTAAGACTGGCGTTAAAGCCTAAATACCCCGAGATTTACGCAGGTGAGTACACACCAAAGACGCTGGAGGCAGTCGCGAACCGCTTCCGCGAACCTGGAGACCCCAACGGCTTCTACCAACGCCTGCTCACTCAGTGCTGGCGCGAGGCCTACCGCATTCTCAAACCCGGCGGCATCCTGGCCTTCACCTTTCACCACAGCGAGGACGAACCGTGGGTGGCAGTGTTGGAGTCGCTGTTCGACGCCGGGTATTATCTTGAAGCGACCTATCCGGTAAGATCAGACGATAGCAATAGTGATGGCGCTTTTGGCGCACAAAAGGTCGAGTACGACATCATCCACGTCTGCCGCAAGCGCACCGAAGAGCCCAAGCCGGTCAGCTGGGGCCGGATGCGCCGAGAAGTAATGGCCGATGTGCGCCAATTGCAGGGGATGTTGGAGAACCACGCAAAGGAAGGCCTGCCCGCAGCCGATATCCAGGTGATCAGGCGCGGCAAGGCGCTGGAGTACTTCTCGCGCCACTACGGCAAGGTCTTTGTGGACGAGGGGCGCGCAATCTCCGTCAAGGAAGCGTTGGTCGGTATCAACCAGCTCATCGATGAGGACGCCGACAAAGGCAAGGAACCACCACCGGTCAATGCCGAGCCGATGACCCGCCAATTCCTGCGCACTTTCGGCAACGCAACCGAGATGAAGCGTGACCAGTTGCAGAAATTCCTCAAGGGCTCGATCACCACGCCCGACGAATTCGAGCAGCGTGGGTGGTGCACCGAGAGAAGCAAAGTCGTCACGCGGGTGAATCCGCTGGACTTTGCCCGTGACTGGTCTGGCAAGCACAAGCGCCGACTGATCTCAGACTTGGATCAGGCGCTGGTGCTGATCGGCGCGTGTTTCGATGGCAGCGGCATCAACGCCTCCGACACGCTGAAAAACGACAACTTCAAGCCCCACGTAGCACTAAAGCCATTGCTGGAATGGCTGCACAAGAACGGCCCGGATCAGGCCAGTCGCAATGCGGCGTCGCGTGCGGTCTCAATTTACAACGGCTGGGCTGCCACCCAAGCGGTCAAGCCGACGCAGAGTTCGCTGTTTGAGGAGTACGAGCTATGAAGCAATTGCTCGACACAGTGTGGCAGCGGCGCGGCACCAGCTGGATTTGGGACGAAGAGGCTCGCAATCAGGTATGCACGGCCAGCGAGGTGTGGAGCCTGCGGCAGTTCTTGCAGGCGGCGGGCCATTGGCCCGACGACCTGCCAAGCAATGGCAACAACACACTCGTCGTCGCGGGGCTGGAAGGCGGCCTCGATCTGCTGACGCCAGAGGACGCCGAGACTTGGCTGAGCGATGGGGTCAAGGATGCGATCTTGTCGTTTCAGTCCTACTACGAGGGGGAAGCGTCCTTGATTTTTTGGCTGCCATCAGGCCTCGGAAGGATCAAGTTTCATCCCGCTACCGACTCGGTTGAGTGGCGCTGTGCGGCACCGCACAGCGACCGTCTGCTCGCGTTCGGCCGCATTCTGTGGGGCGAAGCCAACGAATATCCGCAGGAGATCCTGCTCCGCGAAGGCAGCAAGCCTGCTGGCTTGTTCCATTTGCGGATCACCTGAGGTCGGTGCGTGGAAGTAGAGACTCAGCTCCAGCCCGGCGAACGGATCACCCATCACGAATTCGGCCAAGGCGTCGTTCTTGAGCCGGCACGCGACGGCTACCTGCGCGCGTTTTTCGGCGTGGGCGAGCGCTGGGTGCCGGTTGGCTCGGCGCGCCGCCAGCTCTCTCGCACCGAACGTATCTTGCGTGCGGTAGAGGGCAACGCCGACCGCGCACGCAAGGCGTGGCTGTCCTACGAGGCGCATGCGCTGCCGGTGATGGAAAGCGCATCGGCGCTGACCTCGGCCAAGATCGATTTGCTCCCCCATCAGGTGGTGCTGACGCACCGCATCGCCACGGCATCGCCCCGGCGCTACCTCATCGCCGACGAGGTCGGGTTGGGCAAGACCATCGAGACGGCACTCATCCTTCGGGAACTGGCCAGTCGGGGCGAACTGACTCGGGCGCTGATGGTGGTGCCCGCAGGTCTGGTGAACAACTGGCACCGCGAGCTGAACGAAGTCTTCAACCTCGACTTCGAGGTGTTCGGCTCCGAGGGCGACATCACCGACCGAAAAACCAACGCCTTCGCCAAGCATGATCGGCTGATCGCCAGCATCGACACCCTCAAGCGCCCGGCGCGTATCAAGCGCCTGCTGGACGCGCCGCGCTGGGATCTGGTGGTGTTCGACGAAGCCCACCATCTGACCGCCTGCCGCACCGGCGGCAAGATCAGGAAAACCGAGAACTACAAGCTGGCCGAGGCGCTGAAGGATCATTCGCGTGACCTGCTGCTGCTCTCGGCAACGCCGCACCAGGGCAATCACTTCCAGTTCTGGATGCTGGCGCAACTGCTGAACCCGACACTATTCGGCAGCCCCGAGGAAATGCTGGAACACCGGCACCGCCTGAACACGGTGATGTTCCGGCGCACGAAAGCAGACGCCTGTCAGCCGGATGGCTCGCCGCTGTTTGCCCGGCGCTGGGTACATACCGAGTCCTTCTTGATGGGCCAGGAGGAGCGCCTGTTCTACGAGAAGCTGCGCGAGTACCTGGAGGATGGCTTCGACCTTGCGCGTCGCCAAGGTGGCAAAGGCCAGGCCCTCGGCTTCCTGATGGCCATCTTCCAGAAGATTGCCGCATCGAGCTTCGCTGCCGTGCGGCGCACCATGAAACGCCGCCTGCTGATGCTGACGCTGCACGAGGCATTCCTGCGGGACAAAGACCTCGACATCGAGGGCCGCGAGCGGCTGACCCAAGAGGCCCGAGAGCTGATTCACGAGGAATTCAAGCTCGCACGCGACAGCATCGGGCGCAGTGAGGTGGACCGTGTGCTGGCCGATCTCAAGTATCGACTGGTCAGGAAGCTTGACGAGGAAGCGTTGGAGCTGGCCTGCGACCCTTACGGCAGCGAATATGGAGCCGCCCACGCTGAAGAAGCCGCATCGGCTGTCGTGGAGCTGCATCTGCCCGAAGAACGGCTGCGCATTGGTGATCTGCTCAAGGTCTTTCCGCAGCAGCGCGAGACCAAGGCGCAAAAGCTGCTCGATGGCCTTGGCATCCTGTGGCGGCAGAACCCGAACGAGAAAATCGTCGTGTTTGCCACCTACCTCGGCACCGTGGACTTGATTGCGCGGGAGATCGAGCAGACCTTTCCCGGCCAGGGCGTGGCGGTGCTGCGTGGTGGTGATCACGGCGCCAAGATTGCAGCCGAACGGCGCTTCCGCCAGAAGGACGGCCCGCGCGTGTTGGTCTGTACAGCGGCTGGCCGCGAAGGCATCAACCTGCAGTTCGCACGCATCCTGTTCAATTTTGATTTGCCGTGGAACCCGATGGATATCGAGCAGCGCATCGGGCGCATCCACCGCTACGGGCAGAACCATACGGCGCAGGTCTATAACCTTGTGCTGTCGGACACCATTGAGGGCCGCATCTTCCTGATGCTGGACGAGAAGCTGATAGAGATTGCCAAGACGGTCGGCAAAGTCGATGACCAAGGCAACGTCGCAGAAGACCTGCGTGCACAGATTCTTGGCCAACTTTCCGAGCGACTGAACTACGACCGTTTGTACCAAGAGGCGCTGTCAGACCCAGAACTCAAGCGGACAAAGGTGGAGCTGGAAGCTGCACTGTCGAATTCGCGCGAAGCACGGCAGGTTGTGTTCGATCTGTTCCAAGACCTCGAAGGCTTCAGTCTCAACGACTACAAGCCCTTCTCCGATGTGTCGTCCAGCCTGGATCGCTTAGTGCGGTTCATGTCGGCAGCAGTGGCAGATCGGCAGCAACGACTCATCAAGGTAGGCGACGAGACCTATGACCTTGTGACCGTCGATGGCGCCCGCCGTGCGCGGTTCACGCTAAACCGAGACGCAGCCACGAGCCAGGACGATCTGGAACTGATGGGCCTCGATCACCCCTTGGTGCAGGAAGAGCTTGGTCGGTGGCGCAGTGTCCCGCCAGAGGATGTCGGCATTGCCGTTTCAGGGGATGTTGACGAGCCAGTGTTGCTCTCACTCTGGATGGTTGAAGCATCCGCAGGCAACGGCGAGCGCCGCGTGGTGATTCAGCCCATTGCAGTGAAGCAGGACGGAACTCGGGTTCCAGCAATCGAACGTCAATGCGAGCACTTCTTGCAGGCTCCGGCTACCTCACCGAGGTTCGTGCCAGAGCAACGGCTGGAGCTATTTACGCGGGCCGTTGAGCCCACCCTTCAGCGGGAACTCAAGCACAAGGGAGCGGCGAACGGTGATGGAAGCTATTTTGCTGAATTGATTGGCTATGTCGAGATCATTGCGCAGGAGGCCTGATGTTGGACGAATATTCAATCAAACAGCGCGCCACGCAGATTTTGACGCCAGCACCAAGGAGTACTTCTCCGAAATGTTGGGTTTAAGAGCATCTCGTTCAATGAATGACGCCTCTTAACTTCAGGTTAAACAAAAAAAGTCCGACACAATTCACCCCAGCTCCCGGCTGGCCGCATACACCGCCGCCTGCACCCGCGAAGTCAGCTGCAGCTTGCGCAAAATATGCTGGACGTGAATCTTGACCGTCGTTTCGGCGATGTCGAGCTTGCGGGCAATCGCCTTGTTGCTGTCGCCCTGGGCAATCAGCGCCAGCACTTCGCGCTCGCGGGCCGAGAGCAGGTTCAGCCCCGAGGTGTCGCGGGCGGGCGCTGGCGCACCGGCTGGAACAGCGGGAATGGCGGGAACAGCAGCAGAAGCGGCGGCGCCCTGCGGCCCTTTGGCCCGGAAGGCGGTCACTAACTTGGTCATCATTTCCGGGCTGACCACTGATTCGCCGGCCAGCACTTGCAGGATGTAGCCGGCCAGATGGTCCAGCTCGACGGTTTTGAGCAGGTAGCCGTCGGCGCCCGCCTGCAGCGCGGCGGCCAGATCGTTTTCGTTTTCGCTCATGGTCAGCATCAAAATCCGCATCTCCGGCGCCAGCGCCTTCAGCGAGGCAATGCCGTCCACGCCATGTACGCCGGGCAGGTGGTTGTCCAGCAGCACCAAGTCGGGCGCGCTGCGCTCGACGCAGCGCAGCGCCTCGCCGATGTCCCCGGCCTGGCCGCAGACCTCGAAGCGCTCGTCCAGCGACAGCAGGGCCATCAAGCCCCGGCGGAACAAAGTGTGGTCATCGACCACCAGCAGTCGGATCGGTGTCGTCATTTTTTTGCCTCCTTCAGGCGCTGGGCATCAGGGCGGCCAGAGCGTCGGGTTCGGCGCTGGCGCTGGCCGCGCCGCCCCGCGTCGCCGGGTGCGTGGGCAGCGTCAGCGTGGTGGTCGTGCCCTGGCCCGCCTCGGACAGAACGCTCACTTCGGCGCCTATGCCGCTGGCTCGCTCGTGCATGATTTTCATGCCGACGTGCGACGGGCCACGGCCCTGAGCGGCATCAAAGCCGACGCCATTGTCGCGCACGCTAAAGCGCCAGCGTTCGCCCTTGACGACTTCCAGATCGACCTGCGTGGCCCCGGCGTGCTTGCGCACATTCGACAGCGCTTCCTGCAGCACATGCAGCACCTGCACCTGCACATCGGCGGGCAGCGGCAGGCCGTCGCCTTGAACGCTCAAGTGGGCTTGCAAGCCGGTTTGGTGGCGGAATTTTTGCAGCGTTTCCTGCAGCGCCTGTTCGATGTCGTCGGTGTTGGTGCGGGTGCGGAAATGCAGCAGCAGCTCGCGCACGTCGCTGATGCTTTCGCGCAGGCCGGTGTCCAGCTCGTCGAGCGCCTGGTTCATTTGCGCCGCCTGGCCTTTTTGCGACGCGCTGCGCAGCAGCTGGACCTGGATTTTCAAAAAAACCAGCGACTGCGCGATGGAGTCGTGCAGCTCGCGCGCCAGCAGCGCGCGTTCTTCGGCGACGGCGGCTTCGCGGGCCAGCGCGGCGGCGCGCAGGCTTTCGAGCGCGCTGGCCAGATGGCTGGCCAGCGCGTCGAGCAGCTCGGTTTCTTCGGCGCTGAGCGTGACCGCGCTGCGGAAAAACAGGTTGAACTCGCCCAGCAGGCGCTGCTGGAGACGGATCGGCACGCTGACCACGCTTTGATAACCGACTTTGGCGCAGTGGCGCAGCGGCATGGCCTCATGGCTGAGGATGGGAATGACGCGGGTGCGCGATTCGGGCTGCAGGCTGCCGCAGGCGCAAACGCCCGCCAGCAGGCTGCGTTCTTCCTCCAGCATCTCCTGCGGAAAGCAGTCGGAAGCCAGCATCAGGTAGCGCTCGCTGGCGTCGTCGGACCAGCGCACCGCGCCCGCGTCGGCCTTCATCAACGTGCGCACACGCTGGGCAAAGCCGCGCGCCAGCTCGTCGATGCTGCTGGCCTGGGCCAGAAAAGCGCTGACCTCGTACAGCGCTTCAAGCCGCATGCGCTGGGCCTCGATGCGCCGGGTCTTGGCCTCAACCTGGGATTCCAGCCCCTGATACAGCGAGGCCAGGGTGGCGGCCATGCGGTTGAAACCGGCGGCCACCTGGCCGAACTCGTCCTCGGTATCGACTTCGATGCGGGTGGTGAATTCGCCCGCCTCCACCTGGCCCAGCCCCTCGCGCAGCCGCCCCAGCGGGCTGATGACGTACAGGTAGCCGGTGTAAAGCATGATGACCGCCCCGCCGACGGCCAGCACCATCATGGCGAACTGGAACAGGTTGAGAATCGCCGTCAGCCGCGACAGGTGCTTTTCAATCGCCAGCACAAAGCGGTCAATCGCCTCGACAAAATCGCCCGCCGCCTGCAGCGAAGCCTCCACCGACGGGCCGGGCTCGGTCAGCCACTGCTGGCGCTGCTGGCCCCAGAGCGTTTCGACGACCGTGAACTCTTTTTGCACCGACTCGTCCCAGGGCACAAACAGCGGCCGGGACGCGTCGCCCTTGCGCAGCACGGCCAGGCTGCCGTCAAAGCGGCCCACCAGGCGCAGCAGCTCGGGCCGATTCATGCCTTCATGCACGGCGCTGGTCAGGCGCCAGGTCTGCATGCGCATGCGCCCGGCCTCGTTGACGGCGGCGGCGCCGCCTTCGAGCTGCCAGGTGACCCACAGCGTCAGGCCGATGGAGGCCAGCGCCACAAGCAGCAGGCTGGCGCCAATGCGAATCAGCTTTTTGGACAGCGAGGCGGTGTGCTGCACTGTCGGTCAGCGCCGGGCCGCTGGCGGGCGCATGGGCGCGGCGCAGGCGCTGCAGAGCATGCCCGCCAGCCGGTGCAGCGCCTGCCACGGGTCATGCGGCCAGTCGGGCTGCTTCAAGCCTTTGACGATGCCATCGACCTGCTGCGCCGCCTGCAAGAGCGCGGCCAGCTTGGCGTCGCTTAAGTGCGGCAGCACGCGCTCGAAGAGTTTTTCTTTCGCGCCCCAGACGCGGTTTTCGCGCAGCGCCATCGGCATCGGGCGGCCCGCATTCAGCGCATCCTTGACGCGTTTCAAATTGCGGATGTCTTCCATCAGCGCCCAATGCACCAGCACGGCGGCTTCGCCTTCGGACTGCAGGCCGTCGAGCATGCGCGCCGTGCGCAGCGGCTGCCCGGCCAGCACGGCTTCGGCGAGTTTAAAAACGTCGTAGCGGGCGACGTTTAAAACGGCGTTTTCCACCTGGTCAAAGCTCAAAATGCCTTCGCTGGCGGCGGGCGGATAAAGCAGCGCGAGTTTCTGGATTTCCTGGTGCGCGGCCAGCAAGTTGCCTTCGACGCGGTCGGCGAAGAATTGCAGCGTGCGCTGGCCTTCGTCGCCGCTGGCGACGCGCTGGCCCTGTGCTTGAAGACGCTGGGCGATCCACTGCGGCAGGTTGCGCCGGTCAATCGGGTCGAATTTGACGGTGACGCCGTAGCTGTCGAGCGCGCCGAACCACGCGCCCTTGGTGGTGGCGCTGTCGAGCTTGGGCAGCAGCACGAGCGTGAGCGTGGCATCGTCGCCCTGGGCGCGTTCGGCGAGTTGTTGCAGCGCGGCGGAGCCGTCCTTGCCCGGCTTGCCGCTGGGGATGCGGATTTCGATGATTTGCTTGTCGGCAAACAGGCTCAGCGAGCCACCGCTGGCGAGGACTTCGCTCCAGTCAAAATTGGCGCCGGAGACGGTGTGGACGGTGCGCTCGGTGTAGCCTTGCTGGCGGGCGCAAGCGCGCAGGGCGTCGGCGAATTCCTGCACCAAGAGCGGCTCGTCGCCGTGCAGGGTGTAGAGGCTTTTGAGGCCGCGCTTGAGATGCTCGGCGAGTTGGGCGGGGGCCAGGTTCATGGGGGCCAAGTTTAGCGGCTGGCGTCCTGGGGGCTGTTTTGCCAGAGTCCCTGACGCTTGTGGGTACACGGCGGAGCGGCTTGGCCGCAGGCAGTTAGGATGGGCAATCCCGGCCGGTTGCCAGCGCCGCGCAGGCGGCCCGCCTTTTGGACAGCGAACGGAGCACAAACATGGCCTCTTCCATCCGGCTGATAGGCGCCCCAACGGACGTGGGCGCTGGCGTGCGCGGCGCCTCGATGGGGCCGGAAGCCCTGCGCGTGGCCGGGCTGCAGGCAGCGCTGGAAGGGCGCGGTTTGCAAGTCAGCGACCACGGCAATCTGGCCGGGCCGCCCAACCCGTGGCAGCCGCCGCTCAACGGCTACCGCCATCTGGCCGAAGTCGTGGCCTGGAACCGGCTGGCGCATGACGCCGTGCATGACGCGCTTGAAGCGGGCGAATTGCCGCTTCTGCTCGGCGGCGACCATTGCCTGGCGATAGGCTCGGTCAGCGCCGTGGCCCGCCACTGCCGGGAAACCGGCAAAAACCTGCGCCTGCTGTGGCTGGACGCCCACGCCGACTTCAACACCCACACCCTGACGCCGAGCGGCAACCTGCACGGCATGCCGGTGGCCGTGCTGTGCGGCCACGGCCCGGCGGCGCTGACCGGCCTGAGCGGCGCCCGGCCCGCCATTGACGCCTCGGCCCTCCGCCAGATCGGCATCCGCAGCGTCGATGAGGGCGAAAGGCAGTTCGTGCGCCAGGCCGCTCTGGAGGTGTTCGACATGCGCCATATCGACGAAATGGGCATGAAACGCACGATGGAGGCGGCGCTGGCCGGCCTGGATGGCAACACGCACCTGCACGTCAGCTTTGACGTGGATTTCTTGGATGCCAGCTTTGCCCCCGGCGTCGGCACGGCGGTCAAGGGCGGGCCGACTTACCGGGAGGCGCAGCTGTGCATGGAGATGATTGCCGACACGGGCCGCCTGGCCTCGCTTGACGTGATGGAGCTGAACCCGGCGCTCGATGTGCGCAACGGCACGGCGCAGGTGGCGCTGGAGCTGATCGAAAGCCTGTTTGGCAAAAGCACGCTGCTGCGGCGCAGTGAAGGTTGAAGGCCTTGACGGCGCGGCATGGCGGACACCGGCCCTATCGGGAGGGGGGTTTCCTTTACGGCGCGGCGCACCAAGGCGCAGCGTTGTGCGCCAGACTCATCCACAAGGCCCAGCCGGAAGCCGCCGCCAGCGCCAGCCCCGCCAGACGCACGCCCCATTCGCCGCTGCCACCGCCCGGCAGACGCAGCAGCAGCCAGGGAGCGATCAGCAGGGACACGCCGCTGCCCAGGGCAAACAGCGCCATCGTCAGCGCGCCGTCCAGCGCGCCGCCGCTGAGCGCGGCCACCAGCAGCGCCGAGTACAGCAGGCCGCAGGGCATGAAGGCCCACAGGGCGCCCATCGCCAAAGGCGCGCCGCGCCCCCAGGCCGCATTGAACGCCAGCACCCGGCGCCAGAGGCTACGGGCGGTGCTGTCGAGCCAGACCGGCTGGCGCGCCAGCAGCGCCAGCATCAAGCCCATCATCATCACGGCCACATGAAAGAGTGTCCAGACCGGGCGCAGCGCGGCAGTTTGCGTGGTCAGCCAGCCCAGGCCCTGCATGGACGCAGCGGCCACCGCCCCAAGCGCCGAGTAGCTGAGCAGGCGGCCGAGCTGAAAAGTCCACAGCGCCGGGGTTTTTCGCGCACCAGCGGCCTGGCCGATGCCCGCGCAAGCCGCGCCGCACATGGCGATGCAATGGGGGCCGCCAGCCAGCCCCATGAGGAGGGCCGTCACGGCCAAGGATGTTTGCATGCAGGCGTTTTTAGATGATCCGGGAAAACCTTGCACGCGCGCGGTCAGCCTGCAGGCAGCGGTCAAACACCATGACCAGCGTCGGGACAAACAGGCGGCCCGCCTCGGTGATCTGGATGCCGGTTTCGCTGACCTCGACCCGGCCTTGCGCCTGCATGCCGCGCAGCGCGTCCAGCTCGGGGGCGAAATACGATTTGAAATCAATCAAGTGCCCCAGATCAATCGACTCAAACTCCAGCTGCTGATGACACAGCAGCGCCATGATGACGCTGCGCCGCACCATGTCGTCGCGCGACAGGGACAAGCCCCGCACCACCGGCAGACGCCCTTGGTCGAGGCAGTCGTAATACGCCTCCAGCGTGCTGGCATTCTGGCTATAGCTGGCACCCATCCGGCCAATGGCCGACATGCCCAAGCTGATCTGGTCACAGTCTGGCTGGGTGCTGTAGCCGTCAAAGCTGCGGTGCAGTCGCCCCTGGCGCTTGGCAACGGACAGGGGATCGTTGGCCAGCGCGAAATGCTCCATGCCGAGATAGACATAATCAGCCCGCTCCAACACCGACAGTGCGCGCGTCAGCATCTCCAGCCGGGCGCCTTCGGGGGGCAGCTCGGCCACCCGAAGGCGGCGCTGCGGCTTGAAACGGTGCGGCTGATGGGAATAGGCATGCAGCGCAATGCGGTCGGGCCGCAGCTGGACCAGCTGCGCCAGCGTGCGCTCAAACGATTCAGGAGTTTGCTGCGGCAGACCGTACATCAGGTCAATATTGACCGATTCAAAGCCCAGCGAGCGGGCCGCCTCCACCAAGGGCAACAGCCCATCGGTCGGCTGGATGCGATGAATCGCCTTTTGCACGGCCGGGTCGAAATCCTGCACGCCAAAACTCAGCCGGTTAAAACCCAGCTCGGCCAGCGTGGCCAGCCGCGTGGCGTCAATGGTGCGCGGATCGACTTCAATGGCGTACTCGCCGCCCGGCGCCAGGGTAAAACTGCGGCGCAGCATGGCCATCAGTTCGCGCAGTTCGGCGTCCGTCAGGAAAGTTGGCGTGCCGCCCCCCAGATGCAGCTGGCTGAGCGTCTGGCCAGCGCCCAGGCTGGCGGTGTAGAGATCAACTTCGCGGCTCAGGTAGCGCAGGTAAGTTGCGCCCTGTTCATGCCGCTTGGTGATGATCTTGTGACAGCCACAGTGGTAACAAAGCGATTCGCAAAAGGGGATGTATGCATACAGCGCAAGCGGCAGCAGCATGGCCGCAGCGCCCTGGCGGCGCTGGCGCAGCGCCTGGGACAGCTGATCGGCGGTAAAGGCCTCAACGAAACGGTCAGCCGTCGGGTAGGTAGCGTAACGCGGGGTAGGAATGTCAAAGCTGCGACTCCCTTCGGCCGAAGGGATGGGCATACAATTGATTGCAACAGCGTTCATGAGCTTTCCTTGGAACGCGCACCCGCAATCTCGGGGCAGACCCGGCCAATGTATCCTGAACGGCACTCCCCCTTTTTGATATAGATCAGCCATAGATCAGCCGCGAACAAGCCCCGGCCCTACCATCATTTTTCAGGAGCGTGTCATGCTTGAGGTCACACCAGAAACGCTGGAGCAGGGTCGGCGCGAGCAAGTCCCCAGCGAAATAAAAATTCACCCCGTGAATCCGCAAGCCCTCAAGGTCGCCTGCTCCAACTGCAATCTGCGCGAGCTGTGCATGCCGATGGGTCTGAAGGCGGAAGAGCTGGAAAAAATAGATACAGTGGTCGCGACCCGGCGCAAGGTCAAACGCGGCGCCAGGCTGTACGCCAATGGGGAAAAATTTACCTCGCTCTACGCCATTCGCACGGGGTTTTTCAAGACCTGCATCACCACCGAGGACGGGCGCAATCAAGTGACGGGTTTTCAGATGGCAGGCGAGATCATCGGCCTGGACGGCATTGTGCGGGAGCAGCATACCTGTGACGCAGTCGCCCTTGAAGACGCTGAAGTGTGCGTCATGCCATTTGAGCAGATTGAAGAGCTGTCCAGGGAAGTGGTCGCGCTGCAGCGCCATGTCCATAAAATCATGAGCCGCGAAATCGTGCGCGAGCATGGGGTGATGCTGCTGCTCGGCAGCATGCGTGCCGAGGAGCGCCTGGCCGCCTTCCTGCTCAACCTGGTGCAGCGCCTGCACGCCCGGGGCTTCTCCCAGTCTGAACTCCTGCTGCGCATGACACGCGAGGAAATCGGCAGCTACCTAGGCCTCAAGCTCGAAACCGTGAGCCGCACTTTTTCAAAGTTCGCGGAAGATGGCATGGTCGAGGTCAAACAACGCCATGTGCGCATTCTTGACACCAATGGACTCAAGCTCATTGTGAACAACAACGCCCAGTCCTGCCAGTAAAAAGAGCCCGTCAAGACATTGGAAGCCATGACAGGCCAGCCGAAAATGGCCTAATTAAGGTTTTGAAGGCGCAGGAACACCGGTTGCCGCGTGGTTTCGCGCCTGCATCGCTGGGGCACCGCTCTTGGCGTCGGTAATTACCGGATCAGGAATGGTGATGGCCAGGTACAAGGTGACGAAGGAGGCCACCACCACCACGGCGGGCCCGGCGACAACGAGCCAGACATGGCCAAACTTCCACCAGGGTTGTGCTTGATTTTCACTCATAAGAATCATCCGTTGGTTATCGGGGCACCAAAAAGACTGACTTTTCCGTGACGTGCCCCGCAGTGTTAAGCGCTTCAATTTCAAAATATATAGGATGGGCGCCCGGCGCGGCCCCCTCATAAGGGAGTTGCAGGGTGACCGTCAGCCCGCGCGACTCGGTCGGCGCCACCGCCAGCATGCTTTCTGAACCCAGCGTCAAACCGGGCAGACCGCTGGCGCTGATGCGGTAATTCTGGGTGCTTTCAGTGGCATTCACCACCTGCAGGCGGTACACATTTTCAATCTTGCCGCCGCTGACGATGCGCGCCAAAGCAGCTCTGTCACGGATGACATCGACCTTGAAGGGCGTGCGTAGCACGAGACTGGCCACCAGACCCATCGTGACAAGGCCCAAGATGGCGGTGTAAATCAGCACCCGGGGGCGCATGATTCTGCGCAGCAGCTGGGCGCGCCCCCAGCCCTGCGCCACGGCGTTCTGGGTGGAGTAGCGAATCAGCCCCCGAGGGTAATTCATCTTGTCCATCACGGTGTCGCAGGCATCAATGCAGGCGGCACAACTGATGCATTCGTACTGCAGACCTTGGCGGATATCAATGCCGGTGGGACATACCTGGACACACAGGGTGCAGTCAACGCACGAGCCCACATTCAGCGTTTTGAGATCGGCCTTTTTTGAGCGCCCGCCACGGGGCTCGCCGCGCGCCTCGTCGTAGGTGACGATCAAGGTGTCCTTGTCGAACATGGCGCTCTGGAAGCGGGCGTAAGGGCACATGTACTTGCACACCTGCTCGCGCATGAAGCCTGCGTTTCCATAAGTGGCAAAACCGTAGAAAAACACCCAGAAGGTTTCCCAGGACCCCATGTCAGCGCTGACGAAACTCAGGCCGAGCTCCTTGATCGGCGTGAAGTAGCCGACAAAGGTGAAACCGGTCCATAAGGAAAGGGAAAGCCACAAAAAGTGCTTGCCGACCTTGCGGGCGAGCTTGTTCGCGGACATGGGACTGGCATCAAGTCGCAGGCGCGCGGAGCGGTCACCCTCGGTGAGTTTTTCCAGCCACAAAAAAATCTCGGTATAAACGGTTTGCGGACAGGTGTAACCACACCACTGACGCCCGGCCACCGCCGTGAACAAAAACAGCGCCAAGGCACAAATGACCAGCAGGCCGGCCAGGTAGATAAAGTCCTGCGGGTAAAGAAGCAAGCCAAAAATATAAAAGCGCCGCGCACCCAGATCGAAAAGCACCGCCTGTCGCTGACCCCATTCGATCCAAGGCAGGCCGTAAAAAACAATCTGGGTGATAAATACCATCGCCCAGCGCCAGCGGGTGAACAGTCCCGAGACGCTGCGTGGATGAATCTTCTTCTGGGCCTGATACAGAGAGAAAAATTCCTGCTTTTCCTCTGCCGCAACCGCAATTGGAATAATTTTTCTGGGGGGGGATTCGGTAGTGTTCAAAAGTAGTTTTCCTGCGCAAGTTCCCACAGGGGAACTCCGCCGAGCATAAATTACTTCGTTACCGTAGCGCCTGGCTTGTTGGAAAGACCCCAAACATAGGATGCCAAGACGTGAATCTGGGACTCAGTCAGCTTGCTGGCCTGGGCCGGCATCTGGTTGACCTTGCCGTTGTTGATCATGGCAACAATGGCGTTTTCGCCCCAGCCGTGAAGCCAGATATCGTCCGTCAGGTTAGCCGAGCCGATGGCCTGGTTGCCCTTGCCATCAGCACCGTGGCATGCAGCGCAGGCAGCAAACTTAGGCTTGCCAAGCGCAGCCTTGAGCGAGTCATGCGGGCTGTTCGACAGGCTCAGCACATACTGGGCCAAATTGCGCACATCCTCGGGCGTTCCAATAGCTGCAACCATTGATGGCATGTTGCCGATACGTCCGTTAGTGATGGTCTCGATGATTTTGTCGGGGGTTCCGCCGTGCAACCAGTCCTTGTCGGTCAGGTTCGGGAAACCCTTGCTGCCGCGCGCATCCGATCCGTGGCACTGCGAACAGTTGTTCATGAACAGACGCTCGCCAATGGCCATAGCTTGTGGATCGCCAGCCACATCCTCGGGCTTCATGCTGTTGAAGCGGGCATACAGGGGTTCGACTTCCTTGTTG
Organism: Burkholderiales bacterium; assembly: GCA_038249155.1. Classification (GTDB taxonomy): domain Bacteria; phylum Pseudomonadota; class Gammaproteobacteria; order Burkholderiales; family Burkholderiaceae_C; genus Polaromonas. The sequence continues at coordinate 44,286 of JBBRWN010000015.1, read as the reverse complement.
CCCTTGGCTACTTCGGCTTCGTACTGGCCCACCTGGCTCCAGCCGAACTTGCCGCCATAGTTACCCAGACCTGGGTACATGGCCAAATAGCCCAGACCAAACACCACCGTGATGATGAACAGCCACACCCACCAGCGCGGCAAGGGGTTGTTCATCTCGCGCAGGTCGCCATCCCAGACATGGCCGGTGGTATTGTCATTGGCGGTCATGGCCTTGGCCTTGCCACTGAACCACAAGAGCACCAGGCAGGCAAAAATGCCCACCAGCGAGATGCCAGTCACATAGACCGACCAGAAAGTACTGGTGAAATCGCTCATTTTTTATTCCTTATCCACAGTTCTTTGGCGCTGTCTATTCGTCTTGTTTAAAGGGCAGCTGGGCTGCCTCCTCAAAACTTTCAGCATTACGGCTGGACCAAGCCCAAGCCACGATTCTCAGGAAGATGATGAAAGTGACCACAGTCACAATGGATCTGAGTATATTGACATCCATAATCGCCATTCTGTGAAGTTATTTACGGTGAATTCCGAGAACCTGCAAGTAGGCAATCACGGCATCTATCTCGGTTTTACCCTTGACATCTTCGGCGGCCTTGGCAATTTCTTCATCTGTGTAAGGCGTTCCGACTTTACGCAAGCCTGTCATGTGAGCTGCAATCGTGGTTTCATCAACCAGATTCTTTTCAAGCCACGGGTAAGCCGGCATGTTGGACTCGGGTACCAGATCACGCGGGTTGTTCAGGTGAATCTTGTGCCATTCATTGCTGTATTTGGTGCCCACGCGCGCCAGATCCGGGCCGGTGCGCTTGCTGCCCCACTGGAACGGATGGTCATAGACAGACTCGCCCGCCAGAGAGTAAGGACCATAGCGCAGCGTTTCTGCGCGGAAGGGACGAATCATTTGTGAGTGGCAGTTGTAGCAGCCTTCGCGCACAAAAATATCGCGGCCGATGACCTGCAGCGCCGTGTAGGGCTGCAAGCCCTTGATGGGCTCGGTGGTGGACTTCTGGAAGAACAGCGGGACGATCTCCACCATGCCGCCAAAAAGGAGCGTGATGAGGATCAGCACGATCATCAGAAAGTTGTTGGTTTCGACCTTCTCGTGAGAGAGGCCGCCGCTGGATTGATGGTTAGCCATGTTGATGTTTTTCCTCAAGCGTGGGCCACAGCAGCCGGAATTTGAACAGTGACCGCACGACCTGCGGTTGCCGTCATGATCGTGTTCCACAGCATGACCAGCATGCCGCTGAGATACAGCAACCCGCCCGTCAAGCGCAGCACATAGAAGGGGAAGGTCGCCTTGACGCTTTCCACAAAGGTGTAGGTCAGGGTGCCATCAGGGTTGATGGCGCGCCACATCAGGCCTTGCATCACGCCGGCAATCCACATGGCCGCGATATAGATCACGATACCGATGGTGGCCGTCCAGAAGTGAATTTCCACAGCCTTCATGCTGTACATCTGTTTTTGGCCGAAGAGGCGCGGAATCAGGTAGTACAGACTGCCGATGGTGACCAGGCCCACCCAGCCCAGCGCGCCAGAATGCACATGACCAACAGTCCAGTCGGTATAGTGGGAAAGCGCGTTGACAGTCTTGATGGCCATCATCGGGCCTTCAAACGTGCTCATGCCGTAGAAGGACAGGGAAACAATCAGGAAGCGCAGGATAGGGTCGTCGCGCAGCTTGTGCCAGGCGCCCGACAGAGTCATCACGCCGTTGATCATGCCGCCCCAGCTTGGCGCCAGCAGAATCAGGGAGAACACCATACCGACCGACTGGGTCCAGTCAGGCAGGGCGGTGTAGTGCAGGTGATGCGGACCAGCCCACATATAGGTGAAAATCAGCGCCCAGAAGTGGACGATGGACAGGCGGTAGGAATAAACCGGACGCTCGGCCTGCTTGGGCACAAAGTAATACATCATGCCCAGGAAACCTGCCGTCAGGAAAAAGCCCACCGCGTTGTGACCGTACCACCACTGGACCATCGCGTCCTGCACACCGGCGTAGGCCGAGTAAGACTTGAAGGCACCGACCGGAATCGCTGCGCTGTTAACCAGGTGCAGCAGCGCCACAGCCAAAATGAACGCACCGAAAAACCAGTTGGCCACGTAGATGTGGCGCACCTTGCGGGTGCCCACCGTGCCAAAGAACACCACGGCATAGGTGACCCACACCAGGGTAATCAGAATGTCGATAGGCCATTCGAGTTCGGCGTATTCCTTGCCCTGGGTGTAGCCCAGCGGCAGAGAGACGACAGCGGACAGAATCACCAGTTGCCAGCCCCAGAAGGTGAAGGCTGCCAGCTTGTCGCTGAACAGGCGGACCTGGCAGGTGCGCTGGACAACGTAATAAGAGGTTGCGAACAGACCGCAACCCCCGAAGGCAAAAATCACTGCATTCGTATGTAAGGGTCGCAAGCGCCCATAGGTTAGCCAGGGAATCCCCAGATTAAGCTCTGGCCAGGCCAACTGGGAGGCGATGATCACGCCAACCAGCATACCGACCACGCCCCAAACAACCGTCATGATGGCAAACTGCCTGACAACGGTGTCGTTGTAAGTAGTGGCCTGTGTATTGGCAAATGTCATTTTCACCTCTTGTCTAATTAACCTTGCGAGAGTAACCGTCCGTAACCAAGTGCAGATTGACTTGCGTCAATCATTCCGAAGGATGCGCTCACCCTCGGCCTCAATATCTTCAAATTGCCCCCGATAAATGGCCCACCACAAGCCCCCCAAAATCAGAAAAGCCAGGCTGACGGACAGCGGAATCAGCAAAAAAAGGATGTCCATCAAAGGCTCTCGAAGGGGGAAATGGTTGCCGTCAGCCGCAGCGCATTGAGCACCACGACTAGCGAACTAAAGGCCATGCCCAAACCGGCCAGCCATGCTGGCAACCAGCCAGCCACCGCCAGGGGCACGCACACGGCATTGTAAAGAGCTGCCCAGGCTAAATTCTGAAAAACCACACTTAATGTGCGGCGTGCGCGCAAAAAAGTCTGCGCCACAGCGCCCAGACCGTCGCCCAGCACGACAAAATCCGATTGCGCCTGCGCCAGCGGCACGGCGCGCCCGAAGGCAAAGGACACATGCGCGCCAGCCAGCACCGGGCCGTCGTTCAGGCCGTCACCCACCATCGCCACCTTGCGGCCCTGGGCCTGCAACTCGCGCACAAAGACCAATTTATCCTGCGGCGTGCAATGGCCCCTGGCCTGCTCAATACCGGTCTGGCGCGCAATCCTGGCCACAGACTCAGACACATCTCCTGACAAAAGATGCACTTGTACACCTTGTGCCTGCAACGCAGCGACCGTGGCGCGCGCATCGTGGCGCAGGTTTTCATCCAGCGAAAATGTGGCCAGCCAGCCCTGGTCATCGCTCAGGTAGGCCCGCAAGGCATCGTTGGCGGGCTGGGTCACGCCGCAAAAACTTGCCGATCCCAGACGCGTCGCCACGCCAATGCCCTGCCCGTCAGCAGTCAGTAGGCGCCCGGATACGCCTTGGCCTGCCGTTTCCTGCACAGCATCGGCCTGCCAGAGAGCGATGTTGGATGCGCCACCCTCCTCTGCAGCCACCAAGGCGCGCGACACCGGATGCAGCGAATGCCGGGCCAGCGCAGCCGCCATCGCCAACGCCTGCTCAGGCGATACGCCCTCGCGCGTGCAGATGTCGCCGAGCGCAAAAGCGTCCTGCGTCAGGGTTCCGGTCTTGTCGAACACCACCGTGTCCACGGCGGCCAGGCTTTCCAGCGCCTGCAGGCGGCGCACCAGCACGCCGCGCCGGGCCAGCGCGCCCGCGCTGGCCAGCATCGCGGCCGGCGTGGCCAGCGACAGCGCACACGGACAGGTGACGATCAGCACCGCCACCGCCACCATCAGCGCGTGGCCGGGGTCATGGCGCCACCAGTAAGCGCCCGCCCCGGTGGCGGCCAGCAACACAAACAGCAAAAACGGCTTGGCGAAACGGTCCGCCAGCTGCGCCAGCTGCGGCTTGGAGGTCGAGGCGCTTTCCATCAGCGCCACGATCTGGGCAAAGCGGGTGTCAGCGCCCGTGTGCTCCACGCGAACCAGCACAGCGGCGGACAGGTTGTGGCTGCCCGCAATCACGGCGCTGCCCGCGCTGCGCGGCAACGGGCGCGATTCGCCGGTCAGCAGCGACTCGTCGGCCAGCGTCGCGCCTTCAAGAATCAGGCCGTCGGCCGGAAAGGCTTCGCCCGGCAGCACGCGGATCACATCGCCCGCGCCCAGGCGGCGCACTGCCACCCGCTCAAACACGCCGTCGGCGCCGCGCCGCTCGACGCTGTCGGGCAGGCGGTTCATCAGCGCCTCCAGCGCCCCGGCCGTGCGGTCGCGCAGGCGCAGCTCCAGCCAGCGCCCGGTCAGCAAGAAGAAGACGAACATCGTGAAGGAGTCGAAATACACCTCCTTGCCGAAAATTCCGGTCGGCTCAAACGTGCCCAGGGAACTCACGGCAAAGGTAATCACCATGCCCAGCGCCACCGGCAGGTCCATGCTGACGCGCCGGTGGCGCAGATCGCGCAGCGCGTTGGCAAAAAACGGCGCGCAAGAAAACAGCAGCACCGGCATGGACAGCACCCAGGAGGCCCAGCGCAGCAGCTGCGCCGCCTCCGATGACAGGTCGCCCGGCTCGGCAATATAGGCTGGCCACGCGTACATCATCACCTGCATCATGCACATGCCCGCCACGCCCAGACGCCACAGCGCCTGACGAGTTTCAAGGCGTCGGCGCTCATTGGCAAACGCGTCGTTGGCGGGCAGCGCCGGATAACCGGCCCGCGCCGCCGCCTGCATCCAGCCCGAGGGCTTGACGGCCTGGTCGGACCAGACAATGCGGCCCCGGTGGCTGGCCGCGCTGACCTCCGCCGACAGCACGCCGGGCACGCGGCGCAGCGCGTCTTCAATCGTCAGCGCGCAGGCGGCGCAGTGCATGCCCTCAAACACCACGCTGGACTCCCAGCAGGCGGGCTGCTGGGGCGCGGGACGGCTGAAGACGGACCATTCCTGCGGGTCATCAAGCATGGCCAGCGGCGTGGCGCTGGCCGGACCGGCTGGCGCGGCCGCCTGGTCAAGCAGCCCGGACATGAGCGGCAGGCTCGCTGGCGTTAAAGCCTCAGGACTTGATTGCATGGGCATACCCGGTTGAGCGACGCGCTACAGCGCCTTGACCGCCGCCAGGCGGCGCATGATCTGTTGGACGATGTCGCTTTGCATGTCGCGGTAGAGCAGCGCCTCTTCCGCCTCCTTGGCCAGCACGGCGGATTCGTTAAAGCTGATGTCGCGCTGCAGCAGCAGCTCCGTTGCCGGAATCAGCTCCTTCCCCGCCACGGTCCGCAGCAGAAAGGTAAAGCGCAGGCGCAGCTGAAACTCGCGCACCTGGCCCGAGCTGTTCAGGCTGAGGACCACTTTTTCGCGCTGATCGGCCAGCGCCTCCAGCACCACTTGCGCCTCGCTCATCTGGCGCGCATCGGTGATGACCCGCACCTTGCCGGTCGATTGCAGCGAGCGCCGCAGCTCCACGCCCAGTGGCGAAGTCTCGGCCAGACCGCTGTACAGCGTGGTGAAGGCAAAGCTGGGCGCCTGGCGCAGCGCAAAGCCGCAGCCGCCCAGACTGACCAGCGCCAGCGGAGCAAAAGAAGTCATCAAGGCAAGTAAAGCGCGACGCTGCATAACAGACCCTTTGCGAAGTAGCGTCAAACGACGATGTTGACCAGACGGCCGGGCACGACAATGACTTTTTTCGCGGGCGCGCCAGCGGCCTGCTTGACAAACGCCTCGGACGCCAGCGCCGCCGCCTCAATCGCGGCCTTATCGGCGCCAGCGGGCACGGTGACAGCGCCGCGCAGCTTGCCGTTGATCTGCAGCATCAGTTCAATCTCGTCCTGCTGCAGGGCGCTGGCATCGACTTCTGGCCAGGGCGCGTCAAGCAGTTCGCCGTGCTGTGCTGCATAGCCCAGTTCGGACCACAGCGCGTGGGTAATGTGCGGGCAGGCCGGGTAGAGAATCCGCAGCAAAATGCCCAGGCCTTCCTGCAGCCCGCGCAGCGACTCTGCGCTCGCCTCGCCCTTGAAGTCTTCCAGCGCATTGAGCAGCTTCATTGCGCCCGACACCACGGTGTTGTACTGCATGCGCTGGTAGTCGTAATCGACTTGCTTGAGCAGGGTGTGAACTTCCAGGCGCAACGCCTTGGTCGCCTTGTCCGGCACTCCGGCAGCGCTGGCAGCATCCGCGCCCGACTTGAGCGCCTGGAGCTTGACGCCGAAATTCCAGACCCGGCGCAAGAAGCGGTACGAGCCCTCGACCCCGGCGTCATTCCACTCCAGCGTGGCTTCGGGCGGTGCGGTGAACATGGTGTACAGGCGCGCCGTGTCGGCGCCGTATTTTTCGATGATGTCCTGCGGATCGACGCCGTTGTTTTTGGACTTGCTCATGGTCGTCAGCTCATAGTCGAGCGGCGTGCCGTCAGCCTTGAGCGTACCGCCAATGATCTGGTCGCGCTGGTTGCGCAACACGTCCACATCCTTCTCCCAGTAGTAATTAATGCCGGAACCGGCAGGCTTGTGGGAGAAAGCGCCTTTGAGCACCATGCCTTGCGTCAGCAGCTTGGTGAAGGGCTCGTCAATCTTGACCAGGCCCAGATCGCGCATCGCCTTGGTCCAGAAGCGGGCGTAGAGCAGATGCAGAATCGCATGCTCGATGCCGCCGATGTACTGGTCCATCGGCATCCAGTAGTCGGCGCCTTCGGCCACCATGGCTTCGGTGTTCTTCGAGTCGCAATAGCGCATGAAATACCACGAGCTATCGACAAAAGTGTCCATCGTGTCGGTTTCGCGCCGTGCTGGCTTGCCGCAGACCGGGCAGGTCACGCCCGCGTGGAAGCCTTCATGCTTGTGCAGCGGGTTGCCCGAGCCGTCGGGCACGCAGTCCTGCGGCAGCACGACTGGCAGGTCTTTTTCAGGCACCGGCACCGCGCCGTGTTCGTCGCAGTGGATGATGGGAATGGGCGTGCCCCAGTAGCGCTGGCGGCTCACGCCCCAATCGCGCAGGCGCCAGGTGGTTTTCTTCTCGCCCAGGCCCAAAGCGGCCAGATCGGCAGCCACTGCATTGACGCAAGCGTTAAAGGTCAGACCGTCATACTTGCCCGAGTTGATGGCGAGAGTAGCGCCTTTTTCAGCGTACCAGTCGCGCCACTGCGTCGCATCAAACGCACGGTAGGCGGCGGGGGAGCCTGCGGCCAGCGGCGATTTTCCGGTATCCCCGGATGAGCCGCTGGCCGCAGGCTCTCCCGCCGCCGGGCCAGCGGCAACGGCCACCACCGGCCTGATCGCCAGCTGATACTTCAGCGCAAACGCAAAATCACGCTCGTCGTGCGCGGGCACGCCCATCACTGCGCCGTCGCCGTAGCTCATCAAGACGTAATTGCCGACCCAGACCTCCACCTGCGCGCCAGTCAGCGGGTGCGTGACGAACAGGCCGGTGGCCATACCCTTCTTCTCCTGCGTGGCCAGCTCAGCCTCGGTCGTGCCGCCCGCCTTGCATTCCTCCATGAAAGCGGCCAGTGCGGGATTGGACGCCGCAGCATGCAGCGCCAGCGGGTGTTCCGGCGCCACGGCGCAGAAGGTCACGCCCATGATGGTGTCGGCGCGCGTGGTGAACACGTACATCCGCCCGTCGCCAATCAGCGCGCCATCCGCGCCCGCAATGCTGTGCGTGAACGCAAAACGCACGCCTTCACTCTTGCCGATCCAGTTTTCCTGCATCAGGCGCACGCGCTCGGGCCAGCCGCTCAAAGTGGCCTTGGCGCCGCCGACCTGCACATGGTCGAGCAACTCCTGCGCGTAATCGGTGATCTTCAGGTAATAGCCCGGAATCTCGCGCTTTTCGACCAATGCGCCGGTGCGCCAGCCCTTGCCGTCAATCACCTGCTCGTTGGCCAGCACGGTCATATCGACCGGGTCCCAGTTCACCACTTGCGTCTTGCGGTAGGCAATGCCTTTTTCCAGCATTTTCAGGAACAACCACTGGTTCCACTTGTAATAAGCCGGGTCGCAGGTGGCGACTTCACGGCTCCAGTCCACGGCCAGCCCCATCGCCTGCATCTGCTTTTTCATGTAGGCAATGTTGTCGTAAGTCCACTGCGCGGGCGGCACACTGTTTTTGATGGCGGCGTTTTCGGCGGGCAGGCCAAACGCATCCCAGCCCATCGGCATCAACACGTTGTAGCCCTTCATGCGCAGCTGGCGCGCGAGCATGTCGTTGATGGTGTAGTTGCGCACATGGCCCATGTGCAGCTTGCCGCTGGGGTAAGGCAGCATCGAGCAGGCATAGTATTTTGGGCGGCTCGCGTCTTCGGTGACGCAGTAGGCGTCGGCAGCGTTCCAGTGGGTTTGCGCGCTGCGTTCTACGTCGAGGTGGCTGTATTTGTCTTGCATGAGAAAACCCTGAAAACCGGAAAAAGAGCCCGCAAGCACGGGCCGGGCAGCACAGTGCTGCAAACTGCTGATTTTAGAGGCTGGCCGCGCGGGGCTGCTCAGCGACTTGGCGGCGCTGGCACGGCAGCCGTCGGCCCCGGCCCCGGCTCGGCGACAAAGCCGATGCGGTTCAGCCCGGCTTTCTGGGCCAGGCCCATCACCTCGACCACCTTGCCGTAAGGCACGCGCTGGTCGGCGCGCAGCTGCACTTCGGTGTCAGGATGCTCGCTGGCGGTTCGGGCCAGCTGGCGCGCCAACTCGTCCAGCGCCAGCGGTTGGTCATTCAAAAAAGCCTGGCCAGAGGGCTCAACCACCAGCGTGACAAAGCGCGGCGCGGCGCCCGCCTTGGCCGCCTCGGTCTTGGGCAGGTCGAGCCGGATGCTGCTGGCCAGCAGCGGCGCGGTGATGATGAAAATCACCACCAGCACCATCATCACATCGACCAGCGGCGTGACATTGATGTCGCTCATGGGCTGCGGACTGGCGCTGCGCTCCAGTCGGCCAAAGCTCACGCGCCCACCTCCGCGCTGGCGGCGCTGGCCGAGTTGGCATGGTTTGGCGCGGCCAGCAGCTCGCGCAAATCGTGGGCAAAGCCTTCCAGATCGGCCTCGATACGGCCAATGATGCGGCCAAACACGTTGTAGGCCAGCACGGCTGGAATCGCCACCACCAGACCGGCGGCGGTCATGACGAGCGCCTCGCCGACGGGGCCGGACACCTTGTCAATCGTCAGCTGCCCGCCCACGCCCAGGCCAGTCAGCGCGTGGTAAATCCCCCAGACGGTGCCGAGCAGGCCGACAAAAGGCGCGGTCGAACCAACGGTAGCCAGCAACACCTGGCCAAACTGCAATTTATTCAGCACCGCATGGAGCGCGTCGCGCAGCAGCCGCGTCAGCTGGGCGGAGCGCTCGCCCGCCGTGGCTAGGGTGCCGCGCTCCTTGAATTGGGTTGCTGCCAGCAGCGGCAGCACCAGGGCTTCGCGGTCAAAGGCGGCGACTTTTTCGCGCGCTTTTTCCAGCGAGGCCGACTGCCAGAAGGCCGCCGTGCTGCGCGCCACGTCGCCGCCAGCGCGCTGCAGCAGCCAGGCTTTCCACAAAATCACCACCCAGCTGGCCACCGACATGCCCAGCAGCAGCAGCGCCACCAGCTGGCTGATAAAACCGCCTTGCGTGACAAGAGCCAGCAAATTCATAGCGGCTTTACTTCAGGTTCAACACGTCAAACATGTCGAACAGGCCGCACTTTTTGCCTGCCAGGAAGCGGGCGGCGCGCAGGCTGCCCTGGGCATAAGTCGCCCGGCTGGACGATTTGTGGCTGATCTCGATGCGCTCGCCGGTGCCGGCAAACAGCACCGTGTGGTCGCCGACGATGTCGCCGCCGCGAATGGTGGCAAAGCCGATGCTCGACGGGTCGCGCTCGCCGGTCACGCCTTCGCGCGCATAGACGGCGCAGTCTTTCAAGTCGCGGCCGAGCGCACCGGCAATCACCTCGCCCATCTTGAGCGCGGTGCCCGAGGGCGCATCGACCTTGTGCCGGTGGTGGGCTTCGATGATTTCAATGTCGTAGCCGGTGGCCAGCGCCCTGGCCGCCATCTCCAGCAGCTTGAGCGTGACGTTCACGCCCACGCTCATGTTCGGCGCCATGACGATGGCGATGTCTTTCGCGGCGGCGGCGATCTCGGCTTTTTGCGCGTCGCTAAAGCCGGTCGTGCCGATGACCAGATTGACGCCCAGCTCGCGGCATACGGCCAGATGGGCCAGCGTGCCTTCGGGCCGGGTGAAGTCGATCAGCACTTGGGAATTCTTCAGCCCTTCGCGCAGGTCCGACTGGATCAGCACGCCGCTGGTGCGGCCCGAAAAGGCGCAGGCGTCCAGGCCGACGGCCGGGCTGGCCGCCACATCAAGCGCACCGGCCAGCAGGCAGTCGCCGCTGGCGTTGACGGCTTCAATCAGCATCTGGCCCATGCGGCCACTGGCGCCGGCGATGGCGATGCGGAGGGGCGTGTCTGGGGTCATGACCGTGCTCATGGTTTCTGGCTTTCGAGAGGAGGATAAATCGTGGCGGGCGCGTCAAGCGGCGCGCTGGCGGACTCAGGCGAAGCGTCCGGCGCGCTGGCGGCAGACGGCTTGTCGGCCGCCTTGAGCTGCGCCTCGGTGGCTTCGAGCGGTGGCACGGTGCCCAACTTGCGCTTATTTGACAGCGTGGAGATGAACTCGGCTTCGCTGGGCATGGCGTCGCCCGCAAAGCGCTCCAGCAGGTCGTTCTTGAAAAACACGGTGTACTTGAAGGACTGGGGCTCGACGCCCTGGCGCTTGAGGGTGAACACATAGTCCCAGCGGTCGGCGTGGAACAGGCTGGCCATCAGCGGCGTGCCGAGAACGGCCTTGACCTGGTCGCGGCTCATGCCCGGCTGCAGCTGTTCAATCTGCTCTTTGGAGACGAAATTGCCCTGAATCACATCGACCTTGTAGGGCGTGATCCAGTTGACGGGATTGACGGCGCTGGTGCCGGTGCTGCTGCAGGCTCCCACTAATGCACAGGCCAGGACGATAAAGGCTTTTTGGACGCCGTAATGAGGATTTGCGGGCATGGCGGGCATAGTAGAAGGTGTAGCGATATGATCAATCATTGTAGCGGCTGGGTGCCTCCCGGCCCCGTTCCTGGGCTGCGCCAGGGCGCCAGCCGTTTCCCCCCAAAGAGATTTCCATGAGCAACATTGACGAGTTGAAAAGCACCGGCCTCAAGGCCACCTTGCCACGCCTGAAGATTCTGGAAATCTTCCAGGGCGGCAAGCAGCGCCACATGACGGCTGAAGATGTCTTTCGGGTGCTACTGGAAGAGCGCTCCGACATCGGCCTGGCCACGGTGTACCGGGTGCTGACGCAGTTCGAGCAGGCGGGCCTGCTCAACCGCAGCAATTTCGAGTCCGGCAAGGCGGTGTATGAAATCAACGAGGGCAAGCACCACGACCACTTGGTGTGCCTGGACTGCGGCAAGGTCGAAGAGTTTTACGACCCGGAAATTGAAAAACGCCAGCAGGCCGTCGCCCAACTCAAGGGTTTTGTCATCGCCGACCATGCCTTGTCGATTTATGCCAATTGCATCAAGAAAGACTGTCCGCACCGGGGCGCTTCGCCCGTGTGCCACCCGCATCAGGGTTGAGCCCGGCCCCCCGAAAAGTCAGTCGTCCTGCTCCATTGCCCGGCGGTGGCGCTCGACGAATTCCTGGTAGGTGTTGATGCCGCGCAGCTCCAGGATCGCATTGCGCACCGCCGCCTCCACCAGCACCGAGATGTTGCGCCCAGCCTCCACCTGGATGACCACCTTGCGCACCGGCACGCCCAGCACATCCTGCGTCAGCGGCTCATAGGGGATGCGCTCGTACTCGCGCTCCATGGTCTCGCGGCGCACCAGATGCACCAGCATCTTCAGGCGCATCTTGCGCCGCACCGCCGTCTCGCCAAAGATGGCCTTGATGTCGAGCAGGCCGATGCCGCGCACTTCGAGCAGGTTTTGCAGCAGTTCGGGGCAGCGCCCTTCAATGCCAGTCTGGTTGATGCGAAACAGATCGACCGCATCATCGGCCACCAGGCCGTGGCCGCGCGAAATCAGCTCCAGCCCGAGTTCGCTTTTGCCCAGGCCTGACTCGCCGGTAATCATCACGCCCATGCCCAAAATATCCATGAACACGCCGTGCATCGAGGTGCGCTCAGCAAAATGCCGGGACAGGTAAGCGCGCAGCACATCAATCACAAAGGCCGCCGACTCCGGCGTGGCAAACATCGGCAGCTGGGCGCGCTCGCACAGCGAGAGCAGCGTGTCGGGCGCCACTTGGTCGTCGGCCACCACCAGCACTGGCGGCTCCAGCGTGATGATGCGCGAGATGCGCCGGGCACAGTCCTCAGGGGCTGCATTGATGAGGTAGGAGACTTCGCGCTCGCCCAGAATCTGCACCCGGTAGGGATGGATGTAATTGAGATAGCCGACCAGATCGGCGCCCGAGCGGGCGGCGCGCACGGCCACCTCGTCAAAGCGCCGCTCGGAGGCGCCCAGACCCGCGACCCATTCCCATTTCAGGGCGGCACGGTGGTCTTCAAATAAAACGTCTGCGCTGACGACGGTGGGCTTCATGCCGACGGGTGCGCTAGGAGTTGACGGCGTGGGCCGAATGCCAGGAAGCAATCAGGTGGTGCAGGGCAGCCGCATCGGTGCTGGTCTTGAGCTGCTCGCGCAGGGCGCTGTCGCTAAGCAGCTCGGCAATTTCAGACAGGATTTCCAGGTGCTTTTGCGTCGCCGCCTCGGGCACCAGCAAAAACACCAGCAGGCTCACCGCCTGCTCGTCCGGCGCATCAAAGCCAATCGGCGCTTGCAACTGGAACACGGCGGCCATCGGCGCCTTCAGCCCCTTGATGCGGCCGTGCGGAATGGCAACGCCGTGACCGAGCCCGGTCGAGCCCAGCCGCTCACGAGCAAACAGACTGTCGGTGATGAGGGCGCGGTTCAGCCCGTGCAGATTTTCAAACAAGAGCCCGGCTTCTTCAAACGCACGTTTCTTGCTCGTCGCTTCAACACAGACAAGGACTTGGGAGGGGGGCAGAATTTGCGAAAGATGGTTCATAACGATCTTTAATTCGCCGGATTATGCACTTTAGCGGGAGGGGAAATAAAAAAAGACAGAAAAAAGCCGCTTGTTGCGACAAGCGGCTTTTGTGAATTCCCAAGTCAAGTGCCCGAAACCGCCCTGAAAGCCAAGAGGCTCAGACGCAGGCTGCGGCTCAAGCGTCCAGGCGCTTGACGCTCACATGCCCATGATCCTGAACCTTGGTCTTGTGGCGGCCGACCTGGCGGTCCAGCTTGTCAGCCAACTCATCAACGGCGGCGTACAGATCCGAATGCGAGCTTTCGGCAAACAGATCGCGCCCCTTGACGTGCAGATTGCACTCGGCCCGCTGGCGCCGCTCCTTTTCCTTCATGTTGTCCACGGTCAACAAAACTCTCACATCGACTACCTGATCAAAATGCCGGGTAATACGATCGAGCTTGCTGGTCACATAACCGCGCAGGGCGGGGGTAACTTCAAGGTGATGACCGCTGATCGTCAAGTTCATACAGAGACTCCTTTTCCACAAATTGGAACTGGGTTGAAAACGCCGCCCCACCCTGGGTGCTCAAGCGGCCGACGGGACACTCTCTTGACTTCACTATGCCCCCGACACAGTCCAATTGCAAGATATTGTTGTAACAAATATGGGGCCTATTTCAGCAACAGGCGCGGCAAAAAGGTAACTACTTCGCCAAACTTCAAGATTTATTATTCAACAACTTCTTTTAAAACAATCTATTCATCAGCTTTATCAAGCTCAGCAGCTTACTTTCTAGCTGGACTGATTGTTATTTTATGTAACCTAAATTTACCAGCGGGCGGACGAGTCTGGCGTTTTAACGGCGCTGGCGGTGCCGGGGCGACGGCCACGCTTGAGGCCATTTCTGCTACCCGAAAGAGCCAGATTTGCGGTAGCTAAAGGCCGGTCTCAATGCCATAATCGCGGCTCTTGAATGACGGAGAAATCCTTGGAAAGCAGCCCCAGTTGCCCGCTTTCAACGCCGCAGACAGACGCCCCCTGACGTCAAGAGCGGGTTGAAAGCGATGCCACACCATCCCCACAACCCGCGTTCTTGCGCCAAGGCTGGATTTGCGCCTTGCGCAGGCGCTTGGAAACCCGTTAAGCCCGCCTGTCATGCTCAATATTTTCACGCTCGCCAATGGTCGGCTGTTCCAGGAAGAAATCGAATCCCTGGAAGAACTCTCCAAATTCCAGCCGATCTGGGTCGATCTGGAGTCGCCAACCCTCGAAGAAAAACGCTGGATCAAGCAGTATTACGGCCTGTCCATTCCCGAAGACGCGATGGACGAGGACATCGAGGAGTCTGCCCGCTTTTACGAGGAAGACAACGGCGAGCTGCACATCCGCTCAGACTTTTTGATTGCCGACGATGTCGATCCGCGCACGGTGCGCGTGGCCTTCATCCTGAACCTGGTCAACGACGACCTGAAAAGCAAGGGCGTTTTGTTTTCCATCCACGACGAGGACGTGCCGGTCTTTCGACTGCTGCGCATGCGCGCGCGCCGCGCCCCCGGCCTGATCGAGGACGCCAAGGAAGTGCTGCTCAAGCTGTTCGACGCGGATGCCGAATACTCGGCCGACACGCTTGAAGGCATTTATGTCGATCTGGAAAAAGTCAGCGCCAAGGTGCTGTCCGGCGACATGACCGACGTGCTGGCCAGCGAGGTGCTGGGCGCCATCGCCCGCCACGAGGATTTGAATGGCCGCATCCGGCGCAACATGATGGACACGCGGCGCGCCGTCAGCTTCATGATGCGCAGCAAGATGCTCAACGCCGAGCAGTTCGAGGAGGCCAGGCAGATTCAGCGCGACATCGACTCGCTGGACTCGCACACGGCTTTTTTGTTCGACAAGATCAACTTTTTGATGGATGCGACGGTTGGTTTCATCAACATCAACCAGAACAAGATCATCAAGATTTTCTCGGTCGCCAGCGTCGCGCTGCTGCCGCCGACGCTGATCGCCAGCGTCTATGGCATGAACCTGAAGTTCCCGGAGCTGGAGTTTCTCGGCGCCTGGAACTACCCCTACACGGTCAGCCTGATGGTGGCCAGCGCGCTGGTGCCGATGTGGTATTTCAGAAAGCGCGGCTGGCTGCAGTGAGCGCGCGGCTGTTTCAGGCGCTGGCCGGGAGGGATTCGAGTAACCGCTGAATGATCAAATGGGCATAGCGGCTGGCCACTTCCTCCACAAAGCGCGGAAAATCAACATGGGCGCTGTCGTCGGCCCGGTCGGAAATGGTGCGCACGGCGGCAAAGGGCACGCCGTAGTCCAGGCAGACCTGGGCCACGGCCGCGCCTTCCATCTCGACAGCCAGCACCGCGTGGCCGGCGCCGTTCAAGGCGTCCTTGAGCAGGCGCGACTCCCCGGCGCCGCTGACAAAACGGTCGCCGCTGGCAATCAAGCCTTGATGCACCCGCGC
The DNA here is from genome assembly GCA_038249155.1 of Burkholderiales bacterium. GTDB lineage: Bacteria > Pseudomonadota > Gammaproteobacteria > Burkholderiales > Burkholderiaceae_C > Polaromonas. Next base: position 28,752 of record JBBRWN010000015.1, on the reverse strand, counting down.
CTCGGCAAAGCGCAGCGTGGCGCAGCGCGCCTGCCCGGTTTCGTGCTGGGCTCCGGCGGACAGGTTGCGCTCGCGCAATGCCGTGCAGGCGGCGTCAAACAGCAGCGCCGTCAGGGCCGCGTCGCCGTCAAAGCGGGTTTTTCCGTACAGCGGCACTTCGTAGCGGGCAAACAGCGGCGCGGCGTTCATGTCGTGCTGCAAAAAATCGCTGGCCACCACCACATCGCCGACCTTGACCGCAGCACCCAGAGCGCCCGCCACGCCGGTGAAGACGATGCGCTGCACGCCAAAGCGCTCGATCAGCGCCGTGGCCGTCGTGGCGGCGGCCACCTTGCCGATTTTTGACAGCGCCAGCACCACGCGCTGGCCGTGCAGCGTGCCAAGCCAGAAATCGCGCCCGGCATGGCGAACTTGGCGCGGCTGCTCCAGCAGCTCCATCAGGCCGCGCTGCTCCTCCAGAAGGGCGCTGAGGATGGCGGTGGGCTTAAATGCGTCTGGGGTGAAGGTCATGGGCAGGATTTTGCCCATAAAGCGCAAGACAGCCCGGCAACGCTTTCAAAAAAAAGAACCAGCGCCCGCCTGCCGAAAAACTTTGCGGCGATGTTCACAGCAGGGGCGGGACGACGAGACCTGGTTTTTTCGCCCAGCTGGCGCCGCAGAAGGTCGGCAGCCACGGCCTGGACGCAGGATTTATTTCTTGTCGCGCAGCTCGCGGCGCAAAATCTTGCCCACCGGCGACTTGGGCAGCTCGGCGCGGAACTCCACCACCTTCGGCTGCTTGTAGCCGGTCAGGTTTTCCTTGCAATAGGCGCGCACCTGCGCTTCAGTCAAATCCGGGTTTTTCTTGACGATTACCAGCTTGACGGCCTCGCCGGTTTTTTCGTCCGGCACGCCGACGCAGGCGCATTCCAGCACGCCGTCGAGCTTGCTCACCACGTCCTCGACTTCGTTCGGATAGACGTTAAAGCCGCTGACCAGCACCATGTCCTTCTTGCGGTCCACGATGCGGAAAAAACCTTTTTCGTCCATCACGCCGATGTCGCCCGTCTTGAAATAGCCCTCGGGCGTCATGGCCTTGCTGGTCTCGTCCGGGCGCTGCCAGTAGCCGGCCATGAGCTGCGGTCCCTTGATGGCGATCTCGCCCGGCTGGCCGGGGGCCACTTCGCGGCCCTCGTCGTCAAGCAGCTTGAACCAGGTACTGGAAAGCGGCAGGCCGATGCTGCCGGTAAACACCTGGCTGTCCGTCGGGTTGCAGCTGGCCGAGGGCGAGGTTTCGGACAGGCCGTAGCCTTCGCAAATCGCGCAGCCGGTTTTCTCCAGCCACAGCTGGGCCACGGCGCTTTGCACGGACGAGCCGCCGCCGACCGAGATTTTCAACTGCGACCAGTCCACCTTGTTGAAATCCGGGTGCCGGGCCAGGCCGTTAAACAGCGTGTTGACCGCCGGGAAGGTGTGGACCTGGTGCCGGGTCAGCTCCTTGAGCACGGCGGCGAGGTCGCGCGGATTGGGAATCAGGATGTTTTTTGCGCCAGTGCGCATGGCCAGCATCATGTTGATGGTGAAGGCAAAGACGTGGTACAGCGGCAGCGCGCAGACAAACACCGGCTGCACATCGGCGGCCAGCTTGTCCATCGCCGGGCGGTTCCAGGCTTCGGACTGCAGCACATTGGCCACCACGTTGCGGTGCAGCAGCACGGCGCCTTTTGAAATGCCGGTCGTGCCCCCGGTGTACTGCAGCACGGCAATGTCCTCGGGCTTGATCTCAACGCGCTTGAAGCCGGCGCGCCGCCCCTGCGCCAGCGCGTCGTTGAAAGGCACCGGATTGGGCAGGTGAAACGGCAGCACCAGTTTTTTGACATGGCGCACCACGTAGTTGACCAGCCAGCCCTTGAGCAGCCCGAGCTGGTCGCCCATAGCGCACAGCACCACATGCTTGATCGGGGTGCTGGCGATGCACTGCTCCAGCGTGTGCGCGAAATTCTCGATGATGACGATGGCTCTGGCGCCCGAGTCCTTGAGCTGGTGCTCCAGCTCGCGCGGCGTGTACAGCGGGTTGACATTGACCACGACATAGCCAGCGCGCAAGATGGCAGCGACGGCCAGCGGGTACTGGGGCACGTTGGGCATCATCAGCGCGACGCGCTCGCCCTTGGCCAGACCCAGAGCCTGCAAATAGGCCGCCAGCGCCTGGGAGCGCCGGTCAACCTGGGCAAAAGTGAAATCCCGGCCCATGAAGCTGTAAGCGACCCGCCCGCCATAGCTCTTGAAGCTTTCCTCCATCAGCGCTGCTAGCGAAGAATACTGCGAGGCGTCAATGTCGGCGGGAACACCGGCCGGATAGGCTTTGAGCCACGGGCGCTCAAGGGTCGCTTCATTCATTCACTCATCTCCATGACAGTTTGCTGACAGTTCGGGATTCTCCAGTCTAGCCGTTCAGCTTACTCGATGGCCTTGCCCATGTCCTCGATGACCTTTTTCGCGTCGCCAAACACCATCATGGTTTTGTCCATGTAGAACAGCTCGTTGTCCAGACCGGCGTAACCCGCCGCCATCGAGCGCTTGTTGACAATCACCGTCTTGGCCTTGAACGCCTCCAGGATCGGCATGCCGTAGATGGCGCTGCCCTTGACCAGCGCGGCCGGGTTCACCACGTCGTTGGCGCCCAAAATGATGGCCACATCGGCCTGGCCGAATTCGGCGTTGATGTCTTCCATTTCAAACACCTGGTCGTAAGGCACTTCGGCCTCGGCCAGCAGCACGTTCATGTGGCCCGGCATGCGCCCGGCCACCGGGTGAATCGCATACTTGACCTTCACGCCCTTGTGAATCAGCTTCTCAGCCAGCTCGTTGACGGCATGCTGGGCGCGGGCCACCGCCAGACCGTAGCCCGGCACGATGATGACGGTTTCGGCGTTGCTCAAGATATAAGCCGCGTCGTCAGCCGAGCCGGATTTGACCGGGCGCTGCTCGGTCGAACCGGCCACCGCCGTCGCCGCCTCGCCGCCGAAGCCGCCCAGAATCACGCTAAAGAAAGAGCGGTTCATCGCCTTGCACATGATGTAAGACAGGATGGCGCCGGACGAGCCCACCAGCGAGCCCGCAATGATCAGCATGGCGTTGTTCAGCGAAAAACCAATGCCCGCCGCCGCCCAGCCTGAGTAGCTGTTCAGCATGGACACCACCACCGGCATGTCGGCCCCGCCAATCGGGATGATGATGAGCACGCCCATCACAAAGGCCAGCGCCAGCATGGCAAAAAATGCCGCCCAGTTGCCCGTCAGCATGAAGCCCAAACCCAGCCCCAGCGTCAACAAGCCCAGCACCAGGTTAATCATGTGCTGGCCGGGAAACGACACCGGCGCGCCCTGAAACAAGCGGAACTTGTACTTGCCCGAGAGCTTGCCAAAGGCAATCACCGAGCCGCTGAAGGTGATCGCGCCAATCGCCGCGCCCAGGAACAATTCGAGCCGGTTGCCCGCCGGAATCGGCTCGCCCTTGGCAACGATATTGAAGGCGTAAGGCTCAGCCACCGCCGCGACGGCGATAAACACCGCCGCCAGACCGATCATGCTGTGCATGAAAGCCACCAGTTCGGGCATCTTGGTCATCTCGACGCGCTTGGCCATCAAGGTGCCCGCCGCGCCGCCGACCAGCAGCGCGCTCAGCACATAGCCCATGCCGCCAGCGGCGCTGCCGGCGGTCTGGACAATCAGCGCGCCGGTGGTCAGCACGGCAATCGTCATGCCGACCATGCCAAACAGGTTGCCGCGCAGCGAAGTCGTCGGGTGTGACAGGCCTTTAAGCGCCTGAATGAAGAAAACGGAAGCCACCAGGTACAGCAGCGTGACGATGTTCATGCTCATTTGGCAGCTCCTGCGTCAGCGGCGGCCACAGCCGGGGCTTTCTTTTCTTTCTTGCGGAACATCTCCAGCATCCGGCGCGTGACTAAAAAGCCACCAAAGACGTTGACCGCCGCCAGCGCCACGGCCAGCCAGCCCATCGTCTGGCCGAGCGCGGTTTCGGTCAGCGCAGCCGCCAGCATGGCGCCGACGATGACGATGGCAGAAATCGCGTTGGTCACGGCCATCAGCGGCGTGTGCAGCGCGGGCGTGACGGTCCAGACAACGTGGTAGCCGACGTAAATGGCGAGAACAAAAATTATCAGGTTGATGATGGTGTGCGAGACGGGATCCATGCTCTTCTCCTTGAACGGACATAGGGGCAGCGCGCTGGCCTGAAGGGGCAAACGGGCCTGTTTTGGGGGTGAAAGGCCGCAGCCGCTTACTTGCGCTTGACTTCGCCGCCCTGCGTCATCAGGCAGGCGGCCACGATGTCGTCTTCCAGGTCGATCTTCAGCGCGCCCTCTTTGGTGATGATGAGCTTGAGAAAGTCGAGCAGGTTGCGCGCATACAGCGCGCTGGCGTCGGCCGCGACCAGCGCGGGCACGTTGGTCGCGCCAATCAGCGTCACGCCGTGCTTGACGACGGTTTGGCCGGGCTCGGTCAGCGGGCAGTTGCCGCCGTGCGAGGCGGCCAGATCGACAATCACGCTGCCCGGCTTCATGGCTTTGACCATTTCTTCGGTCACCAGCACCGGCGCGGCGCGGCCCGGAATCAGGGCGGTGGTAATCACCACATCGGCCTGCGCGACGCGCTTGGCAACTTCGACTTTTTGCCGCGCCATCCAGCTCGCGGGCATGGGTTTGGCGTAGCCACCGACGCCGACAGCCGCTTCGCGCTCCTCGTCGGTTTCGTAGGCCACGTCGATGAATTTCGCGCCCAGGGACTCGACCTGCTCCTTGACGGCGGGGCGCACGTCGCTGGCCTCAATCACCGCGCCCAGACGCCGCGCCGTGGCAATCGCCTGCAATCCGGCCACGCCAACGCCCAGAATCACCACCCGCGCGGCTTTAACCGTGCCCGCCGCCGTCATCAGCATCGGGAAAAAGCGCTGGTAGGCGTCAGCGGCCATCATCACCGCCTTGTAGCCGGCAATGTTGGCCTGCGACGAGAGCACGTCCATGCTCTGGGCACGGCTGGTGCGCGGCGCCGCTTCGAGCGAAAAGGATGTCAGCTGCGCGGCGGCCAGGCGCTGCAGGCCTGCCGCGTCAAACGGGTTGAGCATGCCGACGATCACGCTGCCCGCCTTGGCCAGCGCCATTTCGCTCTCCAGCGGGCAGCGCACCTTGAGCACGATGTCGGCGGCATAAGCACCCGCTGCATCGGTGATCTCGGCGCCGACCGCCGCATAAGCATCGTCGGGCACGCTGGCGGCCACGCCCGCGCCGGACTGGATGCGGATGGTGTGGCCCTGCGCCTTGAGCTTTTTGGCCGTCTCGGGCGTGATGGCAACGCGTGTTTCGCCAGCCGTGATTTCAGCAGGTATCCCAATGAGCATGGGTGTCTCCTCAGTGCTTTCGTTTTTCTTGGCGTTACCGGATTGTTCCAGAACGTAACAGTTAACTGTCTCACAGCTTACAGGAGTTTTTTGACAAGGATCCATCCAAACGGACCGCTGCCGCTGCAAAGCAGCGCATCCACGGCGCAGAACCCTGGCTGAAAATCTCCCTCAGTCTGCTACAGAAAAACAGGAGTAGCAAGAAAAATGCCAGCCGCCACATTGCAACACCTGCACCAGCGCGTTACCGGCACACTTCCCCCTCCCGCTGCCAAAGCGGCTGGCAACTTAAGGTTTGTGTCAAAAAGGAACCGGATAATCTGGCGCCATGAATAAACGATGGAAACCCAACGTCACGGTGGCTGCGGTCATTGAGCGCGATTTCGACGGCGTGCGCAAATTCCTGCTGGTCGAGGAGCAAACCCGCGACGGCCTGCGCCTGAACAACCCGGCCGGCCACCTGGACCCCGGCGAAAGCCCGCTGCAAGGCTGCGTGCGCGAAACGCTGGAAGAAACCGCTTTTCATTTCACCCCGACCGCGCTGGTGGGCGTGTATCTGTCGCGCTTTGAGCGGGTCCAGCCCGGCCATGCCGAGCCGCTGGACGTGACTTACCTGCGCTTTGCCTTTTGCGGCGAACTCGGCGCGCATGAGGCCGAGCGGGTGCTGGATGTGGGCATCGTGCGCGCCCTGTGGCTGAGCATGGATGAAATCCGCGCCACCGCGCCCATGCACCGCAGCCCGCTGCTGCTGAACTGCCTGGAAGACTACCTGGCCGGGCAGCGCTTTCCGCTGAGCCTGATTTCAACCCATCAGAACATCTACAAGGCGCCGGGCCGTTTTTAGTCCGGTCCGGGCAGGCCGGTAAAATCGGCGGCATGCAAAAGCAACGGATAGTGGTCGGATTAAGCGGCGGCGTCGATTCAGCGGTGACCGCCCACCTGCTCAAACAGCAGGGTCATGAGGTCATCGGCATCTTCATGAAAAACTGGGAAGACGATGATGACAGCGAGTTTTGCTCGTCCAACATCGACTTTGTCGATGCGGCGGCGGTGGCCGACGTGATCGGCATCGAGATCGAGCACGTCAACTTCGCCGCCAATTACAAGGACCGGGTCTTTGCCGAATTCCTGCGCGAGTACCAGGCCGGGCGCACGCCGAACCCGGATATCCTGTGCAACGCCGAGATCAAATTTAAAGCGTTTTTAGACCACGCGATGCGCCTGGGCGCTGAAAAAATCGCCACCGGCCATTACGCCAGAGTGCGCTTGAATGAAAGCACCGGACTGCACGAATTATTAAAAGGGCTGGACCCGGCCAAAGACCAGAGTTATTTCCTGCACCGTCTCAACCAGGCGCAGCTCTCCAAAACGCTGTTCCCGGTCGGCGAGTTGCACAAGACCGAAGTGCGCCGCATTGCCGACGAGATCAAGCTGCCGAACGCAAAAAAGAAAGACTCGACCGGCATCTGCTTTATCGGCGAGCGGCCGTTTCGCGACTTTTTAAACCGCTACATCGCCAAGGCACCCGGCCCCATCAAGAACGACAAAGGCCGCGTGCTGGGCGAGCATGTGGGCTTAAGTTTTTACACGCTGGGCCAGCGCCAGGGGCTGGGCATTGGCGGCGTGAAGGCCAAAGGCGCGGATTTAAAAGCGGCGCAGGCACGCGGCCAGCGCGGCGTTGGCGAGCACGAGCCGTGGTTTGTGGCGCGCAAAGACCTCGACACCAACACGCTGTGGGTGGTGCAGGGCCACGAGCATCCGTGGCTGCAATCGACACGCCTGAGCGCGCAGGACTGCAGCTGGGTCGCGGGCCACGCGCCCACGCTGGGTAACATGGCCGCCAAAGCCCGCTACCGCCAGGCCGACGCCGCCTGCGAACTGGCCAGCGCCACGACGGGCGGCTGCGAACTGATTTTTTCCGACGCGCAATGGGCGGTGACGCCCGGCCAGTCGGCCGTGCTCTACCAGGGCGAAGTCTGTCTGGGCGGCGGCGTGATTGCGGCCAGCAATGTGCAGAACCAGCCCAGCCCCTGAAGCGCGCTGAAACAAGCCGAAAAAAACCCCGGCAGCGATGGGCTGGCCGGGGTTTTGTTTGTGCGTCAGTCGTTTAAGCGTCAGCGACGGCCCAGCGACTCACAGGGGGCAATCAAAACGGAATGTCATCGTCCATGTCGTCAAAGCCGCTGGAAGCCCTGGGCTGTGCGGGCGCTGGCGCGGGACGCGGCGCCGGGGCGGGCGCAGCGGGACGGGCCGCCGCAGGCGCGGCGTACTGGCGCGGCGGCTGGGAGGGCTGGGGCTGCTGCTCGTAGCCGCCGCCATAACTGCCTTCACCGGCGGGGCCGGGCGCGCCCATGCCCTGGCGACTGCCCAGCATTTGCATCTGGTCGGCGCGGATTTCGGTGGTGTATTTTTCAATGCCGCTCTGGTCGGTCCATTTGCGCGTGCGCAGGCTGCCTTCGACATAGACCTGCGAGCCCTTGCGCAGGTACTGGCCGACGATTTCGGCCAGACGGCCGTTGAACACGACGCGGTGCCATTCGGTGGCTTCTTTCATCTCGCCGGTCTGCTTGTCCTTCCACTTGTCGGTGGTGGCGATGGTGACGTTGGCGACCTGGTCGCCGCTGGGAAAGGCGCGCATTTCCGGGTCTTTGCCCAGATTGCCGACGATGATGACTTTGTTGACGGATGCCATGAATGTGTTCCTTTGAATTCCCCGGAGCCAAATCCCCGAAGTGCTGGGCGAGAGTTTAACTGGCCGGGCGGCTCTGCGGGGCCTCATCGGCAAGCGTTTTTCGCGCCGCTCGGCCCGGCGCCTTCATCGGCCAGGCCACGCCCAGCCACGCCAGCATCAGGGCGCCGCAGACCATGAAAAGCCCCTGCGGACCATGGTTTTTGGTCAGCCAGCCGCCGACGGCGCCGCCGGCAAAAAAGCCCAGCGACTGCGCCGTGTTGTACACCCCGAGCGCCGCGCCGCGCGCATGGGGCGGGGCCACGCGCGAGGCCAGGCTGGGCTGGCTCGCTTCGAGCACATTGAAGCCGCAAAAAAACAGCACCAGCAGCGCCGCCAGCCAGCCCAGGCTGGGCGCCACTGAAGCGCCGGAGGACACCGTCCACAGCAAGCCCATCTGCACCACAAAGATCAGCCCCACGGCGCCCAGGAAGACGGCGCGCAGGTAGCCGCGCCGCTCCAACGGAAAGAGCGTGCCGCCCATCACCAAAAAAGACGCCAGCACCGCCGGCAGATACACCTTCCAGTGCTGCGATTTGTCCAGCCCGGCGGCCACCAGCAGCGCGGGCAGCGCCACCCACATCGCCAGCTGCACGGCGTGCAAGACGAACACGCCGAAATTGAGCCGCAGCAGCGCTGGCTCCCGCAAAACTTCGCGCACACTGCCGCGCTCGGCGCTGGCGTGAATCAGCGGCTCGGGCGGCGTCCACCACAGCACGATGGCAATGCCGGCCAACGCCAGCACAGCGGTCACGACAAACAGGCCATGCAGACCGATATGGCCGGCCAGCCAGGGCGCAACCACCAGCGAGAGCGCAAACATCAGCGCGATGCTGGCGCCCACCAGCGCCATCGCCTTGGTGCGCACCTCGTCGCGCGTGGTGTCGGCCAGCAGCGCGGTGACGGCGGCCGAAATGGCGCCGGCGCCCTGGATGGCGCGGCCGATGATCAGCCAGTGCAGATCCGGCGCCCAGGCCGCAACACCACTGCCCAGCGCGAACATGACCAAACCCACGATGATCACCGGCTTGCGCCCCCACCAGTCCGAGGCCAGACCGAAGGGAATCTGCAGACAACCCTGGGTCAAACCATAAATGCCCATGGCCAGGCCGACGCGCGCCGGGTCATCGCCGCCGGGGTAGCGCGCCGCTTCGAGCGCAAACACCGGCAGCACCAAAAACAGCCCCAGCATGCGCAGGGCAAAGATCGTGGCCAGCGAAAAACTGGCGCGCCGCTCGGTGGCGGTCATCGGAAAAGACGCAGGAACAGACGACACGGCAAAAGAGTCTCACAAGGGGGAAAGACGGCGAGGCGGCGCAGGTGACCTGCTCGGGCTTGGCGCAAATGCTGCCTGTGCAGCCCGCGCACTCCGCCTGCACCGGCGGGTGCATAGCCCTGTATTGTGCTTGAAACCGCCCGAGTCGGCTGTAGGCACCCTGGCTCAGGGCTGCGATGGAAAGTTTGCAACGTCCTATTTCACAGTGAACTTTTCCCACGACGGCAAACCCCTGGCGCCCCGTCGGCCCCTCTCCTGCATGAAGAATGCTGAGGGCTATTGCTTCCGCGATTTATCACCAAAAACAACTACACCCGGCTGGACTCCGCCAGCGGGATGCTGCCAGCGTGTTCATTAACTTTGAGCAGCGCGATCAAGGCGCCCAGATCCTGATCCAGGCGCAGCAACTTTTCCTGTGGCAGTTTGGCCAACGCCACGGGGAGCACGCCTTCAAACGGCCCCGAAACCTGCGCCAATACGGCCAGCCCGGCCGGAAGAATTTGCAATTGAACATTGCGCCTGTCCTCGGGCAGCTTGCTCATGCTGATCAACGCTTTGCGCAACAGCGTCTTGATGAGGTTGCTCGCCGTGGACTGGTGAATGTCCATGCTTTTGGCAATTCCGCCCATGCCGATGCCGGGCTGGTTGCGGATCACGCTCAAGGCCCAGACCTGCGCGCCCCCCAGGCCGCTCTGCTTTTCGACCTGCTGGAAATGACAGCGCACCGCATTGAAAACGACCCTGAAACGCCGCAACACCTGTTCCGCACTGCCTGAGCTTGTTTCGCTGTTCGTTTCCATGTTCATGCGCCTATTCTCTGTAAGTCCGACAGACGATGATAGAGGCCGCATCAGCCCGCCATCAGCTGGCTGCGCACCTTTTGCATCAGCAAATCGTCAAAGGTGTAAAAGCCATTGGGGCTTTGGGCCAGTTGGCCCAAGGCAAACGCCGCGCCTGTGCCGAAGGCCTTGCGCTCAATTGAGTTGTGAATCAGGCGTACCGTCGGGTAGGGAAAGCCGAAAATCACCTCTGTCTTGCCCCGGAAATGCTGCTCCAGAATTTCCACATCGGCCAGCGGCGCAATGTCGCGCAGCAGCCGGGCGGCCAGCATCAGCTGGCGTTGACGCACTTCCTCGCCGTACAAAAAAACTGCCTTGGGCATGGAAAAATCAATCAGCGCATCGACCGGATGGGCGGCCAGCCACTCGCCCAGCACCACCTGGTCCAGACCGATCACGGGGGTGTCGGTGTCGGGCACAGTTCGTAGCGCGGATCGGCGCGCAGCACTTCGGCCACCGCCTGCCCATCAGGGCCTCCTTCTTCATTCAATCTCTGCACTACGAATAGCTTGTATATTACATTGCTACAAATGTAATTAATCCACCAGGCCTGTGCTGCATCGTCAGCACGCCAAGGCCATCCTGAAAGCTTCTCTTATGAGACCGCATCCGCTTCTCGCCTCCTCACTCAAGCAGGAGTTTTATGACTGGCGGCTGTGGACGGAGCGTGGCGTCCTGCTGGCCTTCGCGGCCTTGGCAGGACTGACGGTGGTGGCCTTCACCTGGATGACAGAGCACGCTCTGGCCTTGTTTTTTTCCTGGGAAATGCGCTACTGGTGGAGTCCGCTGCTGTGGACGCCCGCCTGCACGGCCGCCATTGTCTGGCTCACGCGGCGTTACGCCCCCGGCGCAGGCGGCTCCGGGATTCCGCAGGTGATGGCCGCGCTGACGCCGGAAGTTTCGCCGGGCCTCTATGTCTCGCTCAAGCTGACATTCGTCAAAATGGCCCTGACGACCTGGGGCTTGCTCGCGGGCCTGTCGCTCGGGCGCGAAGGCCCGTCGGTGCAGATTGCCGCTGGCGTGATGCACCATGCCCGGCACTGGCTGCCCGCCAGGTCCAGGGTTTCGACGCATGGTCTGCTGCTCGCTGGCGGGGCGGCAGGCATCGCCGCCGCTTTCAACACGCCGCTGGGCGGCGTGATGTTCGCCATCGAGGAGCTGTCGCGCAGGCCCGAGCAGCGCAACAATGGCCTGCTCCTGGCCGCCATCGTCCTGGCAGGCCTGATCGCCATTTCCGTGTACGGCAATGCCACCTACTTTGGCGTGATACGGATTGAAAACCTGAGCATGGCGCTGCTGCTGCCCGGTTTGCTGGTGGCGCTGTGCAGCGGTGTCGCTGGCGGCTTGTTCTCCCGGTTGATGGTGGTGTCGCTGGCGGGAAAATCCGGCGACTGGTTCAGCCGCCTGCGGCAACACTCGCCCGTGCCGTTTGCGGCCGGCTGCGGCTTGGCGGTGGCGATTCTGGGCGTGGTCAGCCACGGCGACACCTACGGCAGCGGCTACGCCCACACCAAGGGCTTGCTGGAGGGCGGCGCCGAAGCGTCTTCCCTGTACGTGCTGCTTAAATTCATGGCCACCTGGATCACGAGCTGGTCAGGCGTGCCCGGCGGAATTTTTGCCCCCTCGCTGGCCATTGGCGCGGCCCTGGGCAACGACATCGCACAGCTGACCGCGTATGCCAATGCGCCCACGCTCATCGCCCTGGGCATGGCCGGCTTTCTGGCGGCAGTGACGCAGGCGCCACTGACGGCCTTCATCATCGTCATGGAAATGGTTAATGGCCACGCGCTGGTGCTCAGCCTGATGGCCAGCGCGCTGCTGGCCAGCGGCATTTCGCGCCTGATCAGCGCACCGCTTTACTCGGCACTGGCCGATTTGCAGCTGCAGCGCCAGCCAGCGCGTCCCCACTGAACGACAAACGCATCATTTAAAGCCTATGAACCCCACTTTCCCCCAGACACTTTTCCAGCGCTTGCAGGCACGGCTGCAGACATTCTGGCGCGCCCACCTGATCGGCGTCAACCGGGACGAGGCACGCACCTATGTGCTGTCGATTGGCAGCTTGACGCCCGCTTTTGTCTTCCTGGTGGTCATCTCCTGCGCCATTGCTACGCTGGGGCTGCTGCTCAATTCCGTGGCTGTCATCATCGGCGCCATGCTGGTGGCGCCGCTGATGGGGCCCATCATCTCGCTGGGTTTTGCGGTGGCCAGCACCGACATCAAGCATGGCATCCAGGCGGCCAAAGCCTTGCTGATTGGCATTTTGATGGCGCTGGGCACGTCTTATGTCATCGTCAAGCTCTCGCCCTTCATCGCCCCAACGACGGAAATTCTGGCGCGCACCCAGCCCAATTTGTTCGATTTGCTGGTGGCGGTGCTGTCCGGCCTGGCCGGCGGCTATGCCATCGTGCGCCGCGAAATCGGCACCGTCGCGGGCGTGGCCATTGCCACGGCGCTGATGCCGCCGCTGGCCACGGCCGGTTACGGTCTGGCCACCGGCAACCAGGCGATTTTTGACGGCGCCACCCTGCTGTTCCTGACCAACATGATTGCCATCTCCTTCAGCGCGGCGGGCATGGCGATCTGGTACGGCTTTGGCAATTTGCACACCCCGCGCGATCTGCTGTGGAAAACGCTGGTCGGCCTGCTGCTGATGGCGCTGCTGTCGATTCCGCTGCTGCGCGCCTTGAACAACGCGGTCTCGCGCACCCTCACGTCCAAGCAGGTCGAGAGCATCTTGCGCGAAGAAGGCTCGCAAAAATCCTGGCAGTTGGGCCAGATCGCCACGCGCAGCGATGACGCAGGCGCCCTGCAGGTCGAGGCGCTGGTCTTTGTGCCCGAGATCGACCCCGGCGCCAAGCAGCGCGTGGGCGCGCGCATGAACAGCCAGCTGGGCAAGCCGGTCCAGCTCGAACTCAACCAGGTGCTGCTCGGAGATCGCAAACCGCTGCCCACGGTGCTGGCCCCGGCGCAGGCCTTGCCAGCGGAGCTGACGGAAACCGAATCCCTGCAGCGCTACCTCAAGCGCTTCTTGCCACTGCCCACGACTGCGGTGGAAATTGATGCGGCCAGCAGTTCGCTCCACATTCAGGTCGCACCCAGCTACCCGTGGCGACTGGGCGAACTCATGGCGCAGGAAGCCCATCTGGCCAGCAACCTGAAAAAGTGGAAAGTTGCCCTGGTTCCGCCCTTGGGCGCCTTGCCGGAAATCACCTTTGCACGCGGCTCGGCCGACCTGGATGCGCAAGGCACCCAGGCACTGAAAGAAACCGGGTGGGCTTTGAAGCACTGGCAGCTTGCACAGGTGCGTCTTGTCAGCAGCGCCAGCAAGGCCGAACTACGCCTTGACGGGCAGTTGCCGGCCAAACGGGCGGCGCTGGTGGCACAAGCCCTGCAAGCCTCCGGCATTGCGTGCGACATTGAAGCCAGGACCCAAACCACAACCTCAGGCATCCGGGTGATTCCCAAGGCAAAAGTCGAGCTTTGAGTGCGCTGATTTATCTCCCAGTGCCGGGATTTATCAGCCTGACGCCCCCCATCGCTAGCTGAATCGCGTGCAGCCCGAACCGGCTGTGGGTACCCTGGCTCAGGTCTATGATGGAAAGTTTGCAACGTCCTATTTCACAGTGAACTTTTCCCACGACAGCAAACCTCTGGCGCCCCCGCCGGCCCCTCTCCTGGCGAAGAATGACCCGGCCGGCAAGAGCGACAAGGCACTGCGCTTTGAAAAAAACTTCGGCGCTCAAACCATCAGCATTCGCGGCGCGCGCACGCACAACCTCAAAAATATCGACCTGGACATCCCGCGCAACCAGTTAGTCGTAATCACTGGCCTCTCGGGCTCGGGCAAGTCCAGCCTGGCCTTTGACACGCTGTACGCCGAGGGCCAGCGCCGCTATGTCGAGAGCCTCTCGACCTATGCGCGCCAGTTTTTGCAATTGATGGACAAGCCCGACGTGGACCTGATCGAAGGGCTGTCGCCCGCCATCTCCATCGAGCAAAAAGCCACTTCGCACAATCCGCGCTCCACCGTCGGCACGGTCACCGAAATCCACGACTACCTGCGCTTGCTGTTTGCTAGAGCCGGCACGCCGTTTTGCCCCGAACACGATCTGCCGCTGCAGGCGCAAAGCGTCAGCGACATGGTGGACACCGTGCTGGCCCTGCCCGAGGACACGCGCTTGATGATCCTCGCGCCCGTCGCCCGTGAGCGCAAGGGCGAATTTGTCGATTTGTTTGAAGCTATGCAGGCGCAGGGCTATGTGCGCTTGCGCGTCGATGGCGACATTTACGAATTCGACGACCTGCCCACACTGAAAAAGACCGAAAAGCACAACATCGACGTGGTGATCGACCGGCTCAAGGTGCGCGTGGACAGGGACGCGCCGCCCGCGCTGCGCCAACGCCTTGCCGAGAGCTTTGAAGCGGCGCTGCGCCTGGCTGAGGGCCGGGCCGTGGCGCTCGAAATGGACAGCGGCAAAGAACACCTGTTCAGCGCCAAATTCTCCTGCCCGGCGTGCAGCTACTCGCTGGGCGAGATGGAGCCGCGCCTGTTTTCCTTCAACTCGCCGGTCGGCGCCTGCCCCGGCTGCGACGGGCTGGGGCACAAAGACTTTTTCGACCCGGCGCGGGTCGTGGCTTTTCCGTCCTTGAGCCTGGCCAGCGGCGCCGTCAAGGGCTGGGACCGGCGCAACGCTTACTATTTTTCGCTGCTGGAAAGCCTGGCGCGGCATTACAAATTTGACATTGACACCGCTTTTGAAGACCTGCCGCCCGAGGTGCAGCAAGTCGTGCTGCACGGCTCGGGCGCGGAAGAGATCAAGTTCAGCTACCTGATGGATTCGGGCCAGAGCGGCGGCAAAAAAGTCGCAAAAAAACACCCGTTTGAAGGCGTCATCCCCAACTTCGAGCGCCGCTACCGCGAAACCGACTCGACCGCCGTGCGCGAAGAACTGGCTAGATACCGCAGCCTGCAGCCCTGCCCCGACTGCGGCGGCACCCGCCTGCGCCGCGAAGCGCGCCATGTGTTTCTGGTTGACACGGAGGGCGCCAGCGCCAGCCCGCGCAAAACCCTGCACGAGCTCAGCCACCTGACGCTGCGCGAGAGCTTTGACTACTTCAGCCGCCTGACGATGCAAGGCGCCAAGGGCGAAATCGCCGCCAAGGTGGTGCGCGAAATCGGTCTGCGCCTGAAATTCCTCAACGACGTGGGGCTGAATTACCTCAGCCTGGATCGCAGCGCCGAAACCCTCTCCGGCGGCGAGTCGCAGCGCATCCGGCTGGCCTCGCAAATCGGCTCCGGGCTGACCGGCGTGATGTACGTGCTCGACGAGCCCAGCATCGGCCTGCACCAGCGCGACAACGACCGCTTGATTAGCACCCTGAAACACCTGCGCGACATCGGCAACAGCGTCTTGGTCGTCGAGCATGACGAGGACATGATCCGCGCCGCCGACCACGTCATCGACATGGGGCCGGGCGCGGGCATCCACGGCGGGCGCGTGATGGCGCAGGGCACGTTTGACGAAGTGCGGGCCAATCCGGCGTCGCTGACCGGCCAGTATCTGGCGGGCACGCTGAAAATTGCCGTGCCGACGCGGCGCACGCCCTGGCTGCCGACGCTCAAAACCAACGATGCTGCCGAGAAAAAGAAAGCCCCGCAAAAAATCCCGCGCTTTTCCCCCAGCCCCGCTGCCGAGCGCCGCGCCGCCCGCGAGGCCGTGCATCAGGCCACGCTGGGCGAGCTGCAGGCGCTGCGCGTCATCAACGCCAGCGGCCACAATTTAAAAAGCGTCAGCGTCGAGTTCCCGGTCGGCCTGTTCACCTGCGTGACCGGCGTGTCCGGCTCGGGCAAATCGACACTGGTCAACGACACGCTGTACGCCGCCGTGGCGCGCACGCTCTACCGCGCCCACGAAGAGCCTGCGCCGCACGAGGCCATCGAAGGCATCGAGCATTTCGACAAAGTGATCAACGTCGATCAATCGCCGATTGGCCGCACGCCGCGCAGCAACCCGGCGACCTACACGGGCCTGTTCACCCCCATCCGCGAGCTGATGGCGGAAATGAACACCGCCAGAGAGCGCGGCTACGGCGCGGGGCGTTTCAGCTTCAACGTCGCGGGCGGGCGCTGCGAAGCCTGCCAGGGCGACGGCGTGGTGAAGGTGGAAATGCACTTTTTGCCCGATGTCTATGTGCCCTGCGACGTGTGCAAAGGCCAGCGCTACAACCGCGAAACGCTGGAAGTTCAGTACAAGGGCAAAAACATCGCGCAAATCCTGGATCTGACGGTGGAAAGCGCAGCCGAGTTTTTCAAAGCCGTGCCCAGCATTGCGCGCAAGCTGCACACGCTGCTGGACGTGGGCCTGAGCTACATCAAGCTGGGCCAGGCGGCGACCACGCTCTCGGGCGGCGAGGCGCAGCGTGTAAAACTCGCGCTGGAACTGAGCAAGCGCGACACGGGTCGCACGCTTTATATTCTGGATGAGCCGACCACGGGCCTGCACTTCGCCGACATTGCCTTGCTGCTCAAAGTGCTGCACCAGCTGCGCGACGCGGGCAACACCATCGTCGTGATCGAGCACAACCTGGACGTAATTAAAACCGCCGACTGGCTGATCGACATGGGGCCAGAAGGCGGCTCCGGCGGCGGGGTGGTGGTGGGCGTGGGCACGCCGGAAGACATCGCGGCCAATCCGGACAGCTTTACGGGGCGGTATCTGGCGCGGCTGCTGGAGGACAGATAATCTTGTTTTTACACCAAGGCCACCCAGTGAATGCTGATTACCTCAATGCACACCGCCGACATTTACGCGATGCTGATTACCTGTTTAGTGCCTTGCGTTTGGCGAACGCCGATCACCTGTATGGCATGGCTGCGGAATGCGGATTGAAGCGACTGATGATCGCTTTTGGGATGCAAACGGACGACACTGGCGCTCCAGCAAATCGGAAAAAAGATTGGATTCATGCAGAGAAAGTTTGGGTACGTTATGAAACTTATCGTTCCGGTCATATTCCAGGGGATGAATATAGTTTACCTTCTTTGAATCCATTCACCAACTGGAGGGCTGAACAACGCTATGCGGAAGAACAGTGCTTTGACCATGATCGCGTGGAGGCCCACCAAGCTGCGGCATATATGATTCGTGAGCTCGTAAAGAATGCAGAAAGAGCAGGTTTAGTATGACTACATTTGACGAAATACTTCCAAAAATATCAGATATATTTCACTCGTACAGTTCAGAGATTCAGCGGATTGCTCCCGTTTATGTGAACCGCGACTTGAATGGCAGAGTTCGCCTGATCGTGGCAGAGCAGTGGGAAGAGGACTCCCAGGCACGTACCGCTCTGGATGCCATCACACAAGCCATGTGTGAGCAACTTGGGGCGCACGCATTCCCCGCGAGTCAAGCCATTCTTTTTGAAGCAAACGTCGAGTCTGTCAGGTACGGGGTTTTTGCCGCACCACTTGCTGATGTAGATAGCGTGTGGGTGATTGACCGTCTGGCTACTGAAGGCAACTGGTCCACCATAGCCCCTATCGCAGCGGGTGTTCCCCGCGTCGTTTTCTTTTCCATCAAAGGCGGCGTAGGTCGATCTACCGCCATGGCTGCTACAGCGTGGTCTTTAGCGCAAAGTGGTAAACGGGTGTTGGTGCTGGACCTCGATTTAGAGTCGCCAGGATTGTCGTCTTCGCTGCTTCCTGGTGATCGACGGCCGACCTATGGCATCACAGATTGGCTAGTTGAGGACTTGGTGAATAATAGTGATGCAGTATTGCGCGACATGATCGCCACCAGCACATTATCCCGCGATGGTGATATTTATGTTGTTCCTGCACACGGGGTAAATCCTGGTGAATACATCTCCAAACTCGGGCGTGCCTGGATGCCCAAGGTGGCAGCCAACGGGCAGCGCGAATCTTGGTCACAGCGCCTGCAGCGTCTGTTAAAAACATTGGAAGAAAAGCTGAAACCAGATGTGATCTTGATTGACTCCCGTGCGGGCATTGATGAGGTTGCCTCCGCCTGTGTCACCGATCTGGGCGCTACTCTGGTGCTCCTGTTTGCCATTGACGGGGAGCAAACATGGTCAGGTTATCGCATCCTATTTCAACATTGGCGCACTACGGGTGTCGTTCGCGAAATTCGTGAACGACTTCAATTGGTGGGTGCAGTGATACCAGAGCTTGGAGGCGCTGAGTATTTTTCAGCATTACGAGAAAGCGCTTGGAATTTATTCAGCGAAGAGCTTTACGACGAAGTAGCACCAGGGGAAGTTGCCAGCGGTGATATTTGGAGCTTTGACGACTCAGAAGAAGGCGCCCCTCATAGCCCTTGGCCAATACGCTGGCATCGGAGTTTTGCAGCGCTACGTTCCATACATACACGGCTGGACGGGGTTGACGCCAACGAGGTTACGAATATTTTTGGTGATTTGATCGCAGGCATCACCAGAACGGCGACAACAGAGGACATGCACGATGACTAGCGCGCAGAAAATTCGGGAGTCGATTGTCGAAGCCCTGCCAATAAACACCTCTAACTATGGTGAAGTACCGAACCAGCGAGATGTGTATATCCCGCCAGCGCATTCAAAAGCGCTACGCTTAGAGTGCAACTTGGTCATTGGCGCCAGGGGGGTTGGCAAGTCATTTTGGACAGCGGCGCTGAGCGACTCTACTTTGCGTACATCACTCACCAGCGAAGTGAAAGAACTAGAGCAAACGGATGTCTATATTGGTTTTGGCAGCAAGCCGAATATTGACGCCTATCCTGACAAGGATACGTTTTCCAAGCTCCTAAAAAGCGGGCACACGCCCTACGACATTTGGCGCAGCGTCGTCGTTCATTGGCTTTGCTCTGTAACTGGTACTGGATTTCCAACGGCAAGTCTGCGTGAGACAGTGGCCTGGGTTAAAGAAAACCCTGAGCTCGTAGCCAGACTGGCTCAACAAGCGGATCAGATGCTTCAAACCGAAGGGCGGTTTGGGATGATCGTTTTTGATGCGCTGGATCGCTCCAGCGATGATTGGACCGAAATGGACAACATCGTGCGCGATTTGCTCCGTGTCGTTCTATGGCTCAAGTCCTTCCCGCGCTTGCACGCCAAGGTCTTTCTCCGTGAAGACCAAGCCAATCGCACGATCACCAACTTTCCGGATGCATCCAAACTACTGTCAACCAAGGAAGTTCTTACATGGGAGTTAAACGATTTGCATGGCCTTCTTTGGCAAATGTTGTGCAATGCGCAAGGGGAAAGTGGTGAAGCACTTCGTGCTGTTTATAAAAATGTTCGTGGACTGAAACCACGCGCACTGGATGGCGTTTTTTACATAGCAGATGAAGTAAAACGCGATAGCGCAGCGCAGCGAGCGCTTTTTGAAGCACTCGCAGGGCCATGGATGGGAAGCGGGCCAAATAGGGGGGTTCCGTATGTGTGGTCGATCAGCCACTTGGCTGACGGACACGGCCGCACCTCACCACGCTCTTTTTTGGCAGCCATTCGCCAAGCGGCGGAGCACTCAAGTGAAAAGTACCCATCACATCCCTATCCGCTGCATTACGAAAGTATTAAGAGTGGGGTGCAAAAAGCGTCTGAGATACGGGTGAATGAAATGGCTGAAGATTACCCGTGGGTTAGGGTTGTCATGCTTCCACTGAAAGGACGCACCGTTCCTTGTGAGTTCCCGATCATTGCGGCTTTGTGGGCTCAGAATTTCACATCGGATCTTTTTCGAAGCACCTCGCAAGAGCTGCCGCCACAACATGCGGACCGAGGTTGGGAAGGTGTCCGCAAAGATCTTGAGCGAATTGGCATTTTTGAAACCATGAAGGATGGACGCGTCAACCTGCCCGATCTTTACCGGGTCGGCTTCGGCCTTGGTCGTCGTGGCGGGGTCAAGCCAGTAAAGTGATGCAGGAAATAAAGCGCGGCTACGGCGCCGGGCGCTGCGAAGCCTGCCAGGGCGACGGCGTGGTGAAGGTCGAAATGCACTTTTTGCCCGACGTGTACGTACACTGCGACGTGTGCAAAGGCCAGCGCTACAACCGCGAAACGCTGGAAGTTCAGTACAAGGGCAAGAACATCGCGCAAATCCTCGACCTGACGGTTGAAGCTGCTGCCGAGTTTTTCAAGGCGGTGCCCGCCATCGCGCGCAAGCTGCACACGCTGCTGGATGTGGGCCTCTCGTACATCCAGCTGGGCCAGGCGGCCACCACGCTCTCGGGCGGCGAGGCGCAGCGTGTAAAACTCGCGCTAGAGCTGAGCAAGCGCGACACTGGCCGCACGCTTTATATTCTGGATGAGCCGACCACCGGCCTGCACTTCGCCGACATTGCCTTGCTGCTCAAAGTGCTGCACCAGCTGCGCGACGCGGGCAACACCATCGTCGTGATCGAGCACAACCTGGACGTGATCAAGACCGCCGACTGGCTGATCGACATGGGGCCAGAAGGCGGCTCCGGCGGCGGGGTGGTGGTGGGCGTGGGCACGCCGGAAGAGCTGGCGGCTAATCCGCACAGCCATACCGGGCATTACTTAAAGAGGCTGCTGGTTGCCGGATAAGCTCCCCATGGGAAAGGGTGCAAACGGTATACGCTTGTGGCAAGATTGAAGATGAGTGTGTCTATCGAGCAAGTCAGCCGTGCGTGCGCTGCTGCTGTGGTGATGAGTTGATCGTGTTGTTGCCCTGCAGACTTGTTCGGTCTCATGCGGTCTAATTGATGCGTAGCCATGAAATGTGCGACCATTTGATTTGTCGAAAAATCACTGCCATGACCAAGACGATAGGCGCAGCAGCGTACATGTTAACGCTCTGCCAACCCAGCGTATTGACCAGAGTTCCCGACAGCATAGTTACCACTGTCACACCTAGAAACACCAAGGTGTCATTGAACGCTTGAATCCGGGTTTTTTCTTCTTTGCGATAGGTCTCGGTCAGGAGTGAAGTGGCTCCCACATAAAGAAAGTTCCAACCTATCCCGAGCAGAATCAAGGCGAGCTCAAAATGATGAAGTCCGGTCCCCATCAGGCTGATGGCAATACTGCCAAGGTTGAGGAAACAGCCAAGGAGCATGACGGGCAGTGTTCCGATTCGCTGAATGAGCGAACCGGTAAAGAAAGACGGCGCAAACATGGCCACCACATGCCACTGGATGACCGTGGCGGTTTGGGAAAAACCCAGGTGGCAACTCATCATGGCCAGTGGCGTCGCTGTCATGAGAAGGTTCATGATGCTATAGCCGACGACGCCGCCCAAGACGGCCAGCATGAACTTTGGATTGGCCGCAATTTGTGCGAGCGGTCGCGGATTTTCCTGATGGTCGGGCGACATCATGGGCGGAAGTTGCAGACCTGCCGTGAACAGGGCACCCAATAGCGCCACGCCGATCAACGCCAGAAAACTGGCGTAGAAGGGTGGCTCGAAGGCATCCCTTGTCCAGCGGGCAAGCATGGGCCCTGCCACTGCAGCCAGAAGGCCACCGCTCAAGGTCAAGGAGATGGCCATGCTCTTGCGTTCAGCGGGTACCGCATCAGCAGCCGCAAAACGGTAGTATTGCCCAACCGCATTGAAAATCCCGATGAGAAAACCCGCCCCGGCAAAGAGAATAAAACTGCCCAAACGGATGCCCACCGCCGCGACTGCCAAGCCAAGGGCGCCTGCCAGCGCCCCAGCGCAAAACACGGACCGACGGCCATGGCGCTCCATGAGTCTGGCTACCGGGTAAAGCACCAGCATCGTGGCCAGATACTGGATTGCCAACGGTACCGTGGCAAGACCCGGCGAGGAAAGCTGCACGCCGACCAAGGCGGACGATGACAGCACCAGGCTTATCGTCGTCATCACCGCCGCTTGGGACAGAGCCAGAAGGGCTACGTTTCGGTTCATTGAACGAGCTTGGAGTGTTCGTAGAACTGGGTGACGCCATCCTGGCTAACCACTCTGGTATAGGCCGGATTGCCAATCAGGGTGATCTCGTGCCGAATCTCCATGCGTTCGTCACCGTCGTTTTCTTCGCAGGAGATGACTGCAACCTCATGGTAGGGAAGCAGACGGGAGCTGAGCTTGTATTCCGGGTACAGGCGCAGGCCCAGCACCGGAAGCTTCTTGGCATGAATGGTGGCCCGTATGGCGTTGGGAAAGTATTGGTTTTCCCATTGGGTGTCGGCTGCGGCCGCTTTCAAGGCCGGGTACTCAGCCAGCGCAACCGTGGCACTGTCATCGAGAACCCCCAGAGACAAGCCGGAGTCGGCACAAAAAAGAGCGGCCAGTTGCTCATAATCGAAACCCATCCGCCTGGAATTCAACGTTGAGCGCATGCTGGCATGCCAGCGCCGGTATTCATCCGGGCGTAAATCGTGGGAGAGCGGGTCAGACAGGAAACGGGCGCGCCAGAATTCGAAGCGCTCGTGAAACAGCTGGTTATGGTTGGACAGGTAGTCCGTGATGTCCAGGATCTTGATCGTCTGGACGATCTGCAGATCCTCGGTGCGCTGCCTTAGTTTGACCAGATAGTTCTGTGCTTCTACCGAAGTCACCCCCAAAGGCAGGGCATAAAAAGTGCTGTCGCTGATGACCTGGAAGACAGCGCCTGGCGGATAAATGCTGGCGATATGCCGGGCAATTTGATCCAGATGCAAAAGCGAGACATCTTCGGCGGTGGTCACCTCGGTCGGTTGTACCCGCTTGGTGGGATTGCTGATCACGCAAAAGGCGAGAATCAGGATTTCGACGGGCTTGCCAGCCTCGCAAGCCCGCGCAATCCGCTGGCGCCACTGCTCGCACTCCCGGAATTTCTTTCTCGAATTGAACTGGAATGCGTTGTGGTTGAGCAGTTCGATGATCCTCGACGGGACATCCAAATCCTTGGTTTTTTCCAGAAAAACATTCATGTCGAAGTGACGCGAGACCCCCATCAGCCTGACCCGAGCATGATCGCTGGCAACATAGGTCCGGACAGGTTGCCATTGCGTGCGAGGATCGCGCTTGGGCCAGACGAATTCGTGCCCAATCTGGGAACGCGAAATGATCTCACCACTGAGCCCTATGGGTTCTTGCAGTGTTGCAGGTTCAATGGATGGGGGTAGCACGCTAGACATCAACATGGTTGTTCCTCCGTTAGATCGTTGTTCTTTCCGTTTTAATGTTAATTGGGTCGCCTAATGTCTCAAATGACTAATTTCCCTCGTTTTCTGCCAATGCGTACACTGATCCTCAGTTTCTTACGCAGGAATTGAAAATTCGCCTTGGCTCACTATTCAATCAACACATGCCATGACACGGACGCTAGTTTTTGTTGCCTTTCCAAGCTTCCAACTATTGGACGTGGCCGGTCCCATCGCCGCCTTCGAAATGGCCAACCGATTTTCTTCAGGCAGCTACGAGTTGGCGCTCGTCAGTCTTACGGGTGGACTGGTGGAAAGCTCTGCTGGCACTTCGCTGCTGACCTCTCGGTTTTCCGATGTTGGCGAGGTGGACACCTTGATGGTCGCTGGAGGCGAAGGGGTGATGAACGCGACAAACTGCCCGCAAACGCTGACCTTCATCCGTCAGATGGCCCGCAATACCCGCCGTGTCACCAGCGTCTGTTCAGGCGCCTACCTGCTCGCTGCAGCGGGGCTACTCAGTGGCAAGAAAGCGACGACTCATTGGCAGCGCAGTGCCGACTTCACACGCCGTTTTCCGGATGTCTGCCTCGATGCAGACCGCATTTATGTCAATGACGGAAATATCTGGACCTCGGCGGGAATAAGTGCTGGCATTGATCTGTCTCTGGCACTGATTGCCCAGGATTTAGGGGAAAAATTGGCACGACAGGTCGCACATCAACTCGTGGTGTACTACCGTCGTCATGGGGGTCAATCACAGTACTCGGCCTTGCTGGAAATGGGCATGGGAAATGGCCGTTTTGCGCAGCTTCTGGATTACATTCGCAGCAATCTGGGCAAGCCGTTGATGGTCAATGATCTGGCCGATCAGGTTGGCAT
The DNA here is from genome assembly GCA_038249155.1 of Burkholderiales bacterium. GTDB lineage: Bacteria > Pseudomonadota > Gammaproteobacteria > Burkholderiales > Burkholderiaceae_C > Polaromonas. The sequence continues at coordinate 4,520 of JBBRWN010000015.1, read as the reverse complement.
GAGTCCGCGCAATTTTGCCCGGGTCTTCACGGCCGAAGTCGGCACCACGCCAGCACGGGCAGTGGAGCGTTTACGGGTGGAGGCTGCCAGTGCCACCCTGGAGAGTGGTAGCTATTCAGTCCAGACAGTTGCTCGTCAATATGGATTTTCGGACGCCGAGCGGATGCGCAGAGCATTCATACGGCTCAAAGGAGTTTCACCATCTGCCATGAAGCGTCATTGGGGTGCATAGCGTAAACAGGTTAACCGAAGAGGAGTTCTTCTTCTTGGCAAGTCCGTCATTTCCCCTATCCCGCCGCCTGAAGGATTCTGGCGCCGCAAATTTTGCTGCTTGATGAGCCGACATCGGCGCTGGACGCCTCGGTGCAGGCGGAAATATTGAATTTGCTGGAAGAACTGCGGCGGCGGCGCCAGCTGACTTTTATCATGGTCAGCCACGATCTGGCGGTGGTGACGCACCTGTGCGGGCGGCTGCTGGTGATGCAGCGCGGCCACAGCGTCGAGCTGCTGGCCGCTGCTGATCTGGCCGCCCGCCGCGTCAGCCAGCCCTACACGCTGAGCCTGATGCAGGCGGCGCCGGGCTGATGCACTTCAGCGGCGCCCGGCGAGCAGGCCGACCAGCACGCCCACGCCAGCGGCAATGCCGATGGCCGTCCAGGGCGACTCATGCACATAGTCATCGGTGGCCTGGGCGGCGGCGCGGGTTTTGGCGACCAGAACCTCTTCAGCATCGGCTAGGCGCTCCTTGGCGTCGCTCAGGCGAATCTGGGCGCGGGCGCGCAGGTCGGCGATTTTTTCGCCCGCCTGACCGGCCGTGGCCGCGAGGACATCTTCCGCATCAGAGATCACGCCCTTGATATTCGTGACCAGTTTTTCTTGAGATTCGAGGCCGTAGTTAAGCATGGTAAAACTTTCAACAATAAAAACTCAAGCCTATCAGATTGCACCTGTGCGGGCGTGCCCTATCCATGCATCACCGTGTATTTTTAGGAAAAAACAGTCAACTCAAGCCTCAGCGGCCGTGCGTGCAGCGCCAACCGCTGGACTCGGCCTCAAGCGGCTGGCGGCGGTTTTATGACGGGCGCGCTGCCTGCAGCGTATCGCGCGTCTTCATGGCTTCGCGCCGCGCCGCACCGGCAAAATCTGCCCCTGGCGAGGCGTACAAAATCGCCCGCGACGAGTTAACGATGATGGGCGCGCCGGGGCGCCAGCCCGCCTTGACCGTCGCTAGCGCGTCGCCGCCCTGCGCGCCGACGCCGGGAATCAAGAGTGGCAGCGTCGGCGCCACGGCGCGCACGCGCTCAATTTCCGCCGGGTAGGTCGCGCCGACGACCAGCCCCAACTGGCCGTTCAGATTCCACGGGCCTTGCGCGAGGCGGGCAATGTGCTCGTACAGCAGCGGCTGGCCCTCGACCGAGGCCAGGCGCTGGTTTTGCAGATCGTCACCGCCGGGGTTCGACGTGCGGCAGAGCAAAAAGGCGCCCTTGCCGTGGTATTTCAAATAAGGCGTGACCGAGTCAAAGCCCATGAAGGGCGAGAGCGTGACCGCGTCCGCGCCGTAGCGCTCAAAAGCCTCGATGGCGTACTGGGCGGCGGTGCTGCCGATGTCGCCGCGCTTGGCGTCCAGAATGACCGGCACTTGCGGCGCGGCGCGGCGCATGTGGGCGATCAGGCGCTCCAGCTGGTCTTCGGCGCGGTGCGCGGCGAAGTAGGCGATTTGCGGCTTGAAGGCGCTAACCAGATCAGCCGTCGCATCGACGATGGCGGCGCAGAAATCGTAGATTTTGCGGGCATCGCCGTTCAATAGGCCGGGGAATTTGGCCGGTTCGGGGTCCAGGCCGACGCACAGCATGGAGTTGTTTTGGCGCTCTGCGGCGCCCAGCATGTCGAGAAAAGTCATGCGGCGATTGTAAGAACTCTGCCCACAGAGCGGCGCCGGAACGGCGCATATCCAGCCGCGCCGCTGCCGGATGCGGCGGCGCCGGGCCACCCTGAGCGCCTCAACGGCCGGGCGCGCTCAGGCTGATCGCCAGGCACAGATCGGCCCAGGCTTTGGCTTTGTCTTCGGATTTGCGCAGCAGGTAGGGCGCGTCGTAGGTGACGATGGTGCGGGCGCCGTGCAGCGTGTGAACCTGGCCGCGCAGCTTGCCGAACGGCGCGCCGCTCGGCAGCAGCGCCAGCGCGGCCAGTCGGCCCATGATGAGCACGATGTCGGGCTGCGCCTGCGCCACCAGCGCGGCCAGCGCGGCCGAGAACTCCGGCGTGACAGCGCCCGCGCCCTGGCGCACCAGCGGCGCCAGCAGCGCCAGCGCGGCGCCGTTGAGGCGGGCGGCGCGCAGCATGTTGTCGAGCAACTGACCGGCGTCGCCGTCAAATGCGGAAAAAGCGGTCAGCGCGCCACCGGGCAGCGCCGTCGGCGGGGTTTCGGCCAGCACCAGCCAGCGGGCGCCGCTGATGCCGCTGATGCCGCTGATCCCGGCGGTTTCGGCGTACAGCGGCTGGGCCTCGCCCAGCAGCCAGGCAGCGGGCGGGCGGCCATCCGGCAGGCTGGCAGTTGGCCCCGTCGGCGGCACTTCGCGCGGCAGCGGCGCACGGGAAACCGGCGCTTGAACAGGCTGATCTGGCGCACGCAACCCGGCGGCGATGGCCGGTTCAGTCGGCGCGGCAAGACGCTCCAGCGCAGGCGGCAATTCGGCCAGCGGCGCTTCGGGCAGCCAGACATGAATGCCCATTTCCAGCAGCATGGCGCGCTGGCGCGTATCCAAATTCAGGCTGGCCGGATTCATGGCAGCGGGATTCATCGCAGAGGACGACAGCGGCGTCATTGGATAGGCGCCCGTCACGGCATTAGCGCCAGGCTCATCACCAGCGCGTCTTCGCCCAGCGGGTGGGACGCGCTGGCCGGGTAGTAGCGCGGGCGCGTGCCGACATGGCCAAAGCCGTGGCTTTCATAGACCTTGCGGGCGCGGGTGTTGCCCACGCGCACTTCCAGCCACAGCCACTGTGCGCCCTGCCCGCGCGCCCAGATGTCCAGCGCGTCCAGCATCACCCGCGCCCAGCCTTCGCCCTGGTGCGCCGGGGCCACGGTGATGTTGAGCAGATGCACCTCATCGACGCCCTTCATCGCGACAAAATAGCCCAGCACTTCGGGGCCTTGCGGCGTACTGGCCACCAGCAGCTGCGCCTGATAACCGGCGCTCAGCGAGTCGGTGAAATTGGCGCAGCTCCACGGCTGCTCGTAAGCGCTGTGCTCGACCCGCAACACCGCCGCCAGCCAGGCGGGCGTCATCGTTTCAAACTGGACTTCAACGGGGTGCAGGACTGCGTTCATGGCAAAAATGGCGGCTTCAGCCAGCCTGGTCGGGAGTTGAAGGAATCGGCGCCGCAGCCAGCGCTGCCAGCGCGGCTTGCGCGGCGTCGGCCTTGACCTGGGCGCGCTCGTCGGTGGTCAGCGCCACCTTGTCGCGCACGTACAGCGGCAGGGCCAGCGCCGCCTCGACGCAGTGCCCGGCGGCGGCCAGCGCAGGCGCCAGGCGCAGCATCGCGGTGGCCGTCGGCAGGGCCTCGACGCATTCAAACGCAGCCACGCCCGCAGGCAGGCGCGCGGCATAGACGCCAAACACATTGCCCGCCAGCAGCCGGTCGGCGGCATCGGGCAGCAGGTTTTCGGGCCGGATCAGCGCGCAATCGCCCAGCGACTGCCACTGGCCGCTGCTGAATTGATAACGCTGCACGTACATCTCGTCCATGCGCGCATCGAGCAGCGCTGTCACGGTGAAAGGCGACTGGGCTGGCGGGCCAGCATCAGCGTTGCTGGCTGCGTCCACGCCCGCGCAGGCGATTGCGCCCGCAGCGATGCCAGCCGGGCCGAACCGGGCAAAGCGCGCCTCTTCGGCCACCGCCATCAGCGTATCAATGGGCAGCACGGCAATCCCCGCGCCCTGGTTCGCGCCAAAAGCCAGACCCTGCGCCACCGCGCAGGCCGTGCGCAGGCCGGTGAACGAGCCCGGCCCCCGGCCAAAGGCAATCGCGTCGAGCTCGCCCAGCGTCAAGCCAGCCTCGGCCAGCAGCGCCAGAATCGCCGGAATCAAGGTGGTCGAGGCCAGCGCGCCGCCGGGGCTGCTGTGCTGCCAGACGCGGGCGCCGTCGGTCAGCGCCACCGACAAACGGTCGGTGCTGGTGTCAAAGGCAAGGAGTTTCAGGGGTTTAGACATCAAATAAGGTTCCAGCGCATAGCGGGCGGGCGCGGGCGGCCCTCAGGGCAAAACCGACCGGCCAGCGCCTCGCGCAAAGGCTGATTATCCCGTCTGGCGCCCGCGCCGCGCAAACCTGTTCCATTGCCTTGGGCGGCCCCGGCCGCAGCACCCGCCCAAACGCCGCCTAGCAGGCTGTCGGGCTTGAGCCTGTGAACCGGGTGGGGTTCGGTGAGAACCATTGACTGCTCAATATTCAGGCACTTTTGGCTGTTTATCCGGTCTTTTTCCTCAGTTCGAGCCGCTTTCCACACCTTTCAGGCGCAT